>JASGJG010000038.1:0-19823 GCA_049840835.1 Armatimonas sp. | reverse complement strand
AAGGTTAATAGGGAAACACGATAGAATCCGAACAGCACCTCCAGGGACGTATCTCTGGTGAGGCCGTGGCAGAGGCAGGTATAGAAGCCGCTATCTATAAGCTGAATCTCAACTCCAGCTTCACCGGCGAGACGGCGACTCTATACGAAGATGACGCGAAAACCAAGGCGTACGGCACCTACACCACCAGCCTGACCCAGATCTCCTCAAGCAAGTGGCGGGTTACCTGCGTTGGGTCAGGACCAGAGGCAATTTCACGCACCATGATGGCCATGGTGGAAAAGCCGGTCCGCATCTTAGGCGTGGAAGCGATGCTCTCCAATGGCGCCCTCACGGTCACTGGTCTAGCCAATATTCAGACCATTCCAGCCAATCTCCATAAGGCGGATATCGTCTCGAACACCTCAATCAGCAAGCTCGGTCTCAGCATTGTAGACGGTACCCTGCTCTCTAATGGTCTGATCTCCGGCTTGGGATTCTTCCCCTCTGTAACAGGAGTTGCCAAGGTCCCCTTTCCGGATGCCAGCGCAATGGCCACCGAGCGCTCAAACTGGCTAAGCCAGGCCAAACTTGGAGGAACGCTTTCCAGCGCAGGCACCTTGCCGACCACGATCACGGGCGCAAAATACATAGATGGCAATGTCACTCTGGATGGCACCAAGCAGCTGACCCTGGACTCCGATGGCACCGATATCGTGTACATAGACGGTGATCTGACCCTCTCGAACTCCGCTGTACTTACTAACAAAGCCATTCTGGTGGTTCGTGGCAAGGTGCGCATGAGCGGCAGCGCCAAGTATCAGATAACGCAGGGAATCACTCCTACCCCCACACTGGTTGTCATAGGCGATGGATCGCTTCCTACGGACGTCACGGCAAAGCTAACCAATGGGTCCTCCACAACCGACTGGGGCGTTGTCTATGTCCAGAACGGCAACCTGGATCTGACCGCCAACGCCGCTATGCGTGGCTCCTGGGTCACGGCAGGTGTCAACTCCACGGTGCAGCTACCGTTGCTGGCCTTCACCCAATACTTCCCGGTGAACTATGCCTCGGCCATCAGCATCTCCCTGGGACCAAAAAGCCGGAAGATAGCCGAGCTGTAATACGAATAGGTGTGATTGAGCTGGAAAGGGACACCAGGCATTCTCCAGCCCAATCACACCCTATTCCTTGTACTGGTTCCCATAAGACTTTCGATTCCCTAATGCTTTCTTGTGAGCAATGAGGCTGCACCAAGAACACCGGCTACAGCGAATAACTCTAAGCTTAGCAATAATATAGCCTCACCCAGATGGAGCTCCCAGGTCTGATTCGGACCTTGACTTATATAGGGCATAATCCCGCTCTGGATAGCAACTTCAGGCCAGAGGCTCGCGTGTATGCATTTCACATGACCATCCGCAAATGCCACGCGTGGCCCATAAGTAGATATCCCGTCCTTGCTACAGGACTCGTAGAAGAGAACCATATCCTCAGGTTTTTTCATACTAGCCAAGCGCTTCTTACCCAGGGTAGCATTTGGTTGAAAGTATCCTTCCGGAACACCAGGAATCTTCCAGGCACCGCTGCCATTCCCGCTTAAAAAAGGGGCCAGTGCTGTGCGGGCGGTTTCCATATTGTCCAGAGGCGGAAGCTGACCATCATGAATTTCGGCATAGCACTGGGTCGCCGCACCCAGGCGTTTGAGATTACTTAAGCCTGCTGCCTGCCTTGCCATTTCCCGAGCCTGGATACAAACAGTCGTAAGAAGACCCATTACAAAACTGCAAAGAGCAAGCACTATGAGTTTATGGGCTATACGACGCTGCATGAGTTTCTAACGCCTCAAACAAACTCGGGTTACGGGTCTATGACTCGCCCAAGATACCCATCGGCAGCTTCAAGAAGCTCACGGGCTTGCTCAGCACTCACGGACCGCCGGACCATGACTATTCCTACTTTAGCCGAGCCTCCGGCTTCTGATAGTAGTCTTTCCGCCGTGGCACGATCTATCTTCCCAAGGTCTTGAATCAATCGGGTAGAGCGGTCAACGAGTTTCTTGTTGGTTGCTTGAACATCGACCATGCGATTGCCGTAGGTCTTCCCGATTTTGATCATGGCTCCGGTGGAGAGCATGTTGCAGATAAGCTTCTGTGCGGTACCGGATTTCATGCGGGTGGAACCAGTCAGTACTTCCGCTCCTACAACGGCTTCAATGGGAATGTCTACATCTTTGGAGAGCTTGGCGTCTCTGGCTGTAGCAATCGAGATAGTGATGGCGCCTCGCTCACGAGCACGGGTTACGGCAGCGCGGACATAGGGGGCGCCACCGGAGGCACTCATGCCGACTATTGCATCGTCCGGCCCGACATTGGCATCCTCTATGGCAGCGGCACCAGCCTCTGCGTCGTCTTCGGCACCTTCGATAGCGCGGGTAATCGCCCGCTCACCTCCCGCGATAATGCCGAAGACCATCTCGGGGTTTACCCCAAAGGTCGGTAGGCATTCTGAGGCATCCAGAATGCCCAGGCGGCCACTTGTACCTGCGCCAATGTAGATAAGCCGCCCACCACGCCGGAATCGCTCGGCAATAGCATCTACAGCGAGAGCAATCTGAGATAACTGACTCTGAACTGCCAGATGTACCGTCGCGTCTTCGTCGTTGATACGCTCCAGCATCTCCAGAGTGGAGAGTCGGTCCAGCCCCTCGGTATTGGGGTTGACCAGCTCGGTCGTAGGCAGCTCAGTGGTGTGCAGCTCGCTCATCGGGTCAGTGTACCGTGCGCTTCCGGTAGAGTCGCAGCCGCTCCCGACGCTCTCGGCCCGGATAGGCAACGGCAGGAGTCTCCTCGAAATCCAGAATGAAGTAGGGGTCGAACCGCGCATCTAGCTCGTCAATCGTAGCGTTGAACGGTGGCCCGAGATTCGGGTCTGGGTCGTCACGTGGGCTCAAGTAGAAAATCGCAAGCAGCTCCCCACCTGGCTTCAGTGCCTTGTAGACAGCCTGCACATAGTCATCGCGGCGGTCTCTGGGAATGGCGCAGAAGCACGTATGCTCGAACACGCCATCAAAAGCCTCGTCGAACTCAGCGGGCAGCGCAAAGAGGTCACCGACTACCCACTCAATGCCCTGACTCTCCTGTAATCCCCCACTACCTTGAAGATTTCTCGCCTCTTCGATAGCCGTCGGCGAAAGGTCCAGCGCCACCACACTAGCTCCCTCTTCGGCGAGAGTGCGGGCATCATGCCCACGGCCACAGCCGGGTACCAGCCAGCGACCTTTGATATCGTTTCGTGTCAGCCAGTCGATCAATGGCGGGGCGGGCGTTCCTTTGTCCCAGGGAGCGTCTCCCGCCTGATAAAGAGAATCCCAATTTGTCATATTCAAATCTTACCCGGATAGAGGAGCGTATACTGCCAAGAACATGGAGTTTGTACGTTCGGCAGCGTGGATAGCGGCCTACTGGGCTCTTGGCGAAGGGTTGGCTATCTGGCTTCACCTTCCTATCCCCGGCTCGGTCATCAGCTTGCTCTTGCTCTATCTGTGCCTTCGCCTTGGCATAGTCAAGACTGAATGGGTTATACCGGGTGCACGAGGCTTGCTGAGTGTACTGGGGCTACTCTTTGTGCCAACCGGAGCTGGAGTGGTCGCCTTCACCGGGTTGCCCTGGGTAGTCGTCGTTCCCACGGTTGCCGTGCTCGCAGCCCTGGTTATCGGACTGGGCGGCTGGCTCACTCAGCGGAGCCTGAAGCCATGATGCCTGCCCTCTCACTTGCTATTACGCTCTGTGGTTTTCTCTTAGGAGCGTTTCTGGCAAAGAAGACTCACAGCCCACTCATCAACCCGGTAGTCGTCGGGGTTCTTTGCGTGATTGCCTATTTGAAACTGAGCAAGCTTCCCTACACCGAGTATGCCCTGCAGACAAAGGCTATCTCTACTTTGCTGGCCCCAGCTGTCGTAGCACTGGCGCTGCCTCTACATGAACATACAGAACTTTTAAAGAAGCGCTTTGCCCCAATACTGCTGGGTAGCCTATTTTGCATCACGCTTGGTGTGGCCACCGGCTGGGCCGTGGCCCACTTTCTCCACGCCGCTGCCGACCTGACCCTAGCACTCTGCTCTCGCTCTGCAACTGCTCCTATCGCTATGGGAATTGCCGAACGAGCCCAACGAGCCCCGGCTCTCTCCGGGGCCATCGCCATTCTTACGGGCATGTCTGGCGCGACTCTTGGCCCATGGCTACTAACCCGCATGAAGATAACGCAGCCACTGGCACGCGGGCTTTCCGTGGGCCTGGTGAGCCATGGCATCGGAACCGCTCGGATTTTAGAGGAGAGTGAGGAAGCAGGTGCCGCCTCGGCGCTGGGTATGTGCCTGAGCGGAATCACGCTGGCGCTTCTTCTGCCTGCACTGAGTCACTGGCTAGGATTCTGATGCGGGAACTAAGTTTGTAATAACCTGTATTACAACTAGAAATAGGACTATTGGACGATAGGATACGAACATGAGCCTTCGCGCTGACCTGCAAACTTTACACGATGCGTTCCCAGAACAAGATGCCACTATGCCCGCCCTATTCGTAGGGCATGGCAATCCGATGAACGCCATTGAAGACAATCCCTTCTCACGTGGGTGGGAGCAGGTGGGCACGGAAGTACCGAACCCAAGCGCGATTCTCTGCATCTCTGCGCACTGGGAAACACGTGGCACCTATCTGACCGCCATGGAGCAGCCGAAGACAATCCATGACTTCGGCGGCTTTCCGCGCGAGCTGTTCGAGGTCGAGTACCCTGCTCCTGGCTCCCCTGCTCTGGCTGCCTTGGCGTCCGAAACAGTCCAACCAGACATAGAGGCTGGGCTTACGAACGATTGGGGCTTAGACCATGGCGCGTGGAGCGTGCTCTGCCGGATGTTTCCGGAAGCAAAGGTCCCTGTGGTGCAGCTATCTCTGGATCGCAGCCAGCCAGCGGAGTTTCACTATGAGCTGGGGAAGGCTCTGAAACCCCTTCGAAAGCGCGGTGTGCTTATCGTCGCCAGTGGCAATATCGTCCACAACCTGCGTCTGGCCAAGTGGAACGACTCGGCGGCAGACTGGGCACTCGCCTTCGATGCGCAGTCTGCAGAGCTGATTGCCGGCGGAAACGACAGCGCTCTGGTGAACTACGCTAATCTAGGCGAGGAGGCTCGCCTATCTATCCCCACGCCAGAGCACTACCAGCCACTGCTCTATACTCTGGGCTTGCGAGAGAAAGAGGAGCCCCTTACCTTCTTCAATGAGGGTGTGACTCTGAACTCGATTTCTATGCGCTCAATTCGGCTGGGGTAATTAATAGGCAGTTAAACTGCCGGTATAATCCTGCCCATGGGATTGCTCATCGACGGCGCGATTATCCTGCTCTACTTCGGTGCTATCGCTGCCATCGGACTGTACATGGGGCGAAGGGAGAAGAGCCTCCACGACTTCGCGCTCGGCGGGCGACAGATACCCTGGTGGGCGGTTATGGCCAGTATCATCGCCGCCGAGACCAGCGCCGCAACGTTCCTGGGGGCGCCTGGTGAGGGCTTCGAGAAACGTAGCCTGGCCTATGTACAGCTAACGGTTGGCGTAGTACTGGGGCGCTGGATAGTGGGTACGATTTTCCTGAAGCCCTATTACCTCTACAAGGTCTTCACCGTCTATGACTACTTAGCGGTGCGCTTTGGTCCGAAGACTAAGAGCTTCGTTTCTGCGCTGTTCTTAGTCATGCGTACCCTCGCTTCCGGGACCCGCCTCTTCATCCCCTCGTTAGTCATGGTACTGGCCTGGAAGCTGTTCGCGGAGCAGGGTGGGAAGACGATTGCGTTCCAGCCAGTTACTACAGTCGGTCCCTACCTGGTAGCGATTATTGTTCTGACTGTGCTGACAAGTCTCTACACCACCAAAGGCGGCATCAAGGCGGTTATCTGGACCGATGTGGTACAGGCCTGCCTGATGTTCGGTAGCGCCCTGATTGCTATCTTCACTCTACTCAACCATATCGGTGGTCTGGGCGAAGTGCTGAATGCCGTTCCGGCTATGAAGACCCACGAGGGATACTTTGTGACCGGGTTCGAGCCGCATCTGGTCAGCGAGTGGCAGGTTGCCAACAAGCATGTCGGGTCTATGGGCTTCTTCGACTATATCAAGCTCATCTTCACCGGCGACTATACAATCTTCTCGGCCATCTTCGGGGCGACCATGATGAACATGGCAATGTTCGGCACGGACCAGGATATGGTGCAGCGCATGCTGACCGCCGAGACTCACCAGAAGGCGAAGAAGAGCCTGCTTACGGCGGCCTTTATGGATATCCCTATTGCCGCTGTGTTTACGTTCATCGGGATTCTGCTTTATGTGTACTACCAGAAGGACCCAACCTACAAGCCTGAAGCTAACTCGGATATCTTCGGAAGCTACATTCTGAACGTGATGCCCGTCGGTATTCGTGGGTTGGTACTGGCTGGTGTGTTCGCAACAGCCATGGGGTCGCTTTCGGCTGCTCTGAATGCCCTGGCCACCAGTGCTACCAACGACTGGTATGTACCTGCCCTGATTCGAAGCAAGAGCTACTCGGAAGAGCGGGCTATGGGTGCGGCACGGGTCTTCACGGTGGTATTCGCTGTCCTCATGGTTATCATCGCGGGCATCTTTGCCTACATGAAGGTAAAGAACCCGGATATCCGGATTATCCCGGTGGTACTGGGAATCGCCAGCTACATCGTCGGCCCGATGCTAGGGGTATTTCTGCTGGGTATGCTCACGAAAGATCGGGGCTCAGATAAAGGCAACATGATTGCGATTATCATGGGGCTGCTTACCACGGGATTCCTGGGCGACCTGCATATCAAGGTGCTCGACCCACTGGGAATCAAGATAGAGCATCCGACCTGGCTACCACAAATATCCTTTACCTGGTTCGCTATGATTGGTGCACTGACGGTATTGGCAGTTGGTATCTGGTTTAAGACACCACCTGAGGTACTGGAAGCCGCTCGCCAGAAAGCAGAGGATGCGGACCATACCGGTGATGTTCCACTGGATCTCCGTGAGGCCCGCGACTCAGAAGCGCGATAAAAGAAAAAGCCCCCACTGAGTGGGGGCTTTTTTGGTGGGATGAAATCTAGCGAGCGCCGCCAGCTTTCTCTTTTGAGGGATCCGCCTCTTTTTCGCTGCTCTTGTTATCTCCGGCTGGAGCCGCATCTGGCTTATCGGTCTTATCGAGGTCGACTTCCTTATCGGTGATTCGGGTCTTGTAGCTGTTCTTCTCCAGCTCTTTCTGCTTGTCTTCGGCGCGCTTCTTATCTTTGTAGGCGCCAATCTGAACCTCGAACTTCCCTTTGCCTGCGGGCATTACGGTGGCAGAGAAGCCACGCCCCTTTAACTCACTGGCAAGCTGCTCCGCGTCGTCGTGGGAGCCGAAGGAGTCTTTCACCCGAACACGATACACCGTATCTGCGCCGCTCTCAGCGGGCTTAGCGGCATCCACGGGCGGATCTGCCGGTTTGACTTCCTCATCGTCTCCTGGAAGAGCATCGGGCTTCGGGGCGGGGATTTTGATAGGCTCATCGCCATCCTGTTTCGGCTTGCGCTCTGGTATGGCAGTAGCTTGAGGAGAAGGTGTCGGCGCGGGAGTAGCCTCATGGGTCGCATCGTGCCGCTCGGCATCCATATGCTGCGAATCCGAGGCGGTCGTCTCCAGCACAGTGAGCTTCGGAGCCGGGCCGCGAACAACCACGGCAGATGGCTCCGGTGCCGGGGAGGCCTGTGCAACCGCTGGTGCGGCCGTGCCAGGGCGTGGCCCCAGCAAGAAGTAGCCAACACAGAAGCAGATCAGCACAACGCCGACAGCTCCGGCGATATAGCGAATAATAGGCGTTTCCGAGTCCATTTTTGTGAAATTCTCCCCCAACCAATTACGAGTTTAGCGCTTCCGTTGTTCCTCGGCAAGCCAGCCGCACGGCTCCTTCCAGAGGTTCCGCCTCCGAAAGGGCAAAAGAAGCGGCGGGATAGCGGCGCGCCAAAACCCGTTGAAATGGCTCCGTGAGTAGCTCACCAGCGCTCCAGAGCCCACCGATTCCCCGCACTTCTACCGCATCTTCATGCGTGAAACCCAGGCGATTCAGTGTGGCGCCCGCATATGTGGCCAACCAGCCAGCCGCACCTACAAACAGGTCTTCGGCTTCGCCTTCTCCAGCTTGGGCGCGCTCCAACACCAAGGGAACCAGGAACCCTCGTCCGTCCGCGTCTGCCTTATCTCGAGCAGCCTGCACGAGTTCGCCTGGGTCATTAGTGCCCAGCAGCTCGCAGACAGCGAACTGCAGTGGGCTCAGTCTCTCCAGTCCATCTAGCGCCCGCAGGGTTCGGCGTACCAGGTCTGTAGTCAGATGCGTACCACTCCCCTCGTCGCCATATTCCCAGCCGCGCCCACCTACACGCAGGGTATTCCCCTCAGTATTCCTGCCGAAGACCACCGAGCCGGTGCCTGCCAGGACCGAGATACCCACTCCGTCTGGCACGGCAGCCCAGAAGGCAATTTCGTAATCCGGTACCAGAGTGAGCGAGTAGGCATTGAGCGCTCGCCGCCAGGCAGACGCCACCCCAGGGCGGGTAAACTTGGTGATACCTGCTACCAGTGCTGTTGGCGCCACTCCGGATGTTTCCAGCAACAGTAGAGCCGGAGCAGGCCCACCATGTGGTTCTGCTGGCACGGTCTGATCTACCAGAATCTTTCCGGTTTCGACTTCAAATACGCGCAGGCGAACATTGGTCCCGCCTGCGTCTATAGCTCCACGAATTTCTTGCACCGCCGCCACAGTTATGGTAAACTTCCCCTTGTCTGTCCGGTCGTCGGGGCGTGGCTCAGCTTGGTAGAGCGCTGCGTTCGGGTCGCAGAGGTCGAAGGTTCAAATCCTTTCGCCCCGACTTTTAGAGATAGAGAAAAAGCCGCTTATAGCGGCTTTTTGTTGTTTTTAGCTTCCTGATTCACAGCGCTTTTTAATAGCGCGCAGGGTGGACTCAATATTGTTCTCCATAGTTTTCTGGATAACACTTTTTATGAGTGCCCCCACCAGCGGAATCTCCAGCCGGTAGTCGATCATGGAATCAAAGCGAGTCAGCCCTGGCTCCTCTTCGGTGAAGCCCCAGACACCGGAGAACTCGTCAAAATCACCCATTATCTGACGAAACCGGCAGGTTCCCCGATCCAGGTCCCAGGTGTCTTCCTGCTCCCACCGAATCTTCTTGTTAAACCGCGGAATGATTCCGACCCACTCGGTGGTGATAGTCTTGCCGTCTTCTGACTTGCTGAGCACGTTCAGAGACTGCACATCCTCCATGAACTCCGGGAAGGATTCGTTGTTGCGTGCGACCGCAATTACCGAATCCCGACCTGCCCGAATCAAAACATGCCCTTCGACTCGCGGCATATACCCTCTCCTTCTTAGCCTTTAAGCGCGTCTGCGCCGCCGACGATTTCGGAGATCTCCTTGGTAATAGCTGCCTGTCGTGCGCGGTTGGCCTGCAGAGTGAGACCAGAAATCATCTTGCCCGCATTATCAGTCGCGCTGGACATAGCGGTCATTCGGGAGCCATGCTCCGAGGCCACTGCGTCTAAGAGCGCCTGATAGATTGCTGTATCAATAGTTCGGGAAGGATTCGCTCTAAGAGCCCTTCCGCATCTGGCTCAAACAGATAGTCCTCACCAGCTGACTGCATTGCCTGACCATCTCCCTCCTCCGGGACGATAGGCAGAAGCCGAACTACTTGCGGGCGCTGTGTGAGCGCCGACAGGAACTGTGTGTAAACGAGATAGAGAACGTCTATCTCACCCGTGCTATACAGTTCACGAACCTTGCGTGCGATAGCCTGAGCCTCCGCGAAGGTCGTATCCGTCATGTTCAGGTCGAACTCACCTGCAATCGGATACGGACGTCGGCGGAAGAAGGCCTGACCTTTACGACCTACTAACAGCAGTCGTGTGTTCTCAGGAGCCAGAGGCCCACCTGCGGGTCCGCTAGTCCGAAGAACTTCGACTGTCTTCTTCAAGATATTGGTGGCGTAGCTGCCGCAGAGCCCACGGTCTGCGGTAACCGCCAGAATACCCACTCGAATCGGTTCCCGGACTTCCAATAAGGGATGCGAAATAGTTCCGGCTCCGGCTTTGGACAGCGAGGACATTACCTCACGCATCTTATCGGAGTAAGGCCGCGCCGCTTTTACACGAACCTGGGCCTTGTTGAGACGAGCCGCGGCGACCATCTTCATCGCCTTGGTAATTTGTTGGATGTTCTTCGCGGTACGAATACGTTGACGAATCCGCCGAATCGATGCCATGTCGGGGCGTATTGTACCACGTACACCCGTTCGCCGCTGTGAAGAAACCAGTGGGTATACTGAGCGTAGCCGAATGGATAGTCACAGTACCGGGCAGCTTCTAACGCCTGCTTTTCCTCATCCTCCTCAATGGCGTTTTCTCTATGAGCGAAACCGCCGTTATCTCTGCAAAACGGGCTCGCCTTCAACAGCGTGCAGAAGCAGGAGACGACCGGGCGACGACAGTTCTCGATCTCATTGCTCAGCCAGACCGCTTTCTCTCCACCGTGCAGATAGGCATTACGCTTATCGGAGTCGTCTCCGGCGCTATCGGCGAATCCACGCTGGGCGTCCCTCTCTCCCATGGGTTCGAGCGTCTTGGGCTGAGCAAGTCCCTGTCACAGACCCTGGGGGTCTCGTTGGGTCTCGTTATCATCACTTATCTCTCCCTGGTGCTGGGCGAGCTTGTGCCCAAGACCCTGGCGCTGAACAACCCCGAGAACATCTCTACCCGTGTGGCTGGCCCTATGCGGCTTCTCTCTGAAAGCGGCTACGCCGCTCGTGTGGCTACTCTCAGTCTCCACGACAGGCCTCTTGCGCCTCATGGGAATCAAGCCCTCAGATGAGCCGCCTGTCACACAAGACGAAGTCAAGATACTGATAGATCAAGGCACCAAGGCAGGTGTGTTTGATGAAGGCGAGCAGGAAATCGTGGAGCGACTATTCCGCGCCGCGGACCGCCGCATCACCAGTGTCATGACCCCACGCCGAGAGATTGCTTATTTAGATGTCGAAGATTCCTGGGAAACGAATGCTGCCAAAATTGCTGCCGTGCCTCATACAGCTTTCCCGGTCTGTGTAGGTGGTCTGGATGACCTCATTGGCTTTGTCTCTCTGAAATCCCTCTGGTGGACAGCCGAGCAGAGCCAGAGCGAAATCAACCTGCGGGAGCTGGCCCAGGAGCCGCTGTATCTTCTGGAGAACCGCCTAGCGCTAGAAGCTCTGGAAGATTTCCGCACCTCTTCGCGAACCCGAGGGCTTGTGGTAGATGAGTACGGTAATATTGTGGGCTTGATTACCCTCCATGACCTCCTGGAAGCCCTGGTCGGCGAGCTCGGAACGGAAGAAACCATCGAAAGCGATCCCTCTGCCGTTCAGCGCGAGGATGGTTCCTGGCTCTTAGATGGCATGCTCCCCGTAGATGAGTTTCTGCATGTGCTGGGCATCCGTGAGGCACCTGAAGACGCGCGCGACTATGCCACTCTGGGCGGCTTCGTCATGGCCCGAATCGACAAGATTCCTACGGCAGGAGACACCTTCGAATGGTCTGGCACCCGCTTCGAAGTCTTAGACATGGATGGCCACAGGGTCGATAAAGTGCTAGTATCGCAATTAGTGGAAGCTTCAACAGAGGAGTAACTTCCCTATCCATCAGGCATGTCAGCTACTGATGACAACAGTAGTGGCATACCTGTTCTGCTCGCAGTTAACAAGATTCACTATTAGAGTGCGTCCCTCGGGCAGGCATTTCCGAAAGCGATTCCAATCCCGATCATAGACACGAGAACTATAGATGGTCAAGCCGTAGAAATCGGGCATGTATTCTATATCCTCCGCCAGCTTATAAAGGTCTTTCGCCTGAAAAACAAGAATGTGTTTCAGCCTTTGAAATTGCCGAAACTCGCCCGCCTCAAAGCGGTACTTAGACAACATAAGCCTCCTAATATTCACAAATCGCTGCCAGTATTTAACATCTTTTAGTGATTGTTCACCAATCCCTATAGTCTCAACAGTAGTTACATCTAAGTGGTTTAAGAAATCCATATCTACTCCACCATTATGAATGTTGATATGTTTAAGCGGCCCGATCCCAGCAAGCTTCTTTGCTCCCATAAAATCCCATAAATAAATAGATTCAAGATTAGTCATGCTCTTAATCCAGTGAATTTCAGATTCGGTCGCTTCATGCACATGCTCCATTTTGAGAGATAAATCTGAAATCGCACCAGTTTGCACTTTGACGAGTAACTCATCTAGCTCCATATGATGAGCAGATATTCGGTTTAACCTAGCGAAACTTTGTGATTTAGGGATAACGAGCTTCTTGACACCAGACAAACGCAACTCTTCCATGTGGCTAATATCAAGAGACTCTAAATTCAAAATTTCAGTATTTTCGGAAGAAAGATCTTTCAAGCTTCGGAGTTGATTATTAGCAAGCGTTTTATTGATATCGAAGCCTCTCAGATCAAGTATTTGTAATTCCTCATTCAATTTAATATCAATACGATCATGATTACCAAATGATAGAATAACCTCATTAGAAACACCAGTCAAATCTATATTTTTATTTCCATCTCCCTGGGCAATGACGATGATTTTTCCAATACTACAACTCCGGAATATGCAGGTGTCAAAGTTTTTAATTCTAATTGACAATTCCTCTATCCAACAACCACCAGGCGTAACAAAATCCAAATTGCCATCACATTCAATATTCAGCACCTTACAAAAAAAATTCATCTTCATCAGGCGTTCAAGACAAATATTGTCGCCATCACAGACTCGGATTTCACGAATATTTTTGCGATCACGAAGGCACTCTATAGCACCAGAAATGAAATCTTGTCTTACAACATTTATACTAACTTCGTTATGAATGTCAATTTCATCTTCGTTTATCATTTTATATATAACTCTTCCGCATAAATCCGCAATACTCCAACAGTACAATCCTGGCCACCTCCTATCGATTATCGTTCAATTCGACATTCATGAGTTCTAGTTCCGCGACAGCCAAGCCTATCATGACCACTGCCTGCCGGGACTTTCTCTACAAAAATAGTAGTCTCCTCTTACGACAAGACGAAAAAGAGCCGCCGGATTTTTCCGGCGGCGAGTCCACGCCAACGAGTTCGGAATCCTCTTCTATTCCTTACTCGCTTCTTAACGTCGAACTTGTTTCTGTCGCGCTGCGGCAGCCTCAGCGTAGGCCTTGGAATACCCTTGAGTCATCGCAGCACCATGTTGTTGCTGCTCCGGAGTCATCGGAGGCATATTACTGTTGCCTGGATTTCCTCCACCGCCGCCAGGAGCGGAGGCGGAGGCACTCCTGGTACCTGGAGCACCAGGGGCGGGCGCATCCGCCACAGGGGTTTCTGCTGCGCATCCGGCTACCAAAGAGATAAAGCCAAGGAGCACCAATGCGCGCCACCGCATCACACGTTGTCCCATTGATTCTCCAGGTCGGCATAGTTCCAGCCCATGGGGCGTGGCTGCTTGGTTCCGTTAGTCAACGTACCCTGCATTCCTACACCCGTGATCCGCTCAATCTTCTGCCACTTGGCATGACCATCGCAGTACGCCACGTTTGCACCGCCACTGTGACGTGGGATCGGAACACGCTTCCAGTCGGTAATGAAGTAAGCGGGGTCATAACCACGTCCACCCGCCCAGGTAGCGTTGTAGTCCCACTGATCCGGGGCAACCACATCCCAGTCGCAGGACCAGGTACCGACATCTTTCCACTTGGTAGAGTCGGTAATCGTACTCATTGGGATAACTGGTGCAGGCAACCAGCTTACCTTAATCGTATCCGCCTCGGTAAATAGAACTGTGTCTGCTGGCACAGAGACTGCTGCCAGCGGCTTGATATTGGCCCACTGATCCCAACCAGAGAGGTTGGAGTTCAGACCATAGTTGGAATCCCAGATATTTGTAGAGGAGACATTTTTAGCAAATCGGCTAGATAGACATTGCCGAATCAACTGGCTTTTCATATAGGGCTGAACATCCCAGTACCAGCGGCTCTGCCCGGTATCATTTCCCCATCCTCCAATGGGAAACTGCTCATCGTAGTCCTGGCAGTACATCATGACACCCAGGCCAAGTTGTTTTTCATTAGAAAGACAGGAAGTCTGCCGGGCTTTCTCCCTGGCTTGAGCAAACACGGGAAAGAGAATCGCTGCCAGAATGGCAATGATAGCAATGACAACCAAAAGCTCGATGAGCGTAAACGCACCACGTTTAGCCATGACTTGAACCCTTCTTCAGGTAAGTTACGCCCCCACTCTGGGACGTGTCTCCATTATATGAAAACGTTTTGTCAACGTTACGGATTCGTTCACTGAAAGCAACCCAGGGCAGGGTTTACAGCCTGCGAATACAGGGTTTTTCCATAAATTTACAAAAAAAACGCCGGATTTCTCCGGCGGTGGATACACGCTAAATAGCGAGCAAAGGAAATGGCTTACTTATTCAGGATCTTTTCCTGGTTCGCCAGAATCTGCTCCTGGTTCGCCAGGAGCTTCTTGAGTAGCTCCTGATTTTCCAGAATGCTTTTCTGGTTGACTATAATCACTCCCTGGTTGTCGGTGATGGTCTTCTGGTTGGCCAGAATAACCTGCTGGTTCTTTAAGACGTCGTCATTGCTCATATCTTTTGTCCCTTTTTATTCGTGAAATCTTTCCCATAGGTCTCTCTATAGGTTTTCACAGCCTCATCCTCGGAGGGCAGCCGTAGCCCATCCGTGAAGCGGTTCATAAACGCGAAACGGCAGGTTTGCTGTAGTACCTCGAACGCCTTCGGTCCGGGAAACGCTGCTGCCAGCGCCTGGCGGTCCGCCTCTGTTACCCCAGAGGGATTCGCAGTCAGCTTGCGGGCAAAGTCCACAGCGGCTTTCTCTTCCCGCGTAAGTACCGAATCATCCTTCTGGAGCGCCAGTAATTTACCGATTTCGACTCCCTGCCGCCGAAGTCCTTGCACCTGGTGCAGAGTACAGTAACGGCAGCCATTCACCAGACTGACTGCCAGAGATACCTGGAGCAGTGTGGTGCGTGGTACGGCATTTGGATTCGGCGGTGCGCCGCCAGGCCGGGCTGCGGTCCAGCCCCCCATCCAGGCATCCTGGAAATCGGGAACACGCATCATGGCACGCTGCGAGTTCGCGATGGCTATACCCAGGCTGCTGGTGGAAGCCGATTTGGCTCGCTCCAGAAGACTGCTGCCCATCTTCATCTCATCGTCGGATGCCAGCGCGATTCGGGCCGCACCATACGGATTCTCTGTGGGTGCGGGCACGCTGGGCCGCGATGTCGATAGCCAGGATTCGGGTGTGACTCCTAATCCCTCCGTTAGTCGGCAAAAGTAGTTGAAGAAGCAGGTCGTCATGGTTAGCTCGACCAGCTTGGCATCGTTGAAGACAGCCCCAGTTTTGGCAAAGTCGTCATCAGAGACACCGTGCACATCACGGGTCAGGTTCTCTGCATAACGAACCGCCAGAGCCGTCGCCTCACGCCCCTCCGGAGGCGGAGGAACGGAGCTGAGCAAGCGCCGCAGGTGCGCCTGGGCATACCGGGTGCCCAATTGCGTCGCGATAGCCAAACCCATGGAGAGTTTCAGCCCCGGCGAGAGCGTACCGCCAAAGATCACCGTGCGGGTTAACTTTGCCGCCTTCTCCAAGCCATCTGGCTGGGCAGCCGCAATGGCCTGAAGATAATCAGGCACTCGCCCGCCCGATTCCAGGGTTAGCTCGCCAGGTAGCGCGGCTCCTGGGGCAAGGGGAAATACAGCACTGCCGCGCATCAGAAGTCTGCCTTGAACTGAAGCGTGCTCTGCGCGTTCGCCGTCGCATCGTCCTCACCCACAGTCAGACCCGGAGGATTGACCTCGTTCGCTCCAGTACCGACCCTGGCGCCGAACTGAGCGAAGCGAATGGAGTTGCGCTTCTGCCACTTGGCATGGCCATCACAGAAAAGCAGGTTTGCGCCGCCATTGTGGGGGCTGTCGTAGTACTGGCTGGTGAAGCCCGTGTAAAATCCGGTGCTCAGTACCATGCGCGGCTTCTCCTGCGCCGCGCGGAAAAAGTTGCGGACTTCATGGGCGAAGATGATATCTGCCGGAGTCGGAATCGCGGCGAGTGACCGATTCGCGGGAATTCCGTTGAGCAGAATGTTCCCTTTACCTGCCTGCGCTGCATTCACACCCTGTACTTCGCAGATACCACCTGCAGGGCTGGTTCCAGCAACGGCATCGACACAGGTACCATCGCTGGAGCGCGGTTTTGCCTGTGGGCATTTGAAGATCTGAGTATTCTTGATGTACGGCTGTACATCACGAGCCCAGATACGATGCGTTCCGGGGTTGGCGGGGTCATAGGGCTGCATCCAGCCGAACGCCTCACCCAGGCCGGCACTGTGCGCGGTCGCGGCATCGGGCCAGCGCGGATCTGTGACTCCGTTGGTTCCCAGGGTAGAGTTACCTGGTAGCACTTCATCGTAGTCCTGGGTGTACATCATCAAGCCGGTACCGATCTGCTTGATGTTAGAAAGGCAGGCGGTCTGCCGTGCCTTGGCACGAGCCTGTGCGAAAACGGGGAAGAGAATCGCGGCCAGAATGGCGATGATGGCGATGACGACTAACAGCTCGATGAGCGTAAAAGCATTGCGTTTCATGGTTGACTCCTTAGAACTCGGCTTTGTAGACCAGGGTGCCTGCCGTGTTGGCGGCGGTGTCATCCTGGGGAAGGTAGAGAGGCTGACCGGGGTTCAGGCTTTCCGGTGCACCGAACTGGGCGTAGCGCATAGCGCCACGCTTCTGCCACTTGGCGTGACCATCACAGAAGAGCAGGTTTGCGCCACCGCTATGCAGCACATCGTAGTAGGCATTCGAGAAGTTCGTATAGCGAACCTCACCGCCAACCAGAATGCCACGCGGCTTTTCCTGAGCGACTCGGTTCCAGTTGCGAACTTCGTGGGCGAAGATAATGTCCGCGGGAGTTGTAATTGCAGCGAGAGGCTTGCTAGCAGGAATACCGTTGAGCAGGATGTTACCGTTTCCGGCGTTCGCCACACCCTGCACTTCGCAGGTAGTTGGGGCTACACAGGTACCGTCTGACGAGCGCGGCTTGGTTTCCGGGCAGTGCATCACCTGGAGATTCTTGATGTAGGGCTGAATATCACGCGCCCAGATACGGTAGGTGCCAGGGTTGGCCGGATCGTAGGGCTGCATCCAACCCATAGGCTCTCCCAGGCCAGCGCTATGAGCGCTCACCGCGGGAGCTGGCCAGCGTCCGTCCGTGGGCTGCCCGGTGCCATTCAGTGCTGTATTGCCTGGTAAGACTTCGTCATAGTCCTGGGCATACATCATGATCGCAGTACCGATCTGCTTCATATTGGAGAGACAGGCCGTCTGTCGCGCTTTGGCTCGTGCTTGAGCGAACACAGGGAAAAGGATGGCGGCGAGAATCGCGATAATGGCGATGACGACTAACAGCTCAATTAAAGTGAATCCCGCTGTGCGGGTAAAACCGTGTCGGTTTTTCATGATTCGTGGAGTGCTCTCTATCGTAGAGGGGATAAATGTCGCTAACGACAATTCGGACAGTATCATGATGACAAATTACTCTAATCCCTATCACACCCAAAGACAGGGTTTTTAACACCTGAGAGCAGGGAACAAACGCCCCTAAGTTACGGATGGAGACGGATGTTGTTTTGCCTTCGAGTGTCTTATGCCATAGATACCCGCTCCCAACAACCACCAGACTGCCAATACGATCCAACCAAACCAGGGGAGACTGCAGAGCAACAACCCACACAGAAGAAACGTTGCTACTGGAGTGACCTTGTCGGGTAAGCCTATTCGGAGCGAAAGCGCCGCAACGACCAAAAAGGTCACTATATTCGCCATAACAGCAGCTACGCCCAGAGCATCTAGAGGCACAAAGGCAGTCAGTAGAGCAACTAGCCCGCCCCCTATGAGAGTCGCAGAGGATGGAGAGCCATACTTATTGGTTTGGCTGAGCAAGTCTCCCGGCAGAATGTTCTCCCGGCTGATGGCCATCAAAACGCGGGGTAGAGATAACAAAATAACCAGCAATACGGAGGAGATTCCCACCAGCGCCCCTACCCCAACTAGAGTACGAACCCAGGGCATTCCCAACTGGCCAAACGCCGCGGATATAGGAGCGTCTTTGGAAAGGGTATTGTAGGGCACCATACCTGTGAGAACCGTTGCCATGGCCATATAGAGCAGCGTACAAATACCCAATGAGACCAGAATGCTTCGGGGCACATCTTTCTGTGGCGCCTTTGATTCTTCACTGTAGTTGGTCAGCGCCTCGAACCCCAGAAAGGCATAGAAAACGATTCCGGCCCCGGCCAGCATTCCCAGCGGTGGCCCTCCTGCTCCAAGAAATGGCAGGGTAAAACCACCCCAGCCAAAGGGAGCGAAGTGAGCCCAGTGCGCCGGATTAATATGTTGAATTCCCGCAATGAGCACCAGAGCGATAACGCCGAGCTTTATGGCAACGATGGCATGGTTTACTCCCGCACTCAATCGTATGCCAAACAATAAAGCTATACAGATAACAACCACAGCCATGAATGCTGGCAGGTTGACAGGCAGTGAGGGCAAACTCACCCCGAACATAGCCTGTAGAGAATCTTGTAGATAGTGTGCCCACCCCTGTGCGATAGAGGCAGCTGCGAGCATGTACTGAAGAAGCAGGTTCCAGCCTACCAGAAACGCCTTCGCCGGAGAGGTTAACGCACGGGCGTAGGCATACGCCGAGCCCGCCTCGGGGAAGCGGGCGGCAAGCCGTGCATAGCAGAGCGCAGCACAGCCACAGGCAAGTGCAGCAATCAGGAACGAAACTATAATGGCAGGCCCGGCGACATCACGTGCCGCCGTGCCCACCATTACAAAGATACCGGTGCCAATTGTGCCACCAATGCCAAGGCTGGTCAGGCCAGCGCTGCCCAGTACTTTCCGAAGCCCAGAATCCGCCGTCATTTCGGCTGAGGCCGCGGCTTCTGAAGCTCCGCACGGATGTCATACATACCGGGTCGTACTTCAATGTCTCTGGTTACCGGAGCATCACTGCGCCCACTCAGGCTGAAGTACGCGATCAGGCCAAGTGCAAGCACTCCCAGTACTATAATGCCAGGCAAAACCCAGGGTGGCAGATCTTTGGCACTCATGTAGCTTTTAGCGCAGTCCCCAGGTTCCATCAGCGTTCTGGAAAGGAATCCCTCGCAGCTCCAGTTTGCCAAAGTACGGCCCCTGAGTGGTCACTTGCCAGTAAGAGTAAGCCTTACCATCTGGCGAATGCCCTCCTACTTGAGTAGTGCCACCCGCCAGATAGGGCTTCGCTTTTATTTGCTTGGCATGACCATCTGCCCAGACAACGTTTGCCTGCCCGGCATGGCGCGCCTGGACCGGGATATCCATCATACCCAGGTAGGCATCCGGCAGGCTATGCGTACCATCGTAGAACGCGGCAGTCTCTGCCGGGTACTCCACCGCTGCCATGGTTTTTACGGCGCGGTTCGGGTCACTGGCAGGTCCCATGAAGTTGTTCGGATAGCCCCAATCTATGAGCGAGAAATTAGGTACATAGCTCACTTTGGTCAGCATCGGGCTGGCATTACAAACAGGCGGCATCCCAATCGTGGTCATTCCTAATGGGAAGTCGAAGGGGAAGGCGTTCGAGGGACACCGATAGATGTC
>JASGJG010000037.1:0-55958 GCA_049840835.1 Armatimonas sp. | reverse complement strand
ATGTATTGCTAAGGTTAATAGGGAAACACGATAGAATCCGAACAGCACCTGGGTAGGTAACATAGATAATTGGAATGGTTCAAAATAGTGGCAGCAGTGATGGCATTTCGCGGTCAGAAGTAACCCGCGCAGACTGGTTCAAAAGGCTCTCCCACTATGAGAAGCCAGATACACGAAAAGCCCTCTGGGAGCTAGCCAGCACCCTGCCCGCCTATTTCGCCCTCTGGTGCCTGCTCATCTTCTTAGTGGGGCGTGGCGTTCCGGCTGTGTATCTCCTTCCCCTTATGCTAGTAGCCGGGCTGCTCGATACGCATCTTCATCTTCTTCCACGATTGTGCCCATGGCGCGTTCTTCCCATCACATCGGGGGGTGAATCGGATCGTGGGCTACCTAACGGGAGTGCTGACGTTTACCGGATTCGCGGCCTGGCAGCATGCCCACTCGGTGCACCATGGCACGGCAGGTGATCTAGACCGGCGGGGTGCGGGCGATGTCTGGACAATGACGGTAGACGAGTACAAAGCGGCTCCCCGGCACACTCGCTTCTACTACTACCTGATTCGCAGCCCATGGTTCCTGATTCCCATTGGGGCACCGTTTATGTTCCTGGTGCTCAACCGCTTCCTGCACAAGAAATCTGGTAAGCGTGAGACCCGCAGCATTGTGCTCACCAACCTCACCTTGCTAGCCAGTGCAATTGTCGCGAACTACACCATCGGGCTGAAGACCTATCTTCTGGTGCAGATTCCCATAATCTCTATCGCTGCCATGATTGGGGTGTGGCTGTTCTATCTGCAGCATCAGTTCGAAGAGGTCTACTGGGAGCGCCACGCCGATTGGGACCCGATTCGCGCCGCGCTGGTGGGCAGTTCCTATCTGAAACTCCCCCCTGTGCTTATGTGGTTCACGGGGAATATCGGACTACACCATATCCACCACCTGCGGCCCCGCATTCCTAGCTACAACCTGCAGCGGTGCTACGATGATATTCCGGCTCTTCAGCAGGCTCACCCCATGAGCTTCCGGGGGAAAGCCTGAAAGCGTTCCGCCTGAACCTGTGGGATGAAGCGCGGCAGGAGATGGTTAGCTTCCGCTCGATTCGCCAACCCTCTCCCGCGGCTTCCCTATCCAGTAGCGACTAAGAAGGCAGGGACCAGCCCTTGCGGTAGGTCCCTCGAATCATCGGGTCCAGCTCCTTCATGCCAACAGCACGCAGGCGCTCGGCATCCCATTCAATCGCCGGGCCATCCAGCCACACCGCCAGGTTGCCCAGAAGCACCATCTCCGCCAGCGGTCCGGCATAGTCCGGGAAGTTGCTCATGGCAGGCACCCCTTCTGTTGCTGCCCGCACAAACTCCTGGAAGTGCCCCGGCGACTCGGGATACTTCACATCGCCTATCTCTACACCACCAATCAGTACTCCTTCATCGCCCGCATAGTCACCGGGGATATAGAGCTTTCCCTTGGTGCCCAGAAGCAGCGCGCCAGAGACAGCGAGCTGTCGACCATCGAAGAGAGAGGCGTTTGGTTTGCGCCCACCATCGTACCAGTGCAGAGTCAGCGGAGCGCGCTTGCCATAGGCCGCAAAATCGTAGATAACCGTGGAGCTTTTCGGGAAGTATCTCGGTTGTGCCCACTGGTAAAAGCACGCACGCGCACGGGGTTGCGTAGATCCAGGCCGCATAAACGGCATGTTCAGCGTATGGCAGCCCATATCGCCCAGTGCTCCCGTGCCGAAATCCCACCAGCCACGCCAGGAGAACCCGTGATAGCCGGGGGCGAACGGGCGCTCAGGGGCAGGGCCAAGCCAGGTATCCCAGTGTACATTCGCAGGCACGGGCTGGGACGCGGCACGCTCGCCGCCTTGCGCCCAGATAGGCCGATCGGTCCAGATATGCAGCTCGGTTACATCGCCCAACAGTCCAGCACGCAGCCTTGCAGCGTTCTTACGCAGATTGGAGTCAGCGGTGCCCTGATTGCCCATCTGAGTCGCCACCCGCATCTTGCGCGCGGTCTCAGCCATTCGCCGGGCTTCAAAGAGGTTATGCGTAAGTGGCTTCTGGCAGAAGACATGCTTGCCCATACGCATGGCACGCAGAGAGATAATGGCGTGATTGTGGTCGGGAACACTTACTGTTACGGCATCGATCACATCGCCCATCTCGGCAAGGAGTTTCCGCCAGTCCGTGTAAGCTTTCGCATTCGGATAGCGTTTCGAGGCTCCGCTCCAGCGTGTTCTCATCGATATCGCAGATAGCCACCTCAGCTCTCCCAGGTTCGCGGCATCTGCAGTATCCGAGTCGCCTTTACCACCTACTCCGATACAGGCAAAGCGCACCTTCTCACCCGGTTTCTTCTTGAGTGGCACGATGGAACTAGACGTTTGGGCCCAGGCATCGTCTGCCAGTAACAACGCCGCGCCTGCTCCGGCTGCGGCTCCTAAAAACGTTCGGCGGTCCTGACTCATGGAGGGTGATTGTGTAGGGAGTAGTAGGATTCCTTCCCAAACAAAAAAGCCTGCCCAGTACACCGAGCAGACTTTTTTCTAAAGGAGCGACTAGCTATATTTTTTCCGGCCTGTGCCCAACCACGGGCGAAGCCAATGCACTGGCCAATCTCTGCTGTATTCTGCCCGAAGTCGGTTTCGTACTCCACAGAAACTGCCCCAGCGACTTTCTGGCGACGCAGCTCTTCCAATACCCCCAGCGCCAGAGCGTTGCCAGTTCCACAGGGGGCATCCCCACCATCTGGCCCCATCTTATTTAGCTCTTTCAGGTGCGAGCCGTGCACACGGCCTTTGAGCATTTGGAGCGCCTTCACCGGGTCCACTCCAGAGCGCACCCAGTGGCCTACATCGGCGCAGGCTCCCAGGCGTAGGTCACGCTTGCCAACTAGCTCCAGCGTGTAATTCCGGGATCCCAGTAGCGGTAGCCGAGGATTGTTCGGCTCGGCGCGGGTGGTTGTGAATCGCGATACGGATATCGTACTCTTTCACCAGCTTCTCCAGCGAATCGAAGGCATCGGCGGCAGGCTCGCAGGAGATCGCATAGAGTCCCAATTTCTTGGCGAACTCGAAGGTCTTTCGGTTCTCATCATCATTTTTGGAGAACCCGGTCACACCGAAGGCGACAGGAGTGACATCGTACTTCTGGCACTGATCCAGAACCATGCGAATGGCGGCATCGGTCATGCCTGGCCCCATGCCGCCCTCCGCGTCTGCGGAGACCTTCTGGCCAGGGAAGAACTCGATAAAGTGCCCGCCAGCTTTGGCTGTGAGCATTACCGCCTCCATGGCGGTCTTGTTGTTGAAGCACCATGCCTGGCAGCCGATTTTAAGGCCGCCGATGGTCTTACTTGAGGGAATAGGCATGAAAGAAACCTCCGAGGGAGCCGACGTAGAGCCGGTCTTTTGTAATAACAGGGGAGGCAGAGACCTCTCCCAGTTTGAAACCGGCGCTGACTTTGCCAGTCTTCAAATTCAAGGCAACCAGAGAGTTCTGGTTGGCGGGCGCTCCAGTGAGACGTACCCCAGAGTAGCCCACGCGGTTCGTCTATGGCAGGGCGAGAGAGCGCCTCGCCCAGCAGACTGGCAGCCCAGAGTCGCTTCCCCGTACTGGCGCTCAGCGCATAGACCAGGCCGCGCACAGTGCCCACATAGACCACACCTTTATGGAGCAGTGGGGCACCATACCAATCCGTGGTCTTACCGGAGCCGGGGAAGCGCCAGAGTCGCCGCCCATCGTCTTCGGAGAGCGCGGTCACGCCAGTCATATCGCCGCCAACAACAAGCCTTCCATCGGCACGTTCCGGAGTGGAGACCGCCTTGCCTCCCACTACAGATTTCCAGACCAGCGCACCGCCTGCAGGATCCAGCCGATAAAGAGTCGTCTCTCCAGAAACAAATAGCGCAGAGTCTCCTGCAAGCACCGGGGAGGCAAAACCAAGCGAACCATCTGGCCGAGAGAACTTCCAGAGCGATGTACCAGAGGCCGTCTCTACCGCGTGGACATTGCCATCGGTCGCTTCCACAAACAGAGTACTGGGTCCCAGAGTCACCGGAGTTTTTAAGTGCTGCTCCCGCAGTGAACCGCCAGACAACCTTGCCGTTTTTGGCATCCAAGGCCAGCAACACACCGGCATCTGTGCCGATATACACACGCTTGTTATCGTAGAGAGGAGTGGCCTGACTTGGCCCTATTCGCGCCGACCAGACCGTGCGACCACCGGGGTCGAAACAGGAGATACTCTGGTCGTGGACCACGAATGTGGTGAAATCAGAGAGAGCAGCGGCGCTCTCACAGCGCCGCACCAATGTCTTCCAGAGCAGGCTCGGCATCTGCCCGATGGTAGCACGAATGCGGGCACCGGGCAAGCAAGTCCCTAAAATGCAAAAACGAATGGCGTAGCTAGGGCAGTGGAAGAATGGAGGAAAACACCCCTTTTTCCTCCATTCCTCCACTGTTGCTACCACTTTTCGGGAACGGGTACTGGAGTCTGGTATTTGCCCCCTGAAGAGAGTGGGAACGGAAACCAAACTCTGGGATATTGCGATTTGATATAATGGAACCCGCAACCAGAAAGTGAAGGGGGTGAAACAACAATGGCACAGGTAACTTTGAAGCCAGGCGAGCCGCTTGACTCGGCCCTGAAGAAGTTCAAGAAGATGCTCCAGCAGGACGGCACACTCAAGTCGGCCCGCGCACACGAGTTCTACGAGAAGCCCAGCGACAAGCGTCGCAAGGCGGAAGCGGCACGTCGCCGCAAGATTAAGCAGAGCCAGGAGCTTTAAGCTCTAGCCCTGTGCGTTCCGCTGTCAATGGCGATAGCGGGACGCGCCCATTTCCACCCTTTATATGAGAAAAAAGACGCTCTCTACCTGGTCTCCCGCAAGACTGATGCCCCCATCGAAAGCGAGAGCACGAAGAGACACGCGTCCGCAACGTATCGCTATTGACCCGGCAAGGCTCTCTCTTGCGGGCATAACTACCGTTCTTCTCTGTGTACTGCTCTGCATTCACCTGTGGCCTAACCGGGTCTCGCTACGCCTGGGAGATATCTCTAGCAAAGAGATTCTGGCCCAGCGCACAGTTCGCTTCGAGGATACCGGGGCCACTCGCCGCGCCCGGGAAGAAGCTGCTAAGCAAGCAAGTCGCTATAGCGCCGTCTCCGACGCCACTGGCCTGGCTCTGCAGACCCTGCGTGACACGTTCCTTATGGAGCCGACGTTGTCTATGCTGCCGGAGACAGCACGCAGTCGCGCTCTGAACTTAGCCGAGAACCTGGTTGCTACGGCCATGAAGAAGGCGATTCGGGATACCCCCAATGAATTGCCCGCCGCACGAGAAGCTCTCCGGAAATCGCCGGAGCTATCCACTATCTCAGACCGCTCTATCCGCGAAGTGGTCACCAGCGCCGCTGCCAATGCTCTACTGCCGAACCTGCGTTTAGATAATGAGGAGACCCGGCGCGCCAGCCTGGAAGCACAAGCCCAGGTCAAGCCGATTGTCCGGCGCTATGCGGCAGGTGAGGCGATTCTCCACCCTGGAGAGCGCGTAACCCAACAGCATCTGGATGCGTTCGCCGCTCTCGGGTTACAGAACGCCAGTATAGATGCCCTCACAGTCGTAACCATCTGCGTGCTGGTTGTGCTCTTAGTCGCCTTTGTCGTGACCTACCTACGGCTCTTTCTGCCCAGGGTCTATACAGACACGCCCCGGCTGGTCCTGCTCGCTATTCTTACGGTTGTCTCCGTACTCGGTCTAAAAGTCGGCTCTACCCTGCTGGGCCTGCCGGTCTCCGGAGGTATGGTCGGCTACCTGGCCATGATGTGCGTGACTAGCGCGGGCATGGTCATCTCCAGTCTGATTCGCCCCTCACTGGCTCTGTTAGTGGTCTCGCTATTGGCGGCAGTCAGTGGCTTAATTCTGAACAACGAGCTGCGCTTCACCCTGCTGACTCTTGGCTCGGCCTACGCGGGTATTGTGGCGGGCGCGACGTTGCGTAACCGCACCGACCTGCTGCGCGCCCTGCTGATTCTCTGTAGCGCGAACGCGCTCATGAATGGGCTCATCGGGCAGCTTGAGGGTGACCTGCCACGGGAACTGGTCTCTGGCATGCTCTGGGGAGTCATCTCGGGCGCTTTCGCTCTGTTTCTGTACTACTGCGGCACGGCAGCTTTCGAAAAACTCTTCGGAGTGACTACTCAGCTTCGGCTGTTGGAGCTTTCTGATCCGGCCACTCCGATTCTTCAGGAGCTTCGGCTCAAAGTGCCTGGCACCTACGCACACTCTCTTATGGTGGGCACACTCGCTCATGCCGCAGCAGAAGCTATCGGCGCCGATGCACTGCTCGCTCGTGTGGCGGCCTACTACCATGACATCGGGAAGATGAACCGCCCGGAGTTCTTTATAGAGAACCAGTCCAACGCAGAGAATGTGCACGACAAAATCGCTCCCACGCTCTCGGCGCTGATTCTGGTTTCGCACGTAAAAGATGGCGTGGAGATTGCCGAGCGGGTGGGCATTCCCCCACTGGTACGTGAATTGATAGAACAGCACCATGGCACCAGCTTGATGCGCTACTTCTACTTCCAGGCCACGGGCGGCACCTCGGACCCGGCACTGGAAGGGCAGTTCCGCTACCCTGGCCCCAAGCCGCGCCGAAAAGAAGCCGCGATTCTGATGTTGGCCGATACGGTAGAAGCCGCATCACGCTCCTTAGAGAAGCCGACTCCTCAGCGTATTGCAGACTTTATCGCCAGCCTGATCGAAGACAAGCGTGCCGATGGGCAGCTAGACGATTCGGAGCTGACCCTGCGCGATCTCTCTATCGTGCAGGATGTCTTCACCCGCACCCTCACAGGCACGCTTCACGCGCGCATTGCCTACCCGACTTCCGCCAGCACTACGAAACCAGAAAATGGAACTGCTGATAACCGTTCGCCCGCACGTGATGTCCCCCGCCCTCGACCTGGCCGAAGCCTGCGCCCGCCAACTCTTGGCCGACGTCGAAAACCCTGACGCCGAAGTAAGTCTGCTACTGACCGATGACACCGAGATTCGTACCCTGAATCGAGAGTGGCGCAGCAAAGATAAACCCACCGATGTTCTCTCCTGGCCCCAGGAAGACCCCATTACCCTGGGGGATGTAGCCATCTCATTGGACACAGCGACTCGCCAGGCTGCTGCACGCGGCTGGGCAGTCGAAGAAGAGTTGGCTTTGCTGGCCGGTGCATGGCATTCTTCATTTACTGGGCCATGAAGATGATTCTGAGGCCGGTTCCGAGGCCATGAAAGCTATTGAGCGCCGAATTCTCGGCAAACCCCTGGACCCACTGGAATAAGAAGAACATACAAGACGATACAATGCACTCCATGAGCGCTCAGCGCAGCAGTCCCTGGCGCAGCAAGAACCCGTTAGTAGCCTTCCGGCACGCCGTGGAAGGCATTGGGCATACGTTTCGGACGCAGCGGAATATGCGCGTCCACCTGTTTTCGGTTGTCGCCATTCTGCTGGCCGGTCTTCTTCTCCGCTTACCACGAGTAGAGATGGCAGTTCTCGTAGTCACAGCAGCCATGGTGGTTATTGCAGAGATGTTCAACACGGCTATAGAGGCTGTGGTGGATATGATTACCGACCGCTATCACCCTGCCGCGAAATACGCCAAAGATGTGGTGGCCGGAGCCGTGTTAATCTCTGCGGTCAATGCCGCTGTGGTCGGTAGTATTGTCTTTCTGTCGTACTTTCAGTCTTATGTGGTCAAAGCCCGCATGCAAAGCCCCCCCACGATTACCGTGGTGGTTTCGGCGCTGTTGCTGCTACTGGTGATTGTGCTTCTGGGCAAGATTCTTGGAAAAAAGGGGACTCTGGCAAAAGGCGGTGCGATTTCGGGCCACGCCGCTGTCGCGTTTTTCCTGGCAATGACTATCGCCATAGTGGCACATAGCTGGGCGATTGCCCTGATAGCCTTGATACTGGCAGCTCTGGTTGCGCAGTCCCGAGTGGAGGGTAAGATTCATACCCTGCAGGAGGTCATAAACGGGGCCGTAATCGCGATGGCGCTCTCTATCATAGTCTTCAAGCTTCCCGGTGTGCTCGCAGGCCTATTACCATGAGCCCCCTGCTGATCAGTATCATCGTTGTTTTCGTGCTGCTGCTCTTTATGAGTGTCTTCGCCATGGCAGAGACAGCTCTTCTGGCTCTGCGCTCTAGCCGTGTGGAGCAGCTTGTGGAAGAAGGACGTAGCGGCGCCAACGCTGTCAAACGCCTGACCGATAACCCTACCCGCTTTCTAGCCGCCTGCCAGGCAGCCACTACGCTTTTCGGCTTCGCGTCAGCGGCTACAGCGGCTACGGTGGTAGCGCTACAGGTACCTGCCGCCAATCTGACTGAGCGAGTGCTACGAGTAGCGGCGACTACGCTTCTGGTAGCCGGCGCTGCTATGGCTATCGGCGGTCTGATTCCCAAGGCAGTGGCCCTGCGCAGCCCGGATGTCTGGGCGCTCCGCCTGGCGCGCGTGGTTGAGCTGGCTGCATTTTTCTTTGCCCCATTTACTGCTCTGGCTCTGGCATTGGCCCGTATGTTTGTCCCCGGCGCCAAGCTGACTGCTCCCATGGTTACCCGCGAGGAGTTTGAAAAAATCGCGGAGACCTCAGGCAAGGTGGGTGAAATAGACAACGAAGAGGCGAAGATTATCACCAATGTCATCGACCTCTCCGAAACTCCGGTGCGCGCGGTCATGACCCCGCGTATCGATATGACTGCCCTGCCGATAGATGCACCGGTCTCTGAAATGCTGGATGCGATTATCCGCTCCGGGCACACACGTATTCCGGTTTATGAGGGCACGGTAGATAACATCGTCGGGATTCTGAACGCCAAAGACCTGCTGCCACTCTTCTATGCCGAAAAGGCAAAAATAGAGCTGCGCCATGCCCTGCGGCCTCCTCATTTTGTGAATGAGACGCAGAAGGTCAGCGAGATCCTCCAGAAGATGCGCCGCAACCGCCAGCACATCGCTATCGTGCAAGATGAGTTCGCGGGCACCGAGGGACTGGTTACCCTGGAAGATTTGCTGGAAGAAATCGTAGGCGAGATTCAAGATGAGAGCGACCAGGACGAACCCAATATCACCGTTGTGTCAAAAGACGAGTCTCTGGTAGACGGGCGCCTGAGCCTGGATGATATCAACGACCGGCTGGGATTGGCGCTGGAGCACGAGGATTACGACACTCTCGGCGGACTTGTCTTTGGCCTTTTAGGACACGAGCCAACCCGTGGTGAGCGGGTCTCCGTGGGGGAATGGGAGCTAGTGGTAGAGGCGGTAGAGGGGCGGCGTATTCAGACGGTGCGTATTCGCAAAGCCGCTAAAGTGATGGCTGAGTCCTGATTTACGGGTATGTATTGGTGAGTAAAAATCCGCCTTCGGGCTGATTGTTGAAACGTTTTGTGGCGGATATTATCCAAGATAGTAATGAGACTCACACCCCTCAGTCTGTCTCTGGCCGCTACCATGCCTCTGGGTATTCTGGTGCTGGCTCAGGCCGCACCACCAAAGAAGAAGCTAGTCCGTGCCGCAGCACCTCCTGTTGCTGCCACGACACCCAAGCCTGCAACGGTCAATGGGGCACTGTTTGATAAAGAAATTCGCCCGCTCTATGTGAAATACTGCGGCGGCTGCCACAGTGGGAAAACAGCCGCAGGGAGTATCGATCTAGGCTCAGATGCCACCTTCGCTCAGGCACTGAAGAACCGTAAGTTCTGGGACAAGGCGATTCTCAACGTGGACGCAGGCAACATGCCTCCGCCCAACATGCCGCAGCCTACCCCGGTGGAACGTAAGAAGATGATCGATTCGTTCCAGGCCCTGTTGACCCAGGTGGACTGCCAGCTCAACGATCCAGGCCGCGTGACCATGCGCCGCTTGAACCGCGCGGAGTACAACAACACGGTAAGAGACTTACTTGGTGTTGACCTGCGCCTGGCGGATGCGTTCCCCTCGGATGACGTCGGCTACGGCTTCGACAATATCGGTGACGTTCTTTCGCTCTCTCCCCTGCTCATGGAGAAGTACCTGGCAGCGGGCGACAAGGCCGCGAAGGCAGCGATTGTAGCACCGGAGAACGGTGTCAAGTCTACCAAGATTGCCGCAGCGGATATGCAGGGCGCGGGTGGCTCGCTTGATGGTGGCTCCGCACGCTTGATGGGTAGCATGGGCGAAGCGACTTACGAGTACGATTTCCGCGAGCCGGGCGAGTACATCATCTCTGTGGGCGCGTGGGCGCAGCAGGCCGGGCCTGAGAACGCGAAGATGGCCCTGCGCGTCGGCACCCCGGAGCAAGAGATCTTCGAGATTTCGGCGAAGATCGGCACGGTCCAGACAGTCAAAAAACAAGTGACGATACCTGAGCGCGGTAAGCGTAAGATCGGTATCGACTTTGTGAACGACTACTACGAGCCGAACAACCCCGACAAGAAGCTGAAGGGCGACCGAAACCTAGTCGTAGAGTGGATAGATGTCCGCCCGGTCAATGGCGGCGGTGGCCTTCCTGCCTCGCACACCAAGCTCATCACGGCCCGCCCCGAGGAGAACTCGGCGGCTGCCTGGGACAAGGCATCCAAGCAAGTATTGAAGCCGTTTCTGAATCGTGCGTTCCGACGCCCAACCACCGAGGCGGAGCTGGCTCGCTTCCAGAAAATCACCCGAATGGCGCTGGATAACCACCAGACCTTCGAGCGTGGTATCCAGCTGGCTGTGCAGGGCGCTCTGGTCTCCCCCAGCTTCCTGTATCGGGTAGAGGCTGATCCACAGCCGGATAACCCCAAGGCGCGCCGCCCACTGACCGACTTCGAGCTGGCAACTCGCCTGAGTTACTTCCTGTGGTCGTCCATGCCGGATGACCGGCTGATCTCTCTGGCCAACCAGGGCAAACTGAAGAACCCGGAAACGCTTCAGGCAGAGATGAAGCGGATGCTGAAAGACCCGAAGGCAAAAGCACTGGCCGATAACTTCGCCGGTCAGTGGCTCCAGCTCCGGAAACTCTCGGTGGTTCAGCCGGATACCGGGCGCTTCCCCGGCTTCGATGAAGCCCTGCGCCAGGCTATGAAGGCGGAGACCGAGACCTTCTTTACGTATGTAGTACAGCAGGACAGACCAATCACCGAGTTCCTGGATGCCAACTACACGTTCTTAAACGAAAGACTGGCCAAGCACTACGGCATCTTGGGCGTTACCGGGCCGGAAGTCCGCAAAGTCGCTCTTGCCGATGGCAAGCATGGCGGTCTGCTCACTCAGGCGTCTATTCTGACCCTCACCAGTAATCCGGGCCGCACCAGCCCGGTGAAGCGTGGTAAGTGGGTCATGGAGAACATCCTAGGCACGCCGCCGCCGCCTGCTCCACCGAACGTTCCGGCGCTGGACAAACCGGACAACCAGGTGGAACAGAAGACTATGACCGTTCGCCAGCGCCTGGAAGAGCATCGCAAAAATCCGGCCTGCGCTAGCTGTCATCGACAGATGGACAATATCGGCTTCGCGCTGGAGAACTTCGATGGCGTGGGCGCCTGGCGAGATAAAGATGGTTTCTTTGCCATAGACACCAAAGGTGAGCTAGCCGATGGGAGCAAGTTCACGGATGCCACCACTCTGAAAAAGGTACTGATGGGGCGCAAGGCGCAGTTCACCAAGACCTTTATCGAGAAGCTGCTGACCTATGGTATCGGGCGCGGTATCGAGCCAACTGACCACTGCAATATAGACTCCATGGTCGCTGAGGTCGCTCAGAGCGGCTACAAGTTCTCGTCGGTGGTCGAGGCCATTATCGACAGCCCACCGTTCAAGGAGCGGCGCGGCGATGAAACAGGTGCGGCAGCAACAAAGTAAACGTCGGTGAATAAAGCCAACCAATGGCAAATTTCCTCTATGGAAATAGTAGCGTTCGAGGTAAAATAAAAGCTATGACTAAACCAATTTCGCGACGGGCGGCTCTGCGGGGCCTGGGTACCATGATGGCGCTTCCGGCATTGGAGGCCATGCTTCCGGCCACGTCGCGAGCGCAGGGGGCAAAGCCAGGCAGCAAAGCCGTTCGCATGGCGTTCCTGTTCGTTCCCAACGGCATGAACATGGGCCTGTGGACTCCCGGCGGGGAGGGCGGTAGCAACTACGCACTCGCCCCCATCATGGAGTCCCTGGGAGCGCATAAGGACGAGTTCAACGTACTCAGCGGCCTGACGCAGGATGGTGCCTTCGACCACGGCGATGGCGGCGGCGATCATGCTCGCTCCGCAGCGGCATGGTTAACTGGCTGCCACCCACTCAAGACCAGTGGCGCGAACATCCGCGCGGGCGTTTCTGTGGACCAGCTCGCCGCCAGCAAGATCGGTGACCTTACCCGCTACCCCAGCCTGGAGCTGGGAGTCGAGCGCGGCGGACTCGCCGGTGACTGTGACTCGGGCTACTCCTGCGCCTACTCCAACGCGATTTCCTGGCGCTCCCCCAGCACTCCTGTAGCAAAAGAGACCGATCCGCGCTTAGTCTTCGAGCGCCTGTTCGGCAGCGCCGATGATGCGGAGAACGCCGAGAGCCGCGAGCTGCGCGCCAAGTACAACAAGTCTATTCTGGACTTTGTAATGGACGATGCCGCGAGCCTGAAGAAGAAGCTTGGCACGCACGACCGCGCCAAGCTGGATGAGTACTTCTCGGGTATCCGTGAGATTGAGCGCCGTATTTCCTGGAACGAGAATGCGAACAAAAAGGGTGGTCAGGGCATTACTCTGCCGACCATCTCCACACCTGCCGATCCAGGCGAGCACATCCGCCTGATGGGCGACATCATGGTCGTAGCGTTCCAGGCCGATATGACCCGTATCTGTACGTTCATGCTGGCCAACGAAGGCTCGAACCGCGCCTACCGCCACATCGGTATCACCGACGGGCACCATGAGATCAGCCACCACGGCAAAGATCCCAAGAAGCTGGACCAGCTACAGCAGATCAACCGCTTCCATGTACAGCAGCTTTCCTATATTGTGGGCAAGATGAAGTCCATCAAGGAGCAGGATGGCACGCTGTTGGATAACACCATGCTGGTCTACGGCGGTGGTATCTCCGACCCAGACCGCCACAACCACGACGACCTGCCGATTCTGATCGCCGGTAAGGGTGGTGGCACCATGAAGACCGGGCGCCATATCAAGTACAAAAACGGCACCCCGATGACAAACCTGTTCCTCTCTATGCTGGACCGAGTTGGTGTGCCCGCTGAAACCATCGGCGACAGCACCGGACGCCTGAACACTCTGTTCTAAAGACAGATTTTAAGAAATACCGATGGCCCACCCTATATAGGGTGGGCCATCGGTATTCTAGGGTCAGATGATACACTGACCCGGTTATGTCTCTCCGGATTCTTCTCTCCAACGACGATGGTATCTTCGCTCCTGGCCTGCTGGCACTGAGGCAAGCACTGGCGGCAGAAGGCTTCCAGGTTACGACGGTAGCGCCGGATCGTCCGCGTAGCGCTTCCAGCCATTCCATCACGCTGCACAAGCCACTTCGGGTGGCTGAAGTGGAGCTTGCGGATGGTTCACCGGGCTATGCCGTAAGCGGCACTCCGTCGGACTGCGCACTTATCGGGCTGGATGAAGTCACCAAAGGCGAGGTTGATCTTGTCGTCAGTGGCATTAACCACGGACCTAACGTGGGCTGGGATGTTATCTACTCCGGCACAGTAGCTGCTGCCATGGAAGCAACGATTCTTGGGTATCGCGCTATCGCCGTCAGTACGTCCAGCTACGCCAAGCACCTGCACTATGAGACTGCAGCTCGGTTTATCGCTCAGAAGCTGGCTCCGCAGGTTGGCACGCACAGCCTGCCCGCAGGCACCCTGCTCAATGTAAATGTGCCCAACCTCCCGGAAGCAGAGATCAAGGGTGTGAAGATAACCCATCAGGGTGAGCGACGATATATCGACCGGGTAGAGCGCCGCGAAGATCCGTTTGGCAAGCCCTACTACTGGGTCGGTGGCAAACCCGATGGTGCAGCAGGCAAACCAGGTAGCGACATAGAGGCGGTAGACGCCGGATTTATCTCGGTCACACCCATTGATATGGACCTTACCTATCTGCCCCTTATGGACAGTCTGAAAAACTGGTCTCTGTAAACCCTGCTCAGGGTCGCCGAGCAGCGGTTACGGCGACCTCGACCATTAGCTTGCGGATACTGAACTCATTGGCCTTGAACTTCTGCGTCAGAGTTGGCAAGGTATCCGGTCCCCAGGCACGGATAGGTTGCTTGGTCAGGTTCTGGAAAAGCTTCTCCACAAACGCGGTATGTACTTCCGGGCTATCTGCCAGGAACTGTGCCAGCTCACGTGAGCCTTTCAGCGGCTTGCCATTGTAGCTACCGGAATCGTCTACGGGCTGTCCATTGTCCTTATCGCGCAGTCGCCCGATGGCATCGAATTTCTCTAAGGTAAAGCCCAGCGGGTTGATAAGGCCGTGGCAGGAATTACACGCCGCTGGTTTTGTTTGCAGGCTCACCCGTTGCCGTGTGGTGAGTTTGGGCTGAAGACTGGCGGCTACTGGCGCCACTGCTACTGGTGGTGGTGCCAGAGTGCGCCCCAGGAAGTTCCGCGAGAGAAGCACTCCTCGGTGAATCGGGGAGCTTTCCGCAATATAGGCGAAGCTAGCCAGTAGATACGGTTGTGTGAGAACCCCGCTCCGCTCCGTCTGTTCTACAGCCTGAAATGGGGCATCTGGCGCCAGGTCTGCACCATAGATCTTAGCGAGACCACCATTGAAGAAGACCTTATCGCTCAGCAGCAGCTCTCGGAAATCGGACTTAGGGCTCCAGGCTGTGGACTCTAAGAAAAGCTCCAGGCTGGTGCGCAGATCAGTAGCAGTAGCGGCATCGAAGTCAGGGAACCGCTTTTCGTCCTTGGCCATCTCCGGAACCTGATCTACTTTTAGGTAGAGCAACAGAAACTCGCGCAGTTTGGCCCAGGCAAGTGGCCCTGCAACCATGCGCTCTGCCTCGGCACGCACACCTTCGGGTGTATTCAGTTTTCCATCGCGGGCGGCCTGTAGCAACACTTCATCTGGCGGGGCATCCCAGAGGGTAAAGCTCAAGCGCGAGGCAACGGCGTAGGCATCGCTGGCTCCGGCTTCCCGGAAAAGAAACTGCGGCGATTTCAAGGTAAGTAACACAGTCCGACGTAACCCTACTGCGGGATCCGGTACCTTAGCGAACTGCTTGTCTACAAAGAAGGCCGTTTCCTCGGGAGTTAGCGGATGTCGGAGCGCTCGCTCCACGAACTTCTTCGCGAACGTTTTCTCGTCGGTACTCGGCAGAAGCTTTCGCCACTCGTCGGAGATGTACTGCGTGGCCTCAATCGCGGCGGCTGTCGTCGCTTCGTCCCATGCTTTCGACACCGAATCACCACGCTCATACCCCATAGAGCGGTCATCGGGAGGTAATGGCGTCCGCGCCACGAAGACTTCAGGTCGCCATGCAGGAGTCAAACACCGTGTGGGAATTGGCTCCTCGGTCAGGTGCGGACGCTTCCAGGCGAGTGTCACAAAGGCCGGAGCAATGGGGCGCTTATTCTGGTCCTTGGTATCGTCTACCCCAAACGTTGACTTGGAGAACTCCAGTCGTATCGGATAGCTGCGCCCCCCCAGCAGGTACAGCGGCATCGAGAACTCAGTCTGTTTCCCGGACTTTACCCACCCATCTATCAGCGGTTGCTCGTAGCTCTCCGTATTGTTCACCCAGAGGCGGAACGATTGATCCGTTCGCACCACCAGCTCATACTCCCCGCTATCTGGTGCGGTCAGGCCACCCTCCCAGCGAATGGAGAACTGATACGGGTCGAACTTATCGGGAGCCGGAGTGCCCTTGCCGAAATCGAAGCGTATTTGCGAGTCTATCCGCTCCAGGACCTTCTGGCCGTTGTCCATATTGCGAGCCCGGTAGTAGACTCCCTTGAGCCCTCGCTCCGCTCCAACAGGCACATTGGGGCGGAAGCTGCCGATTAAATCCGTCAGTGCGCTTCGATACTGTCGGGCTGTCAACCGAGAGAGCGCGACACGCGCCGGGCGGACACGGGCCTGCGCCAACGGGGAGTAGAACTCCGGATACATAAATCCGGCAATCGCTTTCGCCTCCGTAGCCGAAACATGCTTCGGGCCGGGCGGCATGCTCTTCTCCAGGTAGCCAGCCAGCTTCTCTATAGAAAGCGCCCCGGCCAGTGCTTTCGGATAGACCTTTCCTCCCTCACCTTTCGCGCCATGACAGGCGGCGCACTGCTGCGCGAACAGCTTCGCCCCATCCAGGGGCGCTGAAACGGACGGAGTCGGCTTCTTCGGCGGAGCGGCCAGTGCAGCCGCGCCCAGAGCTATCGTTGCCAGGGTAGCAAATCGTGCCTGCATCATTGTCGTACTGAATTTATGATATCAGTGTCTACTCAGGAGTTTCAGCGGTTTGAGACCTCTCCATCGGTCTGATACAGCAACGCTCGGGGGACCAGCGGCACAACCAGTAAAACCAGCAGGGTAGTACCGGAGTTCAGCCAGACCAGGTGTGAGAAAGTCAGACCGAACTTGGTGAACAGCGTGGAGCCGATCCAGTCGGAGAGCGAGTTAGTGAGATTCCAGACGCTCATCATGACCGAGTACCCCAGTGCCTCACTCCCCTTAGGCGTACCCCGCGATGCCAGGTCGTACACAGGGAGAGTTGCCAGAGTAATCGTCACCCCTTCGATAGCCGTAATAACCATCGCGCTCAGAGGCGTGCGATAGAGCAGATAGAACAGCGTGCCCAGCCCATGCACAATGATGCTGACTACCAGCAATGTCTTCATGGGCACCTTCTGGCAGGCTTTGTGGTAGAAACCGGCTGCCAGCAGCCCGAACGCCGCGCCTATCAGCGCCAGCGCCCCCAGGAAGTCTTTTGAGAGCTTCAGGGTCTCAGTCTGATGAAAGAATAGCGGAGTGCCAAACCCCGGCGCAGCCAGCGATCAGAAAAATCATTCCTGCTGCGGCCAGTACTATCTTGCTCTGTACCAGTCCCTTGAACTGCGCGCCCGCTTCACTCCAGACACCGCGCTTCAGAGTCGCTCGCTCCGGCTCACGCAGCCCTACCCAGACCAGCGGAATTAGCGCAAAGTGCAGCAGCGCAGACCCACTCAAAGAGACGAAGAGCGGAAATTTGGCGAGTTGTGCTCCTAAAGGTCCGCCAGCCAGCGACCCGACTCGGAACATGGCGATGCGCTGCGCCGTAAGCCGACCTGCTGCCTGAAACCTCTGCCCAACCTCCACCATGGTGCCGCCAAGCGTGGTGGAGATAACCACCACCATGGAGTAGGTAAGTGCAAACGTGATCAGCATGGCATTGTAGGTGCGCGGCACAAAGGCCAGTACCAACCAGCCCACCCCACAGAGAAACAGACTCAGCAGCAGGTACCAGCGCCTGCGGGTCCCAAACAGCGGCACGGAGTCGGTAAGAATGCCCGCCAGAGGCTTAATGTAGTTGGTGAAGATACCCAGCGCAAAGAACGCGGAAATCTGCTGTGGGTTGAGTTTCAGCTCATCTTTGAGAACAAACTTGAGCGGCAGGTCATAGAGAGCATAGGCGATATTGCTCAGCCCCCACCCCAGCATAAGAAGCATGGCCATCTTGGACAGCCCTGCAGGTTGGTGTCGCGGCTCCGCGACATCTTCGGTCATGGCCTGCATTGTACGCCGAATTTGTCAGCGCTTTGCAAGTGTAGGCAGCGCAGTCCCAGGAGGCCCGTTTTCCAGCCTTTGCCAAATGACTTCAGCGCACTCTTCTGGAGCCTGGATACTGGTATCCAGCTCTAAATCGTAGAGACCATGGGCATGCACACTCTCTTGCCAGCGAACTACTGGCTCACCACCGGGATATCCGGTTTCTTCTCGACGTTTGAGAATGACCTCTAAGGGGCAGTGCGCTCCGACAAAGAGCGTGGGCAGCCCGGCGAGTCTACTGGCACAATCGGGAAGCATGTTCAGGGATTGTGAGTAGTAGTCATGATGCCCTACATCGGCCACCACGTTCAACCCTATACGGCTATGCGCAGCGATGGAGTCATAAAGCGCGCCATATAAGAGTGGGAGCAGCGGCTCCAAATCGGGGCGTTCCCCGCCGGGGCGCAGGCCCATACCCGGCTGGTACTGTTTGGGCGTCATGGGCATGAATCTATCCACACCAAGGTTCATCCACACACCCTCAAAACTCTCCTGAATCGCCTGCACAATGCTGGATTTTCCGGAGCGTGGAGCACCATTGAGAATCACAATCTGACCCGGTTTCACTCCTGTATCCTATCAAGCCTGAGAAGGAACTGGCGCTCACAGAAAGAAATCTGGCCCGAGATACAAAACGATGTTGTTGCCTGCTTTGCTGTCCCTTGCCCTTTCCTCCTCTCCTCAAGCCGCGCCTCCTGGTTCACCTGGCGAGCTTTCTCTGATTCCCAGGCCGGTCTCTGTTATCCGAACTGCTGGCAGCTTCTCACTGAATCAGAAAGTCACTATAGGAACAGACGCGGGTAGCCGGCCTGCCGCAGCCCTTCTCTCAGGCTGGCTTCAGGCCGCTACAGGCAGAGCGCCTAAAGCCTCTAGTCGAGGCAGCATCACTTTGAAAGTCAATCCGGCTCTCACTGGCCTGGGTACAGAGGGCTACCGGCTTGAAGTGACGCCAACCAATGTCTCGCTCAGTGCTCCCAAGTACGCAGGCATCGTGAATGGTCTTCAGACATTTCGCCAGCTCTGGCCCACGGGAAAAGCCGCGAGCTTCTCTATTCCCACTGTCAAGATTGAAGACCAGCCGCGCTTTCCCTGGCGCGGAATGATGCTGGATGTCTCGCGGTACTTCTTAGACAAAAACTATGTGCTGCACTACCTGGATGTAATGGCGGCGCACAAGCTCAATACTCTGCACCTGCATCTGATAGATGACGCAGGGTGGCGCCTGGAGATGTAAGAAGTATCCCCGCCTCACCGATATTGGGGGATTCCGTGGGGAGGGTGCGGCGCGTGAAGGCGGTTTCTATACGCAGCAGGACATCAAGGAGATGGTGAGCTACGCCGCTCAGCGTAACATAACCATAGTGCCAGAGATCGAGCTTCCCGCACATACGCTCTCGGCTGTGGCTGCCTATCCCTGGCTCTCCTGCACAGGCATGGAGCAGAAAGTGCCCACGGTTCACTTCATCTCTGATGATCTGTACTGTGTCGGTAAGCCAACTACCTGGACATTCTTGAAGGACGTTCTGAGTGAGATATGCGCGCTCTTCCCTTCGACGTACATCCATATCGGTGGCGATGAGGCTAGATACACCAAGTGGAAAGCCTGCCCCCTGTGTCAAAAGAAACGTGCCGAGCTGGGCTTACCCGATGAAAAGGCTCTTCAAGGTTGGATGACTCGTGAGGTAGAGACTGATTCTAGCCCAGAAAGGCAAGCACATTCTGGGCTGGGATGAAATCCTGCGCTGCGGTGTTACAAACACAGCAGGCATCATGCCCTGGCACGATCCTAAAGCGGCGGCGGATGCAGCGCGTTCGGGGAACCCGGTCATGATGGCGCTTACGGAGCACTGCTACTTCGATATGCAGGAGAGCCGCTTACCCGGTGAGCTGCCCGGTGCGGGCTGGAGCAACCCGATTACTCTGAAGCGCGCCTATGAGTGGAACCCGATACCGGAGGGGCTGACACTGGAGCAGCAGAAAACCATCATGGGTGCGCAGGGCTGCCTCTGGACAGATATGTTTCTGCATCGCCCAGACATCAAGAAGCTGGGACCGGGTAGCTACTGCGACTACTTCACTCTGCCACGCGCCGCCGCGCTTGCCGAAGTGGTCTGGAGCCCCCAGAATCAGCAAAATTTCACGGACTTTCAGCAACGGTTGCGCCGCCAACTGGTGCGCTATTCCGACTACGGCTGGAACTACCGCCTGCCCCTTCCTGAGATAACTCAGAGCGGCTCTCAGGTAAGCGCTGTTTCGCCTATAGAGGGCGGCACGGTGCGCTACACAGTTGATGGCTCTGTACCTACCGCCACCTCGCCCGAGTTGAAAGGCGCCATTACTGTAGAGAAGTTCGAGGACTTTAAAGCTATTACTCTCGCACTCGATGGCAAGCGAACCAGCCTGGTTTTCGAGTCGGTGGACTCTCTTGCGGAGTATCGGCAATACGGTACTAAACTGGGTGCGTGGAAGCCGAGTACTGTTGGCAATCAGAAGCCCATTCCGGTGGATTTCGATGCCACTGGCCTGGTATCGTCGAATGGCACCTATCAGGTGACTTTTCTCTATACCGATGGCGCGGAGCGCCTGGATATCGACAAGATAGAGCTCTTTCGCAACCAGGAAACAACTCCGCTAGCTGCCGATGTCCATCACGGATTTACGGGTGGCGCCAAGAAAGACAATGTCTATACTCTGAAAGTAGACGACTACCAGACAGGGGCAAGATTCACGATTCGAGCCTATGTTTATGGTCATCAGGGAAATGACTCTAATGGCCTGGTCTTTATCAAGAAAATACCTTGATATGGCTTCGTGTTTTTCGTTCTGGCACGCTTTTGGTAATATGAGTCAGACTATATTCTGCCTTCGAAAAGAGAAGGACTTAAAGCAAAAAAAGCCTAATTTTTGCAGTATCAATGGAGTAAAAAATTGTTGAAAAACAGTGTTCGTTTTCGATGTATCGCGGTGTTTTTAGTTAGCAGCCTCTGCGTTTTCGCTCTGCTATTAGGATGCGGCGGTGGCGGTGGTAAGAGCTCAGGCGGCGCAACGCCGACTCCAACTCCGACACCTGGGGGACCTGGTACCCCAACACCGACACCGTCTCCCACTCCGACACCTGTACCGACTCCCACCCCGACGCCAGGTCCCTCGCCGGGTGGGCAGACACCGGTGCGTTTCAATATCAACTGGGGCGCGCGAAGCCGCGATATCAGTTCACCATCGTCAGCGCTATCTATGGAGCTAGTTCTGTCGGGTGCGCGACCGGGTGGTGGTCCTCTGATTGTCCATGTGGATCGCGATGCGAATCCGGCGGCGCATTCCCAGGAAGTCGTCTCTAGCGATGTGGTTGTGCCGGGAACCTGGCAGGCACATGTGACCTGCTTCGCCCAGACCGGTGCGACAGGCTCTGTGGTTGGAAAAGGCGATGCCACAGTCAAGATTGCCAGCAACGGCACGGGCATCGGAAATATTGCCACCCAGGGAACGATTACCCGAGTGGAGTTGGCAGGCGGACAGACGGTAGCTATAGCCTCTAGCCGCGATCTGGATTTTGCCTGCTATGACCGCTTCGGGGTCATGGTCGTTGTCACTCCCCCCTCCGCGTTTTTCAATGTCGGTGCTGGTGCCGATAAGCTTACCTTTGTCAACGGGCGTGCGCAGGGACTCAAACCGGGCTTCGCTCAGGTGTCCGCTTCTGTGGATGGTGTCACCAGCACAGAGATATCTGTAGAGGTCGTCTCGCACGCCACAGTCGCCATTACGCCGCCGAGTGTCACTCTGAATCGGGGCGAGTCTCAACAGTTCACTGCCACTGTTGCGGAAGCCCCAGACACTTCCGTTACCTGGAGTGTTCAAGAAGCGGCTGGTGGAAGCATCAGCTCTAGCGGAGCCTATACGGCTCCCAGTACCTCGGGGGTCTTCCATGTTGTTGCGACCAGCAACTTCGATCCTCAGAAAAAAGCCGTCGCCGCCGTCACTGTACGCTCTCCCGGTAGCCAGATTGTCTACCAGACCGAGTTCGATACTCCAGTCGGAGCCGAGTGGAACCAGACCAAGATAGAGACCACACCGGAAGGTGGGCGCAAGTTCCTGGGCCAGTTCGCTCGTGAGACAGTCGCCCTATCCCTGGGATCGCTTCCGGCTCATGCCCTTGTGACGGTCAATACCCGCCTGTTCTTCATCCGCACCTGGGACGGGAACAACAAGGACTTCTCCAATGGCCCGGATGTGTTCCAGATAGGCGTGATGGGCGGCCAGCTTTTACTGAACAGCACGTTCAGCAATGTCGCGGTCTTTCCTCAGTCCGACTTCAGCCAGTCCTACCCCCAGCCCGTCGGTGGAGGCAGTAACCCGGCCTTCACCGGTGCTGCGGAGTCTCTAACCCTGGGCTACATAGAACCCGGCGGTGGTCGCTCCGATTCTGTCTACGACTTCAGTTACTCGTTCATACACTCGGGTAACAATCTGCAGCTGAACTTCATCAGCCAGCAGACAGAGGGCATCACCAATGAAAGCTGGGGTATCGATTCCATCACCGTGACTGTCTCCGGATAGTCGGCAGTCCCTCCAAATACAAAACGCCGCAGGATTGAATCCTGCGGCGTTTTTGTGCTCTACCCCCATTTTCGCTTGACAGGTGGCTTGGCAGAGAGATTCCGCTGGATAAAGAAACCATGCTTATTCCATGTAGCAGAGTCCAATAATAGATCAAACATACCAACCACCAGGCGCATCTGCGGCAATGCTATACCATCATGAAATTGAATGGTCTTAAGGAAAGTTTTTGACTCTACAAGCAAGAACGTCCTATCCAATGTCCCTGGATAGTAGGTAACTGTTGTTCCTTCGTATCCGTAGTGATACTCATCAGCCAATGCATCTATATTGGCTGCCTCTAAGAACTGCAGGATGTCAAACAGATATCCCAGGTCTACTTTTCCTCGCGCAATTCCTTCCAGACCTCTACCATGTCCCTTATATGTCACGGAGCCATCTGGAGTAACGATAGCGCAATAGGAACGTTCAAATCCGCTACACTCCAACCCGATGCGCTTGATATCGTCCTTTGGTGCCTCACGATAGATTCCTTCGCTTCGGCGATCTTGCCTTTCTCGGTGAAGATCATGAATCTCCATGGTTTTTAGCTCAGTCGGGCGATGATGCTGTCGGTGTCATACACACAGCCCCCCCAGAGGCCGCCGGAAGCGGTAACCAGTGCTGCCCAGAGGCGGGTGTCATCGGGGAGACGTGGGTCAGGTGCAAGGTCCTCGCGTGGAGAGCGTATGTCGAAATCCGGACAGTCGATGACATTCACCGAGGCCGTGAGATTCACGCGATCGACTATGATTTCGATGGTGTCTCCATCACGCACTTTCCCAATAGGACCACCCGCCAGCGCTTCGGGGCCGACGTGACCGATACAGGCCCCGGTGGAAACGCCGGAGAAACGGGCATCCGTAATCAGGGCCACTTGCTTGCCGAACGGTAGGAACTTAAGGGCGCTGGTGAGCTGGTAGGTTTCCTCCATACCCGTGCCAAGCGGCCCCCGGCAGGTAAGTACAATCACATCGCCAGCGACTATCTTCCCTCCCTTGATGGCTGCAATAGCCTCACTCTCCGAGGTGAACACTCTTGCCGGACCGGTCTTTCGATAGACGCCATCGGCATCGACTACTTCGGGAGAGATACTGGTTGCTTTGATCACGCTGCCCTCGGGGGCGAGATTGCCTACCGGGAAACAGACAGTGCTGGTTAGCCCCTTCTTTCGGGCTTGCTCCGGCGATGAAATTACGTCGTCTGGGTCGACCCCATCTTTCGTCTGTAGAACCTCTTTCAGCCGGGCACGACGCTCCGAGGTTTCCCACTCCGCCAGGTTCTCCCCCACGGTCTTGCCCGAAACGGTCAGGCAGTCCAGGTGCAATAGTCCCAGGTTGCGCAGATGCAGCATGACCTCGGGAACACCGCCTGCCAGGTACATACGAACTGTCGGGTGATCGGTAGGGCCATTGGGTAGTACATCCACTAAGCGCGGCACGGATCTGTTTACTCGAATCCAATCGTCTACTGTTGGGCGCTTCAGCCCTGCCGCGTGAGCAATAGCCGGTATATGAATCAGCAGGTTCGTGGAGCCGCCACAGGCCGCGTGAACCAGCATGGCGTTCTCAATGGCTTCATCGGTCAGAATCTCGCGGCTGGTAATCCCCGCGTCGTTCAACGCCAGAATCGCATCGGCGGTGCGGGTCGCAATATCCAGCCAGATAGGCTGGCCACTGGGAGCGAGCGCAGCATGTGGCACGGTCAAGCCCAGTGCCTCGGCGACAGCCTGCGCAGTTGCTGCCGTGCCGAAGAACTGACAGCCGCCACCAGGAGTGGCGCAGGCACGACATCCGGCTTCCGCCGCTTCTTTCAGGGTAATCAATCCGTGTGAGAAGCGTGCTCCTATGGTCTGCACCTTCCCGGCGTCTTCACCACGTTTCGGCGGCAGAGTTACCCCGCCCGGCACAATCGCTACTGGCAAGTCGCGCATAGCCGCTAATGCCATGAGCATGGCGGGTAGCCCCTTATCGCAGGTGGCGACTCCAATCACTCCCTGGCGATTGGGCAGACTGCGAATCAATCGCCGGAGCACCATAGCGGCATCGTTTCTATAGGGCAGCGAGTCGAACATGCCCGTGGTGCCCTGAGAGCGCCCATCGCAGGGGTCGGAGACGAAGCCCGCGAACGGAATCGCGCCACGCCGCGCCAGGGTTTCCGCGCACTCCCGCACCTGAAGCCCAACCTCCCAGTGCCCCGTGTGGTATCCCAGGGCTATCGGCCTGCCGTCCTCGCCGCGCATTCCACCGAGCGTGGAAAGCACCAGTACCTCACGCCCCAGCACCTTTGCCGGTTCCCAGCCCATTCCTGCGTTTTGAGAGAGTCCGAATAAATCCCCAGAAGGGGCATCTCGGAGAAGCTCCTCGGTTAAGGGAAGCTCGCCCGCAGGTCCTTCGGCACACGTCGCTACATCGAAAAGATCGCCATTGCTCACAGGAGTATTCTACCGGGCAATGAGAGGCGCCGATGGGAACGTCTTACAAGCATTTCCGAAACTTGAGTTTCTCCAGGCAGGAGATACTTTCTTGCTTGCGGAAGGAACAGGCTAAACGACAATGATTTTCCAAATGCCTCACTCAACTCATTCCGTCCGGAGACCCCTTATGCCTAAATTTCTGCATGTCGCGCTTGCGTTTCTCGTTGGTGTCAGTGCGATATTCGCCGCTGTGAAGCCCGCACAGGCCCAGGTAGAAGCACTGGGCAAGAACGCTGTTGTCAGCGCTAAAGTCACCAGTGTAGAAACCAATCTCGGAGGGAACGGGTGGCACTATCTGGCGACTACCGTTCACCTACAGAACCTGACGAAAAAGCCACTCATCCTCGGTGTGAACTCCAGTAAGGTCAGCTCCACAGACGACCGGGGCAATACCTACGGTGTGATTCTGGTACGCGGCATCGGGCAGGTTGCTGGTACGATGGTGGATACGAAATTCACTCTTCCGGCAGAAGGCGGCGGGGATGCCCTCATCCAGATGCGGTGGCGCGGTGAGCGAAACACTATATTTGGTACGGTGTTCGATCTCAAAATGCCGGTCCAGGTGATCGTTCCGCTGGAAGCGAATCAGTACAAGCTCGGCGTGGAACACCTTCTAACATTTACTGGCTTGAAGGCAGGTTTGGCCGTGCCGCTCATTCCGACGAACACAGTCAATGCTGGTCCCTTTACGATGCAGATAACGCGCATGACGCCCAGCATCACCGGCAATCGTCGGCTTCAGACAGTAACGCTGGCCGCGCGCATTAAAAACACCTCCGACAAGCCACTTATCCTCGCCTATGAGGGGACATCTAGCTTCGGCATCGACGATCAAGGAAACCCCTTCGCCTACGGCACAGCGGGAACACATGACACCAGTATTAGTGGAATCGGTATGGTCGCAGGTAACTCCGCCGATCCACAGTTTGAGCTTGCTCCCGGCGAGGCCCGCGATGTCCAGTTCACGATACTGCGGCGATTAGGGCGAGAGACCATGGGCACGCAACTGACGTATTATGTAGCTCTCGCACAGTTAGAAGTCCTGCCGAGCAAGCAAGTACGGACACTGCGACAATACAGCCTGACCTTCCCTCGCATGGCAGGACTGAATCCATAGCTGTAAAGCTTTTGTAACCAGGTGAATAATAACGCCTCTACTTTCTAGAAAGTAGAGGCGTTATTATTCACCTTTGTACAGTAGGTAGTGCTGCCGGGGGTTGTGGGCTGTGAAAGTGTTCCCTAGCCTGTTTTACAGCAATACCGTGCATTGATAAGGCAAAGAAAAGCATAGGTATCAATCCTACACAGGAAGCTATTCCCATCTCCACCACTAGGCCGAACTTACCTTCGCAGAGAGCACAGCCGACGATGGCACTGATGAGGCCACAGAATAGAGCTAGGGGAATTCCGGCTATACCGTGTAAGGGCCAGAACGCCCAGAGCCAGAGGCTGCTATGAGTCAGCACAGGAATGCCGAGAAACAAAAGTATCACTTTCACAGTACCGTTTATCATTGTGCTCTTTTTGGATTTCCCTGGAAAGTAGAAGCGCCTTTTACTTGCCGCTCTCTGGCTAGATTCTCGGATGGCCTGCTGCACGCGGCGCGCATCACAGAAGCTATGCCAAGCGCTAAAAACAGGCCGATACAGGCCGCAATGAACATTTCTGCCAGGCTGCCAAAGCCGCTATTTATTATCAAAGCACTGAGAACCAGGCTTAACAGCCCGATAGGGATTCCCAGAAGCAAGGCCCAGCTATCATAGACAGGCCAGAGCCCCCACTGCCAGATTGCGATGTGTCCCAGAGCCAGGAGACCACACTGAAGATGAAAACCTCGATCTTTCTTGTTCGTGTTCATATATCACTAACGAAGAGAGTCAGAAAGCGGTTACGGATAGTTAGCGGTAGTACAATATAGGTCAGATGTTTAAACCTGTGTCTGACAGCTATCGGGTTGAGGCAGTGGAGATTCCGGGGAAGATGCTTGCCGGAAATCCACTCCGCGACCCTGTGGTGCGCCATGCTGCTGTGGTTCTGCCCACACAGACTCTTGTGCCTTCCCATCCCACTCTTATCTACTGGTTGCCGGGTTTTGGCGGCTCTTCGGAAGACATTCTGCGTGATGCTTCCGCCTGGAGCGGATTGGTAGGAAAGTTGGCAGAGAAGCTTGGCCCCACGATTCTGGTCGCTATCGATGGCCGGAATCGCTGGGGTGGCAGTCAGTACATCGATTCCACAGCGCAAGGGCGCTACGGCAAGTATGTTTGTGAGGAAATCGTGCCACTGATTGAGCAGCGCTTTGGCGGCCCGAAAACGGCGGCGCGGCGAGTGATTGCGGGGCACTCCAGCGGTGGTTTTGGAGCGCTCCGACTGGGCATGCGCTATCCGACGCTCTTCGGATCTATCGTCGCGATGAGCCCGGACTCGGACTTCCCAACCACACACCGTTCTATTGTAGAAGACCCTAGCGTTCACAAAATCTCCCTGGCGACAGTAGACGCTCTCATGACGCCCGACCCGGCGAAGTGCCCTAAGATCGCTGGCGAAGGTCCCTATGTGGCTGCGCTCTCCGCTGCCTACGCACCTGTGGGTCTGCGTGCTCCGGGGCGGTTCCAGTGGCCTATAGGAGCAGATGGCAGGGTAGATGAGCGGGTATGGAGACGCTGGCTGGACAACGATCCCCTGGAGCTGGTGCGCAGGAATCCCCATGCCTTTACGCCCATGCAGAGCATCTATCTGGATGGCGGCGCTACCGATGAGTTCAAGGCGAATATCGGTGCGCGAAAAATCTACGAAGTGCTGAAGCCCCGGAAGTCGCGCAGCACGTTCTACGAATCGCCGGGCGGTCATGGCGCGCATTACTTCGAGCGTATCCAGCGCGGCGTTTTTTGGGCGCTAGGCGTTTAAACGGGTAGTGCCCCTAGGCACCATCTCGGCGGAAGCCTTTGCCCAGCACTTCAGCGGCATCAGCCAGAACAACGAAGGCATCCGGGTCGTGCTCACGCACTACGGCGCGCAAGGCGGGGACTTCAGCTTGGCCCAATACCACCATGAGCACTGGGCGAGGCTCTCCGGTATAGCCTCCAGAGCCAGGGAGAACGGTGAGTCCCCGATCCAGCTCGGTGAGAATCGCTTGCCGAATGGGAGCTTCTTTGCTGGAGATAATCAGCGCCAGCTTGGCCCGCGAGAACCCAAGCAGAACGCCATCTAGCGCCCGGCGCATCACAAAGGCGGCAATCAAGCCGTACATGGCACGCTCTGCCCCGAAGAGCAGGCCACCCGCCAGAATAGTGAGCGCATCCAGCACAAAGAGCGCGCCTCCCACCGAAACAGAGAGGTTGCGGGAGAGCATACGGGAAAGCAGTGACCAGCCACCCACGGAGCCGCGCCCGAAGAGAACCAGCCCCAGCCCGGTTCCATAGAGCAACCCACCGAAGATAGCTGCCAATAGCGGCGTGTGGGTTACCGGGTGCACCGGAGCAGTCAGCAGAATCGCCAGCGGAAGCAGAATCGAACCGAGTAGAGAGCGGAGCGCTTCCCCACGCCCCAGAAACCCCAGTGCCAGCCCGAACAGCGGTAGGTTGATGCCCCACTGCACCCAGGCGGGATTCCAGCCACGTGCAGTCTCTACAATGATAGAGAGACCAACCACGCCACCCGCCACGATATGGTTGGCGCTGAAGAACATTCGGAATCCCAGCGCCATGAGCAAGCAGCCCGCCGCGATAACCAACGCATCTCCCAGAGGCGATGGCTTGCTTCCTCGCAAGATAGGACTGACCCAACGCATTAGACCAGTTATATCATGGGCGTTTTAGCTCGTGGCGCAGGGCAATCAGTTCCTCGCGAAGCAGTTCGATCTGCCGATCCTGATGGATCAAGTGCTGCATAACCACAGCAACCTCCGACTCCGCCCGGCGGTCCACCTCAAAGTCACGCTGTGCGGTGAGCCGGTCTTTGTCGGATTGTCGGTTCTGGCTCATCATGACCACCGGGCCTGTATAGGCGGCCTGGAAACTCAGCACCAGGTTGAGGAGGATGAATGGATACGGGTCCCAGGCTTTGAGTAGCGCCGGGTGCATGGCAAAGTAGACGTTGGCCACAATCCAGAAAATCAATATGACGCTCTGAATCAAAATAAAGGGCCAGCTTCCGACCCCGGCGGCTATCCTATCGGCAAGACGCTGCCCTAGAGTCTGACTCTCCTCGAACTCGGCATTGATGTTGCGGGGAGGCGGATGGTCATGCGCCCAGCGTCCACAGGGACTATCTTGAATCTCGTCCATACCCGCATTGTACGGGTCAACAAGCTACTTTGTTTCGTCGAGCAACACACGGGCAGCCGTCAGCCCCTGGAGCCGCTGCCGGGCAGCGTCTTTCTTTAGATCCATCAGGAACTCGCCACCCAGCTCCGGGTGCGCGGAAAGCTCAGCAAAAAGCGCGTCTCTGCGGCGATTGGTTCGCAGGGTATTGGCTTCCCAGAGTGCGGCAGCGGCGGCCTCAGGTAGCTCTAACAGAGTGAAAATACGTCCCTGATGCGAACGAGCAGCCGCCACCCCGGTTTCATCGTCTAGCTGGCGGCTAAGTGTCGCGGCCTCTTCCAGTACCAGTACCGCGCGGGCCAGCTCTCCTTGCGCCTCGGCGATTCGGGCCAGTAACAGTGTGGCGGCGGCCTTCCCTGCTAGACTACCGGATTCCTGCCAGAGCGCCAGCGCATCGCAAGCCTGGTCTAAGGCATCATCAAACCAGCCCTGGGTCAGTAGGCGGCGAGCCAGACGCAGTCGGCTTCCTGCTCCATCTTCTTCCAGTTCTTCTTCGGCGAACCCTACCCGCAACAGAAGCTGCCGCGTGGTCGCAGGCTGCTCATCTCCGATGCCCAAAAGCACAGTCAGCGGCGATGGCGCATGCTCTTCCCCACCCACGCTCTTCAACAGGGCGCCCTCTAGATTCCGACGCAGCAGGGCAGGTGTGAGCCGAGAGAGCATAGCGGCTGCCAGGACAATCGCTCGGGGATTGTTCTCCAAGAGCCGCACCAGTGCTCCGGCCTCATCGGCATCGATATCGGCCTCACATTCTGCGATAAGAAGCCGCCGACCATCCGCCTCGAGCATCGTATCCAGCTCTAGGACTCGCTCTCCTTCGAGAGCTATCGGCTCCATGGCTGTGGCCAGTACTTGCTGCCCCGTCTGCGCTCCCGTTAGCCGATCAAGCCAGACCAGCGCGCCCTCACGCCGGGGAGTGAGAATACCATCCAGACCATCTAAGAGGATCAGGCTACCCGGCGGCACTCCTTCGGCGGCACGGCGCAAAACATCTACACTGGCGATGCTGCGGGCGGCTATCAGCCAGACTCCGCCAGGAAAGGTACCCGCACTTGCCAGGCGTTCGGCGGCGGCTAGAGCAACGGCGCTCTTACCGATTCCCTCTCCACCGGTACATGTGACAAAGCGCTGGACGCGCGCGGTACGAACAAGAGCTTCCAGCTCGCGTTCTCGCCCGACCAGTTTTTCAGAAAACCGGCGCAGCCGATAAACCGCTGCCTCTTTTGCTCCCTCTACCGGCACTGCGTTTCGATTGTAGCATGTTAAGCCCTACTACTGGAAGGTGATGCATACCAGAATCTCATCTCATAGACGATAAAAATTTGCTCTATCCCCAGAATCAATTCGTGTATGCTATACACAATATGAATCTTCTATTTCGCAAGACCTGGAGTTCAGCGACTCTTATGGACCAGCACCCGCCCCGCTGGCAGCACCCGTATAAGAAACTGGCAGCCTCTCTCACCTGCCCAGAAGGATGCCAGCACCTGGGCACTATAGAAGTCACCCGCTGGGCGACCCTTCCCCTGCCAGAGGAAATCCCATCACCTAACCCTGTAGTAGAAGCGATTCCCACGTTCTTCGGCTACGAGCCCTCTGACAATGCCGAGTGGTATGTAAACTTCGCCGACCGGAGTCTATTCGGATACTACAGCGGTCCCCTACTTGCTCAAGACGAGCTTCAGGTTTTAGAGCATCCAGCATTAGGCTCTGTGCGCGAAGCCCTGCTCGCTGAAAAACTGCCCGCTCTGACCGTAGAAGGAGGCAAGCCCACCCCGAGTGCTGGTGCGTGGTGTAGAGCGGCGTGGTGCTTTAGACACCAGCACACTCTACGGCAATCGATTCGCCGCTTCTACCCCGGATAAGATTCGCGCCGCGCTCACGGTATTAGAGGCTCCCAATATCTCAAACATCCTGGCCATGGAAGCCATTCCCGGCGGCCATGGGTTTTACAAGCTCCGCGAGATTGAGTACACTCTGTGCACCGCCTACACCGGATTCGCTGCTGCAAAAACCGAATCTGATGGACCTATAACCATCCACACCGGTTTCTGGGGCTGCGGCGCCTATGGGGGTAATCGCCCGCTCATGGTGATGCTTCAGCTTCTGGCAGCAAAGCTGGCAGGCATCGAGCGTATCGTCTTTCATACGGGCGATCCTGCCAGCCTGAGTGTAATCACAGACGCAGAGGCCACACTGCGCCAGCTTGCGACCGACTCCCTACCCGATACTCTGCTTGCCCTTCAAGAGCAAGGCTATCGCTGGGGAGTCAGCGATGGGAACTGACAAGTATCGGGCCCCTGAAGGAACTCACTCTCTTCAGGGGGCTCCAGCCTCTCTATCGCTGAAGCATAGCCTGCTGAGAATCTCTAACGAACTTTTTCTGGAGCCTGCGAGCAAACGGATACCCCAGTTTAATGAACCAGCGGCGCGGTCTTGAGAAAGCATACAGGTCGTACCAGACCGAGCCATCTGGCAGTTTCTCTACCAGAAACCGCTCCTCACCACACTCTACATGAGCGCTCAGGGTCCCATAGGCAAACCCGAAGCGTCTTGGCTCATCGATAACATAAACAATCCGCGCCGCGCTAATCCACCACAGACCGAATGCCTTAGCGCACATAGCTACTGTCTGCCCGGTTTCTATCGGTGCGTGCGGCTCTATAAATACCCACGGCGCAGGAAAATGCTCCCAGTGTAACAGTGCTTCTCTGGCATGCTGAAATACAGCCTCGCCATCTCCTAACTTCACCCGGTTATGGTCGTTGTCGTACCTTGGTACGTTGACTCCCTCCTGAGTAGCGCCGACCTCAGGGTAGGAAAAGTCACCAGTTTCTCTGGCTAAGAAGGCACGAATGGCGGCGGCATCAGGGTGTGTGAAGCTTAGCTTCATTTTGTCTCTACCAGGTCCTTCACAGCTTCGGGCCAGGTAGGGTAACGGAATTCAAACCCGGCAGCGAGTAGCATACCCGGTACGACGCGGCGGCTCTTGAGAAGCAGCTCGGTTTCGGTTTTGCGGAGCCAGGCGCCTATTTCCAGCATCCAGCGGGTAGAGGGCAGACCAAGCGGCATTCCTATGGCTTTTCGCAGAATGCCTAAGAACTCTCGGTTCGGCAGTGGATGGGGTGCAGCCAGGTTCACCGGGCCAGAAATCTCAGAGTGCTCTATTAGGAACTCTACCGAGCGGCAGAAGTCCCTGCCATGAATCCAGCTTATGTACTGCGCACCACCCGCCATAGGCCCACCCAGTCCTGCTTTCACCAGACCATAGAACGCACCGAATATGCCCTCCGCGCCGGGCGCCATAACCATAGCGGACCGTAGCGCTACTTTCCGGGTGTGGGGCGTGGGAGAATCCCAGAGTGTCTGCTCCCAGTACCGGGCTACATCCACCGAAAAGCCCTTACCTAGCTCCTCTGTGGCTTCGTCCATGTCTCTATCTAAGGCATGCCGATAGATAGTCGCTGTAGAGGCATTGAGCCAGACCAGCGTCGGATTCGAGCAAGCCGCAATCGCCTCTCCGATAGCCCGCGTGGTATCCAATCGCGAGGCATAGATCTCAGCGCAGTGATCTGGCGTGTAGCGGCAGTTCACGGTCCGCCCTGCCAAATTCACCACGGCATCCGCCCCATTTAGTGTGTCTCTCAGTCTCTCCCAGCCGCCACTATTTCGGGAGACAACGATGACCTCCCAGCCACGCTCCGTAAAAAATGCCTTCAACAGCTGTCCGCAGAACCCGCTCCCGCCGCAGAGTACCAATCTCACCGTGCTAACTCTGTTTTCTGAGTGAAATAAGGGAAATGATCAGTGTTCCTGGCAATCCCAATAGTGATGCCACGCAAAAAGCATAAAGCAAACTGACAGAGCACATAACCACAATTTCCCAGACCGATTGCGTAAGAATAACGGTAAAGAGTACTCCAAGCGCTACTCCGGCTCCGAAAATGCCCGCTCCCTTGACTAGCCATAGCCAGGCATGGTGCCCGGCTATCAGTGCTATGATAAGAAATATAAACGGCAGAAACAAAAGAGGATACAGCATCCAACCTTCCGTCAGGCCGACAACGATTCCGGGGAATCCACAAAGGAAAATGGCAGCACATAATGCGTTAAATTCTCTCTGAGCATTTGTCTCAAACTTCATCACAAATTTTCCTCATGTCCTGTTTCAGACACCGCGCAACATTCAGGAAAAGCCAGGAAATCCCCGCATAGAAGATTCCAATCAAGGTGTAAACCACACTGTATAGACCAACATCATCCCAGGTTATCCTCGCTCCGAATAGTACTAGCATAGAGGCTAGATGGAATACCCCATATAGAACAACCCATTTTTTCCAGGTAGCTCCCGGAAGCATAGCTAATAGAATCGGCAACACGAACAGCGGAAAAAGAACTGACGCCCCGATTCCTGGCATACTTGCCCAGATAATCACGGTTACTATTGTAACTGCCAATCGAAAGAGAAATCGCACCTGTGGATTTCCTGGGCGCAGTAGCAGAGCTACACCCAGCAACCCGGCAGTTATCCAGATGGACTCTTCGTGAATCATTTCAGTTACCCCCTTCTCGATGCTGTCTCAGTTTACGCACTCCCAGGCAAAGCAATATCACTATCAGGGCAATCCCAAAGGTGCATCCAGCAATAAACCCGATATCCTGCCAGAGCCTTGCTATGAGTACTGACTCGTTGCTCTCAAACTGTTTCCAGTGCGGATAGAAATTGACTTTCATAGACAGACCACAGACACCCGTAAACATCAGGGTACCCAGTGTCAGCGTAGCAAACCATGGCACCTGACGATTCTTAAGCGCCAGGCTAGGTAAGATAAACAGTGGGAATATAGGCAGCACCAGTACCCCAATGTAAACTGCCATCAGAGCCGTTCCGCCCCAGCCAATCATCGCTCCCAAAAGAATAAGTGCAATATTACCAACTAGTCTAGGACTGCGTGTGCCAAGCCATAGCAGCAATGCCAGAACTCCAACGGTAACTATCAGGGATCCTGAACCTATCATTTCATCCTCACGATGTATAAATGAACTTGTTCATTTATACATCTAACTATATCTCTATAGACTCTTCTTTGTCAAAGAGAGTTTTGAACACGTTCAAAACCAGGTATTCTCAATTCCCCTGGAGTTCTTGACGTATACTCTGCGTGGCATGACAAAAGGAGAGAAGACCCGCGAGCGTATCTTTGAGGCTGCACTGGCCCGGTTCTCACAACAGGGATTCGCTGAGACCACAATGCGACAGATTGCGCAGGACGCTGACTGCTCGCTAGGGCTGGCCTATCGGTACTTCGAGAGCAAGGATGCTATGGCGCTGGCGCTCTACGAACGGATGGTGGCGGAATTTGAGGAAGAGGTGAACAATCTTCCATCTGGTCCGCTGGCATCGCGTTGGGCACAGGCAGAGAGAGCAGATCTTACCCGTCTGACACCCTACCGGGGTACGCTGGTGGGCCTGACTAGCGCTGGACTCTTACCCGGCAGCAAGACGCAGGTACTGGGAGAGGCAGCCGCTCCCCTGCGTCGACGGATGCTGGGAATCTTTGAGAAGATTGTCACCGGGGCGAAGGATGCGCCGAAAGCCAGCACACATGGTCCGCTGACTTCGATGTTCTATGCCACACACCTACTGGTGATTCTCTTCTGGCTGCAGGATCCCACCCCGGAGCAGAAAACCACATGGAAGCTCTTAGACTTCGGTGAGGAGATTTTAGGCAAGTTGAAGCTGATACTGCGCCTTCCCTGGACTGGAGCCCTATTGACCCGCGCCGGAGATCTACTCGGCCCCCTATTTACCGGGACCGATGAGTAAGCTTTTCCTGACGTTCCTGCTCTTTTTCCATAGCTCGTAGCTCTTTGAGCGCCGCACTCTGCTGCTTTGCTTCGGTGCGGGCAGACGGTTGCGCCGTAGTCTTCTCGCCTCTTCCCCAGGAGATTGCCAGTGCTATGCCGCCAATAACCGCAATGGCGATAACGATGTACCAGAGCCACCCTGCCAGTAGCGCAAGCAGACTCATGAGTCCTAGAAGAATCAGCAGCGCTAGCAGTAACTTCAGGCCGAGCTTCATGTAGAAATTATAACGCGCACGGGTTAGGCAGCGCCCCTGCTCGGCATTCCGTTTCGGTAGCTGCTAACACTCCCCCCAGATGCCGAGATGCCCACTGCCGCCCCGAGGCATGCGAGCCAACACTATCGGTAAAGACAGCCCCATAGGCAATGGCGGAGCGCGGCGGAGCATCACAGAAGAACTCCAGCGTAAATTGCCAGCGCCGCTTACCGTCTGCTTCCTCAGGCGGCCCCAGGATTTCGTCTACTAGCCGTGATGGCACCACGTCTCCCTGTGGAGAGAACACGGTGATGGGCAGTGCTTCCCGAATCCGGAAGTCTACCACTAGCTGCCCTACCCCATGAAACGCGCCCTCACGTTCGTTGATAACCACCAGCGCTTTTGTAGGTAGCCCGTCATGCGCCAGAGCGGCGGTATCCAGTTGCTCTACGATGGGATTCATACGGCGGTAAGCGTTCCCTGCCGAACAGCAAAGACACTGGCGGCTTTCACAGCGTCTAGGGGTAGTGGGGCAACATCGGTTGTGGTGAGAAAGGTCTGCCCGCCAGAGAGAGCTAAGGCGAAAATCTGGTTGCGGCGTGTTTCGTCTAAGTCCGAGAGCACATCATCCAACAGCACGATGGGGGCTTCACCGACGGTTTCTTCAATAAGCCGACGCTCGGCCAGGCGGAGCGAAAGCGCGACGGTGCGTTGCTGTCCCTGGGAGCCAAATGTGCGGGCGTCCAAAAGATTGTTCTCATCAGCGCCGATGCGGAAGATAAGGTCATCACGCTGGGGACCGAGAGCCGTTACACCACGTGCCAATTCCTCACGGCGCACACTGGCCAGTGCCTTCTGAAACGCTTCGGTGATTTCCTCGAATGTCGTGGCGTCCCCCGTTTCGACGCTCTGGACATACTGGATTTGCAACGTCTCTGCGCCGTTCGTCAGGCTACGATGCACATCATCCGCATGGCGCGAGAGCGCCTCCAGCCACTGCTTACGCCGCTCAATCAGCCGCGCTCCATGCTCTATCAGAGGCACGCTCCATGCCTCTAAAGAGTCCGTCCGTGCCTCACCGTGCTTAATGTCTTTCAGCAGACGGTTCCGCTGCTCCAATGCTTTTCGATACGAGGCCAGTGCCAGCACGTAACGCGGGCTAATCTGCGCGATTTCGTAGTTCAGGAACTGCCGTCGCTCCTGAGGTTCCCCCCGAATGATATCGAGGTCGGTGGAGGCGAACAACACGGCGTTTAGCTGCCCCAGCAGGTCGGTAACGCGGCTCTGCTTGCCGTGGTTTATCTTTACCAGCTTAGCCGCAGTGCCCATACCCGGTGCCCCCAGCGCCAGCTCTAGTAAGGCATCCCCCGCACTCTCTCGGGTCACGCTCGCCGCTACTCGCGCAGCAGGTTGCCCGAAGCGTACTAAGTCCGAATCCCGGCTGGTTCGGTGCGACTTAGTGGTCGCCAGCGCATACAACGCCTCTAATATATTCGTCTTCCCCTGCGCGTTCGGCCCCACCAGCACGTTCAGCCCCTCCCCCGGCGTGAGAGAGAGCGTAGGCCAACTCCGAAAGTCGAACAGCTCCAGCGACGATACGCGCACGAGTGACTAAAGGCTCTCCCGCCGACTTTGGCGGGTTACCGCCAGAAAAAGCGCTAGCAGCCCCAGTGCTGCCACCGGACGCCACCACGGCAGGAAAGATGCCGTCTTTACGTCGAGCGTATGAAAATTTCCCACCAGTTCTTGATAAATCTGGCGTATTCTTTGTGCCGATTCCTCCGCCTCTTGTGGGGTTCTTGCCTCTGACAGCAGAAGCTTCACATCGGTCCCAGAAAGCTCCTCCATCGTCGCTGTGGGATCATGGATTTTCTGCTGCATCTCGGAGGAATAAAGCAATTCACACAACGTCATAAAGTGGTAATTGGATCGATCTTCAAAGACCTGACATATGGGTTCGCTGCTTGGATCCCCCAGAGGTTTTGAAACAACAGGCTCTAACAGAAACGTCATGGTGCAGCGGTAGGGCAGTGGGGCACTGGCTATCGCCAGTGCCCCTATTAGAATCGCCGCTACCAGAAGACTCTGCTTCATGATGCCAGCAAACTCTCCAGGCGGTCTACATAGCCTTCCATCACCTTGAAAGCGGCTTCCACAGGCTGCGATGAAGCCAGGTCTACCCCGGCGCGTTTCAGGGCATCCAGCGGGTAGAGTGAGCCGCCTGCGTTTAAGAAGCCCAGGTAGTCTTTGGCGGCAGACTCACCTTCAGCCAGTACTCGGCTTGCCAGGGCATGGGCGCCCGCAATTCCCGTGGCGTACTGCCAGACATAGAAATTGGCGTAGAGATGCGTGGAGAACTGCATCCAGGTGCAGCCCACCCGGTCCGCGTCTATCTCCACTTCCGGACCGAACGCCTCTGTGAATAGCTCGGTCATCAGGCCATTCAGGCTGCGTGGAGACAGCGCCTCGCCACGCCAGACTCTATCGTGAATCTCGCGCTCGAACCGGGCCAGGGTCGGCATGATGAAGAAGTAGCGATGGAAGTTGCTCATAGCCTCTTCCAGTACACCAATCAGCATGGCCGGGTTGTCGGCGAACTTCTCCAGCAAATACGCCCGCACCAGCGCCTGATTGAAATTACTGGCCACCTCGGCAGCGAACAGCCCATAGCCCGCATAGATAAACGGCTGGGTCTTGCGCGAGTAGTAGCTGTGCAGCGAGTGCCCTAGCTCATGGGCAAGTGTGGAGAGCGAGAATAGGTCATCGTTGTAGCTCATCAGGATATAGGGGTGAGTACCTACGGTCCCGGAGCTAAACGCACCCATGCGTTTGCCTACGTTGCACGCCCAGTCAACCCAGCGCTCCGGCCCAGAGCCTCGACGCAACACATTCACATAGTCCCCGCCCAGCGGAGCCATGCCTTCGGCAATCCACTCTACCGAGTCGGCGTAGGCCACAGGCTCAGAAGCCGGTCCCAGCGGCGCTTTGACATCATAAGGGGCAAGTTTCTCTAGACCCAGTGCTTTGCGGCGCAGCCCCCAGTAGCGATGCCACACGGGCAGGTGTCGCTGAAAGGCGTCTATCAGGCTCTCAAACACGCTGGTGGGAATATAGTTCGGCTCCAGCGCGGCGTGCAGCGACGACTCATAGCCACGCACTCGCGCGATAAAGACATTCTGCTTCACCCCGGTAGAAAGACACTGCGCCAACGCGTTCTTATGCGCCAGATGGGCATCTGCATACGATTCCCAGGCGGAGCGCCGGACCTCTCGATCAGCGTCTACCAGCAGCTTCCCAATCGTACTCTGCCCAACCGGACTGCCATCCGAAGCAGGCGCGAACGTGAGATCCGCATCCGTCAGAATCCCGTGAATGCGACTGGCAGAGCGGAGCGCATCCGAAGCCAGCGCCAGGGTCTGCTCGACCTCTGCGGACCGAGTATGCGCAGCCTTGCGCCCTAGCTGGTCGAAGTAGTGCTTATAGATGCCCAGTGCCGCGTGCGAATCTGCCCAGCCTTTCAGGGTATCTACCCCGATACTCAGCAGTTCAGGGGTCCAGAAGGCCACGGCTGCGCTTACCCGGCTCACCAATCCAATAGCTCTATCGGCACGTCCTTGCGCTTCGGCATCGGTGGTATCGGCGGTGTAGTGCAGGTTAGCCCAGACGGCGACCTTGCTAAGCGCGTTCTGCAGCTTTTCGGCCTTGGTGAAAAACGCCGCCAGGATTTCTGGTCCTTCACTGAGCCTACCCGCAAACTCGGCGACCTCAGGAACGCCTGCTTCTACAGCAGCAAAAGCGGCTTCCCATGTCTCAGCATCAGGGAAAAGACACTCCAGGTCCCAGGTGGACTCGCGCGGCACCTCTGCGCGCGCAGGCAATACATTGGTCATGCCCCCTAGTTTATCCGAATACCCCTGAAATTCGGATACGTGGATTTCCTATTCTCAGGGTCGCAGGCGTTTCAGAGTTCCAATAATCCCGATTAGCGCCACCCCCAGCACAGCAACAAGAAGCGGCCAACGAAAACTACCCGGCAATCCTGTATCTACCCAACGAACTTTGCCCGGCATCTGACGCTGCGCTTCCTCAATCGCCCGCTCCAGACGTGCCTCTGCCTCTCGCTTTGTCCAGCCTGTAGTAGAGACGTCAACCAGAGTAGTCCCATTGATTTCCGCGCTACACACGGAAACCTGCGTCATAATCTGAACAAATCTTTTGTTATCCTGCTCAATAGGATCGTGAGGCAGTCTGTCCTGCTCAAGCGAAAAAGAGCATATGGTGCCAGGGGCCTTCACTAAAACTCTTCCTCTAGCTTCCTGTCGATAGAGCAACAGTCCTATAAAGAGCAAGCAGGCAACAAACTGTAGGTATTTCACTCTCTATCATCCGACTTTGCTTCGTGAGCGTATTCGTGACGCGATGGTCAGGAGCAGCAAGCCTACTATTCCCCCTAATAGCTGCCAACGTGTCCCACCAAAACTCCTCTCATCGATTAGCCTTACATTTACATCAGGTGTCTCAAAGAATCCCGCAGCAGCTTTCCAGAGTTTTTTCTTCGCTTGATGCTCCTGCTGCTCAGTCCAGAATGGCTCCGAGAGAATGTAGATCGTGCTGCCTTCGACGTTGTTTACGTAAACATCAGCCCCTTGTACGGCAGGTTTCAGGGCCTTCTGTAGCTGAGGAAAAGTATCGTCGTAAATATTACCCAGGCAACAATCTACATTCTCTGGGCAATTTTCTATCGGAGACCGAGCCAACAATATCAGACAGGTTTCCTGACGGCAGAATACTAGCCAGATACAGAACAGGCAGGCAACAATTTGCAGAACTCTCATAGCCACTCCAGATCATGAAAGGACTTGCTTCACGATAAAGTTTGCCAATATCACTCCCTTTTCCTGTTGTGTGAGGAGGAACCCTTTATTCCGGTCAGAACGTGCAGGAGACACCCAGATGCCGCTCTCTGGACCATTCCCGCACTATCGCTCCCGCACGGCGCAGGCGGCTTTCCGGGCGCTGCTCCTTCGGGAGGGAGTTCGCATTACCACGCACCTGCACCACGGCACGGCGGCGAGGATCGACCTCTATCGTGAGCATCCGGCGTGTTACCCGATTATCCGAAGCCCGCAAGCGCAACGAGAAAATTGCTTTCTCCCCTTTCAGGCACTTGGCATCGTAGGTACGAACGCAGTGGCGCAACTCGCTGCCTTCTTGCTGAAGCGATTGGGTATCTAACAACTCCACCACAGTCCAGGTGAGAGTTACTTTACCGGGGGCGTCTTCGGTGCGTGTGAAGGGAGACAGCCCCAGCGAGCGCCAGTTTCGGCGGGAGCCACTGGAGAGCCGGGCTAGAGCGGCATGCCAATCGTCTACGCGTGCCAGCAGTGCATCCGTAGTACGGCCTTTCATGCTCAGCGTGGGCTCAATCTCTTTCTGGTAGCCCAGGAAATCGATAATCGGCCCTATCTGGCTCTCGGGGAGTTTGGCAGCATGTCGTACAAAAAAAGCAATAACAGTTTCCCAGAATGGCTCATCGGGTTGCTGCATGCCCAGCCGAGTTTCGCAGAGGGCTTCTACCAGGCGCTCCGAGCCACCCAGCGCGCGTACTTGCCCATAGCGCACAGCATGAATCAGAGGGAGTTTGGGGTTCGCCAGCAGCAAGAAATGTCGACCTTTCTCGGTTAGCGGCACACCCAGCGGAATCTTCTGAATCCCCTGCCCGGCTCCGATGCGCACGAATGCCTCTCGCCATCCATCGTCTTGTGGATTTGGGCTGCGCAGCCAGGCTTCGTCTAAGAACATTGGCGGCGGCCAGAGAGTGTCCACCAGAAGGTGCCGTGCTAGAGAACCGACACTGCCGCCGGGCCATTCCTCAGGGTCACGAACCCAGTTCTGGTGATAGCGCGCAAGCTGATACAGGGCATCGGGCAGAGTGTTGCCGGTCTGTACACCAAGTTGGGGAAGCACAGGCGAGGGGCGTGCGGCCTCAGCCGTGAGTGCGGGATGCCACCAGAGCCGCGCCAATGCATCGCCGGAGCCTATGTTCTGTGCGGCGGCAAACAGTAAAGTGCGTTTACGCTCAGCTACAGCGGGCAACGCTGCCCAGGGCGCCTGCCCGGCAAAGATAGCGGCGATGCGCCCTTCGACCTCTTCGTCTATCATGCTGGTCTACCAGAATCCCAACCGGACGAGTCGAACGTCCCCCTATGGATTTTCAGTCCACCGCGCCGCCATCAACGCCTGATCGGGTTACACTTTCCTTATCGAAACCGAAAGGCATAGTGCTAAGTTATGAGCGTATTGGAAACCGAGAGACTGCTATTCCGCTACCATGAGGACGCTGATCTGGATGCCTACTGCCAGATGATGGCTGAGCCAGAGTTTCGGAGACTCAGCGGAGGGTTGCCCTTATCGCGCGAAGAGGCAGAAAAGTCCTTCGGGTATGTCAAAGAAACAATCGGCAAGACGATGACTCTGCTGGCAACGGTGTACAAACCAGATAGCTGCTACATAGGCAGATGCGGCCTCTATCCCAACCGAGCCGAGGACACGAACGAGATTATTCCAGGCGAGGGCGTGTTGGCATTCTATATCGCCCGTCCCTACTGGGGGCTCGGTCTGGCTACTGAGACGGGCCATGCCTTCCTTCGCTACGGCTTTGAGGAACTGGAACTCTCACGAATCGTAGCAGGAACGAGTACCTCGAATATGGGTTCTAACCGGGTACTCCAGAAAATTGGTATGAACCTGGTGAATACAGGTGGCACCGGCGAGCACACCTACAACGACTACGAACTATGGTCGAGCTCACGCACCTGACCTTTGGCGAATTCATCTCGCAAAATGAGTTTGCCGTGGTGCATTTCTGGGCAGACTGGAACCCCTACGACAAACAGACACAGGAGCGACTGGAGCAGCTACCTGAAGAGATTCGTGATCGCATCGCTATCGGACGGCTCAATGCAGATGTCGAGGACCATTTCGATATCTTTCGAGCGCATGGAGTCGTATCGCTGCCATACCTGTTCTTCTATCGCTCCAGTGTGTTGATAGAGAGACGTGGCGGACTTATGACACCAGAGGCTCTCGAAGAGGTCTTTCGTACGCTGCTATAAAGGGCGGCTATCTATTAGCCTTTGCAGACCATCATATCTACTAAGCGATTGTCTTGAAAAACGAACGCGTTGGTCCACTCTCCCCAGTAAACCTGGCAGCCGGGATGCTGCCTCTGAAAGTATTCTTCATCTGTTACCTTGCGAGAGCCTTCTTTTATTTCCGCTTGAGTGATGCGCTGCAGAGAGGGAAACCAGGTTTCTATCTCCTCACGAGATTTTCCCTTGAGATAATTACGAAAGAGAGAGTCTACATAGATATAGCGATATGGCAATGCCTTATCGTAAGAAGCCAAGTGAACTTTCCAGAGGTTGTAGGGAATGTTGGCGTAGTGAGTATCTCTTCCCCAGAACGCAACAAATCCCAACGGGACAGCAAAAATCAGAAACCCTGCTGCCCATTTCCACCCTCTCTTTATAAGAGTTATTGTGGCTTATAGCTGTTCTACCAATTGCTGGAATTCTTCTACACTGCCAAACCGATGATAAACCGAGGCAAAACGTACATAGGCGACCTGATCCAGGCGCTTCAAATGCTCCATAACCAGCGCACCTAAATCCGCGGAGTCTACCTCGCGTTCCTGGCGGGCGTGTAGTGTGCGCTCTACTTCTTCTACCAGCATCAGAATACGCGCCTCACTCACCGGGCGCTTGCGGCAGGCGGTTTCTACGGCACGACGGAGCTTTCCGGCATCGAATGGTTGCAGTGAGCCATCGGCCTTACGCACCATAAGGCGTAGCTCTTCGATCTCTTCAAAGGTCGTAAAGCGCCCCTGGCAGGCATCACACTCTCTTCGCCGACGAATGGCCGCTCCTTCGCGGACAGGGCGCGAGTCTAAGACACGATCTTTGTCTAGCTCGCCACAATAGGGACAACGCATCGGGGAATTCTACCGGGAAAGCCCGTACTGTGCCCAGTGTACGCAGATTAACAACCCTACCAAAGATAGCACTGAGATGTCAGTCCTGGACCAACTGCCCACCCTGCGGACAGCTCATATTCTGTTTCTGGACATAGTCGGTTTCGCAAAGCTGCGCACCGACCAGCAAGTTGCCGCCCAGAAAGAGCTATCCCGCCTGGTGCAGAGCGCGCCCGAAATCGCGAGCCTGCGGAAAGATACCGAAGACTTTCTGCTGCGCTCCACGGGCGATGGTATTGTGCTGCTTTTCTTTAAAGACTTGCTCTCTCCAGTACGCTGCGCCCTGCAAATCGCGGAAGCGCTGACCCAGGCCCGCCCCGGTTTTGCCCTACGCATGGGAGTCCATACCGGCCCGGTGAGCATGCTGGACGATATCAACGGCAACCCTGATGCCGCAGGTGATGGCATTGTCCAGGCCCAGCGCGTGATGGACCTGGGGGATGCGGGGCATATTCTGCTCTCCGGTGATGCCGCCCGCGTGCTACTCAAAATCGCCCCCTGGCCCCAGTACCTACGTGATTTAGGCACCGTGCGCGTGAAGCACAAGCAAGAATTGCATGTGTATAGCCTGTATGGCCGCCTGAATGGTCCCTTTTGCGGCAACAATACTGTTCCCAGCAAAGTCCAGACGGATAATCGGATGCGCCAACAGGAACGTCGCCTCCCGCTGAGTGTACGCCTGGCTCCTTATCGGCGCGCCACTATTCTGATGAGCCTGCTCACGGTCACCGCAGCAACTGCCTGGGCGGTATGGGAGCGTAACCCGGTGCAGGTTCGCGCCGCTGCAGCAACGATCACGGCTCACCTGCAGGCGGTGCAGAAACCAGGGAAAGCCGCTAAGAAACCCACAAAGAGCGTGGCAGTAAAGCCGCATGCCCCCAAATCTCCAGTTCGTGTTGCCTCTACTCAAACAGAAGCTACAAGCCCCACAAGTCCTATAGCCCGCATTCCCTCCCTGCGCCGCCTATCGCTAGAAGAGGCGACCGCACTGGCAGAGAGCAAAGGCTTCGTTGTTGTTGAAAAAGGCCCACGTGTGGTTAAGCCCGGCTTTGAAGAGGGCACGGTTTTCTACCAATCTGTTCCCGCTGGCAAGCGGACTCATTCCGGCGCGCGTATTGCTGTACGCGTGGCGGCATGGCCTGTGGAGAAAGTGACTTCAGAGGAATCTTCACAGGAAGCCACTACTGATCCCTCCAGCGATAGCTTAGAGACTATTAAGGAAGAGTAGGCGGCGCTATGAGCTAGCCGCTACTGCTTCCTCCCAGAGCCGCATCGCCTCATCCAGCTCGGCCTGCGTGTCCGTGTGCTGCGTTGCCAGAGCCAGTTGATCCCCCGTCCCTGTGCTTAGCGCCTGCTCTATCTCGACAAGTTTCGCTTCCAGAGCCTGTACTTTCGCTTCTGCCTTTTCTACGGCAGCTTGCGCCTTCGCGCGGGCCTTGCTGGCCTCACGGGATAACACCGGGGTCGGTTTGGGAGCAGTTACAGGTTCCTTGGACTTCACCGGGAGCGGTGTTATCTCCTCACGCCAGACGGCGTAGTTCCCCTCAATAAGCCGTGCTTCCCCAGTGCCGGTCAGCCCCAGAGTTTTGTTAGTCACGGCGTTCAACAGATACCGGTCGTGGCTTACCAGAAGCAGTGTCCCTTTATACTCCTGTAGCAGCTCCGTGAGAGTCTCACAGGAGGCCATGTCCAGGTGGTTCGTCGGCTCGTCGAGAATCAAGAAGTTACAGGGGACCAGAAGCATGCGAGCCAGGGCCAGCTTATTCTTCTCTCCCCCGGAGAGCATGCTGACTTTCTTGAACACATCATCGCCGGTGAATAAGAACCGGGCCAGATAGTTTCGCGCCTGAGTGTCGGTGAAGTCCTTCGCGGCATCGATCAGAGTTTCTAAAACCGTCCGCTCGGTATCCAGCGCGTCGGTAGCATGCTGCGAGAAATAGGCATGGCGTACGTTGTGCCCAAAGTCGATGCTTCCTCCACTTGGCTCTTCGTCGCCTAAGAGCAGCTTGACCAGAGTAGTCTTCCCTGCTCCGTTGGGACCGACCAGGCCGACTCTGTCATCACGCTCTATCACAGCGTTGAACGGAGCAAAGAGGGTACGCGGACCATACGAGCGTGTGAGATCCGAGATTCGGACGACTTCCCGCCCAATGCGCCCTGCTCCCGCGCTATCTATACTCGCACGCACGGCGCGTTTATCCAATCGCACCGCGTCTACTTTGTCCATGCGGTCGATTCGCCCCTGGGTCTTGTCCAATCCGGCTCATTGTGGCATTAGCGCCCATATTGCGGGAAATCAGATTTTCCAGGCGGGCCACTTCTTTCTGCTGTGTGGTGTAGAGCGCTGCCTGTGCTTCCTGGGCCTCTTCTTTTTGTCGCCGGAAGTGAGAGTAGTTACCTTTGTAAACGGTGAGCTTACCGAATTCTAGCTCGGCGGTGGTATCAGTTACGGCGTCTAAGAAATAGCGGTCGTGGCTTACCAGCAGCACCGCACCTTCGTAGTCTTTCAGAAAGCCTTCCAGCCACTCGGTCGCGTTGATATCCAGGTGGTTCGTTGGTTCGTCCAGGATTAGCAAGTCCGGGCGGGTAAGCACCAGTTTCGCCAGCGCCAGCCGGGTCTGCTCTCCCCCGGAGCACGAGCCTACCTGCTTCTGTAGCTCCTGCGGTCCGAAACCCAATCGAATCAGCGTGGCATCGCGCTCCATCTCTACCGCCCAGCCGCCCAGATGCTCAAACGCATCTGTAGCTGCCGTGTACTCGGTCATGGCGGCTTCCAGAGCATCATCGGTAGTGGCATCGCTCATGGCGTGCTCTGCCTCTTGAACTCGTGCCTGCGCCGCTCTTAAAGGAGCCAGTGCCTCCTCTATCTCCTGCGCGATGATGTTCTCGGGATGCACCGGGGCTTCCTGCCGCAGATAGCCCATACGCCGCCCCGGCGCCAGCGCCACTCTCGATGGTGGGTTCGTACTGGCATCGGGCAGCTCCTGCCCCAGCAGGATTTTCAGCAGTGTGGTCTTGCCGCCGCCATTACGACCAATCAGTCCCATTTTCTGCCCTGCGGCCAGAGTGAAGCTAATTTCAGAGAACAGAAGGCGGGAGCCAAAGCTCTTGGCAAGATTCGATACGGTAAGTATGCTCATGAGGGGAACCCGCACATTATCGCGCGGCTGGCGGACTATGGCAAATAGACATGCCCCCACCGGAACAGCCAAAGGCAGGATTTCCCATTCCTCAGCCACCAATAAAACACTATGCGTATCTCTCTACAGATCGGGTTGATTCCTGGTGCTAGCGTTTCTGATAAGGCAAAGTGGGCCAGAGACCACGGTGTAGATGGCCTGGAACTGGGCGTATGGGGCGGAGGCTTAGAGAAATGCCGTCATGATACAGACGAGATAAACAACATACTGCCTATCTCCAGTGTCTGTGGCAATGCCGACCCGGATGGCAATCCCTGCTTTGACTTTTTAGACCCGAATAAAGAGAAGCGACGTAAGGCGATAGAAGGCAGCAAAGGCCTGCTGACCTTCTGCGGCGAAGTCGGCGCGGCAGGCCAGATAGTCCCGCCCATCTTCGGGGGTCCCAAAGTGCCGGACCTCTCTCCCTACAAGACCGCTATCGAGCTAGAAGATGGGCTTATGGAAGCGGCGCTCAAAGAGCTTGGCCCCCATGCTGAAGCCGCAGGCACGCTATTTCTCTTAGAGCCGCTGAACCGCTACGAGCCAGCACTATCTACGTAGACTCAGCGATGGCGTGCGAGTTATCGAACAAGCGGGTGTTAATGGAGTCGCTATCCTGGCAGATCTGTTCCACATGCATATCGAAGAAACGAACTCCCCACAGGCACTGATAAACGCCGCCGCGCATGTGAAGCATATCCATCTGGCAGATAACACGCGCATGGAGCTGGGCACGGGGGATATCGATTTAGTCGCTGCTTTCACTGCGCTGAAATCGTTTGGCTTCATGGGTTACATGGCCTATGAGTGCAGTATTACTGGCACCAGTGAAACAGAGAGAGCGACCAATCTGGCAAAGAGCCTGTCTTACGTAAAAGCGTGTATTGAGAAAGCTTGAGATGCCCCTGCCATTACTGGATAGCGACCAGTTCTACTGGTACGGCAAGGTACCGTTACCGGCCTGGAGTGGTTTCCAGAATAGAACCGGCCCTTATGAATCCCGCACCCGTGCTGCTCCCTCTACAAGTGAGTACCACCTCATGGTGGAATACCCAGATGGAGTCAAAGACACACTACCGTCGGAAGAGCAGCATAGGGCCTATGATTACCTCTTAGAACACCAGGAAGAAATCCGGGAAATGCTTCTACCCCGTTTGTTTGACGAGTACGAGCGTGTTGCAGCCGAGTTCACGGCAGAAGAGAGGCAAGACTATGGCATTCCTGAGATTAGCGCCCCCAATAAACTGAAGACCCATATGGGTCTTTCCAATATCCACGTATCCAGCATCAGTAAAGATGGCATCGCTTATTTGGGTTTGAGTTTCGGCTGTGATTGGGAAGAGGAGCATGGTGCAGGTGTCATGCTCCACAAAAGCCGAGTTATCGACGTTGGCGATGCATCGACATCCTTTGAGCAGTGGATTGCTCGCGAAGATAGAGACAACGGGCAGAAACCCCGTGTAAGTGAGTAGAATAACACCATGGCGATGACGACAGAAAAAGTGGCGATGCGTGATGGCGTGAAGCTGGCCACAGACATCTACCGACCCGAAGGCGATGGGAAATATCCTGCGATTCTGATTCGCACCCCCTACGATAAGAAAGCGGTAGGGCTGGCGGCTATCGAAGGCATTCGCCGTAAGTTTGTGCTGATAGCGCAGGATACGCGTGGCCGCTTCGCTTCTGAGGGAGAGAACTACCCATTCGAGGGCGATGGCTGGTGGTCTGGCCACACTGACGGTGTAGACACAGTGGAGTGGATTCGCAAGCAGCCCTGGAGCGATGGCAAGGTCGGTACCTGGGGACCATCTGCCCTCGGAATCGCGCAGCTCGGGCTGACCGGGGCGGGAGCCAAAGTCGATTGTCAGTATATTGCTGTAGCCGCTACGGACCAGTACCAGCACGCCGCGTTCTGGGGAGGCTGCTGGCGCAAGGCTCTGGCCGAGTTCTGGACCGCCAGCAGTAAGTATGCCCCAGATGCCGCAGCACGCTGGAAGGCCTACCCCCTGTATAGCTCCATGTGGCGAGACCGTTCAATGGAGACTCGGTTCGGGCAGGCGGACTGCCCCGCCGTGCATGTGGGCGGTTGGTATGACATCTTTGGGCAAGGGACCATAAACAGCTTTCTGGGCTTCCAGACCAAGGGTGGACCTAAGGCGCGTGGCAAGCAAACCCTGGTCATGGGGCCATGGACTCACTCTATCTTTTCTGAAAAAGCGGGTGAGCTGACCTACCCAGATGCCAACAAGCCCCCCTTCGGCTCCATGCTGGATTGGGACTTCTTTGAGTGTAATCTAAAAGGAGCGCAGAACCGCTGGAATACCCCACCCGCCGTGGTCTACTATGTTATGGGCGCGGTCGGTGAGTCGGGCGCGCCGGGCAATACCTGGCGGACCGCACCGAGCTGGCCTCCAGCAAATAGCCGTCCGCGTGATTTGTTCCTGACCAGCGCAAAAGGACTTTCCACTGGAATGCCACGTACTGGCGACCCGGTAGCGCTGGAGTACAATCCGGCGGATCCCTGCCCCACCATGGGCGGCCCGCAGCTTACTATTCCTGGTGGGCCAATGGATCAGCGCAAGATAGAAGCCCGCCCGGATGTCATTACCTTTACCGGCGATGTCCTGGATCGCCCTATGGAGCTGACCGGGCGTATCAAAGCTACTATTTGGCTGACAACAGACGCTACCGATGGTGACTTAGTGGTACGCCTCTGTGATGTTTACCCGGATGGCCGCTCCATGAACTTCAGCGAGGGGTATCGGCGGCTCAAGCTCTGGAAGACCTTTGAAAAAGAAACGCCACTCAAAGCGGGTGAGCCGATTCCGGTAGAGGTAGATCTGTGGTCTACCAGCATCATTCTGAACAAAGGTCACCGTCTGCGTATACAAATAGCCCACTCAAGCTTCCCGGCTATCGAAAAATCGGCGTACCTGGCTAAGAGCCAGATACTCACCAGCGGACGCTTCGCCTCTAAAGTCACACTCCCGGTTATGAGCTAACCGGGAGTGTAATCGGGTAGTGTTAGGGGCTATTAGAGGCCAGGTGGGTAGCTCGGCCACCCTTTATCCTGGTGAATTTGCTGCCGCGTTTCCGTGTACTGCTGGCTTAGCTCTTTGCTGAAGCTTTCCTCGCTGCCCTGGTCACTGATTAGATAAGGCCAGTATTCGGGAGCGAAATCCCCTTCATAGGGAGTTGGAGCCAATGTTAGTTTAGCTGCGGCAGACCAAGCGGCGTGGCGCTTGAAATCATCAGGTGCTGCCTGAGTAAACAGGGTATGCGCTTCCTTCACTACGGCATCGCCATGCAGATTGCTGGGGTGCGCAATCCCTTCTAATGCCACTTGCCTGGGCAGCGCAGGCTTTTCTGCCAGTGGAATGAACCAGTCTCCCTGAAGCTGCCCGCCGTCTTCCAGTACTGGGCGAATTCCCTGGCTGCTCTGGCGCTTCTCTTTGGCGTAGAAGCCCCCAAAGTGCATGGCCAAACGCCGGTAGCCGGGAATTCTGAGGTCCCAGTCTCGCGCTGCATCGGGCCACCAGCCCCCCTGGTCGTCCTTCATAAATCCGTCTTCCCAGGCCTTATCACAGGTGTAGAGCACGAAGATAGCCCCCTGAGAGTTCACCTGCACATCGCGAACTTTCACTGTCCGTGCGCCTAACCTGGCCTCAGCTACTACTGTCTTCTCAACCCGCTCCTGCCAGCTTTTCCGGAGGGCATCGGTGTCTATGAGTTTTGCACCGGGAAAGTTCGGGGAGAACAGAGACGAGGGGAGTGTTTCGTTGAAGCGGAACTCGCCGCCACCCAGTGTTTTCCAGGTTCCGACGCCCTTCTCCTGGAGAGCCATCTCCATGCGCTGGGGCAGGCTCGTCTCCGGGTCGACAAAAAGCAGCATACGAACCTTACCCGCTGGCTCCGTGTGATAGCTGGCGATTTTCTGAAGCGTCTTGCCGTTTTCCTGAATCGCCCCCAGACGCTCCATATAGGCATTCTCACCAACGACACTGGTCATGTCGCGCTTAATGGACTCTAGAGTAAACCCGGAAGGATTGTGTGCATACGGGCCTTCCGCAGCCTTACGAACAACCTGATTGCTGGCAGGTGTATAGAAGTAGTTGTAGGCGCCATCAAAAATCTGGATGTTGCCGTCCTGCTTTTTCATACGGACACTGTTGCCGGAGAACCAGGTTTCCACAGTCTGCCGTGGTCCGCCCTCTATTGCCTGCCACTGAATAATATGGGCGCTCTTGAGCTTGCCCAGCGCGTTCTGTACCCGCCACAGCTGAGCAGCTGTGGCTACACGGGGCCCAAACGCAACCCCTATGACTGCGACTCCTGCCAGAGCGCCTGCCAATGCCACACGGCGTTTCATGGTTCTCCGGGTAACATGAGCGGCGCGAGCATCATCACTCTGGGCGGCCAGGCGCTGTACCCGCATGCGGAGGTCATCGGAGACTTCCAGAGCCGGGTAGGACTCTTCTAAGATATTCTTCTCGTTCATGAGGTTTATTTCGCCTCCGTGTTGTTTACAAAGTAAGCAGCGCCGCGACTGGCTACCGTCGCACGGGCACGCTGCAAAAGAGAATTAATAGCCAGCCGTAGATTTTCCCATCACCACGGCAATCTGAGCGATACTGAGCTCCTCTAAGTGTTGAAGCAGCAGAGCTTCTTTTCTGCTCCGGCTTCAGGCTATTCAGCAGAGCATGTAACTCTTGTTTACGCTCCGCAGCAAGAAGCTGCTCCTGCGGGTCCATCCCTGGTTCGACCAGTTCTATAGCCTCTAGAGGCACTACTGGCTGGCGCTGGCGTTTGCGAGCATGGTCGATTATCTTGCGCCGTGCGATTGCCAGAAGCCAGGGCAGCGGGTCAGTATCGGGACGCAGGGTATGCAGTGCTGTGAAGGCTGCGGCAAACGTCTCCGCGGTAATGTCTTCCGCTTCGGCACGCACCGGCAGTCGGCGCGAGACATAGCGAAAAACCGTTTCTAGGTATTGCTCATGCAGGGCATCGGCACTCCAGGCATGGAGTGTCTCTACCGCAGCGCTGGCTCTCCAGCGAGAAAGGGGGAGCATGGTTGGAATCATTACGCTACCTGTTTGTTTTAGAGGAATTGGGGCGCCCTCATCCCCTATTACGCCCGGTAGCCGAAAAACTATCGGTCTGGCCGAAAAGATTGTTTCATACAGCACTTATACAGCGCGATAGCATTATTGAAATGGTTACTGAGGGAATTTTCGAAGTTCCAGGAGCGGAACTTGCCTATACACAGCAGGGAAATGGTCCGCTGCTTTTCCTGGTGGGAGCACCGGTAGGCCGAAGCGGATTCGCGGCTCTGGCAGAGCGGCTCGCCACAAATTTCACGGTTATTACCCATGACCCGCGGGGAATCGGAGCCAGTACTGGCGGTGATAACGGCCCGGTAACACCTGCCCTACTGGCCACGGATCTCCTGGCACTGATTCAACAGCAACAACCAGAGGAGCCAGTTTTGCTTTTTGGAGCTAGCGGGGGCGCCGTCACAGGAATCGAGCTACTCACGCAACACCCCGAAATTGTGGGGCTTCTGGTAGTCCATGAGCCACCACTCTTTACTCTGCTTCCAGATGCCGATGCAGTCATGCCGCACGCAGAAGCGGCTTTCCAGCTTGCTCCCAGCAATCCTCAGGCGGCAGTTCAGGCCTTTGCCGATCTCACGGAAGCCCTGCACCACACCACAGTACTACTGCCCAGACCACCACGTGTGATTCTGCCAGCGCTCCCAGCCGCAGAGCTAGAAAAGAATCGCTTCTTTCTGGGTCAGATGGCGCCTGAAACTGTTCGCTATCGCCCCCAAATCGACCGCATTCCTACTACAAAACTTCGACTGGCGGCAGGGGAATCGTCGGTGGGGCAGCCTGCTCGGCAGGCAACAGTGCAGCTAGCGGAGGCGCTGAATCTCCCACTACTCAATGCACCGGGCAATCACCTGGGAATAGGAGAAACGGAGCGATTCGCCAACTGGTTAATAGCTGTACTGGCAGGAAGCTAGCCAGACTCTGGCTCTAGAGCTTTGCGGCCAGGCTCTGTAGTTCGGCTGACTGCATACGCCCGATAAGGATGCGGCGCTGCTGACCACGCTTCCAGGCAATAGCGGAGCGAGAAGGGTCACGAGGGTCGGTATGGAGATACGCTACTGTTCCGCCCGGCAGACGTGCAGCAGTCCATCCCTTGCGCCCTTGAAGGGTGTCATCACGCCCCTGGTCTACGACAAATAGGGAGAACGAGCGACGCTTCTGAGTATAGAGAAAGTGCGCCTCTTTGCCGGGCACGAACCGCACCAGCGTCCAATCCCCTACCTTCTTCGGTAGCCCCATGCGCCGAGCCTCCGGTGCGCTGGCAGCTCCTCGGAGCGGAGTCTGTGTCTGCGCCTGCGCCGGATGGATTTGACATCCACCGGTAAAAGCCAGACACAGTCCGAGCAGGGAAGCGGAGGCGAGCAGGCGCATAGCTCCTACCCGGCCTCCGACGTTTCCGCGAAGTGCGAGTCGTGATGAAATTGGTGTTGATCGTAGAGCTGAAACAGCGCCGCATCATCGGGCAGGCGATCCTGCTGTGGGGCGGACCACAGGAAAAACGCGGCGGCGGCAAGCCCTGCCATAAGCAGCGCCGCTCCGGCTCCAGCCGTGGTGCGAGAATGCCACCAGACCGATTTCGTAACGCTCGGCGCAGGGGCATCCACCGGAAAGGTCTGACGTACCCGGTCCATGAGCCGCTCGCGAGTGGCTTCGTGCCCTCCCACAGGAGGGGGCACAGGGGCGCTATTCAGTTGCTCACGAAGGTCTTCGTCGTTCATGGCTGTTGGCCTCCCAGTGCTAATCGTAAGCGCTCTCTGCCTCGGGAGATGCGCGAACGCACCGTTCCAACCGGCACTTGCAGCAGAGCCGCTATCTCCGCATAGTCATATCCCTCTACATCGGCAAGAAGAACCGCAGTGCGGAAGTCTTCCGGCAGTCCATCTAGCGCTTTCTGAATCCGCTCTGAGTAGAGTGGGTTCATCAGCTCTTGCTCTGGAGTGGCGCGTGTATCGGCGACATCCCTGCCTTCCGATTCCGAATAGGCCGTCTCCAGGCTCTCCGAGGGGCGACGCTTTGCCTTGCGGAGCATGTCGATATGGTTGGTGGAGAGCATTTTGAAGAACCAGCTATCGAACTTCTCTCCACGAAACGAATCAAAGGCGGCGAAGGCATCCACCATAGATTCCGAAAGCAGATCCTCTGCCTGGTCTCTATTGCCCGTAAGCCGATACGCAAAACGCCAGAATCGCTCCCAATCCTTTGCTACCAGTGCCTCAAAGCGCGCGTGTTTCTGCGCAGTTGTTTCTTTCTTTTTAAGCCACACGCTCGCTCCGCTAAAGGGACGGGCTGTCAGGATTGCGTTCATGCAATAATTGCGTCAACAGGCGCCTGATTCGTTCCCACTCAAGGGAATTTTATCAAATCCCATCCTCGCGTGTCAGCCCTATCACAACTTGCTGTGCACTTAACTGTGGCGCCGGGTTAATTTCTACCGAGCGAATCGAAGACCAGGGATAGACAACCAGGCTCCCCTCGACCTCCAGCATCAACACATGCGCATGCAATAGCGCCTCCACTCGCTGCGGCGGATTGAGTAGCGCGGGGGCACCATGGAAGTGAACGACCCGGCCATCATGGAATGTAATCTCTACATGCCGTCGTTCTGCAGATGTCGCCGACTGGGAAGGAAGCACCTGGAGCGCAGGAGTTGGAGCAATAGCCCCCTTCTCCAGCTCGGGGAAGTGGATGTCTTGAAGGTACATGCTGAGATTGCGCCCCACTTCCCTCGTTTTGTTCCCTCTTTCATCAAACTTTAAGGTTGTGCCAGGCGCTTCAGAGAAACGAACGTATAGCCCTGTTTCTTCAGGCTCTCAATTATCTGCGGCAGCACCTGTATGGTCTGTTCAATACCATCGTGCAGCAGCAGAATTGCCCCAGGAGTGGCCCGGCTCAATGTTCGCTGCAGAATCACCTGCGCACCCGGACTGGCATAGTCGCCGGGGTCATCGGTCCAGAGAGCTATGGTGTAGCCTAAACGCTCAGCAACTCGGGCGACCTCCGTATTGTATTCCCCGCCCGGTGGCCGGAACCAGCGCGGTGTGGCGCCAAGTATGTTCCGAATCACATCGCCACAGGCATCGATCTCATCGGCCACCATCTCCGGCGGAATCTTTATTAAGCTTACATGGTGATAGGTATGATTGGCAACCATGTGCCCCTGTGCTGCCTCCGCACGCACCAATGCCGGATACTGTTCGGCCCGCTCTCCCACCACAAAAAACGCGGCTGGAACCTGATAGCGCGCCAGAATCGCCAGTAGCCGGGGCGTGAATTTGGGATGCGGACCATCATCGAAAGTTAGAGCGATCTCACGCCGCTCCGACTTGCCACGAATTAGCTTCGCCAGTTTCACACCCCGGTCCAGCTCATCTTCATGCTGGGCCAGCAGCTCACGGGAGCTTCGGTAAACCTCTTTGCACGCATGCTGCCAGAAGCGGTCGTGTTCCTTCTGAAGCTGCTTCAATGCCTCTGCTGCAGAGAGCTGATTGGGTGCCTGAGTTTTCATAGTAGAAATATGGCCTAAAACCGACGATTCCGAAGACTTCAAAAAATGTAGAAACCTGCGAAGTTCTCCACGATAGGAGAGCTAGAGATGAAAAACATTCTTTTTGCCACCGTCGGCATTCTTGGAATCGCTCTGACCGGGTGTTCTTCCGGCAGTTCTGGAGTGCAAGATATCGAAGGCTCCTGGCGGAGAGCCTCTATCGGCACACCAGGGCAAGCCGAGAGCGCTATGACAGCCTGCCCGAACTCCATTACGGTCAACGGCACCACAGTCACCTGTGGCACTGGGGATCTACTGGCCTTTCGAACCGATCTTACCGCCACCATCGATCTGATAGACGCTCCCACGGGCAATCCAGTTCGTCTCACCGGCTCCTACAACAGAGATGGTAGTTTGGTTACGGTCAGACCAACTCAGGTAGCGACCGACCGTAACCACGATGGAACCTTCGATGCCTCTGAGACAGTCTTTACCGATCCTACAGCGCGCCTGGATCTGAATATAGAAGAGGTATCTGACTCCAAACTGCTCGTGAAGCTTACCCTGGATGGCGTGGAGTACACCGCACTCTACAATAAACAGTTCGCCCTATAGTAAAACCACCGGCCGACATACTTATTAATCACAAAGACACCTTTGCGATGCAGATTTTTTTGTGTCACTATCTACATTAGGAGTGATACCTCTATCCATGCCTGCAAGCCATATACTTTACTTCTTGCCAGATATTCTATGGCGTATCTACTTCCTGTATCTTCTGAGTGAAGTATCCTTATTTTTTGTGACGTATCATACAAATAAAATCTCAATAACAAATCATACAAAGTTCACATATTTTTCAGGTGCTGTTCGGATTCTCATTCCGTTTCCCATGACCTTAGCAGCACTAGACTGAACCAAGCAAAGCATAAC
>JASGJG010000036.1:0-210999 GCA_049840835.1 Armatimonas sp. | reverse complement strand
GTATTGTCGAGGTTAATAGGGAAACACGATAGAATCCGAACAGCACCTACTCCTGCCGCCTTCAGAGAATCTCCAAGAGAGACCAGTGTCTCTGCTGTTCTGTGCCAGCCACTCTCATAGTCACCATTCTCAGCGTGCGCGCTTTCGGAGAGCCCAGCACCATGGTGGGTACACCAGTATCGTGAGCAAACTCGATAAGCGCTAGCAGATCTGGATGGCGTCTTGCCCCTGAGTGCGGCATCCGATGTGTGGATATGAAGGCCGGGCGGCGAGATAAGTAGCCAGTGCAGCCCGCATATAGCCAATCCATTATCTGCGGCAATCTGTCGAATCTCAGCGCGCTCTACAGGCGTGAGATCGCGAATGTCCTCAGCGAACGTAAAAGGAGCCAGCTCCACGCCATCATAGCCAGTTTCTTTTAGAAAACGACAGATACGCTCAAAGGACCAGGGATCAGGCGAACCCAGCGGCGCGAAGGTCTCATTACAGATGGAGAAGCGCTGTTGCGGCATGGCACATAGTAACATAAGCCATGACTTTCCAAGAATGGGTAAAAGCCTGGTTCGACCATCCGGAAAATGAGCGACATTTCTGGATGGACGACCCACCGGAGGAACTGGAACCTGCGAAAACGCTGGACTATGCCACGTTGCTTTTTGCCAAGTCTGGTGAACTACTGGAACCCTATTCGGATACTCAGATTGGTAACTCTCTCTGGGGATTCATCAACGAAACAGGCTGTCCTCTCCACTGCCTGCACGACACCTCACTTTCTCTTGCAAAACCGAGTGTTTTGTATCCAAGCTATAGAGATGGTCTTTCGTGATGTATTTGCGGTTCGGTGCTCGGAAACGCTTGGGCATTCAAACGAGCGTGCTGGCTCTCTAGAAACGACATGCTTTATGTGGTGGGACATCTTTCCAGCCTACAGTGGGTGTTTTAAAGAAGTGGGTGGGACCACATTAGAAAGAGCTGTGCTTGAGGTACAGGAGAAGATTCTGAGGCTACCGCATGCTGCTTGTCAGGAGAGCGCCCTGCACGGCCTGGGGCACTGGCAATATAATAATCCAAGGAAAGTAGATGCTATTGTTCGCAGGGCTTTAGAGTCTGGCACTCTACGCCGCCCCGAGCTATATCAATACGCGGAAAATGCTCGCAAAGGCATGGTTCTTTAGAAACGCCCATTACCTGCCGTGAAACCAGGCGAAGTACATGCCGCGCTCATAGTTTCGTGGGCGATCAGGATGGAAACGTAGCGCCGATATAGGAAGCTCTCCTAAAAACTCCTGCTCTCTGAAATCGGCGAGCTGGCGTGCAAAGAGATCTTCGGCGGAAAAATCAGGTACACGAAACACTTGCCAGACAGGTGGAAAGTCGTCGATGGCTTCCTCGAACTCGCGGCGAGCAAAAACATAATCACCCCGATAATGCCCAAGCCAGCCGTTTGGGACATCGTAGAACGCAAAGTAGCGGCAAAGATGCCAGTCTTCCTTTGCATCCGGCAGAGCTAGGTCTGGTTCAATGCCATATTCCTTGGAAAGCACCAGGAGCTTTTCTGCGGGTATTTTCAAGAGAAGCAGCTATGCCTTTTCCCGGCGCAGAAGTAGAATCATTCCGGGAAGGCTCAGCCCTATCAGCGCGAATGTACCCGGCTCAGGAACGGCTGCTGAGAGGAAGCCGAACAACACAATATCGTTTCCTGAGCCCAGGAAGTTAGTCGTATTGTAATCCCCGGTGTAGCTGATTTTCCCCTTGTAAGTGTTTCCGCCAAAAGTAGCGAAGATGTCACTGCCTTGAGGGAGTCCGGCGAACGTGCCCAGTACAGCGTCGCTCAAATCGTTGTTGACGATGTAAAAGAAGTCTGAGGCCGAAGGAGCAAACCCCAAAGCAAACAGTAGATTGGCATTTCCCAGCGTGATGCCTCCATTGACAGCAAGCTGGTCATAGTTCACTCCTGGTGTGTTGCCGTTTAGTTCAATCGCCAGATTGGAACCTGAGTTGAACACGACATCGTTGTTGATAGTCAGAAGTCCCGGACTGTTACCGGGAGCGACAGTGCCACCAGAGTTGACAGTGAGGGCGCCTGCGATGCTACCGTTGCCGCCGAAAGTGCCTCCCAAGTTTACAGCTACTCCGCCTGTGCCGGTTCCGCTGCCAGCGGTGTTGTTTACTAGTAGGGTGCCTCCATTGATCGTGGTGCCACCCGAGTAATCGTTGGCGCCGTTGAGCGACCAGGTGCCGGGGCCTGTTTTGTTCACAGCGAGGTAGATGTCAGAGCCATAACTATTCGTGAGGACCGGAGTAATCGTATTCAGCCCGGTGTTGGAGCCAGTCAGGGTAAGTGTTCGTACGGGCAGGAGAGAAGCTGGGGCTGTGATAGTGACAAATGGGTTCCCAGAGATAGCATTGTTGACGCGGAGCCAGTTAGTACCAACCTCAGTGACGATAGTACCTGCAGGCACTCCATTGCCACTAACAGTGGAGCCGACCACAACGGAAATAGCACCGAGATCTCCCACTAGAAATACCCTGCCGCCACCATAGCCACTAAAGAAGAACAGAGTGCTATCACGGCCCCAACCGTGATAGATGGTGTCGGAGCTACCGAATTTGAGCGCTCCACTGCCCGATGCGTCGATAGTTCCCCCGGAGCCATCTATCGTAAAGAGGCGGTCCGTCGTTTCTCCAGCACCTGTGTAGCGTAGGATGCCAGTGTCTCCGACCGTATGACCGCTCAGGTACATTCTGAGCCAGCTGTTGGAGGATGTTCCCAGGTTTCCCGGCTCTCCTTCGTTTCCCAGAGTGCTGACACTGAGAGTGCCCTGCCGGATGTAGCTGGGGCGGTTGATGGGATTGATTCCACTGAGGGTCAGTGTACCGGGACCAAGCTTCGAGATTCCGTGGTGAGAGATGGGGCCGCTGATCGTAACCGGAGAGTTTGCACCTATAGTGAAAACGATGCTATGGTCGAAGCTAGTTCCCAAATCAATCGGACCACTTAGTGTGATAGGGAAGTTGCCTTCGAAGCGGACGGATGCGCCAGTTAAACCAGGTTCGGTTTGTCCATAAGGAATGCTGATGGGGTTGCTGATAGTGCGTGGACCGCCCGTTGCTAGAAAGGTACCCCCGTAAGCGGTGATGGTGCCGGTGCCAAAGGCAGTGTCACTGCCTATCTCATATATGCCAGTGACATACTGGGTATTGTCTCCGGTGCCGGTCCAGGTGTTTTTCTGGCCAAGAACCGTGCCGCCGCTGTAGGTGTTGTTCCCATTGAAAATGAGGTAGTTCGTACCGGTAGCCAGGAGTCCGCCATTGCCGGAGATCGTTCCATTGAACGTAATTGCGTTGGCACTGTCATGTCCATTGGTTAGAGTGAGGTATTCGTTGGAGCTATTGGTTGCAGCTTTGTTGAGTGAGATATTTCCATTAACAGTAATAGATTCATTGCTGGATTTCTGTATCGTGCCTAGGCCTACGGTGCCGGAACCTGCCAGGCGAACGTCTAAATTGCGGTCGATCGTGAGGTTACCAGTCGTTTTGAGATTCCCTTCTGCAAGTCGGATAGGAGATGTATCCTGTCCTAATGCGCTCGGAGAGCTTCCATCAGCAGTAAAAGTTCCGCCAGGCACAACTATAGTCCCAGAGTTGAGCGTGGTGAGGCCGGTATAGGTATTGCTGCCAAGCAGGTGGACTAGACCTGAAATAGTCAGACCGCCAGTTCCTGAAATCGCTCCCGTGACAACCAGCCCAGTGCCAGCCACCGCATCCCCACCTCTTGTGAAGAGGTTAAACTCACCTCCATCTGCTGCAGTAAGCGGCGCCGAGATAGTAGTTATTAACGTGGTGGAACTGCTTGTGTACAGGAGCGCCCCGGAAGTCAGTGTTAGCAAGCTGCCACCAATGGTGATTGACGAGCTAGGAGCTAGTCGAAGGGAATTGACAGTCTTAGGTGCCGCTAGATTGACACTGTTATTTAGACTGACATTATCCAGAGCGTTGGCGGTAGTCAGATTGGTGGCATATCCGCTTGTAGTGCTTAACGGAAGAATTCTCTGAGTGGTCGCATCCCAGGTCACAAACGTATCAACGCCAATGGCCCAGGGCAGAATCGAGGCTGTGGTAGATGAGGTAGGGCTACCACCGCCACCTATCAGGGTTCCTGGTGACGTAGAGAATAGAATGGTACCAATGCCAGCACCCGGAGCGCTACCAAAAAAGGATCCGTCGAAAATGACCGTGGAGTTGTTCTGGCGACTCAAGCCCGTAAAACTCAGTGTGCTGGATCGGGCTAAATTGGCAGACACACTGAAACTGTTCAGGCCATATTCCAGAGTCAGGTTGCCTAACGCTTCTGTGGTAGCAGCCCCAGAGTTACCTGTGAGCAGTAAACCGCCGCCACGCCCCACTATGACGCCGCCGCCAAGGCGGTTATTCAGGTTTGTGCTAGAGTTATTTAAGGTCAGCACGTTCGCCAACACACTTGTAGCGCCGCCTAGATGCCCATTGCCACTCAGGGTCAGCGGTCCGCCTACGACAAAGGCAGTGCCGTTGAATCCACTCCCGTCTCCCTGAAGGGTGGTTGTACCACTTATAATCAAGCTCCCAGAGCCGGTAAGCAGTCCAGTATGAGTGACGCTGCCAAATTCATTTCCGAATTCGCCCCCATTGGCGCCTATCTGAATCCCGTTGGCAAAAGTACCGGTGAGTCCACCTCCATTCAGCTCGATACTATTGGCTGCATTACCAAGAGAGGCACTTGATGTGCGGAGAAATCCCTGATTGACTCGAATCGTTCCTGTGAAACTACTGGTAGCATTCGAAAGAGAAAGGCTGCCTGCACCTGTTTTGATTAGGTCACCGGTACCAGTAATAGGCGCGGAAATCGTATGATCTCCGTAAATTGAGTTGAGTATAAGCCCCGAACTGAGCAGAGAAAGAGTTGCACCGCCGCTGCTGGTAATCGTAGTGGATTCTGCGGAGCCAAATCGGATCTCACTCAGGGTACGGCTCACCGTATCTAGAGTTATTGTTCTCGTATAGGTCTGGTTCGCTGCCGGAGAATTAAAACTAGCAATCCCGCCGTTGTCCGCAATGACTCCGTTTTGCCAGTTTGCGGTATCGCTCCAATTGCCATCAAAGACGGTCCATGAGCCGTTTGTTTGAGCGAAGGTATTCGCCGAAAGAATCAGTAAAGCGCCAGTAAGACCAATCTTACGAAGTATCTGCAACATCACAGTAAATATCTCCCTGTGGAATATACAGTAGTTTTACAGTAAGTGTGTGGCCTGCCAGATATTCACTTGGGCGAATTCCTGGACCATTTTTGAACGACTGTTTGCGCGATACACTATCGGCTGTGGACTCTATTCAGAGTGAGCTTTCCAGGCTATTTGGGCACGATGATTTTCGTGAGGGCCAGCGGGAGATTGTAGAGGCAGCAGTAGGCGGAAAAGACACTCTGGCGATTCTCCCGACCGGCGGCGGTAAGAGCCTGACCTATCAGTTACCGGCTATGCTCCTGCCCGGTGCAACCCTGATTCTCTCGCCGCTGATCGCTCTGATGAAGGATCAGACCGAGAACCTGCCGCCGGAGGTAGCCGCTCGAACGACACTTATCAACTCCTCACTGGATTCCTCGGAGGTTGGTCGGCGACTCTCTCTGGTGCGAACCGGCCAGCTGAAACTAATCTATGCGGCCCCGGAGCGGCTCAGGCAGCCGCCGTTTTTACATGCCCTGAGGACTGCGGGGCTCTCTCTGATAGTGATAGATGAGGCGCACTGTATCTCGCAGTGGGGGCATGATTTCCGGCCAGACTACCGGGCTGTAGGGCAAGCGGTGCAGGCACTGAACCCGCGCTCCGTGCTCGCCGTTACAGCCACAGCAACTACCGAAGTGCAGAGTGATATAGAGAGCCAACTGGGGCGTAAGCTACACCGGCTAACCCGGCCTACCTGGCGCAAGAATCTCTATCTGGAGTGCCGCAAGGTGAAGGGAGAGGACGATAAGCTCTGGGCGACGGTGGAGCTCTGTGAGGCGTTCGAAGGGGCAGGGCTGGTGTACTGCCAGAGCCGCGATAAATGCGAGCAGATTGCCCGTATGCTGCGCCGCCAGGGCGTGGCCGCCGACTTCTACCATGCTGGTCTGCCACCTGCGGAGCGGGCTGCGGCGCAGGATCGGTTCATGTCCGGCGAAGTTCGGGTGATGACTGCAACTGTAGCCTTCGGTATGGGGGTGGATAAGTCGGATATCCGCTTTTTGCTACACTACCACCCATCGCGCACGCTGGAGAACTACTACCAGGAAGCTGGCCGTGCCGGACGTGATGGAGCGCCCAGCACTTGTATATTGTTCCATGCGCCGTCGGATGCCGCTGGCGCCACGCGTCGGTTGAACGAAGACACGCTGACTCTGGAGAGGCTTCGCTCTGTTTATAACTCTGTAAGAGCAGCCCTGGGGCGACGACGCTGTGGTGGCGTGAGTTTTGAATCCATAGCCGCCGGGGTAGATGGCGATGAGGGGCTGGTGCGGCAGGCACTGCCGGTCCTGGAAGAGCAGGGGCTTCTGCGGCGCCACACAGACATTCCCCGCCGAGTGACGCTCTACTCGGACTTTATGGACGAAGCCGCCGAGCCGGGACTATTTGAAGGGCTGTCCGGTGACTTTGAGCCTGCGGAACTGGCTGAAACCGTTGGTATTCCACTCCCCGAACTAGAAGAAGCGATTCTTGCCGAGCAGGAAGCCGGGCGCCTGACCTACCGCGCCGCACCTCGTGACTTGCTCTTAGAGCTGATACCGCCGCCGCCAGACTCCAAAGCACAGCTCGATGAAGTCCTGGCACATAGGGCGCGTGGCGCTTCAGAGCGGATGCAGGCCATGCGGGATTATGCTCGCTTAGACCAGTGCCGCCATAAATTGATCGCTCGTTATTTTGGGGATTCCTGGCCGCATAAGACCTGTGGTGCATGCGATGTTTGCTCCCCCAGAAAGCAGAAAGCTGCTTCTGCAAGCACTACTAAGGCACGGCAGGGAAGTGGCCAGAAAACGAATGTTTCTATTAGCGCTCCGCTGGCCGCTCTACAGATTGTTTACGAACTGGCCTCAAGTCGCTACCCTTTTGCTCTGGGAAAGTCTGGGTTGGTGCGAACTCTACGGGGAACGCCGGATGCGCCGATAAAAGAAGGGCGTGTGCGTGCCTTTGGAGCACTGGCAATCAACAAGAAGGCCGAGCTGGAGCGGCTGGTGGAAGCGCTCATAGAGCAAGATTACTTACTCCGTGATGACGAAGATGAGTATCGTCGGCTCTACCTGACAGAGAAGGGCAAGGAAGCTGTAGAGTTGGGGGAGTGTGATATCGAGTGGAAGACTAGCCCCGTGGCCGTCCCTCCTAAAGAGGCGGAAGACCTGGGCGATGCGGATCCGACGCTACTGGCGGCTCTGAAAGAGTGGCGACGTGAGCTAGCGCAGGAAAACGCGGTACCACCATATGTGATTTTCGCCGACAAGACCCTGCTGGGAATCGCGGCGCGTAAGCCCGCCAACGAATTCGATTTGCAGGAGGTGCCGGGTATCGGGCCAGCGAAAGCCGCGAAGTTTGGTGAGGCGGTGCTGGATCTGGTAAAAAAACATCAGGGCTGAAAATATTCTATGTGGGGTGGAACAAGTCACACTATGGGGGCGTCTAAGCACCCACTACCATCAGGTTGTCTCATTTTTTCATCTCTCTTTAATAAGTACCAGCAGCACGTCTTCACCGAAGAGTGAAGATTTCAACGGGTTATGTTAACAGGAACGGCTTGACAAATCCGGGTTGCCCGTGTATTCTGGCGGCAAGTTCCCAAGCGGCCTACCCAGGCCTATCCAACAGGTGGTGGCTCCCATGGCAAAGACACGACGGTTTCGCAGCGCGGCGATGATGGCGCTTCCTGCAACGCTTACGGCGCTAAGCGCGCTTGTTTTGACTCCTTCGGTGCAGGCAAAGCCCCCGGTCGTGACCGGTACGGCAGCGGACCTCAAAGTCCTGAACCTCCTTGATAAAGAGATTGTGCCCGGCAAGTTCGAGATGCAGGTGGACTTCACGGGTAAGACCTCGACTCCTATCTCGGTGGCTGAGATGTGGGTTGATGGTGAGCGCTGGGCTCGCCAGGGCCTCGATACCCCCAAGGTACGTGGTCGCCTGAAGTTCGATGTCGATGGCACCACCCTGAAGCCCGGTGTCCACACCGTAATGGTTCGTGTGATCGCCGAAGACGGCTCGGTGGCTTCTATTGCCAGCCAGGTAGTGATCGCTGGCGGTGATGGTGCTGGTGTAGCTGCTCCTGTAACTCCCGAGCTGAAGACTACGGCGGGTGGTCCCGAGATGTCGTTCCGCAAGCCGGGTAACGGTAACAAGGTTTCCGGCGTGATCGAGATCGAGGTCGATGCTCCGGCGCGTGGCGGTATCCAACCCTACATCAGCTTCTATGTAGACAAGCAGTGGAAGACTCTGAAGAACTTCCCTCCCTACAGCTACACCTGGGATACGACCACGGTGGCGAATGGCTACCATACCATTGAGGCTATGGGGTACTTAGAGACCACCAACGCAACTTCTACCCGCAAGATGCAGGTCTATGTAGACAATGCTGGCGGAAACACCGTCCGCCTGACGGAGATTGAAGACCTGCGAACCCCCAAGAACACCAAGCCGGTTGTTCTGCCTGGACCAGCACAGACCGCTCTGGTGCCGTTCGGTGACCTGAATGTATCGTCTGTGGGCGCCAGCCGTGTGGCAAACGCGGAGCGCCGCGCTGAGGGCATTCGCCCAGTGGCGCCCGGTACTGCGGTTGCGAAGTCGGCGAAGCCAAAGGCTACCACGGGCCAGCTCGCCATGGAGCTGTTCCCGGAGAGCGTGAAGCCGGTCAAACCCTCTGCGCTGAAACCGGTAATGAACCCGAGCCGTCCGATGACATCGCTGCCGCCTGTGATGGCGATTGCCCGCCAGACCGGTGCCGGCAAGCTGGCTCCTTCTGCCGCCAAGCCATTCACCAACGGACTGCCGAAGCTGGCCAGTGAGTCCCTGCGCCTGCCAGATGCTGCCCGAACCTTCCAGGTGGCGTTCGATGGCCAGATGATCGCCTTCGATGTGGCACCGCGTGTAGAGCGTGGCATGCCGCTCGCCCCGTTCCGCCAGATCTTCGAGCACACGGGTGGCCAGGTCATGTGGGCACCACAGACCAAGGTCGTACGCGCCGTAAACGCCGATAAGGAAGTTATCATCCGTGTCGGGCAAAGCAAGGCCACGGTGAATGGTTCTGCGATGACTATGGAGAAGGCCGCTGCTATCGAGCGTGGCCGCACCATCGTCCCGTTGAGCTTCGTCGGTCAGGCTCTGGATGTCGACGTACAGTACGATCCGGCAACGGGTCGCCTGGAAATCAAGAGCCGCAACTAATCCAAAAGTAACCACCCCGCGTGAGACGGGGGACTGCGCAAACGAGGGCCGGGAAATATCCCGGCCCCATTCTTTTTATGAGGGGTTGTATAGCCTCCCTGAGGCATCTAGAGCGAAATGGGATGATAGAATAGGCAGGCACCCTGCCTGGGTGGCGGAACGGTAGACGCAGTGGCCTTAAAAGCCACGGTCCGAAAGGGCGTGCGGGTTCGAATCCCGCCTCGGGCACATTAGAGAAGGACAGCGGAGTATTCCGTTGTCCTTTTGGTTTTCTAAGGCTTCAGAAAATCGAAAGCTGGCTCTATTTCTTCTTCAATATCTATGTAGGCAGGTGTTGGACCTTTCAATGGTCTGATCTTCAATGCAGGGTTGTCTGCCATAGTGGTTTCTGTAATTCTGCCAGATAACCACAAAGTTAGCTTTTTACGCCCCGCCCCTAGGGAGTAGGCGAGAGGAACATCTCCCTTTTCTCGATACGGGTTATAGGAGAATTTGTCCATTTTGAGTTCAGGTGCGGATGGGCGAAATAGCTGCCAGGTGAAGCCATATTTGGTCTGGTCGAACCCCTTACCGAGCTGAAAGTCTTTTTTATCTATGAGTTTATAGGGTGAGCGCGATGGGATGATAGTGAAGATTTTCTCGTAGTGTTTTCTGTCTCGATTCGCTAAAATCTGTTTTACTTCGTCTTTGTGTCGGGCTATATCGGTTCGGTACTTGGCACGAATATCGATGAGTTTGGCGATATATGTTTTGCGACGCTCCAGCGATCTTTGTTCGGCCTCCTGGCTAAAAATCCAGACGTCATACTCCAAATAACGCTTTGCATAGAATTCGTTTTTTGCTTTTGTCTTCAGATACCAGGCTGTAAATAGTGCAATGCCTATCAAGATAAGACTACTGACAATCAGCAAGAACCTCTTCATGGACTACCTTATATAGCAAAAACCCGCCTCATATAACTTACGAGGCGGGTTTTATTTTTAGCGGAGGGGACAGGATTCGAACCCGCACACAGTTTCACCCGTGAGACCGCTTTCAAGGCGGTTGCGATACCATTCCGCTCACCCCTCCACGGAACTCTCAGGATTATATCACCTGAGACCCTGCGGGCGTTAAAAGAAAAGGGGAGGGAGCAGACGCTCCCTCCCCTCAGACTAACGGGAAAAACCTTAGTCCTGCTGGATGCTCCAGTCCGCAGCCTTAGACGAACCCCACTTTTTGTATCCGGCATGACCATCGCCAAACACGGAATTGAATCCGCCGAAGTGGCGATTGGCAACCTTAGATGCTGTGATGTTCGGGTAATGGTCGGTTCGGATCTCCTGCTGGATACCGCGAATCGAGTTACCCTGGTCGCATTGGGTGGTCCAGGCATCCATGATATGGATGGTAGAAGCAGGCACCTCAACGGCGGCCTCAGCGATACCAATGGTTGTTCCTGTGGTTACAAACCCGCTTTTGTCCCCATTCGTGAAACCTGCGGTCGCCCAGCCACCCGTTGGGATCACGTTGCGGCCGTAGGAGAGCTTGTTCACCAAGCCATAGCCCTGGGTCGTACCATCACCATGCGCTGGAGGAGCAAAGCGGGTATTCGCCGTGGTGACACCACAGTAGCTGCCCGTGGTCGTGGTACCGTTTACGGTCAGGGTTACGGATTTCAAGCTAGTCTCACCATCCGGGCAGACAAAGACTCCCTCATTTTTAATGTAGGGATAGATCATCGTTGGCCAGGAGATAACCCCGTTAGCCGGAGCTGGTGGGCTGGGAAGATTTAGCTGTGCCGGGGGGTAGTTCTCATCATAGTCCTGCACGTACATCATGATCGCTGTGCCGATCTGCTTCATGTTGGAAAGGCAGGCGGTCTGACGTGCTTTAGCCCGTGCCTGGGCGAACACAGGGAACAGGATAGCTGCTAGAATCGCGATGATGGCGATAACGACCAGCAGCTCAATGAGAGTAAAAGCGTTTTTTCGAGTCATCTAGAGAACGATCCTTATTTAGTTACAACCCTGCTTGTACGGGTCCCACAGAAGGATGTCCGTAGCCAGGTTGCCGATGTTGGCGGCCTTGTTGTACGGCATAGCCTTGGCGTGTCCGTCGAGCCACATGATGTTCAAAACGCCGTTGTGGCGGTTCTTGGCGAGCTCCATCGACTGGGCATCGCTGGGGTTGGGCAGGTCAGAGAAGCCCCAGTAGGAGTTGCCCAGGTTCTTCCAGTAGTTCGGGTAGCTGGTGCCGGTGGTCACGAAGGCGGTGCCAGTAGGATCTGCCTTCAGGGCGCAGGGGTAGCGTGGAAGCGCGTTGTAGTAGCGACCATCGATCATCGCGACGGTATCTGCCGGCTGCTCCATGCCCGCGAGGGGGAAGCCCGCGTTGGACTTGAACACATAGTTGTTCATGGCATAGGAGTTCTGGCCACCGTAGCTCTGGAAACCGCTACCGGCGTTACCCATCGCGCCGTTGGCATCGATGTTCACCCACGCGGCGGGGTTGGAGAGACACTTCCAGATCTGGTCGTTCTTGATGTAGGGCTGCAGAATCTGGTTAGCGAAGATAGAAGCTTTCGCATTCGCACCCACTCGGGCATCTGCCGCGTAGGGGTTGGCATAAGCGAAGCGATAACCAGGAATCATTTCGTCATAGTCCTGCGCATACATCATGATAGATGTACCGATCTGCTTCATGTTGGATAGGCAGGAGGTCTGGCGGGCCTTGGCGCGGGCCTGGGCAAAAACAGGAAAGAGGATAGCGGCGAGGATTGCTATAATAGCAATTACTACGAGAAGCTCAATGAGCGTGAAGGCGTGGCGACGCGAAGTCATGAAAGGCTCCCGATGAAAGAGGATTGGACGTGAATGTCCGGAGTTAGGACTGTCTGAAAAATCCAGATGTTCCATAGCGAGTATAACCGCCTTCTTTGAAGTTGTCGAGGTTTGTTAAGGGATTTGGGCGAAATTTTAACAAAATCCTCATTTCTGGCGATATAGTTGACGGACACCGGGAACCTGTGATACAGTGCCCCTTGGTCTCGCCCTCGTAGCTCAGTGGTAGAGCACTTCTTTGGTAAAGAAGAGGTCATGGGTCCGATTCCCATCGAGGGCTCCATATCCGACGCAACGTTCCGGGGAACCGGCGTTGCGTCTTTTCACGAGGAATACAGAAAATGGGTAAGGCAAAGTTTGAGCGGGACAAGCCGCATGTTAATGTTGGAACGATCGGTCACGTCGACCACGGCAAGACTTCTTTGACAGCGGCTATCACGAACGTTTTAGCCAAGTCTGGCAACGCGGTTGCTCGCGACTACGGTTCCATCGATGCGGCTCCCGAAGAGCGAGAGCGCGGTATCACGATCAACACCGCCCACGTGGAGTACCAGACCGAGAAGCGTCACTATGCGCACGTAGACTGCCCCGGCCACGCCGACTACATCAAGAACATGATCACCGGCGCCGCCCAGATGGACGGAGCTATCCTGGTGGTCTCCTCCGCTGACGGCCCCATGCCCCAGACCCGGGAGCACATCCTGCTCGCCCGTCAGGTAGGCGTGCCCGCCATCGTGGTCTTCATGAACAAGGCTGACCAGGTCGATGACCCCGAACTGCTCGAGCTCGTGGAGCTGGAGATTCGTGAGCTTCTTTCTAAGTACGAGTTCCCCGGCGATGATACTCCTATCATCCAGGGCTCTGCTGTGAAGGCGCTCGAGGGTGACCAGTCTCCTATCGGTGAGCCGGCTATCCTGAAGCTGATGGACGCTGTGGATACCTTCATCCCCACGCCGGATCGTCCCAAGGACCTTCCGTTCCTGATGCCTGTTGAGGACGTGTTCACCATTACCGGTCGTGGTACGGTTGCCACCGGTCGTGTGGAGCGTGGTCAGCTCAAGGCGGGTGAGCCGCTGGAGATCGTGGGTATCAAGGCGACGACCAACACGGTTGCCACCTCCATGGAAATGTTCCGCAAGATCCTGGACTATGTTGAGGCGGGTGACAATGCTGGCGTGCTGCTCCGTGGTATCGACCGCAACAAGATCGAGCGTGGTCAGGTTCTTGCCAAGCCGGGCTCTATCAAGCCGCACACCAAGTTCACGGCGGAGATCTATGTTCTCTCCAAAGAGGAAGGCGGACGTCATACTCCGTTCTTCAACAACTACCGTCCTCAGTTCTACTTCCGTACGACGGACGTTACTGGCTCTCTGACCCTTCCTGAGGGTGTTGAGATGGTGATGCCTGGTGACAATGTGTCGATTAGCGCTGAGCTGATTGCTCCTATCGCTATGGAAGAGGGACTGCGCTTCGCTATCCGTGAGGGTGGACGAACCGTGGGAGCCGGAGTCGTAGCAAAGGTCATCGAGTAGTTAACTCGAATCATGCTGGGGGTGGCAACCCCACCCCCAGCATGATACATTCGGTGGGTCGATAATTGAGCCTGGGAGTTTAGCTCAGTTGGTAGAGCATGCGCCTCCAAAGTGCAGGGCCAGGGGTTCGAGTCCTCTAACTCCCGTAAGAAGCAGCCATATTCAGGCTGCTTTTTCTTTTTTGGTTTGCTTACCGAAGAATAGGGGTATTCTGGTATCTATTGCTTTGTAGGATAGTGAAGAACCATGAAAATGATTGCCACCGTTGCCGTCGGCCTGCTGGCCACTTGTGCCTTTGCGCAAGGATCCTATGTACAGCAGCCAGATTCGAAAGCCCCGGAGAAAGTGCTGCGACCGGAAATCAATGCGGCCCAGGCTGAGAAAGACATTCAGGAAAATCGGATACGATTCTACACTTATGGCATGGCGAGCATAACGAGCTTCAAAATCTGGGACCTGCTCAAGAAAGAGTATGGCATCGAGATTCGTGGAGCGGCAGGTTGCATCGTTACCCGAGATCTAGTAGCCCGCGTTCGAGAATACAATGATCGTATGGACAAAGTAGTGGTGAAAAAATACGGCAAGACCTATCGCCAGCTCTTCGATGAAGCCAGCGAGAAAGTGCAGAAGAGCCAGGCTGCTCCGAAGTAGCTAGCCCGAAAAATCACTGGGGGCTTTATGAAAATCCCGAAGCAGCCCGTGCCAGAGCTTCCGCGTCCAGAGCAGGTTCAGGACCATCATGAGCCAGGGAGCCAGCACAAGCACGCTGAGCCAGGCGGGTATGAGTACGCCCGGAATTATGTGCAGGAGCGCCTGTATACCAATCATGCCCGCTCCTGCCGCCACCAGATTTGCTACTACAGGCAATAGCACCAACTTGTTCATACGCGCCATTCCCCTCTCCATGCTGGGGGCATGTAGTCCCGCGCTCATTGCGAGCATGCCTCCGGGAAGATAGGCCGTTAACATAATCGGAGCCGCTAATGCCAGAACCCACAGTGGCAACGTGCCATTTATCAGAGTCGGCGTAAGAAAAATCGACATGGACAGAGTTACCCAGGCTATCTGCCGAAGCCAGGGAAGAAACTTACCCATGAGAATCTGTGCAGGAGTCAGGTTGCTAAGCAGCAGCGAATCCCAGGTACGCTTTTCTCGCTCCAGAATAATACTCCGGGTGAGCGCAGCACCCATTCCCATCGTGCCGAGCATAGGGGCTATATAAAGGCCAATAGGAGGCACATGCGATTTAGCCAGAAAATAGCTCACACCCCAGAGAATCGCACAGACTATCCCAATGCTGGCCAGAGACTCTAGGAAATTGCGCCAGGCTGGTTTGGGTTTCGCTTCTCGCTTCTCCCTATTGGCAAGTGCCTTTGCTCGTATCTTTGGCGTTAGCGCCGAGAGATCCGGTCGTTGGGATTCCTTCCAGTACACTGGATTATCAGTGACATAGGTCTCATAGAGCGCTCTCCACCAGGATTTTTCCTGATGTGATGAGGAAGCTGTTATGGTTTCCTGTTCCTGAGCAGTGGTAGCCTGCAGCTGGCTCTCGGGAGAGCAGCGGAGAACGCTCCTGTTCGCGGTGCTGAAGCATGGACCTTAACCGGAGAAATCGCGGGGAGCGGCCCAAAAATTCTTGACCATGCGCTTCCAGAGCTTTACGCTGACTGTGGTAGAGAAGGCCAGGAATGTCAGAGGAAGCAGAGTCTTAACGATAGGCAGAATCTGTGTGCTGCCATCGGGCATGGAGGTAGCCCATAGAGCCACAAAGGGGTTAAGCCAGGCAGGAACTTGAAGCCCCGTCCGCCAGAAGTCCGGCATAGGGGTACTGAAAGCACCAGTAAGGAAGTAGCTCAAAATACCCCAGAGCAGGCTCCCCAAACCCCAGAACCCCGCAGCGCCGAAGACCAGGCCAAGCATCCAGAGACCAGCTTCGTTGTTAGCCTTCACAGTAGTCTCTTGCTTCCAGGAGGCATAGAGGCTGGTCATAGCCAGCATAGCCGCCATGGCAACCAGAACGGCCATTCCCATACCCACAGCAACTACGCTCACTCCGCCCAACACAGCTGCTAGAACAGTAAGGGGCAAGAAGAACAACAGAGCAACAAGCGAAGAGATAAGCCCCGAGACATACTTGCCACCTAAAATCGTCTCCGCAGATAGGCGAGAGAGCAAAAGTGCATTCCAGGTTTGCTTTTCTCGCTCCCGAGCAATAGTGGCCGGTAGGCGAGTAAGGGGAGCGGCTAACAAAATAATAGACTGAATACCGATCAGAATTCCATAGAGCACGTACCAGGCAGTCTGGTGGGCTTCTGCTGGCATACCCTTCAGAATCTCGCGCATGGCAAGCATGACGGCGGCATAGATAGCGGTGGCGGTGACTCCCGCTACCAATCGCTGGAGCTTGCGCTGAGATTCAGTCTGTTTGGCAGGAAAGAAAATAGATCGTAGCTCTTTGTGGAGCACCGGGTTTTCTCTCATGACAGAGGCCCAGAAGCCCTTGCCCTCCTGGTGAACAGCGGCTGCTTCTGCCTGAGGCTGCACCGAGCGCTCTTCCTGTCGCTCCGTTGTTGTTGGGGGGGCCGGAATCCGAAACGTGCCTGACTTTTGCTCTTCCTGCTCTCGAAACCGGTGCATGGTGCCTCCTCGCGATACTTACTGCCACCTATAGTGTACAGGAAAAAGACGTATATGCCGCCTCTATGGTTACGGAGAGCTACGCACTTTCCCTATTTGAGCCAGACAGTCGGCGAAACCTTCGCTGAAGCATGGAAGAAACCTAAGCATTCTCTGGAAGCAGAGCAGCGAACTCATCTTCGGTAAGGATGGTGATGCCCAGTGCCTCGGCTTTGGCTTGCTTGCTGCCAGCGCCAGGGCCAGCGACGACATAGGAGGTCTGCTTACTCACGCTCCCAGAAGCACGCCCACCGAGTCGGCGCACCAGCGCTTCGGCGTCTTCACGGCTGAATTTCTCTAAGGCTCCAGTAAAGACAAAGCTCTTGCCCACAAAGAGATCTGAGGTAGGAGTAGATTCATCGCCAATGGCCTGCACGCCTACCGAGAGCAGGCGATCTACCATGGGGCCGTGGGCCTGGAGCCAGTCGAACACACTCTGAGCTGTGACGCCGCCGACATCCTGCACTTTCTGTAGCTGCTCCAGGGTGGCGCCGCGTAGCTTTTCCAGGCTGCCGAAGTGTTGGGCCAGGCTGGCCGCACCCCGCTCACCTACATGCCGGATACCTAATCCAAAAAGAAGGCGAGAGAGGGTGGTGTTCTTCTTTCTTTCTAGCTCACCCAGGAGATTATCGGCCAGTTTTTCTCCCATGCGCTCCAGAGGCAAAAGCTTCTCGCGCTCTAGAGTGAACAAGTCGGAGGCGTCTTTTACCAGGCCGTTCTCAATTAACTGAGCCAGGCGCTCTCCGCCCAAGCCATCTATGTTGAGCGCGTTTCGGCTTACGAAGTGCTCCAGGCGGGTCTGAAGCTGCGCCGGGCAGTCCGTGGAGTTCGGGCAGCGAGTAACGGCTTCTCCGTCTGGCCGAGTGACTTCTGTGCCGCAAGATGGGCAGGTAGTCGGCAGGAAGTAGGGCTCGGAGGTCTCTGGGCGTTTGCTGAGCACCACGCTGACGACTTCGGGAATGACTTCGCCCGCGCGCTGAATGACTACGGTATCGCCCACGCGCACGTCTTTGCGGGTGATTTCATCCTGGTTATGCAGTGTTGCGCGGGAGACGATGACACCAGCAACAGAAATAGGAGCAAGAACTGCCAGGGGAGTGATGGCGCCGGTTCGGCCCACCTGCACCCGAATCTCCTGCACGACCGTCTCTACTTGAAGGCCAGGGTACTTGTAAGCAGTTGCCCATCGCGGGGCACGCGCTACCTGGCCTAACTCACGCTGGAGTGCGGAGTCATCTACCTTGACCACCATGCCATCGGTATCGTAGTCCAGGGTATTCTTTTTGGTGCCCCAGGATTCGATATGGGCAACCACGCCATCTATATTCTCGAACCACTCTGTGTGCGGGTTGGTAGGGAAGCCCCAGGCTCGGAGCTGCTTGAGTAGTTCGGACTGGCTGGTTGGCTCCCAGCCTACAGACTCGCCGAGAGTGTAGAAATAGGCTTTGAGGTTACGGCTGGCAGTGATTTTAGAGTCTAGCTGACGCAGGCTGCCCGCAGCAGCGTTGCGCGGATTCGCAAAGGTTGGCTCCCCTGAGGCTTCCCTACCTGCGTTGATACGAGCGAACTCGGAGTGAGTCAAAAACGCCTCGCCGCGGATTTCGATACGAGCGGGAATACTCTCACCTGAGAGCCGAAGGGGGATGCCTCGAATAGTCTTAAGGTTCTGGGTGATGTCTTCGCCGGTCGTGCCATCACCACGGGTCGCACCCTGCACAAAAACGCCGTTTTCATAAGTGAGTGAGATAGAGAGGCCATCTAGCTTCAGCTCACAGACATAGCAAATCGGGGTAGCTTCATCCATACCCAGGTGCCTCTTGGCACGGGCATCGAAGTCACGCAGGTCCTGTTCGGAGAAGCAGTTGCCCAGAGAGAGCATGGGCCTGCGGTGGGTTACCGAGCCGAACGCTTCGGCGGGTGCGGCACCGACTCGCTGAGTGGGGGAGTCCGGGGTAATCAGCTCTGGATGCTCGGCCTCTAAACTTTGAAGCTCTCGCATAAGCGCATCGTATTCGGCATCGGAGACGGTGGGCTGGTCGTGGACGTAGTACGCAACGTTGTGGCGATGTAGCTCGGCGCAGAGCCAGGAAATGCGGTCAGCAGGCGTCATGTTGGTATTGTACTGGACAGTGCCCCCTAGAAACGGAAAGCCCTCGCTTCTCCCAAGAGCGAGGGCTTTCCATTGGTAAAAAGCCGCTTAGGGGCAGACGCCGCGGACGGTCCAGATAAGGTTTGCGCCCTTGTCTTCTGCTTTGATACCGTTGGCGGAGTAGGCCTTGGCATGACCATCGCCGAAGACAATGTTAGCGAATCCCTGCCCGTTTCCAGTGCGGCTATGGCGGGCATAGACCGGCTTCAGTGCACCTGCTGCCATTGCCGGGTTTGCCGCAACCAGGTCCACATCACCTACCAGCGGGGCGGTCAGGCGAATGTCCACTGCGTTTGGCGCAGCCTTTCGTGAAGCCACACAGGGGTCGAAGTTATGACCACGATAGCGCCCGATTGGCGTACCGACTGGTGCGTTAGGCGTCTCCGTGATTAGCGCGAAGCGAGCCGGTTCATCCACGCCGGCGATTGCCATAGTGCTCGGGAAACCTTCCAGAGCATCCGGGCTACCGGCAGGCGCGTAGGCGAGCTGCGCATTCATACCAATTGCTGCATAGCCACGATCTGCCCAACCATTCGGATATCCTGGTCCAATCGCACTGGGACACTTGAAGATATCTCGGTTCTTCAGATAGGGGGCGACCTGGTCGGACCAGATAGTACGGGTAGCCGTTGGCTCACCGTAGTTGGCGGTCATGGGGTAGGTCTCATCGTAGTCTTGCACATACATCATAGTGCCCAGACCAAGCTGCTTCTGATTCGAGAGGCAGCTTGTCTGACGGGCTTTTTCTCTTGCCTGAGCAAACACAGGAAAGAGGATGGCAGCAAGGATCGCGATGATCGCGATAACGACCAGAAGCTCGATAAGTGTAAACGCGCGGCGGGACATACAGCAAACTCCTTGCGCCCCACTATATCAGATGACGTGATTTTCGTGTATTGGCTAGCGTCTAACCATGGAGAGCTCCATGATCTGATGCTCTTCTCCGTTCGGGCCAGCGCTGTTGTACTGACGATGGACCAGCTTCTTGCCACCGTCTTCCAGTTTAGCGACCGTGCGAGAGTGGCGAGCGTCCGTACCGCCGCCCTCCAGGGACTTTCCCAAGAGAACGATAGACTCGCCATCGAACACACCCTGGCTCTGGCGTAAGGAGATGCGTGTGGAGCGAGAGTCGGTCCAGGTGCTGGTGAAGATCCCCGTCTTGGCATCGAAACCAATGGTTCCGATGCCCGAGGTCTTCGAGCCGTCTTTCTCAAAGAACGTGAAGTCCGACTGTAGGAACAGTCCACCATGGATCATATGCTGCTTACAGCGCCCTTTGGTCACCACAGGCTCCTTCCCCGGCGGGGAGATTGTCTTGGTGACCTCGAAGGTGCCTACCAGCTTTTTCAGAAACTGCTGCCCGATACCCGCCCCCGTGCGTGGCTCAAAGGTGGACTGTGGGTCGTTCTTCTTACCATCTTGCTGGGGTTCGGGGAGCAGTCGGGCAGGAGCCTTAGGATCAGGTTTCGGAGCCGGCATTACCAGCCCTCCGGAGCGTCGGTCCAGGGGAACCACTGCTGATAGGTGCTCGCGGTGGCAGTGGGCAGATCGTTCCAGAACGTGGTGGTGACATTCCAGTTCGGCATCTTGTGCCACTTGGCATGACCATCGGCGTACATATAGTTGCTGCCCAGCGAATGGCGAGTCAGCGCCCAGGGACGTGCGGGGTAAACCAGCTCCTGACCACGCCCGGACTCTACTTCCGCCAGATAGATCTTGCTGGCCGGGCTGGCCATCCTGGCATAAGAAGCGCTGCCATTGTAAGCAGCGCCGAAGAAGTTACCTTCGGGAGTTCGATAAAAATAGGTGTTCAGCGCGTAGGAGATAGGCTTGCCCACATACTTCACGCCGCCCACTGTCAGGTTACCGGTGCTATCATCGGGGCATTTGAACACATCCGTGTTCTTGATATAGGGCAAGAACAGATCGCACCAGCAGGGCAAGTTTGGACCGGGAGGTACGGTGCCACCGCCAGCCCAGGCGAAGACACTGCGCTCTGGGCCGCTGGTGGGGCCGGGCGCACCCCAGTCCGGGGCGGGAAGCGCTTCATCGTAGTCCTGCAGGTACATTAGCAGGGCAGTACCGATTTGTTTGTTGTTAGACAGGCAGGCGACCTGACGAGCTTTCTCGCGCGCCTGAGCGAAGACGGGGAAGAGGATAGCCGCCAGAATGGCGATGATGGCGATAACGACTAGCAGCTCGATCAGTGTAAAGCCCGCACCGGCCCGGTGTGGGGTTGTGCGGGGAGAGGCTGCTTTTACAGGGGAAGAGCGTTCCATGCGCGTAGTTTAAGTACAAAGGACAATGCTGTAAAGATGCAAATGATTTCACGCATTAGCAATCGCGAATCTTCCGGCGATAGAGTGCCGCTATGAAAATTCGCCCTTTCGATGCCGAGCGGGATTACCCGGCTATCACCCGGCTATTCAATGTCAACTTTCCGGAATCTGCCGAGTCGGAGAGTGAGCAGCGCTACCACGACTTCTACCGGGACCCCAATCATCATTTCGCTCGATTTGTCACTGAGGACGATGGACAAGTGGTTGCTTGCGCAAGCTGGTCTCAGACCGTGTCTCGCTACCATCCGAAGCACTTTCATGTGGAGGTTTTCGTAATGCCGGAGTATCAGGGGCAAGGAATCGGCTCCACGCTCTGGGACTATCTGAACAAAGAGCTAGCCAAGCTTCAACCTGAGAAAATCCGTACCTGGACCCGAGAAAGTCAGCCCCGCGCGCCCCGGTTCTTTATGGACCGTGGCTTTCAAGAGGAGAATCGTGAGGTGGAGTCCTGGCTGGATATAAATGCCTTCGATGCCTCCCGGTTCTCCGGTGCCATCGAGCATGTAGAAGCGCAGGGAATCCGGCTCACTACTCTGGGTGAGCTGGATTCTGCAAACCCTGATATGCGCCGTAAGCTCTACGAGCTGAGCACGGAGATACAGCGTGACATTCCCGGCTCAGAGCCAGCTACACCCGTGCCTTACGACGTCTGGGCCAAGCGATTCGATCAGCCGAACTACTTGCCTGAAGGCCAGTTCATCGCCCTGGATGGCGACAAGATGGTAGGCGCCAGCATGCTCTGGGGCCGCCAGGCGGACAATGACTTACAAACGGGCACCACTGGTGTACTTCGCTCTCACCGCCGTCGGGGGATCGCTCTGGCGCTCAAACTCAAGGCCATAGAGTTCGCCCGCCAGCGGAAAGCGTCTATTATTCGCACGGGCAACGCAGCGACCAATGTAGGAATGCTGTCTATCAATCGGGACCTGGGATTCGTGCCACAGCCCGCCTGGGTCATCTACGTTAAGACCCTGGTGGAGGCGGCGGAGTAACCAGCCAGGGGCGGGTCTTCTGAAGAATTTCCCGGATAGCGGCTCGCTCTGCTTCCGGGAGCGTAATCTTCGGATCTCGCCCTTCTAAAACGTCGATAAAGCGTCGGGTCAAGTAGGCGCGACCTACCAGCGGCAGGTTCTCTAACGATGGGGAGAATACCATGGGAGAGCAGCGAAGCGCGTAGAGCCGCGTTTTCAGATCTAGCTGTCGCAGCGGTCCAGATTTCTCATACTGCGCCGCGAACCGACTTGTGCCCGCTATCGGTGCACCGAGCGGGGCTTCTTCTGCCATGAATAAGTCCCGCACCAGTGGCTCGCAGACACTCTTCACCCGGCTCAGACAGCTTTCCGAATATTCAGCGTCTTTTAGCTCCGGGTGGATGATCTTCATGTCCCGCAGGGCGCTTCGGGTACCGTAGCTGGCACGAGTTAGAAGATTCTGAACTCCCATCTGATGCTCCGCCACCAATAGCGCAACGATATCCGAATGCGGCGTGAGATACGCGCTGGTATCGAAAAACGTGCGCAGGTCGGTGATATTCGCACCATCGTTCGGATCCAAAACAGCGTAGTTCTCATCGCCCTTCACAAACGCGTTCCCCAAATGTCGCTCGGTGCCGTGCGTGCCCGTAACATACCAGCCACCCCAGCGCTCTTTCAGTGGACTGGAATCCGTGGTTCGATACGAACCGTTCTGAAGCGCCGGGCGACCATCTCGCCAGGGATAGACAGAGCGCACCATGACACCAGGGACATCATCAGTCAGTGGGCCACTGTGGCATTGCAGGCAGTCGTAGGTTTGTCGAGCCAGCTTCGGGCGTGCCGCAGGTGCGTTTTCCAGTGTGTAGAACCGCATGCCATAGACCGGGTCTGCGCTGGCAAGCTCTCAGGTTCTCGCCACCATTTACCCAGCCCACATAGCATTCGTCGGAAAAATACAGTGCCCGCGGTGTTCGCGGAGTGATGGCATGGGACTGCAGGCTGGTCTTAGAGAACACCAATGTTTGTGTGGCGGAGGAGATACCAAGCGCACGCAGCACCGACCGCAGATAGCCCTGCCCGCTCTCATAACTCAGCTTCAACTCTCCCTTATCGAGCTTCTCTTTCAGTTTCTCCACCGGTCCTGTTGCCGATATTTTTGGGTCTAAATAATCTGCCAGCGCGTTTGGGTCACCCGTCTGTGCCCGCCCGAAAAATGCAGGAAGGATGGCTAGCCCCGTGAGCAATACAACAACACTTGCTCGCTTCACTTATCCGGTCCCTCGGCGAAGATAGGCTCCGCGATGATATCGGCCAGCGTAGTTGTGCCAAACGCCTGCTCCAGATAGGCTGCTGCCGCATCTAACCGGCGATGTAGTGGGCAGAGTTTTGTTGCATGGTGGGGAAGGCTGAGCGGACAGGAATAGATACGCCGAATAGGGTCAACCGCGTTGATAATCTCCAGTACTGTGGTCTCTCCTGCAGGTCGAGCCAGAGCGTACCCCCCGGTTCGTCCGCGTTTCCCGACCACCAGCTCGGCTTGCGCCAGCAACTGCATAACCTTCGCTAGATAATCTGGCGGGGTCTTAGTGGCTGCCGCTATAGGAGGAATCGGCGCTGCCACTCCCTGCTCGGCCAGATAAGCCATAGCTCGGAGTGCGTACTCGGCAGTCTGTGAGAGTATCATTCTAAATTAAGATAATTTTATCCGAATTTAGAAATAGTTGCCAGAATGCCCTAAACGATAGGCTCACTCTCGAATCGGGCCGACCGTCCTACGGTGAGACGATTTACGGCCTCCTCTGGAGTAAACTTGCCCTGCAGAAGCGCATGTACCGAGGCGCACACGGGTAGCTCCAGACTATGGCGCTGAGCCAGCGCAACGACAGCAGACGCCGTGGGAACACCTTCGGCAACCTGACCTAGCTCAGTCAGGATTTCGGGAAGTGGTTTGCCCTGTGCCAGACCGTTGCCCACACGCCAGTTACGAGAGAGGCGGCTGGCAGCTGTCGCAATCAGGTCGCCGACTCCCGCGAGGCCGTAGAAGGTCTCCTTGTGGGCGCCCAGTACGACACCCAGGCGGGCCATTTCGGAGAGACCACGGGTCAGCAGGGCAGCCTTGGTGTTATCGCCATAGCCCAGACCATCGCTTACTCCGCCCGCAATCGCTAACACGTTTTTTACGGCGCCACCCAGTTCCACACCGCGAATATCGCTGCTGACATAGGTACGAAACGTGGGGCGGTTGAAACGCTCAGCAACGATAGTGGCTGCCTGTGCGCTCTCTGAGGCAGCTACGGCTGCCTGTCGGCACCCCACAGGCGACCTCACGTGCCAGGTTCGGCCCGGAGAGCGCGACGACGGGTAGGCCAGGCACTAGGCGCGCCGCAACATCGGCAGGGGTTTCCAGAGTTGTCGGGTCGATACCTTTGGAGGCAAGCACCAGAATCGCATCTGAGGAAGATAGGGTGCCGCTTCGGAGAGCGCTCTTGCCGCCGCGCCGCTGGGTACGGCCAATACAACCAACGAGGCTGCCTGAGTGCCCCAGCAAGGTCATTGGTGGAAATCAGGGCATCGGGGAAGTGTTTCCGGCCAGGTACTGCCGGTTCTCTCGGTCGTGGGCGAGCCGCCGGGCGCGCTCCGCAGAGTACTCCCACAACCGGACCTCGCCACCCTCCGCTAGCAGCAGCGCCAGCGCTGTCCCCCAAGAACCCGCCCCAAGGACGGTAGCTACCCCAATCACAGCGCGATTATACCTCTCTACCTCTCGAAGGCGGGTAGGGCAAAACGTAGACCGAGCTGGCGGTTCAGAGTGCGATAGGTCAGGCGGGGCTCAATACCCGCACTACGCACCGCAATGGTGTACTCCGTGTCGAAGGTATGGCCCTGTTTCAGATCACGGCGGGCCAGAATTCCACCTGCCAGCTTCCGAGTTATGGGGAAGCGAATGCGGAGTTGACCTTCATCCGCGGCATCTACCTGGTCGAAGAAGAACGGGGTCTCGCCTCTCAGATTACGCCGAATCACAGCGACGCCAAGGCCAGCATAGGGAGCAGGTTTCCACTCCAGACCGGTGCCAATTTCGTTGATATTGAAGTGCTTATCGCCGGAGTAGCGCAGATGTGTCTGGCGTAACTGGACACCGGCGAGCAGGTCCTTACCAACTAATAGGGGCGAGCTGGCGACCCCTGCGGAGTAGCCCGTGCGATTCGCCGATATAGTCTGGTTGGTGGCGCCGAGCCGGACTTCTTCATAGCGCCCGGTGGCGGCTTCCAGAAATGCGGTCCAGCGAACCGTGGTCATACCATTGCGTGTTAGTGGAACACGAGCCGGGCTGAGTGGATAGGTCGCCGAGTAGATGACCTCTGGCTTTTTCGAGAGCAGCAATGGTCCCTGGCGGCGTGTGGCGAACTCACGGTGATGCTGCCACTGTATCCCGATATCCGCGCGCACAGCATCCGTCCAGGTTCGAGTGCGTACCTGCGATGGTTGCGAGAGAATATCATCGGCCAGTAGAAGCGTATCCACTTTTTCTGGTCGGGCTACACTCCAGGCATTCGGCATAGGCAGCTTCGGGTCTACCCCCAGCGGCACACGGCGCCAGTCACCAGGAGTCGAGCGTAGGGCAAGATTTTTTTGGAGCGCCAGACCATACTGCACCCCACGCCGTGATGTCTGATCAATATCACCGAGGGCATTGAACCCGTACACCTTGAACGGAATACGCAGACCTAACACCTGCCCGCTGATGGCCGAGGATCGATAGGTAAGTGGCAGGGACGGTCCACCCTGGGTGCTCTGATCGCCGCCCAGCTTTAGCGAAGCTGGCTTCACCCGAATCAGCCGCGCGCCCCAGAGTTTTATCTGTGCCTCCGTAAGAGACATCTGACCGTTCTTCTCCAGCTGGAGGCTCTTTGCCTGTATCTTCAGTTCTCCGGTAAGCGAGCCGACCGTGGGGGCATCCAGGGTCAGTGTCTGCCCGATCTTCCCGGTAAGTCGATTGCTCTCGAAGCGCAGTGGTGGCCCGATGAGTACTACCCCTTCGGCCACCATGGTCTCGTTTGTGATAGCCAGCCGGGTAGCAGTCATGTGGTCCGGCCCACGAGTCAAATTGATGTTCCCAGTAACGCTGAGCCGGGCTACCGTGCCATCCTGTATCAACAATTCACCATCGTCGGCGGTGATAACCACATCGCCCCAGGTAAGCGTCAGGTTCTTCAAGCGCGTCGCCCCCGTTGGCAGTATGGTCGTTACGGAGGTGCCTTTAAGTTGAATGGGTGGAGGAGGGGAATGTCGAAGATGGGCATGCTGCTCTTAAGATACCAGTCTACCAGGGACGCTTAACGCCACTACTGGTTTTCCCTATGACAGGAGTGCTCCATCCGTAGTTTCAGTAGGAGGAACAACTGCTGCCATAAAATAAACAAATCGCCATACTTTGGGTTCATGAATTGAGGATAGGAAAATGTCTGAAATACTGACCGAGCTATCGCCTTCTGCGTTTACTACTGCCAATAAAGGCAACCTGTATAACTTCTTTCGCCAGTTCGAACACTCGCCCGTAGCCGAGTTCACTCAAGCTGATGGCCTGATTCGCTGGCAAGTTCCGCATCCCCATTTCTGGTTCAATAGCCTGCTCAGTTCCCGTGATGCCACACCCGCAGACTCTGCACTCATTTGTGAAGCGCAGACATATTTCCGGTCAAAGAACGTTGGCAGTATGGGCTTGTGGTTAGAAGAAGGCGTTTCGAAGGAGAGCTGGGAAGCCCTTCTAGTGCCTCATGGCTTTGAATATAAAGAAGGTCCTCCCGGTATGGCGGCAGACCTGAGTAAGCTGCCCGAAAACGTTCCCGGTGTATCCGGGCTTGAAATCAAAAGAGTAGACGATACAGAGTCTTTACGTCCCTACGCTCATCTGCTTACCAAGATTTTTGGATTCCCCGAAGACACAGAGGCCGCTACCTATGACCTGATGCTGGGACTGGGCTTAGAATTCCCTCAAAGCTTCTATACCGCCTACCTGGATGGTATACCGGTGGCCACCTCCCTGGTTTACTACAGTGCTGGCGTTGCTGGAATCTACAACGTGGGCACACTGCCCGACGTGCGCGGCAAGGGGGTTGGAACAGCGGTTACTCTCCAGCCTCTTATAGATGCCCGAGAGAGGGAGTATCGAGTGGGAATACTACAATCTTCTCCCATGGGATTCTCTATCTACCAGAAGCTTGGCTTCGAGGAAACTTGCCGCGTGGGGTGCTTCTACTGCAAACTCACCTGAACCAGTCGGGCATCAGGGAACGACAGTAATTTTGATGCCTTTCCTGGTGCACAACATAAGAAACTCTCCCAGGTGGCGCTGACTGAGCAGAGTCAGGGAGAACGTCGTTGGTCGTTCTCGCGCGATTGTTCCGAGGTAAGTCGGTGGGTGTAGGGTCCATACTACCAGCAAGGTCGCCAGCTTGGCTTGCGTGATATCCCCCCAATCATCGACACGAAAGTTATAGGAAATGCCAGACATCGTTCAATCGAAATCAAGCGCCATGTCTTTCTGGCGCTGTTCGGTTGTGCGGGCAGCTTGCGAAAAGCCGCCCATGGCTCGGCGGAAGTTCTCATCGTCGTAGGTCCGGGTTTTGATAACTACTGGCATGGGCACAGCGTGACCGAGCACCAGAGCTTGCTGCTCTGGAGTCTAGCGAGGCGAGTAATCCCCGCAGCTCACGAGCTCCGGCCATGCCAGTGAGGACCGCGTCTATATCTTTCTCATCGTTGAGCAGGCAAGAAACTCGGGTGCCTATCTGAGAGAGAACGTCATCGGCGATTCCACTGGGGCGCTGATCTACCACTAACAGAGTCACGTTGTACTTGCGTAGCTCCCGCGCGATGGTGCCGAAGATGGTCTGCGAAGCTACCGAGGGGTCTAAGAATTTGTGGGCTTCCTCGATACAGATGACCAGTGGGCGGGGGTCTTCGCCCTGGCCACCAAGGAAGCTTTCCTTCTTCTTGACATACTCGCCGTGAAGCCGCCGGGTCAGGATATTGGCGACCAGCATGTAAGCCAGGGTCTGAGACTGCGTGCCGAACTCCAATACCACCGAGATACCCTGATCTAAGCGGCGCAGAATCGCAGCCACGGCATCGTCTTCTCTGGATATCGTCGGCACCAGGAACTTGCCACACACGGCCCTCAGGCGCTGCATTCGGCGCCGGAGAGCGGCCAGAGATGCCAGGTTACCACCCCGCTCATCGGCGAAGGTCTTCATGGCATCGGCGTCAGCGTCTAACAGCCACCCCAACCAGGCGTCTCGGTAAACCTCTTGTAACAGATAACTTGTCTCGGCAGCTGTGGGAGGCAGGCGCAGTTCACCCGCTAAGAGCAGAATGTCCTCAGGTTCTATCTGGGAGTAGGGAATTTTGACATCGAAGTCCGCGCGGACATTGCGCCGCCGGGAGCTATCCGGGTCCAGGGAGAATATCTGAACACGCTCTCCAAAGTACTGCTTCAGGCCGCGCACCTCGCCACCGGCACCCTCGAACGTGCCCGACCAGCCGTACTCGGAGTGCATATCGAAGATTAGGCACGCGGCTTTCTGGTTTCGTAGAATGCCGCACAGAGCAAGTCGAGTAAGGAAGGTTTTACCCGTGCCGCTCTTGCCGAAGATACCACTGCTGCGCTCAATGAAGCGGTCCAGATTCAGGCAGACCGGAGTTTCCATATCTAACGGCTGGCCGACCTCAAAGAACTTCTCGCCTTGCTTCTCCGAACCGAAGATAGCCGCCACATCTTCCTCGGTGGCTTCATAGACCGGGCGAAAGTGGCCAGGAATGGTCTTTACAGGGCGCAAGTCACTCTCAGTGAGTGCGCCGGGCACGGCATCCGAAGCCAGCATGAGCATGGGCCGCAGCTCCGGCCTCCGCGAACGTACCTCCCCCGGCCAGAACTTGCCGCAGTAAGTTCCCACCAGCACTCTTGCCGGGCGGGGAGAGTAAGGCACGCGGGTCGGCAGCCCCCAGTCGGACATCCGTAACTAAAGAGAAAAAGCGCTGGGTTTCCCCATCGACCACTACAAACTTCCCGGCGCGTAGGGACTCCACGGATACATCTTCATCCAGGCGCAGGGTAAGGCCCTCTTTGAGCGACCCACGTACGATCATGCCTAACTCTTGCGGGTCAGTCATGCTACTTGCCGGTGCTGGTATTGGGGAAGAGATAGCGCAAAACGGGGTCGATACGAGCCAGCCCAGGCGGCTTCGTTGTGGCCAGCGCCTTCGGCTTCCGTGTAGCTCAGGGTGTCGTTGAGTTTCCAGCCCTTCGCCATGAGCGCATCACGGAGCAGGCGAGCATCCCCGATGGACGTATCGGATTCATTGGTGCCCATATCCAGCCAGATGCGGGTATCGGGGCGGTGGTGCAGGGCATCTACGGTGCGGATAATAGCACGGCTATCCCACCAGACCGAGGGAGAGAGAACAGCGAGCCGACCGAAGACCTTTGGGTGCTTCAGGCCAATGTAGAGAGAGATGAGCCCACCTAACGACGACCCGCCGAGTGCAGTATCCGCCGCGCCGGATTTGGTGTGATAGTTGTGGTCAATGAATGGCTTTGAGCTCTTCGACTAAGAACTTGCCGTAATTGTCGCCGGAGCCACCACGCCCCTTTTTGTCTTTTGTGGGTGTGTACTCAGCAATCCTATCAACCCCTGTATTGTAGATACCCACGATGATGATCGGAGGAATCTGGCGGGTGCGGATGAGCCGGTCAGCGGTCTCATCCACACCCCATTCCTGGCCAGGGATGAAGCTGGTGGCTCCATCAAAGAGATTCTGTCCATCGTGGAGATAGAGAACTGGATAGCTGGCGCGTGGGTTATCGTGATAGACGGGAGGTAGCCAGACGAGAACTGTCCGACGCGCGCGCAGGTGGCGCGAGGCGAAGTCTTCGTGTCGGCGGACCTCACCCGTGATGGTGTTCACCGACCCGCGAACCCCACTGTACGGCGCTCGCCACCTACTGTGCCTGCTTTTTCCTCTTCTATACTGATAGCCGCTATCTGATTTGGGAAGATGCTGAAGCGAATTTCATTTTCCGTGAACTCCACATAGCTCCCAGCCTTTATCGCGCTCTTCGCCACCTTCTCCGCTGCCTCGGCATCTTTGGCCTCGATAAGCCGACTGAACGGGCCGCCGGTAGTATGGTAGGTGACGCGGAAGGAATGCACTTAGCTCGCCTCGTCCGACGTCTGCCCCGAGTTCCAGGGTTCGACCACATCCAGGTCGAAGTCACGGACAGTCGGGCGGGCTGCGCGGCGCTCCACCACAGCTCGAATCGCGACGTACTGAATTTGGGTTAGCGGGATCACAACCATCTCGTCATCGTGGCTGATCGCGACGGCTTCCGTGCCGCTGACACGCTTGCTAACATAGCTGGCCGCACCTTCAATGCTATCGGCATCGATAGATTCGGTAGGGATGAAGTCCGACTTTCCGTGAACATGATATTGCAGAGAGAATCGTGGCATAAAACAGCTCCTTTGGTGATGCGGAGAGTGTACCATATGGCATGTTTCTTCTGGTGGTGCCTACCATTCGACAAACCCGCCCCGGCTTTTCCGAGGCTATGGAGCGCCTGCGTGCTTCACTAACGTTGCCCACCGACTTGCATATTTTGGATGGCTCCGCCGGAAAAGCCCAGACTCTGAACATGGCCTATGACACTCTTCTACAACCCTCAGGCGCTTCTATCTATGTCACTTTAGACGATGACATTATTCCGCCCCATGGCTGGCAGGACCAAATTACCAGTGCCTTCGATAGTGCCCCTAGCTGGGGTGCCCTCGGTCTCTGGCTGGGCGAACCGCACCGCGCCTATATGGGGCTCAGTGGAGTACCACTTCCTGTTGCGCGGCAGCCCTTCTCCTACATTCCCACACACAACAACCTGGTGGGGTGCTTGATTGCGTTTCGCCATGAGGTCGCTCTGGGAGTGGGCAAGATTCCAGATAGCCCCCAGAAGTATCAGTACTGGGAAGATGGCTGGCGCTGTCAGAGAGTGCGCGCTCAGGGTTATGACCTGGCCTATCTCTACGACCCGGAAAATATCCCCGAGCTGATTACCTACGCTGACCCCACCGAGTACCTTGCCGCAAAAGACGCGGACATTGCCGCCTCACAGGGAATCGCCCGCCATATGCTGGGGCAAAATCGACTGAAGTCGCTCTGGAAGCGCTTCCGCAAGCGCTAGTGGCGCAAGAACAATCTCCAGATTTCCTCGCCAGTTATCCCAGCCCAGAACAGCGTAACCCAGGGTGGCTTGGCCCAGCAGCGCCATTCTTTGACACCTTTCAGCGCGGCAAGTATATAGAAGAGGGTAGAGAGCGCAGCGCAGCCGAGCAGGGCGTATTTCGGAGTAAAGACCAGGCAGAGAAACGCAGCCTTACAAAAGGTGAATGCCCAACCCTCGAATGTCTTGCCATGATCGTCTTTCATGGGTGGACCTTTGTCTGTGGATTCGTATGTGCACATTGCCGCACTACTTCCACAGCCATGGCGGGCATAAGCTGGTCGATATCGTATTGCATGCGGGCAATCGCCAGCGAGAGTACCAGTCCCTCCGCTTGTTCCATCTTGGCGCTCATGATGCCCTCATAGTATCGTCGGTGCGGTATCGCGCATTCAACATCTCCAGTTGTTCCGCCAGCAGCTCGGGACCGTCTGGCTCGTTATAGTGCAGCGTCTTCTCACGCCTACCGGCATACTCGGTAGTGATTAGCTCAACCTTTGGGGCACGCTCCAGCACGAAGTCAATTAGCTCATAGTCCTCGGCCATGAGTGCCATGTGGCGGTCCCGCAATCCCTCATCGGACATTCTGGGGCCAGAGACATGAATCTCGCGAGCACGCACTAGCGGCAATGCGGCGAGGTAGTCTTTGACATCCTCACCCCGGTGCCAGGCAGCGACTCGGGCATGGGCTGTGTCTATCAGGAAGGAAGCATCACTACTCACAATCGCCTCAGTAATGAATGCCGGGTCTGTGGCCCAGCAGGGGGCAGTATGCCAGGGGTAGTAGGGCACATTCTCTAAGAGCACATCTTTGCTACAGAGCGCCTTGAGTTTGACTACCTCATGTCGCACATACACCAGAATCTCCGCCTGCGATTTCTCGCCATCTAAATCTGGCTTGTAGTCTAAGTGCACCGAGAGAAAGGGAGTTCCCGTAACAGCAGAAAGCTCCGTAAGTAGTGCTGGCTCTGGGATTTCGGGGCGGGTAGCGGAGTATCCCGGCGGCCCCCAGCAGTGCAGCACCACGGGGCGGTAGGTCAGCGCTCGCTCTACTTCGGGGCGAGAGTTTGGACTGAGCGGACATTTGATGTAGTCAATCGGAACCTCGCCCTTCGCAAGCAATGTATAGAGATCTGCATAACCGTTCGCTGCCAACTTCATAGTGCTATTTCCTCAGATTCTCTATATATCTTTCATCTCGAACCTATGGACCAGGGCAAACTCATGGCTTTCGGGGAGGCCGCATCGCTCCCGGATTTCTGCTAGCGCCTTCTCCTTCTTGATTTCCCAATAGTAGTAGACACTGTTACTTTCTGTATCGAAGAAACCTACAGGCAATGCCTCGTCCCATCTGAGATGGAGCGATGCTATCTCGATGCCCGATTCAACATCGTCCACCGTTTCTATATGGCGAGAGCCATTTTGCAGGAAAACGTAGCGGACCATTCTGGAATTCTATCCTTCAGCAGCAATGCTCAGCTTGGCTTTGACAGCGCTCATTTCATTAGCGTAAGGGGGAGGAACTTGCGACCTGGTATATCGGATTCCTGAGCGGCTGCAGGCAGTCGACCTCGGCGGAAGACGTTGTATTCACAAAAACTGACCGGGGTGCCGGTTTCATCTAAGAGCTTCGTGCAGCATTGATCCGTGCGCTTACAGTCATAAGTCGTCGCATCCATGAACGGTTTCACGACGACACGAAACACTCGCGCTCCAATGGCTTTCGGATCGTTGCGCAGGGGAATCAAATCCTTTATACCGCCTCTGGCATAGAGCATAGCCAGGTCCCGCAGGGTCTGGCCCCCTCTCAGGCTGACTGTGTCGGACCACACCCGGCGCAGGGCGCTTTCGATTAGCCCGCTGAAGCTGATTTTGTCGGAGAAGAGATCCAGGTAGCGAGCAACATCTAAATGCCGAGGCAAGGGAGTAAGGGTAGCACGAGTGGGGTCTAAGATGCCGTAGGTCAGTACGCAGCAGTCCGGGTGGGAACAGGGGAGCCCTACGAAATCTTTTAGTATTAATGCACTATTGCTCTGCGCTTCCAGGCGTTCCAGAACGCCGGTCAGAGTCAGACGCTCGGCGGGGTCGTAGCCGTGCTCATAGCGCCCGTTGTCCATGACCGGCTGGTATGTGACTCCATTGATATTGCTGTGCGAGAGGGCGAAGGCATAGAGGTCACCGATTTCATCGTCATTGACACCACGCTCGACAGTGGGGACAAGGGTGACAAATACGCCTGCCTCTTTCGCTGCCTCTATCGCTCGGAGCTTCTGCTTCAGCAGATCTTTGCCATAGAAGTGCGCCTGCCGCTCGGGCTTGAGGGTCGCAAAACTCAGATACAGTTCCACCCGGTCGCCGTGTTTCTTCAGGAGCGGTGAGAGACGAGGAATGAGGACTCCATTGGTGTTTATCAGAACACGGTCGACGGGGTAGCTGAGGGCCAGTTCCAGCAGTTCCTCTAGCTGCGGGTGTACGGTAGGCTCGCCGCCGGAGAGCATGAGTACATCTAACCGGCTCTGAACTTGAAAGAATAAATCTAAGCGCCGTGTAGCTTCGGCCAGGCTCATGTGCTCGGTACCGCCGTGTACGGCATCTGCATAACAGGTAGGGCAGCTTAGATTACAGGCTGGAGTTATCTCTAAGAGTAAGACACAGGTAGGTGGACCATCGGAGCAGTCCGTGCCAGGGCCACAGCATCCACCGCCAGCACTTCTATCTACAGCGTAGGTGCGGAAGCGAAGGTACTCGGCAGCGTTGGAGGCCAATAGGGCACGGCTGTCTCCATGGCGAGGACAGCGTGATGTCAGCCAGATCCGCCCGGTCTCTTCCGTGATCTCGGCGGGTACGCGCCGCAGGCACTCTGGGCACAGTCCCTCAGTCTCTTCGCGAAACATCCGTGTTAGCCAGGTCCAGCCATGGTGACGACCCCGATGAAGCCCAGGCATAGTGTGAAGGGATTCAGGAGCGCGAGACCCAGTCCAATAAGCAGACCCAGGCGCAGGGAGGGGTATTTCTTCCAGCTGAGTACAAGCCCGGTAATACCACCGCCGAGGGCGAGTATAAAGCTGCCTATCAGCCACCAGGGACTGCCGGACTGACTGAGGGCGAAACCGAGTCCGATAATGGCAAGAGGCACAAAGAACCCGCCAAGGCCGCCAATCCAACCGTCTGCCGCTGGCGAGCCGAACCGGGTAGCCGAAGCCGGTCCCAGATTCGCGCCACAGTTGGGGCACAGCTTCGCGCCAGCGGGTACTTCCGCATCACAGTAGCTACAGCGAGTCATGTGTCATTTTATCCCTTATCTGCTTTATGCGGTTAGCGCACCGCCCAGAACATGAGCCCTCCGACCATCAGCACCAGTGCTATGACAATGATACGGTGTGGGGTTTTCAAGTGCTCCGAGCGGAGGGCACGTATGCAGCCTAGAAGGATAAGCAACAGTGCCGCGCCACCCGCCGCAATACTCTGACCATCTTTGAAGTCTGCGGGCAGTACCCAGCGTGCCGCGAGGAAGAGCACGAGCAGTGTGCCAACCAGCGTCTCGCCGATACGTATCTGCTTCGGCAACCGGATTCCCTGCCGGGTAATCACAGCGGCAGGGGGCAGGAACCCCGCCAGTAGTCCCTGCGCCACCAGGGTGGAGGCCAGCAAGGCGGGAGTGAGCCGAACACCGGTCTCGAACGATCTATGTGGACTGTTCCACTCGGAGCAGGCTGTCAGAAACGCACCCAAAAACCACAGCGGGATTGCGATAACGAGAAGAGTGCCGAGTGCCAGGGCGAAGGCGACTCCTGCCCAGAGTGCGTTTTTAAAACCGGTCGCCAGCCAGGGATAACGGTCTTTCCAGGCTCGGGACGCCACCAGTGGCAGGATAAACCGCAGTAGTGGCGCCGCATAGATAGAGAGCACGGCGCGGCTCTCTTCTGGGGCAAGCTGCACTGCCCCTAACCATACCAGCGAGACTGCAAATGGTGTAAGTGCACCGACCCACCGATCCAGCAGCGCCGACTTGCTCCAGGTTGGCGCGGTCTCCGGCGGGTCTTCTGAGAGGTCGAAGGCCACCGGAGGGGGAACGAGCCGATGCCCGCACTCCATGCAACGGATTGCCTTATACATCAGTGGCTTGCCACAGTTCGGGCAGGATGCGGGTTGTTCCACGGTGGTTACTTTACAGTAGCAATCGTAGTTGGGGCGCTTAGAGTGAGCGCCACCAGTACGACTAGACCGACAAAAATTTGTAGCGGCAGGCGTGTGGGTTGTGTCAATGCTTCGGATTTTTGAATTGTCCGAAACGCCATTACGGCTACGAGTATGTTGGCGATTACCAGCGGGATTCTATTCCAGCCCCCTGGCAGCCACCAGGCGAGCGCCAGCAGGAACATAGCCAGAAACACCGATTTTCCAGCCGCCTTCGAGATTCTCAGGCGACCGTTCTCGCGCACTACACGCACGGGTAACAACCCCGCCAGCATTCCCTGCACCAACAGTGTTGCCATGGCCATACCCGGCGTAGTCTGAAATGGAGTCAGGGCCGTGAAGCTATCCGGAGTCTTGGCTCCCAGGCAGGTGGCGAGTATACCCAATACGAGCAGCGCGATAATCACTGGGATTCCAATGACTGCGATAAGCAGGTGGGCAAGAATGAGCTGCCACACAGTCATGAGCGCGTTGCGAAACCCACCCGCCATAGCAGGTTGTCGTTGCTCCAGCGCTTTCCAGCAAATCAGGGGCAGGAGTATGCGCAGAATCGGAGCCGCGATAAGAGAGCCAGTAGCGACCGAGTCCTGCGCTGAGCCGCCACCCAGTAGCCCGAGCCAGAGAAACCCGACCCAGACCATGGAGAGCCAGAATGGCAACGTAGCGCCCAGCAACCGCCGCCAGACATCGGACTCAGTTACGGGTAGGGCATCATCCGTGAGGTCGAACGCCACCCGCGCTAGCGTCAGCCGATGTCCACACTCCGCGCATCGGCTAGCGTCGGCATCCACGGGTTTGCCACAGTTTGGGCAGTGGTTCACCGCAGGAATTGATTCCAGATAAAGGGCAGAGCTGCCAACCACAGACACGCCCCGATTGTCAGCCCACGAAAGAAGCTAGACTTTCCCCAGAACCGCCCTCCAATCCCCGCCAGCACCCCAGCGGCCAGCAGGCAGGCAAAGAACGTGAGTTTCAAGGTATACGGCCAGGGAAACACCGCCGAAAACGTGGCAAATGCTGCCCCGCCCGGAAGCCCTGTGCCTAGCACAAAACCGATAAACCCCGCAAAGAGATTTCGTTTTGCAGGTTTCTTCTCTTCTTTGTAATTGTATTCGTCCATATTCTCGTTTTCCTCTTCCACGAATGACTTACGAAACACAGTCTCCTGCCATAAACGGCAGAACGATTAGCCAGCCACATCCAGCTGCTGTCAGACCACGCAAGATAGCGTGGCGGTACCAACCACGCCGGCCAATCCAGGTTACAGTGAATGCACTGATCAAGCAGGCAAAAAATCCTGCCCGGTAGTTGAATAGATAGTCATCTGGCTTCTTGAACCAGAGCACAGATGCCAGCACTGCAGCCAGAGCAGGCAGAAGCAGGCCAATCATCAACCCCAAAGTCCACCCGGGAACATCGCTACCTACGGGTTCGTTGCTGCTCAATGTTGCCTCCCAAATCTGTGCGTTTGGCTAATCGCCATTAGATTTATGGAGATGACTGCCAGGATACCGAGAGCCAGACACGTGCTTGCTCCTACTGTCAGCCCCCGATGAAAAGGAGTTCTCCTCCAGCCGGTGCAACCCAGTGCAATAAGCAAAGCATCGACTAACAGAAAGCAAAGGACTATGAACGATCCAATATAGTCAGAATGAATGCCATATTCACCACCTAAGGGAATAATGTAACTAACATAGACACCCATATAAGCGGCAGTGCATGGCAGTGTCAAACCAAGGAACAGCCCGGACAACCAACCCAGAATCGTTAATCCTATAGCTGGCCTGTTGTCCATTGTTGCCTCCCTCGCCAGATGAAATAGAGAAACGCACTCAGGCAGACCCATTGAGCGGTAGAGAGACCAAAGTAGAGTTTTTCGTTGTAGCGGAAGAACTCCACGGCGAAACGGATGGGGGGGTAGATAAGCCCCTGTAGTACAAAGAGTGTGTTCTCTTTGGGGCGCCGACGCTCGACTAGCAGCAGTACTCCCAGTGTGATGCCACAGGCCAGGGAGAGATAGATTTGTGAGGGATGGCGCCAGGCATCGTGCTGATAGATAGCCCAGGGTAATTGGCACTCACGCCCGTGGCAACAACCGGCAAAAAAACAGCCCCAGCGCCCCACGGTCTCTCCGGCAAGTAGGGCGATGGCGAACAGGTCTCCCGTAGGGCGATTGAGTTTGAGGTACTTCTTCATACCCCACACAGAGAGCCAGCCACCCAGCCAACCACCGAGTACCGATTTCCCCGGTGTGCCTCCAGTGGCTATCCATTGCCCCAGGTTGGCACCAAGCAATCCGCCCATAAGCCCGGCTGCTGCAACCCACGCCATGCCCTCCGTGGCGAGCCTGCGCCGCCGCGCCATAAGCCAGAAGGCAAGCGCGCCGGTGAGATAGGCAAGCCCGTAGAGCACCGATGCCATTACTGCATTGTAACGTTAAATCGTGCTTCCCGGCGTTTTCTCTTGCAACAGCCAACTATGGCTTGTCTTTGTCCAGAGCTGTTCGCCTTGCCAGGCGAAGTAAAGGAAGGCTGCCAGACAGGCCCACTGCGCAGCAGCAAGGCCGCCGTAGAGATGCTCCTGCTCGCGGTAAAGCTCGACTACATAGCGCAGAAGCGGGTAGATAAGCCCCTGAACCACGAAGAGAGTGTTCGCGGGAGGTCGCTTGCGCTCCACTAGAAATAAAACAATCAATGTAAAACCGCAGACGAGCGAGAGATAGATCTGCGTGGGGTGCCGAAGGGCATCGTGCTGGTAAACCGCCCAGGGAAGTAAGCACTCGCGCCCATAGTAGCACCTTGCGAAGAAGCACCCCCAGCGCGCCACCATTTCTCCGACCAGTAGGGCTACCACGAAGACATCTCCGGTGGGACGGTTTATGCCCAGGTACTTCTTCGCGCCCCACACCGCGAGGCAGCCACCCACCAATCCACCCAGTGCGGAGCTACCCGGCGCTCCATAGGCCAACGCTTGCTGCACCAGGTTCGCGCCCAGGACGCTCCCTACCAGCCACGCCGACGCCAACCATGCGATTTCCCTGGTGACCAGCCCATGGCGACGCCCCATTAGCCAGAACGCCAGTCCGCTGAGCAAACAGGCCAATCCATAACACGCCAATGCCATAGTGCAATTGTAGCGGCAATTTCTTGGCAGTACAGTGGGAGCTTCGCCCAACACGGAATCGATGGTATTCCCGCCGCGCTCCTTCGTGAGAAGGAACTCTTTCTTTGCGAGAATAGGAAATCTTTAATAGATGGGAAGGAACTTGACGTAGCCGTCGTCCAAGAGATAGAGTTAGGTAAACATGGCATTCTGGAAGCACCTACACGGCGCATCGACTCACTTTCCCATCGTCTTGATCATGATCGCAGTTGCCTTCGATGTGGGGGCGATTCTCTTCAAGAAAGAGGGGTGGCGCACCGTCGCCTTCTGGTGTTTCTTACTTGGTGCATTGTTCACCATCCCGTCGGTGCTTTCCGGGCAGGCGGGTGTCGTCGGCTGGTTCGGTGTGAAGGAAGATGACCGCGCCTATATAGAAGCGGGCTCCAAAGCGGAGCATGTGGTCAACCTGCACCGCCTGTTAGCCTTTGTCTTCGGTGGCGTCTCGCTGGTACTGGCACTCTGGCGCGTAGGTGTAAGAGACAAGCTGAGAGGTCTCCCATTCTGGCTCTGGTTAGTGGTGGCTGTGGCTGTGGCAGGTGGCATTGGCTATGTCGGCTTCCTGGGCGGCTCTATCTCTCACGGCGACTATGGCCCGGAAGACCCCGTAGCAGCTACACCAGCTCCCGAAGAAAGCCCAGCAGCAAGCCCAAGGCCGTAGTTGGGGCTATCCTTCTGCTTCATCGCTAGTGCGTCCCTCAGCGTTAATGCCCCCTATCCCCCAATAATGGGGGCACCCGATCAAAGAATGCCCTGCGGGCAGCTTTAGCTGCTCCGCAGCATTGTTGGCGCTAACGCGCAGGCTTATTGGCAAGCGAGATAACGTCGCGAAGCGGCTCAGGCAAGGATGCCTGTTCTGGTGCCCCCATTATTGGGGGATAGGGGGCAGATGGCAAAACTGCCTCAGGCAAGATAAAATGGACAGGTTTCCGAGGACGGCCCCGGCGCAGTATGGCGCAGGGGCTTTTTCATGTGGAATCACCTCATTCGCCCTCAAAAGGCATGGGCACGCTCCAGGCCGGGTTTTAACTCGCGGCGCATCGCCCACGATACAAAACACAATAAACAACTATGCTGACCGCTGAAAAACTCTACAAAAGCTTTGGGCCGCAAGATGTGCTCAAGGATATTACGCTGCATCTGGGCGATAAGGAGCGCATCGGGGTCGTGGGCCTCAATGGTGCGGGCAAATCGACCTTGATCAAGATGCTGGCCGGACTGGAAGAGCCAGATAAAGGCGCCGTACATCGCCATGGCCGCACCGTGGGCTACCTGAACCAGGAATCCCAGTGCCGATTGGGCGTCACCATTGGTGAGGAAATGCGCTCCGCGTTTCCAAACGTTGCTGACATCGAAGCTCGACTATTGGCCGCCAGCCATGCCGTGGGCAGCGGCGATGCCAGCAAGTCTGACCTGGCCGCTCTCGATAAAGCGAGCGAGGACCTGCACCGTGTAGAGGCGCACACCATGGACGCGCGCATCGGGCGGGTGCTCTCCGGTCTCGGCTTCGAACTGGACGCTATCGACCGACTAACGGACACCTACTCTGGGGGCTGGCAGATGCGTATCGCCATGGCCAAACTCCTGCTGACCGAGCCCGACTATCTGTTTCTCGACGAACCGACGAACCACTTGGATACATCGGCCAAGTACTGGCTGATGTACGACTACATTCCCAGCTACCCCGGTGCTGTGATCTGCATCTCGCACGATGTGGAGTTCCTGAATGTAGTCGCCGAGAAGATCTGGGAAGTGGACGAACAAACCGTCAAGATCTACAACGGTAACTACGACGACTACGAGAAGCAGCGCCAGGAGCAATACGAGCGTGACTTCAAGGCCTGGGAAGCGCAGCAGCGCGAGATTGCGGACTGGAAAGAGTTCGTGGCGCGCTGGCGTGGTAACAAGTCCAAGTCGGGCATGGTGGAGAGCCGTGTGAAGCAGCTGGAGAAGATAGATATGCTGCCCAAGCCTAAGGAGAAGCCGCGCAGCATCTACCTCCAGTTCCCCGAGCCGCCGCGTGAAGCTCCCGAGCCGGTGATGATCGCAAATGTGGTGAAGAAATACGGCGAGAAGACGATCCTGAACGGCATCAACCTGGATATTCAGCGCCAGGATAAAATCGCTCTCATCGGACCAAACGGGGTGGGTAAGTCTACTCTCCTTCGCTTAGTTGCTCAGCAGGAAGTGCCGACTGCGGGTACCGTAACCGTGAACGCGAAGACTGAGATCGGATATTTTGCCCAGCACCAGGCGGAGACACTGGTGAAAGATAACACGGTCTTTGAAGAAACAATGGCCGGTGTTGAGGGTAAGCATGAGGAGCTCGCCCGTGGCCTTCTGGCCCGCCTTCAGTTCCGTGGGGAAGATGCGCCGTTCAAGAAGGTCGGTGTGCTCTCCGGTGGCGAGCGTGCCCGTGTGGCCCTTGCCAAGTTCCTGCTGCGCCCCGCGAACTTCTACCTCCTCGACGAACCGACGAACCACCTGGACCCACTGGCCCGCGACGTCCTGATCGAGGCTCTGCGCCAGTTCGAGGGCACCATCCTGATGTCCAGCCACGATCAGTACCTCATCGACCAGGTAGCAACCGGTATCTATGAGGTGATGGACGGCAAGCTAGAGATGGTCTTAGACCCGGCTATCGAGCGCATGAAACGTGTGGATGTCTAGTCCTGGTTATTAACCAATTCACCACCCCCCAGAAATGGGGGGCTTTTTACTATCCGCTACTATTTCTTGCGCCAGATATCTTTGACGATAATCTTGTAGTACCGGAACGATTCCGCGTAGGCTTTCTCACGTACGGCGATGTACATGCGATACCTCAATGATTCCCGCTTGATAAAAGGCACTGGGGACTCTATATCAAAGAACCCTTTGCTCTCAGAGTACCGCCTGTGTTGGACCAATGAGACTCCATGGTAAAAGTTGACATAGCGGTTCGTCTTTAGACTATTTGTGACCATATAGTCATACATGGAATCAAAGCTTGTGTAGTCGTTCAGTATCGCATGCGAGATTGCGATTCTGTTGGCGATCAGTTGATTGTTGGGCATCGTGCCCAGCAATGGTTTTAGCTTCTCTAAACAACAATCGTAGTTACTTTCCATGTAGCACAGCATGCCATCTATGTAGATCCGTTCTTCATCGGAAACGGCTCGTTTCTGGAGCTGCTCTATTTTGTGTTTCAATAGGCTGTCTTGTTTGTGTTTCAATAGGCTGTCTTGTTTTCGAAGCCCGAATAGCTCGATCAGTACCATCACTGCATCGAAGGCATAATAACCATCAGGCAGGGTATTGATCTTTTCCAGGGCTTCTTTGTAACGCCCTGCATTAAAATCGAAGAGCGCCTGCTGTGCGAGCCTCTTTTCACTCGACTCAGACGCAGGGCCGGGTTCGGGAAAGCGAAAGGAATAAGGATCAGTTTTCGCCATGCTGAAATGACACGGAATCGTAGCATAGGTGGCAAGAATCCGACACTCCTAGAACAGGAGGAGCGCTCTGCAACCGTGGAAAATGTCGATCTTGTCTAAAGGGCATGAGTGCAATTTCATCAACAGGGGACACACGACGGCATGACCTGGATGCGCTGCGGGCGCTGGCCATGCTCCTGGGGATCGTTCTCCATGCCATCATGACCTTTGTTCCGGGGCTCTGGCCAATACAGGATAACACCGCGACTCCGGCAATGGGAGCGCTGGTGCTCCTGATCCATGGATTCCGTATGCCGCTGTTCTTCCTGGTCAGCGGGTTCTTTACTGCCTTGCTCTGGCGACGCTACGGGCTGAGTGGAGTGATTCGGCATCGCTTACTGCGGATTCTTTTGCCATGTGTATTAGGTACGCTCACAATCGTGCCGCTATACCGCCAGATAGTGAAAGCTGCAGCGAAGTCGCCGAGTAGAGTTGCGCCAACGAAATCCGCGCCGCCGAAGACGGTAGTAGAGGCTGCCGTGCAAGGAGATAGTGCTGCACTGAAGCGGCTACTCGCTGCCGGAGGCAATGTGAACACGCCGGATAAGCAATTCGGCGCCACTCCTCTGAGTTGGGCCGCTCTTCGTGGCGATGTCGCTGTGGCAGAGCTGCTCTTGAAGAACGGGGCGGAGGTGAACCGGCTAAACACCGGTGGCTCTACAGCGCTCCATAGCGCCGTGTTGCTAGGGCAGGACGACGTGGTGACTGTACTGCTCAAACACGGTGCGAATGTTACGATACGCACCCGCGACGACTATACGCCGGGGCAGCTTGCCTATATAGGCACTGCCACCACACAGAGACTGGTAACCCTGCTCGGGCTGCCTCCACACTCGCAGAGGGATATCGACGCCGGGCGGGAACGATGCCGCAAGCTCCTGCCGCCTACTACACCTCGAAAGATCCCACTGCTGGACTCTCTGAGGCAGAGTTATGGGGAGTTTCTGAAAGCTCAGTGCTTCTCCACACCTATCTTCGAGCATTTGTGGTTCCTCTGGTTTCTGTGTTGGTTGTTGCCCTTCTTCGCTCTCTGGACTCGTATTTCAAGTAGAGTTCGCATTCCCCAGAAGTGGGTGGTCTCGCCGCTCCGCTATGCATGGGTGATTCCCTTGACCGTGCTACCGCAGCTCTTTATGGGCACACTGATGCCCGCTTTCGGTGCGGACACCGCCATGGGGCTAGTGCCGCCACCGCATCTACTGTTCTACTACGGTGTGTTCTTCTTCTTCGGAGCGCTTTACTATGAGGCCGGAGATACGGAGGGTATTCTGGGACGGCGCTGGTGGCTGACACTAAGCCTTGCGCTGGCGGTGTTCCTGCCGCTGGGAATCGTGACACTAGGCATGCCAGCCCAAATGACTGCCTCTACCCAGGTCAGCTATACCTGGTTTATGATCTGCGGGTGCCTGGGGCTGGCACGTCGCTTTCTCGCTAAAGAAAGCCCCACGCTGCGGTATCTCTCTGACTCCAGCTACTGGCTCTATATCGCGCATCTGCCACTGATCGTTGCCCTCCAGCTTCTCCTGCGAGACCTGGCGTTGCCGCTGGTAGTAAAGCTCCTTGTGATTCTTGGAGTTACTGTAGTTGCCTTATTGGCGTCCTATCAGCTCTTTGTGCGCCACACGCTGCTGGGAGTGTTACTGAATGGGAAGCGAGCCCCGATGCGTGTCTAGGGAACTAGTTGTTATACTGGCAACGCTCCTGGTACAAAGGAGAGTTCATGAACGACAAAACTGACCGCCGCCGGATACTCGCATCCAGTTTAATGGTCGCTGCTATCGGGGCGGTGACTCCAAGCAGTGAGGAAGGCGTGCTTCGCGACCCGGAAGTAGCAATTGCCATTACCCAGAGCGCCACAAAAGAGCCGAAAGCATCGGGGCAAGGACCGACACCACCGGACGATACGTCACCACAGGCTCCCTGAAGAAGTCCTGGGGCGCCATGGCTTTTTTGTGATATTCTAGTTTCCAACGGGCATGGAGTTCGCCCGGCTGAGTTAGCTTAGCGCTGACCCGACAAACCGCCCCACACGGCTGATGACTCCTACGGACACCGACACTCTGCGTTTGTGGAGTAGAACTCGGCTGCCGTGGGAGTGCGCCATCTCTCCCTCCCATGCGGCAGCAAGTACAGGAACTGTAATGCCGTCGTTTCGACTTACCGAAGTCATTTCGCTCTACCGCGCCCTGTGTCGCTGGACACTCTTGGGGGCGCTGGTTGGGCTGCTCTGTGGAAGCGCCTCCGCGCTGTTTCTGAATCTCTTAGAGCGTGCCACCCGCCTTCAAGAAACACATGCCAATCTACTCTACGCTTTACCTATAGCAGGCCTAGTGCTGGGAGCGGTCTATCAGCGTTTCGGCAAGCCTATCGAGGGGGGCAGTAACCTTCTGCTCGATAGAATTCACCAGGAATCCGGCGCGGAATCTATTCCATTTCGCCTGGCGCCCATGGTGTTGCTCGCCACGGTCTGGACTCATTTGTTCGGTGGCTCTGCCGGGCGAGAGGGAACGGCGGTCCAGATGGGAGGGACGCTCGCCAGCCTGCTTCAGCGCCCTCTGAAACTCTCCACACAGGAGCACCGATTGCTTCTTATGTGTGGCATCTCCGGCGGGTTCAGTTCCGTATTTGGCACCCCGCTGGCGGGCACTCTCTTCGGTATGGAAGTCCTCTCACTGGGGCTAATTCGTTTTGAGGCACTGCTGCCGTGTTTCGTGGCCGCCTACATCGGCGATGTGGTGTGCAAGGCACTCGGCATCACACATCACATCTATACAGCGGGAGAAATTCCGGTGCTACTCCCACCCTCTGGGGCGGGATTCTGTTGTTGGGAGTGCTCTCCGCTGGAGTAGCAGCGCTATTCTCTATGACTACAGAAGTGCTCGGGCACGGCTTCAAAAAGCTACTGCCACAGCATCCGTATCTGCGCCCAGCTGTGGGTGGCTTGATCGTTATCGCTCTGGCACAGCTCTTTGGTCGGGAGTACCTGGGTCTCTCTCTACCTATACTGGAGCGCGCATTTCAGCCCGGCGGCGTGATTCTATTCGCCTTCGCCCTGAAACTTCTCTTTACCGTCGTGACTCTCGGTAGTGGCTTCAAGGGGGGAGAGGTCACGCCGTTGTTTGTTATCGGTGCGACTCTGGGAGCAGCACTCGCGACTATTACTCATCAGCCTGTCGGGTTCTTTGCGGCGCTGGGGTTCGTGGCAGTGTTCGCCGGGGCCGCGAATACACCACTGGCTTGCGCTCTCATGGGCATCGAGCTGTTCGGTGCGCCTATGGCTATGCCGTTGCTAGCCGTCTGTATCGTTTCCTATATCCTCTCCGGGCACCGGGGAATCTATGTGGCGCAACGAGTCGAAACCCCGAAGGCCCCGCACCAGGGCCACATCCCCGGCAGGGCCTTGCGCGAATGGAACGATACCGAAATCTAACACCATTATTTAGGGCGCCAGTGTCCTGCCTGGAGCCTGGACTACTCGCCCAAGCTACTTTACGTCGGTAAAGCCTGATGGATTCGGCACGTAGTGGGTTTTACCCTTGGGGAGCCAGGAGTCGGTCACTTTCTTCCCGCCATCGCGCGCTTGTTGGAGCATCGTAGCATCACCGATGCGCTTCGCCTCGCGCAGCAAGCGTATCTTGTCTGAAGAATCCAGGAGCTTACCTTCGATAAACATCTGGCGATCTGCCTGACTCATACCCTGAAAGTAGGCATCTTTCAGTAGCATCTGACGGAAGTCCGCAGAGATACCCTTGAACTGTGCCGTTGTCGCCTTCTGGCCGCCTGTTTGCGCCTCCCAGCCCATGATGAACGTTAGCCCCAGGGCATCGGCCATGTCGTTCATATTTGCTCCGCGCGCTCGGGCCTCCTGGTCCCAGAGCGTCTTCTGAACGTTGGCCTCGGCAGCCCATTGCTCGCGTGCGGAAGGATTTACGCGCTTGAGCCAGAGTTCCATAGGAAACGGGTTGCGCGCCGTATAACGAGTCGTTGCCTTACCCCTCTTGATGATCTGCTGACCCAGTTTCACCTGCTGCGCCAGTATCCGCGCGGAAGTGCTGCCAGAAAACAGACTATTGCTGAGCATCATGCTGCGGCTGGCCCCCAGAATGGCAGTATCCAGCAGCGAAGAGTTCGGGTTGTTAAACGTCCGCCCTGTGTACGGATTGGTGTACTGGGCCTGTGCGGGCGACACAGCCAGCGCGGTCAAAGCGGTAAGCGTACCTGCGGCAATGGTGAGAACGGTGTTTCGCATCATAAACTTCTCCCGATTTTTCTAGGGTCTCCTAGTGGAAAATAGGCTATCGGGTTCCAGAGGATGCGAAAATGGTACAGAGGTCCCAGGGGTCCCACAAGCCCCTGGGAACACGGATTCAGTGTAGCTGAGTGAGCAGCATACGCGCGACAGTGAGGTAGATGACCAACCCGGTGGCATCTACCAGTGTGGTAATAAGCGGCGCGGATACGAGCGCCGGGTCTACTTTGAGTTTTGTAGCCGCCAGTGGAATCAACGAGCCAATCGTATTGGCCCAGGTACAGATAGCCAGGATACTCAGCGCAACTACCAGAGAGAGCTGAAGACCGCTGCCCCAGAGCATAGCCCGCCCAAACGCGATACCGCCCAGAAGCAGGCCCAGAAGTACCCCGGAGAGCAGCTCACGGGCCAGTACTCGTCCGGTATCACGGCCACGAATCTCTCGCAGGGCGATACTACGGATAATCGTAGACACTGTCTGCGCGCCGGTATTGCCTCCAGTGCCTATTAAGAGCGGTACATAGAAACTCAGGGCAACCACTTTGGCCAGCTCGTCTTCAAAGTGCCGTAGCACGGCGCCGGTAGCGGTCTCCGCAACGAACAGTAACACCAACCAGCCCACCCGGCTCCGCACTACCCGCCAGATAGGCACCGAGAAATAGGGAGCGTTCAAGACGCCCGGCTCGGCGGAGATAGCGCCCTGTTTGAAAACGTCTTCGGTCTGTTCCTCGGTCAGAACATCGATAATGTCGTCTACCGTGATGATTCCAGCGATAGTGCCGTTGGCGTGTATTACCGGGAGCGCCATGAAGTCGTACTTGGCGATAAGCTGCGCGGCCTCTTCCTGGTCGGTATCCACTCGCACGGAGATCACATTCGTGGTCATAATCTCCGAGAGCTTCTGGGCCGGGCTGGCGCGGACCAATTCCCGCAGGGAAAGAACCCCCATCAACTCTTCGCCCTCCAGCACGTAGAGATCTGAGAGCGTTTCCACCTCTGGGTCGGCGTGGCGAATCACACCAAACGCCTCTTCTACTGTGAGATTGGGGGCTACACGCACGAACTTCTCGGTCATTAGGCGCCCGGCGCTACTCTTGGGGTAGGAGAGTAGCTCGCGTACCTCAGCGGCGTCTTCCTGGTCGGTCCACTGACGGAGAAGGGCCTCCTGCCGCTCCGGAGTGGCGGACTCTGCCAGCACCTCGGCGGCATCGTCCATGGGCAACAGGTCCAGAAGAGAAGCGATTCGCTCTGGCACCTCGTTGTCTAAGAAGAACCGGGCTGTATCCGGGTCCAGCTCGTCTAAGGCTTCGGCGGCACGCTCGGCGTCCAGCGCACGAAAGACCCGCAGCGCATCTTCATTGCCCAGGCGCTCCATGACCTCCGCCAGGTCTGCGGGGTGGGCGTCGGCCAGGGATTCTTTGAGCGCCGTCTCTTCTCCCGCTACCAGGGCAGTATGGACCCGCTCTTCAGCAGCACCGAGGCATTCTCCTCGATGATCGTTGTTGGTGGCATGGCGATACCTTTCTAGCGCGCCGGAGCCAAAAAAAGGTTCCAGCGCGGATGTTATCGACAGCGGAGGTCAAACAGTGCGAAGCAGCGGGCGTCCTTACCCGCTAGCCATTACTGCCTGTTTGGGAGGAGGGGCGCCCGCCGCGACAAACTGCCTGAGTCCGCCGTGGCTTGCTTGGATTTCATGGAAGTGTTTTTTAACAATGCCCCTCGATAGGAGCCAGGGGATTGTATCACGGAGAGAAGCAAATGAAAGGATTTCACTTGGTGCTTTCCTTATCAAGGAGGCCCGTTAGAGTAGAGGTGTTGATATGAGAAAACTTTGGGTGAAGGCGTGGATGACGCTGGATGGTGTCTATGACGCAACGACGATGGAGGATTGGTGGCAGAACACCAACAGCCCCGAGCGGATGGACTACATCTTGGAACAGTATTCGCAGGGCGATGCATACCTGATGGGCCGGGTTACCTATGAGATGCTCTGGCCAGGTTGGTCCACACAAACGACCGGCGATGGTCCCGGCCCGATCTTAAACCGGATGCAAAAATACGTAGTCTCCACTACTCTCACGACCGCTCCCTGGAAAGAATCCACGATCATCTCAGAGAATGTAGTGGAAGAGATCGCCAAGCTGAAACAGCAGCCGGGCAAGGACATCATTATCGACGGTAGCGCGAGCCTGGTTCAATCGCTGATGTGCACGGATCTGATCGATGAGTACCGCTTCTTAGTCGAACCCTTTGTAATGGGACGAGGAAAACGGTTCTTCCCGGATGGGACACCTCCAACGAAGCTACGGCTTGTGGAAAGCAAAACGCTCGCTTCCGGAACTCTGGCTCTTATCTACCAGCCCAACAAAAAATAGCCATGGGCTTGCTCAGTGAGTGACCAGTAGCCTGACACCGACTAAACACAGCGCCACGCCCAGCCCGCGCAAAATCCAATTCCCCTGGATGCGATGGGAGCACCAGGCGCCGAGCTGCGCACCCAGTACCACACCAACCGATACAAACGCAGTCCGTCGGGAACCATGAGCAAAGGCTCCCATACCAATATGGGCAATCGTGCCTACCAGTGCTGTGAGCGCGAGAATAAAGTGCGACGTGGCTGTGGCAACCGGCACGGGAAACCGTAAGAAGCGGTTCAGCGCGGGTACATGAATGATGCCACCCCCGATACCGAGCAAGCTGGAGAGATAGCCCACCCCCAAACTGATACCAACTCCCTTGCTCATGGAGTACGACCAGGTGTAGGTCTCTCCCGCCTTATCCGTGAGGCTTGCTCTGGTCTCCCCTTCGATAGGGCATGCGGAGATAGCCGACTCTTGCTGCCGCCGAGCGCCGGAAACCACGAACGCACCTAGCCAGCAACAACAGGCAGCCGAAGAGCATATCGAAGACCTTACGGGGCAGGAAGTTCGTGCTATAGGCTCCCAGCAGTGCACCCGGCACGGAAGCCGCCGCGAAGATGAGCCCGGACCGATAGTCTATTCGGCGCTGGTGCGCATAGGCGAAAGAGCCCGAGGCTGCGTTAAAGAACACCACTGCCAGGGAGATAGCGGCAATCGTCTCGGGGCGTTCGTTCGGGTAGAGAAGTAGGAGAGCGGGAGCCAGCAGGAAGCCGCCACCCGCGCCGATTAGAGTGCCCAGCGTGCCCACCGCAAAGCCCAGCAGCCACAGCCCCAGAACCGCGCCTGGCGAGTACCCCAGTATCTCCATCTAATTTATTGTATCGACAGAAATACTCGAAATAGTTCCGGAGTAGCGGATCTACTTGCCAGCCTTCTTCAACCGGACCGAGAGAAAAGACGCCAGCGGGACCATTATGAGCGACAGCTCCACCGAGAGCTTGTAGTTCTGCTGCATTCGATAGATTGCCTCATCCGACAGAGACTCAAGCTGCCGATGCTGCCGTGTTGGCATGCCACCGAACATGAGCCCCATAGCCGCAAGATTGAGCAGGTGAATGGCGGCCACAATGCTACACGCTGCAATGGCAATCCGAAGGATAGTTTTCTTCATGTGGGGCAGGTAGCTGTTGTACCACCAATTTTCGAGATTCTGCCGTTCTGCAACCGTTTCACTACACTCCCTTGTCTAAACGAGTGAGGAAATGAAAGACATGGCTCAGAGTCACAGCATCGGCGACGGCATCGTGGTACTCGCACTGGTCGCCGCCTTTCTTGGCTATCAGTACCTGAAATATCGGGAGCGGCAGCGCACCTTAGAGATTCTGCATAAAGAGCGGTTGACCGCAATAGAGAAAGACATCCCACTCCCGGAGCTACCTCTGGATCAGCTCTTCCATCGCGTGCCGCCACCGCCGGATTACAGAGTCATGCTGATCATAGGAGTCGTACTGCTCAGCTTCGCGCTCGGCACAATGCTCATGCTCTGGCTCCTACCCTGGGGCAGCGCTAACTGGCCCGCGCCGCTACCCATCGCGTTCATTGGCGGCGGACTCATCTTCGCGTATTTTGCCACTCGTGGCGACCGTGGATACTGAGCCTTCCGATGAAGAGCTAGTAACTCGCTTCTGCACCCAGAGCGATGAGGGCGCCTTCGACACCCTGGTACGCCGCTATCGGCAGCCGGTCTTCCAGTTGGCGGTCTCTCTCTTGGGACCAGGCTTTGTAGGGGAGGCCGAAGAGGTGGCCCAGGAGGTCTTTCTAAGAGTGCATCACTCGCTGCCCAAGTTTCGGAAAGAGGCGAAATTTAGCTCGTGGCTGTACCGCGTCACGTTCAATTACACCCTGAACGTGAAGGCTAGGGTTCGCTACCGAAAGCCCCATATCAGCTACCAGAGCCTCGGTGAGCTATCGTCACCTGGAAGTGACCCGTCGAACGCTGTGCCCGATATGGAGCGAGAGCAAGCCATCGCCGAGTGCATGGCCCGCCTGCCCGAGGTCTATCAGTCCGCCCTGCGTCTCTACTACTGGCTGGATTACTCTATTCCCGAGATATCCGAGCTGCTGGGAATGCCCCAGAACACAATAAAGTCCTACCTCCATCGAGCGAGACACAATCTGCGTGCTATGCTGGAACAGAAAGGTTACGAAGATGCCTGAACCCGATGAGTTTGACCAATTCCTCCGCCGCTCTCTCTCCGGCAAATCAGCCCCGTCGCTCTCCGATGAGTTCGACCAGCGTCTGGAAACGCGTCGGAAGCCCAGGCAAATGAGCCCGAAGTCTCGTTACTTATTGACCGGCTATAGCGTAGTAGGGCTGGCTACCTCGCTAGCCGTGATGCTAGCATCTGGCCTGCGCTGGTGGCTGGTCCTACCACTGATTCTAGTGCCTGTAGCGGTTGTAGCCGTACTGATTCGACCCTATTTCAGATCGGCAAATCGGCTAAGGCAATAGATCGATTACGCCAAGCGTATTCTGCGGAGAGTGCAAAGAAGCAATGAAATCGGTTTCTGTAAGAGTTTGCATGTTGCCGTAGCCATCTGGCTGAGGCTGCAGATAAACCAACAAGCGGCGATGCTCTATATCCACAATCCAATACTCGGGTATGCTGGCCGCCGCATAGAGACGCATCTTAGCATTTCTATCCAGAGATAATGTTGAATCACTGACTTCTACCACCAGTGCTATGTCTGCTGCGGTAGGATTGTCCGAGTAGCTATCGTAGGTATCGCGCGTGACAAAAACGTCTGGTTCCGGCTCATTGGAGTCATCAAGGACTATTGGCGCCTGACTTCCCACGAATTCTGCGCCAAATATGGCATCAAAGGCGCGGGTTGTGCGCCTAACCGAAGTCGCATGTGGCTTATCTTGAGGCATCTTTTCAAAGAGATCACCATCTATGAGTTCGTAGTGCCTATCGCCCAGCAGACCGGAGCGCTGAAGTACGAATACATGTGACCGTGTCAAGCGGAAACGGGTGGGCAATGCGGGAGCCAGAATCTCGGCACTCATGCACTTATTTTACCAAGAAGCGGCCCATGCTGCGCAGGCGGTCGGCGCGCTGCTCTAAAAGTAGCGCGGTCGGCAGCGCATTCAGTTCTTCTAGATGTCGGGTCAGGGCTTCTTTTACGGCTTCCGCGGCCCCGGCTGGGTCTCTATGCGCACCGCCCAGCGGCTCGGGTACGACTTCGTCTATCAGGTCCAGCTCCAGAGCGTCTTTGGCGGTGACTCGCATCCAGCGGGCGGCATCGGAGGCGCGTCCAGCATCACGGGTGATGATAGCAGCGCACCCTTCGGGGGCGATCACAGAGTAGAAACTGTGGGAGAGCATGAGCACCCGGTCACAAACCGCGATGCCGAGAGCGCCACCGCTTCCGCCCTCACCGATGACAATGGCGATAGTGGGGGTGGGTAGGACTGACATCTCGCGGAGGTTACGCGCGATAGCTTCCGAGATACCACGCTCTTCGCTGCCAACGTTCGGGTCCGCACCGGGGGTATCTACAAAGCTCAGTACGGGGCGCTGGAACTTACCCGCTAGCTGCATAAGGCGCAGGGCCTTGCGGTAGCCTTCCGGGCGCATGTAGCCGAAGTTGCGCTTCTGGCGCTCCTTTAAGTCTCGGCCCTTCTGCTGCCCCAGCACCACCACGCTCTGCCCGGCGAACCGGGCCAGGCCGCCTACGAGAGCGCCATCGTCGCCGAAGAGGCGGTCGCCGTGTAGCTCGGTGAAATCGTCGCAAACAGAGCCGATATAGTCCTGGGAGTAGGGGCGGTCCGGGTGGCGGGCCAGCAGCACGTTGTCCCAGGCGGTCAGCTTTTCAAAGAAACGCTTCAGAGCAATGTCGCGCTGTTTGGAAAGGCGAGTGGCCTCTGCCTCAGCGGACTTGTCGCCAGCGCGCTCAGCGGCGGCGCGCAGCTTAGCGATATTCGCATCGAGCTCGGCCAGAAAGTTCTCGAACTCGGTAATCGTCATGTTATCCATAGAAACTGTTAACGGAAGAACTGGAGTGTGCGGGCCAGGGTAGCGGTCAGATCACGCCGCGCTACAACATCGTCGATAAGCCCGTGCTCCAGGGCGAACTCGGCAGTCCGGAAGTTCGCGGGTGGCTTCTGGGCGGTAGCCTGCGCACTCACGCGCTCGCCAGAAAGTCCGATAGTAGCGCCCGGCTCGGAAAAGATAACATCGCCCAGGCTGGCATAGCTCGCCACGGCCCCACCAGTAGACGGATGGGTGAACACAACGATGTACGGGACTTTAGCCTCGGCAAGCTGCGCCACGGAGAGGCTGGTCTTAGCCATCTGCATCAGACTGGTGAGACCTTCCTGCATACGCGCTCCACCAGACGCACAGAACGTAATCAGGGCGCTCCGCTCTTCTAACGCTCGGTCGGCGGCCCGGCAGAACTTCTCGCCGAAGACGCTGCCCATAGTGCCTGCCAGGCGAGCGGCATCGAAGTCGGAGATAGCCAGTACACAGGGGATGCCCGAGATGGCCGCCGTGCCGGTCACCAAGCCGTCTGTGCGGCCCGCGAACAGGGCGAGCTTTTCGGCATAACCGGGGAACTCCAAGAAGTCCTGGCTCTCAATGGTAGCCGCATCGAACTCTTCCCAGCTGCCTTCGTCGGCGGTTATGCCGATGCGCTCATCGGCGTTGAGGCGATGATGGTGGCCACACTTGCTACAGACCTTGAGATCCGCCTCGAAGTCCTTCACATAGAGGATCGCCTCACACTTGCTGCACTTGATAAACGCCCCTTCGGGCACCGCCTCACGGGCGGAATCCGCGATATTGTCTTCGCGGCGACGAAACCAGTCCGGCATAGATTTATTCTACTCTACCCTCTTCGATGACTCCGGCGATAGTGGGGGACGGTGATATAATCGCCTCGACCCCATGTCCCTTCAAGACCTTCGCAAACAGATTGATGCCATCGATGCACAGCTTCTCGAGCTACTCTCCCACCGCGCCCGCCTCGTTCAGGAAGTAGGGCACACCAAGGGGCGCAATCAGACTCAGTTCTTCTCACCCGAGCGGGAGCGACAGATTTTCGAGCGCCTTGCGGCAGAGAATCCCGGCCCGCTACCTAACCTTGCGCTCAAGGCAATCTATCGTGAGATTATCTCGGCCAGTCGGGCACTGGAGGCCCCCATGCGTATCGCCTATCTCGGCCCGGCGGGGACGTTTTCCCATCGCGCGGCCTTAGATAAGTTCGGCACCTCATCGGAGCTGAAGCCGTGTGACACTATACCCGATGTTTTCGACGCCGTCGAACGCCACGAAGCGGACTATGGCATCGTCCCGGTGGAGAACAGCACCGAAGGCGTAGTGCCCTACACCCTGGATATGTTCTCGCAGACCAAGCTCAAAGTCTGCGCCGAGGTCTTCGTTCAGGTGGTCCATAACCTGGCCACCCACGCCGAAACCCTGAGTGACATAAAGACTCTCTACGCTCACCCGCAAGCCTATGCCCAGAGCCGCGCCTGGATTCGGGAGCACCTGAAACATGCGGTCCACGTGGAGGCTACCAGCAACTCCAAAGCCGCTCAGCTTGCCGCCGCTGACCCGACTTCGGCAGCCATCACCACGGAGATCGCCTGCGGTCTGTATGAGATTCCGCTCTACCAGGCGCATATCGAAGACTCGCCCCACAACCGCACCCGGTTCTTAGTCATTGGTGACAATGTGCCGCAGCCGAGCGGCAAAGATAAGACCAGCATCTTCTTCTCTGTACAGCACAAAGCGGGCGCTCTACTCCGCGCCATGGCCGCCTTTGATGCCCATGACATCAACCTGACCATGATTGAGAGCCGCCCTACTAAAGCCGCTCCGTGGGAGTATGTGTTCTTCATCGACTTCCAGGGCCACGTGAAAAGCCCCATGGTCGAAAGCGCACTGAGACTGCTGGAAGAACAGAGCCTGTTCGTGCGGGTGTTAGGTTCCTATCCCGAGGCGGAATAGTGACACACGCCCGAGGGATGGAAATCCCTCGGGCGTAGCTTTAAAACACAGCCCGGATTCCCTCTAGCACGACATCGTTCATCGCTTTCTCGATGCCTTCTTTGTACATATTCGTAGCCGCAAGCACCCCGAAGCCCTTCTTTGGGGCCAGCCATATCACGGCGTAGTTCATCACATTGCTACCCCCATGGGTCAGGGCGTCGCCGCCTGCCCAGGGCTGGCCCTTGTTTATAACCCAACCACCAGCGTAATCCCCACCAAACGCCGGAGCATGGAGTGCACGCAAACTCGGGGTTTCGTTTAAGTGAAACAGGCCGAACTTCGCCCAATCGGAGAGCGTGAGGTAGCAGCCGCCTGCAGGAGCAATGAGCGAGGGATTATCGTAGCCCTCGGTAGGGGAGTAGGGTACGAACTTCTTGTCCTCGAACCGATGCTGGTAAAGCTGTGGCGGTGGCCCGAAGCCTGCAGTCGTAATGCCGAGCGGCTGGAAAATCCGCTCTTTCATCAGAACTTCCCAGGGCTTTCTGGTTAGGGTTTCACAGATAATGCCCAGGGTCAAGTACCCGCCATTGGAGTACTCATACTTTTCCCCGGTGGGATTGCTGGGAGCGGTGGCAAGCCGTGCTCTCAGCCACTTCAACCTGTCCGTAGTCTTCCAGCGGTGCAAGTCATTCAGGGTGAGTCCCTTCGGCTCGGTGCGCTTGCCTATGCCACTGCGATGCGCCAGCAGGTGCGCCACACTCACCGGTTTCCAGAGGGCTGGGGTAAATGAGTACAGCTCGCCCAGAGTGGTCTCGTACTTCAGCTTCTTCTGCTCGATAAGCTGCCCGATCAGAGTTGCTGTCATTGCTTTGGTGCAGGAGCCAATATGGAAGGCATCCGTGACCAGGGCGGGGTCATCGCCATCCATTTTGCGCGTGCCAAGTACCAGTGGCTCCTCTGCCTTACCATCGCGAATCAGGCAGAAGCCCAGCGCGGGCATCTCGGATTTCTTACGAATCGTCTCTAGTTTGTCTTTAAGCTCCACGGCTGTTCAGACCTTGTGGCCTTTCTTTTGTTACGACTAGTTATAGCGGATTTTCCGAGTTGTCTCGTCTATAGAGTGGAACCCGGAGATCACACCCTGAATTGGCAGAAGAAGTGCAATTACTTTAGTCTAAAGCACTCAAATAAATTATAGGGAAATTGGGGAACTTTAAAAAAATCTAGCTCGTATAAAATAACATGAGCATGAAGAATAAACTGTTTATGTACGGTGGAACGCTTCTGGCGGGAGTGGGGTTGGGAGCGTGTGTCGCCAAGTCGCCGTCGGTGAGTGCAGTGGTTGCACCACCAGCTACTCGCGCTGAGGCTGTACCGGGCTACGATGCGGGTAGTGAGCCTATTGTGAAGGTCGTTCAGAAAGTCGCACCGGCTATCGTGTCTATAGACACCACGGCCAAAGTGACCGGTTATGTTCGCACCGGATTCTTTGATGATCCGCAGCGAGTCACCAAAGAGATACCGCGCGGTCAGGGTAGTGGTGTGCTGCTGGAAGGCGGCTACGTGCTGACCAATGAGCATGTTGTGGGAGATGCTCTGAGCACGGGTGGCAAAGTAACTATTCACCTGACAGATAAGCGGACCTTTGTTGCGCGGCCCGTGGGTGCGGATCACCAGAGCGACATCGCCCTGCTAAAGATTGAGGGCTCGAACAACCTGCCCTATGCATTACCAGGTGTGGAAGATAAGCTTCTGCCAGGTCAGCAGGTCATCGCTATTGGTAACCCGGTCGGGCTCTCCGCATCGGTGTCCAGTGGTATCGTCTCGGCACTGGGGCGGCCATTAGAGACCGAAGGGCGTGTGTATGAGAACCTGATTCAGACCGACACGGCCATCAATCCCGGTAACTCCGGTGGCGCCCTGATCGACATGGGCGGACGAGTCGTAGGTATCAATACCCTGGTACGCTCGGATGCCCAGAATATCGGTTTCGCGATTCCGATTCAGACCGCAATGCGTATTGCCGATGAGATCAAGCGCAACGGCAGCGTGCAGCGTCCGGACCTCGGATTCACCGTGACCGAGTTCGAGGCATCGCAAGGGGAAATTCCAGATGGTATCGCCATCATAAACCCGCGCGGTCAGGCCGCCAGCGTGCTACAGGGCGCTCGCCAGAGTCAGCGCCGTGGCATGATGGAAGTGCACGATGTTCTTCTGAGCGTGAACGGCAAGCCGACCCCGACTGTGGATGCCTTCCGCAAGGTTGTCTCCACGCTTAAAGTGGGGCAGCAGGCAGAGGTGACTATCTGGCGTGACGGACAGATGGGTAAGACCAGGATTCCTGTAGTCACCGCAAGCTAGGTTTTGAGTTTCTCCGACAACAAACCCCTCCGGAAATCTATCCGGAGGGGTTTGTTGTTTTTCGTTGTGTTGTCAGGCGCGGGTCAGAGTATTGTTAACCGCTTCTTGAGCATGTAAAGCAGCATTCCGAGCACTCTCTATGGCACGGCGTTTGTAGCCACCATAGTCGGCCTGAGCCAGCTCTAACTGGTCGAGCGCCTCTCTTAGAAGTACACCGGCACTCACCATATGCTCATGGCTCTTTCGCTCCCGCTCACTGGTGAGCCGGGGCGTACGCCGAAGGTTACTCGCCTTGCGACCAGGCTCGTACATACGACCCCACATCAGCGCCATGCGAATCTCTAACTGCACTTTCTCACTATCCTCGATTGCCTCCTCGCGATGTCCGTTGTAGATAGGCAATGCTTGCTGCATGTGTTCCAGGGCGCTGTCGATGCGCTGGAAAGCCTCTTGCATAAGGCGGTCGCTCGCCGGATCCATTGGACTGCGGTCCGGCTGGGCGTTTTGCCAGGAGTGGCCGCGATTCTCCGAACCCTGCACCTGAGCGACTACGCCCAGACTCAGTAAAGCAACAGTGGCAGTAATGCCGGCATGTCGAAGTTTCATGGTTTCCTTCTCCTTTCTACTCCTTCCTATGCAAAAGAAACGTCAAGGTTTTATCAATTACAAAACAAAAGCCCTGAACTCCTAGAGTTCAGGGCTTTTGTGAGCTACGTTACCGGTTCGTATCAGACGGAGCGAAGAGCTTCACGAATCTGCTGGATAGACTTGCGGGTGGCATCAATTGCCTTGGCTCGGTGTCCACCGTAGTCCGGCTGCGCGCGGTCTAGCAAGCGAATCGCATCGTCCAGCATCCGGCTGGCTTCCATCAGATGCTCGTTGCTGCGGCGAACCTGTTCATTCGAGGTTCGGCCCCGGCGACCTTCACGCTCTTTGCGGAAGTTAGAGATACGTCCCTGCTCTTTCCAGCGATCCCAGGCCAGGCCCGTATCGATTTCCCACTGGGCCAGCTCGGCCAGCTGAATCGCATCCACGCGATTCCCATCGTAGATCGGGAGGGCCATTCTGAGGTGGTTCTGCGCCTGCTCGATTTTCTTGCGGGCATCACGCATTCGCTGATCGCTTACCTTGTCTCCAGGGTTGCGCCCGGTAAATGGGGGACGACCTCCCCGATTCCGATTCCAGTCGGGTCGCTGTGCATAAGCGTTGGTGCCTGTGGCCCCTAGAGCAGCAATAAGTGTGATGGCGGCTATGCCTGTGTTGCGAATGTTCATCTTTCGAATCTCCTATGCAACTACAGACGCAGTTATTTAAGTAGGGTTCAATGTATTTTTAAAGTAATTTAAGAGAGAAAAATCACTTTTTATTCTGTCACACTTTCACAGGAACCGACGTTACAGGGGTGACATAGCAACGAAAGCACATCAATCCATGTAAGGCGCTTATTTTAGTACTGATTCCTACTTTGCTTGCAGCGTAGGCCAGTGTTCCCAGACTGCGTAATCGCCATCGTCGCGAGGGCTGTTGCCAAGCTGCCGCTCATCGAACGACACGGGCAGACCCGATTGCTGGTCGATTAGAAGTTCGCCTTCCTGCCCACGTCCGATAGAATCCGAGCCTTTATAGGTCAGTTGCGTCACAGGGCGCTTCTCCCAGTTCTTTTTGCTGACTGTATATTGTCGGGGAGCGTCTTCTGTGCCCGGCAGCCCATAATCTGTGAGGCTGTACTCGCCCAGCAGAAAACTCACCAGCTTTGGCATACCTGCGGGAAGGGGACCGAACTTTCCGCGCACCGGAGGCTTACCCGACTCACGATACAGGGTAGTGCGTCCATCGGTTTGATAGTAGAGGACTTCTTTCCCCATAGGGTCCGTGCCGCGTAAGACCACGGATTTCGGAGCCACATAGCCCAGGCGCAGCTTCAGTCCATTGCTGTTAGTGCCATAGGCTGTGAGCCGCTTCACGATTCGGGCTCTGGCAGGCACGGTGCGAAGCGCAGCCAGAAACTCCAGCGGACGTTTTTCTTGCTGGACTCTCATAGAGATGCTTCTAATTCGGAGAGGGGAGGGACTCCGGTTACCGCGCCGAGCGCCTGTACACAGGCAGCACCTGTGGCGTTTGCGAGGCGAGCGGTTTTCTCTAAGGGCCAGCCGCGTTGGAGTCCGGTCAGAAAGCCCGCGCACCAGGAGTCACCGGCCCCAAGTGTATCGACTACAGTCACGGGCAGAGCGGGTATGAAGAAGGGCTCGGTGTTCTCCGCGGCGATAAAGCAGCCCTTAGCGCCAAGTTTAATCGCGACATTTGTTGCACCTGCCGCGCGGCAGGCGGCGAGTTGGCCTTCGGTAGACGTTTCTCCGGTGAGCATCCGAATCTCTTCGAAGCTGGGCACGAACCAGTCTAAATAGGGAAAGCAGAGAGCCTGCGCTTCCCAGTTCATGCCGTTCGGGTTCATTACGGTATCCAGCACAGTGGTCATGCCGCGCCGCTTCGCCTCGGCCAGCACACCGGCCAGGGGAGCGCCCTCTAGCGCGGGGAAAAGCTGTGGTCCAGCTACGTGAAAGAGGGTGACATCAGAAAGTTTCTCCCAGTCGATGTCAGCGGGCGAGAACTTGGCATTCGTGCCTGGAGCGTGCAGGAAGCTCCGCTCGGCATCGGAGTGCACGGTTACCAGAGATACCGGGGTTGGTGTGCCGTCTGTAGCTAGGGCCAGAGGGGTACAGTCCACACCAGCACTTTTCAGGGCAGTCGTTAAGAATCGCCCGAAGTTATCGTCGCCGAGCTTACCAATGAGCTTTGCGCCCACACCGAGCTTGCCCAGAGATGCGGCAGTGTTGGCGGCATTCCCACCGATATGCAGCTCGATACGCTGGATAAGCCCGATGGTACCCCGCTCCGGCAGAGCATCTATGGGGGTGCCGACGACATCGGCGACGATCACCCCCAGGCACGCTATCGCCATCAGTCGCGCTTCTTCTCGCCCTTGTCGGCTTTCGTATCTTTCGACTCGTCTTTGACCAGGAATGGTGGACGATTCGGACCGTTCGGAACGAAGTCGCCAGGGGTGAGAAGCAGAGCATCCAGAGCCATGGGGCCTCCGGCGCGGACTTCCAGCTTGTGGGAACCACGGGAAAGCAGCATCGGGCCACACTCATTCCAGATAAGCGGAGGCGAACCGAAGGTCTTTCCTTGCGGTCTGGGACCACGGGCACCATCCCCCCAGGGAAGCCCATCCAGGCGCAGGCTGAAGCTGGCATCCGGGCTGCTGGCGACCCAGAGTCTGTAGGTGCCATCCTGAGAGATATTGACCTCGTAGGTTGCGGTAGCGGTCTGCCCGGTATTCGGGCGCTCGCGCACCAGAAGAACTCGACCACCACTCGCTCCGGATCGCTCCTCTACCTGATCGAAGGTGTACTGGGCTGGCTCTACCAGCGCGCCATCCTCTCGCCACAGTCCCTCTGCCTCGATCCAGGCGAAGGGTTGGAGCTCACGGCGCAGCCTTTCCGCCAATCGCTGCAGCCCCTGAAGGGTAAGCAGCGCGACATCAGGGTTGTCCGAGCGGAAGTTCGCTTTCAGACGGTCATAATCCGCGCTAACAATGGTCAGAGAAGGGAGTTTGCGCTGCTTTGCCAGAGCGACCAGATCCCGTGCTTCCGCGGAAAGCTCCGCGAACGCCTCTTCGGGAATTGGCAGACCGGGCCACCGATGGAGACGCACGGGCTGCGGGCCAATAGTCAGGGTGAGTGTGTCTTTCTTACGAACACCTCGGTCTTCAGGAAGCCAGTAGGGTTGAGCCTCTTTACTAAGACCTGGTGGCACCTTCAGGGTAATCTGTCGGACTCCGGTGGGGTTGAACAGATAGAAGACAGTACCCGCGCCGTCGTCCATGGAGTAGCAGCGCCCCGCTTTGCCGAAGTGATAGGTCTTGAACTGGGCGCTGTTGCGGCTATCCGTGGGCAGGAGCCATGCGCCCCCTTCCAGCGGCGTCGGAATCAGTGATGTTAGCTGCCGTGGAAAGAAAATCGCAATGTTGGATGGCGGCGCGGCGGTAGCGATGCCCGTGGCCTCAATCTGCTTCGCATACCCTGGTAGCCAGCCAAGCTGCGCTGGAACCGCAGACAGGTCATAGGGCTTGCGAAGGGGATCGGTTACTCGCACACCATCTAAGTAGAATCCCCGTGCACCAACACTACGCAGAGAGTCCAATAGGGAATAGAGACTCTGCTGATCGGTGAAGCCAGGCGCATTGGTCTCGGGCACACGGGACTCCTGCGTGGCAAGCACTGGTAGCCAGAGAGGTTTTGGAGAGTCGTTGGCCTGAGAGTACACATCGGCACCACTGTAGATAGCCGCGCTTTCTCCCTTGCCGTAGGCATCGATACCCAGTCCGTCGAACTCAAAGCGCTGCAGGTCGGGGCGGCGGGCATCGACAGCATAGGCGAGCCATTTGTTGTAGCCCTTGCTGCGAACCACGACGGGAACATCGGCGATACCTCGCTTCAGTGCCACCGACAGGTCGTTTGTGGCAGCACGTAGCGTATCGGTCTTGAAATCGTCTAAATCGTTCCAGAACACCGGAGCCAGGTCCGCCGTGTAGCGCTTACCCTTGACACGGTCATAAAACGCGTGAAAGCCCTTTTCATTGAAAAAGAGCGGTACCAGCTGTGCTGCCTCAGCGAAGCTGCCGAGCTCCACATCTTTGAGTCGCCAAGCCCGAACCAGATCCTCCGTGTTCTTATAACGCTTCTGCAGAAACGCAGCCCACTCGCCCGAGAACTCCCGCGAGGTCGGGACAATTTGTTGTGCCTCCCCAGAGAGGTCGATATCACTATGCAGAGGGTCGGTAAAGAAACGCATACCTTTGCCTAGCTTGATCTTGCCAAACAGGGCCAGCAGGCGATCTCGGTACTCATCCATGCCTCCCCAGAGATTAGGGATAGGACTCTTATCCGCAGGATAGATGCGCTCTGGATAGAGAACCAGTACCTGCGAGGTTGGGCTGGGTGGTACGGTGACTCGTGCGCCCTCTTCGACTAAATCAGCATCGCCTTCGCCCACCACCTGTCCTGAACTGTTCCCGTTTTCCACGAGCGTGAGGGCATAATAGGCCGATGCGATATCCGGCACGGTGAAGCGGAGCAGCCCGCCTTCTGCGGTTACCGACTGCCGATATCGGCTGGGAAGTACCTGATAGCCCAGTAGCGCGGAGCGTGGGCCATCGGAGAGCGAGATGCCATAGGTCAGCCCCTGCGCTTCACAGGCATCGATGACCTTCTGAATATAGACCGGATTGACACGGGTGATACCGCCGCTGGTCGGCTGCAGATAGATGTCCCGCACGCCCGCCGCAGAGACTTTCTCAAGAGCTTCGAGATCGGATTTCAAATCCTCATCGGTACCCTTGGGCGACCAGCTCTTCACCTGAAACAGCCCACCAGTAGGGACGAATGGTTTCTCATCCCAGACCATTACATGGTTGCTCTGTATCCGCCACTTATGCTTCTCTCCAACAGCATCCGTGTAGGTACCGGCGGCATAGGCAGCACTGACAGCCAGCAGAGCAGCCAGTGTAGGGATCAGGCGACTACGATGCATGAGGGGCCTCCTCGGTGAGTCCGGCTAAGGCGAGCGTGCGGGTAAGCACACGTACAGTGGCTTCGGCGAGGCGCGGATGCTTGAGCGCTCCGGCAACCATGGCTTTACTGGCCAGTGCTTCCGCCCAAAGGGCGAGCCGATGGGGTTCCAATGTATCTGTGGCATCCAGAACCTGGCGTGGCCACTCTAAAAGATGTCCAAGAAGCGCTGCGGAAGCCGGGACCTCCAGCACGCTCTCCAGCGGAGCGCTGGTAGGGGTAGCGCCCTGGGCGGTCTGGCGGGCCAGAGCAAGAGCATTATGGATATCAGTCAATGGGCTTTCGGCGCCCAGCGGCAGGTCCAGAGTGGCATCTGGAGCGGTGCGCAGAAGGCGCCAGCGCAGATCGTTTGGCGAGGACTCTTCCAGTACTTCCTCCAGGCTCACAAAGCTGCCATAGCGCCCACCACGGACCTCGGTACCATCTTTTAGGCAGCGTACCGGGCCACAGACCAGCACCTTAAGAGCATCCGGTGGGGAGCCGAGCGCGGAGAGTCCAGCATGGGTACGGGCGATATAGCCCTTGTGATCGGCATCCCAGAGATCAATGAGCCGATTGAAACCACGCTGAAGCTTGTCTCGGTGATAGGCCAGGTCGCCTGCCAGATAGGTTGCCGACTCACCGCGCTTCAGTACGCGGTCCTGATCGTCGCCAAGGGTAGAGGAGCGGAGCCAGAGCGAGTCACCGCGTGTTTCAGCAAAGCCACGCTCTACCAATTCAGTAAGCGTGCGCTCTACAGCGCCACTCTCACGCAGGGCTAACTCCGAGGCATCGCCATCGAATGTAATCCCCAGTTGTTCCAGAGTCTCGCCCTGAATGGCGCGCGCGGCAGACACTAGCTCGGGAAGGGAGCCCACCGTCGCACGTGCGGCCACGGTTGCGGCCCAGGGCGAGGCATCTTTGCCCGCCGCGTCATGAGCGAACGTGCGCAGGGCATTGTTCGGGGCATCGTTCAAGTAGAACTCACGGCGAACCGTGTGGCCGCGCGCTGTGAGCAATCGAGCGAGAGCATCGCCCAGAACAGCTTCACGGGCATGGGTGAGAGTAAGTGGACCGTGCGGGTCTGCCGAAACAAACTCCAGCAGTACTTTGCGGCGTGCGTTTTCGGGCAGCGGGGCTACAGCGCCCTCCGCGACCTCGCTCAGAGCCGCTTCATAGGCACGTACGCCGGGCGTAATAAAGAGTAGGCCTTCGCCAACCGGGTCGGCGCGGCGAATCTTCTCGCCGCCGTCGCCGCGTAGCCCCGCCGCTACACGCTCCGCCTGCTCCCGGCCATGCAGCCGAACCAGATATGCCCCCGCTTCAGGGAGAGGACTGGTAAGCACCTCGTCTGTCTGTCCACCCAGCGCCCGCACTCGGGCCAGTATCGTCGCTCTCAGCACGTGTTGAACCTATCGTTCCTTTTCCAGTATCTATCCGAATAATGTATCGCCCCGGTGACTACAGCGCATTTTTACCGGGAGACGTTCCGCCCTAGGAAAGCAGCTCGCGCCAGCTCGGTAGTAGCGTGTTGCCCAGCGATGGGAACAGCCAGCCCAGCAGCGCTAAGATACCGCCTCCTAAGGCATACCCCAGCAGGATATGGACCATTCCCGAGCGCCAGAGCCGCGCCAATCCACCTGCTGGTTCATCACCGTGGCGCGCTTGCTTCGCCAGTAGCTCATTGGCCGCCCGAATCCCACTCTCTAATTGCTGCTGTGTGGCCCGGCGGGTCGTAAAGTGCCGCTGGAGCCAGCCGCCGAAGCTACGCCAACCTGCCAGTGCTGCTAACGCGCCCACCACATAGCCCAGCACGCCGATGAGTGGTACCAGCGCGCTACCCGCAGTCAGCAGAGCTGCCCCCGCAATAAAATTCGTGCCGCAGCGTGGATGCTCACGGGGCATGAGCTGCACGGACTCTACCAGCAACGGCTCACCGCGCTCCATGGCATGGACCACCTGATGTTCGGCAGCATGGTAGCCCGCCACCGGAGAGAACCGCAGCAGGGTTAGAAATGTTCCGCCGAAAACCAGAGCGCTCAGCAGTGGTCCCAGTGACTCTTGAAGCAGGTGCGGCAGGTTGCTCCAAGTAAGCCATAAGGCCGGTACACGCTCTCGCAGCAGCATGCCCCCAGTGTTGAGACCGAGAAACAGACCAGTTTGCACCAGCGACGTAAGTAGCCCGGAGAGAATCAGGGCAAACCCGCCTGTGCCGCCGCTCACCGCACCGCTCGTGAGGTACACCCCCAAGGGAGTCGCCATGCCGCCAATCAGGGGCATTCGGGGCGGAGTGAGTAGGTCTTCAATCAGGTCACTGCGGCCCATCAGACCCACGAACCGCCCGCTCGCTTCAATCAGAGGCAGTACATCTTGCTCGTATCGGTCACAGGTCTCCAAAAACGCTTCGGGAGTCTCCGTGTAAAGCAGGGTAGGGCCGGGCGGCTCCATAACCGATGATACTGGTGAAGAGCGCAGAGCCTCTCGTCCCACATCATCACGTGCGGACAGAAGCGCCCTGGTCAGGCAGCGCTCGGTAAGTAGACCAACAAGCTGGCCACCAGCCACCACGGGGACCACACGATGCGGAGAGACACGCAGAAGCGCGATAGCATCTCCCAGCGAGGTTTGTGGAGTCGCCTCGCGGACACGGCGAAGGTAGCCGGTCAGCGGCTTTGGTGAGGACAGTCTCTGCGGTGCCGTCATGGGCTATGCTATACTGGCAAAACTACGAGAGCCTGGAGATTCCAGGCTCAACGTATCTGAGGCAGTATACTCCAGAGCGCTGCCCTCGTCCAATCACTCTATTACCCCATTTTAAAGAATGAGAAAACTCATGCCTCCAACCAAGGGAAGTCAGGGAGCCAAAGAGACCAACTATCGGCGTCTGGCGGAGATTGCTGCCCAGGATGACGCGGAGCGTCAGAAAGGTATCAAGCTGCTCCGAGTCGTCTCTGGTTCGCCGAACCTACCGTATATCGCACTGACTTTCGATGATGGCCCACACGGCGAGAAGACCTCCCAGCTTCTCGATTTACTGAAACAGCTACACTGTCCTTCCACCTTTTTCTTAGTTGGGTCGCAGGCTCGCCGCCATCCGGAGCTAGTCCAGCGGATAGCTGTAGAGGGACATGAGATCGGCAACCACACGTTCAATCACTACCGTTTGAACCGGATTCCGACCGAAGAGATCGCGAACGAGCTGAACCGCACTCGCGATCTATTGAAAGCGATTGTCGGCGCACCCAGCCGTCTGTTTCGCCCTCCGGGCGGGGAGTACAGTCCGGAGATTCTCAAAATTGTCGAACGAAACGGTTATACGACAGTGCTCTGGACCGATGACCCCGCAGATTACAAGTTAAATCGTACTGCAGCAGATATAAAACGCCTCGTGATCCGCGATATTACACCAGGCGGGATAATTTTACTGCATGATGGCATTCGGGCGACTGTTCAGGCGCTTCCGAGCCTTGTTCGTACCCTGCGAGATAAAGGATACATTTTTGTGACAGTGTCCGAACTGATTCAGCGGGGCGGCGGGCTGGATCTTGTCAAAAATATCAGTTTTTCACGAACCAGTGCCAGAGAACGCTGAAATACAGTATTTCTAACAATAAAGAAAAATTATACATTCGATTGACAAACGCTTTCTTCCCTTTTATAGTGGGACTGCTGAGGGTCAGGTTGGTGGGGCCCCCCTCGGCATGTTTTAGGGGTAGAGAGGGTAGAAAAAAGAATGAGAAGGTCCTTAGCACGCCTCCTGGTGGCAGGGTCCATTTTGGCAATCGGGGTGGCAGCACAAGCTCAGACACCCAGCATCATCTGGGGCACCATCACTGATCCAGATCCAGTAAAGCCGTCCAACATTACCTGGGGTAATGGTGGCAGCAGCCAGCGGATCGATACGATCAGCAACATCATCTGGGGCAACGGTGGCGATACCAAGCCGTCCAACATTACCTGGGGTAATGGTGGCCAGCAGATCACCACACCTTCCATCATCATCTGGAGAACTATTGTTATCGCTGTTACCGGAAATCCGATCAACAGTGTCAACAATATTATCTGGGGCAATGGTGGGGATACCAAGCCAGCCAACATTACCTGGGGTAATGGTGGCAGCAGCCAGCAGATTGATACAATCAGCAACATCATCTGGGGCAACGGCGGCGATACCAAGCCGTAAGCCTGGCCATACGAAAAAAAACAGCCCGGAAGCAATTCCGGGCTGTTTTTATTTTACTGCTGTCTCTATTTGTTTCAAAACACCGAGCAGGTCGGGTAACTCTTTCAGAGCCAGCATTGTAGCGGCATCGCTCAGGGCGTTTTGCGGGTCCGGATGAACCTCCAGGAACAACCCATCCAACCCCATGGCCACTCCGGCTCGGGCCAGCGCAGGCACAAACTCACGCGTTCCCCCGGTGGCTGTGCCCAGACCGCCGGGCTGCTGCACCGAGTGCGTGACATCGTAGATCACCGGGCAGCCTGTGGCCGCCGCCATCTGCGGCAGGGAGCGGAAATCCACCACCAGAGTGTTGTAGCCAAAACTAGCCCCGCGCTCACACACCAGGACCTTCTGATTACCGGTAGCCTCTACTTTGCGGACGGCCTGCGCCATATCCCAGGGGGCTAAAAACTGCCCCTTTTTGATATGTACCGCTTTGTCCGTCTCTCCCGCCGCTACCAGCAAATCGGTCTGGCGGCACAAAAACGCGGGAATCTGGAGCACATCCACGACTTCAGCGGCAGGGCCGCATTGATAGCTCTCGTGCACATCGGTCAGTACTGGCACGCCAAACTCCGAGCGAATCTGGCTGAGAACCTCAAGGCCCGCCTCCATGCCATGCCCCCGAAACGAGGTGTTACTGGTACGGTTGGCCTTATCGAATGCAGCCTTGAAGATAAAGGGAATCCCGAGTTTCTCACAGACTTCCTTCACTGTGCCGCAGACTTCGCGGCATAGGTCCAGGCTCTCAATAACGCACGGTCCGGCAATCAGGCCAAACGGTCGCCCACCCCCGAACACGACCGAATCGGTTATCTCTACGGTTCTTGTCACAGTGCTCAGTCTACCGCAAAGAGGGCGCGTACTCGCTCCAGGTCTTCCTGGGTATCTACCGCTGCCGGGGCACGCTCTATCTCAATCATTCGAATCCGATAGCCGCTCTCCAGTGCTCGGAGCTGCTCTAAAGACTCGGTCCGCTCCAGCGGAGTGCGCGGCAGTGTGGGAAACGCCAGTAGAAACTCACGGCGGTAGGCATAGAGCCCGATATGCAGCTTGGGAATCACTCCGGCGCTGGAGTCTCGAACATAGGGAATGGCCGCGCGCGAAAAATACAGCGCGTCTCCATTTAGAGCCACAACCACTTTCACGGCGTTCGGGTCGGAAAGCTGCTCCTCGGGAAGCGGGCAGCAGGCGCTGGACATAGCCAGACTGGCATCCGCCAGAAGCGGAGCCGCAGCAGCTTCAATAGTGGCTGGATCGATACGAGGCTCATCGCCCTGTACGTTTACGATAACTTCTACGCTGTCGGGCAGCTTACCCACCGCTTCTGCCAGCCGGTCCGTACCCGTCTGATGATCCGCACGCGTCAGAATCGCTTCGCCGCCGAAGCCAGCCACCGCATCGGCGATACGCTGGTCGGGAGTCGCGACGAATACGCCATCGATGCCCTGAGCTTTCCGGGCGCGCTCCCAGACATGCTGGATCATCGGCTTACCCGCAATCTCGGCAAGGGGCTTATCCGGCAATCGCGTCGCCGCGAGCCGGGCAGGAATCAATACCACGGTTTTCATAGAAGTTGTTTTTCCAGTGCACTCAGAACAGCCTGAGGAGATAGGCGGGTGAGACAGGCTAAATCCCCCCGTTTACAGGTGCGCTCCATACAGGGCACGCAATCCAACCCCTCCGTGTGGACCAGCGTGAGCGGTGTTCGCATCACGCGCGCCGTTGGGGGAGGGGGAGCCGGGCCAGTGCGCTTCGTGGAGGTCGCGCCGAACAGGGCAACCAGTGGGCAACCCACAGCCGCCGCCAGGTGCATAGGGCCAGTATCCATGGTCACTAAGGCATTGGCGCGAACTAACAGCGCTCCGGATTCTTTCAGATTTGTCGCCCCGATAAAGTTCAGCAAGCGCTCCGGGTGCCTGACCTGCGCCAGCGCCGCCTCGGCTATCGCTTTATCGCCTCCACCACCGAAGAACCCCACATGCCAGGTGGGGCGGTTTTCCGTGAGCAGGTCTAAAAACGCGACCAGGTTCTCAACCGGCCATTGCCGGGAAGGGGCTGTGGCTCCCGGCGTTACCAGAACCAATGGGGAGTTATCCGTGATGCCACGCTCTGCCAGAAGCGCGTCCACTTTCTGGTGGGCTTCATCGGGAATCGCGAACTCGGTATAGCGAGAGCAGGCCGCCGGGTCGATGCCCAGTGGCTCCAGGGTCTTCAGGGTGTTCTCCACGGCGTGAAAGGCATGGTCACGCTTATAGGTCAGCGTATGCTTTGCGCCTGCCGCCATTCGAAGAAGCCCTGTCTTGATACTCGGCTGGAGGTTGACCGTGAGGTTGAATGACCGCTTGCGTAGCTCCGGGGCTAGAGCCAGGAACCCTTTCGCCGTTTTGTCGAACTCCATCACTTCGCTCAGAGCAGGGAGGCCTTTGAGGACCGTTCCCAGACCTTTGCCGGTGATATAGGTAATCTCCGCCTCCGGGTATTTCGCCTTGAGCGCTCTTACCGTCGGGGTGGTCATGAGCACATCGCCTATGGCTCCCAGGCGAATAATTAGAATCCGCTTCACTTACCCAGGGTCCGGGCCAGTGCCGCAATCACCGAGTCCGGCGTAAGGCCCTGCATACAGGGATGCCCCTCTACCAGGCAGTCGGCGTTCTTGAAGCGATTCTCCACGCAGACCGTACACTTCTCCTGGCTCACCACGGGCAGCACATTGCGGCCACGCGGTCCCCAAAGCCGAACCGGGCTGGCCCCGTCACCATCGGCATCGTTGCCAAACAGTGCGATAGTGGGGCAGCCGACACCAACGGCTAAGTGCAGTGGTCCGGCATCCACAACCACGGCGGCACGAGCCTGCGCAAAGGCGCCTGCCAGCTCGGTTAGCTTCGTCCGCCCTCGCAGGTCACGGAGCTTTGTTGTGGCCAGCAGCTCCTCCTCGAAGCCACCGCCGTAAAGCTCGCGCTCCAGCTCCGGCTTGCTACCCACCAACCCCACGCTGATACCTTCCGAGTCGCACCAGGAGAGCAGCCTGCCCCAGTACTCGGGTAGCCACATCTTGGCGGGGCGGGTAGTGGTCATGTGGACCAGTATGTCTGGCACTTCGAACGGGGGGGGCTCGGAGCCGACTTCCACGTGGAAGAAATCCGTCTCCACATAGGCCAGGCGGCAGAGCATCTCCCCAAAGTAGTTGCTGGTTAGCAGGTTAGGATGCCGCGCCACCATACCTGGCCCGTTCCAGTCCGAATCTTTCAGTAGCTCGGCGCGCGGGTCACCGGGGGGAAACGAGAGCGGCAGGCGTAAGTCCGCACGGAGTACCTGTCCGGCAGCATAATGCGGGCGAGTCAGTGGCACCAGCGCCTGTGTGAGCGGCGAGAAACCATCGCAGTTGATCGCTAGCGCAATGGGTCCAGCAGCAGAGACTCGCTGTGTTACGAAGCTATGGAAATCTCCCAGGACATCGCCGGTGGCCCCATAGAGTGAGAGCCGCGCATCTATATAGGGGCACGCAGCCTCTAAGTCTGCCGTGGTCGTGGAGCCAAAGAACGTGATACTGGCATCGGGGTATTTTTCTTTTAATCCCCGAAGCAGGGGTGTGGTGACCACGAAGTTTCCGACCTTATCGGACCCGAAGACAGCAAGGTGGGGGCGCTCGCCTAGAGGCTGATCGACAAACCGCTCCATCAGTTCGGGGAGACCTTCACCACAAGGACATCTTTTACACAGCGGAACCCGACATTGTCTCCAGAAGCCCCGTTCAGCTTCTTAGTGGGAATCGGGAAGGGTTGCTTAACCCCATTCATGAACCCCAGGCAGCAGTCCACATATTTATCGGAGGTCGCACAGCGCCAGGAACCACCCAGCACCGCGACATTGCCTTCACCCATCTTAGTACTGGTCATTTCCCAGGCATTGCCAGACATATCGTAGAGGCCATAGCCATTGGGCGGAAAACTGCCCACAGGCGCCAGTTTGATATAGGGGTCCACCAGGTTCTCCGGGCGCGGTTTGCCTGTTATCAGGGGACCGTGCCAGTAGTTCGCCATGACCTTGCCGCCCGGTAGCTCCTCGTTGCCCCAGGCGTAGAGTTTGTCTTTCAGGCCGCCGCGCTGCGCCCACTCGAACTCCACGGCAGTCGGAAGCCGCGCCCCACGCCACCCCGCGTAGGCCTGTGCATCCGTATAGCTCACCTGCACCACCGGGTCGTTGTCTTTTGCCTTCGGTTTCTTCGGTCCTTCGGGAAAGCGCCAGCTCGCCCCCCGGACTTCCACGTGGTCCCAGGTTGCCAGCGAGCGAATCTCTCCTGCTCCTAAGCGCTCGGCATCGGTGACATACCCGGTTTCTTTCACGAACTCCCGAAACTGCGCCACGGTCACATGGGTTTTGTCCATATCAAACGGCGCAATTGTCTTTCCATGAAGCGTGCCGCCGGGAATGCGAATCATGGGCGGTTCTGGTACCTGATACAACACGCCAAATTGTACCGCGCACTACAGAGAAGCGGGTATGCTAATCTTTGTGCCGGATTCCAACTTCGATCTGAAGGCGCTCTATGAGGCGCTGGACGAAAAGCGCCAGGCTGAGAACCTGACCTGGTCTGCTGTCGCTCGGCAAGTGGCACGGGATCATAAAGAAGCGCATGCGGTTGCCGCTACTACCATGACCCGCCTGAAAGACAAGAGGGTAGGTGAGGGAGACGGTATTCTCCAGATGCTGCTCTGGCTGGGGCGCGCTCCAGAGAGCTTCCTACCGGGCTTTATCGGCGCCGATACCGAACACTTCCGGCTACCCATGCCCGCTGCCGGGGAAAGCCTACGCTGGGATACAAAGGCAATCTATGCAGCTCTGAATATCAAACGCGAGCAGCGCGGTATGACCTGGAAGGCTGTAGCGTTAGAAATTGGAGGCTGTACCGCTGGCATGCTAACGCACCTATCGGAAGGTGGGCGTACTGGGCTTCCCCATGTCATGCGGTTAGTCCGATGGCTAGATAGGCCTGCTGCCGTATTCACCGTCTGCGCTCCTGACACAGTTATTTTTGGACCCGGTGGCGTTCGTAGTCGCTAATAGAAAACCCCGGACTTGAGTCCGGGGTTATTGACTATCTGCGAAGGAAACTACTTCGCTAGAATCTTTTCCTGGTTCTCCAGGATAGTCTTCTGATTCGCCTGGATAGTCTCCTGATTGGCGAGAAGCGTTTTCAGAAGGGACTGGTTCTCCAGAATGGTCTGCTGGTTGGTCTGGATGGTGTCCTGGTTGGCGAGAACGGCCTTCTGATTGGACTGAATCGTTTCCTGATTCTCAAGAATAACTTTCTGGTTCTCGATGATCGTGTTCTGGTTGGCGACAAGAATGTCCTGACTCATTGGTATTTTCCTTTTAGGGTGATTTCTAACGTCGGTTTCGACGTAGATCGGGATCGCTGTAAAGCGAGTTATTATTTGCGTGCGCCTTTCTTTGGAAGAGCTCCAAAGACTTCTTTGTAAATCTTGACCGCCTCCTCTTCCGAGGGCAGACCAAGGTTATCCGTAAAGCGATTCATGTACGAAAAGGCACACGTCTGTAAGACAATTTCCAGGTCTTTTCCGTCGGGAAACGCTTTTGCCAGAGCTTCCCGATCCGACCTATCTACAAGCGATGGGCTTTTGGTTAGCTTGCGAGCGAAGCTGACAGCCACTTTTTCTTCTGGAGCCAGCGCCTCATCGGACTTTTCCAGCGAGAGGAGCTTTCCAATCTCGATCTTTTGCCGCCGAAGCCCGACGACCTGATGCACCTGGCAGTACCGGCAACCATTCGCCTTCGATACAGCAAACGACACCTGAAGCAGTGTGGCGCGTGGCACACTCTCTGTTTTGCGAACGCTCTGCCAGTACGCCATCCACGCACGGCCCGCCTCAGGGCTGCGGAGCATGGCGCGCTGCGAGTTGAGAACGCGGACGCCCAGGCCCCAGGGATCTCCACCCGTGGGCGAAGCCAGCTCGCCTGCCCAGGTCATCTCCTCGTCGCTGGAGAGCGTGATGCGTGTTGACTCGCTCGGTGGCTCTGAACGCGGCGCTGGCGCAGGAGCCGAGGAGAGCCAGGGCTCCGGCACAAGTCCCAGCGCGGCACAGAGGCGCACGAAGTAGTTCATCGTGCAGACGGTCTGGGTCAGCTCGACGATCTCACTGTCGTTGAAAACCAGGTCGATTTTACGAAAGAAATCTGCGTCGATACCCTGTACATCATCCGTCAGGCGCTGCGCATACTCCAGCGCTAGCCGCTCCCGCTCGTCGCGCTGACTCGCCGGATATGCTCGCAGCCGACGAGCGAGATGCCGCTCTGCATAGACGTTGCCGAGTCGCTTGGCAACGTCGATCCCCATTCCAATCTTGGTGACCGGTGCGAGGCGACCCTGCGTTAGAGTGGCGTCCAGAAGGCGAGCGAAGGGAGCAGCGGCCTGCGGGCTGCCCTTCTCAAAAGCAAGAAGGTAGCCCGGCACGGGTTCGCTCTGCGTTCGCAGGAACGGGAGATTCACAGGCCGACCGTGTACTGCACCAGGTTGCGGGCCGATGCCTCGGTGTCGCTGGCCGGGAAGTTCGTCGGCAGGCCAGCATTCGATGCCACAGGTGCGCCGAACTGAGCGTAGCGCATCGCATCGCGGCGCTGCCACTTGGCGTGACCATCGCAGAAGAGCATATTTGCCCCGCCATTGTGCAGGCTGTCGTAGAAATCGAGCGTGAAGTTATAGGCTTTGGTGGAATCGCCGGGAACGAGGCGCGGCTTTTCCTGGGCAACACGGTTGAAGTTCCGGACTTCGTGAACGTAGACGGTATCCGCAGGCGTTTGAATTGCAGCGATAGCCTGCGAAGCGACGATGCCATTGAGCAGGTAGTTGGTCGTTCCGGCACCTGCAGCAGTGAGCTCACAGGGGTTAGCGCCCGTCCCGAGGTAGTCGCAGGGGCCATCAGCGGAGCGCGGCTTGGTCTGCGGGCACTTGAAGACGCCCATGTTCTTCACGTAGGGCATCAGGTCACGAGCCCAGATACGCCAGGTCGTACTGTCCGCCGCGTCATAGGGTTGCATGAATCCCAGCGGCTTGCCGAGGCCCGCTGCATGGAATGTGTTTCCAGCGAGGGTTTCGTCGTAGTCTTGCGAGTACATCATCAGAGCCAGACCGATCTGCTTCTCATTGGAAAGGCAGCTTGTCTGGCGGGCCTTGGCACGAGCCTGGGCGAAGACAGGGAAGAGAATGGCGGCAAGAATAGCGATGATAGCGATGACAACGAGAAGCTCAATGAGCGTAAATGCGGAACGAGAGCGGATCATTTCTGGCTAACCCTTCATTGGATGGTAAATCGATACCATTCTGTGGCTCCTACGTAAAGTTTTCCGGTATGGAAAGGAGCCTCGTTATGCCTATATGTCGCAGTACCCAGTAAGCCAGTTCCTTAACATTTTTCTATTTAATTTTTATCTGTTATTCCTGTATATCTACGCGACGATGGCAAATATGCGTAATTCAATTTTGCATTAGTACGGTTGAAGACAGGGTTTTTCCGGCTTTCCATTACGCCTGAGTATGTCGGAAAATGCCGTTCGTGTTGCGCCCGCTTTGCTGCGGTCATACACGGCAAACACTACCTCCTCGAAGCAACTAGCGAACGGTCCCTGTAGAGCCTCCGCAAATAGCTCGGCGACCATGACCGGGTCGCACCCGAACACTCCGCAGCCCCAGGCTCCTAGAATCAGAGTTTTGTAGCCTGAGCTTGCGGCTAGCCACAGTACTCGCTCCATACGACGTTTCATAGTGGGGCGAATCTGAGCACGTATCTCCGGCGTGTTACGCTCTATCATGCGTGCGTTCACGGCGGGTGAGGTCAGAAAGCCACAGAGAAGCGGCGATTCCAACAGCCTGCCATTGTCATCGGCGAAGACCGGCACGCCGGGGGAGAGAATCATGTGGTCGGAGTAGAGCAGATCGCCCTGTGCCCTATGAAACGCATAGAACTCCGGCTGCTGGAGCAGGCAGTGGTAGAGCCCCGAGGCTCTGGCCAAGCTTTCCTCTTGAGCCTGCGCTCCATTCAGAAACCCACCGCCGGGATTCTTCGCCGAGGCAAAATTCAGGCAGAGCAGATCCGTGCCGTCGCACTCAAGTGCAAGCCGGGCTATTGCCTGAAGCGATGTTTCTGGTGTTACCAAGATTCGTGTTTCATAGCGTGTACTGGCGCTGGGTAGTGTCAGCAGCTCTGGGAAATCCGTGAGGTGTAGGAGGCTAGTTCCAGCTTCGGCAGACTTTTGTTCTGTGCGGAAATCAACGGTTCTGCCTGAGGGGGCGGTGTAGCTGCCTCTGCGCTGAATACTAACTGCACGTTTTGAATCGATAGTCAATTTATTGTTCATAAAACACTATCGAGTGGCTATGTAGCTTTGATAAAAATTTACAATCGCGGGTTGAAAACCCACGTCTAGATGACCTTCGGCCAACCGTCCTCCGGACGGGAGAATGGCGATGGAGGAAAGCCTGCCGTTATTCTGGGGATTTGCGTCCAGAGGACGCCCGGCTGCAAGCCACCTAGACGTGGGTTTTCAACCCGCGGAACTATGGCCCAGCCAACAAAAAAGCGCCGAAGTCTCATTTGACTTCGCCGCTGTAGTTCTCTGGAGAGTTTTAAACACGGCTTTCCACCGCGCTTATGTATATAGTATACGGCATTTTTGGCCCTTTTGTCAATCAGGCAGTGGCGGAAGCACTATTCCTGGAAATACTCTCTTTTACGCTATAGTGTTCGAAAAACGTCAGATGTAGCCTGTATACATCATGAAGTTCACGAGAATGAGATGTTTATTGTATTAGAATTATCTCTCTTTCTTTTTTCTGAATTTGGTCCGTGACGTATACTGCCTACTCGGTGGACGGATTTGTAAACATTGCCAAACCGGCAGGCATGACGAGCTTCGATGTGGTGGCTCGTATCAAGCGCCTGCTGCATCAGAAGCGGGTAGGGCATGCGGGCACGCTTGACCCGGATGCGACCGGCGTGCTGGTGATAGCGGTCGGGCAGGGCACACGGCTGCTGCCGTTTATCAACACGGAGCCCAAGGTCTACCGGGCGGTCTGTGGTTTCGGGCGCGCGACGGATACCGAAGACGCCAGTGGGCAGACCACAGAAGAAGGCGATTCCTCCGGGCTGACCGAAGCGGCGCTGAAAGAGGCGATTCCCGGCTTTATCGGCGAGATTGAGCAGGTTCCCCCTATGGTCTCGGCGCTCCACCATGAAGGACAACGCCTGTATGACCTGGCCCGCAAAGGTATTACGGTCGAGCGAGACGCCAGGAAGATTATGATCCATGGGCTGGAGCTACTGGGCTTTGCCTCTGGCTCGCAGGCGCAGGCGACGCTTCGGGTGACCTGTGGGGGGGGAACCTATATCCGCACACTGTGTAAAGACCTTGGCGCGGCGCTGAGTTTGCCCGCACATATGGCGACGCTGGAACGCGAGGCGGTCGGGCCGTTTCTCTTAGAAGAGGCGTTGACTCTGGAGACACTAACTCCTGAGGCGCTGATTCCATTGCATACAGCGCTTGGCTGGCCGACGATAGATGCGGACGACGATATGGCTGCCGATTTGAAGCTGGGGCGTGCTGTGGCAGGGGAGATTTCGGACCAGGCGGCGGTGTTATACAAGGGTAGCCTTCTGGCGCTGGTCCGCTCGGAAGGCGGGCGGCTTCAGCCGTTCAAGGTTTTTTCGGAATCATGACAAACGCGGTTACGATAGGTATCTTCGATGGTGTTCATAAAGGACACCAGGCGCTACTACAGGCGGCTCAGGCAACCGGACTGTCCGCTCTGGCGCTGACCTTCGATCCACACCCGGCGACTCTCTTTTCCCCCGCCCGTGTGCCGCTTCTGCTGGGTACTGTAGAGGAGCGCGATGCGCTGCTTCGTGCGCATGGCGTGGATACAGTGGTTATCCAGCCGTTCGACCGTGCCTTTGCCGCGCTGACTCCAGATGATTTTGTCCGAGAGGTATTGCTCGACGGACTGAATGCTGGCGCAATTATCGTCGGCGAGGACTTTCGGTTCGGGTGCGACCGGCGCGGAGATATCTCGGCGTTGCGCCAGGCAGGGGACCGGCATGATTTTAAAGTCATCGTTGTCCCGCCGGTGTTTCTCGATGGTACCCCGGTGCGCTCTACTACCATTCGGCAGCTTCTCTCCGGGGGGCAGACGGAGGCTGCGGCCCGACTTTTAGGGCGGCCCTATTCGCTCTCGGGAGTCGTGGTAAGAGGCAGGCAGCTAGGGCGACAGCTTGGCTTCCCTACCGCAAACCTGGCGATTCCTGCGGGGCAGTTGATTCCTGCGCCGGGCGTGTATGCCGGTCGGGTCGGCGAGTGTCTGGCGGCTATCAGCGTAGGGGTGAATATCACGGTGGATCCAGATGCCGCGCCTACAGTAGAGGCGTACTTGCTGGACTTTTTCGGTGACCTCTATGACCAGCACCTCACCTTCCAGTTCGAAAAATTTCTGCGCCCCATGCAGAAGTTCGACGGTTTAGATACCCTGATTTCGGCCATACGTGCAGATGTAGAAACCGTCCGCACCACTCTGGCGTGATAGAATTCGGCCCGAATGGACCAGGCATATTACCGCCAGATGTACGCACTGGAAGACACCCACTGGTGGTTCGTCGCACGGCGTAACCTCCTGGTGCGGGCACTCGCTGGCCGACTTCCCACGGATGCTCGCCTATTAGATGTGGGTTGCGGCACGGGGGGCACCATGGACCGACTGCGTTCCCTGGGCGAGGTCTGGGGCCTGGATATGGAGCCACTAGCGCTGGAGCTATGCCGGGAGCGTGGGCATACCAATCTTACACTGGCCTCCGCTACCGATATGCCATACCCCAATAACCACTTCGATGGCATCGTCGCGCTGGATGTGCTGGAGCATATCGAGAACCATGTGGCCGCTGCCGGTGAGATTGCGCGAGTGCTAAAACCGGGCGGCACACTGGTGGTTACCGTTCCCGCCTACCGGTCCCTGTGGAGTCGGCATGACGTTGCGCTCCATCATGTCCGCCGCTACCGTGCCCCGGAGATGCAGAAACTTCTGGCAGATACCGGCCTGTCCGTCGAAAAATGTACCTACACGGTCAGCGCGCTCTTTCCCGCTGTGTGGATGGTGCGTCGCTGGCAGAATGCCTTTCAGAAAGGCACACCGGCTGTGGCGGATGCCCAGCCGACTCTCCCCTGGTTGAACACCCTTCTGCGCCGTGAGCTGGACCTGGAAAGCAATCTGGTACTCAGCGGCAGCCTCCCCTTTGGCCTCACCGTTTTCGCCATCGCCAAAAAAAATCCCTCAGAGTAGCTCTGGGGGAAAATCCGGCCAGATTCGGCTGTCCGGAGAAGGATTAGCATAAAGACGATCCTGTTGTCTCAAATGTTCCGAAAAATCATGAACTTTTTAAATTTATTTTTTTAAGAAATCTCCGGCTTCACGATTGCTTCACGGTTGGCCCATACCCTTGGCCATGCAAACAACCAAGACCCGCTGGGTACTCGCAATGACGCTACCGGTGGTCGCCCTAACGTTTGCGGGCGGCTGTGGCGGCGGCAGTAGACCAGCTCCAGATCCTACGTCCACTCCCACGCCTTTAGCGACGCCAACACCGGACCCATCGGCAAGCCCGAATGCCACACCTACCCCGGTGCCGACGCCGACTCCTGGGCCAGGTGAGCCTACCCCGACCCCAACTCCGGTACCAACACCCACACCAGTGCCGACTCCTGTTCCCACTCCGACTCCCACACCATCGCCGACGCCTACACCCGCACCAACCCCAACTCCCACCCCGACACCCGCGCCCACTCCGCCGCCGGATCCCTTTGCGAACCTGCGTGCGGCCACAACCATCGACCCGAATGCACTGGCGAACTATGCCAACCCGGTATTCCCGGTGCACTATGATGCCGCTGCGCGGGGCCGAAATAACGAGCCGCCGAACAACCGAGTCACGGATCGTGGAGCGACTCTGGGGCGAGTGCTGTTCTATGACAAGCAGCTCTCGGTGAACCGGGCCGTTGCCTGCGCTTCCTGCCACCAGCAGGCTGTAGGCTTCGCGGATAATCGGCGGTTCAGCCCCGGCTTCGAGGGCACGGAGTTCACCAGCGCGCACTCCATGCGACTGGGGAATGTCCGCTTCTACGCCGGAAACGTGATGTTCTGGGACAAGCGCGCTCCCACTTTGGAGTTCCAGGCCACCCAGCCGATTCAGAACAGCGTGGAGATGGGCTTTGATGCCTCTCACGGTGGTATCGACGCGCTCATTGCTCGCATGACCGGGATTGGCTACTACCCCGAGCTGTTCCGCTGGGTCTTCGGCGATGCAACTATTACGGAGGACCGCATTCAGCGATCTATCGCGCAGTTCGAGCGAGCCATGGTCTCTACCAGCTCGCGCTTCGATACCGGATTCGCTCAGGTTTACGACGCAACGCAGCAGAACCGGGGCGTTGCGCAACCGTTCTCGAACTTCAGCGATATGGAGAACCGGGGCAAGGACCTGTTCCTGCGTACCCCGGCACAGGGTGGGGGTGGGTGCGTGGGTTGTCACCAGATGCCCACTCTGGCGCTCGACCCGAACTCACGCAGCAACGGGCTGGATGCGGGGGAGACGATTACGTTCAAATCGCCCGCCCTCAAGAACCTGCTCCGTGGCGGTCCCTATATGCACGATGGGCGCTTCGCCAATCTGGGCCAGGTAGTGGACCACTACATCAATGGCGTGCAAAACGGCCCGGCGCTGGACAACCGATTGAAGGGACCCAACGGTCAACCCATTCGTCTCAACTTCTCGGGAGAAGATAGAGATGCGCTGATTGCCTTCCTGCGGACCCTGGAAGATGATTCCCTGGTGAACGATTCCAAGTTCAGTAACCCGTTTCGCTAGGAATCCAGGCTCGAATTGGGGGCGGTATACTGCCAGGCATGACGACCGCCCCCCGAACTGCGACACTGACCCGTAAGACCTCTGAGACTCAGATAACCCTCTCCTTGAGTCTGGACGGAAACGGAGACAGTGTCGTGGCGACCGGGGTCGGATTCCTTGACCACATGCTGACCCATGTCGCCCGCCATGGCCTGCTCGAACTATCCGTGCAGGCCACCGGTGATCTGCATATAGATGACCATCACACCGTCGAAGATGTCGGTATCTGCCTGGGCCAGGCGCTCAGAACCGCTCTGGGCGACAAAGCCGGAATCGCGCGCTATGGCGATGCCACCGTCCCCATGGACGAAGCCCTGGTACTCTGCGCCTTAGACTTCTCCGGGCGCGGCGGTGCGCATGTCTCTCTCGACTTCCCAGACCCACGCATCGGCACGTTCGCCACGGAACTCTGCGAGGAGTTCCTGCACGCCGTAGCGCGTGAAGCGGGCCTGAACGTGCATGTCCGCCAGCTCGCGGGCAAGAACTCACACCACATCGCCGAAGCAGCCTTCAAATCCCTTGGTCGCGCGGTTCGTATGGCGGTTGCTCCCGACCCTCGCGTGACAGGTATTCCCTCTACCAAGGGGGTGCTATGAGAGCTAGTAGGACCATCTCCCTTGAGTTCCAGAACCATCTCCCCGAGTGCTCGTTGCACTCGCCTCGCCCCTCTTCCCATAAGACCCCTTCGGGGGGAAGAGGAGTAGGAACTCTACAGCCTCTTAAAAAGCGCGTTGCAGCTGCGAAGCTCATAAGAAGGTCGATTGGCGCTGCCACCCCTCTTCCAGCGACGGAGGAGCGAGATTGGGAAGAGGGGGCTAAGCCCGAAGGGCGCAGGGGGAGATGGCTATTTTCCAGAGAGACGGCGAAATCATGAGCGTCGCGATTATTGACTATGGGGTGGGGAACCTGCGCTCGGTACAGAAAGCCTTTGAGCATCTGGAGCACGAGGTCCTCATTACCTCCGACCCGGCGGAGATTGCTGCGGCCAGTCATGTAGTGCTGCCTGGGGTCGGAGCCTTTGGGGCTGCCGCCGATACCCTGCGAGCGCGGGGGCTGGAAGAGACCGTGCTGGAGGCCGCGCACTCGGGGCGCCCGTTTCTCGGTATCTGTGTAGGGATGCAGCTTCTCTTCGATATCGGAGAAGAGAAGGGAGAGCACCGGGGGCTCGGGCTGGTACCAGGGCGCGTGCGTCGGTTTCCAGATGCGCTAGGCGTCAAGATTCCGCAGATCGGATGGAATTCGCTGGCGTTTCCCAAACCCTCTTCTATCTTCGCCGGGATTGACGATGGCGCGCTGGTCTATTTTGTCCATAGCTACTTCTGTGACCCCGAAGACGTCACAGCGGCATCGGCCTGCGCCACGTTTACACGCCCCTATGCGGCTGCGGTCAGCGTGGGTAATATCCATGGGGTGCAGTTCCACCCCGAAAAATCCGGCACCATCGGGCTGAAGATACTGGATAACTTCGCGCGTATCTCTGGGGAACGGGAGGAATAGGCATGCTGGAAATCATCCCCGCTATCGATCTGATGGGTGGGCAGGCGGTCCGCCTGAAGAAAGGTGACTTTGCCACCAAGGAGAAAGTCGCGGAAGACCCCATCGCTACGGCACGCGCTTTCGCTCAGGCTGGCGCGCATCGTATCCATATCGTGGACTTAGACGGTGCCCGGACCGGCAGCCCGGAAAATCACGATGTCATCGCGGAGATTCTCAAAGTCGTAAATGTTCCTGTGCAGGTAGGTGGGGGGCTACGAACTCCAGCGCGAGTCGAGGCGATTCTCGCCCTGGGTGCGGCACGCGCGGTCGTTGGCACCAGTGCGGCAAAAGACCCGGATGCGATTGCTGAGATATTGGAGAAGTACGGCGAGCAGGTGATAGTAGGCGCCGATATGCACGATGGCTTTGTGGCGACCCACGGCTGGAACGAAACGAGCGGCGAGCGCGTAGAAGACTTTGGAAAACGGATGGTGGCACTGGGCGCACGCCGATTCCTGTTTACGGATGTCTCTAGAGATGGGCTGCTGCAGGGGGTGAACGCGGAAGCCACGGCAGCGTTCGCGCATGCTGTCGGGGCTCCGGCTATCGCGTCGGGCGGTGTCGCCGATATTCAAGACATAAAAAACTGCGCCCGGCTGCAACCTTCTGGAATTGAGGGAGTCATTATCGGCAAGGCGCTCTATGCCGGGCGGCTGACGCTGGAAGACGCGTTGGGAGTGAACAAACCATGACGGGTGAGTGGATCGCGGCAATTGCCATTATGTCTATCTTCGGGTGGATTCCCTTGAAGGTAGTCCTGGGGCACATCGCTCGAATGGCAGAAATTAAAAACAAGTCCGAGGGCGACAAGAGCGAAATGGCCCGCCAGATGGTCGAGATGCAAAACGAGCTAAAAGCCCTGCGCGAAACCACGACCCGCTTCGATGTGAGCTTCGATGCCGCCCTAACCCGCCTGGAAGAGCGCGTGATGTCCATGGAGACCGAGAAGATTCGCACAAACTACGATCTCACGGAAAGCCCGGAGCAAGCCGCTCTGAAGATGAGACACTAAGACTGATGGATAAAGAAGTAATCGCCCTGGCTGGAATGACACTGACTTTTGGCATTCCCTTGCTCGCAATCTGGACACACCATGTTCGCAAGCTGGCTGAGATAAAAGCCCGAGGGGTGGAGAACAAAGATAGCGCCCTGCGAAACGAAGTGGCGGCGCTACGTGCTGAGGTAGAGGCCCTACGCGATACCACCACCAAGTTCGACCTGAGTTTCGACTCCCAGCTCACTCAGCTAGAGACCCGCATGGAGCGCGCGGAGAGCAAGAGCGTTGATATGTCTCGTTATCAGACCGAAGAGACTCCGCAGAATCAGCTCATCGGGCGGTAATGACTCGCCCGAAGCGCCGTAGTAGACCGATGCTGCTCAACATTGCGCTTCTGCTGCTGTCTATCTATGCCATCATTGTGGGGCTGGTGTTTGTCTTCCAGCGCTCTCTGTTGTACTTCCCGCAGGTAGATCGCCCGGAGCCGTGGTTCGCCACACGCTCGGGGCTTTCTTTCTGGCCCTCCGAGACCGACTATCAGGGATTCGCCGGGCCTATGCCGGAGGGAGGACCGTTCCACGGAACTGTTGTTGTCTTCCATGGTAACGGTGGCAGAGCGATAGAGCGCACCAGCTATATAGATGCCCTGACTCCGCGTGGCTTTCGAGTGATTCTGGTGGAGTATCCCGGCTATGGCGGCAGACCTGGCACGCCTACGGAAACTACGCTGGTAGAGAGTGGTAGGCAGGCTGTTCGGCACGCGTTAAAGGAGTCTATTTCCCCGGTCTATGTGTGGGGAGAGTCTCTAGGGGCAGGTGTTGCCGCCGAGGTAGTGGCAGATCCGACTCTTGATGTCGCCGGGCTGGTGCTCATTACTCCCTGGGACTCGCTGCCCTCTGTGGCGCAGTACACCTATCCGTTCCTGCCCGCTCGCTATATGGTCAAGGACCGCTTCGATAGCATTGCCAATCTCAAAGGCTTCCAGAAGCCAGTCGCCATTCTCCTGGCGGAAAACGACGAAGTCATACCCAAGTCCCGTGGTCAGCGCTTATATGACTCTCTGAACACTACCAAATGGCACTGGGTATTTCCCGGAGTCGGGCACAATACCTGGCCTTCTGGTCGAAAAGAGCCCTGGTGGGACGAGGTCGTTAAATTCTTTTCACATACCCAGGTTTAAAACAGAAATCAGCAGGGAATACTGAGGCCAACAGAGAAAAAACCTGCCGGAAAGCTGGCAGGTGCCAGAGGAGAAAAACAATGCGAGCGAGAGCATTTTTATCGGTTCTAGGAATCATCGCGCTTACCGGCGCCGCACAGGCAGCAGACCAGGCACTGGTCATCGGGGTCAACAAGTACCCAGGGCTTCGTCCCGGCTCCGACCTGAATGGCTGCGTGCCGGATGCCCAGCTCATGAAGACTGAGCTGGAAGCCTACAACTTCCAGGTGACCATCATTACCGATGAGCAGGCGACCAAGCAAGGTATTCTCACAGCCATCAGCGAGCTCAAGGGCAAGGTTAGCGGAAATGACAAAGTCGTCATTTACTTCGCGGGCCATGGCACAACCGATGGCGCCGATGCCGCCATTCTGCCGAACGATGCCAAAGATGCGGGCGAAGGCAGCGACATCAAGACCAAGGAGCTCTATGATGCTGTTGAAGGAATCCAGACGGCCAGTCGCACGCTGATTCTGGACTCCTGCCACTCTGGCGGCATGATTCCCATGAGCGCCCGCGCCAAGGGAGTCCGAGTCCTCAAGCCCCGGTTCTATGTTCGCACCAAGAAGCGCAACGTTATCGCCATGAAGCCGCGCGGCACGCGAGACACCCTGCCCAAGAACACCAAGTCCTGGCAGGTGGTCGAAGTAAACGGTGCGGATAACCTGAACAAGACGACCGGTGGCGATGCCAAGGGTGAAGTGGTCTACTTCACCGCCGCCATGCAGACCCAGGTCTCCAACGAAACCATGCTGGATGGCGTGCCGCACGGTGTCTTCACCTACAACCTCGCGAAGAAGCTAGATGGCAAGGCGGACCTCTGGAAAGATATCCAGGGCGCCGTTGCCGCCGGTGTCAGCGAGGCGACCGACGGCCAGCAGACTCCGGTACTCGCCCCCAGCAAGTTCTTAGAGCAGCCGCTCTTCCAGAACGGTGGTCAGGCCGCGGCGGATTCAGCCAACCCGATGCCCGCTAAGGACCCACAGCCGCAAGCGTCTACACCGCTCTCCGAAGTCTTCATGCAGAGCGTGCCGGACGAGGCTCTGCTCAAGCTGGAGTTCAATCCGCAGACCTCGCCCATCAAGATCGGCGAGAAGGTCAAGATGAAGGTCACGGTCGGCACCCAGGAAGGCTACCTTGTGGTCGTGGACCGCGATCCGCTGGGTAAGCTCCAGCTCATGTACCCCATGTCTGGTGGTGTGGATGCCGCCAAGGTCACCGCCGGTCAGGTGGTGAACATGCCCGCGGATGCTAGCCAGGCCTATACCGCGGATACCGAAGGCACCGACTCTGTGAAGGCGTTCCTGTTCTCCTCCGCAGAAACCGCTGCCAAACTTATCGGCGAGCTTTCCGGAGCGCGCGGTCGGAATGTCACCCTCAAGGACGTACTGGCCAAGCGTGGTACGAAGTCGTGGAACCTGGTGCGTGTGGATGAAGCTCCTGCCGCGGCCACCCCAACACCCGCGAAGGAGATGGTCACCAGCGAGATCATCACCCAGATCGCTAAGGACCAGACTCAGTAAGAACCCAATAAGCCCATCCCCAGTGTCGGGGATGGGCTTAGGAATCTGTTATGCATAAAGAGGAGATCGTTCTACCCGCTGTCGAGGCAACGTTGCCCGAAGCGCTGGTACGCCGCCACAGAGCGGCCCCGGTGAAGCCCACACGCTTCGAGATGAAAGACCCGGCCACGGGGAAAACCATCTCCCCCAACACCGTGTTGACCCTGCCCGATGGTCAGAAGATAACCGCCCGTGACTACTACGCGATGCTCAATGGCCTGGAGCAGCGCTCATCGGCGCGGGGTTACTCGCTGACTGCCCGTGCTCCGGCGCCCCCGGAAGGGGTTGCCATGGACACAGCGGAATTAGAGAAGCAAGCCGCCAAGATCGCCTCTAGCTTTGTTCGGCGCTCCCGCGACCATGCGATTCCCGCAGGCACCAGTGTAGAGGACATGAAAGCGCGCCACGAGGCCGCCGTTGCCTCTGATGCGGCCCGGCTGGAGGCGCTGAAATCCAACCACACGCTCACCGAGCGGCGGGTCAATCTGCAAATCCCCCCCAAGATCTTCGACTTTTTGCTGGGCAAGCCCGAGCTGCTTGCGGCTATGGCCACAGGGAAGTTCGATATGACAACCCTCACCACAGCCCAGCCCGGCACCATGCGTCTGGTGGGAGATCTGGCTATCGGTGCCAGCATTCTCAAGCGCCCGGCAGACTTCCTGAAAATCGGCCTGGAGCTTCTGGCACCACCACAGGGGCAGATGACCGCACGGGTCGCTGTTCGTGTGGCTGGGAAAGAAGTCATGGCGTTCAACGAGGTTTCGGACAAGCCCATGGCGAGAGAAGTGGGCGGCTCTACAACATTCCGTATGCCCGTGAAGTTCAAGATAGGCATGGGGCCGATTGGCTTCTCCGTAGAGGCCGCGGCTGTCGGCGAGGCAGGCACGGGTATGTTCGCGGCGGTACGCTCCGCCGCTACCGATGTGAAGCTCACCCCCAAGGTGAACTCGCGCTTAGAAGTGGCCGCCAAAGCCGACTTCAAGATTATAGGGGCGTCGGTGAAGTCCAACGTGGTTATCGCGGACGGCAAGCTGAATGTAGAAGGCGGCTCCCAGATGGCGCTGCAGGGCAATACCCTAGTGCCTCGTAAGTCTCTGAGCGGGGACAGTATGCTGGAGATGCTGGCGGGTACGGCGATGATCGAGGGCTTTATCTATCAGCCTGCCTTCGCTATTCCGCCGTTCAAAAAGAAAAAGTTCGACTTCACCCTCTGGGACTGGAAGGGTATGAAAGTCGCCGGGCGGCTTTTCGAGTAGAGTTCCAGAACCATCTCCCCGAGTGCTCGTTGCCCTCGCCCCTCTTCCCATCAGACCCTTCGTACCTCAGGGGGAAGAGGGGTAGTAGCCCTTTCCTATTCTCTGTTGGGCCTCGCAGCTGCATTGCGCTCTTTAAGAGGCAGTAGAGTTCCTACACCTCTTCCAGCGAAGCGAGATTGGGAAGAGGGGGCTAAGCCCGAAGGGCGCAGGGGGAGATGGTATGTTCACGGAACATTTCCTGGTAATACTGATACAATATCAGTGTGCTGCCGCTCTACGATGATAACCCGACGCGTACAAAGCCGTACGTCACCTGGACTCTCGTCGCGCTGAATGTTCTCGTCTACCTCCTGCAGGTTACGACAACGCAGTGGTCACCATATGGGGCCCGTGGACCGCTGGCGGGCTGGATGCTGGTACCGGCGGAGCTGACACAGGGGCTCCGAGCGCCAACGAATGGGCTGGATGGACCGCCCGCTTTCCTCACGCTGTTCACCTGTATGTTCCTGCACGGGGGATTACTGCATCTGCTGGGCAACATGCTGTTCCTCATCATCTTTGGGAACAACATCGAGGATGCTCTGGGTCGGGTGAAGTACATTTTCTTCTACCTGCTCTGCGGGCTGGCGGCGGGGCTGACTCAGGTTATGGCAAACCCGGCTTCCACCGTGCCGATAGTCGGCGCTTCTGGAGCGATTGCCGGTGTACTCGGGGCGTACATGCTGCTCTATCCTAAGGCGCGCGTGAACACCCTGGTCTTCCTGGTCGTCTTTATCACCCGTGTGGCGGTACCGGCGTGGCTGCTGCTCAGCTTCTGGATTCTCTCTCAGTTCTTCAACCAGTTCACGCACGCGCTGGGTGGAGGAGAGGATAAGGGCGGGGTTGCCTATCTGGCGCATATCGGCGGGTTTCTGGCCGGAATGCTGCTGATCAAAGTTTTCGGAGCAAAGGGGCACTCACCGGAGCCAAGCTACCAGGTGCGCTATCCGGATGAAGGCTGACCGGCTAGACACTGCGCTAGAAAAGCTATTAGGACCGCTGCTCAGTGAAGCCATGGCGGGCGCCTATGGCACGGATGAGGACCTCCTGCTGGCTCCCTGGATTCGGCGCATCGGCAGGGAAGTCGCGGCCTTCGCCCCCCCGAGACGATCTCAAACCCCGGTTCTCTCTCCTGGCCAGCGATGTCACGAATGCGATGGCATTGCCGGGTGGACAGGTCTTTGTTACCCGTGGCTTGCTGGATTCTGTTACCTCCGATGATGAGCTGGCGGGAGTTATGGCGCATGAGGTCGGCCATGTGGCGCGGCGGCATGCCCTGAAGCACATCGGGGAGAACGGCGTGGCTATCGCGCTGCTGAGCCTGGTTGGGCGGCGAGATATTCGGATGCTTGGCCTGGTGATGAATATCCTGCGCGGACTGGCGCGTAGCCGGGAGCTGGAGTCGCAGGCAGATGAGGTGGGGCTGGGACTGGCAGCGGCTGCGGGTTACGATCCGCGCGGGCTGGTGCGGTTTTTAGAGAGCATCAATGGCGGCAAAACCTCTAAGCTAGAGGCGTACTTTCTGACGCACCCATTGCCGGAGAAGCGAATCGAGGCCTGCCGGAGAAGTCCGCTGGTCGCGCGAGTGACTCTGGAAGACCGGGAGGCGCAGGCGGCCAGCTTTGAGCGTCGTGGGTTGTACACCAGCGCGGCGGCGGTACGGGCGGGGCAGAACCCGCTGGCCTTGCCCGGAATCACAGGGCCACCATTGTCCGCGTTGTTCGCTCGTGACCGCGAGGGAATAGGTCAGCAGTCGGCAGCCGCGCTCAAGCAGCTCGGAGGCGCCTGGAAAGTGCAGCGGTTCGGGGAATCCTGCAGCAGCTCCTATTGCTCAACAGCGATGCGGGGGATCTGCGCTGGTTGATTCTGGCGGCGCGCGCTTACGGGGTCTACAATCGGTTGCTGGATGCGAATGCCCGAACCGTGCGTACGCTCCAGCTCAGCCCGAACACCTGGGAAGCGCTGGCGCGGCGAAACGATACGGCGCGAGATGCCGCAACAGCCGCGCTGACACGAGCGAGCACGGTACACGAGCCGCTGGGAAGAGCGGCCCGTGCGGTCCTGGGAGTCCTGGGAGATTTGAACCTGCGCCTCTGGCGGTTGAACTCTCGGGAACAATGGGTACGCTTCGGAGCGCTAGAAGGATTGTTGCGATACGCGGAGAGCGAGCTTTCCCGTGTTGATGAACGTTCCGGGCAGGCATGGCGACTGCTAACCCGCGCCCGACTCCGGCTCTACACGAGCCAGTTGAATGAGCTTACTCCACAGGGAGATACGAACCGCCAGAAGCTGCTGGCAGCCCGCGTGCAGGCCCGATTGGGCATCACGCTCCCGGAAGACCAGGGGTGGGAGGACCCCGGCCTTGCGATGCTCCGGCTGGCACTGGCGGTTCAGTTGGATAAAAATCCAGCAGAGATAGATATACTTCGGGGAGATGCCGCCTGGGGGGAGACCATGGAAAAGCATGGGATTCCGGAAAACATCGCCACCGTCCTGCGCCAGCTCGTGTTCGACCTGGAGCGGGAAAGATAATTGACTACTATGGTAGTCTGAGATAGAATCTTAACCATGATTTTTCGCTGGGTTCTCTGGTTGCTCGTCCTCACCGGGCTGGGAGCGGCAGGCTACAACGGCATGCGGCGCTGGCAGGTGGAGCAAGACAATCGAACGGTCGAGATCGTGCTCGACTACGGTGAGCTGCGCTCCCTCTCGGCACAGACCGGTCAGGGCTTCGTGGATGTGTGCCGGGTCTTCAAAGAGGTTGGCGCCACCAGTGTGGCAATCACCCCCGAGGAAACGCTCGGGTCTATGGAAGAGACCAAGCGTATCGAGCTGATTCCGACCGCGCAGTTGGGTGAGTCTTACTTCTTCGTGCACCAGGGCAACTTCCGCCGTGTGCTGAACGCGATTCAGACCAAGACCCGCTACACAGTCAAGACCCCGCCGGACCTGAACCCGGACGCTCAAGAAGATGCCGGTATGCGCGCCAATCAGCCGTTCAACATCATCCGCGGGCTGGGAGTCGGGCTGGACCCGCGTGCAGTCGATGCGGTCAAAGAGGCCAAGCTAGGTGTGGTCGGGCGTCTTGCGAGAACTATCCGTCCATGCGCTCCGAAGGCATTCGGCACTCGCTGGAGCAGCTGAAGAACTTCGGGGTCAACACCATCATCTTCTCGGGAGATGAGGTCATTGGCTACAAGCACCTGGTAGACGATGACCCGAAGACCCCCAAGATAAAGGGCGCAGCCTCGCTGTTCAGTGAGATCGGCCTGACCTACGGCACGGTGGAGTTCGGCAAGCAAAAAGGCGATGTGGAGATGACCCCACCTCCGCCGCTGCCAACACCGCACGTGTGCATACGGTACTGGGCTCCGAGATGGTCACGGCGACGATTCCAGGCAACGTGCAGCGGTTCCTGCTGGCTGCCCGTGAGCGCAATATCCGCGTGCTCTATGTTCGTCTGTTCCCCGATGAGCGTGAGCCGCTAGACACCAACGCCCGCTATGTGAAGGCGATTTCCGAGGGGCTGAAAGAGCGCGGGTTCGAGATCGGCCCGGCGCATGGTTTCCAGTCGCTTACCAATCCCATGCCCCTTCGGGCGATCATGGGCGCGGGGCTTGCCGCTGGCATCCTGCTTCTGATAGACGCCCTCACCGGTCTTCTGGCCGGTGGCAGCGTGGGGCTCATTCTCAGCCGCCGCGGCTGTCTGCGGTGCCATTGGTGCCCTGCCTGCCCTGAGCGCCTTCATGGGGGGCAAGATCGCTGCGCTGACATCTGCGTGCGTGTTCCCGGCTATCGGGTTGCTCATGGTAGATCACCTGCAGCCAGTGCAGAAGCATGAGGAGAAAGCAGCGGTCGCGCTGCGCATGCTTCTTATGAGCGTGATTACGCTTATCGGAGCAGTGTACGTGGTCGGCTTCCTGTGTGACCGTCTGTTCCTCATCAAGGCAGATGCCTTCCTGGGAATCAAGTTCTCGCAGCTGATTCCGCTGGGTATCGCCGCGCTGGGCTACGGCCTGAAGCTGCGCGCGCTGACCTCAAAGAGTCCAGTTCCGGGTAAAGGAAGCGTTCGGTACCGTTAAGCGCATACTGGCGCAGCCTATCTAATGTGTGGCAGGCCAGCGCCGGTGTGATTGCTCTGGTACTGCTCGTTCTGCTGGTCAGTTCGCTCCGGCAACGATCCTGGTGTGGGCGTCTCGGAGTCCGAGCTGAAAGTCCGCTCTCTGCTGGACCACTATCTGTATGCTCGTCCGCGCTTCAAGGAGTTCCTGCTGGGGCATCCGCTTATGATCGTGGCGCTGACTCTGGGCGTTCGTGGGTGGCGCGGCTGGGCGATTCCGGTGTTCCTGGTGGGCGCTATCGGGCAGGTGTCTCTGTTGAACACATTCTGCCACCTGCACACGCCACTGCTGGTGAGCCTCTGGCGCGCCGGGTTGGGCCTGCTTATCGGTATCCTACTCGGTGTGATTCTCAGCCTGTTCCTGCCCCACCCGAAAACGACAGAAGCCAACGGCAATAGGGCAGCATCATAGCTGCACGTCCTCTAGAGCCCTCCCCCGGCTCCTTCGTCGCCACCCCCTCCCCGACTTCGTGGGGGGCGGGGGTTGACAAATTGGGGAAGCCTTCTGGCAAACAGGCAAGCCTCTCGTCTTCTTTGACCCTCTCCCCCAACGAAGTCGGGGAGGGGGTGGCGACGAAGGAGCCGGGGGAGGGCCTCGCCTGATATGAAACTCGCCGCACTGGGGTACTACGGGTTCTCCAATCTAGGGGATGAAGCGGTACTCGCCGGGATTCGCTCGGCGCTGGCCACCGAGAGCCGCTTTGATGGTGCGGAGTTTCTGGTGCTCAGCAACGCGCCGGAGGAAACGAAGCGGCTGCATCCGGGGGTGACAGCGACGGATAGATGGTCCTGGAAGGGGGCGTGGGATGCGCTCTCCGGCACGGATCTGTTTCTCTTTGGTGGGGGAAGCCTGCTGCAGGATGCGACCAGCGTGAAGTCTGTGCTCTGGTACTTCCTTATGGCCAGCCTGGCACGCAAGCGAGCTAAGAAACTGCTGTGGTGGGGTCAGGGTATCGGCCCGCTGAATAGTCCTCACTCCCGGCGGCTCACCTCGATTCTGGCTCGCCGAGCGGATATAATTTCCGTGCGAGACGAAAGAAGCGCCGAATTATTGAAGGAGATTGGCGTTTCGGGGTCTATAGATTTGGTTGCTGACCCGGCCTTCGCACTGGAGCCTGCAGAACATTCCCAAACTACCGGTACTCTGTTGTCGCTTCGTGCCTGGCCAGGATCGACTGGAAACTGGACAGTCCCGGCTAAGGCGCCGCAACCTTTGCTCTATCTACCCATGCATCTTCCCGAGGACAAGGAAATTTTGAAGCCGGGCGTAGAGGTTCTGGACTCGAAGGAAAGCGGAGCCACTATCGCTGAAACTATGGGACGCTTCGCGGCGTCCGAGTTGGTGATCGCCATGAGGCTTCACGCGCTCATCTTCGCGGCACGCTGCGGGGTACCGTTCGTGCCCATTAGCTACGACCCGAAGGTGGACGCGCTGGCAAAGGCCGCCGGTCAGCAGGATGTGCTACTGCCCACGGCGCTAGTGACGGATGAAACGATGAACGAGATGGTGGAGAAGGTTATGGAGAGTGCAGCAGCACGCCGAGTACGCTTGCAGGCGTTCGCGGCGGAGCGACGAAGCGCGGCTCTCTTACCCGCCCGACGCGCGGCGGAGCTGTTTGCGTGAAGAAGCAGCTCTTCGCTCTCAGTATATTGGTGCTCCCCCTGGCCGCTGTTCTGGCCCAGGAGCCGCCTCCGCCTGTTACGGATCCTCCACCGGTACAGACCGTGGAGCCACCCAAGACCACGCCTACGCCAACACCGACTCCCACGCCGAAGCCGAAAAATGGGGGCTTCTCACTGAAGACCAACGGCGGCACATTGGGCGCTGCCGATGGCGGTAACGGCGAGAAGATCTTAGGACCGCTGGGCAAGGGGCTCACGTTCTCCGGAGGCTGGAGCCTTACCGGGCGCGCCAACTCGGTCTCTGGTACGGCTCAGGCGAAGTCCTGGTATGACTATCAGAACAACAACTCGTATCTGAGCTCACGACCGCTGGGGCCGCTGCAGCAGAACCTGGACCTGAGCGTGAACGGCAAGCTGCTGGGCATCTTCGATGTCAGCGCGAACCTCACCAACGATCGATTCCGCGCCACACAGCAGCAAGTTCTGGGCCTGAACTACGACTCCAAAAAAGGCACCCGTGTCAGCCTGGGCGATGTGAACGCCGCTCTGCCCGGCAACGAGCTGGTGAGCTTCTCGCGCAACCTGCAGGGTATCTACTTCTCTCGTGATTTGAGCAAGAACGGGATGAAGATTACCAGTGTGGCCTCTATCACCCGAGCGCTCACTCGCCGGGGTAGCTTCCAGGGCAATGGAACCACGGGGCCGTACTTCCTGAACGCGCAGCAGATTACCCAGGGCACGGAGACGATTCTTCTAAACGGCCAGAAGCTGGTGCCCGGCGATGACTACAAGCTGGACTACTTCACCGGCCAGTTCGACCTGCTCAAGAGCCGCATTATCAACGCGCAGGATACGATCGAGTACACCTACGAAGCGCAGAACATCAATACCCGCGCGGGCGTGCTCACGGGCTTCCGCTTCGATATGCCGCAGGTTGGGGGCAATACCTTCGGGCTGACCATGCTGAACCAGCGCTCTGGCGCGGGCGGCGTGCGTGGCGCGGCCGGGAAGGTGACACAGTACTTCCCGGTGGTGGGCGATATCAACTACCGCTACTTCTTAGATGCGCCGCCGCAGCCGAACACCACAATCGAGGTGAAGTATCAGAATCGCCCGCTGGTGGAAGGCGCGGATAAGGACTATATCTACAACTCCAGCCTGAACTATATCCAGCTTCGGGTTGCGCTGCCGCCAGATACGTCTGTGACCGGAATCTCGTCGCTGTCGGTGGACTATGCCCCAACGCAGCAGAACGGAACGGCAGGCGATAAGACCGTTATCGGGTTCGATGCCGGAATCAAGCTACCCGCCAATGGCCGATTGAACCTCAACATCGGTCGGAGCGGCGCGACATCCGGGGGCACCAGCGGGACGGGGATGACCATGACCTCGACCTTCGGCGCGCCGGAGGGAGCAAAGCGGGGCTGGCAGTTTACGACGTCGTTCCGAGATATCCAGCCGGGGTTCTCTACCATAGACTCGGTATCGTCGGCCTTTCTGCGTGCGGAGCGAACAGTATCGACGAACTTCACCTACAACCCCAATACGTTCTGGAAGGCGGATATCCGACTCTCCCAGGGGCGGCAGGGCAACAGCACGCTGAGCACGACCACGGGCGGGGCGACCACCACGCCCTCTAGCCTGACCTGGGCGGGCGATAAAAGCCTGTCGTTCGGCCTGGAGATTACGCCCAAGAGTAAGGGCGGCACGCCGCTGCCGGAGTTCACGCTTCGCCACGATGACCGGGGGCAGACCTACGATGGCGGCAGTACGACGGGAACGTCGCGCTCGACCTTCAAGAACGATACTCTGGGCTTCCGCTGGAGTCCGAGCAAGAACGGTGTGTTCGGTATCGACGGAACCATCGGGCGCAATGAGTCTCGTGGTCGCTCCGTCTTCGCCACGGGCTACACAGACACAGTGGGTACCGGCGCCACTGCGGGTAACACCGTGCTGGATGACTACCGCAACGGTTTGAACGGTTCCTCCACGAACTCGGCATCGACCACCGCGAACGTCAATCTCCGCTACACACCCAACTCCCGGCTCTCGCTCACGGGCAGCGTAGGAACATCGAAGACCAGCTATCTCTCGTCGTCTACGTCGACAACGACCACGGGCACCACCCCCACGGGCAACGGTACCACGCAGCTCGATATCGGCATGGGAGTGCGCTACCAGTTCTCCAAGGCGCTCTCTCTAGACTGGAACGCATCGGGTGGAGCGAACGGTCAGAGTGTGGCGGGATACTACAGCACCAATGGAAACGCCACGGGGCAGAAGACCCGCAACCAGAACCTGGCGCTGCACTTCGCCCCAACGGAGAAGCTCGATATCACGCTGAACCATCGTCGGCAGCTCTCCCTGATTCCCGGCTACGACAATTCCGAGAACATCTCCACCGACCTGACCGCTACAGCGACGATTACCCCCACGTTCCTGGTGAACGCGCAGGTGATGCAGCAGAACAATACCTATGTGAGCGGCTCCGGAAAGTCCGACAACCTGGGGTATGCGATCACCACGCAGCACGGCCCATTCGGGAAGCTCAGCATCAATACCACGCTCACTCGCTCTGCCTACGGCTTCGGCACCAGTAGCCTGAGTACAGGTGGCCTGGGCAGCGGTGGCATCATCGGCGGCGGGGGTGGCACAGGTACCATCAGTAGCGCCACAGATGGTGTTATGACCACGTTCGGGGTTCAGGCCAACTACGACCTGAATATCTTCTCTCTGTTCCTGCGCTATGCCAACACCAACCAGCTCCCCGGCTCCAGTGCGTCCACCAGCGCGGCAAACGATGTGCTGGGCGGCACGGGCTACCATAGCTCCTCGAACTTCCGAGACAGCGACCTCCAGATAGGCGCCCAGTGGAAACTAAACGCCCTGCTCGGTGCCACACTCTCCGCTCGCCTGGCCAACCGCAAAGACCGCGATGATACGCGCTATTCCTACCGCGCCCGCACCATAAACCTAGACATGGGCTTGCGGTTCTAGATTAGCACGAGGCATATGTAGCGAGGGGTTGGAACCCCTCGCTGTGCATCGCCTTCGGCGGACGAAGAGGGAATGCTCTCTTACTTGGGCAACCGTTCGCGTCGTATCAGTATCTGGTCATAGATAGTCTCCGCCACTGGACGTACCTCTGGAGCTACATTTAGGAGGTAACGCCGGTCACCTTTAGTATGGGCATCAATAGCAGCAAACCAGGGTGGCATAGTGATGTCTGCGCCCCACTCCTTCAAAGATTCGACATAGTTGGGACCATAACCCAGTTTCAGTAGAACAGCTGCGGCACGGAACCAATCATCGCGTGTGTTCGCAGGTAAGTTCCACATTGCAGCCTCATGAGACGCGTAAAGTTGTGTCCTGGATGCCTCCCAGTCTCGAGAATAAGCAGAAAATAGTGCACCATGCAAACCGGCATTATCCTCACAACCCTCCCAGAATTCTATTTTGTTTAGTGCCCAAGTAGCCTCAATAGGTTGATTTAGTATATCTCGATACAGAAAAACTAAATTACTAAAAGCGGGTGCATATTTCGGGTCGAGACTAATGGCTTTTCTTAATGCGATCTCTGCTTCTTCGTAACGTCCCATGTAATCAGTAAGTAAGTTTCCCAGGTTATTCCAAGGTGACGGCAGAGCAGGATAGATTTCAATAGCTTTCCTAAATGCGATCTCTGCTTCTTCATAATAACCAAGATGATCTGTGAGCAAGTTACCTAGATTATTCCATGGTGCCGCAAGGCTTGCATCAATAGAGATTGATTTCTTAAAGGCCTCTTCTGCTTCTTCATGACGCCCTAAATGAATTGTAAGGAGGATACCTAAATTATTCCAAGCATGAGCGTTACCGGGTTCTATAGAAATAGCTTTTCGGAATGCATCTTCTGCTTCAGTGTATCGTTGCCAATCTGACTGAAGGCTCATACCCCAGAAATACCAGGTCCAACTAAGGTTTTCTTCAGGACGTAATACTTCCAGAAGTGAAGTTACTGTTTCTTCAGGCAAGATTAATTTGGTTTTACGAGTAAGTTGGCTTGCTATAAGTTGTAGTGTTTGTTTATCAGATGTGTCACGGACCGCGTTTGCAATCTCCTGTGGTGAATCCCAACTGGTCAAGAGTCCAGCCTGCATACGTTCACCAAGAAGTTCAACTGCATACCTGCTCCATATATATACTGTGTTAGCCCTCTCCTCATTGAGAGCTTCGACAATATCTTCTGCCTGCTTCTGGCTCAATTTTTGAGTAGCAATGCTGTTTCTGTCTTCGGAGCGAGTACCTATGCCACCAGGTAAAAGAGCAAATGATGAAATGACCATGTCCGTCCAACCTTCAACGCCTGTTGCATTCTCTTGATTTCGTAGATACCTCTTTAGTTCAGCAAATGCGTAAACTTGGGGAGATATTTCACATGGGTCCAGCACCTCCGCAATCCGTTGCCTGACTCCATCCATCTGCTCTACCAAATCTAGTTGAGCTTTCAGATCTAATCTTTCTGCCAATCCTGGATCATGCTTTATGGCTGATGCTAGCGCCATTGCAAAGGGTACTTGACGAGCGGATAGAGTACCGCCTCGAATCATCTGCGCGGCACTAATAGTACGCTCAGCAGGTGAATAGAAACCTTCAAGAAAGCGGACAAGACATTCTAAATGCCCACGCTGACGGCGACTTGTAAAACGCATCAAGAACCAGACATTCATGAAACGTTCGGCTATTTGGTATCCTTGTTTTTTTCCTGGGTAGATGGGAACTCGTTGTACAACTCCCACCTCTTCTAAACGCAATAGTTGTGGCCCCATACTACCCTGTGGCAGTTTTGTCTGAGCGATTAGCATTTGAGAAGTTGTAGGATCCCAATGTCGCGAGAGCGCGCCGACAAGTACCTGTCCCTGCTCGGAGAGCTGATCTAGGCGAGATTGATAGAGTGGTGTGACTACCTCTAACAGATACTCTAGGTCCGTATAAGCATCTTGGCTCAAACCTTGCGAGAATAAGTCGAATAGTAAAGTGGCTGTACGTGGATTACCACCTGTCATATCCGTTAGTGCGGCCAGCCGCCCAGTGACACCTTGAATCCGACGGGTAATATCTTCCTTACCCATATCTTCTGCTTGTTGTAGAATTACCTCACGCATCTCCTTCCTACTCAGGGGTCCCAGTACACGTATCTGAAAGTGCTCATAGAAAGCTGCGCCATAGTCACTGTCGTCATCTGGTGGACTAGCACTAGCAGCTATCAACAATGGGGCGCCTATAGAAAGAAATGCCTCACGCAGTACATATTCGTCTTTGCGCAGGCGATTCAGAAGTTGAGGGAAGTTATCGATAAACAGCACTGGGCGGCGTTCCAGGCGCTTCCAGGCGGACTCAAACGCATTGTGGGCCGCCGTTGCCTGCTCTTTCTCAGTGGTCAGTTCCTCAACGCGGCCTACCTCGCGGTCGATTTCCTTCACCCGAGGAGACTTGCCCTCTTCGCGCTCCAGGCTATCCGCCAGCGCATCCAGGCAGTTCAGCCAGAACTTGGAGAGCCGGTCTACCTCAACATACTGCTCTTCTGGGAAAGTCAGAGGAATAAAGCGCTCGTTATGTGGCGTGCGGCGTAACTCTAGCGCTAAGCGCAACAGTAGAGTTGTCTTGCCCATACCCCGGATGCCGACTACTAGATGCGGCTGGGGCACCTGGTCCGGCTGTTCAGACGAAATGTTTTCGAGCAGTTCCTCAAAAACAGTTTGACGAGCAATGAACGAGCGCTCCAGATCAGCATCACTCAGAATCGTGGGGTTGTAGATCGTGCGGCGAGGTGCAGTACTCATCGGGCGTGGCAGGCTTTCCAGTAGTCACGGAGCAGAAACGAGCGAAAGGTATAACGGTTGCCATTGCGGAGCAGATAGCCATCACGCTCCAGGGAATCGAGAATTCGATTCACGGATTTTTCCAGAACAGAGCGCTCAGTATGTTGCTCCTGTACTGCTACACTCTCTATCAAAGTTCGATAGGTAATGCCGTTGGGTTTGGTACAGAGTGCTTTCAAAATCACGCGGGCACGAGGAATGTCTTCCGGGTCGATAAACTGATCATCAAGGCGTGAGTCCCAGTGGTGGAAAAGAGGGCGCTGGTGTATCCCTAGCAGAGCGGCATAGGCTGCCTCAACATCCAGGACTTGTGGGAAATCAGCTGCATTTCGCCTCTCTAATTGAGTTAGCTGATGAAACAGAATCTGGAGGTAGTAGGGCAGTGGCCAACCAAGGCGCTCAAGAATCGCTGGTAGAACTGGGTCAATAACTCCCTCTGTCCACCCTGCTCCTTCAGCCAATGCTTTCAGGCATCCATGTGCTGTCTCAACCTCATAGGCTCCTAGAGTCTCAATCGTGAGGTCGTTGATTGTACCGGCAAAGCCATGGCGCTCTACGAAGCTATCCAGGCCAATAGAGCCACACAATATTAGGCAAAATGAGTTTGTTGCGCGGGCCTCACGCAGCCAGTGGAGAAGCGCCGCGACGCGCTGAGGACCATCGTTCTGCTTTGCTAGATTTGATAAAAAAATAGGAAGCTCATCTATCGCCAGGAGCTGGGGCTGTTTCTTCCTACCATCTGCGCTTGCGCTGAGAAAAGCCCGCGCTTCATCTTGCCAGGCCAGAGTTTCGCCACCTCCAACTTCTAGAGTGACTCCAGCAGCCCCGGCTTTGTCTCCTTTAAAGCTCTTTCGCACACTGCTCACCATATTGCGAATGGTAGATACTGCTGGCCATTTCAGTTCTGCCTTTGTGCCACAATCTCTAAGTTTTCCAAAGAACGCGATTTCATCAGCAACATCTTGCACGTTCAGAGAGAGAATCCGCCAGCCTTCCGACTGTAACTGACTGGCAACGCGACCTATTAACGATGTCTTCCCAACACGCCGTGGTGCGGAGAGCAAAACTGAATCCCCTCGCTGTATCAGAGCGAGTAACCGTTCTATCTCGCGCTCTCGTCCATAGAAGTCTTCCCCACTGACTGGGGCGCCTGTTCGATTCTTCATTGCCGCGCTGTCCTGACGTCTTTCTAATACACTTTTGTATTAATACAAAAGTGTATCGATTTTTCAGAAGGCATGCAAGAGCAGTTGTAAGGCGCACTCAAACGAAACGTTCGCCCTTTCGATATGGGTATCTCTCTTCGTCCGGCAGGACGCGCCGAAGGCGATTCGCAGCGAGGGATTTCAATCCCTCGGGCTATCACCCGGCGCAGTCATGTACGAATGCACCATTATGCTGCCTATTTGCAAACTCCCCTTCACAAGAAGGTGTATAGCGAAAGTTACCAAAAACGGAGCGATTTGCTACATTCGTACATACCGGATTACCCAGTTAGCTGTAGAGGAGGTGGTTGCCGCCGCCACCATTTGCCTGCAGCAGTACGATACTCTTCCAGGCCAGCGACTCTACAGGCGGCGGCGAAGGACTTACCCTGCAAAGGGCGGCTGGAGATGCGGTGGTTCTGGTGCCAGCAGAGATAGGCATCGTGGAGTTCGCTGGCGGGCATGCCTTTCTCGATGAAGCGTGGGTCTAAGCCCTCCCAGAACGGGGTGAGGGGGTCGGCGTCTTCCCAGAACAGACGAGTATGCTGCTCGACCACTACGGCCTGATGCAATGAGCGGGTCTTATATACGCGGGTGAGGCCATCTACTGCCCAGGCGGTGAAGCCCAGGAGCAGGGGGCTCTGCGGGTCGCGGCGGACTTCTTCCAGACGGTTGCCGCCGGTGAACGAGAGACGCCCGCCAACGTCTAGAGGGCACAGGAACGGTAGGGCCATGACTCGGGTGCGCAGGGCATCGTCGTAAACCTGCACATTCGGGGCATCGTTGGAGACAGCGATCACAGCCCAGCTCGGCTGCACAGAAAACGTATGTTTCCCATACAGCTCGCGGCCTGGGATTCTATCCGAACCCGCCATCATCTTGAGCAATTCGGCGTCTAAACGCTTGCGGCCCGCCTCTGCCAGGAAGATCGCCCTCATACCCCGCACGGCAGCGCCCAAGCGCTCGGTGTCTCTATCGCCACTCAGCAGCGATGCATCTATGACCTTTCCGGTCGGTCCCAGCACGGTCTGGAGCAGTTCGGCAAACGTCGATTTGCCCGTGCCCGGTGGGCCATAGAGCCAGGGCAGTACTCGGAGCGAGCTTGCGCCAGAGAGCGCGTATCCGGCCAGGTCCTGCAGCGTCTGCTCTAAATCCGTATCGCCACCAGACATCCGGCTCAGCAGCGCAGCCCACTCACTTCTATCTGTCTTCGGCTCATAGCGAACGGCCAACAGGCGCTCGGAATAGTCATCGCGGTGGTGCCCCCGGAACTCCCCCTTATCCCAGGCGCCATTGGGGAATGACACAAGCCAGGGCTGGAGCGCGAATCGGTCGGTGTCGCATTGTAGCGCCGGAATGCTGCGCGCCTGCTCCACCATGGCGATCAGCGAGCGGGTAGACTCACTCTTCAGCGCGAACCGGCTCAGGGTATCCACCTTGCGGGCCAGCGCCTGCCGCTCGTCGGTATCTTTCAGGGCATGGGCTTCCGCCATGAGCAGGGTAGACTCCGCGTAGAGCGCCCGCACGGTATCCCGCGCCTTCGCAAGCACGCCGAGGTCACCATCGGCCCAGCGCTTTCCATCCCACACCCGCCAGCCCAGCCCGATCACATAGCGCAGGTTCGCCCCGAAGCACTGCACCAGTCGCTCCGCGTTCCCGGCATCCGTCTGGTTGAACTGCGCCAGCGTCAGCGGTCTGGCCTCCGTCCGCTTCCCATATCCCTCTGCTGCCAGCGCCTTCGCCGCCTCATCGAACCTGCCCCCATGCTCCAGGTTAGCCCGTAGCGAAAACGGACTATAGAGCTTTCCACCTTCCAATGGCTGCGCATTCGACGAGTAACAGTAAAACAGCGTCGGCTCCCCCGACGAGAACCCCAGCACCCCACCGATGCCCTCGGTCTTGCCGGGCCGAGTCAGCGCCACCACACCCTCACGCCGCCCCGCCTCTCGCCAGCCGTGTCTACCTAAAAGCGCCAAAACATCCGCCTGAGTCACCCGCGCATCATAATCCGCACCGGGCCTCTCCAGCGCACCTTCTGGCAGTTTCACCGTGCCCCGCGGCAGCTTCACGGGCAACACGGGCGGCGCCAGAAACGCTCCCTCTACCTGGCTGTGCACAAACGGAGTCACGCCCTCGGGATGTGCGGGCAGGTAGTACATACGTGCCGGGTCTTTGCAGGCCGGGTCCGCGTTTCCCTTTCCCAGGTCCGCCGCCAGCGCCTGATAGATCTCCTTCCAGCGGGGCGGCCCCACAGGCTTCTCCAGGGGAAACACCGCCCTCCACCTTGGAGAATCCGGCGTATGGGAATAGGTACTGTGCACGACGAACGCCAGCCCTCGCTTACTCCACTCCGCAATCAGGCTGTCCGGGGCCGTGCCATCATCGAAGTCCAGTACCAGGCAGCACAGCGTATCTACCCCTGCGTTGCCCCGAGTCACGCCGTCTTTGTAGAGAGTAGGGACCACGCGGGACCATCTTTACCTTGCCGTGCTTTATGGCGAGTCAGCAGCGCCACCAGCTTGGGCCAGGTAGCCTCCACCCGGCGAGGCTGGGTGGCACGGGTGGTGTCGAAGAGTGCGATGGCAAGTTTGTGTTCGGCCATAGAGCGAGTTCTCCTTGAATAGATGGAATGAAAGTGAGTGTTCGTGAGAGGGTTGGTCTTTGCAGGAGTCAATCAAACATATGTTTGATTATTATACTATGTTATCAGTAGAGGGCGGAGCTGTCAATTTTTATAACCAGGGGGATGCCAGGCACTAACGCGTCTGGCATTGTATTGCCTTGCACGAAAATCGTGCGGCTCTAGGGCCTTCGGCCAAGCCTCCTTCGGAGGCGGGAGAGTTGTTGTACAGTTTAGGTGAGAGGACTTGTATGCAGACTAAGGCGTATGCGGTTTTGTATTACCACTTTGTTTGGAAGACATGGGAAGGGCATCCTCTAATAACCGAGGCTCTAGTGCGACCTCTATACCGATGTATCGAAAGCGAAGTAGAGCGACTAGGCGGCACGGCGATGGCTATCGGAGGCACCGCCAACCATGTTCATCTGGTGGTTCAGCTGCCAACGCAAGTCTCGCCATCTCGGTTAATGCAGCAGGTCAAAGGAGTTTCTGCGCAATTTGGGCGTGACTTCCTGGGAGAAGAGAAGTTGTTCCGCTGGCAACACGGCTATGGCGTATTTACCCTGAGCCGCCCGCACCTTAAGAAAGCCATCTCCTACACGAACAACCAGAAAGAGCATCATGATTGCGAGCAACTCTGGAGTGAATGGGAACAATCAGAGGCACCAGGCTAATTTCCCTTATTCGAATTAATTCTCCCGCCTCCGAAGGAGGCTTGGCCGAAGGCCCTAGAGCCGCACGTTTATCGTGCAAGGCAACTAATGGCCCTTACTTCCCGTGGAAGATAGTCACCACGGCCCAGTCGTGGATCAGGAAGTACATACGGCCAATCAGCAGAGACATACGGGCCATGATCGTAGAGCCGAAGATAGCCCCGAAAGCGAACATCAGCACCCAGCGGCCCGCCGTGCTCATCTTGTTGGTCAGCACCGCCGCTTTGCCCTTCGACTCAAACGAGAAGAAGAAATAGGTCATCACGCAGGCCAGAATCACCAGGCCCAGCAGGTTGTTCAGCGCCGCCGAGATAGGCGTGAGCACGTAGGCATCGGGCGCTTTGGCTTCGGGCAGGTCCGAGAAGCGTGTATCGGCCAGCTTCTGGAGCTGGGGGAAGAACTTGGCGGCGAAACCCTGAAACGCTAATCCGGCTGCTGCGCCGAAGCTGATGCCGAAGACTAACCGGCTGAGCCAGGCGTGGCGCTTGGAGTAGACAAAGTAGAACAGCAGTCCGCCGGGTAGCGAGAAGAAGTAGTACCACTTGCCCTCACTCACCATGGGAGCCCACCAGCGCGGGCCTAGAATATCGTTCCAGGTGACGGCGATAGTGTAGCCCGTTCCCAGCCCGATAAACAGGTGCTCGAAGAACCGGAAGACCTTGTTCTCTTTGTAGAGAATGGAGTAGATGCCCAGGGTACAGGCCGCGCCGATCCAGATGACGATGGCCTGGACGATATTAGGTTTGGTGAGGAACTCAAACACGCTTCTTCTCCAGGTACATACCCACGTTGCCCATAACCACCAGCAGGATAATCAGAAAGTGCGCCCAGGAAAGCGAGGCTGAGGCGTTGGTGGCGAAGCCCGGCTCTTTCAGCAACGCCTCGTACTCGATCGCCCCCTTCAGGCCCGTGAGCATCCCTTTCAGCTGGCCGGAGCGCAGGAGCGGGTAGGCTTGTGGCGCCATGATACTCGTGGGAGCGTACAACACCGGAAGCGCCGATTTATCGGGGCGGGCGAAGTACTGCAGCCAGATATCCAGCGAGTCCGATGAGGCGAAGTGGATCACCATACCCACCTCGTCCGCACTCTTGACGGTTTTCATCATGGGCAGCGAGCCGATGGGGGCGCGATTCACATCGGTCACGATGCCACCCAGGAGGTCGTTGCTCATGGTCTTCACCGTCTGGTCGATACCGCTCGAAGGTCGGAAGCCGAAGCTGCACCAGTCCTCGCCGTACTTGTAGTTGTACTCAGGGGCCAGGCGCTGCGCCAGTCGGAGCGAGAGGTCGCGCCCCTGGGGATCGGTGAACGAAAAGAGGGCGAACTTCAGCTTCTTCTTCATAAGATGCTTCATGGTCGCCTCACACTGAGACTGATTCTCCGCCAGTGTGCCCGCGGCGTAGTTCACCGACATGATGACCAGTTTCTTGCTCTCCACCGGGTCCGCCGCCATGTCTTCAATCGCCTTATGATAGGCAATGGTCTGAGGCTGAACCACCGGGGCCGGAACCGGGATACGGGCGCCCGGAATAAACGGCACACCGATAATGAGGGCGGTGACTAAGTAGAGCCAGCGTCGGTCGATTCTCTGAAGGCGTTGTCCCAGTGTCATCTCACACCTCCTCCTCGAAGTAGCTGCCCCGCTCTAAAGAGAGCCATAGCCGAAGCGCCATAGCCAGAGCGCCTACTCCGATACCCAGCTCTACCGCCTGTAGCGCCGGGGAGTTGATCTTCTCTAGAATCCAGTTCGCGGCGTTTTCTACTCGGAAGTTCGCGGCAAAGCCGGAGTTGGGAATCCAGATAGTGAGCGCCTGCCCCAGAGAAATCTGCCCCAGCATGATCAGCGCAGCGGACCCCAGCAACACGGTCGCTTCCACCGAGCGGATTCGGAACGCGCGATAGGCCGCACTCACGATATAGAACGCGACTACGGAGTACATCGTGGCGTTCAGCGCGTTGTAGGCGCCATCGAACGCGAAGGCGTAGACCGCCTGGTTGTAGCGGTTCGGGCGGGCGCTGTTCAAAAAGTAGGGGATTGCCATGGCGAAAATGCCAGAGAGCAGGACTACCGAGAACCCCCAGTTCTCGCGGCGCTGGGCCACACGGCGCAGGTGCACGGTCAGAATCGACCACACCCCGATCCCCAGCGCGAACCCCTGAAGCACCGTCACCAGGTCCGAGAAGCTCTTCAGGTACGGAGTCATGAAGTTGGACTTACCATCCGCTCCCACCGGCCAGAACCACTCCAGGGCATAGATAGCGCCCGAGATAAACGTGACGAGGGCAATAAGTGGCTTACGCGCCCTGGAGGGTAGCGCCATGAGAATGGCATAGATAGCCACCGAGAGCACGGCGGCCATAGCGATGAAGCCGAGTAACGCGGCGCCGCTCTTTGCTTCAAACACTATTTCTTACCTCCTGCCGCCGCGAAGTAGGCAGCAAAGGGAAGGTCTTCCTTGCCCATCAGATTGCTCACCAGGGGAATGCCGAACAGCGCCAGTATCACGCCTACAAAGACCAGTATCAGCAGCAACATCTTCACGCGGTCCTGCCCCACGATAGAGCCGAGGAGCGTGGGCTGCCGGGTGATATAGGCCGTGGCCGCGTAGTACTCATCGCCGATAATCACATAGTCGCACGCCGCGATAAAGAACGGTATCTGGGTTGTCGAAGGCGTTCCCGCGACCTGAATGGCGCCGACCTGCATGGCGTTCTCCGCCAGAATCAATGACTCCGCGTAGAACATACCGAAGTAAAACGTCGCGGCGGGTTTCTCCCGGTGAATCAGCCCGGAAACGCCCGCGGCATATGCGAACTGCTGCCCCGCAAAGAACGGCATATCGCTGGCCTCGAACGCATCCGACCTACCCGCGTCGGCATACACCTGCCCCACAGACTCTTCGACTAAGGGGAACAGCGCGGCCGTGTAGATAGGCAGCTTCACCTTCCCACCGAACCGCGCCACCTGCCGGGCAATCGAGGTACAGATAGCTACCGCCTGTAGAGTGATGACATCCACGCCGCCCAATCCTGTGGAGAGCAGTACCGAGCGTCCCATCTCAATAGCGCGCCCCACAGCTTCTTCAATAGCAGAAAGCCCGGCAATACGCCGAATGCGGTACTCAGTGCCACTCTGGGCACGCCGTATCGCCACCACGATCAAGATGGCGACAAGCAGCATCAGAATCCGCGCAGGCCACGTAGCATGGTTCATGAGGCAGTCTCCTGTGGCCCCTCCGTCCCGGCTTGACCGGAAACGGACGGGGGCGGGGGGGGCACACTGGGGGGCATTTCGTTCAATCGCTCTATCAGCTCGTCTATGGCCGTGGGGTCCGCCAGAAGCGCCGATGCCTGCTGGAGTCGCGCCGCGCCTAATACGGGGGCTAATAATGGAGTAAGGCCCATAAGCCCGTGCGCCAGTGTGTTGCCCAGCGGGCGATTCAGCTCCAGCGCAAAGAGCGCCGGGATAGCCAGACCGCGCTGCTTCAGGCCATTGGCCAGTGTATCCAGCAGCGAGTCACGCTCCGCCGGGGGCAGGGGGGTATCCAGCCAGCTCATGCTGCTGGTCTCCGGGAGCGAATATAGTCCAGCACTTCCGACTTCAGCGTGCCATCGCAGGGCAGGCAAATCCCACGGAAGCGGTCCAGGCGAGACGGGCGAGACAGCGGCGAAACAAAGACCCCGTCCGGCCCCTGTGTCGCGCGCTTCACATCGCCCCAGGCAAGAAAGAGCTTCTGGAACGGCCCGCACGATGCGTACACGCCCTGCTCGGTCAGTTTAAACTCTCGGGGAAACAGATACTCCGCCAGCGCCGATGTCATTGCGATAGTGGGGAGAAACAGTGCCAGGGGATGCGGAAAGAGCCAGTACCAGAAGGCGAGCGCAAGGCCATATCCCGCTGCTGCGAGCCCCACAAACTCAGGCTTTTCTACCAGCCCATGTCGCCGCCAGGAAATCAGCGTCCCCTCCACGCGGCGATTATATCAAACAATGCCCTACTTTGGATACGCGGGTTGAAAACCCACGTCTAGATGGCGGCAGCGAAGCTGCATTACATGGTGCTTCGCACCCGCCGGGCGTCCTACCGGACGCAATGCGACGGAAAATGTAACTGCGCTGACTATCTAGAACCAGTTTCAAAACTCTCCCGGTTCAACTGTCGCCAGGTGGTATATGAAATATCTGTCGGTTTTCCTGGAGAAATTTTGATATATCACCTCCTACTATTTCTATAGTTCCATTTTTAATCAAAATCAATTCGCATTCCACATGAAAATCTTCCCACCATCGATAATCAAATGAAATCCTGGAGATATTTCCATCTGTAAAAAAACCAGTGCTCAGTAATAATAATAGGCGATCACGCAAATATAAATCAGGGTCCCTGAAATCAGAGTTTATATAGATGTATCCTTCCTCGTCTTCGGTTGAAAATCCACTGAATATAGAATATCCAGTAATAATGGAAAGTATCTTTTGTTTTGATTCAAGATCAATTTTCGAATAATAGAGATAACCAAGATATCTTGATTCAAACTCTCCAGGTCTATCTCTACGCATATTGAAATCCCTTAGAGATTATACGTATTGCACTGCTTGAAGTGCCCTCTTGATTCAAAATATACCTCAATTTCTAGACGTGGGTTTAAAACCCACGGACTCAATGCGCGAAACAATAGCATCACAGGCGGCATCTACGCCGCTCTCACCGGCTACAATTTCTCCTAAACGCCGGGCTGACACTTCACAGCCAGGCATTTCCCGCAGCGCCGCCAGCAATCTCGGCGCTGTAAGCTTGCCAATCGGCAGCACTTTCCCGGCGCCCGCCCGTGCCACACGCCACCCATTGTCCGGCTGGTCATGCGAGAAGGGAACTACCAACTGAGGCCGCCCCGAGCGAAGCGCCTGCCCGGTAGTCCCCACGCCCCCCTGATGCACTATCGCCCGGCAGCGCGGCATGATCAAGGAGTGCGGCGCATACGGCACCGTGATAATGCTCTCTGGCAGTCCCTCTGGCGGAGTCACCCCTTTGCCTGTTAGCAGCACCGCCCGCGCTCCCAATGCCTGAGTTGCCTCTATCGCCAGGGAGAAAAACCGGCCCGGTGTCATGACCGCCGAGGACCCCAGCGTAAACAGAATCGGCTCTGGCCCTGCTTTCAGAAACGCCTCTAGAGCAGCGGGCAACGCATCGGCCTCGCCACCCTGCAGTTTGTCATAGAACGGAAACCCGGTCTGAACCGTGTTCGTGGGCCAGTCCGGCTGAGGTAGCGCCAGGGCTTTCGAGAAAAGCGCCAGGTTCAGTAGCTCCGAGTGCATCCCCATAAACAGGGGATGTCGGGAAGGGAGTCCAGCAGCCTTTCGCATCGCGTCTGCCGGGGCAGCCCAGGGCCGAATACGCCTCATGCCTGCCCCCAGTATCCAGCCAGACAGCGGCGGCGGAATCCGCTTGACCCACTCCGCCTCCGGTCGAAACGGAGGAATCGGCAGGTCATACGCCGATGGCAGCAATATGGGCGATAGAAACGCGCTCACCATAGGCACGTTCAACTCTTTCGCAATTATAGGCGCCACATAGAGAATCGGATGCGTGACAAAGGCATCTTCCCCGATTAGCGCGGCATGGAGATCGGTTCGCATATCCTCCAGAGCGGGCATAACATACTCTCGAATCACATACTGGGAGCCGCGTATCGGGTCCATCAGCTTCTCCATAACCGCTGCGGACTCTTCGGCGGCAGGCAGCTCCGGGCGCAGGCCCGCCCAGCTCAGCCCCTCACGCTCCACCTTGTCTTTATAGATGCTCCCGGTGCAGATAGTCACCGTGTGCCCGCGCTCGGCAAGCCCCATCCCAACTGCTAGAAACGGATGTAGATCGCCGAGGCTTCCCCACGTCGCCAGTGTGATTCTCACGGGCGAATTGTACCGAGGAACGGTACCATCGGCCCATGGCGGAAATAGTGGAGCGACGGCTGGCGCTACTCATGCACGGGTCGATACAGGGGCAGGGCGGAAAGATGGGCCTCGGCCTGCTGCGCTATAGCGAGAGCCCGATTACCTGTGTGATCGATAGGGAATCGGTCGGGCAGGACATCATGGCGCTGACCGGAATTCCGCGCCCAGTCCCGATCGTGTCTTCCATCGCTGAAGCCGCCGCTATGGGGGCGAACACTCTGGTGCCCGCTATTGCCCCGGCTGGTGGTGCACTCCCACCGGAGTGGCGCGCCGAGGTGATCGAAGCCCTTCACGCCGGGTTCTCGCTCATAAACGGCCTGCATGAGAAGATGGCCGACGCCCCAGATATGAAAGCCGCCCTGAAGCCCGGCGCCACAATCTTCGATGTCCGCCAGGAACCCCCCGGACTCGGCAATGGCACCGGCGGCGCCCGCGAGCTTGCCGCCAAACGGGTACTCACCGTCGGCACCGACATGGCCATCGGGAAGATGACCACCAGCCTGGAGCTACACGCCGCCGCGAAGCGCCGGGGCGTACCCTCCGCATTCGTCGCTACCGGCCAGATTGGCATCTGTATCTCCGGCGCAGGCATCCCCCTCGATGCCATTCGCGTCGATTTCGCCCCCGGCGCCGTAGAGCAAGCCGTCCTGACCGCCGCCGCGCAAATCAACGATGACCCCAATGGCATCATCTGGGTAGAAGGGCAGGGCAGTATCCTGCACCCCGCCTCCACCGCCTGGCTCGCCCTCACCCGTGGCAGTGTTCCCACCCAGCTCATCCTCTGTCACCGCATCGGACAGGACAGTGTCATGAGGGCGCCCTGGGTCAAAATCCCACCCCTCACCGAAGTCGCCGCCCTCTACGAGGCCGTTTGCGCCCCGATTCAACCCACAAAAGTCGTCGGCATCGCCCTCAACGGTGGTCTCCTCCCCGACGATGAAGTCCGAGCCGCCTGCGAAGCCATAGAAGCGGAGACCGGCCTACCCACCACTGACACCGTGAGATTCGGTGGCGAAAAGCTACTGGATGCGGTGCTGAGGTAACCTCATTGACCTCCCCCTCGAAGCGCCTTCGGCTTTCGTCCCCCTTCGCGGAGCCGGAGGGGGAAGACCACCCCAAGTGCTAAACTTAGCGCCTGTCTTGGGCAAGGCGCTTTCCAGAGAACTCCTCTGGACTTCTCCTACGTAATGCCCAAGGCAAGCCCTAAGCAGAGGCAGATGCGGTGATTTCCCTCCTTCGCGCAGTGACTCTCCCCACCGCAAGCGGTGGAGCATCATTGCCTGGTTTCTCTTAGCTTATGCTCGGATTAGGCCTAGCTCAACTCAGGCTTCACAACTCGAAACTATGACTCTCCTCACGGTGAGAGGCAATATACTTTTTCACCATAGCTCCATCAATCCCATCACCCACAGTACGAACAAAGTAACCTTCTTCCCAAATCTTGCTATCCAACATCTTAGCGCGTAGCCACTCAAACTCACTAAACAATTGACGAGCCGAGAGACTCTTGAAGGTACGCACAACATAACTAATAGAATGCCGGGGTGGGAAACCGCAGTACAGGTGGACATGGTCCTCAGCGATGTGTAGCTCACCAATTGTAATGTCGTAGTTATCTGCAATCTCTTCGAAGATTTCCTTGAGGCGAAGGGCAACCCTATCCTTCAGGATGGGACGACGCTTCTTGGGAGTCCAGACCAGGTGATACCAACAGTCGTAAACGCTGTGGGCTGCCCGACGCAATGCCATATCCTGCCTCAGTGCAAGATATGGACCGCCGGTGGAAGCCAGGTCTCCACCCCTAAACCTGGCTTTACCTCCCTTTGTCGCTCGCTTCGCCCCCCTCTGCCACCCCCACCGCAAGCGGTGGAGCACGACGCGGCAACTGCGTTGCCGACGGGTGCCGCACCCGAGAGAGAGCCCCCCTCTGCCACCCCCACCGCAAGCGGTGGAGCACGACGCGGCAACTGCGTTGCCGACGGGTGCCGCACCCGAGAGAGAGCCGGAGGGAGACGAGGCGACGAAAGAGCACTCAAGAGCGAGGTCAAACCAGGGAGGAATGGGGAGGTCGAAAGGCTGGAGAGGTTAAAAGCAGGAAGCGGATAGCCTATCACTAATGTAGGACAAATGAATCTGGCCCGCGTTGAGCGTTTTTTTCTAGATGTCCCGTTTCGTGACGAAGTCGCGCCCTGGTGCACCCTGCTGGTGCGCAACTGGCGACTCCGTGAAGTCGTCAAGGTCACTACCGACACCGGAGTCGTGGGGTGGGGGGAATGGGCTACGCGCTATACCTGGCAGCCCGTGACGGATGCCAGCGTTACTGCCTCAATCGGGAAGTCCCTGTTCGACCTCTGGCACGATGATGGCATCGGCGCGGGTCTGCAAATGGCCGTGGGCGATGCCCTCGGCAAGTCGCTCGGTATACCCGTCTGGAAGCTGTTCGGCCTTCCAAAAGTACGGGATAGAGCCTTCCTAGGATGGTGGTGTACCAAGATGCCCCCGGAACTACTCGCCAAAGAAGCAAAGCTGGCCGAGAGCAAGGGCTACACCGCCATCAAGCTCAAGAACCGCCCCTGGTTCGACCTCGACGAAACCATGCGGCAAATCTCGGACGCCACAGGACCGGGATTCCATATCGATGCCGACTTCAACGATATGCTACTCACGGCAAACCAGGCCGCGCCCGTCCTACAGCGCCTGGAGCGCTTCGAGAAAGTCGCGCTCTTTGAAGGCCCCATACCCCAACGCGATGTGGATGGGTACCGACTGCTGCGTCAGAAAATCAATCGCCCGATTGCCGCCCACTTCGGACTGCCCGATTTCCGCCTGGCCGTAGACGCCGTAGATGGTTTCGTGGTGGACTCTGGCATTCGTGAGACCTTGCGGCGTGGGCGACTGGCGGAAGCCTTCGAGAAGCCATTTTTCTTGCAGATGGTCGGCGGCGGTCTCATGAACGCCCAGATGGCGCACCTGGCTGCCGTGCTGCCCTTTGCCCGCTGGCCCGCCATTACCTGCTCGAACATATGGGTAGATGACCTGCTGGTGAGTCCCACAAAAGTCTCCGGCGGCACCATCCCCGTGCCAGAAGCGCCAGGCCTCGGCGTGGAGTTCAATGAGTCCGCACTGGAGCGCTATCGTGCGGAGCCAGGTTTCGAGGTGCCGCTGCCCCCGCAGATTCTCACTGTGAGGTGGACCGATGGTTCCCAGGCGCACTATCCCTACATGGAGCGCCCGCGAATCGGCGTACCGCACTTCTCCCATGCGCGTCTGGATTCCGGCGATGCCTCGTCCACGGGCCTATGGGAAGATGCCCTTCGCGGAAACCTGCCACTCTTCTCGCACGGCGTTTCGCTCACCGTGCGAGACGATGATGGCACCAAAGAGTGGGCCGACCTGCGTGCCCGCTGCTCTAAAAGCACCAGTGTGGGAGTAGCCTTAAAACAACCCGTCGTAGAGGTCACGGAGAGCAATTCGTACATCGATGGGAGCCAGCTCGGCGACATCGTCGAGTGACTCCCATTCGCGGGCTCGCCACGCATCACCTACGCGGGTCCAACACTCCACGAGCGGCGAGTTCTGACCAATAAAAACCACCGCTTTGAGACCCTCTAAATTCCGATACCGCCGAAACTTCTCTCCACGGTCAAAAGCCTCTGTGGAATCCGAAAGGATCTCAAAGATCACTGTGGGATTCGTTATCGTATCGGTGCGGAAGTTATAGAAGATAGGTTCATCACAAAGCACCAAAGCATCTGGGTATACAAACGCCGCCCCCAACTGAACCTTTAGACCTTCGGAAAGGGCATGACAGGGAGACTTTAGCTGATTACCCATGAATTGCACGACACGTGTAGCTAGGAGCGCGTGCTCATAGGTACCACCTGCCATGGCGTAGATACTTCCGGCGACATACTCGTGCTTTTCCGGTTGGTCCGTTTCCCAGTCCAAAAACTCGGCGGGAGTCATGAGTTTTTCTGCTGCAGCCATCGCCTTTTCTCCACAGGGATTGTAACATGGTCCCGATGAAGGTTCTGGTTATCGGTGGGGCAGGGAAGGTCGGCAGCTTTGTGATGCCCTACCTCCGCAATGTACACGATGTTTGTGTCTTCGATCTGGCGCAGGGCGATGGCCGCCCAGACTACATTCAAGGGAATGTGCGGGATTTCGCCGCGCTGAAATCCGCCTGTGAGGGCCGGGATGCCCTGATCTACATGGCCATGGGAAGTGGACGCTGGGGCAGCCCGGAGGGGGATCTGGCCCACTTCGATGCCAATGTCACCGGGGTGCATCTGGCCCTGAGGGCCGCTATCGAATCCGATATTCGGCGCGTGGTACACGTCTCCTCTATGTCCGTGTATGACCAGCTTGGGCGACGCTATATCCATGGCGAGACCGTGGTGCCAGATGCCAGGGAGTTCTATGGGCTCTCCAAGCGACTGGGCGAGGAAGTCTGCCGGGCGGCGTGTGAGTCTCGCCCGCTCTCGGTCTGCGCTCTCCGACTCTGCCTGCCGGTCACCAAGGACGAGTGGCGGCAGCTCCATGCCGAGGGGAAGCAGGATATTCATACGGAGGCAGAAGATGTCGCTCGGGCGATGCTGCTGGGCCTGGAGAAAGACTTCGGCGGGTTCCAGGCATTCACCATCAGCGGTGACTATGCCGAGAAGACCATGAGCATGAAGAAGGCGAAGGCTGTGCTCGGCTGGGAGCCCGCCATGCGCCCGGAGGTGGTACTCTCCGCCGATACTCCCGCCACATTCACCCTGGGGCAGTTCTGGAACGCGCGCCCGGAACCGGAGCTGAAGTCCACAAAAGTCTCCGCGACGTTTTCCGACGGCAAGCTACACGTAGTAGCCGAGCTAGAAGACGATGACGTGTTCAATACGGCTACGGAGCACAATCAGCGTACCTGGGAAACGGGCGATGTGTTCGAGATCTTCGCCCGCCGTGACGACTCCGAGGAGTACGTGGAGGTTCATGTGACCCCGGAGAACATCAAGCTGCACTTGACCTTCGAGGACTTCACCCACACCACGCGAATCGAAGACGATATCAGCCGTGTGGCCGCCAACCCGGAGGAGATTGTCTCCACCGCCGAACGCACCGAAACCGGCTGGCGTGCCACAGCAGTTGTGCCTCTACCCGCAGGGTCGGGTGATTTGATACGAGTCTCCTTCTGCCGCTACGATGCCACGCAGGGCAGCGAGAAGCTCGTGCTCAGTTCGTCGTCCCCGCATCCGGTGCTCCGATTCCACCGCCCGCTGGAGTGGACTCTCTGCCGAATCGCCTAGCCCAGCGCCAGTAGGGGCAAGAGGCGCTCGATACTCTCCGGCTTCCCTTCTGCGAGCGGCTGCAGCAGGGGGGTAAGCCGGGTGAATCCCAGAGCCTCCGCACTGCGCCTGGCCTCACGCCAGCGGGGCGCTTCGCTCGCGCTGACCTCTGTACCAACGACCAGTAGGTCCCCCAGCAAGTGCGGCAGCTCTTCCTCTACAAAAGCCCGTGCGAGCGAGCGGGTACCGTCTAAGTTTGGAAACGTCGTCTGGGCTTCCGTTGGCGGCGGTGCGATATGGGGCTGAACCAATCGCCGAGTCCCGGTTTCGTCCTCGATAACCAGCCCGACAGGCTCTAGAGAGCCATTGCGCCACATGCCTGCCACAAACTTCACGGTGCCACTCAGGGCTTTCAATAGCGCCTCTGTGCCAGAAGCGCCTCGGGAGCGGAAGGGATGGAACAGGCGTGCCTCTGTGCCCTCCGGGTCTTTCACCAGCGCGACCACGGCTTGAGCCGCGGCATCGAACCCCACCGCTTCTACTGAGGCTATCGGCGCGATAATCAGGCTCTCGCCCAATCGCCGGGGCCGAAGCGCGACCGGCGGACGAGTATTATCGTGCGCCATGGCCTCGGCAAAGCCACTGACCACACAGGAACCGCGCAGTTTCTCCCAGGCAAACCCCTGCGGATTCACGCCTATCGTCGCTCGTGCCAGCGCCAGAATTCCCGCCGCACTCCGGTTGACGCCGCGAACCAGCACATGGCTCCCACTCAGCTCCGCCAGAGAGATGCCTTTCGAAGCAGGCGATTTCGCGAGCTCGAAATACGCACGCGGGGCAATCTTCTCGTCTTCTGCAGGGTCGGCCACATCGCGCACTACGCCGCAGACCCGCCCACTGACTTCATCCAGAAGGTAGGTTGTCAGCCGAACCCCGCCGCGCCGTACTTCTACCCCACAACCTAGCCCCACCAGGCGTGCCGATTCCAGTTTGAGCGCTTTATCGGAGATAGATCCGCCCACAAAGAGGGCAGGTACAGCTCCCTTGCCCTCCTGAAGCACCGTGGAGCGCAGCAGGAACTCGCCTGTCAGCCGGGCCATATCGGCGGAGTCGAATCGGGCATCTCGGCTATCATAGGCGGTCTTTAGCTGAACGATCTCCGTGAGAATATCCGCGGGCCACGGCAACCCTGCTCTACGCAGCTCTTCTTCGGCGCGACGCAAGCGGTCGAAAAGCGAGCCTGGCGCACTCGCCAGTCCCACAGGCAAGAGCGCTTTCAGAGCGTCGTCTGCGGATTTCAGCGCCGCTGGGGAAACTACCGTCTCCCCAAGCACCACCAGCCCACTGGCACCACTCTCCAGTAAAGCCAGTGCGGCTCTGGCATGGATACAGGGTGGGGTAGATCCGCAATCGCACAGGGCATAGTTCAGGTCACCCGGTACCAGGAATCGTACCGTCGCCCCCGAATTCATGGTGCCGCACCACAGGCTTAGGTCCCGGCAGAATCTCCCAGGTGCCGGGGAGAATAGCAGCATCACTGCCCCCCCCGCCCCCGTGTATTCCGCCTTCGGCGGCACAGGGGTGCCAGAGGAGGGTTCTGGCGAGAGATTTGCAGGCTCCCCTGTCCCGGCGGAGCCGGACAAGACGGGGGCGGGGGGGGCATGCTCCGACACTTGCCCCCTATACGCCAGCACCGTGCGGATTATATGGCGGCACAGAGTGGGAGAGGGGCAGGTGCAGCGGGCGTCGGTGAGGGGGCGATTGCGGAGGAGCGTACAGGTAATATCATCGGACCAGCGCGCAGTGACCGTCCCATCATCGGCTTCGCAGAGGTCTACGGTAACCGACTCCAGTTCGGCTTGTGCCCGCTTGAAGTTCCCCCGGTTGGAGAGCGCAATGAGCGCGTCATCGTCTAGGGCGAGTAGATCGGCTCTCATCGGACCTTCTCCGCCACCCACTCCGCCAGCTCGCCCGGTGTCATGGCTCCGATATGGGCGCCGAGTTTGGCCATCTTGCCCGCTGTTTCTCGGTCGTAGCTGGGGTTCGCCTGCGCATCCAGCGCGGCCAGGCCCAGCAGGTTCACGCCGCTCTCCGTCAACCTGCGCGTTGTAGCAAGCAGATTACCGAGTGGGGCGCCCTCGTAGAAATCCGTCACCAGCACGATAATCGTCCGGCGTGGATTGTCCACTAGAGTCTCCGCGTGAGCCAGCGCCGAGCCGATATCGGTGCCACCGCCAAGCTGGACTTTCATGAGCGTTTCCACCGGGTCGGCGCAGTGATCCGTGAGGTCCACAACAGATGTATCGAAGATGAGCAGCCGTGTTTTTAAGGCGGGCAGGCTCCAGAAAATCGACGCAGTCACAGCAGCATGGATGACAGAATCCATCATGGACCCGGACTCATCGATGACCAGAATGAGCTGCCATTTGTCTACGTGGCGTTTCTGACGCGAGAGGAAGTACGGCTCCTGAACAATCAGCCGGTTGTTCTCCACATCCCAGTGCTTCAGGTTGCGCCGAATCGTGGTCTCCGCATCGAAGTTCTTCGCAAGTTTCACAAAGCTCCGCCGCCGCAAGATAGACCCCAGAAACGGGGTTCTGACCTCGCGTGCCAGCTTCTCCATAAGCTGCTCCACCACCTTGCGCACCAGATTCCGAGCCAGCGCCAGCACCTCTTGATTCATGAGGTGTTTGGTGCGCAACACGGCTTTGAGCAGAGTCTGGCTCGGCTCCGCCCGCTTCAGAAGCTCCGGGTTGGTGACCAGCTCCTCCAGCCCATAGCGCTCCAGTGCGTCTTTCTCGATACGCTCGATGACTCGCTTGGGGAATAGCTCATGGACCTGGTTGATCCAGTCCGGCACGGTCAGGTTGGACTCATCCAGAGAGCCAGGACCAGGGCGGACGTTTCGGCTGGAGCCGTACTCCCGGTCATAGAGGAACCCCAGAGCGGCTTCGCGCTCGGCCCAGCCAGAGCTTAACCCACCCAGGGCGTCTTCGCTGCCCGCGCCCAGCACTAAGCGCCAGCGCTGCCGCCGGATCTCGGATTCAGAACGCTCCAATGTACTTCTCCCAGAGTGAGAATAGCCGCGCCTCTAGCGCCATAGCCTCCGCCGCGTCTTCCGGATTGATCAGCAAGTCCAGCATGGGCGGAGCATCTGCGCCTTCTGTCGCCTCCAGTAGCGAGACCGCGATATGGTGCTTCTCGCGCGGGGGGAACCTGGCGAAGGCCAGCCGGAGTGGGGGCAGGGCGGCCAGGAATTCTTCATCATCCCAGTGCATCAGGACTTCGTCGAGGGCGATAAGCAGGGCAGGGTCACGCCGAATCGCCTCACGAGCCAGGGTGAAGACGCCGTGCAGGAAGTCGCCCAGGGCATCTGGTGCGCCAAATCGTCGCACCAGACCTAATAAATCCGCTGATGATGAATCCCCGAGGCTCCAGAGACCGCCTGCTGCTGCACCACGCAGTGCCGGGGCACGGCTTGAGTCACCGGCCACCATAGTCAATGTGGCGCCTAGAGCCTCTCGGTCCAGGGCATCGTCGCGCCGGGCGACTTCAACCAGTCCTGCCAGCCCGTTGATAATCGCGTCGTCGCCCTCGATGACTGTCGCTAAAAGCCACATGCCACGGATGTAGGCGCGCTCTAAAAGCAAGCGTGGTTCCGCGCCGCCTAGCGCCCCGAGAGCCTCATCGTAGCGCCAGAGGTAGAGCAGGTGGCCCAGCGCTTTTGTGAGCCGGACGAAATCCGCTTCCGAATCTAGAAGCTCCCCGAGTGCGGGCAGCAGGCGCCAGGCTTTGTCTAGTAGGCCCATCTGTGCCGCAGAGAGCAGAGTCAGAGCTGCCTCTTCGGCATCTCTCTCTGCTTTCTCGATGCGCCGTGCCAGATGCCCGGCTGCCGCTTCTTCCAGCGTGCCACCCAGCGCCGCCGCCTCGATCAGCGAGGCATCGGTCTCGGGAGTCCAGCGCAGGCTCCAGGTCTCACCGGGGCGTGCCATATCTGTCCGCGCCGCAAAATCGGTACCGCCGACCCGCTTCACTCCAGCCGTGGGAAGTGCTGCCACCCGATGCAACACCCGGCTGCGCTCTCTATCCGTATCATCCAGCAGAGAGATAGTGACCTTCTGCTCCACTTCAGTGAGGGTCAAATCCCACTCGGCGAGGCGCGCAAAGACATCGTCTACCAGTGGCGGGCGCGGTGTTCCCTCAGCTAGCCTGCCCCGTGCGCCCCCACGAAGCTGGGCAAATAGCGCCTCCAGCATGGGGTGTGTCTCACCCTCGACCGCATCTTTCACAAACGCGGAGCGAACGGCGTCGATAAGATCTCGTCGCCAGGGTCGAGCATGACCGCGCAAATTGGCCAACCCTCGCCCTACAGCCTCGGCGGCTATAAGGTCCGCGGCAGAAACGACCTGCCCACGCTTCCGGAGTCCATGCGCCGCCTCGGCAAGAATCCGCTCCTCACGCTTCTCCCACGCCGCCCGATAGAACCCTGGCGATGGCAACCCCGACGCATACCCGGTCAACGCGTCTAAGCGCTCCTCGGAATAGGGGGTCAGGGCGATTTCCACATCCATGCCCTCTGCCTCCAGCATGCCCCCCTTCCCCCCAGTAATGGGGGGTTCTGAGGGGCTTTCAGGCACCCCCATTACTGGGGGGAAGGGGGGCTGGGTGACGGATACGGCCTGGTCGTTGACCCCCTGATGCAATGCCACACTATGGTAGCCACCTGTCACGACTAGAATTCTGCCGCCCTGTTCGATCTCTGCTCGAATCTGCTCCGCCATGAATGCTTCCCGCAGGCGATCATCCTGGCGTACCACACCACAGGCTTCATCGAACGAGCGCAGGGCGAAGCAGAAATGGTGCAGGCGTTCAAAGAGGGCTTCCTCCGTCGTGGTTTCGTCTACCTCAAACAGCAGGTCCCAGGCATCGTCGAACTTCTCGACTTCCAGCTGCTGACAGAGCGCATCAATGAAACCGCTCTGGCTCATGGCGCCATCGCCATACAGGTTCGGGCTTTGCTCCTCGGATTTCCCCGCGTAGTCATGCCAGGGCAGATCGATGAACCGGAACTCCGTAGCCGAACGAAGCGCCTGCCACTCTGGGGAGTGAATGCAGAGGGGGTAGTAAACCCCATGCCCGGCACCCGGCGCGAACGCATAGATGGCAATCGGCAGCGTATGGTCGAGCAGAAGCTCGCCCCGGCGCTCATTGAAGTTCGCCGGGCCTTCGATCAAGACCACGCGAGGCTGTAGCCGCTGAATCAATTTCAGTGCAAGCCGTGCACAGGCAGGACTGTGGTGTCGCACAGGCAGGAACACCACCTGTGCCTCCAGGTCCAGCAGTGTATTGGGAAACTCGGTCACGGTAGCAAATGGCGGGCGTCGTGGAAGGCGCGCCAGAGGTCCTCTTTGCGGGCCGCAGCAACATGCTGAAAGTACAGGCGCAGGCGATTCAGATCCTCTGGCGAGTCTTTCAATGCCGTGCCCAGCAGGCTCTGCACCAGATGCTCCGGCATAGGAGTGCCGCCGCCCAGGTAATGCGCGTGCAGCCCAGCACCATACCCCACGGTGACTGCCTCGGCGGTACTCATAACCGCAGAGAGTGGCTCTATGGCTTTGCCAGACTGGGTCTTGCCGGAGCGCAGCTCGGTGAACGCCGTGACCAGGAGGCGGGTGAGGTCGGGCGGCAGGGTGCGCGGAACGCCTGCGCGGGCCAGCAATCGGTCGGTCTCACGCTGAACCAGGGCGATTTCGTCTTCTAACTTCGCAATCGGGGGAATGGTCTCGAAGCAGAAGCGGCGCTTCAGGGCGGCGCTCATCTCACTCACGCCACGGTCACGTGTGTTCGCCGTGGCAATCACATTGAATCCGGCCCGCGCGAAGACCATACGGCCATCGTCATCGCGCTCGGGTATGGGGAGCACCCGGTCGGAGAGCGGAGAGAGCATAGTGTCCTGAATCTCCAGTGGGCAGCGGGTCAGCTCCTCGAAGCGCACCAGCTTGCCCTCACGCATTCCGCGGAGCAGGGGGGCAGGCACCAGCGCTTTCTCCGTGGGGCCTTCGGAGAGAAGCAGGGCGTAGTTCCAGCCGTACTTGATAGAGTCTTCGCTGGTACCCGCGCTTCCCTGAATCACCAGCGTGGAGTCACCTGAGATAGCGGCAGCCAGTAGCTCCGATAAATAACTCTTGGCGGTGCCAGGCTCACCGATCAGCATCAGGCCGCGAGTTGTTGCCAGCGCGACGATACAGCGCTCCAGCAGTGCCCGGCTCCCAACAAATTTTCCCTCGATGAACTTGAGCACCGAGCGCGGTGTCAGCGCCCAGCCTGCGGGCCGAGGGGCATTCGCATCGGCTTTCTGTAATTCCGCTAACTCGTTGGCCCACAGCACCTCTGCGGCAGGGCGCTGGATATTCTCACTCATTCAGGATTTCCTTCCGCGCTCTACCAGTCGGGTGACATCATAGAGCACTTCACTCACTATAATCGGGTCCACATCGCTCAAGGGCACCAGGCTACTGACGCCACCAGACGATACCCAGCCCCAGGTAGCATCGTTGGCGTTTCGGACAAAGAAAATCTCGTTGACTTCCTGATCCTCCCAGCCTTCCATATAACCTACCGGGGCGCCGTGATAGTTAACGATGGCATAGACCTCGGCGGAAGGGAAGTGCTTGTAGTGCTCGGTGAACCAGCCGCCATCTTGCGCCGCACCTCTGGTCCAGCCCTGGTTATCCAGTCCGAAAAGCAACGTTTTTGGATCGATATCTTTGATGCCCGCGAATCGGGTAATCGCATTGGTAGATTTCTCCGTTTCTGTCAGTTCATATGTCGGACGACCTAGCTGCACAAATGGCGGGATTAGCTCGTAGTCCGAGAGTAGCTCTCCCCAGGTACCGCGAACCCCTTCGGCCAGGTACGACGGGTGGATGATGCCTATCTTCACCACGTTTTCTGGAAGCGTGAACAGGTCATCGTTTTCGTCGGCGAGGGTGCGGTCATCGGCCACACGGAAGGTCTGGAGCAGCCACCCCATTCTCATCATAGGTGGCCCAGATAAGCCGCTGTACCAGCAGTCCCATAAGTGGGTGCTCTACCAATAGCTGAGTGAACTCGGTAGGCGTCCAGCGACGACCTACGACCATGGCTTGCTCCAGCCGTGTGGCCTGTGTCCGCGCTACATCGGCGACTTGCTTCTTGAGCAGCCTTTCCAGGCGGCTACTGCCTCTGTTGACTTTGCACTATCGTCTTTCGCATTCGGCTTAGGCAAGTCGGGTAAGCGCTTGCCGGTCTCGTCTTTCAACGCTGGTTTGAGGTCGGGACCGAGGGCAAAGGTGAACGACCGAGGACCAAAGTCGAATACGCGACTACCGCGTTCATTCGAGCTCACAGGTGGGAACGATTCGATCCGCCAGCTCTTCTTTGGAGAGTCCGCGCTCATCGGCGATAAAGCCCAGGCATTCTTTGGCGCGCTCTTTATCCCCTTGAAACTGACCTTCTCCGAGATACCCTGAATCTGCATGAGCGCCGTATCGGTGCCGATAGCCCGAAGGATATCCAGGCCCAATACCGCGCGCTGATGCTGGCTCTCGCCGGGCCAGACCCGAACCAGTGGGGCTAACTGAAGCGCCGTGGCATCACCACCGAGATGGCCAAGCGCCTCCATCTTCCAGCGCTCTTTACTTGGCGCACCGCTCTGCAGCCAATCGGAGAACAAGGCCCACACAAAGGCATCCACACTGGCCCGGTCCGCTTTCTCGCGAATCCGTATCAGGCCGGGAGTCGTGCCTTCCAGTGTGGCGCCTCTCAGTTCCGCCACAATCTGGGCTATCTGGCCGGGAGTCAGTCTGCGTGTGTTCTCTGAAGTAGCCACTAGAATCGGAGGTAATAGGGCAGCCAGCGCCGTGTCTTTCGGGGTGACGGTTACCTTGCGAGCCGCGATACGGATCTCATAGGTAGCCTGAATCTCTGTGGGCAGCTCTGCCAGTTTCTGAGCGATAAGCCAACCATAGCCTTTGGCGGTGTACTCATAGAGCTGGTCGGCTGCTGCTCGGCTCTGTTTGGGGTTGTCGGCAACCAACCGAATCAGCCCGACGATGGCATGCGCAGGGTGCTTGCTGAACCACTCTCGGACCATAGGGCGAAGGCTGGGCGCTCGCCGGATAGTCAATAATGGTCCCACGGCTTCCGGTGCTTCGATGGCCGTGAGGACCTTCGCCATACTGGTTTTGTCGGACCAGTTTTCCTCTACACCGGTTGCCACAATATCCAGCCCACGCAGACCGGTGATGGCTAGCCAGAGGCGGGCTTCCTCTACCTTAGAGGGGTACAGATCCAGTCGCCGCGCCTCAGCAACCATCGTCTGAGGGTCGCCCAGGCCATACATAATCGGTAGCCAGCCACTGTGCTCGTAGCGGTACTTCAGCTTCGGCGTGGCCGCAATACTGGCCGCGATTTTCTCTGGGGCGACTCCGATACGCCCGGCGAATATCAGCAACCCGACACTCGGTTTGCCGCTCTTGAGCTGCTCCTCTATAACCGTGCGAATCGCTGCCCAGTCTGGTTCGGTAAGCTGACTGAGCAGGCCATCCAGCATGCCTATAACTTCGTTTAGTTCGTGCTGATTGATATTGGAGATAAACGTTACAGAGCGCTCTTTCAGATAGGTCCAGAGCACGGGAATCAGCTCTGGTACCCCGAACTGGTAACCACTCTTGGGGGAAATCCTGGGTGAAGTCGATTTCACGCAGTTTCTGCTCCAGAAGAGCATGCGTCATGTTGCTTTCCCGGCATAGCTTGATCGCGTGGAGCCAGAAGACAGCCTCCTCGCGGCTCATAGGCAAGCTTATCTTCGCGGTCTTCCAGTTCCATTGATAGGACCATTGCGAAGTGCCTACTACATTCGTCAGTCGAACCAGGCAGGCTTCAGGGTCGAAGGGGACCCGGCAGGTGCAGGGGAGTCGCTAACGGAACAGGGCTTTTGCGGCAAAGCGTCGGTGCTCGGCGCTGAGGTTACGGCGGCGGGTTCGCCTCGGCGGGAGCATCGGGAATGCTCAGTTTGCCCCCGAGAGTCTCCCGGAGCCAGTCTGGCATACTCGCCTCGTCTATAAGCGGGTAAGACTTTTCCTCGGCGGCATCCAGCACTTTCTCGCGAACCGTTGCCATCGCCTCGGGCAGTGGCGCCAGGGCCGCTTCGATACGCGCTTCCTCGCCCCGGCGTTGCAGGCCGCGCAGCCACTCCAGAGCGACCTCGCCGCGCTTGCTCTTCTCCCCGCAGATAGTCGCCAGTCCGCGAATCGCGAACGTAGGATGCGCTTCCCACCATTCGCGGGCCAGATGCGGCACCTTGGACGATATCGCCAGGGTTGCCAGCGCGATAGCGGTTTCCGGTCCTTCCGCCAGTAGCATGGCTTTGGCCAGCTTCTCCGCTTCTGCTTTATTGGTCGCTTCGCAGATACCCTCGGCAATTGTCTCCAGACTGGCGAACTCGGTAGCCGCTAGAACCGCCTTCACATCATCGATAGAAGAAGGCCAGGCTTTGGTGCGGCGTAGCTCGTGAACGATGGCGTCTTTCTCTCCCAACCCCACGATAATTCGGGTGTGAGGATTGGTATAGTGCGTATACATGTACTCCGGCTTACCGGAACCATCGGGCCAGCCCGCCACAATCTGTCGGACTAGCTGCGGGTCTGCCCCCAGAATGGCACCGAGCCACAGGAGCCAGTGTGGTGCCGGTTGTGCCTTCAGAAGATAGGTAGCGACAGTGTCTCGGAATTCCTCACGCTCGGTGACGGTGAGAATCGGGAATAGATCCGTTTCCAGGGCATCGCAAACCGGGGAAGTTTGCCAGTCGTTCGACGTTGTCAGAAAGGTCAGAAGCGCATCCGGACCTTGCAGTGCCCATAGCGCCCGTGCGAATAGGCGCGGCATGCCATTCCAGTGGGTATAGAGCTGCCCCGCAGCCTGTAGGGACCAGTTGCCGTCGAAGACCTTTCCTGCAAGATGTTTTTTGAGATCGGTGTGCTTATTTGTGTTGGAAGCGGCCTGTAGAACTTCCAGCAGAAAGTGCGCTTCTTCGCGGCTCAGGTCATGGGCGGGCAGTAGCTTATCCCAGTGCCAGCCCCAGAACGAGCCTTCCTTCGGTCCCACCATGGTATCAATGCGAGCCAGGCATTCCTCCAGATTGAACGGCTTGACGTCTGGTCGTGGTTTTGGGGGCGGGGTTGTCTTCCAGCCGATACGAGCGTACTCTTCTGGCTTCAGATGAATCCGTGGCTCGATGATTTCTGGCGGCGCGGCGGGAGCAGGAGCAGGGGAGGAGACAGCCTTTTTGGTTGCTGGCGCTGCCTTCGCTACCGGTATCGTGGTGGCGGGTGAGGCTGCCGTTGTCGTCTCGGCTGTGCCAGCCTCGATCTCGCTGTAACCCTTCTTGACTTTTTCCGCTTTTTGCTTATCGAAAGCGGCCAGCGCTTCGGCATCGGTAGTGAAAGTCTTTTCCTGAGACTGGCCCGCTGTCCCGATCTTGCCCCACTGAGTCTTGAGGGTGACTCCCTCTACTTCGGCGCGCCAGAACTTGCTGGACGTGCCCTCCACGAAAGTCAGATAGGTTGTCTGGCTCATGGATTTATGCCTTCTTACCTTTCTCTACCAGGCGGGTTACATCGTAGATAACCTCGCTCAGAACTACGGCATCGATGTCGGTCAGGGGAATTCGGGACGATTCGCTGGACTCGAAGGAGAAGAAGCCATCTTCGGCCAGGCGCTTTTCGGAGATAAACCCGACCCCGGTTACCTGCTGCGGCTCCCAGCTGTCGCCGTTGTCACCCGCCCAGACACCGTCTTCATAGACCACCACGGCTATCGCCTTGCCGAAGACCTTGTGGTGGCAGCCGAACGAACCGCCATCTTGCGGAGTGCCACGCTGCCAGCCTAGATTGTCCAGTCCGAACACGAGCGTTTTCGGGTCTACTTTCACGCCAGTGAATCGGGTCAGGAACGGTTGCTTCTTCTCGGCGTCCGTGAGGATGAATGTCGGGCGGCCTAGCTGTACGAATGGGGGAATGATGTCGTAGTCCGAGAAGCCTGCTCGCCCCAGGTACCCTGCTGACCTGTACTCAGATGCGATGGATGTACGATGCCGATTTGTGCGGCATTGTCTGGAATCACCAAGAGCTCATCGTTCTCATCGGCAAGCGTTCGGTCGTCGGCCACCCGGAACGTCCCCAGTGGCTTGCCCGTGTCGTCGTAGGCGGCCCAGATGAGGCGCTGGGCCAGCAACCCCATGAGTGGGTGTTCTACCAAAAGCTGCTGAAATTCTGTAGGAGTCCAGCGCCGCCCGATAACCATAGCTTGCTCTAAACGAGCTGCCTGAGTCTTGGCGACCTCGGCCACCTGCTTTTTGAGTAACTTCCACGAAGCCACCGCCTCTGTGGCCCTGGTCTCATCGTCTTTGGTGTTGGGTTTGGGGAGATCGGGCAGGCGTTTCCCTGTTTCATCTTTGAGCGCGGGTTTGAGGTCCGGGCCAAGGGCGAAGGTAAAAGAGCGAGGACCGAAATCGAACACACGACTGCCACGCTCATCTAAGCCGCCATCGGGAATAATACGGTCAGAAAGCTCCTCGGGGCTGAAGCCACGGTCTGCGGCTATCGCATCCATACACTCTTTGGCACGCTCTTTGATGCCCTTGAAGCTAATCTTCTGTGCGATACCGTTTATCTGCATGAGGGCAGTATCGGTGCCGATAGACCGAAGCACGTCTAACCCCAACACGGCCCGCTGATGCTGGCTCTCACCGGGCCAGGTGCGCACTAGCGGAGTGAGCTTCAGCGCGACAGCATCACCGCCAAGATGCCCCAGAGCTTCCATTTTCCAGCGGTCTTTGCTCGGCGCGCCTTCCTGGAGCCAATCCGAGAACAATGCCCACACGAACCGATCCAGGGAGAGCTTATCTGCGTTCTGCCGAACCGTCTCCAGAGTAGGCGATGGTTCACTGAGCGGCGATGTTCGCAGCTCAGACACCAGCATGGCCATCTGGCCCGGTACTAAAAAGCGCAGGCCAGCTGGTAGGCGCACTTTGACCGGGGGCAGCATAGCCGCCAGTGCCGTATCTCTTGCGGTGACAACTCGCTCCTTGCGCGGATCGTAGTCCAGCACCTTGAGCTTGAGAGCGTTCTGAATCGGCTCGGCGAAGCCGGGGAGCTTCTTCTGAATCAGCCACTCATAGCCCTTGCGCTTCAGTTCACGGAGATAGTCTGTCGCGAGCGCGGCCTCTTTCTTATCGCTGTCTAAGATGCGTGGAGCCAGCCCCTCGATAGCGAAGGCCGGGAAGCGATCCAACCAGCTGCGTGAGACCAGTTTTGCTGACGGGAACTTACGCAGGGCCACCATATAGCGGGCGATTTCGGGAGCCTCTACCAGGTTGAAGATCTTCGCGGCCTCGGCTTTGTCGTAGTAGCTACCTTCCACGACTTTGCTGAGAGCCGGGACACCCGCCCAATCTGTCGTGGCCAGCCATTTTCTAGCACTGGCTTCATCGTGTGGGCAGACATTCAAACGCTTGGCTGCCGTGATAATCGATTCGGCGCTACGAAGCCGTACCACATAGGGAAGATATTTCTGGGAGTACCAGTAGTGGATAGATGTAGCCCCCGGAATCTGCGACAGCACCGACTCGAACTGCTCTGGTGTGAATCGGAGTAGCTCCATGAGAATCAGGGCTCCCAGTAACTGATAGTGGGAGTTGTGCTCCGACTGCTGTACCAGTTTCCGCACGACTTCGGGGAGCTTTTTCGCGAATTCCTGGCGCTGCGCTTCTGTGATATAGGGCAGAATCACCTTCCCGAACGTGCGTATATGAGGCTCGCCAAGCATGTATTTTAGAAGGCCATCTACGCCAAACAGAGTCCATATCGGTATCAATGAGAGCGGGTAGGTGCGCTGCGTGAGGCGCTTTTCCTCCTCGTTTTCATTTCCAAATAGACCAGTGATTTGCTCAAGCAGCTTTTGCACGGGATTCGTCGGCTTGGCCAGAGTGGCTCGGAGCTGCGTTTCCAGAGTCGCAGGCAATACGGGCTGGTTCCACTGACCGGTGCTAATAATGGCGGCAGCTTCCAACCAGAAATACGCCTCCTCCTTAGTCATGGGAAACGTGTTGGGGGTTTTGGTAAGCACCCAGTAGTTGCCCGTAAACAGGGGAGTGAGCTGCCCCAAGCACCGATCTATATCGAACGGTGGAATAGGAGGAAGCGGTTGCGTAGGCCCCAGTGGCGGAAGCAACGCCGGGCGTTCTGCCTCGGTTACGTTTAGCTTTCGAGGCGGGTTTTCCTCAGCGGGAGCATCCGGTATGGTTAGCTCGCCGCCAAATACAGCGTTGATCCACTCTGGCGCCTCGGCATCCGCAAGCGGCTCGCCTTGCTCTTCTTCTGCCGCATTCAGCACTTTCTCACGGACGGCCTGGATCACGGGCTCGGATAATCCACTCAGAGCGGCCTCGATGCGCTCTGTTCCTTCTCGCTTCTTCAGGCTGTTCAGCCACTCTACAGCGGCTTCCCCACGCTTCGTGCGCTCGGCGCACAGGGGAGCCAGTCCTTGAATCGCAAACGTGGGGAACTTCTCCCACCAGTCTCGCGCGACATTGGGAACCTTGGAGTTGACATAGATATCCGCCAGCACCGTGGCTGTCTCTGGACCTTCTGCCAGCTGGATCACCTTCGCTAGCTTTTCCACATCGGCCTTGGTCGTAAGTTCTTTTACAGATTCCGCAATTCTATCCAGGCAGCGAAACTCGGTAGCTGCCAGAAGTACCCGAGCATCTTCTGCGTTCAAGGGAACGGCATTGGTGCGGTTCACTTCGGCGGCGACTAAGTCAGAATCACCCAGCCCTACAATGGCTATCAGATAGTGGTTGCTGTAGCGGCTGTTCAGGTACTGAGGCTTCGCGGCGCCATCTGGCAGATTCGCGACTATGGTTTTGAGGACATCGAGATTCGTCCCCAGGTCTGCACCGAGCCGCAGTGCCCAGGTGGGAGTATTGGTCGGAGTCAGATACGGGCTGACGGCATCGCTCAGCTCCTTACGCTCTTCTGCTGTTAAGATAGGCAGCAGCTTGATCTCTAGAGACTGAATAGCGTCTATAGACTGCCAGTCATTCAGGCTGCTCAGCGCAGTCGCCAGTCCGTCGGCACCATACAGAGTCCATAGAGCTCGCGCGAACAGAGTACCGAACTCACTCCAGCGTCCTACAACACTGGGAGCTTTTCCCTGTTCTGGATTGCCATTAAAGACCTGCCCCTCCAGATGTTTGAGAAGCCCCTCCAGGTTGTTGGTGTGGACCATGGCCTCGAACACGGCCAACCAGAAGTGCGCTTCTTCGCGGCTGAGGGTGTGGTGAACCTGATTGATTTTCTCCCAGCGCCAAGACCAGAAACCGCCACCATTATCTCCACTGACGGTGCGAAGCTGTCTCAGGCATTCGTCCTGGTTAAATGGTTTGAGCGGCGGCTTCGCTGCCGGGGGAGCAGGCGCTTTCCAGCTAATTCGGGCGTAGTCTTCCTGCTTCAGATTGATACGTGGCTCAGTAACTTCCTTAGTCTTGGGAGCTGGTGCGGGGGTAGCTGGTTGGGGTGTCTTCGCTACGACCGGTTTTGCAATCGCCGGAGTGGGGGAAACCGCTGCCGTAGCGTCGCCCGTTCCCCCGGAGTAGCCTTTCTTGACCTTCTCTGCCTTTTGCTTCTCCAGGGCAGCCAGGGCCTCGGCTTCACTGCCAAAGGCTTTCTCTTGCGATTGCCCGTTGGTGCCTATCTTGCCCCACTGGGTAGTCAGAGTGCTCCCCTCTACGGTGGCTTTCCAGAACTTACTGGATGTGCCCTCTACGAATGTTAGATATGTCTCCTGCATGGTCGGCTCACTCCAAAGATTGGTCAGGGGCCGGAAAATCAGGATTTCGCCCAGCAGAGAAGTTTTCCGTCTTCGTCGTTTTCCCCTTCCCCGCAGATTAAGAATCCATTTTTCTGTAAAACTCGCTGTGATGCGAGATTACCGACCGCTGTATCTGCGCGAACAGTCTTAACATTGGGCTGTTGTAACAACCAGGCGGTGAAAGCGCCGACTATCTCTGTGGCATAGCCCTTACCCCAGGCATCCGGGTTCAGTCCGTAACCGATTTCGATGCTGCCGTTCGCGTCAGGCTGCCCCATAGTGCCCAGCTGTCCGATAGCGATGTTCGTCGATTTTTCTAAGAGAGTGCCACTCCAGTCGTCTGGCTCTACTCCAGCTTCGTCGATGCCGGGAAAGAACATCAGAGCATCGCCGGGCCACGGGGCCGGGAAGAAGATCTCGCGTGTGCCTGAGAGCAGAGACACAGAGGCACTGAAGTCAGTCTGTACCAACCGGGTGCGCACCACGGCCAGCGGGGTAGAAAAAAGTATCAGGCGTGGGGTTTCCAGATAGATGGGCATGGGTACAGTATAGGGGCATGGAACCAAAATTCGAATCTTTACCCGCTTTTGTCGTTGTCGGTGCGCATCATCGGGGAGCTCCTGGAAATGGTGAGATACCCGGTCTGTGGCAGGCGAATGGTCAACGACTCAGCCAGCTACCCAGTACGCAGCCGGGCCATTTTTATGGCATCTGTGACAACTTCGATATGACCAGCAATGAGTTCGACTATGTCGCGGGAATTGCGTCTGAGCCTGATGCCGAGATTCCCGAGGGCTATGTGCGCTGGGAAGTGCCAGCGCAGAGCTACGCGGTCTTTAGCACCCCGATTGCGAAAATCCAGGATGCCTATCACTACATTCATAGCACCTGGATGCCGACCTCCGGCAAAACCCACGGCATGGGACCGGAGCTAGAGCACTATGGGCCGGACTTCGATGAAGACCCCAGTATGCCGCTTACGATCTGGATTCCGATTCAATAATCTCACGAACCAGACTGAGTTCTTCGGGGCGGTCTAGATCCGCCCCGATCTCCGGATAGGGAGTGACCAAGGCCCGCACGGTCGCGCCGCCCAGCAGTCGGCCTACGGCGGTCTCTAAGTAGGGAATGGGAAGCGCTGCGGGCACGAGCGGCGAAACAAGCAGGCGCAGCAGTGTGCCGCCCCCCAGCATGCCCGCCAATCGGAGCGGGCTTTTCCGGGCCGCGTAGGCAGCTCGAATCTCGGCTTCATGCGCCCGCACAAATTCGACGTCTACCAGCGCCAGATTCCCCCCGGTGAACGTACCCTGCGCTGTTTTTACCACGGTGCGTTTCATTGTGGGGTAGCGCTCATAGCACAGCGCCGCCTCAACAATGGGGTAGACAAACGCCGCATCTTTCGGAGCCCGCTTCAAGACATCACGCACCGCTTCCGAGGTCAGGAACGGCAGGTCGGCAGTCACTATGAGCAAGCGAGTTTCCGAGGGCTCCAGCTGCGCCACACCAGAAAGCAGCGTATCTAGCAAGCTCGCTCCGCCCGGCGCGGCGATACAGCCTTTGGGTAGGGGAACATCGCCTGCTATAAGAACCCGCCCCGGTGCAGAGCGCTTTAGCGCCTGTAGTACATGTTCCAGCAGGGACCTGCCACCAACTTCCACCATGGCGCGGTTAGTGATACCACCCCAGGCAGCCGGGTCTTTTACGCTGCCCCCGGCAAGAACCAGAGTGGCTACATTACTCTCCGCTTTCATGCCAGAGTACTCGCCAGCTTGACCCAGGCCAGCTTGCCTGCCAGCGCTTTGACCAACTCCAGGGCATGCACTCTATCCCGAGCCAGCCCGAAGACAGAGGAACCAGAGCCACAGAGCAGTGCCCGTAGCGCACCCGCTTCTTGAACAGCATGATGGGCAGCGGCAACCTCGGGAAATTCTGGCAGCACGGCCGCTTCAAAGTCATTCGATAGTAGGGGAGCTATAGCAAGCGCATCGGCTCCTGCCTGCAGCGCCTGAAGTAGCGGCTCTGTGGCTGTGCCAGGTGTTCGATTCGGAATCGCATCCAGCGCGGCATAGGCAGGACCCGTGGGAACGCCGATAGCTGGGCGTGCCAGCACTCCCCAGAAGGTTGGAAGGGGCGTGGCAAGTGGTGTGACTTGCTCGCCCCGACCCTGCATACGGCACGCGTTTCCTGACAGAAAAAGAGACACATCGCTGCCAAGTGTCGCCGCAATGGGAGGGAGGGCGGCTGCCGGTGCCTCCAGAGCTTCGGCGACAGCCTGAAGAACTGTGGCGGCATCACTGCTACCGGCGCCGAGTCCGGCCTGTGCGGGCAGGCGCTTGGCGAGAGTTATCCAAACCTGTATGTCTTGATCTGGGGCAAGGGCATCTATGGCTGCCTGAGCGGCAGAGTAAGCCAGGTTTTCCTGACCTTTTGGCAGAGCAGGCTCGGCAACAGCATCCGGACGCCGATCTTTCAGAATGAGTTTTACGGTGCGAGGACCAGGGCGAACCTGCACCGTGAGCTCATCGGAGGGGGACAGCAGGGCAACAACGGAGTCAATGGAATGATAGCCATCGGGGCGGGGTGGGCCGACATCCAGGGTCAGGTTTAGCTTGCAGGGCGCCGAGAGAGTCTTTTTATACGGCAGGCTCACGAGACCGCTCCGGAACGCGTGAGCGTGATGGCCGTAAGAGACCCTGAGCCTTTCAGCAGAGCGTACGCCGGTCGGGAGGGATGCAGGCTTCCCGGAACCTTCAGCGGAGGACGCCCGGTTATGAGCAGCAGCCCGGCTCCCTTAGACGGAGTTATACGATAGCCAGAAGGAGCAAGTGGCACCCAGGCAGGAAGCTGCACTGTGACCGTTTTCTGAAGGTAGGCGGCATTGCGCAGGGAGTCTAAGAAGTCCTTCGGGGTGACACCATCGATACCGCGCAGGGCCTCGCTCAGAACTTTGGAGCCGAGCGCCCGATCTGCCGACAGAATCGCGCCCACATAGAGGTCCATGGCACGGGCATCTCGCTTCTGGAATCCCGCGCTTGCGGGGCCTTCGGTGAGGAAACGCGCAATCAGCGGCTCGCACTGGCGCTGGCAGTACATGGCCAGATCCGGGCGACGGGTGCCATCATCCGGGCCGTTGATTTTGTCAGCGGCGAGCCAGGCGATAAACAGACGCTCACCGACCATACCACCCGCATCGTTTTCGGGGGCGGTAAAGCCGCGCGCGGCGGGCAAGGTTAAGTGGCCCCATTCATGGCAGAGGGTTCGCACCCATTCTAAAGGAGTAGTGATAGTAGCGGTGTCGTACACGTAGACCTGGCCGCCTTTGGTTTCCCCACCGGCAGCGCCCCCAACCGGGTCTCGAAACAGCCAGACTCGGGCTTCATCGCCACCTCCTTGAAAGTTTGGCCAGCGCCCGAAGCGATCCCGAGCAAGGCGTAGTAGCCGCGCACTCAGGCGAGCCAATTTCTGCGCCCAGGCCCGATCATCCGGAGAGTGGTGAATGACCGCAGCCCGACGCAGGTATCCATCACGCTCGGCATATACATAGGCGGCGCGGTCGAACTCTTTGCCACGATAGGGATCTTTGGTCGCGAAACTACTGGTGGCTGCCGGGGGAAGCAGTATATAGAATCCCCCGGTCAGTCGGTCTATCTCCAGGCCCTCTTGTGCGGCAATCAGCGCATCCAGCGACTCGGCGCTGGCAGGAAGCGGAGCATCACCCTTGCGCCGCACGGTGTTAGAGCTCCTGTCGGATCAGGTCGCCGTAGCTCTCACGCTGTACGGCCAGAGTAGCTTCCCCGTTGGCAACGAACACCACGGCGGGGCGGCAGAACCGATTGTAGTTACTGGCCATGGTCTGGTTGTAGGCGCCTGTGGTCTGTACCGCCAGGATATCCCCGGATTGAACGTCACCTAGCGGCATCTCCTCGAAGAGCAGGTCGGTCTCGCAGTGCTTGCCACTGACCGTGTAGTTCTTGTCCTTGGGCTGGTCCGCACGCCCGGAGACTATAGCACTGTACTTGGAGCCATAGAGCGCGGGGCGGGGATTATCGGAAAGTCCGCCATCTACTACGGCATAAGTCTTCTCGTGGTCCGCCAGCTTGACGGTCTTAAGCGGACCCACTGTGTAGAGCGTGGTGCCCGTTTCGCCAACGAGCGCACGGCCTGGCTCCTGAAGCAAGCGAGGCGGCTTCACGCCATGCTTTTCCAGAGAGGCAACCAGTGCGCCTACAAGAACATCGGCGAACTCTTCGTAGGTCGGCGGGTTGTGCTCCGGCAGGTAACGCACGCCAAGCCCGCCACCAATATCTAGTTCTTCACAGGTAAAGCCACACTCACGCTCAATCTCCGCCAGGAAGCCCACCATGACATCGGCGGCGTCTAAATGCGTCTGGGCGTCTAAGAGCTGACTGCCGATATGGCAATGAATCCCCAGGAACTTGAGGGAGGGCGAGGCCAGCGCCTGCTTTACGGCGGCTAGCGCCTCGCCGCTCTGAATAGACACGCCGAACTTGGAGTCTTCCTGCCCTGTGGAGATCTTGGCATGCGTATGGGGATCGATACCCGGAGTCACGCGCAGCAGAATCTTCTGAACAATGCCTGCTTTCGCGGCGGCTTCTGCCAGGCGGGTCAGCTCATGCGGATTGTCTACCACAAAGCGACCGACTCCCGCAGCGACGCCCTGCTCGATCTCGGCATCGGATTTGAAGTTGCCGTGATAGAGGAGTCGCTCGGCGGGGAACCCGGCGGAGAGCGCTACGAACAGCTCGCCACCACTCGCCACATCCAGATCGATGCCCTCGGACTCCACCACGCGCGCCATGTGTTTCACCAGGAACGCTTTCCCCGCGTAGCTCACGTGGCTCTCACCGGGATAGCGTGCCGCGAAGGCGGCTTTGTAGCGCTGGATATTCTCGCGCAAGAAGCTCTCATCCATGACGTAGAGAGGGGTGCCATAGGTGGCGGCGAGGTCGAGAGTGTCGCATCCGCCGATCTCTAAGTGACCATCGGCATTGACGCGCTGGGTGCCAAGAAACATTGCGAGCGGGATTTCCTCCGAAATTTAGATAGCAAAAAGCGACGCACTGCCAGGGCAGCAAGCGTCGCCTGTTCTTATTAAAGAGTGTATCACACACCAGAAATACGGCACTTTTGCCTACCTTGAAGCGTAAATTTTTCCCGATGATGTCAGTGGGATGTCTATATTTCGCCGCACCGAATACGCCGAAGCCCCCAGTCCGGCCCTGGAAGAACTGGAAGGCTCTCTCGCTGGCCTTGTCCGCCTCGGAGTCTTGCTGTTGGTCGATATCTCGGGAGTTTCCGGGGCATCCAGCAGTACCTTTGATGAAGCTATAGAGTCTGCGCTCACCCGCGTACGCGCTCTGCTCATGGATGGCTCTCTGTCTGCCCGCCAGACAGACGTGTTGGGCCGAGTGTCTCGCACTCTTTCCAGTGTCAATGTCGTAGGGCGCTCCGCTCCCCACCTGCAACGATTGCCCGCATATCTGGCGAATAGTCCGATGAACGAGCAGACCCATATCTACATACGCGCCGTGCGGGAGCAGCTGGTTGCAGTCGGTACACCGCTGGTCGGTATTGTTCGGTCTCGTGATTCCGAGGGAGCGCACGCCCTTGCGGAATCGCTCCGGCTGGCACGTCGCTCGCTGGAGCCTGCGAACGCCGCGCTTCTGGAAGCGGCCTCTAGTCACCAGGGGGTCTCCCGGCTCTGCCGCGCCGCCGTGCTGGCCCTGGATGTCACCTGGGATGGTCTGGACGCAGTCCGTGAAGAGTACAGCTACGACCTTTCTCGGGAAGCTGCCACCCGTGATGGTTTGCTTGCCCCGCTCCGCCGCGCTGTCTGACCCCGGTATACTGCCCACGTGAAGGCTATCTGTGTCTACTGTGGTTCGTCGTTTGGCAAGAGTGCTGTTTATGGGGATGCCGCTCGTGCACTTGGTACTATCCTGGCCGAGCGCGAGATCAGCCTGATCTACGGTGGCGCGAGCAGCGGCTTAATGGGCATCGTGGCTGATGCCGTATTAGATGCCGGTGGCAAAGCCATCGGGGTTCTTCCAGACTTCATGAAAGACAAAGAGATTGCGCACACGCGCCTCTCACAGCTCTATGTGGTCGATTCCATGCACGAGCGCAAGGCGAAGATGGCCTCTCTGGCCGATGGTTTTATCGCACTGCCCGGTGGGTTCGGCACTTTAGAAGAGATTTTTGAAGCACTTACCTGGGCACAGGTGGATATTCACAATAAGCCCTGCGCCTTTCTGAATATAAATGGCTACTTCGACATGCTATTTACGTTTATGGATCACATGGCTTCCGAAGGATTATTGCGCCCCCGCCACAGAGCACTGCCGCTACTGGGTAGCGAACCCCATGCGCTCTTAGACACCATGGCCGCCTACAAAGCCACTCCCGCAGCTCGTTGGGATAAAACTTAGCTTAGTATTCAGGCGGCAGAAACGGGCGGGCTATCAGCCTGTAGGCCGGTCGGTAGTGCTCTTCAAATTGCGCTGAGTGGTGATACGCCAGGTAGCCTTGCTCTGCTCGCTCAGCAAAAAACGCTTCCAGTGCTGCAGATTCAAAAGCAAGCTCACCCGCTTCGGCAAGAGCAATCGCCTCTCGGGAATACTCCGTCAGTCGCTCCGGGGCAGGGGTTATCTCACGTGCCGTCTGTAGAAACGCTTGAAGCAGCGCCTCTGGCTCCAGTCCTCGCTGGAGAAAGGGGCGCAAGTGTACCCGTACTAAGGCTCCATCTGGTGTAAGGGGGTCTATAAAAGGCTCCTCTGGTCTAGCTTGTCCCGCTATTTCCGCCAGCTCTCGGGTAAGCCAGTTCCGCACCCCGGTCTCATTGGTAATGGCATGCTCCGCGCCCATGGCCGCCTGATGTAGGAGTTTATACAGATCCACTATTTCCCAGAGCGGATAGCGAGCGGCATGAGCGAGAATCACGGAGCGCATTTTGCTTGCAGTATATCTTTCCGGACTCGCGTCTCTGGGCGGAGTAGGAGCGCAAACGGGGGATATTGATGCTAGAGACATATCTAAAGGCACTGGAAAAGGGCTACTACGAAGTCACGTTCGCTTTTGAAGGACTGGCCGATGAGAACGTATGGAAGCGCCCAGTGCCGGGTCTTCTTTCCATCGGAGAGCTAGCGGGGCATATTGCCTTTGGAGAAGCGACGCACTTTACCGCTGATGGTAATGGAGAGGGAAGGCCGGATCTTGCCACCTGTAAAGTACAGAGCGTTTTGATAGACTCCCGATTCGCTTACTATCCGCATACCTTAGAGATAGCCCCTTCGGAGGAACATCTCGCGATGACAGCTGAGCAGGTCTGTCAGGAGCTAATCCGAGTCCATACAGAGTCGGTTGATTATCTCAAAGCGCTAAATCCAAACCTTGATAGTGTTGGGAAGGGCTGGCCCTCATGGCATACCTACGACGAATTCGTGAGGTATATGATTATCCATGTGGCGTATCATACGGGGCAGATGTACTCCGTGCGGCACTTGCTCGGGGACACCCCGCCGGATAACTGAGTACGAACGTTACTATGGCTTCCGAAACTACCTCACTTCTAACCGTGTTTCAGGGGTGGGATGGCTACCAGCAGAGTCTGGTAGCTGCCATTCGCCCGCTCACTGCCGAGCAGCTAAGTTTCCGATTGACGCCGGAGCAGCGGTCAGTAGGGGAGATTGCGGCCCATATCGCCTTCGGGCGATTGGACTGGTTCAGCCGTATGGGAGCGCCCGGCACGGCAGAACTGGTAGAGAAGGCTGCTCCTTACTGGAAACCCTGGGGGCCGGTTTCCGAAGCCATTAATGACAATGGGCTGGAGATTATTCATTGGTTAGAAGCCACCTGGAGCGTGATAGAAGCCAATCTCACCAGATGGACGGTGGAGGACCTGAATTGGACCTACAGGCAGCCGTATGGTGGCAAGGCCTATTTAGTCTCTTGCCAGTGGGTCATCTGGCGAATCATGGCGCACGACATTCATCACGGTGGGCAGCTCTCTACGATTCTTATGGCGCAGGGTATAGAGATTCCCGAACTCGGTGACAACGGCGGCCATATTATCGAAGTGCCTTTGGAGAAAGAGTAGTGTTGCAGGAAAGAAGCGTGGATGCTATACTGCACAGGAAAAATTGAAGAGAGCCTTACGGTGAGAGCCGGTAAGGACCTTCCTGCTCCGGCGAGTGCTGGAGACGATCCAAAGACCATAGGGAGGATTTGAAACTATGAAGACCGCCTACGAGGCGACCTTCATCGTCGACCCGACGCTTCAGCAGGAGCAGACGGAGGCGATTTTGGAGAAGTATAAGGGTGTTGTCGCCCGCGGTGAAGGTGAAGTCACCGATGTCGATGTCTGGGAGCCGCGCCGCCTGGCCTACGAAGTCAAGGGCCGCCGTGAAGGCCGCTTTGTGGTGATGAACTTCACCTCTGAGCCTGCCGCCAAAGACGAGCTGGACCGCATCTTCCGCATTAGCGATGATGTGATGCGCTTCCTGATTATCAAGCAGGATCCCCGTGCAGACGTCTTCCCCAGCAAGACTCGCGCTGCCGAGTCCGAGCGCCGCGCTACCGAAGCCGCTGCTCGCGCTGCTTCCAACCCCACTGCGCCCCAGCCTGTCACCGACCTCGGTGCCGTTGAGAGCGCTCCTGCGGCAGTAGAAAGCACCCCTGCGGAAGAGTCCGCGCCCGAGGAAACAACCGAAGAGGCGTAAGGTGTCGGCGGTTTTAGCTGCCTGTAGACCGTCGCGGAATTTTAGTGCGAACAGGCAAGGTGAAGTGAGCCCAGGCTCGGTTTAAGGAGTTTTAGCAAATGCTGAATCGCGTTATTTTGATCGGTCGCCTTGTAGCGGACCCCGAACTCAAGTACACGCCCTCGGGAATCGCGGTTGCGCAGTTCCGTATTGCCGTCGATCGCCCGCTTTCGAACGAAGCCCGCCAGTCGGGTCAGGAGAAGCAGGCGGATTTTATCGACATCGTGGCATGGCGCCAGAGCGCCGAGTTCGCCAGCCAGTACCTGACCAAGGGACGACTTGTGGCTGTGGAGGGAAAACTCCAGATCCGCGAGTACCAGACCCAGGATGGTCAGAAGCGTAAGGCCGCAGAAGTGGTCGCCGATAACCTGAAGGGCCTTGACCGGCCCCGAGATGGTGACGGTGATGGCGGTGGCGGTTACGCAGGTGGCGGCGGTGGCTACGCCAATAGCGGTGGCGGAGGCGGTTATGATCGCCAGCAGCAAGCTCCGGCCCGCTCTGGTGGGGGCGGCGGTGGCTACGGCGGCGCACGCAACTCGCGACAGGTTCAGGACGATTACGATGATGCAGGTGATCTGGCGGATCCCTTCGCCGAGTAAGCCCTGCAAGGAATTAGAAAACTATGTCTAACATCAAGGCCCGCAAGCCGGGTAAGTTCAAGAAGCCAAAGAAAAAGGTCTGCTTCTTCACCGTTCAGAAGATCGACTTCATCGACTATAAGAACGTCGGGCTGCTCAAGCGCTTCGTCAGCGAGCGCGGCAAGATTCTGCCCCGCCGCACCACGGGCACCAGCGCCAAGTATCAGCGCCAGCTCGCGCAGGCCATCAAGCGCGCCCGCGAGATCGCCCTTCTGCCTTACGTCGCTGAGGGCTAGATTTAGCACGCTTCGCGAAAACTGTCACGGGGTGGACTGTAACTTACAGGCCGCCCCGTTGTCATTTCTGACAGATGCCTGCTAATCGCCGCGCCGCGCGCCTCACGGAAGCACTGCTAATCTTCTTAGTCTGTGTCGTTCTTTCTATCGGCACCCTCTCTGTGCTGGCGGCAAAGAGTAAGTCGCTCCCAGAAAAACCGCCACTCAATCTGAACACGGCTAGCCGCACGGAGCTAACTCAGCTACTACCCGAAGCGGCCTCCAAGATAATCGCCGCACGTCCGATTCAAGATGTGGATGCCCTCACTCGCCATAAGCTAGTCACACTAGAGCGCCTGCATCCGATAGAAGACGAGCTAGCCGTTCGCACGTTCAATGACTTCACCCAGTCTCTCTGGATTGCCACTGGGAGCCTGGCGGCGTTTCTTATCCTCGGGCACCTGATTCTGCGGGCTATGCGCCCGGATGCGGACCCGTACTTACTGCCCACAGCGGGTATGCTGGCCGTGCTCGGTGTCCTGCTCCTGGCAGCGCACAAGGACCCGCTCAGAGACGGGCTATCGTTTCTCAGTCAGACCTGGGGCGTGGTTATCGGCGGCAGTGTTGCCTTGCTACTGGCACAGCTAAAACCGCTCTGGAGCGCACCGCTGCACCGGTATGGCTATCACTATGCGCTGGGTGCCGCCGGGCTGGTGGCACTGGTAGCCATTGCCGGGCGCGGTCCGGGTGGAGTCAAGCTCACTGTGGGTGGGGTATTCCAGCCGGTGGAAGTGGCCAAGGTGCTCATGGTCTTCTTTCTGGCCGCGTATCTGGCCGACCGCGGCCCATTGCTGGCAGAGGCCAAGCGCGCCCTGCCACGGAAGCAGGATATTCTGCCGCTGCTGGCGCTCTATGCTCTGCCGCTGGGCATCTTCGCACTGCTCAAAGACCTAGGGCCAGCGCTGGTGTTGTTCGGGCTGTTCCTGGCGCTGGTCTGGGCTGCCGCCGGGCGAATTACCTATGTTCTGGCCGGTCTGCTAACCGTGTTTCTGGGCGGCTGGCTGGGCTACCTGGCGAACTTCGGCGTGTTTCGGGGGCGCGTGGGCATGGTGCTCTCTCCCTGGGACAACATGGTGCGGGGTGGAGATCAGCTCGCACAGGGTTTATGGGGCATGGCCTCTGGCAGCGCTCTAGGCAGCGGGCTCGGGCTGGGCGGTACACACTTCATACCGCGTGGTGGCTCCGACCTCATCTTCGCCTCTGTCGGCGAGGAACTGGGAATCCCAGGGATTCTGCTGGTGCTGCTCTGCCTGACCACGCTGGTAGTGCGTGGAGTTCGAATCGCGCTTCGGAGCCGCACGGACTTTGACCGATTGCTGGCCGCCGGGCTAGCTTCACTGCTGGGTATCCAGGCGATTATTATCGTGGCGGGCACTCTGGGGCTGTTCCCGCTCACCGGAATCACTCTGCCACTGGTGGCATATGGGAAATCGTCGCTGATTACCACGTTCTTTGTGGTCGGGTTGCTGTTTGCGCTCTCAGCACGAACGAAAGCGGGTATGGAACCAGATGCGCCGTATCCCAGGACCTTGCCCCGCCTGGCGTTTACGCTGGCCATGCTGCTCTTGCCGCTGCCGCTCCTGCGCTGCCTCTGGATTCAGGGAATCAAGGCCGATGAAATCGCTCTGCTTCGCTCGAAAGCCGTAGACGCGGACGGCGTGCAGCGCCCCCATACGAATCCGCGCCTGCTCTATTTGGCGAAACAGGTTCCCCGAGGGCGTCTGCTGGACCGGAACGGAGTGATTCTGGCAGACACGAAAGACGGCAAGCGTGTCTACCCGGAAGGGGAGGCTCTGGCGCCACTGGTCGGAACCCTGGACCCGCGCGAAGGCGGCCCGCTCGGCCTGGAAGAGACGTTTCAATGGAAGCTGCGCGGGTTCTCCGGGCCGGATGCGCTTCTGTCACTCTGGAGGCGCAAGGATCTACCCGGCTTTGTTCTACCGGAAGGCCAGGATGTGAAGACGTCGATAGACGCCGAGCTACAGAAAGCAGCTATCGTAGCACTTCGTGGCAAAAAAGGCGCCGCTGTGTTTATCGAGCCGGAGACCGGTGAGGTGTTGGCCGCAGTGAGCATGCCGAGCGGAGGTGCCACAGGGTTTGACCGCGCCACGCAGGGGAGTTATCCCCCCGGCTCGACGTTTAAAATCGTCACGGCGTCGGCGTTGCTGCGCGAGAACAAAGAGTTCACGCGCTCACTGGGCCACAGCATTACCGGCCTGAGCTGGAAAGTAGATGGTAAGCGCTACGGGCGTGCCCGGATCAACGACGATGAAGAGGGGGGGGGGTACCCGCGAGGTCAATCTGGTGGATGCCATCGCGCACTCGTCGAACGTGTACTTCGCACTGGCGGGAATCGCTATAGAACCGGAAGGGTTCCAGTCGGCCTTGACCGAGTTCGGATTCTCGAAAGTACCCAGCCGGGAGAAACTGGCGCCGGGGCTGGCCGAGTCTGGCTTCGGGCAGGGGGCAATACTTGCTAGCCCACTGGAGATGGCCGTCGCTGCAGGAACCATTGCGGCAGGCGGAAAGCGTTTCCCAACTATCTACGAGCATGGGATTGCCGCTCAACCGAAAGCAACTCCACTGACCACCGAGCAAGCGGCGCACATCGCCGAAGGCATGCGCGCTGTAGTCACCGTCGGTACCGCGCGGCATGTGGACTTTCCGCGCACGGTCTGGGGCAAGACGGGCACCGCTCAGGTCGGTGGCCGCAAGCAGCCGCACTCCTGGTTCATCGGCTATGCGAAAGACCCCAATGTCGCCTTTGCCGTCATCGTGGAAAACGGTGGCTACGGCGCGCGAGCCGCTGCCCCGATAGCTTCGCGGCTACTTCGATAAACAGAAAAAGAGACTAACTTGATACAATATATAGTTTTCAAAATAAAGATATTCAGGTATAAATTATCTTATGATAACGGCCTTGTTCTTGAAGAGATCGAGGATATGAGGCAAAAAACCTTATTTGAGAAAAGGAAACGAGAGGATTTATTTAATGAATTAAAAGAACTTATTTTTCAACATGAATTAGATGAATTTATCCGGGATTATATTCCCAATGAAATTATTGGTTGGTCCAAAGTTCTTTCGCAGATGTTTGGTGCCGTAATAGAAGAAAATAACTGGAAAGAATTTAACGCGTGGCTTGAGGAGAATGACCCAGAAGAAAATATTATCTACTGACTAAACACGTTAAAGATGCACGAGAAGTCCCGGCAAGATTCTTATGGTTCTTGCCGGGACTTCTCGTGCTTATCAGAAGCGAATCACAGAGCGAATTACGTTGCCGGTTTCCATGGTGTGGAACGCATCTTCCACATCGCCGAGGTCGATTTCTTTGGTCACCATGCGGTCCAGGTCTAAGCGGCCCTGCATGTAGAGCTGGGCCAGCAGCGGGAAGTCATGGCTGGGCAAGGCGTCGCCGCAGTGGCACACACGGAGGTTCACTTTGTTCCAGTAGATACCCGTGTCGATGTTGCCCACATTCACTTCGACCTTGGCATCCGGGGGAGGGAACCCGATGTTCACGGCAGTACCGTTGTAGTTCACCATACGAATGGCCTGCTCGATACACTTCATCAGACCGGTAGCCTCGAACGCGAAGTCGACACCGCCTTCGTAGCCGGGCCAATCATCGGTTACCAGCGCACGAACAGCGGCGACAGGGTCGGTCTTGCTGGCATCCACCACATCGGTAGCGCCGAAGTCCTTGGCCCACTGGAGCTTGACCGGGTTTACATCCACCCCGATAATCTGCTTCGCCCCCTGAATCTTGGCGCCCTGAATCACCGAGAGGCCCACGCCGCCACACCCGACCACGGCAACCGACGAACCTGGAGTGACATGGACCGTGTTCATGGTCGCACCCACACCGGTAATCACGCCGCAGGCCAGCAAGCAGGCTTTCTCTAAGGGCATCCCTTCGGGCATTTTTATCGCTGCTTTGGAGTGCACCACGGTAGTGGTGGCGAACGTGCCGCAGCGTAGTACCTGTGAGCAGGCCGCGCCATCGGAGTTGCGCTCGATCTTGGTAGATGGGCGCAGGGCCATGTAACAGTGGCGCGGATCGCCCTTGCGGCAGGCCGGACACTGGCCACATGGGGCACGGTAAGCGATACAGACCGGGTCACCAGGTTTCAGGTGGGTGACATTGCTGCCCACAGCCTTGACGATCCCCGCACCCTCGTGTCCCAGAACGATGGGGAATTTCATTCCCGCGCCATTCTGCATCTTGATAGTCAGGTCCGTGTGGCACACGCCACTCGCCTTGACATCGATTACCACATCGTCCGGCGCCGGATCGTTGACCGTGATATCGATAACTTCGACGTCCTTACCCGCTTCGGTTAGAACTGCTGCTTTGCCTGCAAATCCCATGAATTTCTCCTGACGCCTGTTTCGCGCCTATGGTACTTTTGTCCTGCCATAGGCCCGTGAAAATTGCGCCCTTTTACTCAGGCGCCTGTGCTCAGTTCGGCGTAGTCTGACAGGTATGAGAGCGTTTTCTGGAATCGTCGGAATCGCCGTTGGGCTAGCGATTGTGGCCGCCATCGGACGCTGGCTGGGTGTGGATGGCTACCTGCGAGACAGTGTCGCAGCGGGTCACCTGCTGGACTGGATCATGGGCACCCTGTGTTTCGTCTGGCTGCTGATCCTGCTCAAAGCCCCTTGGGACCTCTACTTCGAGGCACACACCGTCGCGTTTGAACACGAACGGGCACGAGAGCGCGGCATCGTGGTACAGGAGGGCCGAACAGAGTACGTCGAAACCGTAAGAAAGCGCCTGCTGGCACTCGCTCTTGGCGCCCACTTGCTCAGCGCCACGCTAGCCGCTGGTGTCGCGTTCTTTACCCACGGCACGGTGGGGTACTGGTTTGCGGCGTTCTTTCTCATCTCTACCCTGTTTCGCCCGCTACTGGCAGGCTATGCCTATCTGTACAGCAAGCTACGCGCCCTTGCTGAGGAGTCTCGGTATCCGCGAGAAGACGTGATAGAGCTGCGAAGCCGAGTGCAGTATCTTGAGACCGAGCGAGAGCGCTTGAACGAGTCCCTGGAAAACGCCATCCGTAGCGCTGCGATTGCCGATGAGTCTCGCCAGCGTGAGCTATCCGAGCTACGTGGGCGGCTAGCCGCAATCGGCCAGGAGTTCGAGGCTTCTCTTTCCCGCCTGACCGACCAGAAAGCTGTGATCGATGGTCTGCAGGCCATAGCACGGCTGATCACGCGCTCTGCCGTAGACGCTCGCTCGGAACCCAGTTCAGACTTTTAGCTCTACCACTAGTGGGTGATCACTCAGAGTAAGCGCCAATGTATCCACTTTCTGAACCGCCACCAGCGGCTTTTCCTCAGACGTAACATCGTAGACGGCTACCGAGCGGAAGGGTTTACCGAGGCGCAGCGTGATCATATCCGAGCCAGAAAGTTTCTCGCCCCAGAGCACCAGGCAGAAGGTGCCATCCGATTTCTGGAGCAGTAGATCATGCACCGTGGCTGGCATGTTTGGAATCGAGTAGGCAAGTTTGCTCGGCGTCTTCACTGTGCCTTTATCCGCCAGGGCCGTGGTCAGGTTGTGAAGATATTTCGCTGCCAGGCGCGGGGTGTAGTCTGGTGCAAAGAAGCCGAATTTCTGGTTCCCGCCTTCATCGGAGCGGTCCCGCAGAATATAGACATCGGTATAGCTCCAGCCACGGGCAAACTGTGCCAGGTACATATTCACCAGATTCTTGCCGTGCAAATCCTCGGTAATCGGGCCACCAATAGTGGTTCCGGTTTCCGTGGTTACTTTGGGAAGAGTGATTAACTCTTTCTCTGTGTAACCGGGGAATTTCTTCGCCCAGGTAACGCCGTGGTTTCCATAGAGCCCGTCTACCTTACACGCCGAGGTCGGGTCGGCAGCGTTCCAGCATTTATTATCCATAGGCTGAGACGAGTTGGGGTGGTAGATGTAGTTATGGACATTGACAAAGTCGGCGAACTGCGTACCGGGGGGGAGTAGCGTTTTCGCGCCGGGCGGAATCGTGAGATATTGCAGCCCCACATTGTCTCGCATCGCCCCGGCTTCACTGATGGACCAGACCGGATAGGTCTTCAGTGCCGGGTCGCTCTTCACGGCAGCATAGAGATCACGCTGCAACTTAGCGACTGCCATCCACGAAGGCTCGTTTCCGCCGCCTTTCTCTCCCTGGTAGGTGACTCCCCAGTTATTCGGCTCGTTGTTGCCCTCCACGGCTACCAATGCCCCCTCGGCAGCCAATCGCCGTGCACCCGCCAGGAGTCGGGGAATATCGTTGCCACCACTACCCAGCCCATAGCTGAACTTGAGACCGGTGGCCTGGTGCAGTTTGATCAGGTCTTCAATGGGAATATCGCCCTCATACCCTGCCCGAATCCAGCCGAGCCCCGTGTACTTCACTGCTTCGATAGTCTTCTCCAGCGTCTCGCCACGCCGGGAGATGGAAGAATTCGCACCGATGCTATCGAGGAACTTTCGAGCCGGAATGGCCGTTTTGGGTGTCTGAGCCAAAGAGTTTTGAGGTAGCATGTCTCCTGGCAATTCGCCAGTAATCTATTTGCTTCCTGCTCTTATTGCACGATACTTACAGGAACGGATTTTCCACGAATCAGCACACGGTTACGTACTTGCTCTAAGTTTTTACATTTGGGAATATGAATCACTATCTTGCCATAATCCCAGGATGCTTTGACACTTCTTCCCTCTATAGAGTCATCAAGGCTACATACAAGCGATTCATTTGGTGGGTTATCAGGCGTCTCCGTAATGTAGATATCAATACTGTCTGGGGTCGTTGCTCCATAGCCAGATCGAATAACCTTCATCCAGGCACCACGCTCCAAAGATTGTGTTACTAGAGTGTTGTGCCCCTCCGTGAAAAACAGACCGGGCATCTCATAAGTTGAAACAAATTTGAAAATACAGAGCCCGATAAGAGCGTATCCACCAGCTATAAAGCAGCCTTTCACTAAGCGCTTGGGGGAATTGAACATTGCTAAGAGTCCCAGTTCAGAGTGTCAGGACGGGTTGCGGTCGCTGCATCCGGCATTGGTGTTCGACGAGCAAAAATACATTACATAAGTGAGTTCGTCGATAGCCTGCAAGTTTCCTGCTATTGTTACTCACTATGACGTTCATGATTTAGAGTTCAGAACTCATTTACTATATTTGCGGAACTTGTGTGAGCCAAGTGTACTAGTTTTATTAGAATTTGATTTGAAAGGAGTACTGAAACAATGTTTACGATTCCTCAAGCTACGACTAACGCCATTAACGTGACAGTCGACGGTGACGTCATTGCTTTTACGGGACAGGCTCCCGTGGAGCAGAGTGGTATGGTTCTGGTACCGCTGCGCGGTGTCTTTGAGAAGCTAGGCGCGACGGTCTTTTATGACGCCGCTAGCCAAACGATTCGTGCCGTACGGGGAGCGACGGAGATTTCCCTGCGTGTCGGGTCTACGGATGCGAGTGTAAACGGGCGCCCTCAGACGCTGGCGCTCCCAGCAACGACGAGGCAAGGGGCGACGCTGGTGCCGCTTCGCTTCGTTTCGGAGGCACTCGGTGCGCGTGTAAGCTGGCGTGGAGCGAGCAGGACGGTGGTGATTCAGACGGACGCCGCACCGACTGGTCCCGTTCCAGAAACGATTGCGGCTCCAGAGGTACGCTCGCTGACCTTCGATGCCCCGCGGCCTCTGCGTGGTGGTGAAAAATTGACCGTGACACTGCTGGGAACTCCCGGTGCGGAAGGGACCTTCAGTGTCTCTGGAGTCGAGAGCGCCCGCTCTGTCTCACTGAAAGAGACGGATGCGGGAACGTACGTTGGTAGCTTCATCGTTCCCGTGGGCGCGCAGGTGAAGAATGCCCCTATGCTCGCCTCACTCCGCAAGAGCGGCAAGCTATCCCCGATGATCCAATCATCGCAGGCCGTGACCCTAGATGGAACAGGGCCGCAGATAGGAACGCTTTCTCCGGCGCCCAACGCCGCCGCATCGACGCAGAACCTGCTTATCTACGCCACGCTGTCTGACTCAGGAACGGGAATCGACCCTGGTTCCGTTCGGGTAACTGTCAACGGTGCGGACGTGACAGCGAAAGCAACGGTCACCGAAGCGTTCTTTTCCTATAAGCCCGAAGCACCGCTACCCGCAGGCAAGACGGCCATCGCTGTGACAGCGCGCGATCTGGCCGGAAACGAGTCAAGCCGCGAGTGGAGCTTCCAGGTAGCTGCAAATGCAGCGCCTGCTCCGACTCCTCGCAGTGTGGACCTGAAAAAACCAACCATCGTCACGCCCGCATCGGGCGCTTCCGCCGGTGGCAGCGTCGAAATCACGGGTAAGGCGTCCGCAGGTGCAACCGTTCGCTACCGCCTGACATTCCAGGGGAACTTCCTGATTCTTCCCACGGAAGGGGTCGTCTCGGAAGGCGAAGTCAAAGCTGATGCGAGCGGCGTTTGGAAAGTTGCCGCCATCGCTCTGAAAACGCCACTCGGCGTCTCGAAGCTCGTCTACACCCTCGAAGCGACCACCGTGGGCGCAGGAGACGCGGTATCTGAGGCTGCAACCGTCACCTTCAAAAAATAAATTTAGCGCAAGGCACTCAGAAGGAATCCAATAACCCCATGGCAAACAAGCGTTCATGGAAATGTCACAGCTTATCGAAAGCGTTCAAAAGTCACGCGTGTACTGCCTGAAGCATCTGGCAGGAATGTCCGATGAAATCTTTGAAGCCCAGCCACACCCGGAGTGTAAGTCCGCGCGGCAGACACTTCTGCATCTGGTTGGGGTTGACCGGAGCGTATTGGAAGGTGTGAAGACGGCGGTAATGCCAGACTTCTTTGCTATCGATGCCGCAGTGACAGCGGAGCTAGGGGAGCTACCGCGTGCGGCTTTGGAGGACGCGATAAAGGCCAGTCATGAGGAGCTGCTCAGCTATATCCAGGGAACTTATGGTGACAAGACTCCCGACGATACGATACCGCTCTGGGGGACCCCAACCCCGCTGGGAAAAGCGATTCCGTATCTATCGTCGGAAGACTACTATCATGCGGGGCAGCTTGGCTACATGCGCCTGGCCGCCGACCCTGCCTGGGACTACTACACCGCAATCTACGTAGAGTAGGAGTTCTCAGAGAGTCAGGGCGGCCCGCAAGCGCTTTGCCCAGGAAGCCGGGTCGCCCTGGACATCCGGGTACTCACTGAGGAAATCGTCCCAGTAGACATCCGACACCAGCGTATCTGGCAGGTCGAACGAATAGGGAGTCCCGGCGGCGTACAGATGCTCTGCGATCAGGGTCGCATCGTAGAGGTCCTTACCTTGCGGGTAGTCGTCCTCTTTCAGCCAGTAGAGTTTCCAGGCGAGTAGCTGCTCCAGCGAAGCGGCTCGTACACCGCTGGCGCCGGGCAGGTCTAGATAAACGGGGGCGGTAGGAAGTGGCTCTTGAAAGGCAAAGTCCATCTGCACCATGCCTACCGGCATGTTCTGCGCATACCAGGGAAAGACCAGGCGCAGGCCGGGCGATTTATCATAGACCCAGATGTCATCGTAGCGGATTTCATCCGGCTCAAACGCGCCACTGCCAAAAGATGGTTCATCACGAAGCCGGGCCACCACTTCTCGGAAGAAATCCTGAATGAGCGGAGAGTCCGGCTTCAACGATGTCGGCTGAACCAGCCAGTCCAGGTCACGGGGCACACGTGCCTGCCCTCCCAGGTAGTGCCACAACACCACACTACCCCGCAGAATCGGTCCATCTTTCCAGGAGCAGGCTTTCGTGATTCCCAGAAGGTGAGTCATGGCTTCTTGCTGCATCCACTCCCAGTAGAGCCGCGTACTCTCATCTGCGAACTTGGGATCACCCTGCCGGAAGCCGTGCGGATAGTGTCGGAGCGCCGGGTCGAAGATATGAGGCCTGTTCCCAATCTCCGGCAAGTAGCTGGTAGGGTATCCCACATGTAACTCAGGCTGCTTATCCGCTGGCATGAGTCACCTCCGGAAGCCAGCCTTTATCCAGAACCGGCGCGCTATCGTAAACCACGAACTCCTCCTCGGCCTCCAGAATGGTCTGGTCTTGCAGTACTCCTAAAAGCGCCTGAAACGTTATCTGAGCCGCGGGCTGTCCCATACCATAGCAGCGCTGGGTCACAAAGCGCTCCAGAAAACCATCCGGGCGAATACGCCGTGCATTGCGCGAAAGATGCGCCCCGTGCAAGGCAACATTCTGTGCTAGCCCTATCAGGTCTGCATCAGCAGGCAGAAGCAACTTTATGTGATGCTCGAAGTAGGTACTGGCGGGTATAGCGTCCTGAGGAATTCCCTCATTCCAGGGTGCGGCCTCAATCTTTACCCGGCTGGGTTGGAATCCCACAGCACACAGTTCGGAGCGCTGCTGCTCCGCTGAAATAGCGATTTCAGCAAACGTACCGCTTGCCTCGGTGGTCACCATAAGCTGTGTGGGATAGGCTCCGCAAGCCAACACAATTTCAGTTACTTTAAGCCTGGGCTGCCGTGCCCAATCTGCCAGGGTATCTAGATTACCCTCCACCGTTATATGTGTCTCAAAATCACCAGATAGGGATTCCATGGTAATTTACTATCGCTCTACTAGGTAAGTTCGGAAAGTTAGAGTTTTGCTGGAGGGGATATAGACTCCAGCACCATCATGCCATCAAAGCGCTCCCCAGCAGAGTAGGCGAAGTTCCCACCATTCTCAGGCTCAAAGCCCTTCTGTGGCTGTTTAAGCCGCGTGCTATCTGCACTGCTTTGAGCGCGGAAGTTATAGAAAATTGCCTCTGCACTCTGCGGCGCCAGCAGTGTCTCGATGCCATCGGGAATGGTTGCCCAGGGTTCCGTCTTCCGGCTCACATGATTGTAGAAACTGCCCTTTCGTGCCGTGATCCCCAGCGCGTAACTCTTTTGTTTCCGCTTTTCGGCAAGTAGCTGACCGGTCGTGGTGTACCAGGGGACTTTGCCAATATGCCCATTGTGTGCCCAGAAAATCGCTTTGTCTTTACGGGCGAATCGAGCCAGCAGCCACTCCGCGTTCTCCGCCATAAGGCGATCTCGCAAGACATTACGCTCCGGTGAGAACAGTTTCTCTGGGGCAAAGTCCCAATACGGTTTCAGGTTGGCCAGACCGTGCTTTAGAATTTCGAAGCGTTGTTCATCGCGACGAGCGATCTTGAGCCGCGAGAGTTTCTGCTGTATGTCGGTGAGCCAGTCAAAATAGCTCTTCTGCACCTGACGATATTTGTCCGGACTACTTGTAAGCCCGAAAAGCTGGTAGCACTCTCCGATGCGCTGCCGTAGCTCCGTCGCCAGTACCGTATCGTAAGGCTTGACAGTGCGCTCCAACACAGCAGGAAGCTTGTTGGAGCCAAATTGTGGGTCTACCCCGAAGAACTTGAGAGACGGAGTAGACGAGAGCAAGGTGAAAAGCGGCAGTGTTTCTTTCCAGCAGAAGTTCTGGAAAAACGTCTCGTCCAGCAGAGTGGCTGCAGGCTTTCGAGGAGATTCCAGTCCTGCAAGGCAGGTCTCTAAAAATCCAGACTCGGTCAGCAGGCAACGAAAGCCCGCTTGCTGACTCAGAAAGCGCACCAGGTTTGTTTTTAGCTGGTACAGCTCCGCACCGCCATGAGTCGCCTCACCGAGCTGAAGCAGCGTAACACCATTGAGTGCTTTCAGCAGAGGCGCATGCTCACTATCCTGCCAGTTCCAAAGGGAAAACTCTGCGCCTTTGAGGGAATTCATTTTGCCTCCGTTACCCGCCATAAGACTCCTCCCCAATCATCTGTGATTATTAGAGAACCATCCCGCGCCCATGCCAGCCCGGCGGGTCTGCCATAGACATCGTTGGAGTGCTTCGGGTTCGCCAGCCAGCCTGTAACAAATGGGCGTGGTGGTCCTGTGGGGCGGCCTTTCTCGTTGAAGGGGACTCGCATAATACAGTAGCCAGAGAACTGGCTGCGATTCTGGGAGCCATGCAGAGCGATATAGGCGTCGTAGCCCCAGGCGCCACCACGCCCGAAGACTAATCCGAGCGGGGCGCTGTGGGCAGGCAGGAGCATGTCCGGCACGGTGACTTTTCCCTTCAGCGCCGAGTTCACGGGCAGGCGTGGGTCCCGGTGATTCCCCAGGTAGTACCAGGGCCAGCCATAGTGCGCGCCTTCCTTTACCTCAGTCAGGAAATCTGGCACCAGCTCATCGCCGAGGTAGTCCCGTTCATTGACCACGGCCCAGAGTTTGCCAGTCTTCGGGTGAATCGCCAGCCCGACCGGGTTGCGCATGCCGCGAGTAATAATCTTTGGTTTGCCGTGTGGTCTGCCCGCGAAGTCCAGCGCATAGGCAACAATGGTGCCGCGTAGCTCTTCTTCCACATCGGCGTTTTCTTTGCTGCCGATGGTCAGGTACATCCTGTTGCCACCGGGTGAGAAGACGATGTTGCGAGTCCAGTGCTGGCGCATCCCACGCTCCGGGATGCCGGTGATTACGGTCTCGGCGGGTTTCTCTGCGTGCATCTGCCCGACTGTGTAGGGCCAGCGCACTACAGAATCGGTATTGGCCACATAGAGAAATCCTTTGAAGAACCCGATGCCGAAAGGTAGATTCAGGCCCTCTGCCCAGACCACTCTCTGATCTCCGTACAGCACGCTGATTCGATTGGGCGATTTGCCGACGCCCTTACGCTCCACATGGGACTCCACCACAAAGCGAGCGCCGTCTGGCGCTATTGCTAGCCAGCGTGGGGTTTTCAGTCCATTTGCCTCCAGGCTAACCATGAAGCCTGATGGGGCTTTCAGGAAGTGCTCATTCGGTGCTGGCACAAGCTTAGGAATGCGCAATACACTCTTGCCACGCTCCGGTAACTTGCCAATAGTATTTGGAGCGCCCAGGGTAGGATCGTCGCTGCCTGAGGAGATACGGACATGAACTGTGCCGCCTGTAGGCAACTTTGTGCCTGATGCCGGGTTCTGTTCGATAATTTGCCCTTTAGGTTTTGCGCTGGAGCCTTCACCATCTACGGTCAGCTTTAATCCCAGCGGAATCAGCTTCAGGCGCGCTTCACCAATCGTCCTTCCAGACAGGGGCGGAACATCGGGCATGGCATAGATTGTACCGGTTTTTGCGCTGGCAAACGGGGGTTTGAAACGATAGGATTAGCCCACATGTCCCCCGAAGTCGCTCCCACGCCCAAAATCGATTTGCCAGATCTTGCGAAAGGGCTGAACGCTCAACAGAACGAGGCGTTTTCTCATACCAATGGCGCGGCGCTGGTGCTGGCTGGGGCGGGTAGCGGGAAGACAACGGTACTCCTGCGGCGCATTGCACGGCTTATCTCGGATGGTGTGCCCCCCGAGCGAATTCTTGTCACCACGTTTACCAAGCGTGCCTCTCAGGAAATGGGGGATAGGCTGGAAAAGCTACTCGGTGCGGACGCGATTCAGGGTATCTGGATCGGAACGTTCCATGCCCATAGCCTGAGGATTCTCAAGAAAGAGTGGGCAGAGCGCTACGGCAAAGAAGGCAAGTTCGATATCGCCGATGAAAGCTGGACCAAGCGTGTAGTACGGGCAATTCTCGGCAAAGGCAGCGACTACAAGCAGCTCCCCACGCCACCGTTCGCACTGAACATGAAGCTCGACCCCAAGATGGCCTTGCTGGCGGTGAGCGCCTGCAAGAACCAGGGCTACGATGCCGAGATGGGGGAGACCGCGCTTTCCCGAACCTATACCGACTGGGAACCGCCTGTGGTCTCCAATGTGGCCAAGTTCTGGCGGTGCTACGAGCAGGCCAAGCAGAAAGAGATGGATATGCTCTCCAAGGTCCCTGCCCGGCGCCTGGACTTCGATGACCTGCTGATTGAATGCTACAAGCTCCTGCGCGATGACCCGGACGCACGTAAGCAGTACCAGGAGCAGTTCGACTATATTCTGGTGGATGAGACCCAGGACACCAGTGCCGTGCAGTGGGAGCTCGCGCGCCTGCTGGCAGAGAAGCACGGGAATCTGTTTCTGGTCGGTGATGTGGGGCAGAGCATCTACGGCTTCCGGGGATGCGACCCGCGCAAGACGGTAATGAGCTTTCAGGCGGCCTTCCCAAAAGGAGACTTGATTCGGCTGCCCGCCAACTACCGGTCCCAGAGCGCCGTAGTAACGATAGCTAATGAGCTAATTGCGCACGCGGATCTAGATGAGCGCTATCGCCTTCTGATGGAGCAAACTCGGGATGATTCTGTAGACCCTGGTCTGAGCCAGCACTTAGATGCCGAGGCCGAGGCAGCGCGAGTTGTAGAGAAGCTACGTGGCCACCTGAACAACACCCCCAATGTGCAGTTCAAAGACTTTGCCATTCTCTACCGCACCAATGCCTACTCGCGTGCGTTTGAAGACGCTCTGATTGCAGGCGGTGTACCGTATCAAATTTTCGGGGGCACCGGCTTCTACAACCGCAAAGAAGTCAAAGACCTGCTGTGCTACCTGCAGCTCTCGGTAGACCCGAATACTCCGGCGGGCGATGAAGCCTGTAAGCGCATCATTAATATTGCCAGCAAGCGCTTCGGGCGGCCCACTCGATTCCTGGGTAAAGCTTTTGTAGAGAAACAATACGAAGCGGCGCAAAAAGCGGGCATCAGCCTGTATGAGCAGCTAAAGCGTGGGGCGTTCAGTACTGCTCAAGATGTAGCGATTGCGGACTTCCGCAAGCAGATTCGCGAGATCCATGATGCCGGCGAGACTGCTGTGGCCCGCCTGAAAGCCGCACGCGATACGGGCTACGATGAGTACATTATGAGCGAGGAAGGGGACAGTGAGGATGAAGGGGAAGGCTCCTCTCGCTTAGAGAACCTGGATGAGCTACTTGCTGTGGCTGCCAAGTTTCACGCTCCCGAGGCGATGCTCACGTTCATTGCCGGGCAGGTTCGTAAGGCTAATGAATCCAGCCGGGCTATCGACGCCGTTAGCCTCATGACGGTGCACAAGTCTAAGGGGCTAGAGTGGTTCTGCGTATTCGTGGTGGGTTTTGCCATGAACCTGCTGCCGCACATTCGAAGCCTGCGCTACATAGATGGTGAGCTTATGGTGGACTCCTTGGAAGAAGAGCGGCGCATTGCCTATGTGGCCATCACTCGTGCCAAAGAGCGGCTCTATCTCTCCTGGCCCATGTACCACAACGCCAAAGCGCTCGGTCCCAGCCCGTTTCTGATAGAGATGCCCACGCTGGCCCCACTCGTCGATGATGCCCTGCGCACACAGCAGAGCACCACCGACGATGAGTTAGTAGACATCGACCCAGATGATGACTACGCTCATTAACTGGGGACGTTAGGCACATCCCAGGGGCGAACCTCTACGGTAGCACCATAGCGAACTCCGGGGTGGGTCTGCGCGATGGCTATCGCTTCCTTGAGATCACGTGCCTCTAAGAACAGTAGCGCCGTTACGGTCTCGGCGGGTTTATTTGCGCCGATATAAGCACTCTCTTTCCCTAAGATCCGTGGCTCTAGCTTGTGCCCGGCAGCATTCTGCTTCAATGCCCAGGGACGGGTTTCCTTAGCGCGGTTTTTTAAATCTGCTTCCGAGAGCGGAGCTTGCTGGCGAAAGAGGAGAACAAACTTTTCCATACGCCAACTGTAGGTCTAAATAGCTGGCGGGAATTGTAAAAATTCGGCGCTTCAAGCGCGGAAATAGGCCGCAGGTGAGCAACCGGCAAATCGCTGAAAGTCTTTAATGAAATGGGATTGATCGTAGTACCCGGCAGCATGGGCAATGGAAGTGAGATCCAGTCCGGATTGTTTATACTGAACAACTCGCTTGAGCCGAACCAGTGAAGCGAAGCGCCGGGGAGTTGTCCCCACAAGCCGCCGAAACCGTCGTTCCAGGGCACTCTGGCTCAGCCCGAGCCGGTTCGCCAGAGCTTCGATATGCAAGGGGGCTTCGGAGCCTTCTAGCATCTTGACCGCCTCAAGAACCTGCATATCCGGGGCAAAGGGAACACTATTTCGGAGCAGCTCCCGCTCGATTATCTGAAAGCGCTCGCTGTGGTCGGATGCTGCCGCCAGGCGTTCACTGAGAGAGTTCAGCGAGGCACCTCGCTGGAATGCCTCGGAAACCGGAATGGTGGTGTTGGCGAACTCCTCTAGAGACTGGCGCAGGATTGCTGCCGCACCAGTTGGGGTAAACGAAACGATAGCAGAGGCACAGTCCGCACTATGCCGGTGAGAGCGCAAGGTATCCCAGATGCCCGTGATACCCGCCTGGGGCGCGGCAGTACCATCTTGCAAGAGGCAGTCGCCTCGAAATCGAAAGACACCAACCAGTCCAGTGTCTGGCAGATGATTGTCTTTGTGCGCCACCGCCGACTCGATGATTAGAATCCGCCGCACGAACGGACGAAGCGCTACGCTTGGAACGTAGGCTTGCACGCAGTTTACGGTGTCGGATGCCACGAAATAGTATAGCCTCTGCGACGAACGAATAGTTCGTCGCAGAGGCTATGAAGTTACGCCCAGGAGTAGCCGGATTTGGCTAGAGGAATAGTGCGGACACGCTCTCCTGTGGCTGCGAAGATAGCGTTAGCCACTGCGGGGAGAATGGGGGGTAAGGCGGGCTCACCGAGACCGGTGGGGGCATTGTTCGAGAGCACGAAGTGTACTTCGATAGGCGGAGTCTGGGTCATGGTGAGCAGCTTGTGCTCGTGGTAGTTGGACTCCACCACACGCCCTTTGTCCAAAGTAATTTCCTGAGCCATGAGTTCGGAAAGCCCATCTATAATTCCGCCACGAGTCAGGCTCTCTGCTGCTTTCGGGTTGATAATCTGGCTACCAACATCACCGGCTACCCAGACTTTTTCTAGCTTGACTCGCTTGGTGGGCACAACTCGAACCTGAGCAACTTGAGCGAAGTAGCCCTGATGGGAGAAGTGGAACGCGATTCCTTGGCCCTGGTTTTTCGGGAAGGTCTTGGTGCCCCAGCCAGACTTTTGCGCCACGGTATCCAGCACGGCGTTCATACGCTTCACATCGAAGCCGCCGGGCATCTGTGTGGCAATGAGCGATTTCAGGAACGTCAATGGGTCTTTGCCCGCTGCGTGCGCCAGCTCATCTATGAACGATTGAATCACGAAGGCGTAGGCGTTGGAGCCGGGGGCACGGAGCGCACCCGTCTTCAGGCCCAGAGGCATCACCGAGGCATGTAAGGCAAAGTTCTCTACAAACCTAGCTGGGAACTCATTGGGCCTCATGTCCGCGCTTGAGGCGAAGCGCATACCATCGCCATAGCTGACCAGGTGGTTTTTCCAGGCAACTAACTTGCCGCTAGTATCCAGCCCTGCTTTCAGGTACTGCCAGCCACCGGGGCGGTAATAGTCATGGGCAAAATCGTCTTCACGAGTCCACTGCACTTTCACGGGTACGCCGGGAATCTGTTTCGCTAACCAGGCAGCTTCGGCGAAGTAGTCATTGTATAATCGGCGCCCGAAACCACCACCCGCTCGCTGCAGGTGCGTAGTGATATCTTTTAGCTCTACACCGGCGGCACGCGCGGCGAGGCCTTTTCCCTGATCGGGAGTCTGGCTTGTGGTCCAGACCTCCAGCTTCCCGTCTTTGAATAGCGCAACCGTGTTCTGTGGTTCTAGCGGGGCGTGGGCAATAAAGGGATAAGAGTAGGCGCCTTCTACTACTTTCGCAGCTTCGCCCAGAGCTTTCTCTACATCACCCGATGAGCCGAGAGTGCGCTGTGGAGCCCCCTTGGAAAGCTCGGCAGCACGCTTCGTGTAGTCTGCACTGCTCATAGTGGCCCACTTGCCTTCGTCCCACTCCACTTTCAGCTTTTCTCGTGCGGACTCTGCCGACCAGAAGTGATTCGCTACGATAGCGATGCCGGACTCCAGGCCGGGGTCGCCGGGCACGACATTGTCATCCAGCTTCGGGCCTTCGTAGACCAGCACATGCTTCACGCCGGGGAGTTTCTTGATGTCGTCTACATTCGCGGATTTTAAACGCCCTCCCAGCACCGGGCACTTCACGTAGACCGCCGTTAGCATTCCTGGGAGTTTGAAGTCGATGCCGAAGATTGGCTTCCCTGTGACAATAGACGCGACATCTACCCCACGAGTCGAGGTCCCAATGATTTTGTAGTCTTTGGGGTCTTTGAAAACGACCGTTGCAGGGTCGGGAAGGGGGATGGCTGCCGCCTTCGCCGCCAGTGCGCCATAGGTCAGCTTCTTGCCACTGGTATGGACCACATTGCCCATGCCATCCGTCTTGCACTCGGACTCCGGCACACTCCACTCAGCTGCCGCCGCGGTGAGTAATAGTTTACGAGCCGTCGCTCCCACACGGCGAAGCGGCTCCCAGCCCATAGGTGTGCCGAGCGAGCCGCCAGAGAACTGGGTGCCATACTTGGGATCCAGGTCCGCCTGTGCCACCTTCACGCTCTTCCAGGGAATATCTAGCTCATCTGCAATCAGCATGGGGGAGCTAGTTTTGATACCCTGACCGACCTCGGGGCTACGCGACATAATACGCACGGAGCCATCTGCAAGGATCTCAATAAAGGCAAAGGGAGCCAGTGGCGGCGGTCCCTGACGCTGGGCACGCGCAGGTTTCTCTAGAAGGCTTAAGGCCAGACCACCACCGGCGAGCGCCGTTAGCTGGAAAAAGCTGCGTCGGTTCATTTCTTTACCCCCGCGGCTTTCAGAATAGCGGCCTTGATCGCCGGGTAGGTTCCACACCGACAGAGGTTGCCCTCCATAGCCTGGTCGATGTCCTTTTCTGTGGGCCTGGGCTTTTTCGCTAGCAGCGCCGATGCCGCCATAATCTGCCCGGCCTGACAGTAGCCGCACTGCGGCACATCCAGTTCCTGCCATGCCATCTGAAGCGGGTGCGCCCCTGTAGGATGCAGCCCCTCAATGGTGGTGACTTTCTTGCCTGCGACCTCCGAGATAGCTCGGGAGCAGGACTTCACCGGCTGGCCTTCTACCAGGACCGTGCACGCGCCGCACATCCCGATTCCACAGCCGTACTTTGTACCCGGCAGGTCGAGCAGGTCGCGTAGCACCCAGAGCAGCGGCATGTCCGCAGGAACATCCACGGAGGCCGCCTTACCGTTGACCGTAAGGTTGTACTTCATAGCCCCTATTTGGTGATAGGGGCTGTCAATTCCTCTGCAGTGCCTCTCGTAGCGGGGCTGCCAGCGGCAGTAGGGGAGTGGTCAGTGCAAGAGCCTTTAGAACGGCAGCGCGGGTAGCGATCAGGTGCTTGCAGTCCCCATGGTGGAAGAACAGCGGGCAGGAGCAAGTCTCGTTAAAAAGATCGACTTCGTAGAGCACTACAGGCTCTCCAGGCCGCCGAACATAGTACACGCCCGGCTCACCTTCCTGTGGCTCTATCTTGTAGCCATCCTGCTCCAGACGCTGTGCTAGCCGACGAGTGGTCTGCTTTGCTTTCTCGGCACGCTCGTGCATATCGGTGATATTGGTTGTGGTCATCTCTTATTTCTCCTCCAGAAAGAGACTCCGCCAGGGGCCGGAAAACCGGAAATCTCTGGTACGATGACAAGGGCAAATTGCGATGAAGCAGGGACTCAATCTGATAACAGGAATTGTCTTAACGGGCGTGTGCGGAGCCGCCTGGGGGCAGGGCTCGTATCGGGATATGCGGCGATATTCCTCGGCGCGAAATGCAGAAACGACCGCCTGGATGAAGGTCCATACCTACCGTGCGCAGGTGCTTCAGGAGATTCAGTCCTTGCTGGATTTTGATACAGTGCCCTTCAGCCGACTGAAGCCCGACCAGCGCAAAAAGCTTTTTCTGCTACTGAACCCCTGGCGCAAGAAACCGAAAATGACCGAGGAGCAGGCGCACCACCTCAAGGCAGCTATGGTCAAGATCTATTCCAGAGATCAGATAGTCCGGCAGATGTCTCAGAACATCTCGGCCATGCCAGGAAATGGGCGCATGATGGGGCTTCGCTTCTCTCCATCGGTGGACCCCTATGAGCTACTGCAGGCGAAGGAGTTCAACCCCTTGAACCCGGCCACACTGCCTACCGAACCGCTGCAACTTAGCTTTGGCGGGCAGGTAGACCTGATGTTTCGAATGCTACAAAGAAAGAACTAGCGCGACCTTGTTTGACCACTTCGACTCCGCACTGGCGGCCTTCTATGGGCACCTGAGCGGTGTAAAGAGAGCCTCCGAGCATACGATAAAGGCATACTCCGAGGATCTCACCCAGTTCGCCGAATGGGTGAATTTGGCACCGACACAGGTCACCCAGGAGCAGACTCGGGCCTGGGTAGCCCATCTCACAACCGAGCGCGACCTGGCGCGGGCCAGTGTGGCACGTAAAGCGGCATCGCTTCGGGCTTTCTATACGTTTCTTCAACGTAAAGGCGCTGTAGCCCGAAACCCGGTTGAAGGAGTCATCCTGCCAAAGCGCCGGCAGCCACTGCCCAAGGTTCTCTCGGAAGATGCCATAGAAGACCTGCTCGCGACTCCGGAAAGCCACCGAGACAGAGCGATTCTGGAGGTGCTCTATGGCGCGGGCTTACGTGCCTCCGAGCTAGTAGGGCTGGATACGACGGATATCCAACGCGATGGCGAAGAAGGGATAGTTCGCGTTCGGCACGGTAAGGGGGGTAAAGAACGCCTGGCGCTTCTAGGGAGTCGGGCCATGGCTGCTATAGACCTCTATCTGGGGCGCGAGCGCCAAACACTCGCCCGACCTGAGAGCAAAGACGCGCTCTTTCTCAATCGCTTTGGGGGACGACTTACGGATCGAAGTCTACGGCGGCTATTCGATAAGTACTGTGACCAGGTTGCCGCCGACCATAAAATTACTCCTCACAGCCTGCGGCATACCTTTGCCACCCACCTGCTGGATAATGGCGCGGACCTGCGGGTGGTTCAAGAGCTGCTGGGGCATGCTGATATAGGCACGACTCAAATCTACACCCATGTTTCGACGGCGCGATTAGAAGAAGTCTATGCCAGTGCTCACCCCCGAAAGTGATAAAGCGGCATTACGTGCTTTTGCGCGTGAGGTACGCGCCCGGCAGGACCCCCCCATACTCTGGCCGATTTTAGCGGTGCTGCCCGAATTCCAGCGTGCACAGCATGTGCTGCTCTACGCCGCCATGCACAGCGAAATCGATGTTCTGCCGCTGGCAGACACTACCGATAAGCAGTTCTATCTTCCCCGGTGCGCACCAAAGCGCCGACTGGCTATCCACAACTACCCGTGTCCATTAGTAGCAGGTCCATTCGGTATCCGTGAGCCAGCCGCTACTCTGCCTGAGGTAGAACCAGAGATTCTAGACCTGGTTCTAGTGCCCGGCCTTCTATTTACAACCAGAGGAATTCGGTTAGGTTATGGGGGAGGGTACTATGACCGCTTCCTACCGAGGCTGCGCAAGGATTGCATCACGGTTGGCATTACATCGTCGCCTCAACTTGCGCCGGAACTTCCCGAGGAGCCGTGGGATTACCCGGTTTCCTTGGTGGTGACCGAATTGGGCATTGCAGACCCACGTAGCCTGTGATACTATTCCTCTCGCCGCTATCCCCTGTAGCTCAGCGGTAGAGCAATCGGCTGTTAACCGATGGGTCACTGGTTCGAATCCAGTCGGGGGAGCTTATTGCTCAAAACGAAACAATATCGACCTCTCAAACTCCATGGTGAGTGAGAGGTCGATTGTTTTTGGGCGAGGGTCCAGGTCAAATTAGGAAATCGGGTAGTTCACTCCTTGAACGACCGCACTTCGCAGACGGATCGTGGTTGTGGTGCCCTTGACCGCCTGGATCAGGCCGACCCCCGGAGCGAACCACTGTGTGTCGTACTGAAGGTATGGTAATCAGGATTACTGTCAGCGTAGTTCGTGATGGAGAACCGACGGCATAGGAACGTTCCTGCGGGAACGACGATCGTCTCGTCGGGATTCCGGGTTACGGTATAGGTCGCTGCTGTTCGATGAGGGAACGCTTCCCGTGGACGTCGACACCTGGGTTTCCGAGTAATTCCGCGTCTCATTGACATGCATCGTCCCCATATCTAGAGGGTAACGGCGGCGTATGAACGTCCGTTGTCCCACCATTCCCCGCCGTATAGGTGGTCTCCGACCCGTAGCTTGTCACCAGGTTGCCAGTGACGCCGTAGTACTCAACGTGCGACTGTGTGATGCTCCCGAGTCCCTGCGTCGTCTCCCACTTTAGCAAGCCGGAAACACCATTGAAGGTTCCGGTGCCGCTACAGGTGTTGCCCAGCGTCAACGTGGTCACCTTTCCGGTTTGCGGATCAGTGTAGACACCCTCGTGCGTGGCACTGTAGCCAATGGCGATCGGGAACAGGCTTCCCTCACCCACCTGGACGCTGGCTTTCGCGGTCACAGGATCGGTTTTGCCCGGAACCTGAATCGAAACGGTAAGGATGTCTGTGCCTTCCTTGACAGCATCGGCTTTGTACGTGGCTGTGGGTGTTTCTACAGGAATATTGACACCCCCATCGCTGGAACCGGCGAGCTCTCCCGCATTGCGCGTCGTCAGCCACTGATACTTCAGCTGCGGGATCACTGTAGGAGCGATGCCCTGAACCTCTACCTGGAATGTGGCGGTCTCACCCGCGTTCAGTTTTGCTGAAGCCGGGTTTATCTTCACGCCAAGGTACGTGATAGTGGAGACCGCAGTGCCGATTGCCACGCGCTTGTTGATCGGGCCTTTGAAAATCTTGACGCTGATTACCTCGACGCTGCCGGGGGTACCTTTGCTCGTAGGCGAGTAGCTCAGGATGTTGGAGCTGGAGTCGAAGGTCTTCCCGTCCTTGATATTGCTGTGGATCCCATCCGAGATGTCGCCAAACTCGACACGCGCTGGACCATTGATACGAGAGAATGGTGTCGGGAGTGACATCAGCATTCGTTACTGTCGCGGTGAAGACGATCGGCTGCTGAACGGGCGCTGTCAGCACCCGGTCGGGGTTGAGTTTGGCGATTCCGTCGGTGACTTCCAGGGTGAAGATATCGACACCGTTGCAGGCGGCGAGCTGCAACTGAACGGCCACACTGTCGAAGATCTGCGCGCCGAGATTGAGAGCGGAAGCATAGCCTGCTCAGTGTCTTGATGCCGGCGCTGATCATCTTGTTCGCTTGTTTGGGCGCGAAGAGGGGGCGAATGAACTTCCGCCCGAATTCGCCGTGTATTGGGCATACTGCAGCGCACACCAATTCGTGTAGGTTTTGAAAAAATCGTTTTTGAAGGTGTCGCTCTTCACGAACAACAAAAACGCATCATCGGCGGCGTCCGCCACTTTGCCGGATTTCAGCTTGCCGATGATGCCCGGACTCGCCGCGATCGTGTTGACTAGTTCCTTCATGGTCGCCGCACTCAGCGCGAACGCCGTGAAGCTGTCTATGCCCTTATCCTTCAGCACCGGAATGGCGATTCCAGCGACGATCGGGGCGATGATGTCGAAGGCAACGCATACACTACTACTTCCAGCCAGCCCCTGTACTGAACTGCGCTCAATTGATCCAGTGCTTCCGGGGTGGTAACGGCTCCCAGTCCTAGCGCTGTTGCAGCGTAGGTTGTCGAGGCAGCGTCCGCCGGGGTCACCGGAATGCTCACCGGTCCGTAAGTGACCGGCTCATAGTAGTCGCGCTGCCCGGCTAGGAGCTGTCCGATCGTCACCGGAATGTTGCTGATCCCTTTGACTGGCTGGATCTCGATGGGCTTTTGGGTGACGACGGCTTTGGAATCGATGCTTTCTCCGGTCGGCTTCACCTTGTAGGACAATCGGTCGACATAGAAATAAGCGCGACGGCGATAGTAGTTTGTGACGCTCATAGACCCTATACCGTCCGCGGTCACCTGTAGACCACTGACGCGCTCGGTCTTATCGAGAATCACGCCACGGGAGGTGGCAGCGAGGGAGGAAGCGCTCCCAGTAAGCTCAGTCTGGATCGCTGAGAGCGCTGCCGAAAGAGTGGTGTCCGACGCATCGAGCCATGCCTCGCCGCGCGCACTCAGAGCGGCGGCGACGGCGTTTTCCAGTGCCGGAAAAGCTGCTCTGCCTGAGGGATCGCATCCAAGTAGAGCGACTGGATCTCGGCGGGGAGGACTCCGACACCGAGAACGAAATGGGCCAGTACGACCGCCGACGAGTGTGGCGAAAGCTCCCTGGCTTCCTTGGTGAGAAAGCCCATGGCAAGCGGGCCGCCTCCCGGTCCTAGCGCGATGGTGAGCAGCGGCGACTCCGCCGCGACGGCGAGATCAAATGTCCCGTCGCTTCGAGGCTTGCTGGTTCCGAAGAGATTTAACACTTCGCCAACGTTCAGAGCAGATGGCAGGGTCAATCGGCACGGCACGGCACTCAGAGTCAGTCCAGCCGAATTCTGATTGCTCCCGCCGCCTCCGCAGCCAACTAGTGTCAGTGCTCCCGCCGCCCCGAACAGTAGCGCCGATGAGAGAAACATCCTTCGATTCAACATTGTCTCTCCTCCTTACGGATAGGCTAGCCGCCAATCGTCAGGCGAACGTCAGGAGGAAGTGGGAGCGTACAAAAAAGTGGTCATCATGAGTTGAGTAGATGTCACTGAGAACCTGGCAGCAGGGGACAGTTCAAATTTTCTCATTGATCTTTCCGCACTGGCCTGCGTTTTCCGGAGTCTGAAGATATGGATACGGAGAACGATTTTTGGGCACTTATTGAGGCATCACGAGCAACGACACAGGAAGAGCAAGAATCTCGGTTAGAGAAGCTTCTTGCCGGGCTGGCCCCGCAGGACTTGCCACGCTTTCAAGCGTTTTTAGACAAGTATCGTGGAGAGGCATATCGGTGGGACCTCTGGGGCGCCGCCTACGTGATACAGGGCGGCTGCTCCGATGATTCGTTTCTCTACTTCCGCTACTGGCTTATTGCGCAGGGGCGTAAGATATACGAAGCAGCGCTAGCTCACCCAGATAGCCTGATAGAGATTCTCTCTACCGAGGACGATGATCCGTGCCTGGAGTTTGAGGAGCTGGGCGGGCTTGCTATATCCGCCTGGGAAGGTAAAAGCCTGTTTCCCTGGGAGAACGCCTATGAATGGCAGCCTAGCTCCGTACAACCTGCTGGCGCCCCGTGGGAAGAAGAAGACCTGCCTTTGCTGGTTCCTCGACTCTGGGCACGATTCGACGCTGAGTTATAGTAGGGCCGCTCTGGCTCGCTCCCACGCCTGAAGAATGCGTTCGTATTCGTCGTCTTCGGTGAAGTCCAGTGAGCCTCCCGAGCTTAGGAGGGCTTCGTAGCCCTCTTTTACTCCATCTTCCCATCGGGTTCGATAGACATAGCCCAGGTCACGTTTTGCCGCCGACGAATCAAAGGCATTGTTGTGCGCGAAGTTGGCGGCTGTGACGAAGGCACGCTGCGTGAGGCTAAGCAGTACTTCCGTGGGAATCGGTACGAAAGTGGGTTCTTGCGCTCCGATGGCTCTTGCAGCAGCTCGCTGATAGTCTACCCAGGCAAAGGTTTCGTCCGGGCCGGTGTGGTATGCATTGCCATACGCGTTCGGGTTGCCGATCGCTCCGAAGAACGCCGTGGCACAGTCCCGGCTATGCACGGCTCCCCAGAGCGAGTGCCCATCGCCATGGACGATGATGGGCTTGCCCTGCATCATGCGGCCCAGATGACGAGGGGATGGGGTTCCCAGCGAGTCCAGTACCCACAATCCATTGTAGGTCTGCACGGGGCGAATGATGGTAAGAGAGAAGGCGCCGCGCTCGCTGGCAGAGGTGAGTATTTCTTCACACTGGCACTTATCAGCAGCATATTTCCAGGGAGACTTATGGTTGTAGGCAGGCACTCCTTCAACAATCGGATAGGTAGGAGCGGGCTTTTCGTAGACATCCACAGTGGAGCAGAAGATTAGCTGGTCACAACTGCCAGAACACGCGCGAACCAGGCTCTCTGCATCGTCCGGCGTGTACGAAATCATTTCTATAACGACATCAAAATGCCCAAGGACTTTTAATTTAGCCTCAAATGCGGCATAATCGTATCGGTCACCCTGAATAACAGTTACACCGGGAATTTCTGCACTTCGTTTTCCTCGATTGAACACGAAGACATCGTGCTGGCCCTGCTCAACAAGTTGAGCCACAAGCGCAGCAGAAATAGTACCGCTGCCGCCAAGGACCAGAACGCGCATGAGGGCAGTGTATCAGGGAACCCAAGTTCAACTCACATCGTACAGTTAGGAAATTATGGCAGGGAGTGATCACGAGCCTGTAGACAAGCCCACAACACCACGTGGAGCTTTTAGCAATCTCCCCAGAGTCGTTCGGCTATCCCGCCAACAGCTCGGTGAACAACTTATATCGCGTGGTGTAATCTCCGAACTACAACTTCGGCAGGCACTGGAGCAGCAGAAGAACGATCCCGGCGAGCTTTTAGGCAACGTGCTGGTGCGGCTGGGAATGGTGCCGCGCTTGACCATGGCCCGTATTCTGGAAGAAGTTACCGGCTCTCCGTTTGTGGACCTGACTCAGGTAGAAACGGATCCTGAAGTCGTGCGGTTGCTGCCCGAGCAGATGGTGCGGCAGCGCCAGATTCTTCCCGTGCGAACAGAGGGGAATAGTGTCTGGCTGGCCATGGTGGACCCCATGGACCTGGATGCACTCGATGCCGCCCGACTGATGCTCCGGCGACCGATTCAGCAAGTACTCGTATTGAGCCTTGACCTGATGCCGGTTATCAATAAGGTCTTCGATGTTCGCGAGCGAGCAGAGCAAGCGCTCAAGGAGCTGGAGGACCAGGAAGGCGAAGCAGAGAGTGAGGACGGTGGGCTAAGTCAGATAGACGAAGTTCCCATTATCCGACTGGTGAACTCTATACTAGATGCCGCCTTTGTGAATGGCGCCTCCGATATCCACTTAGAGCCACAGGCCAGGGACCTTCGGGTTCGGTTCCGTGTGGATGGCTTGATGTATGAGCAGATGGTGATTCCACGGGCGAATCGGGATGCCGCAATCTCACGTATCAAAGTGATTAGTGGGATGGACATCGCCGAGCGCCGCCGCCCGCAAGATGGTCGCATAACTCGTAACTTCCAGCACGCTACGTTTGATCTACGCGTCTCCACGTTACCCACCGTGAACGGCGAAAAAGTGGTAATGCGTATCTTAGACAAAAGCGCGATGTCTGCAACGCTGGAGAAAATCGGCTTTCTGCCAGATGAGTTGGAGGAGTGGCGCAAGCTGATTGTAAAGCCCTACGGAATCCTGCTGGTCACCGGTCCTACAGGTTCCGGTAAATCGACGACACTTTATGCTTCGCTGAATCAGATAAACGACCCTGCGAAGAATATCTCCACGGTAGAGGACCCGGTAGAGTATCAGCTTCCCGGAATCAATCAGACTCAGGTAAACATACGCGCCGGAATCACGTTTGCAAGCGGCCTGAGAACTCTGATGCGCCAGGACCCGGACATTATCCTGGTGGGTGAGGTTCGCGATCTGGAGACAGCGGAAGTGGCGATCAATGCCGCACTGACCGGGCACCTGGTCTTCGCGACTCTGCACACCAATGATGCCCCAGGAGCTGTGGTTCGCCTCAACAACATGGGAATCGAGCCGTTTCTCATCGCTTCCTCGGTGCTTGGCATCGTTGGGCAGCGCCTGGTGAGGCGTATCTGTGAGAACTGCAAGGAGTGGTACGAGCCTGATGCCGACCTGCGTGATTCGTTGGGAATCCAACAGGTTCGTGAGCCCGGCGAGGAAGAGCCTATTCGGTTCGCCCGAGGGGTTGGGTGCTCCGAGTGCCATTTCAAAGGCTACCGGGGACGTGTGGCGGTCTTCGAGATTCTCTCGGTGAGCGAGACCATACGGGCCATGATTCTTCGGCAGGAACCATCCTCGGCGATACGGGAGCAAGCCATCACTGATGGTATGCGCCCGATGCGTCTCTCGGCGCTTAGAAAGGTGCTAATGGGAATCACGACACCAGAAGAGGTGGCGCGAGTCCTTCTCGACGATACGGAGTAACGACAAACTACAGGGGAGCGGATTCTTTTCCAACAATAGCTACCATGACGACATCGGCAATGCGGAACTGGCAGGAGAGCCCCGGAGCGCTTCCAGCAGCGTTGTTTCTGTTTCTCTCAGCAGGAGACTTACTCTTCAGCCTGCGGGCTTTCTCCCTGGGCTACCAGGAAGGCAACCCCTTCCTGGCCTTCTTGCTGGATAAAGGGCTTTTCCTGCCCGGTAAGATACTGCTTTCCCTGGTTCTGGCGGCGATCATGATGGTCATTCTACGTGCCACCAAGCGCTATGCAGGAGTAGTCTGGGGTGGGGTAGCACTTATGGTTGGTGTGAACGCCATACATGTCGCGGCACTTTCACGCCACTTCTGAAACGCTGGTTTCCCTGTGGCGAAGTGCGTGAAGTCCTTGCCGCGCCCGAAGATTTTCTGGATCTAGCTGAAGCGCGAGGCTGTAGCAGCCGATCGCTTCGGCAGGCCGATTCAGGCCGAGAAGTGCTCGGGCGAGCACTATATAGGCAATAGAAGAGCCAGGGTTGTCTTTGATGGCCATTCGGCCCAATACTTCTGCTGGCTCAAACTCCTCAGAATTCAGATAGGCTTCCGCGGTTGTAATAAGATCACTGGAGCGCCCCTCAAGAATTTCTGCCCGTGAGTCCGATTCGCGCTGAGTGAGAGTGTGGTAGGCCTGAACGACACGACGCAATTTCTCCACAGACTCGGGACCGGCTCCCTGGTCAGGATGGTGCGCCTTGACGCACTCCCGAAACTGCCGACGAATCTGCTCCGGTGAGGCATCTCTGGGTACATTAAGGATTCTATACGGGTCTAGCTCCATATCCCTATTTACGTTGCTCAGAGTTTTTCCTCAAAGGGTTCCAGGCGCTCTGGAGCCTCGGGAATCGTGGGGCACGCAGCTACCGGACCTTGCTGGAACAGAGAGGACCGTTTTGTGAGCTTTGTCTCAACCGGCAGTAGTAGGGCGGTCTGCCCTTCATCGGGTGGGCTCATCGTGCTACTGGATGTCCCATCAGCTCCCACGCGTAGCGTTCGCTTCATGTGAGCATGTACCAGTGTCACGGAGTCCATTTCTATCTTCTCTACACGAAACTCACTGACACGCTCGCCCACACCAACCAGAACCTGCTCATCATGAAGTTTTATGAGAGCACAGGCCCCGGATTCGTTCTCCACGACTCCCACCAGTTCAAGGGGGATGGCCGCCAGATACTGCCGCTCGCTGCGTGCTACAGAGACACGGGACGCCGCTTTACTCACAGATGGTTGCTGCGCGCGAGTTGGCGCTGAATCACGCTCTTTTGGCGCGATGCTCATTCGTGTCACCGGGGCAGCATATCCACGCGGTGCCTGTGCCGTGTACGAAGGCGCAGGACCGCCCGCCTGGGATTGCCCAGAAACAGGCGCTCCGGGAGTTCGCGACTTCCCCGGTCCCGGCCCGATAGGTCGAAACGGGTTGGCGGCATTCACAGGAAGTGGAGATGGCTCGTTGAGCATTGCTGTGCGAACCCCAGGAGTCGCCGTTACTTCCTGGCTCCCCTGCGCCACGGTGCCCGGCGTCGGAGTAAAGGGAGACGGTGATCCATCGGCTGCCATCGGAGGCGACGGGGTAATTGTCAGCTGCTGGTCTGCGTTAGCCAGTGGCGTAGGGGAGGGAGCAGGCGAGCCACCTCCACCCATCATACGCACAATGTTGAAGCCACCCGCACCGAAGACCACCATGATTCCGGCAACCAGTGCTATTATTTTGTTTCGCTCGTCGGGTTTCATTGCTTCTTCTCTCCATCAGCCTTCTTGATCGCATTCGTCGCGGCAGGTGCCGCTTTCTCTGCGGCTGCCGTGATCGCTTTGCCCCCATCTTTGATAAGGTGTGGCGTCAGAAAAATGAGAACCTCGGAACGCCGTCGGGAGTTCTGTCGATTGCGGAACAGCTCACCGAAGAGCGGAATCTTGGAGAGGAGCGGAACCTCCTGAATCGTCTTCAGGTCCTCGTCGCGAATCAGGCCACCGATAACAATGGTCTCGCCGTCCTTGATGCGCAGTGTCGTATCCGCCTCACGAGATGCAGTCTGGGGTAGCCCGGCGGAGTCTCTCGTCGTAAGAATAGAAACCACCGGATGAATCTTCATCGTAATCTCATCGCTGGCGTTTACTCGTGGGCGAACCAGCAGCGCGACACCGACCGGTACTTCCTGAACAGTAAACGCATTGCCTGCGGTAGCGGACGCCGAGGCGAGAATCTGGAATCGGAGGACATCACCAATGAAGATATTGGCATCGTCGTTATCCAGCACGGAGATACGTGGGTGAGCCAGGGTCTTACTGCGCCCGGTGCGCTCCAGCATCTGAATCTGGGCTCCTAGGTCCAGCGGAGTACGCTGGAAGCGCCCGAACTTGAGCACGCCAGGAGCAGTAGCCTCCTGAATCTTCTGCTGAGCAATACCCTGGGTAAACGTTTCTTGCTGCTGGGTTTGACCGCCTGTTCCTTGCTGCTGCTGGAAGAAGCCCCATTGAATACCTGCGTTCAAGTCGCCATCTAGCGTAACATCGATCAGGCGCGCTTCTATCTCTAACTGAGCCGGTGCCGTATCGATTTCATTCAACAGCTTCAGCGCCTTCTCCACATCGGTGTCTGTGCCCGCGAGAATCAGATGTCGCGAACGTGTGGTGCTGACAACAGGCTGTGCGCCATTCTGCCCACTTGGTCCCGAGGCGATTCCCGGCTGGCCTAATCCAGGACCACCATAGGAACTATTGTCTTGAGGTAGGGTATTCGTCGCACTGCCAAATCCGGTGCTAGTTAAGGGGCGGAACAGGGCGCTAGGTGGTGAATAAGACTCTGCTGAAGGAGTAACAACTATAGATGGCAGAGCAGACGTTAGCATGTCTTTTAATGAGCGTGCGCTAGAGAACTTGATTGCATAGATCTCCGTCCGCTGTTCGTTCGCGGCTGCCACATCCAGGCTGGGGAGCAGGGCACGAATCTTGGTCAGCGCATCTTTGCTGCCCGTGGCTATCAGGGTATTGCCCTGAATATCGAGCGTGGTATCCGGGAAAGTCTTTTTCAGAATGCCCTGCAGAGTAGTAGGAGTCACATGCTCAGGGGCAAACAGCTCTGTCGTCGGCTTCGTGGGCTGATCGGCCTGTGAGAGTAGAGTACGGGCCTCCTGTAAATCCGCCGGTGAGCCAGACAGGGCCACAATCGACTCCGCCTCCATAGGCTGAGCGGTCACATAGGGAAGCGCCGACTCAATCAGAGTTTTCGCAGAAGCGGGAGAGAGGTACTTCAGTGGGAATACCTCGGTCTTGCCGCCCGAGCGAGTTGCCTTCAGATCCTGGGCTGGTCCGATCAGATAGGTGTTTCCTACCTGGCGCAGGTCTGCTCCAGAAGCGGCGGCAACAATACGAAGGGCTTCCTCTGCCGTAACATCCTGCAGGCGTACCGAGATAAGCTTGCCTTTCAGAGAGGCCGCTGCGGCAACACTGACCCCGGAAAGCCGGGAGATAGCACGCAGAACATCGGTGGCATCCGCCTGATGAAAGGCCAGTTTCAGGCGGCGCGATGTCTGGCTGGCCACCTGCGCCGATGCGGGTGGCATTGCCAGTATAAATGCGCCCAACAACGGTAGGGGGAGCGCTTTCCAGGATATTGACATAATTTTTCTGTACCTCTTCATTTTTGCCTTACTGGCTGGCCACCTGTGGTGTGGTGTAGCGAGTCAGCGTAAAGTCCGCAGACACGATGGGATACTCTCCCGTCTTCATCGTCGCGTCTGTGATGCTAACCAGGCGGGGATAGGTCTCCAGGCGCTGGAAGAAAGTAGCCATAGCCTGGTAGGTGCCTTCCACAGTCAGTGTCAGAATCGCGGGGTCGATACCGGGCGGAAGGAAGTTCTTTTTTGGGCCATCGGGAGTGGGGCCATTTTCATTGGTGACCACCGCAATATGCTTTGTTTTGGTTACCTTCACGCCACAGGCTCTTGCCACATTGTTGAGCTGGCTCAAAAACTCTAGCTCCTCTGTGGGAGTCGCCGGCATATGAGCAAAGGGTGGGCCTTTTGGTGCCGATCTCAGGAGCTGAATACTCTGAATGGTTGAGGCAATCTGGGTTTCCACACGACTCAGTTCCTCTCGATGCGAGTTCAGAGCGACCCACTTCGGGATAATCAGCAGGCCAGCGCCCAGAACACCGATAAAGAGCAGACCAACAGCAAGATAACGTTGGAGTTCCGGCTTCATTTCGCGGCCTCTTTCTGCAGGTCAGCGTTCGGCAGAGAAGCCGTGACAGTAAGGCGGATTTTATCTTTATCTCGACTGGTGCTGTCTACCAGAACATTCGTGAAGAAGCCGGTTGCTTGGAGCTGCTTACCAAAGACCGGAATCGTATCCTCGTACTGGGTTTCCGCCTCAATTGTGAGAATTGAGCCGCGTGCCGCGACATTGGTGAGTCCCATGTTAACCGGCACCGTCTGGCTCAACACCCGGAGTACCGTAGTCCAGGGAATATTGTGTGTCCGGATTTCCTGTACCAGTTCCAGCTGCTGGTTTTGTTCCGTGCGTAGCAATTTCTCCTGTCCCTGAGCTGTAGCCAGAGAAGCTTTCGACTTCTCCAGGTTCGCTCGGACCGGAATATCCTGTGTGGTCAGATACCAGAAACCACCAGCCCCCAGGGAGAGTAAGGCACCCGCACACAGCGAGGCATTGCGAAGGAGACCGGGCGCTTTGCGGGCGCGGACCACGCTGGCGTCCTCAGTCATCAGGTCGAAGATTTGAGCGCCTTCAAACCCGGCTCCCAGATGCCCTAGAGTAAGTCCCAGTGCGGGGGCATAGGCCAGCCCGAACTCCTGCCTGCGATCTGCCGGAATCAGGCGACTGGACGTTACATGCGCCAGGGTGTCTCCCAGTTCGATGTCCATTTCCAGCAGGGCACTGGTGTAGACTGGCATACCAGCCAGATCGATGTTGTTCGGAAGGAGAGCCGTGTGTAGCTGGGCCAGATCGGAACGTTTTTCACGGACGAAGTAATCCAGAGAGCGACCGATCTCCTGGACGAGCATACGGCGGGCATGCTCCGCATCATGAAGGCGGTTGGTATCCCAGGGGCTGTTTGGTTCCTGTTCCGACGTATCGTCGAAAAAGGGCTCGGCAAAGCTGGTGGGGCCTGCGAAGTCGGAGTACGAACCAATGCCTACGCTCCCATGCTCCGGAGCAGCCGGTGCGTGGATAATCGGCATGGAATCGGTTGTTGCTGTCTCCGCCTGCTCTTCCAGCACTTCAGGCACGATCAGATGGCTATGCCCCAGGTCCAGGCGCCGAGCATAGATCGGTTTGCCCTGCTTGTAGAACAACAGGGTCGTATTACCGGAGCCAATGGAGATGACCAGCGCGAGTGGGCGAGTAGCAACCTGCGGATAGATGGTTCGCACCGCCGCGTATTCCGCAGGCTCCACTCCAATAATTTTCAGACCCACATCCTGTATCAGGGCAGAGAACCCAGCGATAACAGAGTGTTCGGCGGCGAAAAAGAACACAGGCTCACCGGGAGTGCTGTTTTCCTCTTCAATATCGAAGGGGATATAGTCGAACGCTCCCTGACCCGGTGGCAGAAGACTCAGATGGTCTATCTCGCCGCGAATGACAGCCCGGCGCACATCCCCTAGAACTGGTGGGATAGTAATCTGGCGCGCAAAGACTGTTCGAGAGGGCAGTCCCACCACTGTGGGAAGAGACTCTATCTTGTTGTCTACCAGGAATCGGCGGAGCACCTGAGCCAGAACATCGAAGTCCTGGATTCCGTGCTCGGCGATCAGACCATGGGGCAGATCGGTTCGTGCGGCCTTAACTATCTCTGGCTGCCCGGAGCGATCCAGACGGGTGACCACCGCATGAACGGAATCCTCCGTGAAGGATAGCCCAAGTAGCGGGCCGCGAGGTTGCTTTTTCGTCACAATAGGTTATTCCTCAGGGTGATATCACTGGTCAGAGTCACTACACTTTGCTGGGTGGAGTCGCCGGTGACTCCCTGAGTTGCCGTAACGGTAATACGGACAATGTCATAGTTATTTGCCAGCAGGTTCGTGCTGCTGATACTGTCGTAGGGTTTCTGCGCCTTGAACTCTGTGATAAAGCGTCCGATTATGGTGCCAGCGGTCGCTGAAGTGGCCGATCCAGGCGTAGACGTTTCGTTCACATAGTTCACGATCTCACGGCGCAGATCGGTACCGTTCAGCCAGTAGCGAACTCGGCGCTCGGTTGTACCGTCATCGTTGTAGATATTGAAGTAAAGGGGAGTGGTATAGCTGGTAATGTTGGATGCCGTGGCGCTTCCCGCTGCCGCACCGCTCACTGTCGCGCTAGGTATCGTGGCTTGTACACCGCTTGCCGTTACTGTGGTGCGCTTTTTCAGGGCACTTTTCATATCGTCGGCGATGATTCCAATGGCGGTTCTGGCGTTCTGCTGAGCCAGGTTCTGCTGCTTATAGACTTTCTCGTTGCTCAGTGTGTGCACCAGCAGCGTCGCTCCTGCGGCCAGCACAATTCCGGTAATGGCCAGGGCGACAAGAAGCTCAATCAGGCTATAGGCATATTTTCGCATAGCCTATACTCCCGCCGATGTATAGAAGACAGTGGTTTGATAGGAGGCCGTGGCGGAGAAACCACTCCCGCTTTTCGGAAAGACCTGAATAATCTGAATCCCCAGCTTGCGCTTAGGATCGGTCTCGCTACCGGTGGTAACTATGGTATAGGTGCTGACCGCCCGGTAATACGCTCCCGTGGTGGCCGCCGCATTAGCCGCTAGATTCGTTGCCAATACCTGCCCTGTGGCTGTATAGTCTGTGCGCTGGGGATTATGGGCCGTGTAGTTGCCCGTGGAGTTGATAAAGACGCCATTGTAGAGTAGGGCTTTATCCCGCTCTGCTTCTTGCCGTGCGACAGCAATATGCTCCGCCATATCGCGTGACTGCTCGGTCAGTCGGCGGCCAAGCCCCCACAGGGTTACCATAGCGGCAATAGAGAGCGAGAGCAGCAGGGCTGCTACAAGAGTCTCTATGAGTGTGAATCCCCTGCGCATGATTTTATTAGTTCCCTACCACCGGGTTGTACTCTGTCCAGGGAGTATTCAACCCAAAAAGAGCGCCTTCGGTATCGCCACCAGCCCCTACGGTCGAAGGATAGTTGACCGTGAAGTTACCACCACCCGTACCATCTCCCAGGGTGTTACCTATAATCGCACCATTGATAGTTACGGTTCCCCCTGTTGTAAACGTGCCAAACGGAGTGCCATCCGAGAGGGTGTTATACATATAAATCATTGCATAAATATTCTTCGTTGAGCCTCCGCCCGTGATATTCAGGCTCCCATTCTGATTGCTATAGTAAACATGGAATAGGGGAGAGTTATCGAGTAGCCGAATCGGCTGCCCACCACTGTCTAACTGCTTATAGGCGACAATGTCAACGTTGCCCGATATAGAGTCTTTTGCTTGATTGCCTGTCTTCGTATTGTTTATCCAGAGGTTTACAGGTCCCTTAGAAACATCGGCCCAGATCGTTATATTGGAGCCGGTTAACTCTGTCAGATAGAAGTTTGCCGAGCGGCCTGTAACACTGGAGAGTTTGAGTGGATAGTCTGCGCTGTTCGGAAAAGAGCCATCGGCATTCAAGGCAACTCCCGCACTTTTACTTTTTGTTAAGAGCGAATAGACTTGATTGTCATTGAACTTACCGCTGTTGGTCCCAGAGGTAGGACCGAGAAACTTGCCTATGCCAGAACCTGTGTTGGTAGAAGGGTAGGTTGAAGCTGCCGCCGCGGTTCCTTCAAGATAGGCCGCTTCTGCGAGCTCATTAATCGGTGGCAGGTCGATTTTCTTTCCACCGTCGGTGTAGGACATATCCGGGTCAGGGACCCCGTCGCCATAGACAATCTGACCACCGACAGCGGCACCATTTTGCTTAATATCTATGACTCCGTTTGAGCCGATGATTCCCAGCTCCCCGTTCGGCCCCGGTGATGAGGCAGTCGGAGTCACGGAGAAACTACCACCAAGGGTAATAGTGCTGTTTCCGAACATGGCCCAGCGCTTGAAGATGTCTACAGAGCCTGCTTTAGCCCGAACCGTGCGTATCGCTCCATTGACTCGTGCCTGGCCATAGATATAAAACGTAGCATCTGTAGACGTGGTTAAGGCCCGCGTGGGCTGCCCCGGATACTCGATCCAGCAGATCGCATAGTCTGCCGGGTTTCTAGACGTGTCTAGGCTGAGGCGAGTATTCAGTGAAGTTTTCGTTGTGCCCAGTGCCGCGTTTTTCGTGGTTACGGGAATCGGAGCCGATACCAGGCCATACGTCGCAAACTCAACATTGGAGCCAGTATAGGCAACCTGGGAATCGCCCAGATTCATATTCGCAAAGATGCGCTGGACCTGATAGTTCAACGCGCATTCCGCGGCATCAAGGGCCTGGGCGGCGTTTCTATCTACACTGGCCCGCGTATTATGGCTAAGTATCAATGTGCCCAAAGCCGCTGCCAGCAAGGCAAAGATAGTCGTGACTACTAACACGACTATCAGAGTAGAACCACGCTGTTGCTTTCGATTGAGCTTCATACTGTATACCTCGCGTATCTCAGGGAGTAAACGTTATCCCATCGCTTGTGCTTCGAGTTACTCCGGTTACATGTGCGCCTGTGTTAGGGCAGGTAATGGTCACGGTTTGTGACGACCCCGACCCAGACACCGTTGCTGTATATGCTGAAGAACCAGACGGACATTGGGGCACAGCATCCAGGAGACCAGAGAGATTGGAGAGCGTGCTGGTGTAAGCCCGGTTGCGTACCCGGTAGGCTTCCTCTGCCGTGAAGAGTGCGCTCATGTTTGCCTCACAGGCCTTCTTGGCGGCATCTTTCTTGGCGCTGACCATACTGGCAATAGCAATGGACAACACGATGCCAATAATCGCAACGACCGCGAAGATCTCTATGAGTGTGAACCCGTGTTTGAGCCTGGTATCTTGTTTTTTGTTAACAATTTGCATATCTCTCTCCATATCAATCCCACTGTTAACTTTTCGCACTATAACGGTAATTTCACCGTAAGACAAACAATTTCAAACGGTGTTTTTGAAGACCGAATTCCTTGTGTATAGGTTCTGCTGTTATTTTAACTGATTGATGAATTCTAAAATAAGAAAGAGCTACTGAGTCGGGTGGGTACAAACCCGACTCAGTAGCTATCGAAAGATTGGTTTCTTGGGATTCTAATGCTACATAGTTGCTTTCTGGGAAGGAAAGCCCCGCAAAACCGCCCTCCGATATTTTGTTAGCTATTCGCTAAAATCCAGAATAGGCACCCGTCGAAATGGTATAGGTTGCAGCCTCATTGGTTGCTGTCGTATTGAAAGCATCCTGGCCACCTTCCGTGGCAGTGACTACACCAATATCGCCAGTTCCTGGAGCAAACGAGTACGTGACACCACGTGGTCCCGCTGGAACCTGCTCTAGGTCCTTGCCAGAGCCAGTCATCGTAGCCAGATCGGCGGGGTAAGCACCGTTCTTAACTTTGTATGCCTGGGCAGCCTGAGCAATGGTCTTGCAGTTAGCCTTGCTTGTCTCAGTCGCGGAATTCTTGACCGAGCTAAGGTACAGAGGAATAGCAACAGCAAGGAGAATGCCAAGGATCAGTACAACGACCAGAAGCTCAATCAGGGTGAAACCCTTATGATTGTGACGGCGGCGAAAAACTTGATTCATGGCTGATTCCTTAGAAGCCCGCGTAAGCACCAGTAGTCAGGGTGTAAGTTGCCGCTTCGTTGGTTGCAGTCGTATTGAAAGCATCCTGGCCGTTCTCAGTAGCAGTTACAATTCCCGTGTTGGCGATGGTGTAGGTAACACCGCGTGGACCGGACGGAACCTGCTCGAGGTCTTTGCCGGAGCCAGTCAATGTGGCGATGTCAGCAGGGTAAGCTCCGTTCTTGACTTTGTATGCCTGAGCAGCCTGAGCAATGGTCTTGCAGTTAGCCTTGGCAGTTTCGGTTGCGGAGTTCTTGACCGAGCTAAGGTACAGAGGAATAGCAACAGCAAGGAGAATGCCCAGAATCAGGACAACGACGAGAAGTTCAATCAGGGTGAAACCCTTGCGGTTGTTGCGGCGACGCATAAGTCGATTCATCATAGTTAATAAAAGTCTTTCCGATTTAGGCTGGATGCATTCCATCCAGCGTGCTGTGGCCATCATTGCATATGCTTTTTCATCCCACAAGGTACTTAAGCACCCTTTACTGGGAGTGCTTAAGTGCCCTGGCACCATGTCGAAGTCTACTTTATATTGCAATCCATATTCGGCAACTCACATTCCGTCAAGTGTGCCTCACTTTCTGCAAGGTAGTTGCTAGTTTTCAATGCTCCACATAGAAATATTAATAAAAAAATCATGATTGAATTGCACAATTCCAGAGTAAGAACTAAACTGTCATCAGCCGCTTTTTCGCCCGAAAATATTTCTTGCATGCAAACTCAGGTGTTTCTGCAGCAGACTTGACTGGTTTCAGCGGAAAGCATTTTTGGAAAGTTCAGAACCTGATGGCGGGAGAAAACATAAAAATTGTCGTTGCTGACGATAGTGGACTGCTAAGGGCGCTCTTAGCACATGAAATTGGCCGCCAACCGGATATGGAGGTTGTGGGCCAGGCCACAGATGGCCAGCAAGCTGTCGATATAGCGGATAGATTGCAGCCAGATGTAGTCCTTATGGATCTGGATATGCCATTGCTCACGGGAATTCAGGCAACAGAACAGATTCTAGCGAGAAGACCTGGCATTGCTGTTGTGCTTCTAAGTGGTCACGAAAACCTTCTTCCTTTAGGTCGGCAAGTTGGCGCGGCAGAGTGCCTGCCTAAAAACTGCGCGCCCCAGGAACTGGTAGCGACTATCCGCAAGGTTCACGAGAATCGCACTGCTCAGGCTCTGGTTGCGACTCCAGCGGAGGCGCCAGATCCCATAGGCCAGCTCGCGCAACGGTGGGGGCTAACCGAGCGCGAAGCCATGGTTATCGAGCTAATGGTTAATACCGAACTGACTGCCAGGCAGATAGCGCAGGTAGTCGCAGAGAAGACTGGCTCGGCAACCAGCGAGGCCGCCATAAAACACACGCTCGAGCGCTCTCTGATTAAACTTCAGATTGAGCCGCGCACACGGGTGGCACTGATGCGCTTCGTGCTATCGAACTCTGGGAGTAGATAAATGCTAGAAAAAGGTCTACCCCGAGCTAGCTCCATGCGATACGCGATTGCCACGCTGCTGGTACTGATCGCATTGCTACAAACAATCGGGCTAGAGCGAGCGCTAAATGTCTCACTGCCTCCGGAAACCTTTTTCTTTGTTGCGGTTGTCAGCAGTGTCTGGTGGGGTGGGATAGGACCGGGGTTAGTGGCGACGGTACTTTCCGCCCTACTGTGCCAGTATCTCTTTCAGTGGCAACCATCCCACGCTGGGGGTACAGCAGCGGGAGTGGTGCGTTCGCTAGCTTTTTTGAGTGCATCGGTTCTTGTGCATACACTGTACTCTGCCCGGCAAAAAGCGGAAGCCGAGCTAGAGGAGCGAGCGCGAATGGCGCAGTTCGATTCCGCGCTAGGTCGAGTTCTGGTTGCACCTCGGGAACTAGATGAGACACTGGAGCGCTGTTCCTGGGTCATGCAGGAATACCTGGGAATCCAATCTATGAAGGTGCGTTCTATTAACAGCCTGGTAGAGTCACTCACTCCGCCAACTGGTATTACCTGCACAACCCAGTTTCCCCTGACCGTGGAAGGCAGACAGATTGGAACCATGGAGGTTTACTCCGACCAGGAGCTTTCCCCAACCGTTCTGAACTATCTGCAGGATAGTACTTCGCATATCGCCCTGGCGGTAGACCGTGGAGACAAGGCGCAAGCCCTGGAGTACCAGGCACGTGAGCTTCGTGAAGCGGCTCGTATGGCAGAGGAAGCTCTCGCGCTGAAGTCCGAGTTTGTGGCCAGCGTAAGCCATGAGGTGCGCACGCCGCTAAATGGCATTATTGGGATGACCGAGCTACTGCTGAATACGCCGCTGGAACCCACTCAGCGCCGGTTTGTTGCCACCGCTCATGACTGCTCCGAAACCCTGCTGACTCTAATCAATAATATTCTTGATTTCTCCCGTCTGGAAGCGGGCAAGCTTACGTTTGAAGCCGTGCCGTTCGATCTCCACGACCTAATCTCCCAGGTAATGCAGATGCTACACCCGGTGGCTAGTGAGAAATCGCTGGATGTCCAGTTGAGCTATGCCGAAGATACGCCCCGGAGCTTTCTGGGCGGGCAGCAGCCACTACACCAGGTCCTCATGAACCTGATGGGCAACGCAATCAAGTTCACGCCTTCGGGAAAAGTCCATATTTCTGTTAGCAGCTGCGAACCGATCGGGGCCAATACCCTGGTTCAGATTCGAGTAAGTGATACCGGAATCGGTATTCCTGAAGAGCAGCGCGAACGTATCTTCGAAAAGTTTACGCAGGGGGATATATCTGTCCTTCGGCACTACGGCGGAACCGGGCTTGGACTCAGCATCAGTCGCCAGCTTACGAAACTGCTCCATGGAGACCTCACGATTGAGAGCAGCTCCAGTGAGGGCACAACCTTTCTGCTAGAGGTGCCTCTGGAAGCATGGCAACCCAATATTGTGGCTTCCTTACCAGAGCAAACGCTTGCCGATAAGCTACCGGGCGCCGGGCAAGCATCACGGATTCTAGTTGTCGAAGACAATCCGGTCAATCAGATTGTGGTGGAGCAGCCAGCTCCGGCGGTGCGGGTGCGAGGTTGAAATAGCTACCGATGGGGCGCATGCCCTGGAAAAACTGGAAGACGGTAATACCTACGACCTGATTCTGATGGACTGCCAGATGCCGGTCATGGATGGTTTCGAGGCCACTCGCCAGATACGACAACGGGAAGCCGATGGAGCAAAGCGCACTCCAATTGTGGCTATGACAGCTTATGCCCTGCCGGAAGACAGAGAGCGCTGTCTAGCAGCAGGCATGGATTCGCACCTGGTGAAACCGGTGCGACAAGAAGCTATCTCTCAAGTTCTCGCCGAGTACGCGCCGAAAGACTCTATGGAGCCTTTTGTATTGGACCCGAGCATGGATCCCACAGCTCGGCAACTAATAAAGGCTCTCTTTCGCACCGAATCGGAAGCACTTTGCGCGCGCCTAAAGACCGCCCAGCAACAACAGGATTCGGTCGAGCTCCAACATGCCGCCCATGCACTCAAGGGAATGTTGATGCATTTGAATCTGGATATCCAGGCCGCCCATGCTCGCGAACTGGAAGAGCTCGTTTCGCGAGGTGATTGGGTCACTATCTCCACGAAATTGATATGCCTGGAGCGTGATTTGAAAGACCTGTCTATGCAACTGGAAGATATAGAGTAATTAAACATGCCAACGTACCAGTATCTAGCACGCGATCTCCAGGGTAAAGCCGTTCGAGGCATGATTACGGCTAACGATGAGCGCGCCGGTCGTGAGCAATTGCGTATCAATAACCTGTTTGTTACCGATATGGAGCAGGTTAGCGGTCGAGAACTCAAGACTCAAAGTTCTGGGGGGCTATTCGCTCCGCGGGTGAAACTCTATGACATGGTAGTGTTCTCCCGCCAGCTAGCAACCCTCGTTCGCGCCGGTTTACCACTGGTAGAGGCACTTGGGGCTCTTGCTGATCAAACAAAAAATGCCACACTGAACCAGACAATTCGGGCGATGATTCAGAGCATCCGTGAGGGTTCAACCTTTGTTGCGGCAATGAAGCCGCATCCCAAGCTTTTCTCTGAACTCTACCTGGCCCTTGTCGAGGCCGGTGAGCTTGGTGGATTGCTGGACATGACCCTGGAAACCGCCGCCTCATCGCTCGATACGGAGATGGAGATCCGCGAGAAGGTACGGAGCGCTTTCGTCTATCCCATAGCGGTGGCGGTTGTAGCAGTGGGCGTGGTCACAGCACTGCTGACCTTTGTGGTGCCTATCTTCGCCGATGTCTATACACAGTTTCATGCGGAGTTGCCCTCCGTCACGCAGATGCTCGTAACCATCAGTTTTCTGGTGCGAACCTACTGGTGGGCAGGAATTCTGGGGCTGATAGCAACTATCTTCATCGTACGGCAGATCAACCTGACACATAAAGGGCGGCGATTTTTTGATCGTCTCAAGGTCGGGATTCCACTCTTCGGTCCGATCATCGATAAAATTGCTCTGGCCAGGATGGCGCACACGCTTGCTTCTATGAGTAACGCTGGTATACCGCTGATCCGAGCACTACCTACTGCCGGACGCGTTTCTGGTGATAGCCATATTCAAGACGCATTAGAGGTAGTCTCCGAAAAAGTGCAGCAGGGAGTCTCTATCGGTCTCGCCATGCACGACACGGCTCGCTTCCCGTTGCTCCTTACCCGAATGATCGCCTCGGGCGAGACTTCAGGAAACCTCTCGGAGATGCTGGAACAGGCCGCGCACTTCTACGACCGAGAAGTGGACTACGGGGTGAAGCGCCTCATGACCATGATCGAGCCGATCATGACCGCGGTTATGGGCCTGATTGTAGGTTTCATTCTTCTGGCTCTCTACATGCCTATTTTCAATCTGGGCAAGGTCATCAAGTAGTCGCACGCACAGTGCTGTAGAATGCCCCTATGCATCCGTTCCGTGAGAAGGAACTCTTACTGACCCGGCGTCAGCTTTTCGGACGCACAACCACAGGCATTGGTGTGGCGGCTCTAGCATCGCTGCTAGGAGATTCGGCACAGGCCGCTGGTGGAGTCATAACGAAGCCGCATTTTCCCCCCAAGGTCAAGCGGGTTATCTATCTCTTTCAGAGCGGGGCGCCCAGTCATATAGACTTATTCGACCCAAAACCCGGCCTGGAGAAACGGTTCGATGAGGACCTGCCAGACTCGATTCGCCAGGGTCAACGTATTACCGGTATGACCAGCGGCCAGAAGCGCCTGCCGGTTGCGCCCTCCATGTTCAAGTTCTCAAAGTATGGCAAGAGCGGCATGGAGCTTTCGGAGCTTCTACCCCATGTAGGTGGTGTGGCCGATGACATCTGCTTGATTCGCTCCATGCATACGGATGCCATCAACCACGACCCTGCCATGACGTTCATTCAGACGGGTAGTCAGCAACCCGGACGCCCCAGTATGGGTGCCTGGCTGAGCTATGGTCTCGGTTCGGAAAACTCTGATCTGCCTGCCTATATTGTTCTTATTTCGCTGGCAAGCAATGGGCAAAACGACCAACCGTTGTTCGGGCGACTCTGGGGACCGGGGTTCCTGCCAAGCGTACATCAGGGAGTGAAGCTGCGCTCCAAAGGCGACCCGGTGCTCTATTTAGGAGATCCGCCAGGAATCGACCGAACCGCTCGGCGCAAGATGCTGGATGCCTTGGGAGTGCTGAACGCACAGAAAGCCGCCGAGTACCAGGACCCCGAGATAGATACCCGGATTGCACAATACGAAATGGCCTACCGCATGCAGAGTGCGGTACCCGACCTGATGGACTTGAGCAAAGAGCCCGCTTCTACCTTTGAGCTATACGGCCCGGAAAGCAAGAAGCCGGGTACTTTCGCCGCCAACTGCCTGTTGGCCCGCAAGCTCTGTGAGAAAGGCGTGCGGTTCGTGCAGCTCTTTCACCGGGGTTGGGACCAGCATGGGGCGCTGCCGCAGAATATCAAGAGCCAGTGCTATGACACAGACCAGGCGTCTGCGGCACTTATTAAAGACCTCAAACAGCGTGGGCTGCTAGAGGACACTCTGATTGTCTGGGGCGGCGAGTTCGGGCGGACAGTGTACTGCCAGGGCACGCTCAAGCGCGATGACTACGGGCGGGACCACCATGGCCGCTGCTTCAGCCTCTGGATGACGGGCGGCGGTGTGAAGGGTGGCACCGTGGTTGGACAAACCGATGACTATGGCTACAATATTGTGAAAGACCCGGTGAAGACGCAGGATTTGAACGCGACGATATTGCATCTACTTGGTGTGGACCATACCCGCCTGACCTACCGCTATCAGGGCCGTGACTTCCGCCTTACCGATGTTGAGGGCGACGTGATTCGAAAGGCGCTGATCTAACAATGCCGATTCCGCTTGCTGTTCGAGTTTTCGGTAAGCCCTATGCCGAGGTAGATCGCCTGCTGGGTAAACCACGTGCGGTAGGGGCGGGGCATGCCTTTCATGAATATTCCCGACCGGGTGGGGGCTACTATATTGTTTTCGACGGGGGACGCTCTATAATTGTCACTGTCACTCTGCGACAACCACCACCGACGAGCAGCACAGGCGCTGGCAACCATCGGGTTTCAGATAGGTGGCAAGAAGCCGGTTTCTCAGACGATGCTAGAGGCTCGCTATGAGAATCTGGGCGGCATACCGTTAGTGGTCGTAAAATCCACCGGGGGCAAGCGGTGGGATACTGTGGAGCTCAGGCGGCGCTGAGAGGATTTTTGGGTAGAATCGCCCGTTAGGATAGATGAGGTAGCGAAGTTGGATCAAGTGTACGAGGCTGCAACGCAGTTTCTTCCCCAGGGGGCATCCCTCAGTAGCATAGAGCCTTTCGGTAACGGCAATATCAATAAAACGTATCTGGCCGCACACTCCGAGGGGAGCTTTATTCTTCAGCGTATCAACGAGAAGGTTTTCAAGAAACCGGCCCTGGTGATGCAGAACCTGGTTGCCTTCGCCCAGCATGTCGAGGAGCGCCTGAAAGCTACCGCCGACAAGGGCCGCCGTGGCTGGGAAGTGCCGCTGGTAGTGCCAACTGTTTCTGGCGCAGACCACTGGGTAGATGGCGAAGGCGGCTACTGGCGTGGCCTGACCTTCATTGAAGATGTCGAAACCTTCGATACGATTCGCGATCTCCGCCATGCCCGCGAGGTAGGGGAGGCACTGGGAATGTTCCACTGCCTGATCTCCGATATGCCCGCGGAGCGCCTGGCAGATACGCTGCCTGGTTTCCACATTACGCCGGGCTATCTGGCCCAGTACGATGAAGCGCTAGGCACCACTACAGCGGAAGACACGGAAAATGTACTCTGGTGCAAGGCATTTGTAGAAGCCCATCGTGCTGAAGTCGCTGTGCTGGAAGAGGCCGGTTTGCCGCTTCGACCGATTCATGGCGACCCCAAGGTCAACAATATCCTGATGGATCTGACCATGGGCCACGCCGTGAGCATTGTCGATCTAGACACCGTGAAGCCGGGCCTGGTGCACTATGACATCGGAGACTGCCTGCGCTCCGGGTGCAATCGACTTGGTGAAGAGACCAAAGATTGGAAGTCCGTCACCTTCGACCTGGACCTCTGCCAGGAGCTACTGCGCGGCTACCTCTCGGAAGCCACCTTCCTGACCGATGCCGAGCGAGAACATCTCTTTAATGCCGTTCGCCTGATTCCGTTCGAACTGGGTCTGCGCTTCTTCACCGACCACCTGAATGGCAATGTCTACTTCACAGCTAGCCACGCCACTCACAACCTGGAGCGCGCCCTAGTTCAATTCCAATTAGCCGCCAGCGTAGAAGCCCAGGAAGCAGCGATTCGCCAGATTATCAACGAAGCTGTCTGAAACGCTCCAAAATCTCCTTCTAAAATCCGCTACTCTGCTGAGAGTAGCGGATTTTGTTTTTCTATTTTGAATGTAGAATCACAGCACTATCTAATTCAATGCCTTCTGCAGGATGCTTCTCGTAGTGGAAGGTAAGAATCTGACACATTGAAGTCAGTAGGCTCTGCGATAGTCCTATGCCTCACATGCAAGCCAAAATTGTTGCCAAGATCTACAGGAAGCGTACAACACTGCTGATTGCGGGTATCCTCCTTGGCGCAGCAGCATATAGATGCGTATGGTTACCTTCTGAATTTTGTTCACCGTTGCCAGGCACTGTGGCTGCGCCGAGTCTATTCTTTGGCTTGCCCGCACGCGCTGAAGCGAATAAGAATACTCCCAGAAGGTCGGCACCCTGCAAGGAGTAGCCCTGCAGAATCCTCGAGACATTACCTGGTTATCGGATCATGAAATCGCTTTTTTTGGCAAAGGTGAAGACAATAATTGGGCATTTTGGAAGCGGGATCTGACAACAGGCAGCAACCGCAAACTCAGCCATCTCACGTCGGTTTTTCAAAAGAATGATGGGTACTCGGGGTGGGCATACTTCTCCCCTTCGTTCAGGCAAGTACTGTTTTCCTGTCCTGCCGGGCTTATCTCTACCCCTGTAGAGCAACAAGGGGAATCGCCGCAATTCGGTACCTCGCGCCCCTGGCCGCTGCACTTTTTAGAGTCAGATGGGTATAGCGTCGGCGATCCGTATTGCTGGCTCGCGGACAAAAAAGGTGAAGACAGCGGTCGCTGGGCTTCTCTGATTCAGGACGACCACAGCAGACAAATTACCTCAGTGGCGATTCACAATACCCTCTCCCCGAGCTCTGTATCGAAACTGCCCATCCAACCTCCTATCCCTGCGTACGAGGCGAGATACCGTCTCACTCCTGCTCCCAACAACACGATCATCCTCTTATATGAGGATAGGGCTTCCTCCAGTGCGGAAGGGCTAAGAACGAATGGGCCGCCGCTGTCCCGCATAAATACTCTCTACGTCCGCACAATCGTGATCCAGGGAAAGGTGGCAAAAAGCGTGACACATGTTATCCCGATACCCAAAACATGGGAAATGGTTTATCCTCAGGTTAGCCCGGCTGGGGACAAAATCGCCTGGGATGTGTATGTTTGCGACACGGAGCAGGCTACCAACAGGCAGGGAAGCAAACCTGTTCCTGCTCAGTGGACGCATTGTCTGATGATAAGTGATCTTAAGGGCAAAGGGATGCGCCTCCTGATTTCGAACAAAGCAGATCAGATCGGAGGAGAAAAGTTCTTCGATGATAACGCGGAGTTTGTTGGATGGATGCCCGACGGAGAACACCTCTGTTTCATCCGCGGGGGAGACGTATTTACGGTTCCTGCACAAACATCCGAGGGTAAGTGAAAAACTCTGTTAACTTTTGCTCACCGTCTGTTGCTTTGCTTTCCGCTATAGCTGCTTTCTCTACCTCAATGCGTGGTCTAGTGCCTTTTCCTCCACGACATTCGCACCGATCACGCCCCTGCCGGTAAACAGGGACCGAACAAACACATAGCTCTACCTTTTGGTCACTTGATGAAGTCTGCCCCATCGATTTTGCATCGTTGATCTAGGTCAAGCCGGAAGATACCGTAAGGCGTGACACGGCTATAGTTAAGTAGTCAGAATCTAATCCCCACCTGCTTTCACAGACCTGCGACGCCCAGCCACAATTCCTATGCAGCCTACTGCAAGAAGAACTAACGTGCCTGGTTCTGGGGCGGCAGCGGTCGTAAATTGGCCAGTCGTGCGCTGGTCAAATCCAAGAACGGCATCGAAATTAGCGCCGGGGCTGGCTACAAGATCCCGGTTGGAGAAGATCAATTCGTAGGTATAGGAGTGGCCCGCAGTGAGTGTGTTTGCGGCCAGCGTTGTCCCGGTGGTTGTGGCAGGTTGAAAGCTCAAATTATAGATTAGGGAGCTGGTCGTGTTGTCAAAGATCGTGAAAAACAGGAACGATTCGGTGGCCTGCCCCCCTGTCACATAGGGGCTAAAGTGAAAGTCGAAGGATGCGCCAGCGTTCATTCCCTGAAGGTTCGTAAAGTCAGTGCCAGTAAGAAATGGCAGTGAGCCGGGGTAGTGGTCGGTCAGATAGCTGATAGTGGTGCTAGCCGACCCTCCCACGCCGGAGGCGTTGAACTGATAGCTACCGGTCGGATAGCTGGCGTCCATGGTGGCTTGATCCGGGAATGTACTGCTGGAAAAAGAGAAGATGGAGGGGTCCTGCTGAGCGATATTCGTCGGCGAACCCGCGCCGGGATAGATCAGTTGTACCGTATTGAAGTCATTGGGTTGGGCTGACGTGAGCGTGGCATTGAAGTAAGAGCCGGTACTCGTTAGTGCGTTTCCATTGCCCGTCTGCGTGTTGGTCGATGTACGGAACAGCGAGACAAAGCTAATTTCTGGAGCCGCTTGCGCACGAGTGCCGATTCCCAGAACAACGCAGGCAGTGAGAGCGAGAACGCCGCGATTCAGACGAAGAAGCGAAACAGTCATAGGTATCCCTCGTAAATCTATTCTTTGCTCAGTGTACGAATGCACCGTTACAGAACCGTTACAGGGAAGCGGGTTTTGTGAGAAGGGGAAGAAAGACTGGGATTCCGCCTTTAGTTTGCCAGGAAAATAAGGTTGACCAGAGCGGTTTTGGGATCAGTGGAAATGTACAGCTTGCCTTCCACACCATCTGCTCGACGAATGTTTGCACCCACAGGAGTCGTCGGATCACCCACACATTGCGCTCGATAGTAACCGACCGCCGCTTCTTGAGTAGTGCCTTTGGGGCAGATCAAGACTATTCTGGGCCAATCCTGAGTGGGGGGCTCGGTGCGCGTGGAAGTCCATACCCCGATTGTCGAGTGAGGAAAATACAGGTCACCCAGGCATCGGCCAAGTGCCTCGACCTCGTTCTTGTTTATCGGGTCGTTGATAAAAGTCGGAGGAGGGCCGCTTCCGTCGCCATGGATGCTCCTGCTCAGACGCTCTTTCTCCAGGCGCTCCGCCATACGCGCGTTGTGCTCCCCGGTCATACGATTCGATTCAGCGCTCACTGCTAGCATCTTTGCTTTCGCTGCCGCTCCCTCCCGCGCAGACTGGTAAACATAGAATTTCAGTATGATCAGAGGAAGAATGACGGCTACGAAGCCGAGATAGGGCCAGGCCGCGCTTGAGCGGGAAGCTAGAAATGCAATCCGAGCACCCATGAGCAAAGACAGAACGGCAAATAGAGCAAGGCCAATGACGATGGCAATGCTGGCATCGATGAGTCCCTTGAGCGGACCATACCACCCTCCTTCATCCCCACCAATCAAGCGCGTGCCTACGACCAACAGGACGATCACTCCGACGGTCCAGGTGATGCCAAATCCGAGACAGAACCCTCCAAAGGTTTTCATAAAATCGGGGCAAGGAGACTCTCGCCACGCCTTTTGGTGGGGAGGAACTGCCCATCCTCCTTCCGAGGAGAACATCTAGTCCTCCCTACCGTTAGCGAGTAGTATATCTACACCTAACACGGCAGTCATGGGTACAAAGGCGCATTTCCAAGACGTTCCTCATTTTCTTCAATTCCAATATGTGTACGAAAATGAAAATTATCATCCACAAAATATTCTCAATTCAATTCTGCGCAATTACGCAGAATCACAACCATAAACTATGATAGAATTGCGCAATGAATTTATCCTTGCGTGAAATTGCAGATAGCCTAGAAATGCCGGAAAGTACTCTTCGGCTCTACCGTGAAGAGTTTGAGGAGTTCGTGCCAGTACAAGGTGAGGGGCGGCGGCGGCGCTATGATGAGCGTGCCGAAGAGGTGCTACGCCAAATTGCAACATTGAAACGAGCAGGCTGGAAAGGCGATGCGATTCGCGATGAGCTGCGAAAACAGCGCCGACCAGAAGCACTGGTGCGGCGCAGAACGACCGAAGATAGGCTAGATGAGCTGATTGCGCTAGTACGGGCGCAAGGAGAGCAACTCGCTATGCTGCGAGCAGAAGTAGGACAGTTGCGGCAGGCATTAGGAGAAGCGCCGCTGAGCTGGGAAGAGGCTCTACGGAGTGCCGAGCGCGGGCAGGCGGTTGTCTAACTCCGCTTTCAACGCCTTGACCTGATCGCCATTCCCGGAGATCATCACATGGGTGCCAGACTTCTCGGGCCAGAACTTAACAGCTACATGGCCAATCATCCAGGGAAGAAGCGGAGTAGTATAGAAGAGTTGCTGCTCTCCAGGATGACGAAGCGAGGACTCCATTCCCGAGGAGTTTGCTTTCCAGTCGCTCCGAGTGGCCGCTGTCTGTATAAAACTCTGCACCTGAGAAGGAGGCATATCATAGCCCCCTTCCACACCAATATTGCCACTCATTTTGGAGGCGGTTATGCCGCCGACTGCCAGGAACCCGAGTCCCAGCACTCCGAAAGCAATAATCACCCCACGAGTGGTGCTCACACCGAAACCTCGTCCATGGCCTCTTTTAAAGCTGCCAGGAAGATGGAATTCTGCGACTCCGTACCAACGGTAACCCGGAGCATAGTAGGCAGGCTACCAAAGGCACGCACAATCACGCCGCGCTTCAGTAGGGCCTGGAACATAGCCTGGCAGGGGCGCCCGGTCTCTATCAGCAGGAAGTTCGCTTTAGACGGCACTACGGAACATCCCAAAGCCTCAGCACCCGCCGTTAACTGATGCATACCCGCTTCATTGGTTCTGCGAGTCAGTTCCACGAACTCCAGATCCCCTAACGCAGCAACGGCGGCCTTCTGTGCTGCCAGGTTTACATTAAATGGAGAGCGAGTCTGATTCATCAGATGCACAACATCTGGGGAGGCAACTGCATAACCCACACGTAATCCGGCAAGGCCATAGAGTTTGGAGAACGTACGCAGGCCGATAATCGGGGCACCTTGCTTCAGATAATCAACAGCACGGGGGAACTCGGCGTCTTCTACATATTCTATATAGGCTTCGTCGAGTACCAGAAACGCACGAGGTGGCAGAGTGGCCAGAAGGATATCTATAGCCGCTCTATCTACCCAGCTGCCAGTGGGGTTGTGGGGGTTCGCTATGAAGACCAGGCGAGTCTTATCCGTATAGGCAGAAGCCATCGCAGCAGCATCGTGCTTCAAATCGCCTGATGTTAGTGGGACCTTTACCGTGGTGGCTCCAGCTAGAGTAGCAGCGGATTCATAGAGGGAGAATGTAGGCTCACCGACCACGATTTCATCGCAGGGCTCCAAGAAAGTCAGCCCGAGCATATGGATGACTTCATCGGAGCCATTGCCGAAAAGCAGCTGATCGCCGGAGACACCTAGCGCGGTGCTCACGGCCTCACGCAGAGCGAAACTCCCACCATCGGGATAGAGGGCGAGCTGAGTCAGGGCTTCCTGAAGGGCTAAGAGAGCTTTAGGAGAAGGACCGAGCGGGTTTTCGTTGCTTGCCAGTTTGATGATCGGGCCGCTGAGACCAAGCTCACGCTGGACCGTTTCTATCGGCTTGCCCGGTTGATAGGGGACCAGGCGCTCTACACGCTCGGAGACGCAAAGTCGGGGCGTACTCACGCCCCGAATTCTATCACGAGCGACGGCGACGAAGGGCCACCACACCAGGAATTGCCGCCAGTCCCAGTAGGGCAAGAGTTGCGGGCTCCGGTACAGTAGTCTGCGCCGCCGGAATCGTCGCGAAGTTTCCTAACCCAGTAGCGTTCCAGGTATTCATATAGCCATTCCCATTGAGCCCCGCGGGCGGATTCAGCGAGTTCAGGGCAAAGTTGAACGCTCGGTCGGTTGTATTGGTGAAGTCTAAAAAGTCAGAGCTGAACCCCACGATAAAGTTGTTGCGGGTATTACCACCAAAGTTAGCAATATCAGAGCCCGCCTGCGACGTAAGGCGTCCGGTTGCTCCCATGGAGAGCAGATTCGTCTGGCCGTTAATCGGTGTATTGGCGGTAATCGACAGCTGAATATCACCAATGCCCTGGTCGAATCCACCGGGGCCACCAGAAACGAGGGAGGTCAGAGTCATCGTTGCGTCAATATTTTGATCGATACCGCCGTAACCGTTGGCGATCTTGTATCGGAAAGTTACCGGAATGCTAGCGCTGGTCAGACCAAACGTGCTGCCAGCACCGCTGTTTAGGAACTGAAACACCTGCCCAATAGTGTCCACAGACGCAAAAGTTGTCAGGGCCTGGGCATTCGCCTTCCCTGGCAATAGTGCAAGTAGACTGACTCCAGCGCATAGAACCAACGAGGTAACTTTAAAATTCATGATGACTGCCTGCACAGCAGTCAACAGGCCAACGATTGAAATCTTTAGAGTATTTTTAACAGTTTTTTGAGGTTCGATTTGGGAAACCCATATTATTTACGGCTAGTAGATTGACTGGGTAGCCCCCATGATAAAATACCGGGCAGCTATGAAACCGCTCAGCCAGACTGTCTCCGGCATTCCTGCCTCAGGAATTCGCAAGTTTTTTGACCTTGTTTCCGAGATGGAGGGCGCCATTTCGCTGGGGGTTGGCGAGCCCGATTTTGTCACTCCGCAGCGCATTCGCGATGCCGCAATTGCCTCGCTGGACGCCGGGAAAACAGCCTATACCAGTAACTACGGCCTACTAGAATTACGCGAAGCGATTTCTGAGAAAGTCTGCGAGCGCTACGGTGTTAGCTACGCCCCGAAAGGGGAGATCCTGGTCACGGTTGGAGTCTCTGAGGCACTCGATGTCGCTCTCCGCGCTATCCTGGATCCTGGTGATGAGGTCTTAGTTGTAGAGCCGTGCTTCGTGAGCTACAAACCCTGTGTGGCATTTGCCGGGGGCGTACCGGTGCCCGTGCCAACCAGCGCCGAGACCAACTTTGCGGTGGATCTGGCTGACTTAGAGCGGCTCTGCACCCCGAAGACCAAGGCGATTCTACTGAGCTTTCCCACGAACCCGACCGGCGCTGTAATGAATCGGGACGGCCTGCAGGCAGTTATGGACTTCTGCGTGGAGAAAGACCTCTGGGTACTCACGGACGAAATCTACGACCGCCTGAGCTACGATGCTCCCCATGTCTGTGTGCCCAGCCTCAAGGGCGGCCGCGAGCGCACCATCTATCTCAATGGTTTCTCCAAAGCCTATGCCATGACCGGCTGGCGTATTGGTTACGCTTGCGCCCCGGCGCCTGTTATCGAGCTCATGATGAAGGTGCACCAGTACGCCATGATGAGTGCGCCGACAGTGGGGCAATACGCCGCTCTAGAGGGTATGCGCCACGCCGAACCGGAAGTCGCCGAAATGATTGCGGAGTACAAACGCCGCCGCAATTTGTTCGTAGAGGGGCTGCGCTCTATCGGGTTTGACTGTGGCATGCCGGGCGGAGCATTCTATGCGTTCCCCTCGGTAAAGAAATTTGGCCTCTCGGATGATGAGTTTTCCGGGCGTCTCCTGAACGAGCAGAAAGTGCTGGTCGTTCCTGGTTCTAACTTCGGTGCGGGTGGGGAAGGGCATGTTCGCTGCTGCTATGCAACGTCTTCGGAGAAGCTGGAAGAAGCCCTGGTCCGCATCGAGAAGTTTGTCAAAACGCTCTAGACAAAAGCTGCTTTTGTTCCAATCTCCTGTGAGAATGTTTATTTTGTTCTAGCCGTAAGCGGAGGAAACAGGCACAATGGAAGAACATGCGATTTCTGCTGCTTACTCTTCTAATGCTATCGGTGGCCTATTGCCTCCCCGCGCACGCTGTGCCCCAAGCTCCAAGCACGAAGCCAGATGCTCTGGACCAGTATATTCGTGAGGACATAAAGGCTCGAAAGATACCGGCAATAGTCTTCGGAGTTTTCAAAGATGGAAAGATACTCCGAAGTGGCGCCTACGGCTACGCCAATGTAGAGCTGCACGCTCCTGCAACCACAGATACCGTGTTTGAGATCGGCTCGGTCTCCAAGCAGTTCACTGCAACAATCCTTCTCAAACTGATGGAAGAGGGGAAGCTGAATCTGGATGATCCAATCAGCAAGTTTGTCGATTCGCTTCCCGAAACCTGGCACAAGGTCACACTTCGGAATCTACTGAACCATACATCGGGCATTCCAGATATTGAAGAAATCTTCGGATACGAGTCCTACCGAAATATCTATACTGTCGAAGAAATCATCAAAGTAGCGAATTCAAAACCAGTCGACTTTGCCCCCGGCACGAAGTGGCACTATTCGAACACGGGCTACTATCTATTGGGGCTCGTGATTCAGAAACTGGAAGGTAAAACGTACAGCCAGTCTCTTCAAGATCGCATCTGCAAACCGCTGGGAATGACACATACCCGCGAAAGTGATCCCTGGGCGCTCATTCCGAACCGGGCTGCGGGATATATGCTGACTGACAAAGGGGAGCTCGCTAACCGAGACCCGATGCAACCATCGGCCTGTCTGGGAGCGGGCACTATAGTCTCTACCATCGGAGATATGGCAAAGTGGGATGCGGCGATCAACCACCATAGAATCCTGAGTAAGAAATCTCAAGACATGATGTGGCTACCTACGAAGTTGTCCGATGGCAACACAGCCCAATATGGATTCGGCTGGTTCACGGAGCCGTACTGTGGGCATCCCAGCGTGGAGCATTCCGGTGGAACCGCTGGCTTTTCCTGCGACTATCGTCGGTTTCTAGATTCCGGCATCTCCGTAATGGTATTCAGTAATCTATACGCAACAGGTGTTGGTAGCTACGAGATTCGAGCGGCGGATCTATTTCAACCGGGGCTGTCTTATCTAAGCGCACCAGTGTTACAAGAAAGAGACTCCGAAGTTAGAGCACGATTGCTGGCGGGTATGAAAGATGTGGCCTCTGGCGCTACATCGTCGCCCTATGTCTCGCCCAAAATGATGGAGCGCTACAGTGAAGAGTCACGAGCAGGCTGGAAAACCCGGCTTAAGGAGATGGTTCGGTTTGAGCTAGTGGCTCATGAAAAATACACACCCAGAAATGTGGACAATGGAGAGACTGTTTCCGAGACCTATATCTATCGCCTGACGATGCAGAAAGCCACTCTCATCATCACATTCCAACTGACGCCAGACGGCAAGGTTGGTACACAAACTCGGTCTGATTATTAAGGATAGTGAATAATCTTACCGAGTCCAGATAAGTGCCTGTCGTGGTAACATAACGGGCAAGATGAACTTCCCCCTGTCTTGCTCGGAGGCCGCCAAACGTGGCTGACGCCCCCGCTGCCTCGCTTCCGCTTCCCGACGAAAACGTCGTGGTTTTAGATTTTGGTGCGCAGTACACCCAGCTGATCGCTCGCCGCGTTCGCGAGTGCAAGGTCTACTGCGAGATTCTTCCGCACGATAAGCCGCTGGCCGAGATTCTGGCCCGAAAGCCCAGTGGCATCATCTTCTCTGGTGGTCCGTCCAGCTGTTACGAAGAGGGCGCTCCTCTGGTAGATGAGGCCATCTACGACGCCGGTATTCCGATTCTGGGCATTTGCTACGGCATGCAACTCATGAGCAAGCAGCTCGGTGGCAATGTCGTTCCTGGCAATCAGCGTGAGTACGGCAAGACCCAGCTGGATGTACTGGATGGTACCGATTTGTTCTCGGGGCTGAATCGTGAGCTGGTCTGCTGGATGAGCCATGGCGACACAGTCAAGGCGCCACCTCCGGGCTTCACCATTACTGCTGTGACACCAGCGACTCCAGTTGCGGCCATGGCCAATATCGACCGGAAACTCTTCGCCGTTCAGTTCCACCCTGAAGTTGTACATACTCCCTGGGGCACGGAGATTATCCGCAACTTCCTGTATAAGTTCTGCGGCGCCGAAGGCCGCTGGACTATGGACAGCTTTATCCGCGAAGCCACCGAAGCGATTCGGGCTCAGGTAGGGGATAAGAAGGTTGTCTGCGGTCTTTCCGGCGGTGTAGACTCGGTGGTTGCCGCTGCCCTGGTACACAAGGCTATCGGTGATCAGCTGACCTGTATCTTCGTGAATACTGGCATGATGCGCAAGGACGAAGGCACTCAAGTACGCGAGAACTTCGCCCGTGCATTCAATATCAATCTGATCTATGCCGACGAGAAAACCCGATTCTTAGAGAAGCTCAAAGGCGTTATCGACCCGGAAGCGAAGCGTAAGATTATCGGTAATGAGTTCGTTGCCGTGTTTGATGAAAAGGCTGCAGAAATTGAGGGGGCTGAGTTCCTGGCGCAGGGCACGCTCTACCCCGATGTGATTGAGTCAGGTAGCGGCAAAGCCCATACTATTAAGACCCACCACAACGTTGGCGGACTTCCCGACTTCATGAAACTCAAACTTGTGGAGCCGCTCCGGTATCTGTTCAAAGACGAAGTCCGAAAAGTAGGCGAGGAGTTGGGAGTACCGACCGATATGGTCTGGCGCCAGCCGTTCCCCGGTCCGGGTCTGGGTATCCGCGTGTTGGGCGAAGTAACGCTGGAGAAAATCGAGATTCTGCGTGCTGCGGACTCCATTGTGGTAGAGGAAATCAAACGGGCCGGTCTCTACCGGCGAGTCTGGCAGAGCTTCGCGGTACTTCCAGACACCAAGTCTGTGGGTGTTATGGGAGACAAACGTACCTATGAGTATCCCATCGTTCTTCGTGCTGTTACCAGTGAAGACGCCATGACGGCTGACTGGGCACGGCTTCCTTATGAGCTTCTGGAGCGAATCTCCAGCCGTATCGTAGGCGAGGTAGAGGGGGTCAACCGTGTGGTCTACGATATTACCAGCAAGCCGCCCGGCACTATTGAGTGGGAGTAGGTCGCTATGCTGGAATTCCCTCAAGGAAATAAGCTTGCGGAAGGCGTTGCCTGTGATCTAGCACGCGCCTTTATTCAGTATGATGCGGCGCTTCTGGTCAAGACCTGCGTTTCTCCAAATATTTATGGGACCGGGCCAGCGCGTAAGCAATACGAAAGCTTCCTGAAGGAAATCCAACGTCAGATGTCCCTGGAGCGGGCTAAAAAAAAGCCGTCTCCAGGGGGACCCAAGCAAATCCAGCGCGTTTTTGCTGTTCGCTCCTTGAGCCGAAATGGCCCCGCATCCTACGGCTATGCCGTTCTGGGATTGAAAGATGTTCGATTCGTAGATGTCGAAGTGCTCTTACACTCTGGAAGACACGTGCTCAATCGTACTCTGGTTCTTCAACTGAGTGACAGCACCTGGCGAGTACATCCACTTCCCACACTCTCGCCCATGTTAAGCACAGGTTTAAACGAAGAGAAGCCCTCTACTGTGCTCTATTCTTCTAAGAAATAAATGGCGACTCCAGACTTAGATATGCTAATGGCAGAGCGAGATGCTCTGCAGCGAGAGGTAACCCAGCTTCGAAACCTGCTGGCGCTTCGTGAACGACAGATTCATGGCGTTCAGCAGATTACCGAGGCGCTTCGTGCCCAGAACCCCGATGCTATTGCAAGGGCTGCGTTTGCTGCCGCTCAGGCGACTCTGCTCGCGCCCGCTGCCACTATCTATCTCCACGATGCAGAAACGCGAACCTTGCGCTTTGCTTATGTCGCGGGCTCTGAAGCCAAGACACTCATAGACGAAGTTCAGGCCATACCCGATACCCAGGGAGTAGCCGGTAAAGTATTTCAATCCGGGCAAATTGATATTGCTGTAGATATCCGCACCTCGGAAGCTTTCGATGAATCGGTAGATGCCCGCACTAAGTTCTGGACACACGGACCAGCGGCCACTCTGCCGCTCAAGCGTACGGATGGCAGTGTACTGGGAGTCTTCCAGGTGTTGAACGGTAGCCGAACGGCGTTTAATGAAGCCGATATAGAAGTGCTCAAGACACTGGCGCACTATGTAGCAATGGCTTTTGAGCTAGCGGAGCGCGAGCGCTGAGCGTTTCGGCCCCGCTGGTGGCAATTATCCTGGTGAACTACAAAGGCAAGGCGGATACGCTGGAATGTCTTGAGTCTCTGCGCTGGCTATGCTACCCCAACTGGCTTGCCGTGCTGGTAGATAACGCCTCGAAGGATGGCTGCCCTCAAGCCGTTCGAGAGAGTTTTCCGGAAACTCTGGTCATAGAGAATACAGACAATCTAGGGTTTACTGGGGGGAACAATGTCGGTATCAAAGCCGCACTGGAGCAGGGGGCAGAGTATATCTTTCTGCTCAACAACGATACAACAGTTCATCCCGCACTGTTGGGTTGGCTAGTCTCTGCGCTGGTTATGAACCCGAAGCTAGGAATCGTGGGGCCGACGATGTACTTCTACGATGAGCCGCAAAAAGTCTGGTCTACCGGGGGGCGTATGGATTCTCGCGGTCAATCTATCCTGCTGACCGAAGGCGAATCTCCCGACTTTATAGTGGGGGCAGGACTGATGCTACGCCGGACGGTACTGGAGCAGATTGGCGCGTTCGATGATCAGTTCTTTCTCTATTACGAAGAGAGCGATCTGTGCGCACGGGCAAAGGAAGCAGGGTGGGGGATAGCCTCGGTGACACCAGCTGCCCTCTGGCACAAGGTTTCCAAAGCCACCGGGCTAGACTCGCCGCTTACGGTCTACTATATGCGCCGTAACCAGCTGCTCTATCTCCAGAAGAGAGAAAACAAGGTTGGACTACGGGCGGCATTCTTAGATGGATTACGCTTGCTGCTGGTCTGGACTCTCAAGCGTAACCCACGCCGAGCGGCACTCCGCCAGGCACTTTCTGACTTCCGGGCCGGACGCCTGGGACGGCAAACGGTCCAGAGTTGACCGGAAAAACCCGATACAATTGCTAGCGATGAAACTTCACCCCGATATCGACGCCATCCGACTCTCCGAACAGGAAATTCAGGAACGTATCTACGCTCTTGGTGCGCAGATTGCCAAGGACTATGAGGGCAAAGACCTGGTTCTGGTAGGCGTTCTCCGTGGGGCTACCCTGTTCCTGGCGGACCTGATTCGGCGAATCGATGCGCCTCTGGCCTTTGATTTTGTGGCCGTAGGTTCCTATGGCCCCGAGAGCAAGGCCTCTGGTGTGGTGCGGATTCTCAAAGACTTAGATGAACCAGTAGAAGGCAAGCATGTCATCGTCGTGGAGGACGTGTTGAACCCCACTATGAGCCGCCGTGTAGCCTATCTGCTCGATAACCTGCGCTCACGCCGAGTTGCCAGCGTCAAGCTCTGCACCCTCTTAGATAAGCCAGCACGCCGCCGGGCGCTAGGTGACACGCTGGAGCCAGACTACTGCGGATTCGTTGTGGAAGAAGAGTATGTAGTCGGATATGGGTTGGACTATGAAGGAAGATACCGGTCATTGCCGTATATCGGTGTGCTCAACCCGGTTATCTACGGGGGCGGGTAGCCTGATGCAAGATATGTGATATACTAATCGCCGTAGCCGTGCGCCGCGACGGCGCACCCTCTTTTCCCTGAATCTTCCGGTGCTTTTATAAGCACGGACCGACCTCGTTTTCCCCTGAAGGACCTTTCTGCTGCTATACAGCAGAGAATCGTGTAAACCCATCCATGGCTAGACGCACACGCACTACTGTTACGGAATCACCTGAGACCGATACACCGGTTGCTACCACAACCCCACCTGAGACACTTGATCAATTATTTGAAACGGTCGCGGCGATGGAGCTGCCCACCGAGACACCTGCTCCCACAACCCGTCGCCGCCGCAAGCTAGCGCCACCACCGCCGGACGATATTGTAGAAAGCCCGGCTGTCACCGCTGTAGCTACCGATGTGGCTCCTGCTCCAATGGAGCCTGCACCTGCGCCATTGCCAACTCCCACGCTTCCGCTCGAAGAGGCCCAGGAGATTGCTGCCGCCGTGGTCGCTCCTGTTGCCCCAGGGAACTACCGTCGCTATGATCGCCCTACGCACACCATGCGCACCCCACGTAATCAGCGTGAGGCCCGCCGCCAGGAGCGGATGCGGGATGATCTAGCTGCCCTGGACGAGGCAACAGGCGAACCACTGACTGGTGAGGGAATTCTAGAAATCACCAGCGAAGGCTTCGGTTTCTTGCGTCGCGCCAACCTGGTAGCGGGTAACGATGACATTTATGTTGCCCAGGCCCAGATCAAGCGATTCGCGCTGAAGACGGGCGATATGGTTGTTGGGCATATCCGGCAGCCCAAAGACAATGAGAAGTATCACGGTCTTCTACGGGTCGATAAGGTCAACGGCCTGGACCCCGAAGTAGCCCGCCTGCGCCCGAACTTTGATGAGCTGACCCCAATCTTCCCGGATGAGCGCATCATCTTAGAGACCGAGCCTAAAAACCTTTCTATGCGGTTCATCGACCTCATTGCACCTGTTGGAAAGGGCCAGCGCGGTCTGATTGTAGCTCCCCCGAAAGCGGGTAAGACCATTCTGCTGAAGCAGATGGCAAACTCTATCGCCGCGAACCATCCTGATATTCACCTGATGGTTCTGCTGGTGGATGAGCGTCCGGAAGAAGTGACGGATATGCGCCGCTCAGTCCGTGGCGACGTGATCGCGTCTCCCTTCGATGAGCTGCCCGAGAACCACATGCGTGTGGCCGACATGACCCTGGAGCGCGCCAAGCGCTTAGTCGAGATGGGCAAGGATGTGGTGATTCTCTTAGACTCCATCACCCGCTTTGCACGCGCCAGCAACCTCACTGTTAACCCATCTGGCCGAACCCTGCAAGGTGGTCTGGACCCGGCGGCTATCTACCGCCCCAAGCGCTTCTTTGGGGCTGCCCGTAACATTGAGCACGGCGGATCTCTCACTATTATCGCTACGGCCCTTGTAGAAACAGGCTCCCGTATGGACGACATCATCTTTGAAGAGTTCAAGGGTACCGGCAACATGGAGCTCAAGCTAGACCGAAGCCTGGCAGAGCAGCGTATCTATCCGGCCATTGATATCAAGGCCTCGGGCACCCGCCGAGATGAATTGCTGTACCCTGAGGATGACCTCCGCAAGATCTGGCAGCTTCACCGAGTGCTAGCAGGGCTGGCAGGGACCAAAGAAGCTACCGAGCTTCTATTGGACCGGCTTTCCAAAACCCCCGGCAACCAGGCCTTCCTGTCGATTGTTGGCAACAACAAATCGCCGGAGTAAAATACTTTTATGGCCGATGACATCCGTGATCTTTTGGGAGGCTGGCGACCCGGGGGATGGGCGGCCAGAAGATGAGAACGCCGAGCCACGCGCGCTACATGAGAAAGAGGTCCAGGTTCTGGGCCTCTGGCGCCCGGTGGACGATAGTGACCCCGATGGCCCGATTACCGAAGCCGTTGTGCTCCTGCGGGACAACCAGGGGCGGCGGCTGCCTATCGAGATAGGGCCGTTTGAAACCATGGCGATTCACTATGCTCTCCAGGGTACTCCCACAGAGCGCCCACTGACACACGATTTGTTTAAAAACGTGATGGAGCGCCTGGGAGCGCAGGTGGAGCGTGTGATAATCGATGATGTGTGGGATAAGACCTACTACGCCAAAGTAGAGCTTGCCGCAAAAACCGAGAAAGACCCGCCTGTATTAATAGACTCTCGGCCTTCCGACGCAATCGCCCTGGCGCTCCGGTTCTCCGCGCCCATCTACGTCGCCGAAGAAGTTCTAAAAACCTCGGCCCAGTCCGTCAGCGACCAGGACGACGACTAACTTCTCTTATTTTCCACACGTTGTTGGGCTTGCAGGTTTACTTCAAGCCCAACAACGAAGAGCTATGCTCGACAAATTCTAAAAGGCTGCGCTGACTTACTCAGCCTGCGGAATTTCCTTGCGGAGAACTTCATCAATACGGGCATCTCCTGTGGGATAGGTTACGGCATTCCGGTTCGCCCCGGCTTCCATCAGGCACTCAAGGATGCGGATATGTGCCTTCTGAGGTTCATGAAGAGCAGACCACACCGTCTGGCCCAAAACGGTTGCACCGTACATATTCCTTACTTCAAGGGGAGTATCTCGTGCCAGGAGCATCTCAACCGTTTCCAGGTGTCCGCTGTGCGCGGCATAGTGTAGCCCTGTCTGTCCACTGTTGACCTGAGAGATCGGATTGATCCCCTGGTCCAAAAGAAATGCAGCCACGTGCGTGGCTCCTGCCTCACAGGCACAAAGGAATGCTTCCTCCATTTCCACTTTCGCCTCACCAGGCGTCTCAGACAGAGGCGGCAAAGCTGGCTCGGCTTTCAACGAATTTCCACCCGCAACAATCAGTCTGACCAGATCAAGGCGTCCGAGCATGGCGGCATGTTTCAGACGCATCCTGGCTCCCCGTTTCAGAAGTGCTTTAGCGGTTTCATACGCTCCTTCCCCCAGGGGACTATCGAGAATATCTGGTGCCGTCCAGTCCAGTTCCACTCCGCCTGTTTCCAAAAGAATATCTATCAAAGGTAGCGCTACTCCCGCTTTAGAGGCAGGTAGACTGGTAAGCAAAAGACCCAATGTGTATTTGAGTTGCGCTTTGTTCTTCCCTGCGCCGTGCCTCAAAAGCGATTTGGTGATGTCGAGAATATTGGGAGGGAACGGAGCGCGGGGTGGATTGTTCGCTACATGGTAAAGAAGAGTCGCTCCAGCGAAATAGCCCTGCTCGTATCCTTTTCCTACACGACACTGATAACGAATGAGCGAAGGGTATTGAGCGAGTAGCTTTTCTAGTTGGGTAAGGTTGCCTGCATCTAGTGCCTCAACAGCTTTGCGGAACACCAGATAATCCCGCAACTTCGTCCAACTTGGAAAGCCATTTTCACGGGCCAGAAGAAGTTGGGCATCGGCAAGCTGGATGCGATCTTGCGACAGAGTCTTCTGTTCGGGATGATGCTGTTGCAGACGATGGAGGGCTTCTGGCTGAGCGGCACGCAACTGCTTGAGCAGCTCCTTAGCCTGTGTCTTGTATTGATCGAGGTCTATGCCTTGGGGGAGTCTCATACTCCACTCCTTTCCTGGCGCTACTGCGCCCGCCTGATCGTCCGCTACCTTCAGGCAGAAAAGAGGGTCGTCTAATACCAAAAAACGGTGAAAGGGGAGGAGCACTGCTCTTTCCGCAGACATGGAAGCGCTCCCCTAGCGCTCCTCATCACTATACCTTACCTTCGTCGGGATCAGGAAACGTTTTCCCAGCGCGCTTTAAGGGCTTCATAGTCGAAGCCCTCCGGCCAGCGGTCTTTGTATTGTGGGTCGAAACTAGCCTTGAACCGATTGTGCAACCAGAGATACTGCTCCGGCCAGCGCCGCGCTGCTGCTTCAATCTCCTGCGTGAATAACGTTGTAGTACGCAGCAGCTCTTCTGCTCTGTCTGCCTTAGGGTCTACCTCTATTGGCGGACGAATCACAATCTCATAGGTATCGTCCGGGCGGAGTGCACAGAACGAAGGGATCAGTGGGGCGCCGGTTTTATAGGCCAGTAGCGATGCGCCATCTGCTGTGCCCGCAGGTACACCGAAGAACGGTACAAACAGATCGTTGGAGTTCTGGTCCGGAAGAATCCCAACCACTTCACCGTTTTTCAGCGCCTTGAGTAGGGCGCGTAAGGTAGGGCCACCATAGCTATCAATAGTTCTGTAGTTCCCGCTTTCACGAATACGCCGTACATAGCCCCCGAAGAGCGGATCAGAGGGTGCTCGCACGATCACTGTGAGGGGAATCGCACTCAGGCCCATGTAGCGCCCGAAGATCTCGAAACTCCCCAGGTGTGCAGTGACCGCTACTACACCCTTCTTAGATTCGAGCGCAGGAATGCCATATTCTGCAAACCCCTCTATATTGGTCACCAGCGCTTTTGTTGTTTCTATATCGTAGCTGGGGGCCTTCAGGAAGTCCATGGTGACCTTGCCCCAGTGAATAAAGCAGCGACGCGCCAGGTCTTCGCGCTCAGCAGGGGAAAGTTCAGGAAACGCAATAGCCAGATTACGCAACGTAGTACGGCGCTGTTTCTTTGCCAGATTCCAGCCCATACGCCCGAGTGCTGCACCGCGCGCCAGCGCTTTCTGGCGGGGCATGTTCTCAATACGGCGAGTCAGACCGGGAAGCGTGGCAGCTAAGAAACGCTGCCAGAGAGTCGTAGAGGCTTTTGTAGAGGGCGATTCAGACATATCCAAAAAACAAAAAGCCCCGCCAGACGTTGCGGCGGGGCTTTCACATTTCGTGTTAGCGGCGAGCTTTACGTGCGCTCTTATACTTGCTGCCACCCTTATCGCGGCGGGGCATCGGTGCGCCACCGCCTTCGCCCATCATCTGCCGAAACGCGCCGTGCAGGTCAATAGACTTGCCGCACATTCCGCAGAAGTACGCATTGCGGGCGATTGCCGAAGGGGGGATAGAGGACTGATGGCCGCAGCCAGGACATGTAATTCCGATTTCACGCCGACCGCCGGTGATTATGGGAGCTGCCATGATTTCAAAACTCCTTCTGATTTTTAGTATCGGTCGATTCGCAGGAAAAAAGCGGACCAGATGCAGCGCGCCTCCGATCCGCTCCTCTCAAGACTGAATCAAACCAGTTCCCGATCGCGCGAGCGTTACGCTTCGGGAGAAGAATCCGCCGCACTCCATACCTGAAGCGCGCTTGTGAATGGTATCACAAAGTCCGCTAAATGGCAAACACCGGTATACTTCTATCCGATGAACACTCTTCCTCTGGGAGCCATCAAGCCGTCGGGCTGGCTCCTCGCGCAGCTTCGCACCCAGGCAACCGGGCTAGGAGGTAATTTGCATATCTTCTGGCCGGATATCAAGGACAGTCAGTGGCGCGGCGATAGTGCCGAGGGGTGGGAGCGTGTGCCGTACTGGTTAGATGGTTTTATCCCCCTGGCGTTTCTCTTAAACGAGGAAGGCCTCATAACCACGGCACGAGAATGGGTTGAGACAATTCTGGCCGGGCAGCACCCGGATGGCTGGTTCGGTCCGACCACAGCAAACGAAAGCCACGGCGCAAGAAGCCTGGATCCCTGGCCTCAGTTCGTGCTCTTCAAAGCTCTGCTGCAATGGCAGGAAGCTACAGGAGATGAGCGAGTAGAGCCCGCTCTTCGCAAGGCGATGGCGCGTATCGAAGAAGTGTTAGCGGAGCACCCCTTAAACGATTGGGCAAAGTTTCGCTGGTTCGAGCTGGCAGTCTCCCAAGCACAACTCGGAGTGTCCTCAGCAACGATTCAAGCGCAAGGCTATGACTGGGGCGCGCACTTCCGCAATTTCCCGCATCCGAACAAAGCCGTAGATTGGCGACTAGATAACCATGTGGTCAACCATGCCATGGCCATCAAGGAGCCGCTTTACCGAACAGAAGGCACAGCTGAGGATGTCTTTACGGCATTGAGTGTTCTGGCGCAGCATCATGGTCAGGCCAATGGTATGTTTACCGGCGATGAGTCTCTGGCGGGGCTCTCTCCCTCACAGGGCACCGAAGTCTGCGCGGTAGTAGAGATGCTCTACTCACTTTCCCTATGTTTTTCGCGCTGGCCCGATGCTCAGCTTGCATCGCAGTTCGAGCGAGTTGCCTTCAATGCACTCCCGGCTACCTTTACCAAAGACATGTGGGGACACCAGTACGACCAGCAGGTGAATCAGGTGCTCTGCGCCGATTTTGGTACAAAGGAAAACTGTGTTTTCACCACGAACGGCCCCCAATCCAATCTCTACGGCCTGGAGCCGAACTTCGGATGCTGCACCGCGAATTTCCATCAGGGCTGGCCCAAGATAGTGAGCCAACTATGGTGCCGTACGGAGCAGGGGCTGCAGGCGCTCAGCCTGATGCCGTGCGTAATCATAGATGGCGAACACGAGATTCATGTGGGTGGGAACTATCCCTTTGGTGATGCAGTTACCATCACCCTGGTCAAAGGCAAGGCGACAACTATACACCTACCGGATAGTACACCGCTCGCTCTTACACCAGGCGTAACAGAAAACATTCGCCCTGACTTTGCAGTGAGAGTAGAATCTCGTCCAAACGGAGCTGTGAGTATTTATGCTGGTCCATTGCTCTTCGGGTTGAAAATCGGCGAAGAAATCCGAATGCTCGGTGAGGACTCCTGGGCCAACCGGGAAGTTCACCCAACAAGCCCCTGGAACTACGCCCTGGATTTAACCCTGCCCATGACTCTGGAGCGCTACGATATCCCCGAAAATACCAGCCCCTATGCGCTGCCCAATCTCGTAATTCGCGCGCATGGCCGACGAGTACCGGAGTGGGGCATGGAGCGAGGCGCCGCTATGCCACCACCAGTATCCCCAGTGGCAACCAACGAACCTCTGGAAGAGCTAACTCTGGTACCCTATGGATCCACGCTTCTGCGCATCGCGGAATTTCCGGTCTGCGCCTATCCTGATAGTCGGTAGATGACTTCCGCCGTAAAGCCTTTGATCCACACCACCATAAAGCCCAGGAACAGAAAACCTACCAGAATTATCAGCAGCCGTTTCAGGGGAACGTTATAGACAGAGCGAGCCGCCAGCACAAAATAGATGCGAGGTGCAACTAAGGTCACGATGTAGGATAACCAGCCGATGAGTGGCATCGGTCGGAGAACAGCAGATGCCATGGTGCTGAGCTGCTCGAAGCACTGATAGTGGAGTGCAAAAATCATATGCTCCACATAAAGCCGCTTGGTGTCTTTACGCAATAGACCACCCAGGAGCAGAGCATACAGAGGAACGCTTAGAAGACTGAGTGTGGTCTGGTTTCCCGAAATCCAGGCATCACGCTGAGTATTGCGCCGAACTTCTTCGCGTGTAGCCGCTTCCGACCGAGCGATAATCTTGGCAACATCAGCACAGGAATCAGCATGCTTCTTTGCTGCCTCAACACGCTTTTTATAGTCTCCGTCGCTCTCACCCTCTTTCCGATGTGTATCTAGCTTGAAAGATTCTGGTAAACCTTTGGTTTCTTCCGAGTCTGTATCGGAAGAGGGATTGTTGGAGCGCATAGGCAGAATGCCTTGCGCCAGAGTAAGGCCGTTCTGAAAACTCCCGGAGTTCTCCTCTGTATTCGTTTTGTTCTGCGGAAAAAGAGTGAGCACAAAGAAGGTCACGAAGCTTATGGCAAGATAGAGCTTGACCGGAGCCACATAGCGAACCCGGTGCCCCATAAGATACTCATTCGTGAGCAATCCGGGCCGGGTAATGAGCTTCTTCAGCGTTATCCAGATCTTCGCATCGAACTTGAGAAGCTCATCTAGAAAGCCGAACAATATCTCACGGATGGGCATCGCCGAAGGGATGTTCTCCTGCCCACAGACCGGGCACCACTGCTGTACATCGGGAGAGCCACAGTTTCGGCAAGTAATCGTCGCTTCTGTTGCTTCGTTGGGGGGATCGGTCTCGCTCATCGCCTGTCAGGATACCAGGACACATAGACCTTGCAACAGGTTGCACCTGAAATTGCTAGAGCCGCCCGATAACCGTCCACTACAGACAGCTCTTCTATCTGGTAGTCAGAAGGAATCTCCAGGCTCGGTGAGGCAAAGCCCTCGCCAATAGCCTTCAGATAGGCTTCTTTCCGAGTCCAGAGTCGAAAGAATTGGGGGACCCATTCTGACTCTACAAACTGTTCTCTTTCGGCTTCTGTAAAAACAGTGGCGGCTACTTCTGCCGTTGCGAGTTCCGGGCGAAGGGCCTCAATATCCACACCTATTTCAGCACAATACGTCAAGGCAATTAGAGCCATAGTGCCGGAATGCGCTACATTGAAGTACAGAGAGTCATTTTTACCAAGAGCAGGTTTACCGTGGGGGTTATAGGTAAAGACCAGGCTTTCCGGGCAAATATTTAGCTCAGCGGCCAGAATCTGGCGAAGTGCTGCTCGACAGGACATATACCTGTGCCGGTCACTCTCAAAACGAAACCGGGCTGCTCGCTCTCGTTCATCAAAAGAGAGCAGGGCAGCCTCGACGGGTAGAGTATCCAGGTCTAGCTGGTAGACCTGGATTTCCTTTTCATTCACGAGGGGCGATGGCATCGTTGAGGCAGAGACGAAGCTGACCGGCTAACAGGCCAACTCCGGGCTCTTGAAGGATAGCATGATGGTTCCCCGGAACCTCCTGTATCTCCACGCCACCCTCGATAACCTCCGACCACCAGAGTACCGGGTCGTAACCGGGCACAATCTCGTGGTCTTGAGCGCGGAAGACTACGGCGCGACCTTCGTAGCTGGCAGGCTTATAGTTCTCCAGGGCACGGCGGCTAGCCACCTCTACACGGCGAAGCGCCTCGCGAATGCGATTTGCCTCCTCGGGAAGCTCCGGTCCATCCTCCCCTCTATGGAAGAATTCCTTCAGGCGATACCCGGCGACCTTGCTCTTGTTCATCGCATAGCGCCACCGGCTGCCCGGAGCGACCTTGGGGAGGTCGGCTGCCACACTGGCAATCTCAGATAGTAGGCCGCCCTTCTCTCCCTTTTGGAAGAAGATAGGGGCGTAAGTATCCAGCAGCGCCAGCAAACCTACTCGGTGACCTTTCTGGTGGAGCTGACGGGCCATCTCGAAAGCGATCACTCCACCCAATGAGAACCCGGTCAGGTGGTAGGGCCCTTTCGGCTGGAATGCTAGAATCTCGGCGACATAGTGCGCCGCCATCGCCTCAATACTCTCCAGTGGCTCTTCTTTTCCATCGATGCCGCGTGCCTGGAGCCCATAAACCGGCTGGTCGTCCCCAAGCCGACGCACCAGATCATGATAACCTGTCAGGTCGCCATAGCCATGATGAACGCAGTAGAGCCTCGGGCGTGCTCCGCCTGGATTCAGCGGCACCAGAGACGAAAAGGGTTGCGTTTCCATAACATGGGCAGCGTCGATCAACTCTGCCTGATGCGCGATTGTGGGTGCGGAGAAAAGCGTTGCTAGGGAGAGTGTGCTGCCAAACTCCTTCTCGATTCGCGTCAGCAACCGAACGGCCAGAAGCGAGTGCCCGCCAATCTCAAAGAAGTGGTCTTCGATTCCGACAGCTCCCAGCCCCAGTACGTCCTTCCAGAGTTGGGTAAGCTGTTTCTCCGTCTCGGTGCGAGGTTGTACTTGCTCCCCGGTTAGCACCATACAAGAGGCATCCGGCTCGGGTAGGGCGGCTACATCTAGCTTACCGTTCGCGTTCAGCGGCAGGCTATCTAATGGCACATAAGCGGGTGGCACCAGATACGCTGGGAGTCGCGTCTCCAGATAAGAACGTAGCGCACGGCAGGTCGGTGCAGCGTCCTTGCCTCCATTGGGAACAAAGTAGGCTACCAGCGTCTTCTCGCCGCTGCTGGGATGCGCTCTGGCCACTACACGTGCCGTATTAACGGCGGGATGCAACGTAAGCGCTGCTTCAATTTCGCCAGGCTCTATTCGGAATCCACGGATTTTGAGCTGGCCATCAATGCGGCCAACGAACTCGATGTAGCCTTCCGTATTCCATCGAACCGAGTCGCCGGTTTTATAGAGTCGTCCAAACCGCGAGTGCTGCACAAAGCGCTCGTCGGTTTTCTGGGTGACTCCCAGATAGCCAACGGCGAGTCCTGGACCACCAAGGAAAAGCTCACCCGGCACACCGACTGGGCACACATTCCCGTATTCATCCAGCACGAACGCCGTCGTGTTGGCAATAGGTCGTCCGATGGGCACGGTGGCTGCTGCCTCGCATACCTCAGTAACCTCAAAGTAGGTCGCAAAGGTTGTCGCTTCAGTAGGGCCATAGACATGGAGCAGATTCTTCGGCCCGCCAGCCTTCAAGACTGTTTGCACATGCCGTGGGCTGACTGCCTCTCCACCAAAGAGTAAATAGGACAGGCCACCAAAGGCCGCTGGTACCTCGCGAGCCAGCTCGTTGAACAGGGCTGTAGTCAAGAACATCGTCGTGATCTTGCGCTCTGCTAATGCCTGAGCGAATCGCTTCGGCTCCAGCGTTACATCTCGCGGCAAGATCTCTAAGCGAGCACCATTCAGAAGCGCTCCCCATAGTTCGAAAGTTGCGGCATCAAAGGCAGGAGTCGCTACCTGCGCCACCACATCGGCACTGGTCAGTGGGGCATAGTCACAGTTTTCCACAAGCCGGAGAATGGCACGATGGGGGATAGCCACCCCTTTCGGCGCTCCGGTAGACCCGGACGTATACATCACATAGGCTAGGGCCTCGCCATCAACAATTGGCAGTGGTAGTTCTTCTGGAGCACCCATCCGAGTAAGCCAGTCTGCATCTACAGTGATAGCTGCTCCCGCGTCTGCCAGTAGAAGTTGTTTTCGCTCTTCCGGATAACCGGGGTCCAGTGGCACATAGGCGGCACCAGCCTGAAGTACACCGAGCAGTGCCACTATCAGATCCGGCGTGCGCTCTAGAGCTACCACGACTCGTTCCCCAGGTAGCACTCCCTGAGCGATCAAGTTCCGTGCAACTCTCTTCGCCTGCACATCCAACTCGGCATAAGTAAGCGCCGCTGCTCCCATAGCAACCGCAATCGCATCGGGCGATTTCTGTACTTGCTCGGCGAAAACAGTTGCTACACTCTTATCTAGGGAATAAGAGTTCTGTGCTCCCAGCCCCCAGCCTAGCAGAGTGGATTTCTCCGCGTCCTGTAGTAAGGTCAGGCCCGCCAGTGCCGTTTCCGGAGTCTTCACCACCTCACGCAACAGGGTCGCGAAATGATCCAGCCAGCGCTGTACGGTCTCGGCTTCCAGAATATCGGCGTTGTAGTTCGCCTCAATAACTATTCCGACTTCGTTCTCTACCAGGTTGAAGCCCAGATCGAACTGAAAGAACTGACGCGGGTTTTTCCCCATGGTCATCTTTACCGCGCCAATGTGAGTCGGTAGCGTTTCTTTATCCAGGTTGAATGTTGCTCCAACCAGAGGCACACGCCCTGCTTCACGGGGCAGGTTCAGAGCCTGTACCAGTTCCCCGAAGGTAACCGCCGGGTGCTCAAAGGCATCCAGTACCAGAGTACGCGTGTGGGCAAGCTGCTCGGTGAAGCTGGCCTGAGGATTTAGGCTCAGGCGAAGGGGCAGCAGGTGGACACAGTGCCCCACCAGGAAAGGCTCGCCATCTGTAGCCTGACCTGCTGCCGGAGAACCGATGACAATATCGGTCTGTCCGGTCAGGCGGTGCAGTAGCACGCCGCAGGCGGTCAACAGTGTTGTGTATAGGGTCGCGCCGCTCTTTGCGCTGAGGGCCTTGACCGCCGACAGAATCTCAGGCTCTAAGGCTCGCTCCACACGGCTCCCCGCGAAAGTTCGCTGTGTAGGGTGAGGACGATCCGTTGGAAGGTTCAGTGTTGGGGGTGTAGGAGTGAGCAAGCTCTTCCAGTACTCCTGCGTTTCCGGCGTGCCCTCTGCTTCCAGATGTCTAGCATAGTCCGAATAGCTCGGGGCAGCAGGCAGATTGTCTCCTCCGTAGAGGACTGCCAACTCGTGCAGGACAACGCCGAACGACCAACCATCACAGACGATATGGTGGGCGGATAGCACAAGCGTATGACTCTCCTGGCCATGCTCCATCAGATAGGCACGTACCAGCGGACCATTTTCGAGGTCAAAAGCAATACCTCCCTCTGCCTCGCCAACATTTTCCAAGGTTCGCTGCAGTGGAATGTGCAGTTCGGCGTGCACAGTCGGAGTGCCATCTGTAGCCCTGAACGTGGTACGCAAGGCATCATGGCGGGCCACGATACTGTTCAGAGACGATTCCAGCCGAGCAATATCCAGCGGGCCATCTAGCTTCAGAGATAGGGATTCGTTCAGGGCGCAGGAGGCTCCCTCGCTGGCGCGCGCGGCCAGCCAGACTTCTCGCTGAGCCTCGGTCAGTTTCGGGCGGTCGCAGGGCAGAAAACCTGCCTCCTGCATCTCCACCACGCTGTCCTCGAAAACTCGCTCCACAAACGCAATGTCTTCGTCGGTGTGTACCGTAGAGAGAAAGCCTGGGCGACCTTCCCACAGATGCACTCCACGGAGGCGGAGATGGTAGAACATCAGCCCTGCCAGCTTGCTATCGGGAAGCTGGAGGTAGAACATGGACGAAAATCGATTCAGCCTTACTCCCGCACCAAGTGCGGCAAATCTGGCATTGAGTCGGTTGACAAATGCTTCTGTCTTCGCATCCAGTTCACCCTGAAGCTGCGGGTTGGCAATCAGGTGGTCAAGAACCGCATTCGCAGCGGCGAGTGCTAGCGGGTGTCGGACAAAGGTACCCGCAAAAAAGGTCATGCCGACTTCGGGAGCGGAATCATCGCCAAAGGACCAGGCTCCGCCATCCAGTGCGTCCATGTACTCCGCTTTGCCAGTGACGATCCCCATGGGGAAGCCGCCGCCAACAACTTTGCCATAGGTTGCCAGATCCGCCCGAATGCCCCAGCGTGCCTGCATACCGCCCGTATGCGTGCGGAATCCGGTGACCACTTCATCGAAGACCAGCGCGGTGCCGGACTCTTCGGTAATCTTGCGCAGCTCACGGGCAAACTCAGCAGGCTGGAACTCAGGGCGGCGGCTCTGTACGGGTTCTATCAGCACGGCAGCCAGTGTATGCGCCTGCTCACGGATAACCTGCAGAGACTCCTCGGTGCCATACTCCAGCACCAGCACGTTCTGCACCATGCTATCGGGAATGCCCGGTGCTACAGGGAGTGAGCGTGTACCGGCGGCACGAACAAGAACCTCATCGAACTGACCGTGATACGCGCCAGAGAACAGAGCAATCCGATCTCGCCTTGTGACAGTGCGCGCCATACGAATCGCCGCTGTGACCGCCTCGGAGCCGGTGTTACAGAAGGCAGCGCGCCCCATGCCCGTAAGCTGGCAGATTTTCTCAGCCACTTTCGCAGCCATGGGAGATTGCGGGCCGATTTCTATGCCAAGCGCGAGCTGTTTCTCTAGGGCTTCCACCACAAACTGAGGGCGATGGCCCAGGAAGTTGGTGCCAAAGCCCAGAGTTATATCTATGAACTCGTTGCCATCTACATCCCAGAGCCGTGCGCCTTCACTGCGCTCCGTCACTATGGGGAAGACCATCTCTTTCCAGGCGGCCTTGAACCCGGCTACTGCACGCGGGTCCGCCAGTCGCTGGCGTCC
>JASGJG010000035.1:0-226039 GCA_049840835.1 Armatimonas sp. | reverse complement strand
AAGGTTAATAGGGAAACACGATAGAATCCGAACAGCACCTACTTGGGACGAGGTACTGCATGAAATCATATGTCGGTTGAGATTCAGTAATATAACTCTCATCAGTATTAACTGTCTCAACTTCAAATGATGTTATGCCTTTTACAAATTCGAGTTGCTTTAGGCCATCATGTGTTGTTATTGGTAAGTTTTGCGCGCCTCTTCGCAGATATACTTTTCCATCAGAAGCTTTTTTAATTGCAGACGTTTTCCGGATTTGGATTTGAAGTATTAATCCTGGTAAATTATTACATTCAAGAAATGTATAATCAAAATCATTAGATAAGGGAAATAAGGCTTCAAAAGTTTGAATATGCCCGTTTGCTAGCTCAGGCGCTGAAAACCCACGCCAAAAACGAGAGTTTGTTGTCCTATTTTCATCAATGCCAACGTAAATTTCACCGCCATCTGCATTTGCAAATGATGCGATGCTCCGAGTTAATTTACCTGGTTCAATGTCTATGGCCTTAAGATCACAGAAGTGATTCTCTTGGAGATTTAGAATTGTTTTGCTTTCGGCTTCACTGATAATTTTGACATCTATGGGCATTATGACTCTCAAGGCCTAATCGGAATTTGCTTTCCATTATACCTTCGCTTTATCACTGGACGCATGCATGCATGTATGATGCATTAGTCCCAATTTTAGTATTTTGGAAAGCAGTTGACTGATAATCTATAACTTATTGTGCGAGGCGGTACAGTGCATCGGCGTAGATCTTGGTGCACTGATACAGGCGCTCTACCAGAATGCGTTCATCGGGCTGGTGGGCGACATCCGGGTCGCCGGGCATGGCGGCTCCAAACGCGACGGCGACTGGAGCAACGGCAGTAGCGTAAGTGCGCCCACCGATAGCCGCTGGTGGGCGATTGTCGCCAGTATGGTCCCGGTAGACCTGTAGGAGCGTTTTCACCGGCTCAGCGTCTATAGGCACGTAGAGTGGGGCCAGGTCCTTGTAGCTCGCAGTGCGCCATCCTGCTTTGTTCACAGCAGCCCGGAATCGCTCTTCTACTTCGGCAGGGCTCCAGGTAGCCGGGTAACGGATATTGATGGTTCCCTGTGCCAGTTCCTCACCAACATGAACCACGCCCAAGTTGCAGGTGAGGGCACCGGAGATATCATCGCTGCCCGCCAGGTCAAAGCCAGCGCCGTCGATAGCGGCGAAGCGAGCCAGCTCCCCGGCCCAGCCTTCGCCTAGCTGCTCCAGAAGCGCCACAGCGGCGTTTTCGCCCTTCTCCGGGGTAGAGCCATGGGCTGACTTACCCCAGAGTGCTCAGCGTGCTTCCATCTTTTAGGGTAGCTGCGGCGCTCTCAGGGACCATGTTCGGGCGGAATCCGGAGGAGAGAGTGGTAACTTTGGACGAAACCTGCTTCTCGATAATCGCTGTGAAGGCGCCTTTCTCCGCAAAGATAAGCGGGAAATCGGCATCCGGCGCAAAGGCATAGGTGGGCTTGGGCTGACCGGCTGCGCCGAAATAGTGGTCCATGCACTCCCAGCCGCTCTCTTCATCGCAGCCCAGAATTAGACGGATGCGACGCTTCAGAGGGAGCCCGGAGTCCATGACAGCTTTGGCAGCGAAGAGGGCTGCGAACGTGGGGCCTTTATCATCGGAAGCGCCTCGGGCGTAGAGCCAACCGTTTTTAACTTCGGCGCCAAACGGCTCTGCGGTCCAAGTGGTAGGGTCGCCAGTGGGGACAACATCTAAGTGCCCCAGTGCAGCCACGTATTCTGGGGCATCTTCGGGGCCGAACTCAGCGTGCCCTGCATAGCCCTCAAAGTTCTCCACGCGGAAACCCAGTCGCTCGCACAACGCCAATGTATGCGCCAGCGCATCGGCGCAGGGCTGCCCGAAGGGAGCACCCGGTTCCGCAGGCGTTACCTTTACGCTCGGAACTCGCAAAATGGCCTGTGTTTCGGCCAGAATCTCGTCTTTGTGGGCATCTACCCAGGCATCGAAGGTCTCACGCATGCTCGACAGTGTACCTCTCTTCATAGGATTTCGGACCACCCCAGAGCAGAAGAATTCCCAGAATCAATACCCCGAAGTTACGCAGGTTAAGTAGAAGCACCATCGGGTAGGTGCCTGCCATGAGTTGCCCATAGTTCAGCGGAAAGATTATCGTGGTAGCGAGGAAGAGCGGCACCCCGAAAAGCCGCCAATGGGGTTTGAGAAGCGGCAGAAACGGTATCAACCAGATCATAAACTGCGGAGAGAAAACTTTATTCAAGGCCATAAATAACAGTAGTAGCCCGCAGGAACACTCCAACAGTGCTGTGGTATCAGCAGTTTCTCGCAGGCGAAACAGAGTGCGGACGATGCCACCCAGCCAGGCTAGGGGAAAGAGGTAAGTCAGTAGCGGTAGGTATCTGGAGGCTAATGGCCCTTCGAGGTGAATGGCACCGTAATCAAAGTTGGTCTTGGTGCCATTGCCGAGTAGCATAGCTAGACCAGCCGCGCCACTCTCTATCTGTAGGCCTCGCTTGCTGTGATAGGCCACAAAACTCCAGAGCTGCTCCGGGGAGTGAATCAGAAACGGGATGAAGCAGATACCCACTGCAACCAGAAGCCCGAGTACCAGTGCACCGGCAGGTTTCCACTCTTTTCGCCAGAGTAGCCAGAGCACGAAAACCGGCGCAAAAACAATAGGATAGAGCTTGGCCGCAATCGCGACTCCAAGGGCAATCCCGGCCAGAAACCGCTGCCTGCCCAAAACACCCCAGAGTGCGAGTGCGGTCGGGGCTCAGGGAAGATGTCGTAGCGAGCTGTGATCATCCAGCACATCAGTATGCTGAGGGCTGCGAAGTTGCGGCCCGTCCACATCCATTCTTTCGGTTCCACAGGGTCCAGAGCCGCCAGGATTCGATTATGGCTGAGTGCAATCAGTGCGGTGAGAATCACGCCCCAGATAGCAAAGGCAGTACAGTAGCCTTCATAGTTATCCAGGCTCAAGAGCGAGCTGGGGTAGGGAGGCAGAAAGGCCAGAATCGCGCCCGGCGGGTACTCCAGAGAGAAATCGCTATAGGGCCACTTACCCGCGGCAAGCTGCTGGGCGGTGTGGAAATAGAGTGCAGTATCGTTGCCTTTATCCTGTGAGCTCAGACCAATACAGGCAACAATGCCCAGAGCCAGCAAGACAAATCCGTAGAACCCCAGTGTGAGGCGGCGCTGCATCAGGGGAGCAACGAATCACAGAGCCATTTGGTTGCGCGGCCCACGGCGATACTCCCCAGATTTTCCGGGGTCCAGCGGGGATCGGGGACTTCTTTGGTGAAGATAGCAATGCGCACTTCGTTATCGCCCTGGGTCACATAGCCTACATCATTGCGTACGCCTTCGACCCCGCCGGTTTTGTGAACCACGGTATAGGGCGGCGTGTCTACCCTCAGGTCAGTAGCGTAGGGGTTGACACTGAGGTAGCGGGGCAGCATGGCGGAGTCGGTGCAGAAGGCCATCTTGGCTCTCGTATCCTCGGAGAGTTTGCCCAGCAACGAAAGAAATTCAGCAGGAGTGCCGGTGGCAGTATGAGGCGGGTCACCAGGCTCTAGCGCAAACTTTATGGGCCGGTGAATGGTGATTCCAGTAATCCCCCAGCTACGAAGCCGTGCATTAACAACCTCTGGTCCACCTGCGGCGCGCAAGCAGGCATTGGATGCTGTGTTATCTGAGATAGAGAGGGTGAGTGTAGCAAGGTCACCCAGAGGAAGGGTGACCGGGGCGGTCAGCGTGCCAAGTACGCCGCTGCCGCCCACAAAGTCTGCCGCCGAGATAGTTACCGGCTGTGCCAGGTCGAGCCCTTGCTGGAAGAGCTCCTCCACAATGGCAATCTTGATGCAGCTTGCTGTAGGGAAGACCACATCCGCATTGTGAACGATTGTGGTCTCGCCAAATGCTGCTGCCACTCCCAGTATGCCGCCCTGTAAGGTAGCCTCTATCTCAGAGAGCGTCAAATACCCTCTCCGGGAGTATCTATCGTGTCGTCGGTGGGATTGCTCTCGCTGCCAGAATCCAATGAGACGGGCTTCTCGGCTTCATCCTCATCGTTATCCATGGAGTACGGAGCGTCCTCGCCGAAGTCCTCATCCTGCTGGCTGGAGTATTCGGCCAGGAGAATATCGGAGGTATCCTCGCCCTGTACCGAAGATACCGGGCGGGCACGCTCATCTGCCCAGTCACGCAGCTCGGCGATACGCTCACGCATGGTAACTGAGAGGGGCACTGACTGCTTTACGGCTTTGATAAGATCTTCCTGGGTCAGCTCACGCGCATCCTCATCGAATGCTGAGAACAGCGCCGAAACCACGGTTTGCTCGATCTCCGCGCCAGAGAACCCCACGGAGAGTCTGCCCAGTGCTGGCAGGTCGTAGTTCTTCGCATCGCGCTTACGCTTGCTTCAGGTGAATCCCAAAGATTTCCGCTCGCTCATCGGCATTGGGCAGGTCCACGAAGAAGATTTCATCGAAGCGGCCCTTTCGCAGAAGCTCGGGGGGAAGCGCCGTCACATCGTTTGAGGTAGCAACCACGAAGACAGGCTGTTTCTTATCCTGCATCCAGGCCAGGAATGTTCCAAACACACGCGCTGTAGTACCGCCATCGCTGATACCCGAACTCTGGGTACCGGAGAAGCCTTTTTCCAGCTCATCGGTCCAGAGGATACATGGTGCCACCGACTCTGCTGTAGCAATAGCCTTGCGGATATTCTCTTCGGACTGCCCTACGATACCGCCGAAAATCTTACCGACATCTAAGCGGAGCAGAGGCAGGCGCCACAGCCCGGCAATAGCCTTCGCTGTGAGCGACTTGCCGCAGCCCTGTACTCCCAGAAGCAGCATACCCTTGGGTTCAGGCAGGCCGTACTCACGGGCTTTATCCGAGAAGCTGGCGGTGCGCTGGTTCATCCACTCCTTGAGTAGGTCCATTCCACCTACATCACCCATGCTCTCATCGGTGCGGTAGTACTCTAGAATCCCCGTCTTGCGGATAATCTGCTCTTTCTCACCCAGAATCACGTCTATGTCAAACGTCCGCTTTTCCACCAGAGAGCGCGCAAAGACATTCTCCGCTTCATTGCTGGTCAGGCCAGAGGCCGCCTTGAGCACTTGCTCTCGCTCTACTGGAGTCAGGTCAACATCAATGGTGTTGTTTCCCTTGACCGACTGAATGATGCCTTCCAGGAGCCTATCTAAGTCCGCGATGGTAGGAAGTTGATAGTCCACCACGGAGATTTCTTTTTCCAACTCCATGGGTAGCTTGAGCTGTGGAGAGAGCAGCACAATGGTCTTGTAGCTGGTCTTGAGCGTAAAGACCAGGTCTCGGAGCTTACGAACGACCATATGGTCGTTCATAAAGGGGTGGAAGTCTTTAAGCAGAAAGACACTCTGGTCCGGCGCAGCCATGATCTGATCCAGAGCCGCCAATGGGTCACGCGCGGCCACATTGCCGCCCAGCCCGCCGGTCACGGTCCATTGGATAAGCTTCTTGCCACGGCGCTGGCATACTTCGCGCAGGGTTTCTTCTACACGCCGCTCTTCCCAGCTGACAACATAGATAATGGGGTAGCGGGCACGGATAAGGGTCTCAAGTTCGGCATCGACGGTCTGAGGTTCAGAGGACATGGCGCAATTATAGCCGCCCGGCGGCTGTAGGGGCAACCATCATCCTCCAGAAGTCCCGTGAGTAGTGTACAATGGCAAGCAGGTCTGATACCCCAGAATCCTGGTAAAACGGCTAAAAACGGAGTAAGTCCTTTTGTGGAGACGGCGTATCTTTATGCAGATACTCAGTTGCCTTAATACTGCTTAGAAATGTAAATGGCTTTGAGTATGGATATTTTGACAATATAAAATGTGAGGTAAATGCGCTCACAAGAAGTGATATTAGAAATGCAGCATACATTCCATTACAAAAATACAGGTATGCAATATGTAATAGGAATATCAGGAGCTTTTATGATAGCTTGTTTATGTATCATAATATATACCGGATGGGATACTTTGAATGTATCTGTTGTTCTGAGTGGCTGTGGTTTTATGTTGTTATTCCTATTTATACCGCTGTTTTTTGTATTGCATGCAATTAACTACAAGCTGGTTGTTGATATCCATAAAATGGAAATCTGTGAGATTAACTTTTTAAAGAAATCCATAAAGAAGTGCAGTCTCCATGATGTCGTCAATATTATTTCCTTGCCTAAGGAAAATGAAGATCAGTCTGACACGTATACAGGTCAAATTCAAAGAATCAAAACCCATACACTTTACTTCAAGGATTTCAGATGTTGATATCTTGTTGAAGATATTAAACACCTCTGGCATGAATAATGGTCGATAGGCACAGATCCGGTTGGCAAAGAGAGGTCTATTAAAAAAGAGGAGTGCCATCTGGCACTCCTCTTTTTTGGTACTTAGGGGTTTCCCTTGTACAATTAGCTCTTTTCCGCCGCAGGAGCATCGCTCTTGAAGATGGCCTCGTTCATGGATGCGGCGATGTACTTGTAGGCAGCCTGGCCTCCACGGATCATCTCGGCGCGGGCAGCGGGATCTTTGATCTCGTCTACCTTTAGCAGGTAATCGCGGTAGCCATCGCTCTTGCTATAGTAGCTTAACGGCACGGTCAGCGTTTCGCTGATTTTCTGACCGATCATTCGGCCACCATTGGTGATGCCGCCAAAGTACACATGCTGAACGCCGAGCGCGAAGTACGGGCCTTTCTTTTCGCTGTCCCGAATTTCCTGAAGGAATGCGCTGGTTACCGGGAACGCCTGAGCCTCGGTTGGCCAGCCGGAACCCATTTCTACCAGGTCGGCGAAAAGGTAGGTAAGCACATGCTTCTGGTCTGCGCCATAGGGCACATTCAGCGTGGGAGCCGCGCCGATTAGAATGCGGTGTACTTCGTTGTGAACCAGAGCACGCTGCTGAAGGTGCGCGATGAGCTGGGGGCGAGTGAGCTTACCAGCGAACAGAGTGACGTTGAACGCGGCGCCCGAAACGGCCTCATGGTTGTTGCCAAAGGAGTTGCGGAGTGTGCGGCTGAAGGTCTCTGGGCCACTGGGGGCCTGGGCAGTAGGGGCGGGAGGAGCCGGGGAGATAGCAACCGCAGGAGTAAGCTCCTGTGCCGTGGCAGTGAGCGGAGCAGCGATAGGAGCGGTGAGGCTGGTCCAGTGGTGGATCTCCTCATACTTCTTGCCATCGTTTACGCCGGGGACGCCTTCTACGACTCTAGCGCGAACACCCAGGTAGCCTGGCTTAGCGGCCTTGGACCACTCGAACTTGATCTGGCCTGCCAGATCTGTGGTACCGGTGACCTCGGGAGCGCCCGGCCAGTGCACTGTGACTTCGGTATCTGGCACCGGCCAGCCACCCTGAAGCACGATTACCTGAAGAGAGTCGCCCTCTTTGCGGGCCAGAACCTCGGTTTTGGCATCCTTGCTGGGTGTGCCCGCGCTGGCGAGATCCGCTGCGGCCTTGGCCTGGTAATCCAGCAGGTAGGTGGCTCCCTGTCGCTCCTTCACACCCACGATGCTAGAGGCGAACGCGGTCTTCTGCGTTGGGCTCAGTCGGGCACTGCATGCGCCATCCTTGGGGATACCCATTGTGAGGCTGGTCTTGAGGGATGCCACGTACTTTTCGAAGCGCACATCGGGCTTCTGGGAAGGCTCTTCGAGAAGGGCAAAGCGGGCTTCGCCATTGTCAATCATGCCCCAGATAAAGTGGGCGTGAGCGGCAGACGAAGCAACGACAAACGTGGCGCAGACGGCAGCCACAGGAGCAAGATGGAATCTCATAGCAAAATCTCTTTCAGGAACGAACCCAGCGCAACTTCTCAGAAAGAGGGCGGCGCTCTCCTTCCGGCCAGGGAATGTTCGGGTAACCGAGCACAAAGAACCCCAGCAGGCGCGTATGCGGAGCGCACAGTCCGATTTGGTCGGCTACCAGTGGGTGCACCATGACACCTTTGGAAAGCCACATGCCAGCAAGTCCCTGAGCGTTAGCGACCAGGTGGAGGTTCTGAATGGCGCAGGCTCCGGCCATCAGCTCCTCTTCCATTGTCATCTTCAGGGTACCATCTCCGCGCAGGGCTGGCTCCAATCCGAGAGCGATCCACACTGGCGCATCCTGAGTGCGGTTGCGCTGCGCTTCGAACGTGGTCTCTTTGAAATTGCCCTCGCGGAGAGCATCATGGCGATAGGCTTCGGCGAACGCCTCGCCGAGCTCTTTGCGCCCGTCGCCGGTGAAGACGATGAAGCGCCAGGGCTCGGTCTCTCCATGACTGGGCGCCCAGTTGGCCGCCTCCAGTGCCTGCTCAATCAGAGCTTCCGGCACCGGGTCGGACTTCAGGCGGGCCACCCCCATACTGCGGCGGTGGGCAATAGCCTCACAAAGAGCTTCCAGGCGTTCGCTAGCTGTCATGTACTGATATTACAGCTTTCGGGCGCGCCACAGGTTGTAGTCACGCAGAGCGTTGGTCTTCATCGCCTTCACATGACCATCAGCGAACGAGACGCTGACCATCTCGCTGTGACGTGCCTGGGTGCGGCCATAGCTCTCACGATCCTGCGGGACAACGGCAACACCAGCCCAGAGCTGCGGTGGGCGAATGGCGAAGTAGCCCCACTGCAGAGTGGTAGCCGAGGTGGTGGGAGAGGAGACGCTATCGGCCATCTGCACAGTCTGTGCGGGCGCTTCGATACCCGCCAGCGAGATGCCCAGACCAGTGGCGGCGGTGATGCCAGCCGGGGCCGGGGTATAGGCAGTGGTGCTACTGGGAGTTACGGTGCAGCCAGCCGCCGCGGTATCAAAGCCATCCGGACAGGTTGGTGATGGCGACAGGTACACATAATTGAACCCGTAGCTGGGGTAGAGACCGTAGTAATAGTCGTTGTTACCGCCATTGCCATTGGGATCGCGAATCGTATCGGCGTAGGTCAGGCCAGCGGCTATCGGTGCGCCGTAGTTGGCGGTGGGGCAGAGTACGAAACCGCGCGCCTTGACATAAGGCGACAGAAGCTGGGGCCAGCGGAAAGTGCCTGACTGCGCCGGGTGAAGGGTCTCATCATAGTCCTGCGTGTACATCATGGCGGCAAGACCCAGCTGCTTAAGGTTGCTCAGACAGGTGGACTGGCGGGCCTTCTCACGGGCCTGGGCAAAGACCGGGAAGAGAATGGCAGCCAGGATCGCGATAATGGCGATGACCACTAAAAGCTCGATAAGCGTAAAGGCGCGTCGGTTCATAACTCTCTGTTCTCCCAAAAGCGAGAATGATTCTCGCTATTGCCGACTCATTTAGTCGGTGATTGATTCCGGGTGATTTTTACCCCGAATTCGCCGACCTGTCAAGTCGGCAATAGCTGGGAGCTCTCTATAAACGAAAAAAAGTGGCGTTAAGCTGCCTTCGCAGTCAGGTCCCACTCCGCAATTAGCTGAGTGACCCAGCCCTGAATCTGCTCCGGGCATTTCTTGTGGAAGTTGTCGTAGTCCAGTGCCAGACCAAAGAAGTTGTCTTCTTCTACCCCGAGAGAGTCCTCAAAGTCGTAGCCTTCCGTAGGCCACATACCCACGATTCGTGCACCCCGACTGCGGAAGTCTTTGCCTAGAATGCCAAGTGCATCCTGAAACGTATCCGGGTATCCAATAGCATCGCCGCAGCCAAAAAGAGCAATGGTTTTACCTTCAAAACGCAGATCGCCCAGCTTGCGGTGAATGCGGTCCCAATCGCCCTGAAGCTCACCCACATCCCATGTGGGGCAGCCAATCAAGAAGTCCGAAAAGTCCAGCAGGCGCTCCGGGGGCATCCGGCAGACATCAATCAGTTCTACTTTGACTGTTGCCTGAGATTCTAGCGCTTTGGCAATCGCCTCTGCCGCCTCTTGAGTATTGCTCGTAGAGGTGCCGTAGAAGATAGCCAGTGATTTCATGACAGTGCCTCCTTGGGTTCTACTGAGGGCTGCGGGGGAATCCCCAGCAGCCGAAACTCTAGCTCTTCCAGGAGCTGGCCGAGTGCCTTTGCATCCTCAATAGTCAGATTCAGGGTGATATTGCGGTAGCGAAGTTCCATGGAGCCGCAATCGCCGTTTTGCAGACCGGGCATAGCTTCTTTGCGGAACTGTTCCGCCAGGGTACGCAGAGCCGCGAGGTCAGGAAAGTTCAGTGTGACAGAGTCGAAGGTAAGGTGTGTGCAGCCACCGGCGCATTGGAAAACTTGTCGCTGTCCCTGGGACTCAGGGGCACGTACCAGAATTTTAGCGGGCATGAGGGAATCCTTCCGAATAAAGGTTAGCGGCTGTAGAACTCCACTACGATATGTTCGCTGACTTCTTGCTCTGCCTCATCCCGGCGGGGGATTCGTGCGATTTTCCAGGTGGTGCGGTCATTACCCTGCTGCTCAAACCACTCGGCAGGCGCAAGGGCCTGAGCCTCTGGATGTAGTATCTCCCGGAAATAGCGGGTCTTCCGGCTGGCCTCCACGATAGAGATGACATCCCCAGGGCGTACCCGAAACGACGGAATATCGGTCTTGACCCCGTTGACTAAGAAGTGACCATGGTTTACCAACTGGCGTGCCTGTCGCCGCGTAACAGCTAAGCGCTGGCGGTACACCACATTGTCTAACCGGCGCTCCAGTAGTGCCATTAGGTTCTCACCTGTAGAGCCATGCATGCGCACCGCTTCATCGAACGTACGCCGAAACTGGCCCTCGCGTAGCCCATAGAGCAGACGTACTTTTTGCTTCTCGGTAAGCTGCTTGCTATAGTCGGACACCTTCGCCGGGCGCACATTGTTACCATGCTGCCCGGGCTTGTAGGGGCGCTTCTTAAGAATACGCTCCCCTTTGGGCGTAAGCCCAATTCCAAGCCGTCGGCTTAGCTTGCCGACCGGTTGCATTCGTCCTGCCATCTGTTGTTACTTACTCCTATCTGTGTACGAGCTCCAGAGAGAGGTGAGCACTTGCTCATCCTGCTCCTCAGGCTCTAAATCGTTCCAGCCGCGTGCGGCAATCAGAAGCTGGTCCATGGCGCGCTCTGTCTCGTTTTGAAGTAGCAGTGCGCCCACCAGCAACATGCGTGCGGCCACATTGCCGGGGTCGGCAACTATCAGGCTCTCCAATATCGCCAGGGCCTCGGCCAGATGCCCAGTTTTACCTAGAATCCTTGCCTCTAAAAGCCAGGCGTCCGGGTTTTCCGGCTCACGGTCCAGTACCGGGGCCAGCATTCTACGAGCTAGCGCGTATTGCCCTCGCTCCTCCGCCTGACCTGCCCGGCACAGGCAGCGTTCTACATGCCAAGTTGTGCTCATCGCTTTCCTCCTAAGCGCTTTCTCCAGCGCGGCAGACTGCCTGCACTCTCTCCAGTACCCCTCTCGCTCTCTCGCACCACCCAGCGCCCGAAGGTCTTCAGGAATGGCAGTAGCTTGCCCACATGGGCTGTAGGAGAGTGAGCGAGCAGGCGAGCATAGCGCAAATCACCACTCCGCTCCGGGAAACGTTCCTCAAAGGGCACGTCTTCCGTGAGCAGAGCGGCCGCTACCAGCAGGCGATTCATAGCCCAGGCGCACCAGTGGCGCGCCTCAGCTTCCGTCGGGGCGTCTAAGATCGCCTGCCGTGCACTATCCAGGTCGCGGCGCAAGGAGAGCGCGCTCATCGGGCCATACCTGCTGGTAGCGAAGCATTGGCCGGGCCTTCGTGTTCCGGGGGAGTGTCTCGCATAGCCTGATTGCCAGGTGAGGCCGCGACAGTAGGTTTCGCAGGGTCCGTGGTGGCCGTTCTCCAGACCACCACAACCGCTGCCACAACCAGCAGTCCTGCCGCTACAGCATGCCGCCAGTCCAATTTCATTTACTTCAGGTCCCAGAAGGTCTCGTCTAGCTCACCATCACCATCGGCATCTATGGTGTCTCGGCGAGCGATTGTGGCCATATCACTGGATTTCACGTGCCCATCTACCCAGAGCACGTTGGCCTTGTTCTGGTGCCGGGGCCACACGAAGCCGTAGGAGCTACCGATCAGTGGGGTTGTGCCAGCCCACAGGCGCGGTGGGTTGATCAACAGGTAGCCGATGACGGGCTGTCGGGCCGCATCTGGAGTCTGCCAGGTACTGTCTGTCAGTAGAATCGTTTCAGATGGAGTACCCACGGCAGCCAGACTTGCCCCCCGGCTGCAGCTCTGCGCGGCAGTAGGGCTCATGGCAGGCTGTGTACAGGCAGCGGTTACACCCTGTGTAGGGGGGGCGAGATAGCGCCAGTTGTAGCCATACGAAGGAAACAGTCCCCATAAATAGCCGTAGTAAGGATTGCTTTCACTGCGGCAGGAGCCAGCGCAGGAAGTGCTGTTGTAATCCGAAGCATCTGAGGGCGAGCGGAATATCTGGCGGTTCTTGATATATGGCTGAATCGCCCAGCCCCAGCGCCATGCCCCCATATTGTCTGGCACCGTAGCCCCTGCTGGCCCTGAGAAGTAGAGCATGGGGAAGGTCTCATCATAGTCCTGCTGGTACATGGCGAAAGCGGTACCGAGCTGCTTGAGGTTAGAAATGCTCGAAGTCTGCCGCGCTTTCTCGCGTGCCTGGGCAAAAACGGGGAAGAGAATGGCCGCTAATATCGCAATGATAGCGATGACGACTAAGAGCTCAATGAGCGTAAACGCTGCTCTAGAAGGGTTGACTCGAGACTGCACAGACGTACTCCTTGTTACTAAAAACAGCGGAGCAGCCCATGGTAAAATTCGGTTGCGGTGTGGCCTTCGGGCCGCTCCTCACTCCTCGGCGAGCTTGTCCCTTGCCGGGGAGTTTTTGTTTTCACTTTTTAAAGCGAGAATGATTCTCGCTGTTGCCGACCGAATCGGTCGGTGTTTGATTCTGGGTGTTTTGTATCCTGGATATACCGACCTGTCAAGTCGGTAATTGGCTTTTGTACCCGAAGAGGCAGGAGGAGATGGAGCACCCTGGGGTAAAATAGCCGCATGCCCTATTCTGCGGAGATCAACCGGGCCAAGCCCACAGCGTTTTGCTTTCTTATTGACCAATCTGGCTCTATGGACGATCCCTGGGGGCTCGATTCCGGGAAACGTAAGTGCGACGCCGTCGCCGATGCCGTCAATAGACTTATCGCCAACATCGTATTGCGTTGCGCTAAAGGAGAAGACGTACGAGATTACTTCCAAATTGCCGTTATTGGCTACGGAGGCTCTGTGCGCAATGGCTTTGGTGGTGCACTGGCAGGAAGCACGTTCCTGCCTATCTCTCAGGTTGCAGACAACCCTCTTAGAGTAGAGTCTCGCCTGCGCAAAGAGGACGATGGCATCGGTGGCCTGATTGAACGCAATGTACGATTCCCAATCTGGTTTGAGCCGAGCGCGAACGGTAACACGCCCATGTGTGCCTCTTTAGAGGAAGCCTACAAAGTCGTGGCGGCCTGGTGTGAGATGTACCCGCTGAGCTACCCGCCCAGCATTATCAATATCTCGGATGGCGAGCCGACCGATGGCAACCCGAAAGCCGCTGCCGAGAAGCTGCGCAGCCTGGAAACCAACGATGGTAAGGTGCTGCTCTTCAACATCCATATCTCTGGCGCTGCCAAGCGACCGATTGAGTTTCCAGATTCCCAGATCGGCCTGCCTGATGAGCATGCGCAGACGCTCTTTGATATGAGTAGTATCCTGCCGCCCAAACTCTTAGATGAGGCTCGGCGCGAAGGGTTCTCCGTTTCGCCGCAGTCACGTGGGTTCGCCTTCAATGCCGACCTGCGCTCCCTGGTGCAGTTCCTGGACATTGGTACCCGGACGGCAGATCTGCGCTAATGGAGGTCGTGCGAACGCTCTGGTGCCCGAAAGAGGGCAGTACCGATGAGCAGTACGAAGACGCCTATTGTGTGGGGGAAGGCGTTGTCGCAGTGTCCGATGGCGCCAGTGCCGCTGTCTACGCACGCCAGTGGGCCGGACTCTTAGTTACAGAGTTCGCCAACGGCGATCCCATGCCCGATAAGGATGCTACCTTCTGGGAGCGAGTCACCACGCTCGGCACCCGCTGGAGTGCAGAAGTAAGTGGTGGGGAAGGAAAAGCGGGTGCTAGCTCCTGGTGGGCCGAGGAAAAGCTCCCTGAAGGCTCCCAGGCGTCTCTATTGGTTGTTCGCCTTTCCGATGGTAAGTTCCATGCGGCCAGCGTGGGCGATGTCTGTGTTTTTGTAATTCGTGGTGGCAAGTTCAAGTGGGCGTTCCCACTGAAAAAGTCCGCCGCGTTTGGCAACCATCCGTCCTTGATACCCACGGACCCAGCGCGCCTGCCGCGAAAACCTCCGGTGGTTCGGTTTGCTGCCTCCATAGAAGCCGGGGATCGACTCTTTTTTTGCACGGATGCTCTAGCCCAGTGGTTCTTGAGCCGCCACGAAAAGAAGGCTCAGCCCTGGGAAGAGATGCCCACAGAAGAAGAAGCCTTCCGTACCTGGGTTCAGGCCCGTCGCGATGACCGTACACTCAAAAACGACGATGTAACTCTGGTAGAACTAACAATACCGAGTGGCTAAGAGAAGGCGACATACTGCCGATACTTAGCAGTATGCCCCTCCAGTTTCGCCCGGAAGAAAAAAAGACGCCTGCTGTTGCTCGCCCAGAAGGCACTGCCTCGCTCGCCACGGCGCCTTCGGGAACGACCACACATACGGAAACAACGCCTACCTTTCGGCGCATCGGGCAGCGCATGATAAAGCCACTGGTACGGCGCCCCAGGCTCACGAAGCGCGGCGCGGCAATCACTATCGCGTTATCTGGCCTGGTCATGGCTCGCTGGTGGTATGCGAACCTGGAGCCGAACTGGCCGACGTATGTACCGTCGTATCCCGATGTCCAAAATCAGACCGGGCCGAATGCCGCGAACTTCTATCACGCGGCCATGGAGAGCTACAAGCCCACCACACTGCCTGAAAAGTTGCGTGGTACTCCATCAACCTGGACTGCGCTCAACGAAGCGAGTGCGCCTCTAGAGGCCAAGCGCCTGGCCATGCAAGACAATACTGAGGCGCTGAACTGGCTCCACGAAGCAGGAACTCGAACCTATTACGGCAACCACGGTGGCAAATGGCTCAAGACTCAGCCGCTGGAAGGCCCCAGACTCAGTGATCCGGTGCCCAACTTCATCTCTATCCGAGAGCTAGCAAGAACCGCCGCAGGCTCCTGTGATGTGCTGGCCGCCGAGGGGCAGCATCTAGCCGCCGTAGATCGAGCGCTGGATATCGCGAAGTGGGGCACGGATATGACTCACGATCCCACCCTGATCGAGTCTATGATAGGCGTTCTGATTCAGGGCATCGGATACCAGAAAGCTGTGGAGCATATCGACTCCCTCACCCCGGAAGAAGCAAAAGTAGCACTGGCCCGCCTGGAGAAGCTGCCCAAACCGGCTGCATTTTCCGACATCGTGCGCCATGAAGAGATGATGGTCGCTAACACCTATAAAGATGTGTTCCAGATGTCCAATGTGCGAGGGTTTCAGGAAGGCCCCGAAAGCCTGACCACTGGCCTGGCCGGGCACGCCCTCTACGATGCAATGCTTCTCTGGTACACCAAGCGTGGCCTGATAGAGAACTACACAAGTGTGATGAACGAGTACGCTCGAATCGGGGCTATGCCTTACCATGAGGCTTCTTCGTCTTATAATATGCTCCAGAAACGAATAGATTCGGGCCAGGGGATGAATTTCCTGACACGTATTGTAGTCCCCAACATGGTGCGTGCTCGCTGGGCTTACGAAGCCAAAATCGCCAGACGTGAAGTCATTCGCGCCGAGCTTATGCTGAAGGTCTGGAAAGCCGAACATGGCGGAAAGCTACCTGCCAGCCTGAGCGAGCTCAAAAACGTCCCACTGGACTCGCTCTCCGCGGGTGCCAATCAGCCCTTGCGCTATGATGGCGTCACCGGCAAGGTATGGTCCGTGGGTAGCAACGGTATAGATGAGCACGGCGCTGGAGACGATACCCTGGAAAACCCCTAGGGTCGGGCTATACTTGGCTCTGTGGATGAGTTACTGGTGCGCTTACAAGAGCAAGCGATTCAAGATGACAGGCTACTCAAAAAGTACGCACGGCAGTCCGATGGGGTTACCGAAGAACGTATTCGAGAGATTAAAGCGCGATTCCAATCCAGTGCTCAACTGCTCGTTGAGCTGGCGACTGCGATAGAAAACCACATAGAAGAGCTTGAACTGGTAGGGACGCTACGTATTGAAGTCGCTATAATCCAGTTTCATTCCGGTTGTTTCTATCGTGTTTTGGGCGATACTCAGACTGCCCTGAGTCGCTTTCAGGAAGCATTGACTCGAATGAGTCCGGCTGGTCCTGAATTCCCCTTAGCGCCTGCTTGTTATGCCAATATGGCAGATATTCTGAGCCAGCAGGGAGACTTTCGGGAAGCGGTAGCGACGTATGAGAAAGCCCTGGAACGTGCTGATTGTGATGCCGTTGTGCCATCAGATAAAGGCATCTGGTTCAACAATCTGGCAATCAATTTAATCCATTTGGAGCAGCCAGAGAAGGCTTTTGTCTATTTTCGTAAAGCGATTCAATGGATTAGTCAAAGTGGAAATCGCTACGAGGAAGCACATATTCGCAATACTTTTGGAATTGCTCTCTCGGACGGTGATCAATTTGAACCAGCTCTGGCTCAGCATAGAAGCGCGCTTACCCTCGCCCAGAACCACGGATTTTTGGAGCAAGCACAGATAGCGAAGCAGCAAATAAAGCTCTGTAGCCACTATAGAGAAAGAGTATCCGTATGAAATACTCTTTGCCAGAAATTGAGCGTCGCTGGCTGGTCGAGATAGATCTCGAAACAGCGAAGTCGCTGTACAGGGTACCCTTCACACAAATCGAGGACATCTACTTCCCCGAAACCCGCTTGCGCCTTCGGAAAATGACCGCACCTGATGGCGCTGTTCAATACAAACTTTGCAAGAAGTATGGTAAGCAAACCAAACTCACCGAGCCAATAACGAACCTCTACCTCACCGAAGAGGAGTATGCCCTGCTGGCCGCCCTGCCCGGAAAGCGAGTCATAAAGCGCCGCTACAAGATTGAAGGTGGTTCCCTGGATGTCTTTGAACTACCCCCAGATGCTCCGGCTATCTTCGAGAAAGAGTTTCCCTCTGAGGCAGATGCTGTAGCCTACATGCCGCCCGTTTTTGTGGTTGAAGAAATCACCTCGGATTCGGAACAAACCTGCGCCAATCTAGCCGTATTGAGAGCATGAAGCCCATAGTTTGTATGGCTTGTGCGGCTGAATATTCTGCCAAAGAATTGCCATTGAAGGATGCACGGATGCTGGAAGTGCATTGCGCATACCAACTCTCTATCAGTGAACTGCGACTTCTGTACCGGGTGCAGGCTTATTTTCAGCGCTGTCCCGATGCTCAAGCAATCTTCAAAAAGAGACCTATTAGTGGCAGTAACCCCTTTCCTTGCCTTCCTCAGGAGTTAGAGGAAGATGCAGAAAACGTTCGCTATCTTAGAAGCCACACTTCTTCGTTGGAGCGAAGTTTTGCTCGGGTAGAAGAGGAGATAGAGAGACGTAATAGAATAATGCGCGAAGTCTACTGCCCAGCCTGTTCACGGGGTAGGCTTGCCGTGCGTAGTGAGTTTTGGGAAGCCTACCAGGCTGATGACGACATAAACTACTATAAACTTAATACAATGCTTCTTCAGGAAGACGGAGTAATCTTTATACAAGGCAGTGGCTGGAAGGGGAGAAAGTATCATTGGGTTGGCGGGCACTTCATTGGCCCGAAGGATCCCGACTATGAATTCTCGCTATGGTTACTACCACGCAGTAAGAAATACTGGATGCTAGTTACTGATACTGAGCTTGCGGAAATAAAAGAAAAATGGCGGCGCCAAATTGGCCTTTAGGAGTTAGGGAAGTACAGATATACTTCCTGGTAGAGGAATCTCATTGGACAGCATATATCACTGGCTCAAGTTGGTAACGGCATTGGGGAGCGGAGTTATTGCAGGGGTATTCTTCGCATTCTCAACGTTTGTGATGCGGGCGCTGGCGCGAATGCCTGCCGCGCAGGGCATGGCGGCTATGCAGCACATTAACATCACGGTGATTAATCCGCTGTTTATGCTAGTGTTTATGGGCTGTGCGCTGACTTCCATAGGGCTGATTGTGATAGCCATGATGCGCTGGAGCCAGCAGGGAGCTCTCTATGTAGTACTGGGGGCAGGGCTGTATCTGGTAGGCACGATTTTAGTAACTATGCTCGGCAACGTTCCTCTAAACGACGCTCTCGCGAAAGCGGATCCCGCAAGTGCAGATGGGATCGCTCTGTGGGAGCGCTACCAGGCGACATGGATGCTGTGGAACCATGTACGAACTATCGCCTCACTCGGGGCTGCTACATTGCTTACTCTAGCGCTCTATGCCCGTAAGTGAGGGCAGAGCACGAATAGGCAGAAAGTCAGCAACCCCGAGATTTATCAGCAGTGGTTACTGCTTCTGGTCGTTACCGTTATCGTCTTCGTTCCGCTCTTCTCCGTTGTCTCCGTTGTGGGAGTTCTGATTGGGTTTGTGGCTGCCCCAGCGGGTATCCTCGGTAGGCTTTTCTGTTCCTAGGTTCTCCTTGCCCGATTGACCGGCACCCATATTGCCGCCACTGGGTCCCTTGTGCTCTTGATGGCGCCGATCCAAAACCTCTTGAGATTCTGTTTCCTGCATCTTTGCTTTGGCATCAGACATTTCGGTATCTCCTTGTTGAAAATACCTATGCCGGGCTCAGCACAAGGGTTCCTGGAAAGGGAGTTTGCTGCTCTTAAACCAACATCGCATCGTGCACATCGCCACGGAAGAGCCAGGTGTCTTGATGTACGAAGTGAGTGGCAATGGCAAGACGTGGACGATCGGACGAATGATTAGCAAAGCTGCCGTGAATCACCATGCCGGAGAAAAACACGCCAGAGCCTTTCGGCACAGTCAGGCGTACTAGCTCCCTCTCGGCGATATCGTCTATCTCAAACGAGAACATGGTGTGCACGGCCTTTGTGCCATCTGGATAGACCATGTCATAGTCCTGCGTCCAGGAGGTGTGTTCGCTTGTGTCCTTTGCCTTGTGAGCGCTTCGCAGCGGACCAGTTTGTGTGCCGGGGGCTACGCAGAGGCCACCATTGTCGGGATCAGTATCCGAGAGTGCCAGCCAGCAAGCCATAAGCGTATTGGGCTCATTGGGCAGGTAGTGGCTGTCCTGATGCAGCGCGATACCAATACCGCCTTTTGCAGGCTTAGCCAGATACATAGTCTGCACAATCTTCACTGGCCCGCCTGAAAGCTCGGCAGCAGGCCCGGCAATATTGGGGTGAGCGGCAATGGAATGCCAGGCTGAGTCTTTCACATGTCCATGCAAGCCGTAAGCCACAGAGCGGTCCCGGCTCGTTTCGTATGCTACAAAGGCATCGCACTCAGCAACTGTCAATAAATCAGGAACTACAATGTAGCCATCTCGCTGATAGTCTGCAATTTGCTCGGGCGTTAGCATGGCAGGAAGTCTGGGAAGGCCACTGGAGCGGAGCCGTTCTTTACGGACTCTATGGAGAGAGCCGTTGGGGCGCTCCAGGCAGCGGCATCATACACGTCGATATCCGGTGGCAGACCCTTCTGCATGCACTCCAATAGCCGCCAGCAGAGAATGAAGTCCATACCGCCATGACCACCGCTGGTGCGAGCGCGCTCGCCTTGCTCGGCCCAGAGCGGATGTTCCCACTCGGCTTTAAAATCGTCGAGTGGCTTCCAGGCATGGTCTTCCTGACCGTCTAGAAACACACCTGCGGGGAAGTCCCGAAACGCACCCTTGGTGCCTTGAATCAGGGTTCCACGCGAATAGGGGCGGGGAGTGACGACATCGTGCCAGAGCACGATAGTGCGGCCTTTCTTGGTGCGAATCAGGCTGGTGTTGATATCACCCGCCACAAAGAATTCTCCGGCTTTGCTGGGGACGTTCTTGTCTCTATACTCGGTCAGACTGGCTTCTAAACTACTCATGCTCACCAGTTTCTCGAACCTGTCATCTTCATTGATGCCCATGCAGCGGGCAATAGGGCCAAGTCCATGGGTGGGATAGAAGTTACCGTCGGTTAGCTTGTGCGGCTCACGGCGCCAGAGGCCTTCGGAGGAATCAGCAAGCAGAAGGCTACGGAGGTCATGAATATAGGCGGCTTCGCCATGGGTCAGGGTACCAAAGGCGCCTGCTTGAGCCATGTTGAGCATCATGAGCTCTTCGTAACCATAGCAGCAGTTCTCCAGAATTACGCAGTGCTTGCGAGTGCGCTCCGATGTTTCTACCAATTGCCAGCACTCTTCCATGGTAACAGCGGCAGGAACTTCCACTGCGGCGTGTACCCCGGCTTCCATGGCGGCGACAGCATGCGGTACATGCCAGTCCCACGGCGAGGCGACTAGCGCGAGGTCCAGTGGCTCTGAGAATACATCAGTAAGGTCATCGCCGACGATGACTCTGGGGCGCTGCTGCCCCTTTTTTTCTATCTCGTCGGCGGCTTTATTGGCTGCCTTGGCGGAGATATCGTAGACCGCTGTAATAATCCCGCCCGCTGTCTGAAGCTCGTTCATCATCCAGCGACCACGTCCACCACAACCTAGAAGCGCAGCCCGCACATTTTCACGCGGCTCGAACGCTACTCCGCGCATCGAAGTTCGACTCATGGAACCGATTCTACCCGCTTCTGCTCCCGGTTGGTGAAGAGTGCGATAAACTAAATGAGCGCAGGGACGACTCTGCAACTAAGCATCATCTGGGGACGGCCTCGAAATTCAAGTACCTCGTGTACTTTTAGGAGGCTAATAATGTCCTGGATACTTCTCACCCTCGCGGGCGTTTTTGAAATCGGTTGGGCCATCGGGCTCAAGTACTCCGAAGGTTTCACTCGCCCTGTGCCCAGCGTACTGACCCTGATTTCCATGGCAGCCAGTATCTGGCTACTAGCGCTGGCAGTACGCCAACTACCCCTGGGAACGGCCTATGCCGTCTGGACCGGAATCGGTACCGTTGGCACGGCGATTATCGGCATGGCAGTCCTGGGTGAACCGCGCCATGCGGCAAGAATAGTCTGTATCGCACTGATTGTGCTGGGAATCGCCGGTCTGAAGTTCTTCAGTACTACGAGTAATGCGCCGCAGTAAGTTAAGGGATAGACTCGCCGCGAGCGATGGCTATGGCTTCTTTTAGTGTGAGGTGCTGACCCTCTTTCCAGTAGCGCTCCAGTGTAGCCGCATCCAATGTGCGGGCCAGTTCGGCTCGCACATTGGCGACTTCTTGCTCGTCTTCTTCCGTCAGTGGGCGAATCTCGCGGACCCAGAGGGCGGCGGAGGCAGACATGAGTTTTGCTGCCCGCTCGCACTCACCGAGGTGAGCGAGCGGGCTGGCGAAGTTCCAGAGGATGCAGAGCATGAGGTGGCGGTCTCCATGCCGCTCCTCAGTTTTTAAGCAGGTCTGGACCGCCTCAACCGCTTCCTGCCAGCGGCCAAGACAGGCCAGGATATCTGGGAGGTTGCTCTCCGCATTGCGAACCAATATCCAGTCGTTGGCCCGGCGCGCCTGTGCGACAGCGAGCTGATAGAGCCGTAGAGACTCTTCGTATTGTTTACGGCAGCGTGCCAGATGTGCCCGATGGCCCAGAATTCGGCGCTGGCCTGGTGCTTCTTTATCGTAGAGCTCGGCGGCGGCATCTAGAAGCGGCTCAGCGGCTTCAAAGTTGGGGGAGTTCAGCAGCAAGCAGCCTTGTATACGGAGCGTCTCCGCTTTCGTAAACGTATCTTTCGTAATGCTCCGGCTGCGCTCCAGCAGGGCCATGGTTTTTTCTTGCGGGGCATCGTACATACAGATATGGGCGTAGTTGCACAGCGCCTCGGCCAGAAGCTCATCGGGAGTGTCTTCCAGCGGTGCCACGGCTTCTGCCATGAGCGCCATAGCCTCTTTGCGCTTCATATCGCGCAGCAAGCACTCAGCAATCGCATGCATGGCATACATGCGCAGGCGGGGGCTCGGCGCAGGAAGGGCGAGAGTACGTTCCAGGAACTCCCTGGCACGCTCCACACCCAGGCGCCCGGTCCAGTCCTCCCGGTACATCGTTCCCAGGGCATAGGCATCCCGGGCATCGCTATCTTCCAGCGCGTACTCCCAGGCCACAGCCATGTTCTCTTCCTGAGATGGATGCTCGATATACCAGGTGCGGAATCGCTTACGTGCAGCTTCTACATCCATCAGGCGGGGCAGCACGAACTCGCGCACGGTCTCTAGCAGCCCATAGTACAGGCTGCCATCGGGTTGCTCTGTCAGTGTCACCAGGGAGTCGGCTACCAGAGCTTCCAGGCGCTCACGGGCATCTGGCAGGTCCGCCGCGGCACCAATCTCGGCCACCGTAGCGCCTCCGCGAAAAAGTCCCAAGGTGGCCAAGAACTGCTGCTGACCGGGGCTGAGTAGTCGCCAGCTCCACTCCAGTGCCGCCGCCAGAGAGCGATGTCGGTCATCTTTCGCGCCTTTGAGCCCGGTGCGCGCCAGCCATTCCAGGCGAGTTTGTAGCTCCTGGCGTAGCTCGGATGGGGAAAACGCCCTCAGGCGTGAGGCCGCTAGCTCCAGCGCCAGCGGAATCCCTTCTAGGCCCGCACAGAGTGCCTGTACATCAGCTCTGTTCCCATCAGTCAGGGCGAAGCCTGGGCGTACGGATTGGGCTCGGTCTAAGAACAGCGCCACACCATCTTCACGGGGTAGTGGCTGCAGAGCAATCAGGCGCTCGCCCGGTACATTCAGTGCTCGCCGTGTGGTTACCAATAGGGTGAGTTGCGGTAGTTGGCTCAGAAGTAGCTCTACGATTTCCGCCCCACCGCTTTCTACCAGCTGCTCCATATTATCTAAGGCAAGCAACAGAGGGCGACCTTCCATCGCGAAGAAAATCTGCTCTAGCGTATTTGTCTCTACGGGTGGCAGGCCTAGCGCGGCACGGATACGCCCCGGAATCTGCGCCGCAGATACGCACTCGGCCAGTGCGACAAATGTACCACCGCGCTCTCGTAGGGCTTCCACAGTAAGGCGTGTCTTACCTGTGCCACCCAGCCCGAGCAGAGTTACCAGTCGGTTCTCTGCCAGCAGGGTGCGCAACTGATCCTGCTCCGCCTCACGCCCGATAAAGCGTGTCAGATACGGTGGTAGGGAGAGCCTGCGAGCCAGCTCCGGAGAAAGTGCTGTGGGCTCAAAGATAGTCTCGGTAGGTGCCTGCGGAGCAGAGGCCACGGGAGTCTCGGCAGGGTCTCGCAGTCCATCTACCAGCGCCTCTATACGATAGCGCTCCTCAAGAATCCAATCGTCCCAGAGGCCCGGCAGCAGCTCGCCAGTGTAGAGGCGCTTGTCTTTCGTGCGCTCCAGTTCGGCAACATCGGTTGTAAACGCCTCCGGGTTCAGGCGCACGGATAGCCTGTCGGCGACTATGACACTTCCCGATGGCAGACCTGCCTCCAGTTGCTTGCGTAGAACTGAGAGATTATGGCGCAGGCGTACGCGTGCCGCTTCTGGCTCAACTTCGGGCCAGAGCAGCTCGCAGAGCTCCTCGCGGGGGTGGATGCGTTTCGGAAAGAGCGCCAGACGCGCCAGCAACGCCACTGCGCGTCCGCTCTCAAACCGCGAGATTGTCACTCCATTGCGTGCGGCCTCGACTCTTCCCAGCAGCGTAATCCGCCAACTCACAGTTTTCAGTGTAACACAACCCGATTCAGAGGTACCTCACGCTCGCCTCACGCTTGCTCTTTACACTGCGGATCAGAAGTTACCGGAGGCGGGAAATGCATGTTCCACCAGGGCGCAATGTGGTGTTCTGCCTCTCTGCTCTTCGGAGGCAAGCGGCCAGCAACGAAACATCGTCGCTTCCCATAGAGGAGCCGGTGCAAGAGCAAGAGGTGCTACCACAGGGCGAAAGCGCCGGAGCGGAAGACACGCCAACTGAGGCAGAGATAGCGCCGCAGGAAGCGGAGATTCAGGAGGATTTTTTACGATGAAACTGAGCAGACGTTGGGGGATTCTGGCAACAGGACTTTCACTAATTTCTATCTCTCTAATCGGTTGCGGGGGTGGCGATGGCACTATCGATCCCGATCCAACCCCCACACCCACTCCCACGCCAACTCCTGGTGGAGGAAGCTCCTACCGACTCAAGTCACTGGTGCCAGATGCCCTGATGACCAAAAACACCAAGGCAAATGCTATCAATGCAGATGGCACCTTGCAGGGTGGCGTGAGCTATACGACCACCGCTGATCCTCATGCATTGGTTTGGAACAGTTCGCCAAACGTTATGGTGGATATGGGACCGGGCGAAGTTCGCGCTCTGGAAGCGGATGTGCAGATTGGCTTCACCGGGACCGAATCAATGCCGTCGGAGCGTGCCGTGCTCTGGCGAGGGAGCGAGGCCAGTAGGGTAGAGCTGCACCCGGCAGGGTACTCCAGCAGTCATGCGGTCGGTGGAGACGCCACCATTCAAGTAGGGCGTGCTCGGACAATAGCCGGTGACTCACATGCCATGCTCTGGCGCGGTACTGCGGCCAGCGCCGTAGACCTGCACTCAGCGGCTTACTCCCTCACTCGTGCCTATGGCGGCAATGCTACCACTCAAGTAGGCAATGGTCGCTTAAACAGTGTGGAGCACGCGCTTCTATGGCATGGCACCCCGGAGAGCCTGGTAGATATGGGGCCTGGAATCGCCTGGGCGGTATCTGGCGATACACAAGTTGGGCAGGGCGTAGTGAGTGGCGGCATGACCCACGCACTACTCTGGAAAGGCACCGAGGCAAGCAAGGTAGACCTGCACCCCGCAGGGTTCCAGCAGAGCCGCGCCTTTGGCGTGGCGGGTAATCGGCAGGTGGGCTACGCAGACACGGCCAGTAGCACCCACGCCATTGTGTGGTCCGGCACTGCAGCCAGTGCAGTAGACCTGCATCAGTTCACCCAGAGCTTCTTGATTAATGGGGCCCCGCCTGCTCACTCGTATGCATCGGGAATCGACAACAATGGCAACGTCGTCGGCTCGGTCCGTGGCACAAATGGACTTGACTACGCGGTGATTTGGGAGCGGATTTAGTTCCTGATCGGACTCTTGAAGGAAAAGTAAAGATGAATTTCAAGTTCAAGACTCTGTGTGTAGCGACCTGTGCGGCGCTATCGTTGATTGCTACTGGTTGTGGTGGCGGTGGTGGCACCCAGGTAGACGAAACCATCACCCGCGCCCTGATCGGAGGCACCGGAGACAGCACTACGCTGACCTCAAAACGATGGCACATGATCTTCATTCGGGGCAACAGCTACTACGTAGGTACCGGGGCAGATCAGCCCTGCCCTGCAAGCATAGATCACACCAATGGGGATGATAGCTTCGACTGCGACCCCAACAATGCGCTAGATTTCCGCTCCGATGGTAAAGCACGTGGAGTACGAGATGGCGTTCCCGATGAGAGTTTCAACACCATCTGGAGCCTGGCCGGTGACACTCTGACCGTTATTGATCGCACCGAGGTCGAAACCAGCCAGATTGTCAACACCTTCAAGGTTACCAATGAGGGAATCGTGGGCGGTCATCAGCGAATCCGTTTGAACACGATCTCTCGGACTGAGGAAGACGGTACCACCATACGCCCCGATGAAGCGGGCTTCCAAATCGTATTCGAGGAAATCTGAGCCGCCATGACTTTTCCGTTTAAGACACTGTCGGTGGCGACCTTCGCCACCCTATCTTTAATAGCCACTGGCTGCGGCGGTGGCAGCGGTGATACCGAAGAAGAGGGAACGATTACCCGCACCATGCTGGTTGGCACCGGAGATAGCACCACGCAGACCGCAAAGCGATGGCGCGAGGTCGTTATCAAGTTCAATAGCAACTACCCAGGGGCTGGCGCAGATCAGGCTTGCCCAGCGGAAATAGAGGGCTTGAACGGAGAGATTCGTAATGCCTGCAACCCTCTGGACTCTCGAGAGCTACGCTCGGATGGCAAGTGGCGATCGTTGTTTGAGACCGCGCCGCCAGATCCATTTATTTCGGATTGGACCCTGACCGGCGACACCCTGGTTCTAGTAAGCCGTGACCTCAGCGACGCAACAGGCACATTTACCTACAAGCTGACCGATGACGGAGTCGTAGGGGGCAAGCAGCGGATTCGAATGACCCTGACTTCAGCATCGGTGCAGAACAGCAACTACCCCAGTATGGTGGGGTTCCAGTTCGTTATTGAGGAAGTCTGAGATGAAAAAGCTGCTCTACCCCGTGCTGATAATCCTGCTCAGTTTTAGCCTGGCAGGGTGCGATGACAGTGACGACGAGGACGATGCGCCTTCTGGTAACGGCACTGCTACTGCCAGTGCGCCGGCAGGCAACAACGACACACAGACGGCAAGCGCTGCTGCCAATGGGGGGAGTATGGACTGGGAGACAAAGACGGACCCGGTAGAGCAGGCATTCAGCATTGAGCTACCCAAGGGATGGAAAAACGATGCCTACCTGAAGCGTAAGGACATCATCACCATCCCTATGGCGACCAGCGAGAGCCCGGATGGCACCGTCGCGATGTTCTATGGCGACGCTAAAATCCCCACGTTTGTAGAGCCGCAGTACCTCATGCCGCACCAGCGGAACGATCCGAATGTGCGGGGGCAGACCTACACCCCCGCTGAGCAGTTCCTGCCGGGCTATCTGAAAAGCCGCTTCGGCAAGCTGCCCGGTTTCCAGATAACAGCGGTCACGAATCAGCCGGAATTGGTCGAGCGGAACCGGGCCAAAGCGCAAGAGTCTGGAATTAACCTGCCTCAGTTGGACTCCGTGCGGGTGGACTTCACCTACAGTGAAGGTGGGAAGACTCGCCAGGGTGCAGTCTATGGCACTACAGCCAGTGTGGGCATTGTCTGGATGGCATCGGTGGCGGGAATCGTGAGCAATGAAGACCCACTGAAGTACAAAGACACCCTATTCCATATTCTCTATTCGCAAAAAACGCTTCCCGAGTGGAAAGAAAAGGAGCGCCAGATGGCGGCGGACCGACAGCGGCAGCATGAGTACGCCATGGCGCAGATCGCACGAAACACACAACAGCTCCAGATAAACCACCAGAACAACATGGCCACTCTGCAGGGTATGGCTGCCCGGCATCAGCTCCGCATGGATGCTATTCACGCCGCTGGTGACGCCTCTATGGCTGCCTATAGAGCACGGGATATCGCCAGCGATAACAACCACCGTGGCTTCCTGAACTACATCACGGAGCAGAACACGGTTGGTACTTCCAGCGGACAGACGTTCCAGGTAGACAACAAGTACGACCGCTACTACTTCAACAAAAACGACAACAGCTATATCGGCCTGAACGGTGGAACCAATCTGAATGACCTCCAGGGCGTGAACCCCGGTGACTACGAGGAAGCGAAGATTATTCGATGAAGAAACGAAGTTTTTATTTGATGAGTGGCCTGGTGGCTCTCTCTCTGGGCAGCGCACTACTCGGATGCGGCGGGGGAGGGGATGGCGAGACCGAGCCTACTCCCACACCGACTCCAACTCCAACCCCCACGCCAACTCCAGGGGGCGGTAATCAGCGCAAGATTGTGTTTCAGGGGAGTGACCGCAACATCTACATCATGAATCCCGATGGCAGCAATAGAGTGCAGCTGACCACCAGCGCATCTGAGGACTCCGAACCAGCGCTCTCGCCGGACGGCACTACGGTAGCGTACCTTGGGTATCCATCGGGCACCAATGCGGGAATCATGCTGGTTAACGCCGATGGCACCAATACTCGCACGCTGATAGTCAACTCGCATCTGAAGGGAAACCCGCGCTGGTCTCCAGATGGCACCAAGATTCTGTTCTGGATGGGCACATCGCCCGATTTCGGCGTCTACACCATCAAGCCGGACGGCACCGAAGAGACTCGAATCACCCCGCCGGGAAACGCCTCGAATGCCGACTGGTCTCCAGACGGCACCAAGATGGTCTTCGGCTCCATTCGCGATGGTAACCCGGAGATCTACACCATGAACGCCGATGGCTCTAATGTGGTGCGGCTTACCAATACGCCCGATACCAGCGAAGTCCGACCCCGCTGGTCCCCAGATGGCACCAAGATTCTGTGCTACGGCAAGACCGGAACCATATTCCACACCTATCTCATGAACCCGGATGGCACCGGGCGAGTGACTGTCGGGCCCGAGAATGCGACGTATGCCACCTGGTCTCCAGATAGCACCAAGATTTTGATCGGTTATGACGGAGGAGCGGGTAACACCGATCTCTTCACCATGAATCGGGATGGTAGCGGTCTGACTAACATTACGAACTCTGTAACCGGGGAGTCATACCCCTCCTGGTAGGGCAGAAAGGAAGTTTTCATGAAGCAGAAAACGGCTATTTTTGCACTGGCGGGAATTGGTCTGGCAGGGGTGCTGCTGGGTTGCGGTGGGGGCGGTGATTCTACAGAGAATCCCACCCCTACACCAACACCCACTCCGACTCCCACGCCCTTGGTAGATACCAATCGGAAGATTGTGTATGTCTATAGCGCCTCTGGCAGCCAGAACGATCAGGAAATCTACATCATGAACGCAGATGGTGCGGGCAAGACCCGACTGACCAATAACAGCGTTCAGGACGATGAACCGGCACTCTCACCAGACGGCACGAAGATCCTCTTCACCCGCAAAGACGAGACACTACAAACGAACATCTACTCCATGAGCGTAGACGGCACTAACCAGCAGCGAATTGTGGCGCGGGGCACCAACCTGTTCGAGCCGCGCTGGGCGGGCAATGGTAGCAAGTTCGTGTTCTGGGACTTCAGCCGCCGTGTAATCGTGGCGAATGCAGATGGTAGCGGCGCGGCGTTCGTGCCAAACGCTACTAATGCAGACTCGCCCGACTTCTCGCCAGACGGCAGTAAGATTGCGTACAGCCACGCCACCGAGAGGGATTTGTATGTGATCAACACAGACGGCACGGGCAAGACCCAGCTAACCAGTACAGCAGGCCTGAAAGAATACCGGCCCCGCTGGTCCCCCAATGGAGCACGCCTGACCTACTTTGTGGAGATAGATGGCGCACCCGCACAGATCTGGACCTCGAATGCCGACGGCAGCGGCGGCGCGTCCGTCCGCACCGAAGCGCAGATCCAGGATCCCTCGTGGTCCTCCAATGGGGCGAAGATTGTTTTCGCGAACTGGGGGAACGACGACCTCTACTCTATGAATGCTGATGGCACAGAGGTTACCCCACTGACCGGTGAGACCGGCGAAAGCTCCGCTGCCTCCTGGTAGCAGAATGGAAAGGAAAGAACAGGATGTTTAAGCGAGTATCCCTAATTGGGTTGGCTGCCTTTGGCCTGCTTGGCCTGCTTGGCCTTATGGGCTGCGGTGGCGGCAGCGACGATAGCTCGGATATCGACCGAGAGCTGATTGCCGGAGGCGACCAGAAAACCTGGACTCTCAGAAGTATTAAAGGCAATGCGAACTTCACCGGAGGCGGAGTCGATACAGCCTGCCCAGCATCCCTGCCGAAGATCGGGAGTTCGGGTTCGTTCGCCTGCGGCTCATCGGACACGATAATCATGCGTGAGACGGGTACATTCAATTACCGAGGCATCAGTGGTATCTCCTGGACCTTGAGCGGCTCCACAATTACTCTGGATCTGGGCAGCTTCGGTGTGCTTACCGCCGAGATCATCAAAGAGTCGGATACCCGGCTCCGTGTTCGCCAGATTAGCCGCGTGGTTGGCGGTGTCCGTAACACAGATGAAGATGGTTGTGAGCTGGTAATCGAAGTAGGAACTCCTGCTTAAAATTAAATTTCTAAAAGCGGAAACTCTTTTGGAGGTTGTGCGCTCTATAGCGCGGGGCACTTTCCAGTGCCCCGCGCTTTTGTCATGCCAGGTTATAAATTTCTTTTCGCACCACTGCTCTGCCTGAGTACCGTCGCTTATGCCAATGGGCTTCCTTCCCGACCATCACTGCCATTACCGCATGTCAAGGTGGCGCCTTCTATCGATGGAGATCTATCTGATCCTGCCTGGAAAGAAGCGTTTGCTGCGCCTGAGTTCTTCCGATTTGGCTCGAACACCCCTATTGAAGAGAAGACCGAGGCCTGGCTCTGTGCCGATGAGAACTATCTCTATGCCGCTTTCAAGTGCTATGACTCCCACCCAGAGCTAGAGCGCGCCAGCGAGACCCAGCGTGGTAGCCAGTCCGTCTGGAACGATGACCATGTGACCGTCATTGTGGATTCGCAGAACACACGGCGTGGTACCTCGTCGTTTGGAGTGAATCCCATTGGTACTCAGGTCGAGTTCTTAGAAGGTGGCACCGCCGATAACATTGCCTGGGCCGGAGACTGGAAAGCCGCCGTAAAGCGCTTTGAGGGAGGGCATATCGTAGAAGTCGCGATTCCCTTCGCTCTGCTCCGCTATCCCAAGGGGGCGACCTCTATGGGTATCATGCTCAACCGGCAGCTCAATCGCGAGCGTAACCCGGTGGCCTGGCCCAATATCCCGCCAGAGGGGCAGACTTTCCAGAATCGGGTGCAGTTCATTCCTGAGTTCACCGGCATGAAACTGCCCACTCTTGCCGCCCGCCCCACCATTCTGCCATTCACACTGGCCAGCACGGGCGATGGCTCCAAAGCGCGCACTGGCCTGGATGTCAAGTATCCGGTCTCGACCACACTTACAGGCGTGCTGGCCATCAAGCCGGATTTTCAGACGATAGAGAATGATGTAGCGGGCATCAATTTCAGCTACAACGAGCAGTACGTGCCGGACCGTCGCCCGTTTTTCGCCGAGGGCAATGAGTTCTTTCCCAACACCGACCTGTTCTACTCCCGCCGCCTGGGCGTACTAGACGATGGCCTGAAGCTGGTGGGCAAAGACGGTAACCGGGCTATTGGAATCCTGCGCGCGCATACCGAAGGCCCGGAAGGGCGCGAGAGCAATATCATCAATTTGCGGCAGGGAGTAGGAGCGCTCAGTCAATACGGCTTCAGCGCTGTAGATGACCGACAGGCAGGTCAGCCGGGCGCACGCCTCGCTCGGCTGTTCGGTGATCTGGGGCAGAGCTCCGGCGACCGCCAGAATGTGCTGTCTGTAAGTCACGCGCAATCCTGGCTGGACGACCAACCCCAGGGAGTGGATACCCGGTTCGACCTGCGCTCACGCGGTGCGCAGGGTAAGGCCCGCTACCGCCTGAGCTGGGAGCAGCTAGACAGTGACTTTGTAAGTCCGCTCGGTCTGCTCTACGATCAGAACCGCAAGGGCCTCTCTGCCAGCATGAGCTGGCACAACCAGCTCGATAAAGGTCCGCTGGGAGTCTACGATATCAACCTGGATGCCCGTAAGTTCGACCGCCAGACCGATGGGAGCTTCTTTTTAGAAGACACGAATCTCAATGTCTACGGGGAGACCATGCGCGGTATCGGGCTGGGCATCGGCTACAACTCCGGGCGCCGCCGAAATGACCCCACTTTGCCGGATATCTTCCATGACCGCTCGGTTGGCATGAACCTGAGCTGGAATCGCCGCACTCTGTTCTCGCAGGGTAATATCGGCTACCGTACCGGGCGGCAGGCAGGGCAGAATCTGCGGAGCTGGGGGGGAAGCCAGGGCATTCTTATCAGTCGCCCGTTTTCTCTGCAGGGCAACTACTCCGAGCAGCGTCTTGGCGTGGAAACTACACGGCAGGCCATTGTCACGGGCACCTACCGCCTCTCGCCCTACAAGGCTATCAGTGGACGCCTGGTCTCTCGAAACGGTACCGGGAACGATCAGAACGTTGGCCCGAGCAAAGGGACCAACTTCTACTTTGCCTACTCCCAGCGCACCCGTGGTGGAGCGGATTTATTCGTGCTCTTGGGCGACCCAAACGCCGCGGATACTCGTGGCACGGTCACGGTCAAACTGCTGCGGGCACTATAACTGTTGTTCTTTTCACCCTCTCCAAAAGGGGAGGGTGACCTGTAGAAAACCTGTGGTAAACTCTGCAGGTAAACGCTCGTTTGTCTTCCCGGAGAATCCCCGTGCCTCAGGATAAGATCGCCATTCGCGGCGCTCGTCAGAACAATCTCAAGAACATCGATATTGACATTCCGCGCGATCAATTGGTAGTCATTACCGGTCTCAGCGGTTCCGGAAAGTCTAGTCTCGCCTTCGATACGCTCTATGCCGAAGGGCAGCGCCGGTATGTAGAGTCGCTCAGCGCCTACGCCCGGCAGTTCCTGGGCCAGATGGACAAGCCCGATGTGGACCAGATAGATGGGCTCTCACCAGCCGTCTCCATCGATCAGAAATCTACCAGCCGAAACCCTCGGTCTACCGTTGGAACCGTCACGGAGATCTACGACTACCTGCGTCTTCTCTATGCCCGCGTAGGAAAGCCGCACTGTCCCAACTGTGGACGCCCGGTGAGCCAGCAGCAGCCCAGCCAGATAGTCGATCAGGTCATGACACTGCCCGAAGGCACTCGGCTTCAGGTACTCGCACCCATCGCCCGTGGGCGCAAGGGAGAGTACAAGAAAGAGTTCGAAGAAATCCGCAAAGAAGGCTTCGCTCGCGTCCGTGTAGACGGCGAAGTGCGCGACCTCTCCGAGTCGATTAACTTAGACAAAAACAAAAAGCACGACATCGAGATAGTCGTGGACCGAATTCAGGTCAAGGCGGGGGTAGAGAAGCGTCTGGCGGACTCCATAGAGAGCGCCCTTAAGAAAGGCGGCGGTCTGGTAGCCATAGAGGTAATCGATGGCGAAGAGACTCTTTACTCCACGGCGCTAGCCTGTACCCACTGCGGCATCTCGCTAGAAGAAGTCGCGCCGCGCACGTTTTCGTTCAACTCACCATTCGGTGCCTGTCCGACCTGTCATGGTCTGGGTCAGCAGCAAGAGTTCGACCCGGAGCGCATCGTGCCAGATCGCAGCCTCACTCTGTCACAGAATGCCCTGGTACCGTTCAATAAATCTGGCTCGTCGGACTACTACCCCGCCATGATGCAAGGCTTTTCCGAGGCAGTAGGCTTCCCTATGGACAAGCCCATAGAGCAGATGACTGAGTCTCAGTTTGATGCTCTCATGCATGGACTGAAGTCTCAGAAGATAGTCGTTACGTTCAAGAGTAAGTACGGGCGGGGGCGACGCTTCGAGACCAAGTGGGAAGGCGCCATCGGCATGCTCCAGCGCCGCTTATCTGAGACCAGCTCTCAGATGATCAAAGAGGACATTGAGCAGTACCTCTCCAGCAAGCCCTGCCCCGCCTGCCAGGGGCGGCGCTTAAAGCCAGAAGCTCTAGCTGTGACCTTCGGGGATAAGAACATCTCCGAAGTAACCGGTATGTCTATCGCCACCGCCACCGATTTCTTCGGCGGCGTGACTCTAACTGAGCGCGAGCAGATTATCGGGCGACAGATTCTCAAAGAAATCAACGCACGTATCGGATTCTTGAAAGATGTCGGATTAGGCTATCTGACTCTAGATCGTGCGGCAGGCACTCTCGCCGGTGGCGAAGCGCAACGGATTCGACTGGCTACCCAGATTGGCTCTGGCCTCATGGGCGTGCTTTACATCTTAGATGAACCATCTATCGGACTGCACCAGCGTGATAACTCCCGGCTAATCGATACGCTGATACGTCTGCGTGACCTGGGCAACACCATTCTAGTGGTCGAGCACGACGAAGAGACTATGGAAGCCGCCGACTGGCTCATAGACATCGGGCCGGGCGCTGGTGTCCATGGTGGCCGAGTGGTGGCGCAGGGACCTCCCGCCGACGTCATGGCATCCGAAGAGTCTGTAACCGGGGCCTATCTCTCCGGGCGCCGCAAAATCGCCATCCCTGCCGAGCGCCGCAAGGGGAGCGGCAAGACCCTTACTGTTAGGGGCGCGCGTGGTCATAACCTCAAGAATGTAAATGTAGAGATTCCTCTGGGTAGCCTGGTCTGTGTGACAGGGGTTTCGGGTAGCGGTAAGTCTACCCTGATTCAAGACACGCTCTACCCGCGCCTCATGAGAGAGGTCTACAAATCCCACACCGTCTGGTCCCCTCACGATGGTATCGATGGGATGGAGCAGATCGAGAAGATAGTCGATATCGATCAGTCACCTATTGGGCGGACCCCACGCTCCAATCCGGCGACCTATACCGGCGTGTTCGACCAGATTCGAGACCTGTTCGCCAGCACTCCGGAGTCACGTATGCGTGGCTACAAAACCGGGCGCTTCAGCTTCAATGTCGCAGGTGGGCGCTGTGAGGCATGCAAGGGTGATGGCATCTTAAAGATAGAGATGCACTTCCTGCCAGATGTCTATGTGCCCTGCGAAGTCTGTAAAGGCGCCCGCTACTCCCGCGAAACCCTGGAAGTGAAGTACAAGGGCAAGTCAATCTCCGATGTGCTGAACATGACCGTGGGCGAAGCTGTGGAGTTCTTCGATGCCATTCCCTCGGTGCAGCGCAAGATGAAGACCATCGCCGAGGTCGGTCTGGACTACATAAAACTTGGCCAGCCCGCCACCACGCTCTCCGGCGGCGAAGCGCAGCGCGTGAAGCTCGCCACCGAGCTGGGCAAGCGTATGCACGGGCGCACCCTCTACATCTTAGATGAACCCACTACCGGCCTGCACTTCGCCGATATCGAAAAGCTTCTTGGCTTGCTCCAGCGCCTGGTAGACGCTGGCAGTACGGTATTAGTCATTGAGCATAACCTGGATGTCATCAAGTGTGCCGACTGGCTAATTGACATGGGACCGGAAGGGGGAGATGGTGGCGGAACGGTAGTCGCCACGGGTACCCCCGAGAAAGTCGCTAAAGTCAAAGAGTCCTATACCGGGCGCTTCTTAGCTAAAACTTTGAAAGGTGAGCGACTGCGATAAAAAATCCGCGGGGCTGTAGGTTACAGCCCCGCGGTTCTTTTTGTGAGAATGTAGTTTACGCCGTCTGCACTCCTGCCTTACCCGCTTCCACCACAAATGAGGCGCGAACCGAGGCGGTTCCGCTTTGCTCCGTAACCTTGTCCATGACAACATAGTCCGTTTGCCAGGTTTTGTCGGTTACCGTGCAACGTAGATAGCCGCGCTGGGTGTTATAGAACTTGCAGCCGGGGTTCTCTGCCAGACGGGCATCGTGCGCTGCCGGTTTGTCCTGTCCGTTCCCGCCGCTGGTGATAGAGGTCCCAACAAACTCGGTGGCAACAACAGGCTGTTTGAGTTCCCGGTCGTCTACTCGCAAGTCGTTTACCCAGTTGGAATGGATATCACCGGTTACCACAACAGGGTTTGAGATGCGACGATCCTTCATGAAGCGCACCAACTCCATGCGCTCATGGGCGTAGCCGGGCCACTGGTCCATGGAGTAGTTCTTCTCTGGGCCAGCCGTAATGTCATTCATACCCATCATGACCTGCTGCGCCAGAAGATTCCAGCGACCTCCAGAGCGACGCATTCCATCCATGAGCCAGCGCTTCTGTGCAGCGCCCATAATCGTATTTTTCGGATTCAGCGCGGCTTCATTCAGCGGCGCAGATTTATCCCCATTCGGCTGGTCGGTGCGATACTGGCGTGTATCCAAGATAAACAGTTCCGCCAGTCGCCCGTAAGACGCTTTGCGGTAGAGCTGCATATCCGGGCCTTTAGGTATAGAGGAGCGCCGGAGCGGCATGATTTCCCAGTAGGCCTGGTAGGCCGCGGCGCGCTGCAGCAGGAACTGCGCCGGGTCCATATCCAGAATCTGGGAAATATCATTGGCGTAATTATTCTCTACCTCATGATCGTCCCAGGTCACGAACCACGGGCATAGAGCGTGCATTTTTTGAAGGTCCGGATCGGTGCGGTACTGGGAGTACCGAATCCGGTAGTCGGCAATAGTCTGAAGGCGTGGCGCTTCATGCTTGCGGGCACTTCCATCACGCCCGGAACCCTCATAGATATAGTCACCAACATGGAATACCAGGTCCGGGTTATCCGCCGCCATCTGTCGGTAGGCGGTAAAGTAACCGGTCTCAAAGTGCTGGCAGGAGGCTACACCGAATCTCAGGCGCTCCGGTCTGGCATCACCAGCGGGCAGAGTGCGGGTGCGGCCCACTGGGCTGGTAGCATCGCCCGCATGGAACCGATACCAGTACCAGCGATCTGGCTGGAGTCCATCCACCTCTATATGAACAGAGTGCCCAATGGTTCGCCCTGTTTTGACTTTACCAGACTTCACCGGGCGAGTCTGGGCTTCGTCTTCGAAGACTTCCCACTGTACTTCGGCAGCGGCATTTGGAGCCATACCACCATCTGGCTCTAGAGGCTTCGGAGCCAGCTTGGTCCAGATAACTACGCTCTGCGAATCTGGATCCCCAGAGGCTACACCGAGAGTAAAGGGATCGTCTGCAAAGCACATCCGTCGCGGGTCTGCTTGGGCTCGCGCAGTAATAAGTGCTGAACTGAGCGCCGATGCTCCAGCCAGAAATAGCCCGCGCCGAGAGAAAAACTCCTGGTTCATGGCACCGATTCTACATCAATATCCCAGCTCTGCATTAACGGAGTTTTGTAAAGGCTGACCCGCTCGTAATCTTTCTATCTGTGCAGCAACGATTCGGCCCAGGCGTGGCCAGTACGCTGGGGTATGCCCACCAACATGGGGGGTAATAATCACATTGGGAAGGTCCCACCAGGGAGAGTCAGCGGGCAGTGGCTCATCGGCGAAGACATCCAGCCCGGCACCGGCCAACCAGCCATTCCTGAGGGCCATCTGTACATAGCGTTCGTCTATCAATCCACCGCGCCCGATATTGTAGAGATAGGAGCCTTTCGGAATGACCTCAATTTCATCCTCGCCGAACAGCCAGCGGGTACCATCGGTAAGTGGGAGAGCCAGCACTACATGGTTCGCTCGCACAATCATCTCATGGTACTGAATATGCGGAAGTACGGCATCGAAGCCGGGTGGCACCGGGCGGTCCGCGTGGCGCCGAACGCCTATTACATTCATACCGAATGCCTTGGCACGCTGGGCAATAGCCGACCCGATAGCGCCTACACCGACGATACCCAGAGTCGCGCCCTCTAACTCGAATTGTCGGTCACGAATTTGTGTATGGATGCTCCAGTCATGCCGCTGCTGTGCCGCAAACGCTATGGGAAGCTGGCGCGCGAAGGCTAGCATCATAGACAGAATATGGTTCGCGCAGCTATCCACGTGGATACCCGCGCCTGTGCAGACTGTGACTCCATCTGCAAAGAGTTCGGGGAACAGCTTACCATCTACTCCAGCACTCCAAAACTGCACCCACTTGAGGTTCTGGCAAAGCGCACGTTGCTCCCGCGTAAAGTTGCCACAGATGATACCCTCTGCCGCCGCGAAAGCATCTGCATTCGGCTCTTTAGGATTGATGAAGTTGAGGGAAACCGTATCTCTGAGCGGAGCCAAGGCTTCCTCTAAGCATTCGCGTAGTTCGGTGTCTGTAGACAGAACAAGAAGATTCACGCGGTCAGTGTACCCGCTATAGCAAAATCGCCCCGGTAATTACCGGGGCGATTTTTAAGGTTAAAACGCGGTCCAATAAACAATGTAGATGTTGTACTCATGATCACTAGCATAGCCGACTATATTGCCGTGCTCATCCATTCCTCTAATATCAGAGTCCCTAAAATTAATATCTCTGGGCAGGAGGGCATGAAGATCAATCATACTTTCGGATTTCTCTAACCAGAGTAGCGCTCGCATAAGTCCATTATTCCTATCTACCTGTGTTTGATAGCCACTACCACCAATCACACGACCATTATTATTGATATGGGTTGCTTCTGTGAGATGCCAACCTTCCGGGTGCAGGAATCGAGCGCTTTCTGCCGAGTTATTCCATACCGTGGCTCGACTATAAACTGTGGGACCAGCTTTAAGGTACCAACTGGCTTCGTCTGCAGCGCTAATAGAACTACCTACTTGGAACTCTCCGTTACGGCTGATACCTCTGACACTTGAGGATTTCATTGTTTCTGGATGGAGCGATCTTTTAACCCCCGATTGCGAGAGAGTTGCTTTGTATCCTTCATCCAAAACAGCGATACTTCCATCAGCACTGGGGTAGCCAAAGTACTGTGGTAACTCAACCATACTTTGCATAGTCCCCCGCCACTCAACAGTCAGGGCTTTGCCTGGTTTGTATATGCCAGCGCGCTGAATTCTACCATCTCCGCTGATCCAGGAGGTTGTCAGTCTATATCCCTCAGGAAGAAGTCGGATATGCTTTCCGTTTTTCCAAAGAAAAGCGGTAGACTCGCCGGAAGCGTTAGTTGCATGAATAAATCCCACCTTACCATCGTCGCTGATTCCACTAAGAGCGGAGTCTTTGTACTCGGATGGGTGGACGTCAATACCGTCAGTGAGGTCAAGCGAATTAGTAAAAAGCCAGGCGTACCCGTTACCATCAATGTTTCTAGATGCCGGAATATATTTTCCGGAAGGAGTGACTCCGAACGCAACTGCCTTTTTCTGGAACCGGAAAGTTCTAGTATCTTGCTTGTCTCCTCCACCGCATCCCATGAGCGGTGCAATACCGACTAGTGTCGCGCCGAGAAAAGATCGCCTGGTTATCATGACTAACTGTATTCGCCTTGCTTTAGTAATTGAATAAATAGTTGGCTTGGTAAAAACAAAAACACCCTGGCTTAATTGCCAGGGTGTTTTTTATGTGCTAAAAGCGATTAGCGGCGCGGGCGGAAGCGGGCGCGCGGGATATCGTCGCCCTCATCCTCCGATGCGGCTTCCACAGGGGGAGCCGATGCGGCTACACGGTCGGGGTCGCGCCCAGCGCTGCGGTCAGGGCGGTCTCCACCACGATCACCGCCGCGTCCACCACGATCGCGGTCGCCTCGACCACCACGGTCATTGCGTCCGCCACGGTCACGGTCACCACCCGGGCGGGGAGTGCGCGGCGGCCGACCCGGCTCAGGATTCGCCGGGTCAAACGGCTCATCCAGACCACGGGCAGTCGCATTCACACGACCCTGCCCGTCGATCTCAGTTACACGGACCTTAAGGGTATCGCCGATCTTGAAGGCATCTTCTGGCTTAGCAGGCGGGTTCTCGGAGAGCTGGCTCACATGAACCAGTGCATCCTTACCATTGCCCAGCTCAACGAAAGCGCCGAACTGCAGGAAGCGCACGATCTTACCCTCAAAAACGTCTCCGGGGGTCAGCGTGCGGGTCATACCCTCGATAATCGCCTTGGCAGCGTCTCCGCTGGCGCCATCGGTGGAGGTGATGCTGACCAGACCGCTCTGATCGATATCGATCTTCGCGCCGGTGTCTGCGGTAATCTTCTTGATGGTCTTGCCACCAGGTCCAATGATGCCACCGATCTGCTCGGGGTCGATCTGCACCGTGATAATGCGCGGAGCATACTGGCTCATCTGGGTGCGCGGGGTCGGGATAGCCGCCGTAATCTTATCTAAGATATGCAGGCGGGCATCGCGGGCCTGAGCGAAGCCCTTCACGAACACATCACGCGGAATCCCCTGGATCTTGGTATCGAGCTGAAGGGCAGTAATACCCTCGGCAGTACCCGCTACCTTGAAATCCATATCCCCAGAGAAGTCTTCCATGCCCTGGATATCCGTAAGCACGGCATACTTCTCATCCGGGCTCTCGAAGCCATGCTCGGTGATCAGACCCATGGCAATACCAGCCACAGGAGCCTTGATCGGCACACCCGCATCCATGAGCGCCAGGATAGAGCCGCAGGTGGACGCCATAGACGTGCTACCGTTGGACTCCAGAACCTCGGAGGTCAGGAGCATGGTGTAGGGCCAATCAGCGTTGGCCGGGAGCACGGGCACAACAGCGCGCTCAGCCAGAGCGCCATGGCCGATCTCACGGCGACCAGGACCACGCAGCGGGCGAGCCTCACCCACGGAGTAGGGCGGGAAGTTGTAGAAGTGCATGTACTTCTTCTCACCGTCCTCCTCCAGCGTATCCACCATCTGGGCGTCGCCGGGGGAGCCGAGGGTCAGGGTAGTGAGCACCTGAGTCTGACCACGGGTGAACAGACCAGTACCGTGTACACGGGGCAGCAGGCTGACTTCGCAGTCAATCTGGCGGATATCCGTGGTGCCACGACCATCTGGGCGCTTGCCCTCGGTCAGGATTAGGTCGCGGAGCTGCTCTTTGACCACCTTGTCGGCGATCTCTTTCAGGTCGCCGATATTGTCCGGGTAGGTCTCTTTCAGCGCCTGTACCACACCATCGATCAGCAGGGTCAGACCGGCTTCGCGGCTGGCCTTGTCCGGATCCTGCAGACCCTTGCGCAGGTCGGCAGCGAATTTCTCACGGACTACACCCAGAATCTCGGCGTTGTACTCATGAATCGGAACGGTGGTCTTGGGCTTGCCTATCTTGGAGCGTAGCTCCTCGATCATGGCGCACTGGGCCTGAATCACTTCGTGGGCCTTGTCGAAGGCGGTCAGCATCTCGTCTTCGGTGACTTCGTTCGCACCAGCTTCAACCATAAGAATGGCCTTGGCGGTACCAGCGACAATCAGGTCTAAGCGGCTAGTGGCAACCTGCTCCTGGCTGGGGTTGATAATGTATTCGCCTTCTTCGGTGAGGCCAACACGTACACAGCCAATGGGACCGGCCCAGGGAATATCGGAGATATGCAGAGCTGCTGAACAGGCCAGTACCGAGTAGGTATCCGGCAGGTGGGTCAGGTCCACCGAGAGCGGCATCGCGATGCACTGAGTCTCGTTGCGCATACCCTTGTCGAACAGGGGGCGCAGAGGGCGGTCAATCAGGCGGGAGATAAGGGTCGCCTTCTCAGAAGGTCGGCCACCACGCTTGATGAAGCCACCAGGGATTTTACCGACGGCGTACTTCTTCTCTTCGTAGTCGCAGGTAAGTGGGAAAAAATCAAGGCCGCTCTTGGGCTCACGGGCCATGGTGGCGGTACCCAGTATATAAGTGTCGCCAACCTTGACGACGACCGCGCCGCTGGCCTGTTTGGCGAGCTTGCCGGTCTCGATGGAGATCACACGCCCATCGGGGAGTGTCATCTCGACGGAAGTTACGGACATATAGTGTTTCTTTTCTTCGTTTCGTTACGCGTAAAAAGCAGGAAAGGGCGCTCCGCAACAGTGGCGGACGCCCTTCGTGCCTGGTGTGGGGCCTTTCAGAGCGACCCTACAGCCGGGAGCGGATTCCGAGCCGGTTGACCAGGCTACGGTAGCGCTCGATATCGACGCTGGCCAGGTAGGTCAGCATTCGCTTTCGTCGCCCGACAAGCATCAGGAGACCGCGGCGGGTGTGGTGGTCCTTCTTGTGGACCTTGAGGTGATCGGTAAGCTGCGAGATGCGAGCGGAGAGCAGCGCAATCTGCACTTCAGGCGACCCGGTGTCGCCTTCTTTGGTCTGGTACGTGGCGATCACGTCCGCCGTCTTATCAGTAGCCAGGGGCATGGGGGTTACTTCTCCTCAGAAATTGGGATTTTAATGGGAATAGGCCCGCGCCCCGTCCCCCCGGACAAAGGCCGCGCGCCAATCTGCCTTTCGGCAAACCGGACCAATTTATCACGAATGGAAGTAAATCGCAAATAAACAGAGAGTAGGGAGTGTTATCCCTCGGTGTGCAACAGGCCCAAAATCTTATGCCGAAGACTCGCTGGAGCGGTGATACGCTCCGCTTTTTCGCGAATGGTCCTGAGCAGTGTTTCCTCGAAGGCGAACTTGGCGAAGCAGCCTCGGCACTCCGCCAGGTGCTGTTGCACACGGTCCTCTTCGTCCGGCGCCAGCTCACGACTTAAGTAATCGTTGAGGCGCTTGACCGCTTCTTCGCACTGGTTGTATTCCAGCATCATCTCGTCCATTGTCGTGTTTCTAATCCATCTAATCCAGTTGCGTATAGGCCCATAAGGACCGCTGCACCAGTCTTCGTCCACGAGAAAGCCGTGACCTCACCGTGCCTAAAGGAATCTCAAGCATATCTGCGATCTCTTGATAGGCTAGCTCATTCAAATCAGCAAGTACCACCACTTCTCGGTACTCCACAGGGAGTTTTTCTATTGCCTCGCGAATCGCCTCTGCTTCCAGTTTCTGCGTTACGATTTCCTCTGGCGAAGCCCCACCTTTTCGGTGCGCATCTGCCAGACGACTATGGAGATAGAAATCCTCCATTTCATCGTAGCTGACTCGCTCTGGCTCCCGGTTTTTCTTGCGGTAAGAGTTGATGTACAGGTTTGTCAGTATCCGAAACAACCATGCCCGCGAGTTAGTTCCCTCTCTGAATTGATCAAAATATTGGAAGGCTCTCACATAGGTGTCTTGCACCAGGTCATCGGCAGCCGTTGGGCTCCGAGTCATAGACAGGGCAGCGCGGTAAAGGGTATCGATATGAGGGAGCATTTGCTCCTCAAACTGCTTAGCACGGTCATCAGACAAAGCGCGCCCCCTCTAGCGCAGAGCAAGCAGGGGAGTTCGTGAGATCAGGGAGAGAGGCCACAGCCTCTTCAATAATCCCTTTCAGGGCGGTAAGACTCAGAGCGAACTGCTCTCGCACCGCATCGTTGCTCACGGCCTCACCCGTTTCGCCTACCAGGCCAGCATCGTAATCTGTCACGACACTGATATTCGCGTAGGGGATCTGAAGTTCCCTGGCAAGCCAGCCTTCTGGATAACCGGTCATACCGATAATCTCCCAACCCATGCTGGTGTACCATTTCGACTCCGCCCTAGTAGAGAACCGGGGACCATTCACCACTACCATAGTCCCACGTGGGTGCACACGCACACCGCACTTCTGGCAAACCTCTACTAAATGCGCTCGGAGGAATGGGCAATAGGGCTCGGCAGCGCTCACATGCGTGACTATCGGGCCATCGTAAAACGTATCTTTGCGCCCACTGGTTCTATCCACAAACTGGTCGCAAATAGCAAAATCACCCGGTTTGTAGTCTGCCTGGAGTGATCCTGTAGCATTCGGTCCCAGAATCGCTTTGACTCCCAGCGAGTGCAACGCCCATACATTGGCGCGATAGTTGATCGCATGAGGAGGGATAGAGTGAGCACGTCCATGCCGGGGAAGAAACGCTACCCGCCTGCCGCCTAGAGTACCGATAGTGACGGCATCGGATGGGGGACCATACGGGGTCTCTATCTTGACTTCTTTAACATCGCCGGTAAGTAGAGAATAGAATCCACTCCCCCCGAAGACACCCACTTCGGCCTGATTATCACTCATGTGACTACGATACCAGAGGGGCCGATTTCCCGGCAAGCCATGGCACCCGGCCCTGAAAGGGCCAGGCTCTATAGGGTGCTTTCTTGACAGGGGAGGCACCCTCCTCTATACTCAGCACAATGGCATCTGTCACCCTCAAGAAGCTCAACAAGACCTTTGTTGACGCTCAATCTAAAAAAGAGGTTCGCGCCGTAGCTGACCTCGACCTCGAAATCCACGACGGAGAATTTCTAGTACTCGTTGGCCCCTCCGGTTGCGGCAAGACGACCACGATGCGGATGGTCGCCGGTCTAGAAGAAGTTACCTCTGGCGAGATTCGTATTGGCGACAAGCTGGTCAACGACGTACCACCGCGCGACCGCAATATCGCCATGGTGTTCCAGAACTACGCGCTCTACCCGCACATGAGTGTGTATGAGAACATGGCCTTTGGCTTAAAGCTCCGCATGCTCCCGCCATTCTGGAAGCAGCTCGCCGACTGGGGTGGCACTCAGAAGATTAAAGGTGAGATAGACGAAAAGATTCAGGCAGCAGCCCGAAAGCTAGCGATTACCGAGTATTTGGACCGCAAGCCAAAAGCACTTTCTGGCGGACAGCGCCAGCGCGTGGCTCTGGGCCGTGCCATTGTGCGCGATCCCCAAGTCTTCTTGATGGATGAGCCGCTTTCCAACCTGGATGCCAAGCTGCGCGTACAGACCCGCTTCGAGCTCATCAACCTGCACCGTGATCTAAACGTAACTACTATCTACGTAACTCACGATCAGGTAGAGGCCATGACCATGGGGCAGCGCATCGTGGTCATGAATCATGGCCTGCTCCAGCAGTGCGATACCCCGCAGAACATCTACGATCACCCCGCCAATATGTTCGTGGCTGGCTTCATTGGAATGCCCCCCATGAACTTCCTACGCGATGCCGTGGTGAAAATGGAAGGCGGCCTACCGGTTATCGATTGTGGCACCTTCTCGCTCCCACTGCCCGCAAGCCGTACGGCGGCGCTTGCCAATTATGTGGGTAAGAAAGTAGTGCTGGGTGTTCGCCCGGAGCATATCAACGATGCGACTCTGGTTCAGGGCGGCGCTCCAGTAACCGTGCGCGCGAAGGTAGAAGTCATTGAACGTATGGGCTCCAGCAGCAACCTCTATCTCACTATAGGCGGCACCCCACTGATTGCTGTGGTGGATGCTACCACGATTGCTAAAGAAGAAGCGTCGCTCGATATCGCCTTCAAGGCCGAGGCTGCCCATGTCTTCGATCCCACCACAGAAGCCGCCCTCTTCTGATAACCTTGGGTGCCTCTGGGTTCTCCTGCCATGGCCCGCCGTAGGTGCGGGCCTCTATCTTTTTCATTCTGCCTTTTTAGCGTTTGCTTTCTATGCAGTGGGTTGCCTTTTAGGAGCGCACCAACTAGGTGGGCTAAGCATACCCCTGCGATGTCGGTTTTCGTGGAAGATTCACCTAGGAGTTGCTCTACTCGCCAATATTGTGTTGGTAGGAGCGTACGCGCTAGTGGGGCATTGGGTCATGCCAATAGAGAAAATGCGAACTGCGCTTGCCAGCGTGGGAGTGACACGCCAGAGCTTCTGGTGGCTTTTTCCCTATTTCCTAATAGGGAACCCCTTTGTAGAAGAGAAGTTTTGGCGTGGGGGGATATCACTTCAATTCCCTCTTCGCTTACCCATGAGCTCCCTGTACAGTGCCGTCTTCTTTGGGGCATGGCATAGTCTGGCTGTCTTCCTATTTATGCCTGCCTGGTCTGCTATACTTGCCACACTAGGAATTATGGCTATCGGATTTGCCTTGGCTGAAGTGGCATCTGGTTTTGATCGCTCATATCCTGAGGAAGGATTTCTAGGGGATGCTTTCCTGTTTCATGCCCTCGCCGCTGACCTGCCTCTACTAATCATTCTCGCTATCTGGCTGTAACTGGATACGTGCTTGCGAGTCGTAACAGGCATGGAGATATTTGGAATATTTCTGGTAGGCCTGTTTTTAATCTGGGGGATTTTCTACCTGGTTCAGAAATCTAGTGAGCGCAGGGAGCGCGAACTGGAAGAGCAGCTAGAGAAGATACGTAAAGCTGGTCAGGGTGAAGCGGCAGCGGGAGCCGTAGAGATTATGACGGCGCGAGCCAGTGCAGACGCGGAGAAATGGCGTAAGCACAGCCTACATCGCTGGTAATGGCTTAGAGAGACAGCCAGCCGCGGCGGGCGGCCAGGGTTACGGCTTCCGTACGACTCTCCGCTTCCAGCTTCTGGAGAATCTGTGCCACGTGGAACTTGGCGGTATGCGGCGTGACTCCTAGGCGTGAGGCTATCTGCTTGTTAGGCAGGCCCAGTGCCAGTAGCGCTAGAACTTCGCGCTCTCTCTGAGTCAGGTCCGGCGCGGGGCCAAGAGTTTCGGTACGGACGGCTCCCCCCAAGCGAAGATGCCGATCTAGTACGACCGTGCCGAGAGCGGCGGCGCGCAATGCGGCCGCCAATGGAGCGCTACCATCACCCTTATGCCGCAAGAAATAGCCCCAGCCGGGCAGCCAGTTCGCCTCGGTGAGTGCGGGTACTTCGTGAGAAGGTTGCTCCCCAAGTGCTACGAGAGCAGGATGGGGGCCGACTCGAATCAGAGCGGAAAGCGCGGTGCTCAGCGCTTCCGGGTGAGAGTGCGTGGCATCTAGTAGGACCACGTCGGCAGGCGTAGTGCCGAGTGTCTCTAGAAGAGCTTCTCGGCGGGCAGGAGCCTCCCCTACGATACGCAGAGACGACTCACGGCTCAGAAGTGCGGACAGACCCGACCGCACCCCTGGCTCATCAGCGACCAGTAGCACCCGTACGCGTTCCATGTCCATTAGACGCTACCACAGAGCAACCCGTTCCCGCAAGCCTGCACCACGGTAAGATACGGGCAGGTTGAGGGAAGCGAACTCAAGACATGGTTTATATTCTTAGCTCCAACGAATGGGTTGAACCAGACACTCCCGCCAATCAGAAGCTCTTGAATGCGGTGAACACCAACGATATCGCTGGCGTCCGTGAAGCGTTCGAACAGGGAGCTATTCCAGATGTGGTCTTGAAAGAAACGATGACCACGCAATTCCGGGATTTCGGCATCATTGATGAGAATGCTCCGATAAACACCCATAGCAGTGAGATGCCTCTGGTACTACGTATTGGTGTACAAGAGATGGATTCCTCAGATACAGCAGCGGCTATCGAAGTCTTTCAGGAATTTTTGAACCGGGGTGTCAGTGTAACAGCTACCGAAACCGAACATGGCAGGTGCGTGATTCATAGTGCTGCCTCATTGCGAGACGTCACTCTGCTACGGGATGTTGTGGCCCGAGGCGCAGATATCAATGTCTACTCTCCTGTATTCGGTACGGCGTTGTCTATCGTGATCGTCGGTTGTCGGAGGGATAAAGAAGGGCCGGAGCTGCCCGCTATTCAGTTTCTATTGGAAAATGGAGCGGATCCCAATGTGCCCGATTCCATGGGAATGCTCCCCTTGATCAATATTGCTATCTGTAATCATCCGAAAGCTGCTCAACTCCTGCTCCAATACGGGGCGGATCCATCCCTGATTGCTCAGCCGCGGCATGGGAATCTGGGTGGGCCAAAAGGAAGGACAGCACTGGAGTACGCGCAGCGAATGGGAAACAAAGAGGTCGCTGAGGTCCTCATTTCCGCTCAGGCCGATACTAGCTATCCAGCCACAGGGGCGAAAGAGTGATGCGTACCCCTTGGTGGCTGTGGATACTGGCGGCCCTTGGCGGTGCCTTATTTTTGTGGCGCGCACCTCAACTCTGGCCGTTGGTGAATGCCGATGTTCGCCTCTCGGATGCCGAAATAGAGAGCCGCGCGCGCGCCATGCTCCTCCCTATGAGCGTAAGTGGAGATGTAGGACAGGCGAGCCGAGCGAATTTGTCTATGGACGAAGGTCTGGTCGATTTTCTTGAGGATCGGTTCGGACGAGAGGAAGCTCAGAAGCGGATTGGGGCTGGTGCGCCCGTGGTGCGCTATAGTGTCTCGTTTAGTCGCACTGGCGACCCGCATCGGATTTTCGTTGACCTGCATCCCAATGGCAGTCTTATCGCCTTCAACCGGAGTATTGAAGACGATGACCCACCGCCTCGAGAGCGCGAGATAACGGAACCTGAGGCCCGAGAAACCTTGGGGAAACTTTTCGGTATCTCCCTGAAAGACTGGCACAATATCTCAACAGCGCGTCGGGAGCAACCCAATCGTATCGAGCGCAATTTCGTTTATGAACGAGTGGAAGAAAATGGCCTGAGGCACCGGGCGGCAATCGGATATGCGGGCGCACTAATAGTACGTGTGGTTCGCAACGATGTCGCGCCGCCCGCCTACTTTCGTAGTATTCAGGGCGCGGCTCAAGCCCGTGAGACCCTCGGACTGGTAGGAGTTGGGCTGCTCGGACCACTACTGTTAGTGGGAGTAGGCGTTTTTCTGCTGCGGCTGCGAGGAGGCACGGCTCGCCTGCGGATTCCGGGGCTACTGGCAGGAGGTGCGTTTTTGCTTCTCATGCTCAGCCACCTGCCACGTTTTTCGCCATCTGACCCTATGACTCCAGATGCGCTGGAGCTGGCGCGCTATTTAGTAGGGCTGACGAACCAGTATGGCTGGACCTTCGCGTTGCTCTTCGCCGTTATCTCCGCGGGTGATGCCCTGGACCATGAGCTACGCAATGGATCCAAGGGAGCGACCTTGAATGCGCTGGTGCGTGGGCGTTGGCGCACACCGAGCGTGGCTGATGCCTCACGCAATGGCTTTCTAATAGGCATTGTCTGCGGCGGTGTCATGGCTGGTCTGGTGTGGGTACTACAGGCATTCTTTAGTGGGAAAGTCGCGCTTCAACCACGCGCCTTCAATCTGATAATCGCTAACTCCGTCTACCCACCATTGGTGACGCTGAGCTACTTTCTACAGATTGCGCTCTTAGAGGAACTCGGATACCGCTACTTTGCCGCTACCTGGCTGGAAAGCAAGACTAAACTGCGCTGGCTGGCCATTCTGTTACCAGGTATCGTCTATGGCCTGACTCATGCCTCGCTGGGGTTTCTGCCCCCCACAGATCCCTTCTGGGGCCGGACGCTGGTGATGAGCGTTATCGGAATCATATGGGGATGGGCGTTTTTCCGGTTCGATGCACTTACCGTGGTACTTTCCCACCTTGCAGCTGACCTGTTTATCTTTAACTGGCCAGGAATAACAAGGGGCGACATCGGCTCCATTCTAGTTGCGGCTTCTCCGCTTCTGCCAGCACTGACTGGGCTATTCTCAAAGGTGGGAGCTTCTAAAGACTCGCCACCTACATGTTAGGCTGGCTTACGTATCTGCGACGAAAAACGAACGGTCTGGGAGTGTTCTTTAGTGCCTGCTCAATGAGCCTGGCATTCTCTGCGGGAGTATTTACCGAAGTGTCTACTTCAAAATCGTATTCGCACCAGGTATGAACTCCATCTTCCAGATGTGACCGTCCTTCGCCAGGAGTGCGATTTCCTCGTTCCCGCTCGCGTCGTTCTAGTTCTTCAAGGGGACAGTGCACACCGACATAAAAGACGTCGAAGTTGGCCAGGAGTCGAATGCAATCCTCTAACCAGGCCTGGTATTCAAATACATGCTCCACAATCAAAGGATTGCCTGCGTTTGCCAAAGCAGCGATGCACTGGTGGAAGCCGTCAAAGAATCGAGGCCGGATAGTTCGCCAAGCCCAATCTCCCTCTTGCACCGTCCGATCCAAGCGAGGCAGGACTTGCGCTTCAACCAGCTGGTCCGATGAAAAATAAAAGTAGGGAGTCTTCAGTTGCGCTTGCAAGGCGCGTCCGAGCGTTGTTTTGCCTGAGGAGGAAGCCCCATTCAACAGAATGATGCTGACGGGTGGGGAGGACATTTGCATACTATCTCCCTGTCTCCACCCATTCGAATGGAGGCAGGGAGATTGGAAAGGCTGAGTAGTTGCGTTACTCGGCGGGAGCTGGCTCCTCAGGAGATGCTCCTGCAGACGGGGCGATGTAGGCTTGCTCTTCCTTCATGCCGAGCTCTTCGGCGACGATAGAGATGGCCTCGATCACTTCCTCGCGGTGCTCCTCGCCTTCGGGGCCGAAGAGAATACGGCCAACGGCATCGACATCCAGCGGGGCCAGACCGTAGCGCAGGAGTCGCCTTACGATCTCTTCGTCTACGCTCTCCAGCAGGGTTAGCTCTTTTTCCCACACAGAGTCGCTCAGGGAGACACCGTTGCGGTCTGGTAGAAGAACGAACTGGCGGAGTGCCCAGAGGCTACCGCGCAGGCGGTGTGCCATGAGTGGGTCAGCATCCAGGCCCTTGGCAGCAAGGAGCTTGGAAGCCTGCTCTTCCCAGAACTCGAACGTGGGCATGTAGCGGTCGCTGTGTGTGCGGATGGCCTCTTCATAGCACTCCACGCCACGGCGCCACCAGGGGTAGGGCAGGGGGCGGAATGTACCACGGTAGAGTACATACTCGTAGCGATCCTGCACGCCACGCTCACGACCATAGCCACCGCTCGAGGCATAGCCGGTGCTACGGGGAGCACTGGCAGGTCGTGTGGCCGCGCTACTGCCACTCTTGAAGCGAATCAGGTCGTCTTCAGTGATCTCCACCATATCGGAGAAGGCGCTCACCAGAGCACCCAGACCGCCTGCACCATAGTGCGCGGGGTCAAACGAAGGATCGAGGCGCAGAGCAGAAGCACGCAGGTCTTCGGGAGTAACCTCGCTATAACCAGAAAGCGAGATAGCCTTGCGCAGAGCTGCTGCCACCAACTCACGGGCTTCTTCCTGAAGTTCTGCATCGGCTTCTAGAACCTGGCCCTCGGAGCGAGAAACCAGTGCCTGGTAGAACTTGAACTCATCAGAGGCGCGCACCCAGAATCCGCTTGCCGTCTGCTCTGGTGCGATTCCCACCACACGACGCCCGCCCTCACGAATCTTCTGTGCCAGTGCGGAATGATCCGCATCTCCACCGACCAGGATGACTGTCTGGATATGCGAATGGTTGCAGAGATCCTGCACCGCATCCATTGCCATCTTCACATCGGCACTCGCCCGTGCGCCGCGGGGGTAGATCTGAATCAGCTCTAAGCCACCTTCGGAGAGCTCGTCTCGGTAGCGTGCCAGCCATTGCCAGTTGCCGTACGCTCGATTGATGCTCACCGGACCAAGTGTCGCTGCGAAGTCGAGAACTGCCCGCACACTGACCAGTACGTCCTGGGGACCAAAGCGTCGGTCTTTGTTGCGGTAGGAGCCCGTGCCATGGACTTCCTCGAAGAGTGCTGCGTGGAGGTTCTCGAAATCCCAATAGATAGCGACAGTAGAGTTACCCATTAATAAAATCGTCCTTACTGCCCGACTCGCTAAATTGGAGGTCAGGCCGCCGAAGTATAGCACGCCCTCAAAATTGTCGCCATTTTGAGGTATAGTGGCCCACATGAAAGCTATTTTCTTTCTAACTCCCCTGGTACTTCTTACGGCACTGCCGTGTCTGGCCCAGGAAAAAGTAGACATGGACATGATGGCCCGCATTCGCGAGGAAGGCCTGAATCGTTCTCAGCTACCAGAAACACTATCGTATCTAACCGAGGTCATCGGGCCGCGCCTGACCGGCTCGCCTGGCCTGCTACGCGCGAATGAATGGACCAAGTCTAAACTCACCGGTTGGGGGCTGGTGAATGGCAAGCTGGAACCATGGGGACCCTTTGGCCGGGGCTGGACCTGTGAGAAATTCAGCCTCACAGTAACTGGTCCTACTCCGTTTACCGTTATCTCCTGCCCGAAAGCCTGGTCGCCCAGCGTGAAAGCCAAGGGGGAGCTCGTTTATCTGGATGTCACCGATGCTGCCGGACTGGATGCCTACAAGGGTAAACTCAAGGGTAAGGTGGTTCTCTTCGGAGCACTGCGCCCGGTAGCGGCACACTTTACCGCTCAGGGAGAGCGCTATACGGATGAGCAGCTTGCTGCTCTATCTCAGCCTCAAGCGCCTCGCCCCGGTGGGGGTGGTGGCTTCCCCGGTGGTGGCCGTCCCGGTGGAGCAGGTGCGGGTGCAGGTAACTTCGCGCAGCAGCTTAACCTCCAGCGTGTGATTCAGACCTTCTTGAAGACCGAAGGCGTAGCTGCGGTTCTGGATGCAGGCCGTGGAGATGGTGGCACTGTGTTCGTACAGCAAGCCACTGTTGTCCCTCCGCCCGCACCACCGACTCCTCCTACCCCACCTGCAGATGGTCAGCCCGGTCCTGGCGCCGGTGGGCCGTTCGGTGGGGGTGGTGCAGCCGCACGCCGCATCTCGCCGTGGAAGAAGGAAGCCGATGGCAAGATCGTGCCTCAGATTGCTGTCTCTGCGGAGCACTTCAATCGCCTGGCACGCATGGTGAAAGCTGGCGAGAAGGTACAGGTAGACCTGGAGCTGAAGACCAAGCTCAACGGCAACGATGACTCCATGGTCTCCAATACCACTGCGGAGATTCCGGGGTCGGATAAGGCCGACGAAATCGTGATGTGCGGTGGCCACCTGGACTCCTGGCACGGCGGTACCGGCGCCACCGATAATGCCGCTGGCGTGAGTGTGGGCATGGAAGCTGTTCGGATTCTGAAGGCGCTGGGAGTAAAACCCCGCCGTACCATCCGAATCGGACTGTGGACCGGTGAGGAGCAGGGCATCTTCGGATCAACCGCCTATGTGCGCGAGCACTTCGGCACCGCCTCTACCCCGAAGCCGGAGTACGATAAGTTCTCGGCCTACTTCAACCTGGACAACGGTACCGGTAAGATTCGTGGCGTATGGTGCCAGGGTAACGATGCGGTGATGCCAATCTTCTCAGAGTGGCTGAAACCCTTCAGTGACCTGGGCGCGACCACGGTGACCCGCCGCAATACAGGCGGCACTGACCACCTGCCCTTCGATAGCGCCGGTCTGCCAGGGTTCCAGTTCATTCAGGACACAATCGAGTACGACACCCGCACGCACCACTCGAATCAGGATACGTTCGACCGTATTCAGATCGACGATATGAAGCAGGCAGCAGTCGTCATGGCAGCGTTCCTCTACAACGCCTCCATGCGTGATGACAAGCTTCCCCGCAAGATGTCGTTCGTGCGCTAAGCTGGCAAAAAAAACAGCCCCGGTGGAATCCACCGGGGCTGTTTTTTTTGTGTTTGTGATTACTTGGTAATCTTGGCAATGGCGGTGTTCAGGGCTGTCTTGCCCTTCTCATCCGCGTTCAGGTTCACCATCTTGTCGGCGATCTGCCAGTTCTTGTAAACCAGAACCGTGTTCTTCACCGAAGGGGCCAGGTTGATCTTGTAGTTACTCAGCGAGTCATCATCGCGACCAACGATAGATAGGGCAACCTTATCGGACTTGATATCTTTGGCGAGCTGCTTCAGAGTTATAGGTAGCTTCCCATCACCAGGATTCTCAGCTACAAAGACAACCATGGCCTTGAACTCTTTTGCCTTGTAGGAGTCCATGGCGGTGGCCAGAGTAGAAGCAATCTGCTTCACGTTCTGTGGGTTATCCCCATTCACCCAGACCTGAACCTGCGGGCGATTCTGGAAGGTACAGGGGAAGCAGTTGTTGGTACCCGCCAGCGGACCTACCACGTGGCGCGGATGAAACGGGGTGACCGACTCGCCCGGATTCAGCCCCGAATTAGGAGCGGCGAACGCAACAGCGGCGAGGGCAGCGACACCTGCCGCCGCGATAAAAGAGCGCTTCATAAAGAGATTCTCCCGAATTGAGTTGCCCTATTGTACCGCTATGTCGCTCTGAAAGTTCCTTTTCTAGGAAGTCATGTTCGAGATGTAGGTGGCCAGGGCATGATGAAGTACTAGTTGTAGGCGCTCTGCTTCTTCCTCGTTTAGCGTGCGCGTAACATGGACCTCCATACTCTCTCCCGCGAAATCCACAGTCACAGCTCCCAGAAACTCTGGGGGAAGCTGGGTCTCTAAAAACGCCTGGAATCCCTCGCGGAGCGCCCCTTCGCCATCCCCACAGCCACAAGAGCGGTTTTCCTTAATGGCCTGCAAATGATTGCGTGCCGGGAACGTATCCGGCGCATCTGCCGGAAGCTCTTTCAGTGCCTGAGTCAGTAATGGCTCTGCTTCTGTCAGATTACCGCCGTGCTGCAAAAAGATGCCTAACGCCACTTTCGCTCGTGAGCTATCTTTTTCGACACCTAGAGCGACTGCCTGGCGCAGGGCTACTTCTGCCTCTTCCCGGCGGTCTAACTCCGCCAGATGCAGACCCTGGTTGTGTAGAGCCCGAACTTGAGCTTTGGGCTTGCCGTACTTTATGGCTCGCTCCACGACATCCCGGTAGGTTGCCTGTGCCGCCTCATGGTCATCCGCCTCGCTCTGAGCCATTGCCAGGCCCATCATGGCTTCCAGCATTGGCTCTAGCTGGCGATTACCATGATAGAGGTTTGCCAATAGCTTCAGCGCCTTCTGGCTCCCCACTGGGTTCTCAGCCTCGCGCTCCAGGTTGCTTATCAGGGTCAGTAAAGCCTCACGCAAGGCATGCCCCTCGCCCAGTTGAACAGCGAGCTGCTTTTGCAGGTCCCAGAGCGCCGATGCTGCCGCACCATTGGGGAGCTGCCCGGCCAGGCCGATAGTTGCGCTGGTAAGCTCTTCCCAGGCAGCCTTCTCCATAGAGGCTGTTTCATAGGGATTTGTATTTGGGGCAGTGAGCTTCTGACAGAGAAGCACTCGCGCCAGGGTACCAAGAGCACGTGGGTGTCGCTCTTTCTGGAAAACCTCCAGTGCCTGCTCATAGAGTGCGGCGGCTTCCGCGTATCTGCCCTGCGCTAGAGTTACGTCGGCCAGTGGCTCCAGCCCGAAAGCGTAACCTGCGTGAGCCTTACCATAAAAGCTCTCACGCCCCTCCTGTCCGCGCCGGAGTATTTGCTCGGCTTCTTCAAAGCGTCCTTGCCGCAGTAAAAGCTCACCGGCATTCATGAACAGAGTGAGGCGCTGCTTTCGAGCGGCCTCATCTGTGGGGTCTGGTTTATCACAGCCGTCTAATAGCGTCTGCATAGACCGGTCAGGCATATTGCCTAGAAACTGTGCGGTAGCCAGATACTCCACGCCGGAAAAATAGGCTTCGGTGTCATCGGGTGTGTTCTTAAGGGCCTCCGCAAGTATGCCTTCTGCCTCGGCGGTTCGGTTGGCTTGCAGTAATTTCTGCGCCTTTTCCCAGGCAGCATCCATAGCGGGTTTTCGACGAAAGAGCATGCCGTATTTTAACCCGACTCTGTCTGCTATTTCTGTAAAAATCTCAGGTAAGATGTGGCATGTTTTTCGGACCTCCCGCTGGTGGTTCTTCCACGCCGCAAAAAACACTGCAGTCGTTTGTGGTCGCGTTCAATCACCGAGAGAGACGTGCTATGGAAGTGCTTGTTTACAACGGCAAGAACAACCCCGCGCTGGATGTCGCCTTTAAAAACGAAAACGAGAAGCCGACCATTCTTTCCGTTAGTAGTATCAAGGTAAAGCAAATCACTAAGAGTCAGGTGCGGGTGCAGTATCTATTGGGAGCGCTGCCACCCGAGGGTAAACCCCAGAAGCCGAAGCCAGAGCAGCTGGATATGGTAAAGGCTGGTGGGAAATGGCTTATCATTGCACCTAAGCCGGATACGAAATCGGAGCCAGGGAATCTAGCCAATGTGGCTACTGTACTGGCTTATCCAGAAGTACTGGAACGGGCGACAGCGATGAACAAGCAGACAGACGCTCGTTCCAACTTGAGGCAGGTTACGACTGCGGCACTGATGCACGCTATAGACAATGACGAAAAGTATCTCCTGACACAGGAGAACTATATAAAAGAGCTGACCCCTTATCTAAAGACGAAATCTGTCTTTACATCACCTCTGGATAAACCAGGTACGATCAGTTTCTTCTTCAATACAAACCTGACCGGGCGAACGGATGCTTCCATCAAAGATCCTCAAAATACGGTGCTGTTCTTTGAGGGGAAGCCTGAGGCGCTGAACTTTCGCTATAGCGGCAAAGCGCTGGTAGGGTTCTGTGATGGTTCGGTGCGCTTTATTGCCCCTGCTGAGGTGAAGAGTTTGCAGTGGAAGTAAGACATTCTGGTAGAATCAGGACAGTATGAATTCTACTCTGAACGCCTATCTGAATGCGCAGCTCGACCAGCTCAAAGAAGAGCATCTTTACAAGCCCCTGGTGACCCTGGATGGTGCTCCGGGTGCGCGTGTGGAGGTCGATGGTCGCGAGCTTATCAACCTTTCGTCTAATAACTATCTCGGGCTGGCGGGGGATATGCGCCTGCGCAAGGCTGCCGCAGATGCCGCGCTGGAGTTCGGAGCGGGCGGGGGAGCGGTGCGCCCGATTATTGGGAACCTGCAGCTTCACAATGATTTAGAGAAGCGTATCGCGCAGTTCAAAGGCGTGGAAGCGGCCATGCTGTTCCAGTCCGGCTTCACCTGTAACTCGGGCACGATTCCGACGATTATGGAAGATGGTGACGCGATTATTACCGACGCGCTCAACCATGCTTCTATTATCGACGGTGTACGTCTTTCTAAGGCCAAGCGCGCTATCTACGCTCACAACGACATGAATGCCCTGGAAGATGCTCTCAAGGGCGCCCAGGACGCAAAGAAACGACTGATTATTACAGATGGCGTTTTCTCCATGGATGGGGATATCGCACCGCTAGATAAAATCTGCGCACTGGCTGAGACCTACGACGCCGCTGTGATGGTGGACGATGCCCATGGCTCCGGCGTGATGGGGAAGAACGGGCGCGGCACTGCCTACCACTTCGGAGTAACCGATAAAGTCGATATTCAGCTGGGTACGCTTTCGAAAGCCGTTGGGGTTATGGGCGGCTATATCGCCGGGGGAAGCCCGCTGGTAGATTTCTTAAAGCAACGTGCCCGCCCGTTTCTGTTCTCCACGGGTTGTCCACCCGCTACAGCCGCTGCTTGTCTTACCGGAATCAATATTCTAGAAAATGAGCCGGAGCTGACAGAACGCCTATGGAATAATGCACGCTACTGGCAGACAGGGCTCCAGCAACTGGGCTTCGATACTGGTATGACCCAGACCCCGATTACTCCGGTCATGATTGGCGATGAAGCGCTAACCCAGGAGGCACAACGCCTGCTGCTGGCTGAGGGAATCCTGGCTCTTGCTATCGTTTTCCCCACCGTCGCTCGGGGGCGTGCCCGCCTGCGAACCATGCCTACCGCGGCCCATACTCAGGCCGATTTCGATGAAGCACTGGCCGCATTCGAGCGTGTGGGACAGAAGCTTGGGCTGATTTAATCTGAAGCCAGCCGGTATTTTGTTTGTCTAAGAACCTGAAATGCGATTGAACCTATCCATTGCCTGGGCATTCCTTGCCCTAGGAAGTATTGCTGTCGGTGTTGGTGGTTGCGGCGGGGGAGGCGGCGACCGATCAACACTACCCTCTCCCGAACCACCCGGACCCTGTACCAGTGCTCCGCCTCAAACAGGGTGGACTGTGAATCAAGCGGCCTGCTCAGACAAGGTTAAGAAAGTCACTGTTCTTAACTATATCAATGGAGCCAATGACCTTGAGGAGTACATGACCCTCAATGTCAATCAGATGGAAGAGGTAGGAACCACAGCAGATGTAAATCTGGTGGTGCAATACAAGCGTATCTCTGCCAAAACCGGTGACCAGGACTACGACACCAGCAGTGGGAACTGGGATGATACCCGGCGCTTCCTGATTCAGCGGGATAGTGATTTCTCCAATATCACCTCGCCGGTGCTGGCACAGCGCCCCGACTGCGATATGGGAGACTATCGGGAACTACAGAACTTTATCGAGTGGGGAGTCAAGGCATTTCCTGCCGAGCGCTACATTCTCATTATCGAGAATCACGGCGCAGGCTGGCGCTCCCAGCAAACGCGCTCCGCCGCTACCCCGATCACCCGTGGCCTGAGCTACGACGACACTACCGGCAACCATATCGATACCATCGAGATGCCCACAGCTATCGACCTGGATAGAGTCCTGCCTGGCCATAAGTGGGATGTGCTGGTGCTAGACTGTTCCCTGATGCAGATGCTCGAAGTAGCTTATGAGATTCAGGGTAAGGCCGATTGGGTCGTCGGTTCCGAGGAAAGCCCGCCCGGTCGTGGTTATCCGTATGATACGTTCCTGGCAAACCTGGTGCGTAATCCCTCTATGGCTTCGCGAGACTTCGCGCTCAATGTCATCGATGAAACGTGGGCAACTTATGGGTCGAACACCAACATCACTCAGTCTGTACTGGAGCTCAGTAAAATTCCGGCGATTGTGCCCGAGCTAGATGGACTGGGTAGTGCGCTTATGGCGGCTAAGACAACCTGGGGTAATCAGATTGCCGATGCACGCGCCGCAACAGATCGCTACGACTATCCGGAAAATAAGGACCTGGTAGATTTCTGCCGCCGACTCACCGAGACACCCACAGGGCAGACCACACCCCGTGTGAACGACCCTGGGGTAATCAATGCAGCTAATAGAGTTCAAGCTGCGGTGCGTAGTGCGGTAGTTCGCTACTATGCGGGCACCAATGGAAACGCAGACTCCAATGGTCTGGCGGCATTCCTGCCGACGCCCCGAGAGTATCGAACCATTGATATCGACCAGGCAAACGGCTTCGGACAGCGATTCTCTCGCCTCGCCATCTCCCGCGATGCCCCGAACTGGCAGAGTTTCCTGGCAAACGGCCCGAACTAACAGGAGCAAATCAACAAGAAAAAGCTGGAGAGATTTTCTCTCCGGCTTTTTTGTTACTCCAGATCGAAATATTTGTCTACGGGGGTCTGCCCGGAGTAGAACCCACCAAGACGTACTGCTTTTACATGGGAGTCTAGCCAACTCACGGAGACTGTTTCGTGGTGAATAGGCGCGGGCCGTCCCCAGCAGTCAAGGCTAACCGAGGAAGGTGGCAAGAGATGCTTACCGTCTGGTCCGCAAAAACTGCCCGGTTTGCTGGCCTTCGCGTCGGTCAGGAGTACAGTCTCCGTGGGAGTGCCGACTTCAGCCAGAGTAACTGCTCTATGACCATTGGCATTAGCAAAGCTGTAGGCCAAAGTTGTGAGGTAGTGCTCGTTGTAACCGAAGTGTGCCGTGATCGCCCCGCTTGTTTCCGTAACCGGGACTATGCTGCTAGGGCAGTGCCAGACTCCTTTGTTTTTTAGGTAAGGATCAATCAGGTCATGCCAGAGACGAAACTCGCTGGCCGAAACAGCGTAAGCGGCAAGGGGCAGGGATTCATCGTAGTCCTGCGTGTAGAGCATCATAGAAGTGCCTAGCTGCTTGAGGTTGCTCAGGCAAGTAGTCTGGCGGGCTTTCTCCCGAGCCTGTGCGAAGACCGGGAAAAGAATGGCCGCCAGAATGGCGATGATGGCAATAACAACCAGAAGCTCAATAAGAGTGAACGCGCGAGATTTCATTTACGGTTTCTAATTCGGGGAGTCAGGAAGTAAGAGTATAGCATGCCGGAGCATCTGGTTTTCGATTATAATGCTGCCGATGACACGTCGAGATTCACTCTGGTATTTGGGAGCGATAGTTACATTAGCCGGTTGCGGTGGGGGAGATGCTACTGTGACTCCGACGGTTCGAGTGCGCTGGCCCGCTCTCAGCCGCGCTGTAGATCCCAACTCCCATGGTCGAAGCATTCAAGTACGCTTACGTCGCAAGGGAGTTCCCGCTTACGACACCGCTCAAGAAATTGAGATTCGGGGCGATCGCTTAACAGGCGATGCTCACGTGGCAGAATACAGGGCGACCAAATCTGTTGCGGCAGGGATATTCCAGGTCACTGTTTCTGTGCATGCTGGTGCAAATGCCACTGGGAGACAGCTACAGACCAATACGGTAGAGGTAACCCCTGGTAGTGATGGTTTGCTGCCAGATATTATTCTTCAGCCTGGCTCGGGCCATGTCTTGACACTAGCACTACCAATTCTAGGGCCGCTTACTGTCGGTCAGGAAGCCCAACTGATTCCAGCGGCTCAGTTCGTTGGTGGATTTCCGTTTATCTTTGCCGGGGTCGCCGATCAGGACGTGAAGTGGGAGATAGTCTCTTCAGAGCCAGCTGGGGACCCGGTGGTCAGGATTGACTACAATGGCACTATGCTTGCGAGCTACCGAGTGACCGCTTTACGTGCGGGAGTCGCACAAATCTCTGTCCGTATAGATGACGCTGTAAGCGCACCAATCTCTGTGTCAGTGACCGATGCTAGTTGATAATTGTGCAGATCTGAGCGGCGATTTGCTCATCACTGAGCGAGGCATCAAAGGGAAGACGGATGAGGGAGCCATCGGATAGCACCAACCAGAGCCTGTCAGGAGAAGGGTGTGATCGCAGAGAAGAGGCCACGCCCTCCAGGGAATCGAACCACTCCATTTCCATAAAATAGCTGCCTTTAGGGCTTGGATGTTCTCGAGGAACCAGATACTCCCAGGGGCACGGATAGTCGCGCCAGTTAACATAACCAATAAAGGGTGCTCGGGCGCGGCGTGCTTTTTCGCGACAGAAAAAAAGTCTCATCAGACTGGCATCAAGTTGCGCAATCGGGCCAGATTTTCCTCATCGGATAGGCTTTTGTCATAGATAAAAGCGACAGGCGGAAGACTGTTGGAGTGAATGACGATTTTATCGAATAGGGCTTCCTCGAACTCCTGGTAGGCGTAATGATATAGTTCGCCTGCGTTCTGAAAGCCGCGCAGATGCTCTGAGATATTTTGGGGGAATGGGCAATCACTGGGAATGATATGTGAGACCTTATGCTCGCCGTTCAGGCTGATTCCAGCAAAGGGTAGTGCGCGGACCTGGTTTTTTCTCTTTCGATTATCCAGATAGATGGCAGTAGCTATCGAACCAACTATTCCCAGGCAGATAAGTTTTGCCCACTAGGGACCGATGAGTAAAGTACGAATGAGAGTGAGAATAGCCGCAATAATTTCGCCCATAAAAATACTCAGGGCCGGGGAATTTTCCCGGCCCATTAAAAGAGCAGGCTTTTTTACAGGCCCTTGTCTTCCAGGAAGTTGAGCAGGTCGGCGACTCGGTTGGAGTAGCCCCACTCGTTGTCATACCAGCTGACCACTTTGATCATGTTGCCAACAGCAACCGTGTCCAGAGCGGAGAAGATGGAGCTGTGAGCGTTGCCCTTCAGGTCGGAGCTAACCAGCGGCTCCTCGGTGTACTGCAGGATACCCTTCAGCGGACCTTCGGCGGCGGCCTTCATGGCGGCGTTGATTTCCGCCGGGCTGGCCTCTTTGTTCAGGGTTGCGGTGAAGTCAACTACAGACACGGTGGGAACCGGCACGCGGAACGCCATGCCCGTGAACTTGCCCTGAAGCTCAGGAATCACAAGACCCACGGCGCGAGCGGCACCCGTGGCGCTGGGAACGATGTTCTCAGCGGCGGCGCGGGCGTCACGCAGATCCTTGGACGCGGTGTCCACGGTGCGCTGCGAGTTGGTGTAGGCATGCACCGTGGTCAGAATACCCTTGTCGATGCCGTACTGCTCGTGCAGGACCTTAGCGACCGGAGCCAGACCGTTGGTGGTGCAGCTTGCGTTGGAGATGACATGGTGCTTGGCCGGGTCGTACATGCCCTCGTTCACACCCAGAACGATGGTAAGGTCCTCGTTCTTGGCGGGAGCGGAGATAATGACCTTCTTCACGCTGTCACGGCGGTGCGCCACAGCCTTGGTAGCATCCGTGAAGAAACCGGTGGACTCGATAACGATGTCCACATTCTCGCTGCCCCACGGAATCGCCGCAGGGTCCTTCTCGGCGAAGACCTGAATCTTCTGACCGTCTACGACAATGTCCGTGCCTTCGTAGCTGACAGCACCGGGGAAGGGGCCGTAGTTGGTGTCGTACTTGAGCAGGTGCGCGTTCGTGGGTGCGTCTGTGAGGTCATTAAGGGCTACTACCTGGACATCGCCTTGAAGCCCATACTTCTCGTAGATTGCCCGAAACGTCAGGCGCCCGATGCGCCCGAAGCCGTTGATACCGACGCGGATTGCCATTTCGCTAACTAAACCTTTCCTGGCGCGCACGGGCAACGCTGACCGACGAAATCGCCGGATTAAGATACCGCGCTTTCAGAAGCACGTCCAGTCTTGGTATACTGCGCACATGCGATTATGTGGGTTAATTTTAGTCCTATTATTTTTGGCAGGCTGTGGGGGAGGAGGGGGTAATAGCTCTGAATTGCGCAGTATAGATATAACTATTCGCTGGCCTGCTCGAAGTCGAGTAATCCAGGCGCCTGCCTCTGCTCTCTCCGCCCGTTTTATTCTCCATAATGCCAGCGTTAGCGGTACTGATGTCACGCTGATTGTTCACCGGGATGAGACGATGGAGCCGTATGAACACACCTATACGTTTCCCGAGGCCGTAACGACGGGAGAGCATCCATTGGAAATTATGTTCTACGGGAATGCCTCCGCCGATGGCGCCATTGTTGCCACGGGAGGTGGTAATGTGGCTCCCAACCCTTCCGGCATGCTTCCTGATGTGAGTCTTGTCGGGCAGGTGGCTTCTGTTACTGTGCTGCCAGGGCAAATAGTTACTACAGGTACGCCTGCGGCGCTGCTTACAGAGGTGCGGGATACAACCGGGGCAGTGATGGCACTCTCCGCAGAAAGCTTTTTCTGGCGGGTTGTTTCAGGTGAAACTGCGGTGCGATTCGAAAACAACAAGGCTGTGGTTATTCGACCAGGTATTGCTCAAATAGCAGTCACCGTGGATGGCGTGAACAGCCCGGCGCAAACGATTAGCGCTCGCTCCACTATTTCAATGGATATCTCCCCACGAGAAGTAACCCTGGCTCCTGGTAGCTCTGCCACGTTTAATGCTAATGTTAGCAGCTTGAGCGCTGAGCCTACAGGAGTTGTCTGGAGCGTAGTAGAAGGCGCGGCAGGCGGAACAATCGATATGGCTGGGCACTATAGTGCTCCTGTAATGGTAGGCACATACCATGTGCGAGCAACGAGTATTTATGATCCAGAACGTTATGTAGAGGCAAGCATAATAGTTGCTACGGGTGGGGTTGTTGTCGGCGGAGAGTTTCCTGGCACAGGCGGTGTGGGAGCTGGGGGAGATTTCCCAGAAACTGGTGGTGTTGGCGTGGAGGTTCGATAGGTGAAGAGACGAGCGTTTTTACAGTATGTGATGGCAACAGCCCCACTTCTGTTTGTTTTGCTTTCAGGCTGTTCGGGGGGACAAGTTTCCGAGGTACAAGGGCGTGCTACGATATCTGTTGCATGGCCGGAACCGTCTAGACTGATTCCGCTTGCTTCTAATAGCATTCGGGTTTCGCTAATGCAAGGACCGTTGCTGGTGGGAGAGGCGACACTAGTTCGGCCTGCGGGAGGAGGGGTTACATCGGCAAACTTTGACCGAATCCCGGTTGGCCCTACCGATGTGATCGCAATGGCTTATCCTGGCACAGATGCCTCAGGAATCCCCCAGGCTCAGGGAACAGTGGCTATCACTGTTGTGGCAAACCAGGTCACACCTGTCAGTCTCACGATGACTAGTACGATTAACCAGGTGGCGCTTACCCCTGGCACACTTGCCTTGCCTACCGGTCAGACAACCAACCTTACTGCAACAGCTTATGATAATCAGGGACGGGTTGTCCTTCACTCACCCGGTAGACTGCAATGGGCAAGTAGTGTTAGCACGGTCGCCACGGTAGACGGCGCTGGACGTTTAACCACAATCGCTGCAGGTGTTGCGACAATCCAAGTCACAGATACGGAATCCGGCAAAAGTGGCACGGCAACGGTGACTGTTAGCACTGGCGGAGGCACGACCACGGGAGGCGGTTCTACTGGAGGAGGCGGTGGTGGTACAGGCAACGCAGGAAACTTTACGCTATCGCTGACTACAAATGACATTGTCTACGACCCCACGCGCCAGAAAATCTGGGTAAGTCTGCCCAGTGCTAATGGAGCAAATGGCAACTCCATTCAATCGATCGATATCGCTACGGGAGCGCTCGGCAGCGCCGTGTTTGTGGGAAGCGAGCCCTCTCAGCTTGCCATGTCGTCAAATTGTCATTACCTCTATGTGGCGCTGCGCGGCTCAGGACAAGTCCGACGAGTGAACCTGGACACAATGACACCTGATTTGCTATTCTCATTGCCCAATGCGCTTCAGGTAGAAGATATTGCTGCTCAGCCAGATAATGAAAATGTAGTTGCAATCTCTTTGATGAACGTCGGATTTAGCCCGCGGCACGAGGGAGTTGTTATCTATGATAATGGTGTTGCCAGAGCTCAGACGGCTGCAGGTGGAGGCAATGTAATCGAATTCGGTACCTCTACACGGCTCTATGGCTACGGAAATGAAATCTCTGACTTTCAGTTTGTTCGTATGACTGTGGATAATACAGGACTCCAGGTGAATGATAGATTGAATGGGATGACATCCGGTTATAACAAGGATATCCGTTACCAGGGAGGCCGCTTATACACTACGGGTGGTGAGGTTTATGATCCCGAGACACGGCAGAAACTAGGAGTCGTTAATGCTCAGGGGGCGATCTGTGCGGACAATGTATTGGGGCGTATCTGGGTTTTAGTAGATGGTTCACCAGATGCCATCAAAGCATTCGACAGCAATACCTTTGTCCCTGTAGCGACGCTTAACTTGGCATCGGTGGAAGCGCCTACCAGATTAATCCGTGTGGGAGCGCAGGGGCTGGCATTTCGGAGTGTCGGAAAGGTGACCGTAGTAGGGCAGGCTCCCTAACTCAGCCATCTAGCAATCCCGCCAGGCGAAGGCGGTCCGATAATTCATCGGCCCAGTGCTCCAGTGCCTCGCGGGATCGGGTTAGCTGCTCCAATAGCTGCCCTCGGTCGTTCATGATCAATGCTGAGAGCGACGTAGGGAGAAAGAGCGACTCGAAATCGTCGCTGGGGGCAAAGGGAGACGTAACAAAAACTTCGGCGAAGCGCAAGCGCGCATCCTCGAAGGCGTCTGGCATCCAGGTATCGATACCGTCGTGCGCGGCATCTGCGATCAGCTCTGTCAGGTCGCAGTAGCATTCCCAAAACTGGGTGCACTGCCGCATCTCGATTAGCCAGCGCCCCCATGGTCAAAAGGCGGCGCTGCCGCCTCAACGACTGACACGCTAAGCCGCCCCTCCGCCAGTCTGCCGAACATAGTTCAGCTGGAGGTCCGAGATCATCGCCTTCAGCGGCAGACGCTCATCGGGAGGGAGGACCGCCTCAATCTGAGTCGCAAGAAATGCAATCGTATCTATCGCGATTTTTGCTTGAGTGAGATCACGCTCACTCTTACCCGTGGCCGGATTCGGTGCAAGGCCAAGGCGCAGCACAGAGACATCACGGAGCACCATCATGTACTCAATGAGCATCTCGCGCACATCGGGCAGGGTGTAGTCACCGGGGGGAAGCTGCGACGGGTCAAACGCCTCGGAATCCAGCTCCTGCTCAGCATCTTGCGCCAAAAAAGTAGGGGCTTCCACGACTTCTTGGGGGGCAGGGGTGGGCTTCGGTGCGCTCTCTTCCTGGTGGTTACGGCGGCGATCTACGAAGGTAAAACCTTCTTCTTCAGGGTCTTCAGGCATGGGGCTTCTGTTGGCTGATTCTACACGCGCACCCGCATTCCTGCAAGGTACAATAACTTTGTATGATTCGTCCGCCGAAGCCGCTGGACCTTACCAGAGCCTGCCCTTTGGTGCTCCTAGACGCGACCATACCCATGCCTGCCTGGGAGCAATTTGCCGATAAAAATTACCTGGTTCTAGCATCTGTTGGCAATCCGACTAGGGAGACAATCCAGACAACTCTTGACGAAGCTTGCCGCCACTTGCCCATCAATGGTTCTCACATGTTTTTTGTAGGAAAGAAGCTGGTTCCCTTTTTTCTGCCTTTCCTGGACTACGTTGCCTCCGCCACCGAAATTACAGAGCCGGAAGCTGCCTGGAAGGAGTTAAAGCCCAGTTCTGTAACGGGAGTTGCTGAATCAACATTGACAGTTACGGTGACCGGGCTACGCAACACAAAAGGCATCGTAGCCGCGCAGCTTTTCACGGATGAAGAGAGCTACAAAAAGAAGGAAACTGGCTTCAATGTCGTGGTAGAGATTACCGAGCAAAAAACAGCGAATTTGAAGTTTCCGAAACTCAAAGCTGGCACATATACCCTAATGGTGCTCCATGATGAAAATAAGAACGGGAAAATGGACACCGGGCTCTTCGGCATTCCCAAAGAGGGGTTTGCCATCAGCCGTGACCCGAAAGTGAAGTTCGGTCCACCCCGCTGGAAAGACTGCTGTTTTCTAATCACTAACGCCTCTACCGAGCGAGAAATCACGGTGAAGGCTCAGTATCTGTGAGGCCAAAGAACAGCGAACTTTCCGAACATCGTGTTGGTCGGCTGGCTGCCTCATGGAACCCTGCCACGGGCTTACGGCTGACCGTAGATGGCGTGCCGATCGTTCGACAATCGACCCTCTATCTGGTCAAGCGCGGCTGGCAAGGAACTCTCTTCGGGCAGCCTTCCGTGGCCTGGCAAACCGATGGTTGGAGCGCCAATCACACAGCCACGATCACCGCGCGAAACGAAGCGGCGGTGGCAATCTATCGGCTGACCCTGACCGATACAGTCTTCAAGGTCACTCTGACTCTTCGACAGCTAAGCCGGGAACCTGCAGATTGGGAATATGCTGCAGCATATCTCACCGGATATCTGGTAACCACACAGCCGCCAGCGATAGGGCGTACCCAGACACAGAATCGGCTTACTGAGCGGCGATTCCCCACACCGCTGGGCGTCGTGTCTCTAAGCTATACGGGAGATGCTGAGGCACCGAATCTGTTCGATGCTCGCTCCGACCCACAGGGCTGGGCACAGACATTCCCCACGCTCTGGTGGGGGATTGGCTCTCCTGCTCCTATGTTCCCAATTGGTGGCACACGCACCGTTACTTTCACCTTTGCTATCGGACCGCGCCCAACTACTACGCCTGGGCAGCTGCCTGCACCTCCCAAAAGAGCAATCCGTGCCCAAAGTGAGGCATACCTGCCACCTATGCCACCAGTGCCTCAGATAATCCCAACACCCAAAGAAGCAGACTATCGGGGGGATTCTTTTCGGCTTCTTCCAGGGGCGGTCATTTTCCATGACGGTGCTCATACCACTGCTGCGACCCTGCTTGCTGAGGGCATTACCGCCCGAACTGGCATAACGCTGAACCTGAAACGAGAGGGAGTAGGACTGCGAGTTGGGCGAGGAGGGGAGCCTGCTCCTCCGCAAAAAGCCGAAGGCTATGCTATTGCCGTAGATACTGGTGGAGCCCGAGCACAGGGCTATGACGCCAATGGCGCCCTCTGGGCGGCCCAAACACTACTTCAGCTTGTAGCCGCTGATGCCCGAGGAATCTTGCTGCGTGCGGCACGAATTCAAGACTGGCCCACACTCTCTTTTCGGGGCGTTCATCTCTTTCATGGGCAGACCGCACCGGAATTTCACAAGAAACTCATCGGGCGAATCTTCTCACCCTTCAAGCTCAATACCCTGGTGCTACAGGTAGAGCAGGTTCGCTGGAAGCATGACCCGGCGGTTGCTCCTGACTGGGCCGGAACCCCAGAAAGACTGCGCGAGGAAATCGCCTTTGCACGAAGCAAGGGGCTGACCTGCTATCCTCTGATTCAGGGCTATGGGCATATGGAGTGGTTGTTCAACAAGCCAGCCAACCAGGGATACGCGGAAGACCCTCAAACGCCTTATGCCGTGAACTTCACCAACCCCACAGCCATACGCTATTTAGAGGGCTTCTTCGACGAAGCAGATGCTCTCTTTGGAGCCAGTGCATTCCATATCGGACTGGATGAAGTGACGATGCGTGGGCGCTTTCCCTATCGCTCTTCCGGGCGCAGTTTTGTAGACCTATTTACGACCGGTGCAACCCATTGGCGAGACTTCTTTGCACGCCGCGGCAAGCAAACCTGGATGTGGGCAGATATGACACTGCATCCCTCAGAAGTCGCGCCTTGCTTTGGGACAGCACCGACGGCTGAAGTGGCCCGTGCCGTGCGAGCGAAGCTGCCAAAGGACATCGTGCTGTTTGACTGGCAGTACAGTGCTCTGGATAGCTATCCCTCTCTCCGGAAACTCAAAGAGGCCGGGTTCAAGAAAGTCGTGGCAGCAACATGGGCCAACCCGAGCAATATCAGCGGATTCGCTCGTGCCGCCGCAGAAGCAGGCGCGCTGGGAGCGGTTCAGACTACCTGGTGTGGTTATGAGTCGAAAGAGATCATTCTAGATACCGCGGAGCGCAAGCAGTTTGTGGCTATGGTGCTGGCAGCAGAAGCCTTCTGGAATGGTGGCGTAAAGAGCACCTGGAATCCGGATGCTGTGTTCGCTCAAGCATGGGCTGGACATGATCCTGCTCGGCTTCGCCCCAGCCGAGGCTTTACGCTAGGAGCTAACCTCCAGCGCATGGCTGATGGCATACTGTATGACCTGAGCCAGCCAGTAACTCTGTCTGGCCCCTGGGAAACGCAGACATTCCCCTCTGCGGTGACAGTAACACTGGGAGGGCAGCGAGCGCGAGAGCTAGTTGTACTGGTTTCCACGACGCATCGGACGGACCCTGGTACACAGATAGGAACACTCAAAGTGGCCCTCGCCTCCGGTGAGGTGCGTGAAGTTCCTCTGGTTTATGGGCAAAACATTGCGGCCAGCACCGACCCCAATGCCTGCCCGAGCGCTCCGAGAGTCGGAGATGCGCGGCGCCTTACCGTTTCTCTAGGGGCAAAGGCTGTATCACTGCGTGAGCTTAGTCTCGAAAGCCGAAATACCGAAGCCGCCCCAATCCTACATGCCGTGACCGGACTGCAGTAGCAGCTATCTGGCAGCGACACACAGATAGTCCTCGGGTGAACTTTTCCACGAGAATAGTAAGTTTTCACCCCGCAGAAATACAGCTATCCTGCCGATAACTACCATGGGATAAGTTATGCGAATTCTTGCGGTAGAAGACGACGCCCTTACGGCACTGATGTTACATGAAGCTCTGGAGAAAGCCGGACATGAGTTGGCCGTTCTCCGAGACCCCCAGAAGGCACTTACCTGCCTGGGATTGCCAGACCTGGAGTGTGATGCGGTTCTCTTTGGGGAGGCCGATGGAATCAGCTTCTGTCGGCAGCTTCGAGAGAGTACCGGCCTCAATGCCAAAGTACCCTTTTTTATCGCGCTGAATAATGACAGCCTTGAACTCCGGACAGAAGCTCAGGAAGTGGAGGTCACAAGCTTCCTCCATTTTCCGCTAGATGCAGAAAATGTGATTGAGGTGCTGGATGCCCACAAAAAGGGGACTCTACCCAGTATCAGCGAGCTTCCCTTGCCCGTGCCAGAACCGGTGATGCTCAATAACTTTGTCATTATCTCGACCGCACCCGAAACGCAGGCTCCACCGTCTACTCCTCCTCGAATCGTTGTTCCCGACCTGTCTCCGCTGCCATCGGATGATACGACCGCACTGGTTCCTACAGATGCCCTGGTCCCCCTGAAAGTCAATAGTGGGTTCGGGGTTCGGCAGAAGCTGGGTGAGATATTGATTCGGAGCGGCATTATCACTGGCTATCAGCTTGATGAAGCGCTGAGCGAACAGCTTGCCTCCCGAGAGAAACTGGGAGCGATTCTTATCAAGCGCGGCTGGGCTACCGAGGGGCAGATTCAGCTAGCGTATTCGCATCAGGTAGATGTTCCGTTTATCGAGATCGACAAGGCCGTTATTGCCGATGAACTGGTATCGCGTATTCCGCGAGAAAAAGCCATGAGAAGCCTGTTCATTCCCGTGCTACCCACGGAAGAAGAGCGGCTTCAAGGCGACAACCATATCCGGGTGGCGCTGGCTGACCCCTGGAACATTACGGCTATTGACCTGGTGCAGCAGCATACTCGCGCCCGCGTGATTCCGGTTCTGGCCGACCCGGAGAGCCTGCGGCGGGTGATTGAGCAAATCTATCTCAGACATCAGGGACCAGATGAGGAGATTGTCCGTGCACTGGGGACCTCGCTGGATGGCGCCAGTCCTTCTGAGGTCTTTGAGGACGATGATGCCGATGCCTCCGATGATGGGCCCATCGCCCGATTTGTCAACCAGGTGATTGTAGAGGCCGTTCGGCGCCGAGCCAGCGATATTCACATCGAGCCCTACAAGAAAGACTTCGAGGTCCGCTTCCGAATCGATGGGTTGCTTGTAGTCGCACACACGTTGCCCCGCCAGAGCTACAATGCGCTCGTATCGCGTATCAAGGTCATGGGCGACATGGATATCGCGGAGAAGCGTGTTCCGCAGGATGGACGTATCGCACTCATCGTCGATGAACGCCATATCCAGTTTCGTGTCAGCTGTTTGCCCAACCAGTTTGGTGAGCGCGTGGTCATGCGAATCCTCGACAAAGGGGCGACTCAGAAAACCCTGGATCAACTAGACTTTTCTGCGGTCAACTTCGGGCATTTCGCAAAACTCATCAAGCGTCCCCACGGAATCATTCTGGTTACTGGCCCCACCGGCTCAGGTAAAACGACAACTCTGTATGCGTCGCTGAACGCCGTGATGTCGCCTACCATGAACATCATGACCTGCGAAGATCCCATTGAGTACGAAATGGATCGAATCTCGCAGTCTATGGTGAACCCCAAGGCTGGGCTGACCTTTGCCGCGCAGCTTCGCGCCATTCTCCGCCAGGACCCCGATGTTGTTCTAGTGGGTGAGATTCGCGATGGAGAGACAGCAGAAGTTGCCTTCAAAGCGGCTATGACTGGCCACCTGGTACTTTCTACACTGCACTGTAATGAAGCTGCCGGTGCGGCTGCTCGTTTGACCGATATGGGAGTGGAGCCCTTTCTGATTGCCTCCGGTCTGGCCGGGTCAGTGGCACAGCGCCTGGTACGCCGACTCTGTCCGCACTGCCGTGTATTGGCGGAGCCTGATGCCAACGAGCGCGCGCTCTTAGAGTTACTAACCGGGCATCCGGTAGATATTCCTCTGATTGGAAAGAAAGTCGGCTGCCCTAAGTGTAATGACATGGGCACCCTGGGACGAATCAGCATTCATGAAGTGCTGGTGATGAACGAGGAAATCCAACACCTGATTATCGAGCGGGCACCAACCAGTGCCCTGAACGAGAAGGCGAAAGAGACAGCTGGATTTGTGCCTATGGTTTATGATGGAGTCGAAAAGGTAGTTAACGGTCTGGCGTACCTGGAAGACGTTGTCAAGAAAATGGTCAATCACTGAGCCGCTGCCCCTGCCGGAAGGCACGGGGCGTGGCTCCTACCAGGCGCTGAAAAGCGGCGTAGAACCGGCTAGAGGAGCTGAACCCACTCTCATGCGCGATGGCTTCTGTGGATAGCTCAGTTGTCAACAGCAGTCGTTGCGCGTGGCTGACTCTCAGGCGCAGCACATACTCCCAAAGCGGTAACCCGGTCGCCTGTCGAAATACTGTGTTGGCATAGTTCGGATGCAGCCCCAGCACCTCCGCCAGCCCTCGCACCTGGAGCGCTTGCTCCGTATAGTGCTGTCCTACTAGCGCCGCCAGGCGTGCTGCGGTATCCCCATCGGGGGTGCGAGGCTGCCCTGGTGAGACTCCCCGCCCAAAGCGCCTCAGGCGGGCTTCTATCTCTAGTAGTGCAATACGTGTCGGCTCCGGGGCAGGGGTATGCCCCAGTTCCTCAGCCCAGCGGCGAAACAGTGCTTCATCCAGTATCGCGTCTGCCTCAGAGCCTATCAAGGCTTCCCCACGAAGCAACCGATCACCAACACCACTGATTCCCCAGGAAAGAAACCACCCGAGTGGCAGTACTAGGCAGAGATACTCTGTGTCTGGACTGACAGAGACAAGGCGATGTGGTGTACCTGCCCAGAAAGTCACCAGGCGCTTCTGGGGTAGTGTCAGAAAACCATCGCTGAGAAAGTACCGGGCACTTCCCTGAAGCAAGAAGTTAAGTTCTATATCGGTGTGTGCGTGCGCCTGTGGCATGACCCGAATCGGCGCCTGCCACGCTCCGAATCCAATAGCGCCTTGCTGCAATATCTCCATGAACCTGAGAATCCGGGAGGAAATTTCCCGAAAGGGCTCTGGTTTTCCTGTGGCTGCTTCTCTACAATCTAGACTATGGCAATGACGACAGAGCAGGCACAGGCGCTGGCAGATAGCGCCTTTCCTTATGTAGATGCAACGAAGCAGGAGTGTATTACCGACGAACAGGCGCAGTTCTTCCGAGACAACGGTTTACTCGTGGTCCGTAACTTTCTTCAGGGCGATGAGCTACGGGCGATGCAGGAGCAGACCGGGGTACTGATTGAGCTCGCCGAAGAAGGGCTGGAGCTGCCGGAGTTTACTCATCCGGATTTCTTTATCAGCCCCATCAGGTAACCGGGGAGCGTACCCCGTTTCGAGTAGAGTATGTGATTGCCAAGACAGAGGCGGGTAAGTCACTACTGGGGCATCCGTTTCTGCTGAAATCGGTCGAAAAGCTTCAGGGCAGGAACTTCATTCCCACCTGGGACTCCATGGTCTTCAAGCGCGCTGGGCTGGGGGCTGCGATTCCCTGGCATCGAGATGCAGGTACAGACTTCACCCGCGAAGAGAACTATCCTATCTTCAATGTGGACTTCTATCTGGATACCGCCGACCTCTCGAACTGCCTCTGGGGGATTCCGGGCAGCAATAAATGGGCTCCGGCAGATGCCAAGCAAAAAATCAGTGAACTGAACGCCAGCGCAGAGTTCGGTACAGATGACACCTGCGTGCCGATTCTAATGAACCCCGGCGATGTGATTTTCCATAATATTCTTGCTCTCCATGGCTCGCCTGCCTCTCAGACCCACCTGCGCCGCGTGGTTTACTACGAGTTTCGCCCGGCGGAGATTGAGTCTCAGATCGGCCCGCATGTGCCGGAGTACATTCCCTTGAAGCAGAAGCTTCTGCTCCGTTGCCTGAAGCACCGTGCGGATAGCCTTTTCGGTCAGGGAGAAACGCCATTCGTGTACACTCCGGATCCTCAGTTTGCCGCACCAACGCTGGGCACTGGTGAGGACCTGCCAACCTATCGCTATGCGCACGGAGACTACTGGCGATGAAACCGACACCGCTGGATGATTTCCTGTTCGACCTGAACGGCTACCTGTTGCTGAAAAACGCCATTGATGCTGACTTCCTGGCGCGGCTCAATACCGCGTTTGACAACCTGCCTTATCACCTGGAGACAGGGGAGTGGTATGGCAACGCTCAGCGCCGAGATTATACAAAAGACACCGGGTTCGAGCTGCATAACTGTGTGGAGGCTGGGCCGGAGTTCGAGGAGCTAATCGACAACCCCGGCTGGATAGAGTATGTGAGGCACTACTGCGGCGAGGAAAAGTCCTATGTAGAGGGCCTGTTTATTGATGAGTGCATCGCCACTGTCCGGCGCTCTGGTGGGCATCACCCGGCGCACTCTGGTGGGTTCCAGGGAGCGCTACGCGGGCGGTATCTCTATACCAACGGCGTGTTTCGGTGCGGGCAGGTGAATATTCTGCTCTATCTCACGGATGTGGGACCAACGGATGGAGCGACGATGGTGGTGCCGGGCAGCCATAAGTCCAACTTTCCGCACCCAGAGATTGGCAACTATGCTGCCGGTGACATCATGGACGACCTGCCAGGCGCGGTCCCGGTCTATGCCAAAGCAGGCGATGCGCTTCTATTCGTAGACGGTCTGATTCACGGCGGCTCCTCGCGGACGAGTACCGAAGGAGAGCGGCGAGTCACTATCTACCGCTATGGCCCGAGCTGGGCAGGCACGCGCTTTGGTTATGTCTACTCGGATGAATTACTGGAGCGCCTGACCCCAGCCCGCCGAAAGATTCTTCAGCCCGTACCACCTATCTACCCCGGTGAGAGGCGCATTCCCAATACCGCCCCAGGCAACCACAAAGCCACGTATTGACTTTAGCAGTGTCTCCTGACGGACCGATAAAGCCGCCGGGAGACACACTATGCGAACCAGAGAGAAAAACCGCCAGATTCCCGGCGCGCAGGAACACCTGCGTGAACTGGGTTTCACCTGCCTGAAAGACTATCAGGTCTGGTGCGCGGAAAAGGGGCTGCGGACCGGGCTTCGCAAGGGGACCAAAGAGAAAGCCCGTGAGCTTGCGCTACGAAACGCTCCGATAGCGGAAGCGTCAGCGTCTGCGTTACCTGATCCTGATAAAGGAACGTCAAAACTCTATGACTTGCTGCTCCAGTTTGCCCATAGCCGCCATGTAAAGCATGGAGCCCTGCATCCCAACCTGCAGGGACTGCGACCTCTATTTCTAAAGGCAAAAAGGCAGCCCGGCGCGCCCGAAGCACTGGCATTGCTACTCTGTATGGTGCAGAAGCATCTACGCGCGAAGGGGATTCATCAGGCAGGCTTTGACCCGGTGCTGGCCAATGGGCTCCTGATGCTGGTGCTTCGCCGACACTGGTGGCTTCGTCCTGTAAATGAGTGGAAGCCGGAAGGGACAACGTCGAGGGGGCTATTTTTCGAGCTTTCCAGGCACCTGCTGGCTCGCTATCCCGTGCCTGCTTTCTTTGATGCCTCCTGGCTGGGGCACGAGGACGAATCGTTTCAGTGCGCGTTTCGAACTGTGGGCCTGGGGCAGAATCTCACTAGAGCACGGCTGCCGCTGCCAATCAGCAAGCGTATCGCGCATCTGGTCATGACCGAAGCACCCGGCGAACTCCGGACCCTGTTAGCGGCAATTCGCTGGGCTCAAGCGCGGGCTATCGGTGGTTATGCAGAGCTGGCCCAACAGGTAGCCGTGTCAAAGCTCGGTGAGAAAGTGCGTGACGAAACCTTTGTCTCCGAGCTGATTAGCTGGCTGGTCCGTAACGAAGAGGGGCTGCGCGTCGCTCAGGTTGGTCCATTGATTGACTACCTGCTCTTTGAGCGAGAGACCCCACATACAGACAATACAATGCAGCGACTGCCGAAAGGATTCACGTTCAAGGGGCGTACAATCGCCAGTGTCACCGAGCATATGCAAGCATGGCACGAATGGCTGCGCTGGCGTACCCGATTCGAGGTAGACGAATGGGCGGGGTGTGGCGTGCGTGGCTGGGTAGGCGGGACTCCTGAGGATCGCTGGGAAGTTCGGGAGATTACCGAAGCGCTGGAGCTAGTGGCGGAAGGAGCCGCTATGAAGCACTGTGTCGCGTCTTACGGAGCCCAGTGCATTCGGGGCGATGTCTCTATCTGGTCGGTGCGTCAGGAAACCTCCGAAGGCTGGCAGCGCGTGCTGACTGTGCGGCTCACACGTCAGCGTGTCATTGTAGAGGCGCGAGGGTGGTGCAATGCCTCACCCCGGCATAGCCATAGCAATGAATTGCTTCAGCAAGGAGCGGAGGTGCTGAAGCGCTGGGCAGGCACACGCAACCTCCAGATCGAATCTGGCGTTTTGTAAAAATGGTTAGATAAACAGAGCCGCGCTCGCCCCAATCCAGCGAGCGTCGCGGTTCTGGTCCACGCCCATCAGCGCGCCACGACCCATCCGGAGCAGAGGAATTGCGCCCTTCAGGCCGTCTTCAGTCCACAGGCACATCAGGCGAACCTCTACCTTGGTCGGTCCCTCAGGAGTGTCTACAGTAGGTACAAAGTGCACCTTGTGCTGTAGGAGCCACTGGGTAGGTTCTGTTACCGCCTGAATCTGTTCTTTTGTGGGGCCAACGGTGACCCCCTGCCCGGCATAAGAGAACAATGGCTTCAGCACCCATTCCTCTAAGTCGGCAGGGAGCTTAGATATCTCGCTGAGCAAATAGGTCTCTGGCACACAGGAGTGCTTGAAGTAGGGCAACGAGAGCTTGGAGAGCAGGAAGTACCAGGCCGGGTGTCCCGCCCAGGTAACATTTAAGTCCGCTGTAGCATCGAATGGCAGTGTTACATTCTGGCGCACCAGATCATCGAAGATAAGCCGGTTATAGATACGCTTGATCGGTGTGCCATCCGGGGTAAAGAGTTGATTGCCGACCTGCTTTACCTGCGTGGCGCATACCGCGCGCACTCCTAAGAGCTTCTCGGTCACCAGAAAGTCCGGGCGGGTTTTTTGCTGCTCCGGATAGAGCTCCAGCAGAAAGGTCTCTTCAGGGGCAGTGTCGGCGCAGATAAGCGTGCGAAGCGTCTCTCGGTAGCTAGCGGCATCCATGCCGCTCATGTAGATACCCAGGTTGCTATCCAACTCGTAGACATCTCGAAACGTCTCCGCTAGAAGAGGCTGGAAGCCATAGAGAGAGGGAAAGCCTTGAATCTCCACCAGCTTCGGCTCCAGGTTTTCGTCGTAGCCGAAGTCTGCCTGAACGAACAATGGCTGAGAGGCAATGTTGGGAATGCGGAAACCTGTGGGTATGGACTCCTGCGCCATCTCTAAGTAGCTGCTGTTCCCGACGATCTGCTCCGTCAGTTCTCGTCCCAGGCGCGCTAGCTGGTCTAGCGAATCCTCAGTGAAAAATCCTGGCGTCTCGCAAACTCGAAAGGGCACCGGGCAACCTGCACGCTCTTCTAGGAGGGTTTTGAGCCGTGCATACTTCTCATCGGAGTATGCGGCAGAGAACTGCTGTCGAAGATTGTCTATCACAGAATCATTGGCCTCGTTGCAGGGGATGGAATTAGTTTCGTAGAGAGTCTATCCAGTGGCAATATCCATTTTTCGCATCTGGATTGCTGGTGAGCTAGCATAGTCAGACTCTTATCTTTCTGGAAAAACTGGAATTCGGAGAATAAACCGATTTGTCTTTCGTCGTACCAGGCGACTGGTAGCCAGCTGGAGCCGTCGGAAGAGAGCAGCAATTTGCCGTTTACGGTGGCAGCAAAGGTCTTGCCATCAGTAGATTCCGCAATGTTTCGTGGATGGCGATTTTCAAATGCTTTGATATTGCTGCTGATAACTTTAGAAGGCTTCCAGGCATGAAAGGTGAAGTAGCTGGGAAAACAGCCCGCATAACCATGAATCAGTCCCGATGGGCTTATCTGAAGTAACTTTACAGAGATACTGCCCCAATAGGTGGAACCATAGATGCCCCCTAATTTGCGATGAGTGATTCGTTTGTTTTTGGCTGCGGAATAGGTAAAAGAATACCAATTGCTGTCATAGAATGTCAGGTAGGTCCACAGCCGATTGTCTGTGGACCATTTGCAATCTACGATTGCATGATTGTCTGCAATGGTATCAATGACACTGCTATTCAGGCGTATCTGATAGGCACAGCTTCCGACCCGTCGTGCCGTAGCCTGGAACTTCCCACTCGGGGATATAGAAATGTCTCTCTGAGGTCGGTCAAGACCGACTGGCTTACGAAGGCAGATTTCCTCAAGACTGGGGAGAGGCATCTATAGCTCCGGCAGGCGCTCGGTTTCCTGGACGATGTAATCGACCACGGCTTTCAGGTCTCCGGTTTCCTCGTAGACCTTGAGCTGGCGGTCCGCACCGGTACCTTCCGCAGCTATACGGCGGATGTACTCTACTTCCTTGCGGCAGTCTAATTCATCTACGACATCATCAATGAACTCTAAATACTCTTCTATCAGGCAGCGCTCGTCTACCTCTTCCTCTTTGCCGAAGTCGATGAGTTTGCCATCGATGCCGTAGCGCAAGGCGCGCCATTTGTTTTCCATCAGCAGGGCGCGGCTGTACTGGCGGTAGTCCTGGTTGCGGGTATGCAGTTTCCAGAGTTTTGCCAGGGTTGCCTGCATCAGGGCAGCCAGCGCGATAGTTTCGTCGATACGCATCGGTACGTCGCAGATGCGGTACTCCAGCGTGGGGAAGAATGGATGCGGACGGATATCCCACCAGATTTTCTTGGCGTTGTCGATACACCCCGTCTTGATGAGCATCTTCACATAGTTGTCGAACTCTGCCCAGGAACCAAAGTGGTCCGGAAGGTTGGTACGTGGGAACTTATCAAAGATCTTGCACCGGTAGCTCTTGAGACCCGTGTTATGGCCCAGCCAGAAAGGCGAGTTGGTGGAGAGTGCCAGGATATGCGGCAGGAAGTACCGCACCGAGTTCATGAGGCGAATAGCGGTCTCTTTGTCCTCTACCCCGATGTGCACATGTAATCCGAAAATCAGGTTCTCGCGGGCGACCTGCTGAAGGTCTTCCACAATCACATCGTAACGATCATCGGGGTAGATGGCCTGCGCCCGCCAGTCCGCAAAAGGATGCGTCCCGGCGGCGGCAACCTTAAGCCCGTTTTCTCCTGCTAGTTTGATGATGGTCTGCCGAAGCTCCACGATTTGGGCGCGAGCTTCGGCAGCAGTAGCGCAGACATTAGTACCGACCTCCACAACGCTCTGGTGCATCTCGGCTTTTACCTGCTCACGCAGGGCGGCTTTCCCCTTGCCAAGAAGCTCCATATCGATGTGGGAACGCAGATCACGCGTTACCGGGTCGATGGTCTGATACTCTTCCTCAATGCCGATAGAGAAATTGGGCTTCATATTCTGCTTTTAGTTTGTATCGTTGGTCAGGTAGAGGCTCGCCAGCGTGTTGGCATCGCGCTGACTGACCGGCGTAGTGGTGCTGAGCGCCCCACCGAACATGATGTCCGATGAGTCCGAGCTGTGCCCGGTGATACCCAGCGAGTGGCCGATCTCATGACAGGCAATGGTAATGAGCTGACCCTCTACCAGCCCCACCTTGATTTTGATCACGGTGGAAACCAGGTTCTGGCGCGGCGCGGAACCATTGGCCGTGTAGCTGGCCGCTCCCTGGCCTTCACCACTGGTTAGATCCGGGTCGGACGCAGGCACAAAGGTAATGGGGAGGTCGGCACCGCTATCCACTTTGGTAAATGTGAGTAGGTTACCGGTAGCTGTTGCCCACCGCGCGAATGCTTTCTGAAGTGCTGCTTCCAGAATAGCGGGGCTTCGACCATCTGCTGAGGCATTCACCGAGTAGGTGATTTTGGTATGGTTCCACTTCAGAAGCGGGCTGAGCGACGTCAGGTACTTGGGGTTGTAGGGTGCAGTAAGCGTGTAGGTCGGCTGTACAAGCCCCGATGTCGAGCCACTTACTTCGTTACTCGGTGCAGACGAGCCCGTGGCATTGACAGCGACAACACGGAACTGGTAGGTGGTATCGCTGGCCAGGCTACTTATCGTAGCACTCGCGGCATCTGCTATTACTGTCTGTAGCTCGGTCCAACCACTGCCAGAGATATTCTGCTCAATCCGATAGCCCGTTTCGTTATTGGCATTGTCTACCCAGGTCAGCGTCGCCGTTGTGCCTGTGATACTTATAGCCAGATTGGTAGGGGCCGCAGGTGCGCCGGGCGGCGGTGTCGGAGTGGGAGTTGGGGTAGGCGTCGGTGTTGGCGTAGGAGTCGCCGTCGCTCCAGGTGTAGGGGTAGGAGTAGGTGTTGCATTTCCGCTCGGCGTTCCACCACCGCCGCAGCCCAGGCCAGCCAGTGCACCTACAGTAGTCAGCGCCAGGCAGCTATACCATACAAATCGTCTCATAAAAACTTGCTCCAACGCAGGTCTTTCCCTGCTTTAATGGGTTCTTTGGCCTTCGTAATTGCCAGGTCTGCCATAGCTTCTACGACCCAAACAAAATTATCGTGGCCCACAGAATCATAGTCGGCATCTGGAGCCGGATTCCCGAAGTCAATTGCGTAAGGTATGCCATCTTCTACGGCGAACTCCACCGTATTCATATCGTAGCCAAGTGCCTTATTTATCTTCAGGCAGTCGGCGATCATTCGCTTCTCCAGGCTCTTCTCAATCGGCTCTGGATTCTGTACATAGCGCAGGTGATGTGGCTGGCGCGGATCATAGGCCATGATGCGCACATTCTTCTGCCCGATACAGTAGCAGCGGTAGTACTCTGTAAAATTCACCCCGGTCTGCAAGGTCATACACAGATCACCGGTCTGGTCATACGCCGCGAAGACTTCTTCCGGCGAGTCGCACTTATAGACATGCTTCCAGCCACCACCAGCGTGTGGTTTCAGGAATGCCGGGAACCCGATGTACTCGAAGATACCATCCCAATCCAGGGGATAATCCAGGTTTCGCAGAGACTGATCGGTAATGTCCGGCGGATGCTGCTTGTGCGGTAGGAGCACGGTGTTGGGAATCGCTACACCAAGTTTGTGCGCCAGGGAGTAGTTGAAGAACTTATCATCGGCGGACCACCAGAACGGGTTATTGATAATCGTAGTACCGGCCAGCGCCGCGTTCTTGAGCATGGCCCGATAGAACGGTACATCCTGACTGATACGATCCACGATTACCCGGTAGTCCCAGACCTTGTCCATGGCAATTGCGTCTACACTTACCGCTTCGGCCGTGATACCGTCTACGGCCAGATCATTAATCTTGGCGACCAGTGCTCCGGGAAACGAGTTCTCTCGCCCGTGTAAAACTCCGATTTTCATTTTGATTCCCTATCCTTAGAAGTACGCACGCGCCATTTTCTCCCACCAGGGCCAGTCGTGCCCGGTGCCATCGCCCCAGACATCCAGCTGGTGCGGAATGCTCTTGGCATGGAATAGCCCCGAAAGCCGCTCGTTATCTTCTCGGCAGATGTCTACCTCGCCCGTGGCCAGTATCCAGCGAATGCGCTGGTAGCGGTCCCAGAACCAGCCATCATTCATGTTAGGCAGGTAGTCGAAGGGCAGGTTGTAGTAACAGGGGCCGTCCTTCACGCCAGAGAAGAAACTCGCCATGTCGAACCCGCCTCCGAAACTCACGGCCTGAGTCACACAATCCGGGTGCTTGAGCGCGAAGTTGATGGCATGGAACCCACCAAACGAGCAGCCATGAGTGGCTAGCTCAGGCAGGGGATTTCGGGTCCGAATCAGCGGCAGAACCTCATGAATGAGGTAGGCTTCGTAGGCATCGTGGCGGCGGGCACGGTCATGGGGGTGAATGGACCTGTCGTACCAGCTCCAGGCATCTATGGAGTCCACGCACCACAGATGCAGCCAACCGTTTTCAATCTTGTCTGCCAGCACACCCACCATGCCACGGTCTTCGTACTCGTAGAACTTGCCCTTGGAGGTAGGAAAGACCAGAATCGGCAGACCGGAGTGCCCAAACTCCAGAATCTCCATGGTCTTGCCGAGGGTAGGGGAGTGCCAGCTATGGTATTCGCGGCGCATTGGGCCGATTATACCCGGTAACTTGCCGCTTGAGATTAGGGAATTCCATTAAGTAATTTCGGTAAACTGAATCAGTATGGCAACGAAGCCCAGCTATCTACTGTGTTTTCTAGGTAGGGCAATCCTATTGATTATGATGTGCCTGTGGCTTGTGCCCGCTTTCGGAATAGCCTTCCATCCAGGACTCTTTGTAGGAGCTTATTTTGCGATCTATTTCCAGGCATCTACACATACCAAATCACAACGCAAGCGATGGAAAGGGCGACATAAAACTCCCCTCAATCCAAGTAAATCATACTGGCTACCCTGGATAGGAAGCAGCTTAGTATTGCTACTGTTTTCAGAAGTTTGGATGTACTTTTATCCCCCTGCGGCACCAGAATCGGTTATGATCAATATGGCATTATTTCCTCTGGGATTGGTTATAGACTATGCCCTGACCTACCTTGGTATGGAACTTCCGCTTCGCAATTGGCGCGAACTGCGGCAGATAAATACATCAGTTACCAAGCACCTGACACCTAGAGTAACCACTGTATCTAGTGCTCCATCGACTCAACGTGTAGGGCGTCCCTGAGTCGCATCTGCCAGGCCTTTGTAATCAGTGCAGCATTGTCCTCTGCAGGGTGTGTGGAATCTACTTCGACATCGTAACCGCCGAACGTATGGCAGATAACATAGTCCCGAATGGCGTCGCCGATAGGTCTGTCTCCACGGGCTAGCTCACGCCGCTCTAGTTCCTCTGGTGGGCAGTGGATGCCGACCGTAAAAACATCGAAGGGGGCAATGGCTTCGTGGAGCCGGGCTACCTGCTCTGGCGTTTCATAGATATGCTCCACCAGCAGATTATTGCCCGCACTGGCTAGAGCAGTAAGGCAACGATAGAAACCCTCGAAAAACGCCGGGCGCAGGTCTTTCCAGGGAAACTCGCCGCTTCGTATTCGAGTGCTCGGTAAGATTCCAGCATCCCGAATATGGTCGATAGAGAAGTGCCAGAAAGGTTCGGGAAGATGTACTTGCAAGGTTCGACAAAGCGTTGATTTCCCCGCGCTAGAGGCCCCATTGATGAGGATAATCTTAGCTGTAGACATATCGCCGTAGGTGGCTACAGGCTGCCTTTTTGATACTTATGAGTTTTGCCTCGTCTCGGAAAGCCTATGTGCGGGATTCGAGGGGATAAGAATGGGTCACCATGTTCCGTGAATTGGGAGTCTTTGAGGACCCAAACTCGAAAATCAAACATGTACTCACCTTCTCCGTCGGAGGTATATAGAAGTCCGTAAGACTTCTTGGAGTGATCCGCTACCCATTTAAAGATTTCATAAATTTCTGTGTGGCAGTGATTGTGGAAACCTTGAAAGGTAAACATGTATTGCCATTGACCACGTTTGCATTGATGTATATTTTCAGTGAGATGAAAACGCTGAACCTTGGCCAAGAACTTCTCTTTGAATTTCGCGTTTTTTAGATCATATTCTTCAATGCTTAATTTATTATTTCCACCATAAGGTTCGTCAATCTGTAATACCAACCAGCCATGAAGTTCAAACATTGCTCTCTCCAAAAACAAAAGCTCCCCTTTTCTGTATATACAGAAAAGGGGAGCATAGGAGTCACTACAGCGCGGCGATGATGGCGTCGGCCATCTGGGAGGTTCCCACTGCGGTGGGATCGTTGCGGTCGGGCTTCATGTCGTAGGTGACATCTTTGCCTTCGGCAATGACCTTCTCCACGGCGGCTTCCAGCTTCGCGGCGGCGGAATCTTCCTTCAGGTACTTCAGCATCAGTAGGCCCGAAAGAATAAGCGCGGTGGGGTTGACTTTGTTCTGACCCGTGTACTTCGGGGCGGAACCATGGGTGGCCTCAAACAGGGCGCAGCCATCGCCGATGTTCGCACCGGGGGCAACACCCAGGCCGCCCACCAGGCCAGCGCCAAGGTCGGAGAGAATATCGCCGTAGAGGTTCGGCATCACCAGCACATCGTAGTTCTCGGGCTTCTGCACGAGCTGCATGCACATGGCGTCTACCAGCCACTCATCGTACTCAATACCTGGATACTCTTTCGCGACTTCCTGGGCCACGCGGTAGAAGAGACCGTCGGTGAACTTCATGATGTTCGCCTTGCAGACCGCAGTCACTTTCTTGCGGTTGTTCTCTACAGCGTAGTCGAAGGCAGCCTTCACAATGCGGCGAGTACCGGAGATGGAGATAGGCTTGATAGAGATAGCCGCATCCTGGCGAATCTTGCCACCAGCCATCTCGATAATCTGCTTGGCCTCGGGGCTCTCCAGGTCGTACTCTACGCCCGCATAGAGGTCCTCGGTGTTCTCACGCACAATGGTGATGTCGATGTTCTCGTAGCGGCTGCGCACGCCCTTATAGGTCTTGCAGGGGCGGATACAGGCATAGAGGTCCAGCTCTTTGCGCAGGGCAACGTTCACCGAGCGGAAACCAGTACCGATGGGGGTAGTGATGGGGCCTTTGAGCGCAACATTATTCTTGCGACAGGACTCCAGCACGTTATCGGGCAGCGGGGTGCCCGCGGTCTTCATGATATCGACGCCTGCTTCGACGACGTCCCAGTTAAACGAGGATCCGCTGGTGGCGACGGCGGCCTCCAGCACCCGACGGGTCGCTTCGACGAGCTCGGGTCCGGTGCCATCGCCCCGGATCAGCGTTACGTTGTGTACAGCCAAGTTTCTTCTTGCTCCTGTGGTGGTTGAGCGCGGCGCGCTCCGGCATCCATTGTAGCATGCGCCTTATAATCCACGCCGCCAACAATCAATAGAACAGATGCGGGAATACTGGCGAACACGGGGCTGGTACCAATGGTTGGGCATACTCTGCGGAGTGGTGGCCCTGGCCTGTTGCGCCGCGCGAGGATTGGCAACGCTGCCATGGCTGGAAATCCTGGCCTCGTGCGCTCTGGCTACCCTATTTCGCCGCCGCCCGGTGGTTGTGCTTCGAGATGAGAAAGGGGAACCTTTGCTCACGCATATCCCCGGCGAAGCGCTCTTTCTGATTCTGATGCTGCGCCATGGGCCGGAAGCCGGTGCCATCGGAAATTTGATCGCGAATGGTATTGGGGTTCTGCTGGAGTGGAACTACTTTATGGGTACTCCAGTGAGGGCCATAGGTACTACCAGCACCATCCTCTGGCTGCCCTTTCTGGTATATCTACGCGGCTATCTGTACTACCACTGGGGTGGGATACCTCTTCACACGTTCGACGAATGCCGCTTGCTCTTTTTAGACCCGCGCAATGTTTTGTTGCCTATCGGTGTAGCTTCCGCGCTCTGCTCGGATGTATTGAACCGGGCGATGCAAGGCGTCGGGCTTCGGCTGCGTTTTGGCCGCTCCTGGCGAGAGTCGCTCAGCGGTGTCACCATGTTCACCCATTTAGAGGATGCCGGAGCGCTGCTATCTCTGGCTATCTGGACCGCCTGGGGGTGGGGAACCTTGCCTTTTATCGCGCTTGTGATCGAGTCTCAGATGCTGGCCGGGCGTGAGTGGGCTCGGCGGCGGGAAGCACGCTGGCAAGCAACCTGCGACCCACTAACCGGCCTCGCAAGTGCACGCGGTCTCTCTGAGAAGATTCAACAGCTGACTCAGAAGCGCGCTCATTTCGCATTGATCTATCTAGACATGGATGGGTTCAAGCAGATCAATGACACCTACGGCCACGGAGTGGGCGACGAGCTGCTGAAGCGCTTTGCAGACATTCTGCAAGCACCATCGGACCAGGAGAGCTGGTCGCTCGGCGGGGTGGCGATGAATTTATACTGATTCTTTTGGGAAAGAGCCGCCAGGAGGCCGAGGCGTTGGTGGCTCAGCTACGTATGTCCACGGAGCGTGTGCTCAGTGACGATGGGCGATTTCAATCTGTAGGGTTCTCCGTAGGAATCGCTATTGCTCCCGGCGATGGCCTGACAGAGCAAGCGCTTCTAGACATAGCGGATATGGCTATGTATGCGGATAAACGTACTCGCAAACGCGCCCTCGCCGCATAAGCAAAAATCCCCGCTCCCTTTATGGGAGTGGGGATTTTTAGGTTTTCGTGATTTCTCTTAGAGAGAACGTCGGCGACGTATAGCCAGTACTGGAAGGCTTACCAAACCCAGTAGTGCTAGCGAAGACGGTTCTGGAACGGAGGTCTGCGGAGCCGGGTTGGAGGCGAAGTTGCCCAATCCAGCAGCAGTCCATGTATTCATGTAATTGTTCGCGTTCAGACTGGCCTGCGGAGTCAGAGAGTTTAGAGCAAAGTTGAAAGAGCGGTCCGTGGTATTCGTGAAGTTCAGGAAGTCGGAGGAGAATCCAACCGTGAATCCATTTCGGGTGTTACCACCGAAGTTTGCGATGTCGGAACCGTCTTCAATCCCATTCAAGCGACCCGTTGCTCCCATAGTCAGCAGGTTGGTCTGACCATTGATTGGCGTGTTTGCCGTGATGGCCATGCTGATGTTGTTCATCTGCTGAAGGAAGCCGCCCGCACCACCAGTGACATTGGCGGTAAGAGTCATGGTTGCCGGGATTTCTACATTGATGCCACCGTACCCATTGAGAACCTTATAGCGGAAGGTAACTGGGATACTGGCCTGGGTCAGGCCAAGCGTACTGCCCGCACCAGCATTGATAAAGGTGAAGACCTGACCAATGGTATCTACCGACGCAAAGGTGGTCAGAGATTGGGCATGAGCGGGCGCGCCAGCGAGGAACAGGACCGTGGCGGCGGCAGGCAAGGCGAGAAGAAAGGTAAGTCGTCGCATGTCGTAGAAGGCTCTTAGAGTCCATTCTCGGCATGTTAAGAGAGAAAAGTTACCTGGTAATTTGCAAAATAATATAGATTACTTTTTACGATTCGCTACAGATTCATTGTCCACTTTGGCCGAACTACGCCACCAGGGTTGTGCCGCCTGTGCCTGAGGAGTCACGGAAATTACCTGCGGTGTCTCCACAAGAGCCACGGGTGTGGAGATCGCAGGCGTGAGTCCAACTGCATAGCGCATTCGTCGGTTTTCCAGTTCCATATGAAAGGCTACCGCTGCCGCGGAAGAAGCAAAGGCACGCATCGGAATCAATAGAATGCCGCCTTTACGGTCTTTGCAATGCAGGAACGTATCGGTCAGCGCTGTCTCTGTAATCGCATCGTAGAGAGTGAGGCGCTCCTCGCAGTCGTCTACCTCCAGTACGCCACGCGGTGTCAGCGAGACCGTGCGAGTATCACCGGGCGTAGACTCCAAACGCGTGCGCTCATAGATCTGCTTTTTAATTTGTGCGGGAGAGTACAGGAAGCGATTGATAGCAACAGTGCCGAAAATGGCCAGAGCGAGTGTTACGAATAGCGGTACAGAAAAACCCAGAATAGCCGTCAAAAAAAGATACATAGGCAGCAGCATGAGCAGGCTGAAGGCGAGCTGCCGTCGGCGCGGGGTTTCTTTGTCTGGCTGTGTTTCATAGAGCCAGACACGATGCTCCGCCCAATCTTCCGGGGTGAGGCTATAGGTAACCGGGTTCATACAAAGACTCTCAGTGCTTTCTTCAAACGAATATAGAGTGATTTTACCCAGGCATTATCGGAATCCGGTATTGGCTGAGTTCTCAGGTCCCTGGGGGCAATAATGATTCTGCAGTTCCGGAGTCCCACAGTAGCAATCAGCGGAAAGATTTCCTCTATTGCGGCATCACCCATAGCCAGGCACCCAATAGACTTTGCATTGCCATGGATATAGATGTCGCCTCCCATCTGGGCTCGCTCCACCGTTTTGTGAGCAATATCTTCGGCATTCGGGTAGTCCACTCGGATAGAGAGGTGAAAGGCTGAGTTCGGATTCAGAACGGTAAGTCGGTAGAAACCCTCCGGCACCTGCCGGTCGCCCTCACGGCGCTTAGGGCCGATATCGCCGCTAGCAGCAAGCACGGAATACTCTGCCAGTTTCTCTCTACCAGACCATATCTCTAACTGCTTTTCTTCTTTAAACGCCAGCAGAGTCAGCGTTTTCGGAGGGAAAGCGATGCCTGCCTTCTTACAGGCTGGGGCGAACTTCGCCCGCATCTTAGGACCGTACTGAGAAACTGCTTGCGCTACCGATCTTGGCATCGAACCTCCTGTGAATAGTGTATAGACCCGGTGCCGAAAAATCCAGCCAGCGGCCATCAAAACCGTTACGAACAAGACCAGAGCCTGGTTCCTCTTAGGATTATGAGAACGTGTGCCCTTCGGCCTGTAGTGCGGCAATAGCATCTGATAACTGATCCTCTTTAACCAATAGGTAGTCTGTATCAAACGTAGAAATAGCGAAAATAGATACGCCTGCTCTGGCAAGTGGTGCCGCCAGTGCCGCCAGAATACCCACCAGCGAGAAGTCCAGCGGTCCCTGTACCTTAATAGCGCGCCAGCCTGGCTCGCAAGTGTCGCTACTTTTCGGCGCCAGCGCTTCGCTAGTTACTAGAGAAAGCTCCTCGGTTGTTCGAACAGCAGCAAAGAAATCTGGGGTAGGCAGAGGTGTATCTGGTGCTAGCTTCCAGACGGCAAAGCGCTCCGGCAGAGTGGTCAGGTTCATGATTCTTCTTCAAGCTGTATTACCGGGCGTAGAAACGGGCTGTTACTATCCAAAGAAACCGTGCCGACTTCAAGGGCACGCAGGACATCAGGGGGCTCACAACCGTAGATACCACCACCCCACACGGGGTTTGCCTCTACCACTGCCCAACCAGCCCCCTCGATAATCCCTATATCCAATACCACTCCATCCGGAAGTAACTCAACGATTTCTTCTACAAGAGGTTCGGCGTACCGCAGCATGTCCGCCTTCTCTTCCCGTGTACGCACGATGTCAAGTATGCCGTCACGAAAGTAGAGAGAATGCGCCAGTATACGCCCCCACCGGATGAATAATCGCCACTCCTGAAGCCAGCGAACCGGTTCGGAAAGTAGCACTGGCAAGTCATCTGACGCCACACTCTGATCGGGCAAATCCGCCCCACTGGAATAGACTCGTGCTGCTATCGATTTGTCTATGGCAGACTTCACGAACATGGGCCTTGAGAGATCTTTTCGTGCTTTGGCCAGAGTGCTCAGTGCTATTTGCCGCTTTGTAAAGCGTGGATCCAGCCGTAGGAGTAAATCGTGGGGTGGTTCAATGAGTCGAACACCTAGCTGTGCAGCCACGATGTCGCAGAACAGGGGATCGCCATAGAGTACTGGGTTATCGAACTGTATGTCATTTGGCACCCTGTAGCGCATAGCGTAGGTGTTCCACTTCAGTGCGGTTGCGGCATATTTAAGGTCACTAATATCCCAGTTACCCGGTCTATCGGGGAAGATCAGAGTTGGCACAGTTACTCCATCTCTTCGCCGTTTTCGCGCTTTTCCAGGCGGCGCAGCAGGGCTCTATAGTCATAAGTATCCAGATTGCGTGCGGATTCTCGGAGTGGCTGGAGCAACTTCAGATGCTGTGGTGGGCAAAGATAGATAGCATTATTCCCGGCGTTCTGCTGAAGAAGGGCGTTTTCTGTACTCTGATAGAGCCTGAGGAAGTGCTCGGTAAGTGCTCTGTCTTCGTCGTCCCATTCTGGCCGGGGAGTATTGGAAGGGTAGTCGAAAGCATTCTCTCCCGTTCGGGCTTCGCGTACTAAGTCAGAAAGAAGCGCGGGGATGTCACGGAAGAGTGGCTGGATAAAGAACGGTACTTCGTGCCAGAGGTAGCCCAGTCGTCCGGCCAGGGGACCAGACAGGTAGAAGCACATAAAGTTGGCCGAATCCGTCCAGAGGGGCAGCAGGTTTTCAAAAATCGCCGCTTCCTCAGGCTCCTGGGGCCATTCCTGCTGTAGCGAACGTCGCGTTTCGATAACCTCGCCTATGGGCATCAGGGTGAAACGTGTACCGTAGGAACTGGCAAACCGCTCATCCATCTCCGGCCAGCCACTATTAGAGAATCCATCGTGGTCTTCAAAAAGAGCAAGGACTGGGGCAATGTCTGCTTCAGTGTCTACTAACAGCTCCCGAAGCTGGAACAATTCTCCTCGGCTTGCACCTCTCGCGAAGGTCAGGGGAAGCTCCCGCAACGCCGAAATGGCATCAGTCAGGTCGGTATATCGAGGGGTATTCTGCGGTGCCATGGGTGTGTTAAGTATATCGTTGGGTAGGCACGATACACTTTCTCTATGAGTTTTGATGTGACGGTTATCGGGGCGGGTATGGCGGGGAGCGAGGCGGCCTGGCAGGCGGCGCGGCGTGGTGCGAAGGTGCGCCTGATAGAGATGCGCCCCAAGAAACTCACTCCGGCACATCAGAGCGATAAAGCCGCTGAAATCGTCTGCTCGAACTCGTTCAAGAGTAACCATATCTCCAATGCCAGCGGGCTCCTGAAGAACGAAATGCGCAAGCTGGACTCGCTTATTGTCTCCTGTGCGGATGCTACGTCGGTGCCTGCAGGCGAAGCGCTGGCGGTCGATAGAGAAGCGTTTAGCGAGCTGGTTACTGAGCGATTGCAAAACGAGCCGAACATCGAGTTTATTCGCGATGAAGCCACGGAAATTCCAGATACCGGGCAGGTAGTCATTGCCAGTGGCCCTCTGACCTCGGATGCGCTTGCTGCTCAGATTGGCCAGCTAACCGGTCGCTATGACCTGTACTTCTATGACGCCGTAGCTCCGATAGTCGACGCCTCTACCATTGACTACGACAAAGTCTTTCGGGCCAGTCGCCGTGGCAAGGGGTTGGAGGCCGATACCTCCGATGATGCTGCCTACCTGAACTGCCCGATGGAGAAGGATGAGTACCAGGCGCTATGGAAGGCGATTACGGAGGCAGAGCTAGCGCCCATACATGATTTCGAGGACATCAAATACTTTGAGGCGTGTCTGCCGGTAGAGGAGCTGGCGCGCCGTGGGGAGCGCACCCTGGCATTTGGTCCTCTCAAGCCCGTTGGGCTGACTGATCCACGCACCGGGCGGCGCCCCTGGGCCGTGGTGCAGCTTCGGCAGGAGAACAAAGCAGGCACGCTCTACAACCTTGTGGGCTTTCAGACCCGCATGAAGTGGGGCGTACAGAAGAAAGTGCTACAGCTCATACCAGGGCTAGAAAACGCCGAGTTTGTGCGCTATGGGGTCATGCACCGCAACACCTATATCCATTCCCCCAGTCTGTTAGATAGCACTCTGGCATTGAAATCCGACCCACGAATCCGGTTCGCCGGACAGATAGTGGGAGTAGAAGGGTATTTAGAGTCGGCGGCTATGGGCTTAATCGCTGGCCTGAACGCCAGCCGAACCGAGCCAATTGTCTTTCCACAGACGACATCTCTGGGCTGTTTGACCTACTATGTGAGCCAGTATGAGGGTAAGGATTTCGCACCCATGAACGCGAACTGGGGGATGATGCCACCACTGGAAGGCGACCGAATTCGCGACAAGAAAGAGCGAGGCCGCACTATGGGAGCGCGGGGCCAACGAGACTTCGATGCCGCTCTGGAGGCTGCCGGGCTTGCTGCGGTGGAGCAACCATGACCCCAAAGCCCGGCACAACACCAGCACCTACAAAGCGGCCCAATATAAAGCCTGCACATGTGGTGGTTGGCGGGCTTACTATTTTTTATGCCGCTTTTCTCTTCTGGCTCTGGGATGCTATAGTTGCCGGGCCGGATCGCTCCTGGTTTCTCAATGGAAGTCTCTACCTGCCGCAAATTCTCTGGGCATTGCCGGGGCTGGTGCTGTTTGTAGCGGCACTGTTTACAAAAGGCAAGGGCAAGCGATCCTGGCGGCTGCCTGTCATGACTCTGTTGCCCCTGTTGATTGTCTTCGGCCCGCTTATGGGGTTGCGCGGCTTTCCCTCTCCCAGTCAGCCGATGGTCAAAGCCGGGAGCAAACCACTGAAGGTAATCACCTACAACGTAGGGGGTGGGAGAGACGCGCTAGAACTCGTTGCCGTTATAAAACAAGAGCAGCCGGATATTATTTTGATTCAAGAGTTAGGCGGGCCGCTAGAGACCCAGCTACGCAACTGGTTCCCCGAGTGGAACTTCAAGAGCAATGGTGAGTTTCTGGTGGGTACAGCGCTCCCCATACTGAGTTTTGAACGAGTGGAGCTACCGAAGCTGGCCGATGATCCCTGGAAGCGCCCGGCGTACGTGCGAGTAGTCACCCAGCTTCCAGACAAGACCGAAATCGCGATCTTCGATACGCACTTGAGTACGCCCCGCCCGGCTCTGGCCGCTATGAAAGAGCGGAAAGCAGGCGCGACAGCAGACCTGGAATCTAACAGCATTACCCGCCTGAATCAGGGCAAGCAACTTGCCGAAGCGCTCCAGAACGAGAAACTTCCCTATATCTTAGGGGGAGACTTCAATGCGCCAGAGGCTTCCATAGCCTGTCAGCTACTACTGCAATCTGGCGCACGAAATGCGTTTTCTGAAGCGGGCAAGGGATATGGCTATACATCGGGGCATGCACTCCGGTTTGGGATGTCTTTTGTTCGAATCGACCATATCTTTGTCTCCAAGTACTGGGCCGTAGAGGAATGCCATGCCGGAGATAAAAGCGCCTCCGATCACCGGCCTATGATTGCGACTCTACAGCAAGCCGCTATAGAGAATTGATTGGACGTATACTGGGCCATGCCGAGCGATAAACCGGAGCGCCGCTGCCCCGATTGTGGGCTAACTGAGCACGAACTATACACCGAGGGGCTTATGGGTTGTGCCACGTGCTACTCCACGTTTGTCCGCGAAGTTCGCATGGCCATAGAGCAGCTTCATGGCGTGCAGGCGGCCCCGGAAAAGAACCCCTGGCCTACCCGCCGCGCACAGAGCTAATCTTCCGAGAATCTCTGAGGTTCGTTAATATTCGCCCCTTGAAACTACCCGGCGGAATGCGGTAGACTATCCCCTGGTTGGCAGACGAAGCACGAGAGTGCTAACGGCTGCTGAGACAATCAACTCAACTTAACGTATAGGAGCCAGATAACGCATGAGCACGCTCAAGCCTCTGGGGGATCGTATCGTCGTGAAGTCGGTGGAGGCGGAAGAGAAGACCGCTGGAGGCATCGTCCTCCCCGACACCGCCAAGGAGAAGCCGCAGACCGCCGAGGTAATCGCGGTAGGACCCGGCAAGACTCTGGACAACGGCACTGTCGCTGCGATGGAAGTCAAGGTCGGTGACAAAGTGGTGTACGGCAAGTACAGCGGCACCGAAATCAAGGTCGGCGCGGAGGAAGTTATTATCCTGCGCCAGGACGATATCCTCGGAATCGTGGAGAACTAAGCAACTATGGCAGCCAAGGATCTACAGTTCGATGAGGCCGCACGCCGGTCTCTGGAGCGTGGCGTCAATATTCTCGCCGACGCTGTGAAGGTCACCCTCGGTCCCAAGGGCCGCAACGTGGTTCTCGAGAAGAAGTTCGGCGCGCCGAGCATCGTGAACGACGGTGTGACTATCGCCAAGGAAATCGAAGTCGAAGACAAGTTCGAGAACATGGGCGCCCAGCTCGTTCGCGAAGTCGCCTCCAAGACCAACGATGTCGCCGGTGATGGTACCACTACCGCCACCGTTCTGGCCCAAGCCATTGTCAAAGAAGGTCTGCGCAACGTGGCGGCGGGTACCAACCCCATGCTCATCAAGCGCGGTATCGATAAGGCCGTGGAAGTCGCCGTTGCCAAGATCGCCGAGCTGGCCAAGCCGGTTGAGGGTGCGGACGCTATCGCCAACGTTGCTACCATCTCTGCCAACGACAAGAACATCGGCAAGCTCGTGGCCCAGGCCATGGAGCAGGTCGGCAAAGACGGCGTGATTACCGTCGAGGAGTCCAAGGGCACCCAGACCGAGCTAGAGCTGGTTGAGGGTATGCAGTTCGATAAGGGCTACATCTCCCCCTACATGGTCACCGATGCAGAGCGCATGGAAGCGGTTCTCGAAGATCCGTACATCTTCCTCTACGAAAAGAAGATCTCTGCCATCGCTGACCTGGTGAAGCCGCTGGAGCAGGTTCTGCAGCAGCGCAAGCCCCTCCTCATCATTGCTGAGGATGTGGACGGTGAAGCGCTCGCCACCCTGGTAGTGAACAAGCTGCGCGGCACCCTGAACGTAGTAGCAGTGAAGGCGCCTGGTTTCGGCGACCGCCGCAAGGCCATGATGGAAGATATCGCCATCCTGACCGAGGGCAAGTTCCTGACCGAAGACCTGGGCATCAAGCTGGAGAACGTGGACCTCACCTACTTCGGCAAGGCCAAGCGTGTGGTCATAACCAAGGATGACACTACCATCGTGGAAGGTGGCGGTGATTCCGCAGCCATCCAGGGCCGCATCGCTCAGATTCGCTCCCAGATCGGCAACACAGACTCTGACTACGACCGCGAAAAGCTCCAGGAGCGTCTGGCCAAGCTCGCGGGCGGTGTCGCGGTTATCAAGGTTGGCGCTGCCACCGAGACCGAACTCAAAGAGAAGAAACTCCGCATCGAGGACGCTCTCTCCGCTACCCGCGCTGCGGTCGAAGAAGGTATCGTTGCTGGCGGTGGCGTGACTCTGCTGGCGGCTATCGAGGCCGTGCAGAACGCCGAGTACACTGGCGACGAGAAGATCGGCGCCAAGATCATCGCTCGCGCCCTGGAAGCTCCTCTGCGCACCATCGCGGAGAACGCTGGCCAGGAAGGCTCTGTTGTGGTCAACAACGTCCGTGAGGGCGGTAAGGGGTACAACGCAGCCACCAACGAGTACGTTGACCTGCTCGCCCAGGGTGTCGTAGACCCGGCCAAGGTGACCCGCTCTGCCCTGCAGAACGCCGCCTCCATCGCCGGTCTGCTCCTCACCACCGAGGCCCTGATCGCCGAGAAGCCCGAACCGGCAGCAGCCGCGCCCGCACCAGGCGGCGGTGGCATGCCCGGAATGGGCGGCTTCTAAGTAGGCCCTCACCCCCAGCCCCTCTCCCACCCGCGAAGCGGGCTTGAACATGGGAGAGGGGAGCTTTCTAGCCCTCTGTGTCGCCAGCAATGGCAACGCAGAGGGCTTTGCATTTCAGCGATATAATTTTTGCATGTATCTTAGGTCACTCCACCTCGAGAATTTTGCATGTTTTGATGACGTACTTTTAGATTTTACTGACGAATCAGGTGAGGCATGTAAGTGGGTAGTACTTCTAGGCGAAAATGGAACGGGAAAAACTAATGTACTGCGAGCTATTCTAGCAGCATTAGGTATGTATTCGCCATTTGAAAAGATTAAATACGGGACTAAAGAAGGTAGTGTCATAGTTAAGTTTCAGGTTAATTCAAAGTTTGATATTTCAATAAAAACAGGAAACGAATGTTATCTTAATTGGAGGTTTTCTGCGGGGTCTGGGAGTCTCAGTGGGAATATTGAATCAGATATTATGAGGAGGAATTACAATTGGTGTTTTTTGGCAGGTTATGGATCGAAAAGGTTGGCAAATCTTAGTGCAATTGATTATAATTCTGATAGTATTCGCAGTAGTACGCCTGAAAGTAGGATAATGTCGTTGCTGGGAAATAATCAGTCGTTGGTTCCTTTAAAGGCATGGCTGAGTGACTTAGATTATGAAAGTCTCAAATTAGGAGAATTGATCGCTGATAGTGAAGAGCGTGTTGTGCAGACAATACAAGGTATTCGTACAATTCGGCGAACTTCTAAAAAAGAAAGAGAGACGGCCCTTGCGAGATTTGAGGAAATAAAAAATGAGTTTTTGAGGGGTACTCAGTCGTTAGAGATGATACTCCCTGAAGGTGCGAAATTTTCTAAGGTAACACCTGAAAAAGAAGTTATTTTTGATTATAATGGTGATTTGATTTCAATCGATAATCTATCTGATGGGTATCAATCCATGATCGGATGGGTCGGTGATCTTGTTAGGCATATGGTGAGAATGTTTCCGGGTATGGAAAATCCATTATTGGCAAAAGGCGTGGTGCTTATCGATGAAATTGACATTCACCTCCATCCTTTTTGGCAGAGGACTATTGTCAAGCAAATTCGTTCTGTTTTTCCTAATTTACAGTTTATTGTAACTAGTCATAGCCCTTTTGTTGCTCAGGATTTGGGAGATAAAGATAAAATTATAGTTTTAAGTAATGAAAAAAATAAAATTATAGCTCGGCACGAACACGGTTTTGTGAAAGGTTGGCGGGCAAGCCAAATTTTAACGAGTTGGCTATTTGGCCTTCAGACTGACTATGATGAGGAAATTGAGAAGAAAAATCTGGAGCGGCAGGCTTTGGGGGATAAAAAAGCGCAGTGGCTTTTGACGGATGAAGAGCGTGAGAAACTGCGTCAGGTTACAGAGTATCTAGATAGCGTTAGAGCGGAACCCACTGAAACAGGGGATGAGCTTCTGAGTGCGGACCATTTGGATGCGGAAGCGGTTCGGAGTGCAGCATCAGTTGTACTAAAGCTGTTGAGGAAGGTCGAGGGGAAGTGATCGCGGTTACCCGCGAGGCTGAACCTGAGATTTTACGAAGGAAAAGTACAGAGAGCGGACGACAACTATGCGCTCAACATTGCCGGTATCATTTGGCACTCCGAAAGACGAAACCCGAGGCTGACTCTAAAATATATCGACATACTGATGTTTTCAAAGCGTTGGAACGCTCTTTTCAGAAGCGCTGCGCCTATTGTGAGAGCACCATACCAGGTGAATTAGATGTCGAACACTTTCGGCACGAGTCTGCCTATCCGTTGTTAGCCTATCGCTGGAATAATTTACTATTGGCCTGTACACATTGTAACTCACGCTGCAAGGGGGCACAGTTTCCGTTAATGCCTGATGGCAGGCAACCGATTTTCAATCCGACAGATCCATATGCCTTAGATGGATCTGATGAGGCGATGTTGATTGATCCTTGCAGTGACGATCCTTCTGAGCATTTTGAGTGGGAGCGTGAAATGCTGGTCTGCAAGACAGAGCGTGGGGTAAAGACTCGTGAAGTATGTGGGCTAGATCGGACTGATCTTGAGCAGGAGCGTCGTAAGCAAATCCAAAAGATCGACGATGTGTTGTTTAGTCTTAGGATTGCCCAACTGATACCAGACTCTGAGGAAATGCGCTACTGCAAATGGCGGCTGCGGCAGTTGCTTGGCGACGAACCACATGTGCCAAAAGATCACCCTGAGGCATTCACTGCAATGGCACGCGCCTACTTAGCAGATCAACTCCCTACGATTTCTGATGATCTAGTTGCAGAGTTTGCTCTGTAGGTAAAGTAGCGAATCATGCTGCCTTATGTGTGGGAGCGGTGTCGCTATCGACCGCCGCATCGCGTTCTTTGCGGAACTTCTGCATCTCTTCCTGAAGTGCATCCCACATTGGCTCCGTGGCGAAATTGCCGATAGATGCCAGATTGGGATTCTTCTTTTCTGGTGGAGTTGTTTCGGTCGTTGTTTTTTTAGGCTGGGGCATCGGAAATCTCCAAATACTAAAATAGTGTATCAAAGTTGCTATAGTGGAGTAGGGTTAAAATAGACTGTGCCTGGTTGCTCACTGGAGAGACTGTCTGAAACCCATATCATTGGCCGGGGAACGCAGGAGTGGCTTATTTCCTCGCACCATGCTCCCGCGTTTCAGGAGTACGGTATCTTTCTGGCAGGCTGGTCAGAAGCGCGTGAGGGCTTCTGCTTCATTCGGCCTCACTTTCCCATGAGCCAGGTACTCGCTTGCACAGGTGGAGCCGGGGAGGTCTTTTTAGACGGCACCTGGCACCGCTGTGAAGCGGGGCAGGTATATCTCACTCCCGCAGAGGTTTTCCATGCCTACAGGGCACTGAAGGGCGAGGTCTGGGAGGTTTCCTGGGTTACCTACCACTCGGATGTGGTGCCCGGTAAACGCCCGGTGCTGAGGCAGGCAGATACGACTCTGTTCGCTTTTCTTCTGCGGCAGCTCTACCAGGAAGTCACCGGGCAGGCTGAGGCCGATACGTTGCAAAGTTGGGTGCAGCTACTTCAAACCCATGCCCAGAGGCTGATTCATACGGGCGACGACGCGGAACCCCTGACCCGACTGTGGGACGAGGTCAAGAGCCGCCTGAGCCACCCCTGGACTTTAGAGGAAATGACGGCACTCTCTGGCGTGAGTCGGGAGCAGCTACGGCGGCTCTGTCAGCAGGAACTGGGGTGTAGTCCCATGCAGCATGTCACTCATCTGCGCATGGAGTATGCGGTATCCCTGCTCGTTTCTCATCGGTATACATTAGAGGAAGTGGCGCATCGGGTGGGGTACAGCAATCCGTTTGTGTTCAGCAACGCCTTTAAGCGAGTCCTGGGCATTCGGCCCAGTTGCTATGTGGCGCAGAAGCTCCTGCCTGCACCAGAGTAGCTTTTGGAATATGTGCGGCGGTAACAACTTCTAAAATCTGGGCATTCCGCGTATGGGCATCCCTTTCTAGAATCCGTATGCTAATCCTGACACTGACGCTGGGAGGGTTTCGTAGATGAAACAATCACTCACTCTACTCGGGCTGGTTGGCGTTATGCTTGCCGCATCGTCCGCCGCACGAGCCGACTTCAACACTATTCAGGCCAGCGGGCCTGCCGGTATTCGCAGTATCACACGCCGAGCCAATGGGCATCTTATCGGCGTTCGTTCCTCCGGGGCGGAATTAGAGGTCTGGTCTAGTAGCACCAATGGCGCGGGCTGGTATCGCCTGGGAACCGTAGCCTCCAGCACCACGGTGCAGTATGGCGATGCCATGGTCTACCGCAAGCCGAACACTAGCACTATCTATTGTGCCTTTCGAGAGTTCCTCAATGGCCTCTACACCATTACGATCTGCCGCAGTGACAACGATGGCGCGGGCTGGGTCTACGATAGCAATATTGTCACTGGGCAGAACAAGTTCGTGGGTGCGCCGTGGCTGGTGATTATCAACGGGAATCTACAGTGCTACTACGACTCCGAGCCGGATGCCCAGTCCGCAGGCTCGCCGGGCGGTCAGTGGATAGTCATGCGGGAGCGCGTGGGCCTGACCGGTTCCTGGACTACCAAGGCCAAGGTCACCGTGGCACGCGAGCCGAACATCAGTACCCCCTGCCGTGAGGGTATGGCCTCCGTGGTAGATCTCGGCGGTGGTCGCATGATGTGCGTGACCGAGGGCATCGAAGCCACAGCATCGGGTGGTGCGCGGGCCAATGTCGTTCGCTCCGTGCAATCGTTCGACTCTGGGCGCACTTGGGGCAGTCGGCAGATTGTCTACCAGAGCTTCATCCACGGCGCCTCTGGCAAGCGATTCAACGCCTACTGTCCACAAGCCATACGAGTGGGAAACGGTCCAGTATGGGTAACCTTCTGCACAGATGAAGACTTCCCCGGCCCACCAGACCCTTCCAGCATGGATGTTCTGCAGCGCCGAAGCCATATCAAATACGTTCGCACGCTTCAGAACTTTGAGACCTGGTCTGGCACCACGAACATCTGGACCCAGAGCAGCCAGAACTACGCTCCAGGTTTATATGAGCGTGCCCTCAACGATGTGATTGTGGTCATAGATCAGTTTTTCGGCAACCAGCGAGTCATGGTTCCCTAGCTGCTTTCCGTACAATGGGGTAGGAGTGTTAAGGCACTCCTATCCTATTGTCGAAGAGTGCAAAATAGCAATCTGTAGGAAAGAGGTATTAATTTTTTCGCGAAGGACTTGGGGTTCAATATAGGCAACAAAAGCAGTGTTGAGGGTTCCGCTTTGTAGACCCCGATTGGAGTAACGCGAACAAGATGAATGCCTATACCCAACGCCCCTTTACCGAAGAGGAACGCAACTACGCTCAGTTCATGCTTTCCTACCTGCAGCGCTTCCAACAGATGCGGCCTATGCTGGTGGCATGGCGGCTGTTTTTCTGTGTCAGCGTCAGCACCATACTCCTCCTCTTTATCGTGTTGGGGGTATTCGGGCAGAGCCACCTTACTATCGCTCTTGCGATGTTGGGGGGCTTCACCATTGGAAATAATATCAATCGTGCCTGGAGCAGAGCCGCCAAACGCTCCGAAGAGGAGTGGGATAAACAGTGGGGTGAGCAACGCGACCAGTGGAAGCGCGTGCTAGAGGATGGGGTAGTCGAGGTACTGACCACCAGAGTCTCCGAATATATACTGGTTAGCGCCGATGAGACTTTAGAAGAAGACGATTGTGTGGCGTTTATCCCGGTTGGCGAATCGGAAACGCTCTGCCTCTTTACCCTGGAGCTGGATATAGAAGATGCCGGAAGTTTTCCCGGCTCTCAGCTAACCGTAATACGCTACCCAATCCCTGGAAATATCTACCAGGTTTCCTGTACGGGTAAAGCGCCCGAGCCCCTTGTGAGCCTGAAGTGGTCGGACTTTGCCGGGTTTGCCTCGGCGGATTCCTTCTATGGCTGGCTGCAGCATGGGAAAATCTACCCGCTGTCCCTGGACCAGCTGGGCGAGGGGCTTATCTCTACAGAGTAGCCTCGCCAATTATGAAGTAAAATGCGATAGAAGTGGGTCTATCCGGCGGGAGGGAAATGCGATGAAACGACGGCAGGTAGTAGCACTGATAGTGTTCGGGATTCTGGCGGGTTGTAGCGGTGGAGGCAATAGTCCCGGTAACGTGGTCACCCGAGACACAGAGCCCTCGCTGAGTAAAGACGCCTTGATTCTAGCGGCGGGTATTGCTCCCGGTCCGTGGGTAGAGCTGTCTACCGCCAAGCAGATCGATGCTGACCTAAAGGCCATTCGCACTTCTATACCCGCACTGACCGCAATTTCTGCTCGTGGAGAGGCCGACCCCAAGCAGGTTATCGTCACACTGAAGACCGATACTGCCTGGCGAAGCGCGTGGAATACTGGGACGCTGGCAACTGGAGTCAGCGCCGTAGACTCTGCTCTATCATCCTACAAGGCCATCCAGGTGCATGAGCTCTCCGATACCTCGGCCATCTATGTTGTTTCCTTTGACCAATGGATGAACACGCAGAAGCTGGGCGAGGCTATCAAACCTGTAGATGCTTCTATTACCAACACCGGCGTGGATAGCTATGTGGGTGACGGCAACGATATCGAAGTCCTGGAAGTCGGGAAGAAGTACCGGTTCCAGAAGGGCTGGGGAGACTGTGCCTCGGGCTGTACCAGCAAGCACTACTGGACTGTGACCGGGGCGGGTAGTGAGTGGAGTGTAGAAGAGTCTGGCGCGCCGCTGGAAGGCGCGGGTTAATCTATGCGCTGGCTGCCGGCGCTAGCCGCGCTACTTTTGCTGGGGTGCGGAGGAGGGGGTGGTACGGACTACCTCACCCGCGAGACGGAAGCGACCCTGGATAGAGATGCGCTCGTGCTGGCCTCGCGAGAGGCGACCGGGCTTCGGATACCGCTCTCTCTGGCCCGCCAGATAGACTCCGAGTTGCGCGATGCCCGCGCTGCTTTTGCGTCCCTGCAGACATCCCATGCTCGCCAGGATAGCAATCCGCGTGTGCTTCATATCATCATTGCGGAAAATGCCCCCTGGCGCGCTACCTGGGAGAGCGGGCAGTGGCGTACCGGTGTAGCGGCCATAGATGAGGTTCTTACTCCGCTCAATGTAGCATCGGTCCGCACCGTGTCTGTGGGAGACGGCAGGGCTATCTTCGACCTTACCTTTGATCAGTGGGTTCGTACCAAAGCCGTCGCTTTCACACTCTACGATAAAAGTCCGGCGATTCAATCGGTCAATCTGGTGCCTGCCACCGAGGGCACCGACACGGATGATCTGGCGTATTCGGTAGATAATGGAACTCCAGTGTTTTCCAGTGGGGGAATGAATATTCGGCGCGTGAGCGGTGCCTGGCAAGAAATACCGGCAGAATCTTAGTACAAACCTGTTACAATTACGGAAAACGGGGGTACCATGGGCAGTACTATGAGTAAGGGTACCCCCCAGCGACTGACCATGCTAATGGCGGCATGCGGTCTTCTAATGCTTGGTTCCGCCAGTCATGCCCAGATAACTCTTTTTGAGGACTTCGATACCTTCCTCCCCACAGGTTGGACCCGGCAGAACAACAGCGTAAGTCCACAGACAGACTGGATTGGCTTCAACCGTACCACCACCGTTATTCCTGGCTTAAGTCAGGGGGCAGCGGTTGCAAACTATGGCTCCACTGCCGTGAAAGCTGCCACAGGAGGGCATATCAGCAACTGGCTGATTACCCCGAACCTCAACCTGCGGGATGGAGATGCTCTCTCCTTTTATACGGCCAGCTCCGATGTGTTTCCCGACCGACTTCAGGTTCGCTGGAGCGCCACGGGCACAGACACGGGCTCTATCTGGAGTGATGTGGGTGACTTCAGTACACTGCTTTTGGATATCAATCCCTCGCTTACGCCTACTGGCTATCCGCATAGCTGGACTCAGGTTTCTACCTTCATTACCGGAATCGGATCGAACTACACCTCCGGATATCTGGCCTTTCGCTATTTCGTAACGGATGGTGGTGAAAACGGCACGAATTCGTCTGGTGTCGGTTTAGATGGCGTGCTGGTTGTCAGCGCTCCTGAACCGGGCAGTGCGGCACTGGCCCTACTGGCTTTGCCGGGTGTGCTTCTGCTCCGTCGCAGGAAAGCCGCCTGAATTTTCTGAGTCATCATGCACTGGCGCGCCGAGGAATGCCCGGCGCGCCAGCCGCATTTTTCACCGGGAACGTGCTGCCCGATTTAGTAGGCCAGGTGGGGCATAATGGCCTCCGTCGTGAAAGCGTCGCTGGCAAAGTGGGGCCTGTTGCCGATGGGATTCGTCTTCATCTAGATACGGATAGGCGCTTTCATACCGACCTTGCTTTTCTCGACGGATGCCAACGTGCCGGAGCGTTGCTGCGTAGTGCGGTACTGAATCCACCGCCTCGGCGCGTCTTCTTTCTTGCCCATGTTGCCTACGAACTGGCTTTAGATGCTGTCCTTTTAGAAAACTCGAAAGACCTGGCAGATGATCTCTATAAACAGCTTGTTCAGGGAAAGTCAGCAGCGCTGGAGTTTCTAGGAGATACGGTTCCCCTGCACTTCGTAGAGCACTATGATAGCTTCATTGAGCACGGCTATCTCCGGCACTATACCCGCCTGGAGACTCTGTCAAGAGCACTCCGAGGTATCGCACGCCGGGTAGCTACTGATTTACTGCCAGACAGTGAGGAGAGTGTAGCGAAGCTAGAGGCGTTTTTCGTAGCGCTTAGAGAAACCATAGAGCCAGAAGCAGAAGAGCTACTCCTTCGGGTAGGGGGTACATGGTACAATTCCTTGCAGGTAGCCGCATATGCCGACGACTATTGAGACCCCTGGAATACTAACCCCACCCAGCACTTTTGACCTGCCGGGGCTAAATGAACTTACCGATATTCGCGACGGTCTCAATATTACTGGCCCGTGGATTGTGATTCTCTATAACTGCGACTGCCATACATTCGATGATGTAATCGAAATTCTGTGTATCGCTACAGGCTGTACTGTCGATGATGCTGCGGCTATGGCCCTGCGCGTTCACGAAGAAGGCCGCGCCATTGTCTTCGATGGTACGCAGGCAGAGTGTGAGCGTGTCGCCGAGATAATCGGCTCTATCAAGCTCCAGGTTGAAACCGACCGGGCCTGAGGCCGTTCGTAGTCTGACTGTAGCAGACTACGAACCGATAACTTCCATTGTAGATGACTGGTGGGGTGGTCGCCCGGTGCGCTCTCTTCTTTCCCGTCTCTTTTTCGAGCACTTCAATCCCACTAGCTTTGTTGTGGAGACCAATGGAGAGCTTCAGGCGTTTCTGATCGGGTTTATCTCACAAACAGATTCTGGTATCGCCTATATTCATTTTGTCGGAGTAAACCCGGCGCATCGGCAAAAGGGCCTGGGGAGGCTGCTCTACAGTCGTTTCTTTCAGGTTGTCTCTGCGCGGGGATGTAAGGAAGTACGGTGTATTACCTCGCCGGTAAATACAGGCTCTATAGCCTTTCATCAGCAGCTAGGGTTTGAGATACTGACAGGGGATGCCGTTGTTGACGGCATATCAGTAACACTAGATCATGGAGGTCCTGGGCAGCCTCGTGTGTGTTTTCGTAAAGTTCTCTAAGGAGTGGCTACGCTTTTGGTAGCCGCGCTACGGGCAGTTCTCGGTCCCCTTCAACCAGAAAAATCTCGAAGTCCCTGCCTCTGACACGCGCCAGAATCTCTCGACCACGCTTCGCTTTCTTCCATCGCGGTAACCATGCATTCTTTCGCGCCAGACGTGTCACGGATTCTGCCCTACTTAAGAAAAATTGACCATCTCCACCGGATAGGGGGCAGTGCCACTCTATGATGTCCAATTCCCCGAGCTGATGAGGGGTGAGCGAAGCTACTAATGCTATGCCATGGATATCCTGCTGGAGTCGGACCACTCTGATCTCAAAGCGTTTCTTTACCTCTTTGAAGCCAGGGACTTTCTCAAGCGCTTCACGAGCCTGCTCATTGACAGACTCCCACTGGGCGTCCTGTTGGGAAAGAATGCTTAGCGTAACCACACGCAGCCCACGACGCGAACCTTCGCTGGCTGCTCGACGTAGCTCACTGAGCGGCAAGATAGTCTCTTTATTTAAGTACTCATCGAATCCATCGTAGACAGCCTCTTTGCCATTCCAGGTAACTGTGGTGATTTGTGTACTGCGCGGATTCGGATTCCGGGAGCGTCGCTCCAGAAAGGTCATTAGCTCCGCAGAGCGCCGTATATCCGCACCGCTTAGCATGACTCTACCTAATAGAACTGGATTAGGTTGTTTCACGGTCACATCTACACAGGGAAAGGGCTTAGAAGTGAAGCGATATTCCGTATAAAATTCTCTAGGCATACCACTAAAACACCCGTATACCCTCTCCTGTAAAACCAGGCCATCCAGAGGGAAAGTAGGGGAACCAGTTTGTGAATTTTTCGGTGGATCTGTAGGCATAACAACCGATTGGAGGTTGGCCTGTTGATTTACCTTCAGATGAAATTATCTGGCTGCTACCAGTTGATGGGGTAGACATTGATGCCGGTGAACGCTCCATAGGCAGTAGTCAATCCGCCGCCTACCAGGTCTCCGGCAATTAGGCCTAAGAAGAACGGGATTGTTTTCTTGTAAAGCGAAGCCCCGCCATAACGCAGGACCAGGGCCTTCAGCAGCCACGCAATCAGAAATGGTAGCCAGGTATCGCGCATGGTGTTGGTATTCGCCATAGCGTACCCAATCGGGTGCAGAGGCCACCAGGTAAAGGCGGTACGCAGCAGCATAAGAACGGTGGTGACCGCGAACCCGAAGCCGACGGCGGCGATACCGCGTCCATCCGGTGAGGCTGGATTGCGCAACAAGGCACTGAGGTTGTCGAAAGGCTGGCGCCCCATGGTCGTGCGCCAGGCATCCGTCTTCGCTTCCGCCCCATACCCATGCCAGAGCATCAAGGCAATGGCAAACGAGGCAACTAATCCGAACACAGTACCGATGCAGATAGCCCCAAAGAGTCTACGCCGACTTGCACCCACAGTGTCGGCCATCTTCATGGCCTCTAGCTGATGCGGCATGGGCAGGCACCGCATATCGAAGTTCGCGCAAGCCGGGCGCATGTAGGCCAGTACTGTGAGGTCCGAAGGAGAGAGAAAGCCCGTGCCCAGAGTACGGGTTAAAAGAGTGCTGACATCGGTATCCGGGCCGAACAGCCAGGCATTACCTGTCTCGGCGCGAATCCGGGTCGCAGCGGTCATATAGCAAAGCGCCAGGAAAATCAGCGCCGCCGCCAGAATCGGCTGCATTCCGCCCGCAATGCAGAACCCCACCATGACCGCAAAACTCACCGCGAGTCCGATGAGCGCTGCCCGGTAGCTCAGTGGCTCGTCGGAATCGTCGATATCAGGCCGCTCACCGAGCGCTTTGGCAAAGACTTCCTTCAGATAGCTGCGCGATAGGTACAGAGGCACCAGCGCCAGAGCGAGAAAAGCCCCTGCACCCTGCTGAGGGAGAAAGGGAAAAGTCGCTTTCGGCGAGCCGCTCATACCGGCATCGATATTCAGCCACGCCCCCATGATGTTCTCCACACGAGTAAGTAAGAAGAAGAACCAGGCGCTGAACGTGACTTCAATCGGAATGAAATACGCCAGACCGATAACAAACGGATAGAAACTCAGCGGGGTACGCCCCATGGCATTCCAGGGCGGGCTGTTCTGTACAAAACTGGCGAGGTCTATGTCGGCTCGGAGTGAAATCAGAGGGACATTGGGCTGGTTCAGCGAGATGGTATTCATGATCGCCAACCCAAGCGGAAGTGCCATGCCACCCCAGAAGAGTGGCTGCCTGAATACCGGCACACCCTCTTCCATAAGCGCCAACGGCAAAGCGATAGTGGGAAAGGCCAGGCGCTCCCGCTCTACCCATTGGCGGCGCAATAGGCTGACGATGCAGAGCGTGGAGAAAGAGAGTGCCAGGATAAAGCCGCACCAGGAGAGCATCTGGGGGAGCCAGAGTCCCCAGGGTACGGCGGTCTTACCTTTGTAAAACCCATCCAGCGCCACGGGGTCGGACTGGGCCATCCATCGGGGCACAAACTTGTGAAAGATACCCGCCCAGTCGTTCGTGGGAGTCGCGTAGTGAAAGGCCGCCGCGATAGTGGGCACCAGAAAGTGAAGCTGCCCGGACGAGCTGAGGCAGGTGGAGGTCACTATCATGGCGTAGACCACCAGTAGCTCGGCGGCGGTTAGCGCCAGAGTAGGCAGGATCGCGCGGGCGAGTAGATTGACCGCACTGACTGCGAAAAGTAGAGTGACTGCGCCGACCGGGGTAGAGGTCGCTGCGATTGCCGAATGCCCCTGCACCGCGCTCATAATCAGCTCGGCGTAGTGAATCCAGAGGTTGGTGAGCAACGTCAGCGTCAGCCCCAGAATCAATGAGCGCGGCGTCACTCCCAGCGCCCTTGCCCGCTCCCTCATGGCGGAATACTACCACGGCTAAAGGGGCGTAACTTTTCCCTCTCTAAATCGTCCCTGTTACATGGAGGTTTTTCCTATGTTCTTTTCGCGCGTTCTGGGCGTCGGTCTGGCGCTGGGAGCGGCATCTATGGCTCTGGCGCAGACCCCGGCGCAGCTTTCCGCCTTAGAAAAAGATATCGAAGCCGCGCGGGTTCGGGTCGGCGTTCCGGGTGTTTCCGTTGCAATCGTCAAAAATGGTAAGGTCGTTTTTTCCAAGGGCTTCGGGCTGCGTGATGTTGACAGTAAGAAGCCAGTAACCCCGGATACTCTTTTCGCCGTCGGCTCTACTACCAAAGCGTTCACGGCTGGCTGCTCTTCTCATGGCAGTTGATGCCAAAAAAGTCGCGCTAGATGATTCGCCCAAGAAGTATCTCTCCTACTTCAAGATGCGAGATCCGGAGACCGACGCAAAGATTACCGTGCGAGACTTGCTGCGTCATACCTCCGGTCTTACACGGACGGACCTCATGATGCTGGCCGCAGATGGCAAGCTTAACCGCCAGCAAATGATTCAGGCTGCCTGTAACGCTCTACCCACAGCCAAGCTTGGAGAGAAGTGGCAGTATCAGAACATTATGTTCTCAGCCGCCGGAGAGATTGCCTCAAAGAGCTTCGGGCTGCCCTATGAAAAGCTCATTGAGAGCCGCATCTTTACGCCCCTGGGTATGAAGCGGGCGAACCTTTCTGTGAAAACCACACTTGCTGACCCTGATCATGCTAGCGGCTACAACCTGGATGCGGCAACGAAAAAATCGGGCTTCGTACCCATGCGCTCTATCGACTCTACAGCGGCGGCAGGTGCGATCAATGCCAGCGCCAACGAGATGGCCAAATGGGTGCAGTTCTGGCTGGACAAAGGGACGATAGGCAATAAGCGTCTGCTGTCGGAAGCCAGTGTTGCCGAGGCTACCAAGTACCAGGTGGAATCGCCGCTGGGTGGCTACGGATTCGGCTGGTTTCTGAGTAAATGGGAAGGCGTGCCGGTAGTGGAGCACGGCGGCAATATAGATGGCTTCAATGCCAATGTCGCGTTCATACCCAGTCAGAAAATCGGGGTCGTGGTGCTCACCAATGTCTTCACTTCGCCACTGGCCGACGAAGCCACGAAATTGGTCTGGAAGCACCTGGCCACAAAGGCGCCTGTCTCTACGGAGCCTGTCGGAGTCGCTGAGAATCCCAAACAGGAGGTAGGCGTCTACTCCATTCCAAACGTACCGCTTACCATCACCATAGTAGAGAAAGAGGGCAAGCTAACCCTACAGCCAACGGGGCAGCCTGCCTATCCGCTGATTCCTCTGGGAGGACGGAAGTACAAAATGGGCGGTGGCCTGCCCGATGGCTTCCTGGCAACCTTTAAGACCAATGCCGACAAGAACGAAGTGGAGATAAAGCAGCCTGGCGGCGGTGGCACCTTTACCCGAAGCGCGGAAAAAGCCATGCCGTTTGAGCCGGACATCACCATCGATGAGCTGTTGAAGCGTGTGGTCGATGCATCTGGTGGCGCTGAAGAGCTACACAAGGTGAAGAGCCTGAAGCAGACTCTCTCGGTGGACTTCGAGAATCAGGGAATGACCGGACGCGGCGAGAGTGTTGCCGCTGCACCGCTATCCCATGCTAGCCGCCTAGCGCTGACTGCCGCCGGGAAAAATGTGGGCTGGCTAGGAGACTGGTTCGATGGGGATAAAGGCGGTCAGGCCGGGAGCTTCATGCCGCTGACGGTTTTAGGGGGCGATAACCTGAAGCGCGCCAAGATTGGCGGGCGCTTCATGGACGGTATTCTTGAGCTTCAGAACGACTATGAGAAGCTTGAGATTACCGCAAAGGTGAAAGTCGGTGATCCGAAGCACAATATCCCGGAAGCCGAGTGCTGGGCTCTTCGCCTGAAAGCGAAAGGCCTGCCCGATACCGTTACCTTCTACATCACGACCGACACCTATCGAATCGTACGGAAGGATGCTGTTGTCTACTCCCAGGCCGGTCCGATTCCGACGCGCTCCTACTATGGGGACTTCCGGCAAGTAGGGCCGCTGACTCTGTCACACCTGAGCGTTACAGAGACTCCGACTGCCGGATTCCTGGTTCAGAAAATCGAGAAGATGGAACTGGATAGCGCTATCGACCCGAAGATCTTCTCCGGCCCGATGAAGAAATAGGGGGCTTCTGGAGAGTGTAAGCAGATCTGCTTACACTCTCCCCATGCGATTCACTAGCCAGACCAGCACCAAGGCTGTTCCCGTGAGCCAGAGAGCAGCCACTAGGGCCTGGTGATCCTGGCCTGCCTGTACAGCGTTGTAGAGCACGATAGGTAGGGTCTCCGTGCGGCCCGGCAGTGCACCGCCGACCATAAGGGTGGCGCCGAACTCACCTAGGGCGCGGGCTCCGGCCAGCAACGTTCCGGCTAACAGTCCACGAGTGCTGAGCGGTAGCAAGATGCGAAATAACAGGGCGCTCCGCCGGGCGCCGTCTATGCGCGCCGCTTCCAGCAAATCCGGTTCTATGGCAGAGAATGCTGCCGAAACTGGGCGAATGAAGAGCGGCAGGCCCATGACTGCTGCCGCGATTGTGATGCCGGTTTCCGTGAAGAGAAACTGAACATGAGCGCTTTCGTTTAGCCATCGCCCGAATGTCGTACCGCGCCCAAGGGTGAGCAGAAGGCCGTAGCCTACTACGGTTGGGGGAAGCACTAGAGGCAGGGTCAGCAGGGTCTCAAAAAGCGCCTTCCCTGGAAACCGCCGAAAGGTCATTAGTAGCGCAGCGGCCAGGCCAGGAATCACAACCAGCACCAGGGCAGCCCCCGTCACGCGGGCAGATAACCACAGGGGCGCCAGGTCGTTCATTCCGACTGCTATCTTACGGCTATATCATCGGAATCCGAAATGTGTGAAAATCGCTCTACCTGCAGGGCTACTCAGAAAGGTCAGGAAACGTTGCGACAATGCACTCTGGGTGGAGCTGCTGAGCGTGGCAGCGCTATAGACTATGGGGGAATGGTCTTTGCCAGATACTGCCATTGATACTACCCGTACTCGTTTTTCTAAGCGGGCATCTGTGGCGAAGACAATACCTGCTGGAACATCGCCACCGGCTACATAGGCCAGTGTTTGTCGTACGTTCTGGCCGAGAACTGCTTTGGGAGCTACTGCATTCCAGAGGCCGCGTCGGGTAAGGGTTTCTTTTGCGTAGCGCCCCGAAGGGACAAACTCTGGGTTGGAGATAGCTACCCTGATAATCTTCGGGCTGGCAAGCTCCTTCCAGTCTTTCAGACCACTGGCTTTCGGGGCAATGAGCACCAGACTGTTTCCCGCCACGTTTTTGCGAGAGCCAGGCACCAGTTTCCGCTCTTTCTCCAGCGTATCCAGCTCTTTGGGAGAAGCGGAAACAAAAACATCAATAGGCGCACCCTGCCGTGCCTGCTGCAGAAGGACGCCAGATGCCGCAAAGCTGAAACGTACATGCGTGCCAGGGTTGGCCTTTTCGAAAGCTTTCCCAGCCTCGGTGAGCACCTCGGTGAGTGAGCTTGCCGCACCGACGATGAACTCAGCCAATGCCAGGGACCTTTCGGTTTTTCGGGTCGGTAAGAGCAAGACCATCTACCACAATGATTCGGCTCACTCCGTGGACAAAGCGAGCTGGGCGGCTATCGTCCGGTACCAGAATCTCCACAGGGCCGTCATCGCCAAGAATGGGTTTGCCGGAGCGCTCAAACGCTACCCACACGGCTCGCTTACCTTCCGTGGGAGACATCTCTCCCAGGCTGAAACTCATCGTGTAGCCATCGTTTGCGCGTACGAAGACACTGAAAGCCAGTAGGTGATTTTTGGCGCGTGGATTGAGTTTCGGTCTTGCTGCCTGAATCAGACTCAGCAGGGGAACAGCGCTTGCATTACGGCGCTCCCCCTTCACTACATAGTCCACGCTTCGAATCTCACTGGCAAGCTCGCGCAGTAGCCGTTCCCGTCCCCAGGGGCCGGGCCGCTCTATCGCTCCTTCCAGTGCAAACGTCGCTTCTCTCACAGTTGGATTGCCGTGAAATCTTGATCCGTCAGGCTCTCCGGCTTGCGCCACTTGGCGCTGCCATCGTAGCGAAGCGTGGTGAATCCGCCCGTGTGCCGAGTGGGATAGTGGGTGTGCGCCGTGTCTGCCGAGGCCGGGAAGATACCCCATACCGGGCCACTGTTACCCGTGCGGGTATCGGCGCAGCCGGGGGTACGAGAGTGATCCCATACGAACATTACCAATGGATTTGTGACTGCGGCATCGGGCTTGCCCATAGGTCCGGCAGTGATGTAGCTCATGGCGTAACCTACCTGCCCGGCGCGGTAGCTAGGACACTTGAAAATCCCCAAGTTTTTAAAGTAGGGCTGGAGCATTCCGGCTTTGATAGGAGTATTGTACTGAACCGCAGACGGATCCGGCGGCTCGGGAGCAATAGAGTTATCATACGGTGCCCACCAGGTTTCATTGGGGCCTGTAGTTACTGTTGGGCTAGCAGTGCTGCAGGTCTCATCACCAACTCTATCCGGGCAGAGGCGGTGACGCGGATTTACTTCATCGTAGTCCTGCCGGTACATTATGATCGCCAGGCCGATCTGCTTCGCATTGGAGAGGCAGGAAGTCGCCCGAGCCTTCTCTCTTGCCTGCGCGAACACAGGAAACAGAATCGCCGCTAAAATGGCAATGATGGCAATAACTACCAGTAGTTCAATGAGTGTAAAACCCGCGCGTTTCATGCTGGTTTTTATACCACAGTGTAAGAAATGCCTGCGTAGAAAGTAGCTTATGACCAGAGATGAGAAGGCGCTTCAGAACCGCTTGAAAGAGATACGCACACGACTAGGCTACAGTCAGCAGGAGCTTGCCCAGGCAGCAGGCGTGGCACGGCAGACGATAGGGGGAATCGAAGCGGGGACCTACTCGGTCTCTATGGTGGTTGCTCTAAGAATCGCCCGGGCGCTGGGCTGCCGGGTAGAGGAGCTTTTCTGGCTAGAGGATGAGCGAGCGATGATTGCCGGCACACCTGCCCAGGGTAGGGAGCACAATGGCCCGGTACAGCTGGCAAAGATAGATGGGCGCTGGGTAGCGCACAGTCTTACGGGGGATTCGGCCTTTCGCCACGAAATGGTCCCTGCCGACGGAGAGCTCCTGCCTTCTGGACAGATAGCGCTTTTCGATGAGGAAGAGGCGCTAACCAGCACGATTCTGCTGGCTGGGTGTGCTCCGGCGCTTTCTCTCTGGGCACGCTCCGCGGAACGCTGGCTACCCGAACTGCGAGTGCGCTGGGTACATGCCAACAGCGAGCAGGCGCTTGGTATGCTGGCCCGCGGGGAAGTCCATGCCGCTGGAGTGCATTTTGCCGGAGACAACCTGCCAAAGGTAGAAGCCGCACTGAAAGGCCCAGCTACACTGGTGACCCTGGGGGTATGGGAAGAAGGGCTGGCATTAGCGCCAGGAAATCCGAAGGGAGTTCGCCATGTGGTGGACTTAGCGCAACCTGGCGTTACTCTGGTGAACCGGGAACCTGGTGCCGCCTGTCGGGCTCTGCTGGATGAGGAGTGCGAGAGCGCTGGTATTCTGGCCTCTACCCTGGTGGGGTACGATCATATTGCCCATGGTCATGTCGAGGTCGCGCAGGCGGTAGCACAGTGGCGTGCGGATGCAGGAATTACGGTCTCTGCGGTCGCGCGTGCGTATGGATTGGCGTTTGTTCCACTGCGCTCCGTGCGCTATGAATTGGCGCTACGCCCTGGTCTATTTTCGCTGCCCCGGATTCAGCAGCTCATCGAAACCCTGCAGCACCGCTGGATTCGGACCCAGCTAATAGAGATTGGTGGCTATGATATTTCGGCCAGTGGGGAAACGCGCGGTACAATCGCCGTGTGACTCGATTTCGCGCCGCGCTGGTGCTGGCTGTGTTGCTTCTTGGTGTCTCTGCTCATGCCGACAAGATACGCCTTGTCGTATGGGGTTTGCAGTCCGGGAAAGAGACGGCGGGTCTGGATGCCCAGATCGCCGCCTTTGAGAAAGACAACCCCGATATCGATGTGAGCAACCTCGCTATGGGAGCGGGGAACATGAACCCGCAGAAGCTCATGACCGCTATCGTGGGTGGCGTCCCGCCGGATGTCATCAACCAGGACCGCTTTACCGTGGGGGACTGGGCCAGCCGCGACACGTTCTTGCCACTGGATGATTTTCTGGCCAGTGAAACTGGCCCGGATGCGATCAAAAAAGAAAATTTCTACGATGCGGCCTGGAAAGAAGCTGAGTACAAGGGCAAGACCTACGCGATTCCGTCTGGCATCGATGACCGGATGCTGCTCTACAACAAGAAGCTTTTCAAAGAGGCAGGGCTGGATCCGAATCATCCGCCGCGCACCTGGGAGGAGCTAAAAGAGTACGCCGTCAAACTGACCAAGAAGAACAGCGATGGCACCTTCGCGCGCATCGGATTCATTCCCAACTATGGGAACTCCTGGTTCTATCTCTACTCCTGGCAAAATGGCGGCGAGTTCATGAGCCCGGATGGTCGAACCTGCACACTATTTACCCCGGCGAACTCAGAAGCACTGACCTACATGAAGGATGTGTATGATGCGCTGGGGGGCTACTCCGCTGTCAACATCTTCCAGACCGGCTTTCAGTCCAACGAGCAGGACCCGTTCTTTACCGGCAAGGTCGCCATGGTGGTCAACGGTAGCTGGGTAATTCCCAATGTCGCCCGCTACGCGCCTGACTTAGATTTCGGTGTGGCGCCTCCGCCCGTGCCTGCCGCCCGCCTGCGAGGTGAGGGGCGATTCAAAGGAATGAACCCGTATGTCACCTGGACTGGTGGCTACTCCCTGGCGATTCCCCGTGGCGCGAAACACTCTAAAGAGGGCTGGCGTTTCATCAAGTTCCTGCTCTCCGAGCGCGGTTATCGTATCTTCAACGAAGCTCAGCGCGAGTACAACAAGAAAATCGGGCGTCCGTTCGTCTTCAACCCCACGCCGCAGAAGCCAATGAACGACATGCTGCTGCGTGACTTTGCACCGGTGAGCCCCCGGCTGAAAGAAGCGCAGTCCGCCTATATCGATGCACTCGCTTATGCCAAGTATCGCCCGGTAACCTTTGTGGGGCAGACTCTGTGGGATGCCCATGTACGTGCCTTCGAGCGAGCCTGCCAGGGAGCGCAGTCACCAGAGGATGCCTTAAAAGAGCAGCAGGCACTGGTCCAGAAAGAGCTGGACCGCACCTACTCCCGAGAAGGACTGGCGCCATTCCCGCTGGCAGGCTGGCTCTGGGGCTTTGGTATTGTCGGGGCTCTGGCACTGGTCTATGGCGCCTGGAAGGTCTTCGCGGTAACTGCTAACAGCCGCATGGCCCGCCGAGAAGCAATCGCGGGGTATGCCATGGCAGCCCCCTGGATCTTAGGCTTCTTAGTGTTCACAGCAGGACCTATTGTCGCCAGCGCGTTGCTCTCCTTCACGGACTACGATGTGCTGCATGAGCCGCGCTCTGTGGGAATAGGAAATTTCCGAACTCTGTTCACGGATGACAGGGAGCTAATGGGGAAAGCGCTCTTCAATGCGTTTTATCTTTCCATTTACGGTATCCCGCTGGGCATGGTGACCGGGCTGGCGATTGCGATGCTGCTGAACCAGAAAGTGCGCGGCATGCACTGGTATCGCACCGCGTTCTATATCCCCAGCATCGTTCCTGCGATTGCCAGTGCGGTGCTCTGGAGCTGGCTGCTAGCAGGTGATCCGAACAAGGGAATCCTGAACGCGCTCTGGAAGCAGACTCTGACCCAGTGGTTCGGGTTGCTGCCTCCCGGCTGGTTTGGTGTACCAGAGTGGGCAAAACCAGGCCTTATCTTCCAGGGACTCTGGGGCGCAGGCGGTGGCATGATTCTCTGGCTAGCGGGGCTTCAGGGTATCTCACCGACACTCTATGAAGCCGCTGAGATAGACGGTGCGGGGCGCTGGAGCAAGTTCAAAAATGTGACCCTGCCCATGCTCTCCCCCTATCTGTTCTTCAACCTCATCATGGGGACTATCGGAGCGCTGCAGGAGTTCGATAGGGTCTATGTGCTGAGTGGTGGTGAGGGCGGTAGCGGTCCGCTGGATTCCATGCTCATGCCGGTGCTCTATCTCTTCAACAATGCCTTCCGGTACTTCAAAATGGGCTATGCCAGCGCCATCGCCTGGATCCTGTTTATTATCATCCTGGTGTTGACCCTTGTTCAGTGGCGTATGCAAAAATATTGGGTCCACTACGAAGTCGATAAGAAGTAGTGCCAAAAAGCCTTTGCGAAACCGCAGAGGCTTTTTTCTTTTTTCTTTTTCTGTTCACACCCTGTTCGCAGTCTGTACATGGCTGCCCGCTATACCCCTATCCAGGAGGTGCTTGATGAGAAAGCAACGATTGTGGGGTGTAGTTTCCCTGTGCGCGCTGGCCGGACCGGCCTTTTGCCAGGAACCACCCGTAGTGGAGCTGAGCGCGCGAGCGTTCGATGGCCGTGAGGCGGCTACGTATTATGGGGTCTCTGTAGAGCGGGGCGGCTGGTTTCTGCGCGGCGTAAAAGCAGAAAAAGGCGCCTCGGTACGCTCCGGGAAAGCCACTCTGTTTCGTGGCGGCAGTGATATGGAGCTTGGCGGCACGCTACCCCCCTGGAAGGGGATAACGCCGCAGTTTGGCGTCTCTATTCCGGATACACCTGCTCGACATCAAAAGGGGGCTGTTACGGCCCGCCTTCGGTGGGAACAAAGCGGAATCTCTCTGGAGCCCCGAGCAGTACTGGGGCGAGATGCCCTGGTAGGCATCGCTGTGGGAGGACAGAGGAGCATCGGCAAATTCCTACTGCAGGGCAGCGTCACTCCGCTGGTCAGCGGCAAGAACGGGATCGATGATGTTACGGCAAGGCCGAAGCACACGACTCTCTGGGAAGCCGGAATCTCACGGGGCATCGTGACCGTAGGTGCCACTAACGCTCTGGGAAGTACGACGGGCTTCTCTCTGTCTCCGTCCATCGGTGGGGTAGCTCTGCTGGTGAAAGTGAAGGTGGCGCTATGAGAAGCAGTTGGATTTTCTCTTTAGCCGCTTTGAGTGGTCTGGTGCTCTATGGCTGTGGTGCGGGTAGTCGACCATATGTCCCTTCGGGTACGGGTACTACCCCAACTCCGATGCCAACGACTAGCCCGGTGGCGACTCCATCACCAACTCCGACTCCGACACCTAGCCCGAGCCCAGTGCCGAATGTCTTTACCGTGACTGTTGTGCCGGTAAGCGGTCAGCTAACCAGCAGTCGCATTCGCCTGTTCGATGTTACGGTTATCGAGGAGTCTGGTAGTGGCGAAGTCGCTCTAACAATAGACACAGCAAATCACCCGAATGCCCAGGGACTGCCAGAAGGCACCACGATATCCGGTCCTCCGCCTGTAGTGACTCTACCGGCAGGCAGTATGACCTTTCGGGTGACAGTGACTCTACCAGAGGGAGCTACCTCCGAGAAGTATGGGTTTGGAGTCAAGGCCGTGCGTGGTGGGCGCACAGAGACAGCCACCACAGCTTTCCTCTACCAAGTGGCGACTCAGTTCAATATCACGGCGCGAGCAGAAGAAATCTTCGAGCCGCATCGGGTGGAGATAGAGGTGGATTGCAAGCCACAGGATTCGAGCTTTGCAGGTACTGTGAGTGTGGAACGCATAGCAGATGGCAATCTGACGGATAGTAACGGGCAACCACTAGTTCCGCTTCCTGCGGACTGGGAGATTATCCAGCTGCCTCAGAATGTCACGTTTGATGGCACAGGAGCTTCCAAGAACTTCTGGTTCTTTATCAATCCGGGAGTGAGGCCGCTGCAAAACACTATGTACGGAGTTCGAATCCGTGCCGGGGGTACCGAGAAAGTAATCCCTATAGAAGCCTCAGGCTCGGAATAACAAAATCCCCTGGAGGATTTCCTCCAGGGGATTTTTTCTGGTAATGCTGAGTTAATGGTGACCGCACTATCCTTATCTGGCAGACGAGTGGAAGAGGGATTAATACCTGGCTAATGCGACGGCGCTACGAAGGCTGTTGAAATGAGGAGGCGGTAATGCAACGTTGGTTTTTGGTAGGTGCAGCAGGGGGACTGCTCGCGCTTCCCGGTTGGTGTCAGGGGGAGGCGGCGACTCCTACCCTGGAGCTGAGTACCCGCACGTTCGGCGGGCGTGAAGGCGTGACTTACTATGGCGCATCTCTGGAGCGGAGTGGCTGGTTCCTCCGTGGCGTCGGTGCCAAGAAGGGAGCTTCCGTTGAGGCCGGTAAGGCGACGTTGCTACGAGGCGGCAGCGACTTTGAGTTTGGCGGAACTCTACCGGAGTGGCACGGTCTGACTCCTCAGCTTGGCGTTTCTCTACCAGACACGGGCTCGCGCCGCCAGAAAGGCGCCATCACGGCGCGTCTGCGCTGGGCGCAAGGGATGTTCTGGGTAGAGCCACAGGCGGTTCTGGGGCGAGATGCTCTGGTGGGCATCGCTATAGGGGCAGCGAAATCCCTGGGCGGCTTCACTCTCTCCGGCAGCCTGACTCCAATTGTAAACGGCAAGAACGGCGTGAATGAGACCACGGGGGCAGCAAACCGTAAGACTCTCTGGGAAGCAGGTATTACCAGAGGCAGCGTGACCGTTGGTGCGACGAATGCGCTGGGAACGACCACCGGCTTCGGGCTCTCTCCTTCGGTCGGTGGGATTGCTGTCCTGGTCAAAGTGAAGGTGAAACTATGAAAAAAGCATCTGCACTTCTATTACTCATAGCGCTTCTGTATGCCCTGGCGGGCTGCGGCGGCAGCTTCCCAGGCTCCAGTAATGGTGGGGGAGTTGGCGGCGGTGTGGGGAGTGGCAATGGGAATGGTGGAGGAGGAACCAACGCAGGCAGTACTGTGGGTGGGGGTACGAGTGGCGGCGCTGGAGCACTACATCTTTCCAATGGCGCGCCGGTAGGCACGATCTACTTCACCACTAACTACGGACGCACGGCTACAGAACCAGGCAAAGATCAACTCTATGCGTTTCGCTCCGATGGCTCCGGGCGTAAGCTAATCGCAGAGTCTGTCGCTGCTTCGGGGGCTACCGGCTTATTCTTCCGAACTCTCAGCCCGGATGCCAAATACATTGTTTATGGCACCTCTGGCGTAAATGCGGACAATCAGAGCGCTGTTCTGGCGAAAGCAGATGGCAGCAATAAGCGCACCTTTGTGACCGGCGGCTACGCCAGCGATATCGCGTTTACGCCGGATAGTCAGCGCATGGTGTATACGTCTCAATCGTCTTCTGGGAGTAGCCGGGTGGCGATTGTAGAGGGGATAGATGGAAGCGGACAGCGCACCATCACTACCGGCACCTATGCCACTGGAACCCTGGCGGTAGTCGCGCTTACGCCGGACGGCACGAAGCTGGCAGCAGGTGGCGATAATGGCCTGTTTGTGGAGAACTTAGATGGCACTGGGCATGTTGCCCTGGTGGGAACCGAGTTCACGGTAAGCGAGCTCGTGTTCTCTAGAGATGGCAGCAAGGTAGCCGTAACCCTGAATCACCGCACAGATGCCACAAAATCTGGCCTCTATGTGCTGAATGCAGATGGCTCTACCAATATGGCAACTACAATGCCGTTAGCGCGGGCCGTGCCACAGGTAGGGAATTCGTTTACCCACAATGAGATTATTGCCGAAGGCTGGACGCCAGACGGGAAAGTGATCTTCTCTACTTCCGAGCTAGTCGATAACAATACTCAGGTCGATTTCTACGAGTGGTTTGTGATGAATCCGGATGGGAGCGGCAGGCAAAGTTTAGCCCGCTGGAGACCACTCGGGTTTGACAATATCGGAGATATAGGTGGTGGGGTGCTGTCGCCAGATAAGACAAAACTCGCCTACTCCACCGGAGAGATTTCCATTGTCTCTACCGCAGGTGGAACGCCACAGCAGCTAACGAACAGCGATCCTGGCTCCAACTTCCAGCCAACGTTTAATACAGATGGCACGAAAATCTGCTTTATCTCCAGCCGCGATGACCGGGGAAATGTGCCCGGCGGTGAGGGGGGAAGTGGGCGAGGGACGCTCTATATCATGAACGCAGATGGTACAGGGCAGACTCGGCTTATCGATGGTTTCAGTACGGACCGCCCGGAAGCGTTCCGCAAAGTAAGTATTGGAGGGGCGCGATGAACCGCTGGTCGGTAGTTTCTATGGCCGCACTGGCAGCTCTAACCCTGGCGGGAATCGGGTGTGGTTCGGGCAACAAGCCCTATGCACCTGGAGCGTTTAATGGGACTGTGGCTACACCCACGCCAACCCCTACACCAACTCCTACGCCGGGCAATCTCTCAGACACCTATCCTGACTTCAACATCACGCCACCGACGGTTACCTCAACGACTCCGGCGCTGAACTCGGATGGAACCATATCGGTGAACTTGACTATTCGTACCAACTCTGCCGTGGGTGCGCCGATAGCGTTCTCGCTTCGAAATCCAGCGGCGGGTGTCAGCGCCACGTTCTCCCCGGCTTCCGTGTCACCATCCAGCAATCCGATTCCAGTGACCATGCAGCTCCGCGTGGCAAATCCCTCGCTGGGAGGCTCGGTGCAGATTCTGGGCAAGAGTGGCACAGTGGAACGCACCGCCAGCTTCAGTTATAGCGCCTATATAGCGCCCAGTGGGTTCTCTATAGCGATTGCGCCTGTAGCTGGGCAATCCGATGCCAGCCGCACGCGCCAGTTCGATGTCACGGTTTCGCAGACCAGCGGCAGCGGCGAGATATTCCTGGGGACCGACACAAATAATCTCAATGGGGACACTGGTATTGGGCTGATTCCCCATCGGTTGCCATCCGATGCCAACATTACTGGTCTGCCGGACTCGGTAACGCTCTCGGGTAGCAGTCAAACTTTCCGGATTACAGTCACGCTGGCCTCAGACACCGAGCCGTTCTACTACAGTTTCGGTGTCACTGCCTCTAGAAATAGCCGCCTGGAGTCTGCTGCAGTCGCGTTTTTCTACAGTTTCACGGCGAGTCCAGTGAACTTCGATATCTCTCAGCAAGTCAGCGTCTCTGGCAATACCGACACCGTTAAGCTGACCTACACGCCAAGAAATGCGAGCTTTGAGGGAACACTGGTAGTAGACCGCGCACCAGACGGTGATTTGGTAGATGGCTCTGGTACCCACCTGGCGACTCTACCCACTGGCACTACCGTGTCCAGCCTGCCTCAGACATTGACTTTCGATGGCACGGGAACCGCTCGGACCGCTACCTTCACGGTAACGGCTCCGGCAGGCACGCCTAGTACGACCTATTACGGCATCCGAGTCAAAGCCAGTTCTGCTGGCAGTGAATTAGAGTCGGTCCATCTGCTTCAGTTTGGTTTCGGTGGATAGCACGCTTAGCCATTTAGCGATTGCCCTCGGAGTTTTCTGAGGGCTTTTTCTGTTTCAGGTTACCCTGAAGGCAGGCAGGTCTTCCATGGTCTGATTAAGCGATATCTATGAAGTATCTCTTTTCTGTCATCGGATTAATGGCGCTTGTCAGTCTGGTAACAGGCTGTAGTGGCACACTGGGCAGCGGTGTCTCTCGCCTGCTAGTCACACGTGGAACAGACGATAATCAGGACATCTACCTACTCAGCTCTACCGGAGCCACGCTGCAGCAGCTAACCTCCGATGCCGAGTCTGAGGAATCTCCACGCTGGTCTCCAGACGGCCTCAATATCGCCTTTATCCGACGCAATGCCCTCGCGGGCTCCCAGGCTCTCTATCTCATGAATGCCGACGGAAGCGGGCAGCAGAATTTCTACCCTGGGGTTCTCACGGTGGCAGATGTACCCTTTGCTCCTGCCTGGCTCAGTAGCGACACACTGGTGTTCCGGCGTGGGACAAGCGCTCCCACTAGCCTGGTGAAGCGCTCCGTCAATGGCGGAGATGTGACTACGTTGACTAGCCCCGGCACGGATGTAGACGATCTACCCGCTGTTTCCCCAGATGGCGCCACAATTGCCTTCATACGCACATCTGGAAGCAGCACTGCCGTAACCAACTTCCTCTACCTGGCGAATGCAGATGGCACGAATGCACGGTCCATAGCTACGGGAGTCGCGAGAAGTACCCCGGCGTGGTCCCCAGATGGTACGAAGCTAGCTTTTGTGCATGCCAAAGACGGTAACCTGGAGCTCTATGTGGCCGCTGCCGATGGTAGTGATCCACTGCGAATTACGAACAATGCCGCAGCTGACTTTGCTCCTGTCTGGTCACCCGACAGCACGAAGATTGTATTTGCCTCCGATAGAGACGGCAACAATGAGCTTTACCGTATCAATGCCGACGGTACCAGCCCTCTGCGGTTAACCAATAACACAGTCTCAGACATTCCTTACGGTTGGCGCTGAGTAATTCGGTAAGAGGAGAGAGGGTTCCACACGGCGAAAAGTTAACGTGTGGAGCCGCTCTGGCGACTGTTTCTATTCGATGGCCCGCGTCTGCACGGCTCAGGGGAACTGGAAGTTCGCCGGTTCCGCTCTCAGCGCGCGGCGGCACTGCTAGCCTATCTCGCTCTTAGGTTGGGCCGTGATGTGCCGCGTGAAGAGCTCGCCGAAGCGCTCTGGCCCGAAGAAGACCCAAAAGTCACAGCAAATCGGCTGCGTGTCACTCTCACATCGCTGCGGCATCAGATAGAGCTACCGGGCATGGTTCCTGGCAGTGTTTTAGATGCCAGCCGGGGTGGGTATCTACGCTTGCGCTCCGAGACAGTCTGGTGCGATGTCACTGCACTGGACTCAGCGCTCCGACGCGGCGACAGGGTTGAAGCCGCCCGACTGGCGCAAGGCACGCTTCTTCCCGGCTTCTGGGATGAGTGGATTCTCAACGAGCGAGAGCGTTTTGAAGCGCTTAAAGAAGAACTGCCACAGACCACTGGGGTGGCATCGACGCCGAAGCCAAATCAGACGGCGAACGAGGCGACTGCCGAACTTTCTGCTATGCCGCTACGGCGGTTGCCACTCTACCTCACCAGCTTCGTGGGCCGGGAGCAGGAACTCGATACTGTACTTACCCGCCTGACCAGTGACGGCGTGCGGTTAGTAACACTCACCGGGCTGGGGGGAAATGGAAAGACCCGTCTCTCGGTAGAAGTCGCTCGCCGCCTGCCGGAATCCTGGGCTGTCTGGTTCGTGCCGCTCTCTGATCTGTGGCAGGGCGAGCGGCTTGCGGATGCTTTACGCACCTCATTGGGGCTGACCGCTGGTAACGATGAGCCACTCGAACAACTGGTGGGTTTTCTAAACCAGCAGAAACAGCCCGTGCTGGTGCTGGATAACCTGGAGCAGATCGTTCTGCGAGCCGCGCCTCTGCTCCGAGAACTGCTTACTCGGGTATCTACACTGCGCCTAGTAGTTACTAGCCGCCGACGACTGGAGATTGCGGGTGAGACCGAGGTTGTATTGACTCCCTTAGAGCCGCCTTCTAGCGAAGTACTGGCTCCAGAGCTGTTACTACGAAATCCGGCGCTACGCTTGTTCTTAGATAGAACGCGCGAGGTCCGCCCAGATTTCACCCTTACTTCTGGCAACACCGAACCCATCTGTGCGCTTTGCCGCCTGCTAGAAGGTATCCCACTGGGATTAGAGCTGGCAGCTGCGCGTATGGCGAGCCTGGCACCCGCTCAGCTTCATGAGCGTTTGAAACAACACTGGGATGCCCTGGAAGCGGGTGAGGGACGTGCTCGAAAAGAGGACAGACATCGCAGCCTTAGAGCCGTGGTGGAGTGGAGCGTGGCACTTCTGCCTGCTGATGCTCGTAGGCTCTTTGTGCGACTGGCGCATTTCGCTGGTGGAGCAACCCTGGAGGCTATTGAAGAAGTCTGCGAAGCTTCTTTTGCTCTCGGATACCCTTACTCGGCTGCGGGCAAGTTCGCTGCTTCAATTGAATGAGCAGGGCAGCACAGTGCGAGCGACTATGCTGGAAGTGCTGCGCCAGTGGGCGCTGGAGCAACTTCCCGAGCCGGAAGCAACAGAGCTCGCCGATCGCCATGGCGCCTGGATAGAGCAGCTTGTGCGAGAGGCGTATACCCATGCGGAGCTACGTAGCGAAGCGCTCTGGGCCACCCGGCTGGATAACGAGCTGAGTAACCTGAGGCAGGCGCTGGAGTATGCCTCTACGAACAATGCTCCACGTTTTCTGGAGCTAACCCGTCGGTTGACCTGGTACTGGGAGAGTCGAGGTTACAGCTCGGAAGGGGTGGAGTGGCTACAGAAAGCACTGGCCCGGAATCCGGTACCAGAGACAGCTGCCCGCCTTCTCGGTGATATGGCATTGCTACAGGTGCGGCGTAGCGATTCCGCTACTGCTCTGGAACTCGTGGAGCAAGCGCTAGCGTTGAATCCCGAGCCGCCGTTGCGCGCCCGATTGGTGCACATACGAGCCTATGCCTACTTCCGAAATGGTCAGGCTGAGGCAGCGCTTGAGGCGGCTCAACAGGCGCTAATACTGATTCAGCCGCTCAACCTGCCACTGGATGAGACTCGAATGCAGGCCACGGTGGGGGCGGTGCTGCGTGACCTAGGCCGGTTCGATGAAGCTACGAGCGCTATGGAGCGCGCTATAGCGCTGGGGCGTGCCAGTGATAGTGGGCGGGCGCTTGCGGGCGCACTGAACAATCTCGCGGCACTACACCATGTCCTGAGTAGAGATGGGGCCGACTCGCTCTTTGCCGAAGCCGCAATACTCTATAACGCTCTGGGCTTTCAGAGTGGAGTCGCTGTCATCTCCATGAATCGGTCGGTTATGGCTAGCCGTGCCGAGCGCTGGAAAGATGCGGAAGAGTTTATCCTGGATGCCATCGGGCGACTGCGCCCCTTGCAGGAGCGGCGGCACCTGGCAACGGCACTGAGTACACTCGCACAGATACTCATTGAGATGGGGCGACTAGATGAAGCCCTGGAACCGTTGCAGGAGTCCCTGGAGACTCGCTGGAGCCTGGGCAATCCGCATAGCATCATGATTACGCTGCTAGTGGTATCGCGGTACTTTTATCGTAACGATAAACTCCCACAGGCGGCCCAGATCCTGGGCATGGCGCAGTTCTATCGAGACAGTATGGGGCGCCCGATTCCACCCGATGAAGCCCGTGAATGGGAACAGCACCTGGCATCGTTCCCCGCCAGTGAGCGTGAGGGCAGCTTCGAGGTTGGGCGCACTCTAAGTTCTGAAGAGCGCGAGAAAAAGATTCTGGAGTTCCTGGCGCTATAGCAGGTCTAGCTGTCGGTCGCGCGCATTGAACATCTCATCGACATCGTCGCGCGAGACCAGGATATCGCGAGGCTTGGCTCCATCTAGCGGTCCAACGATACCCTTTTGCTCCATCATGTCTACTAAGCGAGCGGCACGGGTATAGCCGATCTTGAATCGCCTTTGGAGCATCGAAGTACTGGCACTCCCGCCAGTGGCTACCAGACGAACGGCGCTCTCAAACAGCTCGTCGTCGCTACCGATCTCGCCAGAGTCATCTTCCCCGGTGGCGGAAGAGAGAGTGGACGGCAGAACCTCAAACTGTGGCTGACCCTGAGCTTTCAGGTGAGTTGTCATCGCCTCAGTCTCACCTTCGGAGATCCAGGCGCCCTGGATACGAAACGGCTTGGCGGCATCCATGGGCATGTAGAGCATGTCGCCGCGCCCGATAAGTCGGTCCGCTCCCGTCTGGTCCAGAATCGTCCGAGAATCGATAGCCGAATTCACCGCGAAGGCAATACGCGAGGGGATGTTGGCCTTGATCGTACCGGTAATCACGTTCACACTGGGGCGCTGAGTGGCGATAACCAGGTGGATACCGGTGGCACGAGCCAGCTGCGCCAGGCGGCAGATATAGGTCTCAATCTCCGGCCCGCTGGTCATCATCAGGTCGGCTAGCTCATCGACTACGATCACCCAGTAAGGAATGCGCTCGGCTTCCTCTACCTTGGCGTTGTAACCCTCTATATTTTTGGTCTGTGCCTTGGCGAACTTGTCATAGCGCAGCTCCATCTCTTTGATAGCCTGCTTGAACAGGCTGGGCGCCTGCTTCACGTTAGTGATAACCGGCCCGGCTAAGTGGGGGATTCCCTCATAGAGACTGAGCTCGACTTTTTTCGGGTCGATCATCAGAAACTTTAGCTCACGAGGGGAGCAGCGGTAGAGCAACGACGAAATCAACACGTTCAGTCCGACCGACTTACCGGAACCCGTCGCACCGCCCACCAGCAGGTGCGGCATCTTGGCTAAATCCGCCATACGGACGGCGCCTGTAACATCTTTGCCGAGAACGAAAGTCAGTTTGCCCGGCGCGTTCTGAAACTCGGGAGACTCCAAGCACTCTCGCAGCCCGACCACAGAGGTCTTGGCGTTGGGCACTTCGATACCGATAGCCGACTTTCCGGGTATGGGAGCTTCTACACGGACATCGATAGCCGCCATGTTCATGGCCAGATTGTCTGCCAGGCTGACGATTTTACTAACTTTGATGCCTCGCTCCAGCGCGATCTCGTAGCGGGTTACGGTGGGGCCGTAGGCAATGTTCTCAATATCCGCCCCGATTCCGAAGTCTTCCAGAGTCTGTAGCAGAATCTCGCGATTCTCTTTGGATTCCCCCTCCGAGGGATCCGCTTTCGCCACAGCAGGTTTGAGCAGATTGAGGGGAGGAGCCACATAGGAAAGAGTTGCTTTCGGGCCACCAACTGTACTTCGCGTCACAGTCTCGCGAGGGGATGGCGCCTCTGTTGCTGGCTGGCGAACCGGCGTGGGGACATCTATATCTGCCCCATGACCAACGGCTACGGGAGTGACCACGGCTGTGCTGGAACGCTTCAGAAAATTCGGAATGCGGACAGTTGGGAGAGAACTTGGCTCGTTCTCTTCCTCATCGTCGCTATTCCCCGTCTCCTCTGGTTCCGGTGTCGTGCGGCGGAAGATGGGCTTACGGCCCGTATCCCCGTCTTGCTTGGGTTCGCGCTCGCGCTTTTCTGCTTTTCGCGCCAGCCGAGTACCGTTCTCTCCGTACTCTAAGATAGGGCGTAGGCGCTCCAACAGATTCTGGGAAAGAACGCTTTTGCTGTCTTTCAGACTGCGCTCTAACAGGCGGGCCAGCGGGCCAAGCACCACGGGCAGGGGTACATCGGTCAGGAAGAGAAGAGAGATAGCAGTACCAGCAAGGAAGAGCACGTGGCTGCCTGGTGTGCCGATTGCGGTGCGCGTGAGCCACGAAATACCGGCGCCCAGGTAGCCGCCATAGGTCATGAGGGCCAGTTTATCGAACTGCCCATGATTGTCTACATGACCTAAGTGCCACCAGGAAATCAGGGTCAGGAAGAGGGCAATGGCAGCGCCAACATTGTCCCAGGAGCGGCTGCGCCCGATGGCCAGCATGCCCCCGATTCCGATAAGCAGAAACGGTCCGAGCCAGGCGCCTGCACCGACTAAGAGCTTAAGGCCGCTGGCGATAATCGCGCCAATTCGGTTCTCGCCATCACCACCGGAACCGAGCAGACTGAAAAGAAGAATCAGGCCAAGTGCCAGGAAGACAATGCCCGTAACATCATAGGCGAGCCGGGCATTGGAGCGAGCCTTCCGCGCTCCACCCCCTCCGGTAGCCGAGCGGGGACGGCGCGGTGCAGTCTTCGATGAAGCAGCCATCGCTGCCATTTTATCAGGAATGACTGCTAAATCTTACAGAACTTGAAAAAGAGAGCACTTGTTCACCACGCACTGTAAGTATGCCTCTCTGTCCGGGCGCAAGCTGAGGGTAAAGAGATGGCGAAACACTCAGCTCGCGCTCGTTGCCAGCATCATCGCAGAACATGACCAGGAAGCAATTAGGAGAGTCCCAACCACTTCCTTCGTTAGCCGCAATGCGAATTGCTACAATGCGTACGGTTAGCTGAATACTGGGTGCGCGCCGCTGGCGCACCTGACCTATAGCCCAGGCAGTTAGTAGCAGTGCGATTAGTCCGCCCAGAACCCAGGTTGCATCCATACACCTATGCTATGAGGCGCGTACTTTGTTAGCATCCCTCAAACGGCCTATTGTGTATTGTTCGGTATGATAGGGCTGTATGTCCCTGCTTGCCCTTTCCCCCCTGGATGGTCGCTATGCCAGCGCAACAAAAGACCTTGCGCCCTACTTTTCCGAGTTTGCTCTTATCCGCTGCCGAGTTCATGTAGAAATTGAGTGGCTCAAAACGCTCGCCAGCGAACCTACGCTGGATACTGTTCGTGCCCTGACTCCTACCGAGGAAGAGACATTGAACAAGCTCTCCAGCGATTTTAGCGTCTCGGATGCCGAGCGAATCAAGGAAATTGAGCGCACCACCAATCATGATGTCAAGGCCGTGGAGTACTGGCTCAAGGAACAACTGGCCGATACCACCCTTGCCGACCTGCGAGAGTGGATCCACTTTGCCTGCACCAGCGAGGACATCAATAATCTCTCCCACGCGCTCATGCTTCAGGGAGGCATGAAACGCGTCTTTCTGCCCAAGGCGCAGGAGCTAGTAGGGGCAGTTGTTACACTGGCCACGCCGCATGTGGGCACGCCGATGCTGGCGCGTACCCATGGTCAGCCTGCCACGCCAACCACTCTAGGTAAAGAGCTGGCGGTCTTTGTAGCGCGCTGGCGACGACAGCTAAAGGCTCTAGAAGCCCAGGAGTATTTAGGCAAACTAAATGGTGCTACGGGGACATTTGGCGCACATCTCTCCGCGTTCCCGAATGCTGATTGGCCCGCTATCGCTCGTCGCTTCGTGACCAGGCTCGGGCTTACCTACAATCCACTGACCACGCAGATAGAGTCGCATGACTATATCGCAGAGCTATTCCATGGGCTGACCCGATTCCTGAATATACTCTTAGACTTTGATAGGGATGTCTGGACCTATATCTCGCAGGGAGCCTTCCGCCAGAAAACGGTGGCAGGCGAGATAGGCAGCTCCACCATGCCCCATAAAGTCAACCCAATTGACTTTGAGAACTCCGAGGCCAATATTGGGCTCGCCATAGCCACCTTGGAGCATCTTGCGGGCAAACTGCAAATCAGCCGCCTGCAGCGTGACCTCTCTGACTCATCGGCGCTCCGGGCTATGGGAGTCGGTATTGGGCATGGTTACCTGGCTCTGGTTGCGGCTCTAAGAGGGCTCAAGAAGCTCACGGTAGATGAGGCGCATCTTGCAGCAGACCTGGACAGCAACTGGGAAGTCCTAGCGGAGCCGATTCAGACCGTGATGCGCAAGGCCGGGCTAGAAAATCCGTATGAACGCCTGAAAGACCTTACTCGGGGAGAACGAGTGAATGCCGCACGACTTCAAGAGTTCGTTGCGGGCTTAGAATTGCCTGAGGCAGATAAAGCGCGTCTGGCTGCGCTGACACCCGGAAAGTATGTGGGGCTGGCGGAAAAGCTGGCGCTGGAAGAATTAACCTCGGCTTAATTTGGTTGTTAAGTATTGTGCAAAAATTAAGACAAAGGAGCACAATACATGAAATCACAACCCAGTTATGTGTTACGACGATTGTTAACGTTCTTGCTGGTAGTCGGAGCTACCAGTAGTATCGGATTCTGGTGGCGAACCCGAGACAATCGGGGGGTCGCTTTAAAGAGGCAGGGTGCTGATATAGCCCCTGCCTCTATTCTTTTGTTGACCTCTGGTTCCAAGCAGAAACTCTTCGAGCAACTGATAGAGGCGTTTCAGACAGAGCATCCTGGTGTAACAGTGAACCTGAAAGTCATGGAGTCACGGGATGCGATGCAGTATGTTCTCTATCGCGCCAGTGGCGCCGAGAGACCGGACCTGTACAGCCCTTCCGACCCACGCCTGGCGACTTCGCTCGACAATACCTGGAGACGCTCGCATCAAGGTCGCGCTCTGATTGCGACAAGCAGTGCCGACGAAGACTTTATCTTTGCCGAGACGCCTATAGTCTTTCTCACCACAGCCAGTAAGGCCCCGGAACTGAAGGACATTTTCACCAGCGAGTATCCCTGGAACCAGATTCGAGCGCGAATTAGCCAGGGTGGGGGGATGTCCTGGGGGAATCTGCACTACTCAGTAGCCAATCCCATGGGCTCGGCCTCTGGTCTGACCGCACTGGGAATGATGGCAGCAGGCAGTAACTCAGCCAATCTGTCGCTGCAGGCATTTCTAAAGGAAGCGAGCAAGGGGCTCATTTACGATGATGCCGCGCAACGGGGCTCGTCTTCCCTATACGAAGCCTATATCAGTGAGCTTGTTTCGCAAAGGAACTCACCCCGCGACTTTATTGTGACCTATGAGAGTAATGTGATTCGGACAGCGCAGGAACACTCCGAGCTGCCACTGCGGGTTTACTATCCCGCACAGACCCCCTTTGCCATGCACCGGATATGTCTGTTGGAATCTACAGCAGGGGAGACCAATCGTCGGAAAGCCGCCTCCGCTTTTCTAAAGTTTCTCAAGAGCCCTGAGGCTCAGGCAATAGTGATGAAGAACTATCTGCACCCGAGATTCGTGCCGGATACGCTTCTGGGGAATCTACGCGTTTCGCCGGAGCTAGGTATTAAGTCTATAGGGGCACGGGCGCCACTAACGAGTTACAATGCATCCATGAACGCCTTGCAGCTCTGGAACGAAAAGATAGCTCCAGCGTTGATACAGTGACCCATGGCCTCTCTGCGTAAATTCGCTGCTCTAATAGCCTCGTTGCTGATTGCAGCTACGGGGGCGGGAATTTTCCTCGTCGCGCCGATTTTCGGTACGATGATGGCGCTGTGCGGTCTGGGGTTGGTTATCTGGCAGGGGATTGTGCTCTGGCGGAGCCGTGAAGACCCCTATGACCTCAAGAAGCTCTGGGACTCTCCGGTACCCATCGACGAAGACGTGCCCGATGAGTCGCCTGTAGAGGAAGATGCCATGGCCTTCTGCCATGTTTGCGGCCATGCAGTGCCCCTGAACTATGCCCGGTGTCCGGAATGCGGAAACCCGTTGTAGTTCACGAGGAAAAGTAGAAGGGGAGATGGTCGGTACTGGATTCGAACCAGTGACCCCTGCCGTGTGAAGGCAGTGCTCTACCGCTGAGCCAACCGACCGCGCAAGGAAAATCATATCACAGGATTTCCCCTCGCTGCAAACCGAGACTACTGCTCTACAACCGTCTCGCTGAGAATCAAATCCGGGTGTTTTTCCGCGAAGTAGTTCCGCATCCAGTCACTCTCGAATAGGCCAGCAAGGCGACCGTGATCGTCTTCTACCTTGCGAACGCCACTACCCCAGTAGATCTCGGAGAGCGCCTTTTCCGGACCATCTATCCAGCGGACGGATGTATACGGGACGCGGTCTAGAAGGGTCTCCACTCCATACTCGGACTGCAAGCGGTACTGAATCACCTCGAACTGAAGCTGACCAACGACACCCAGGGTTGGCTCCGTGCGAGCGGCCATTGGGTCGAAGAAGAGCTGTACCACACCTTCCTCAGAGAGCTGCTCGATGCCTTTCTGGAACTGCTTGTACTTCTCCGAGCGCCTGTTGCGCAGCACAGCGAAGTGCTCGCAGGCGAACCGGGGAAAGTCTTTAAAGCGCTCAGGTTTCCCTGTGTAGATCGTGTCGCCCAGGTGGAAGGCACCGGGGTTGGTCAGGCCGATAATGTCGCCGGGAAAGGCCTCCGCCACCGTCTCACGCTCCGAGGCGAAGAGCTTCTGTGGGCGGCTCAGGCGCACGGATTTACCCGAGCGTATGTTGGTGGCCACCATGTCTTTCTCAAAGCGCCCGGAGACCACTCTAAGAAACGCGATACGGTCCCGGTGGTTCGGGTCCAGGTTGGCCTGAATCTTAAACACAAAGCCTCGGAACTCCGGCTCATCGGGCTGAATGGCGCGGTCAGTACTCTCGCGTGGACCGGGCGTCGGGGCCAGATCCAGAAAGTGGTTCAGCAGCAGCTCTACCCCGAAGTTAGTGACAGCACTTCCGAAGAACAGGGGAGTCAGTTCACCCTTCGCAATGCGCTCATGGTCCAGCGGCTCGCCCGCAATTTCCAGCAGGTCCAGCGACTCCCGGAGCTGCGCCGCTTCTGCTACGCCGATAGCCTCTTCTAGCCCCGGATCGTTCAAATCACGAACCTGTAGTGGCGCGCGGGTCTTGCCATGCTCCACTCGGTCGAATAGATGAAGCTGTTTGGAAAGTCGGTCATAGACTCCCTGGAACCGGTCACCATCGCCTATGGGCCAGACTATCGGCACGGAGCGAATACCTAAGACCTCTTCCAGCTCTTCCATCAGCTCCAGCGGGTCTTTGCCGGGGCGGTCCATCTTGTTGATGAGTGTGAAGATAGGAATCCCTCGCTGACGGCACACATGGAATAGCTTGCGGGTCTGTGGCTCCACGCCGCGCGCGTTATCAATCAGCATCACGGCGCTATCTGCGGCAACCAGGGTGCGGTAAGTATCTTCCGAGAAGTCCTGGTGACCCGGTGTATCCAGCAGGTTCAGCACATGGTCCCGGTACGGAAACTGGAGCACGGTCGATGTGATCGAGATACCGCGCTGCTTCTCCATCTCCATCCAGTCCGAAGTCGCCGCTCGGCGATTACGACCCGCTGCCACGGCTCCCGCAACCTGAATCGCGCCACCGTAGAGCAACAGTTTCTCGGTAAGAGTGGTCTTGCCCGCATCCGGGTGGGAGATGATAGCGAACGTTCGTCGGCGTTGTATTTGCTCTGGGAGAGTCATGCGGCACTTGTTGTATCGTTTGAGGGTTAGGTTTCGCTACCCGCACCACACTACAGTGTGTACCTGAGCCAGAGCGGTTTGTTCAGCTATTGGTATATAATGTGCTATCCATTTTAAGCGGGATACCAAGGAGGTATTGTGGCAACCGTTCGCTGGCTTCATCTTTCTGATTGGCATCAAGGCAAAGGAGATTTTAACCGTACCGTAGTCTTAGACGCCTTGATAAGGGATATTGAAAAACGAAAACTTATTGATTCTTCTTTGGAAAAATTGGATTTTATATTTTTTACAGGAGATCTTGCCTTTAAAGGCGACAAGAGTGAGTATGATACAGCCTCCACAGCATTTCTAGATGAAATATTGAAAGTAACGGGGGTACCCAAAGAGAGGCTTTTCCTCATTCCTGGAAATCATGATCTGGATCGTAATACGGTTAATAAGTATTTACCCACCGATCTACAAAAGCCATTTCCTGACAAACAAAAAGCATCTGAATGGTTTGCCGATGAGATAGGTAAGGCTAGACTGCTGGACCCATTTGCCGGTTATTCTAAGTTCGTGCAGGGGTATGGATGCGATGGGTTTGAGACTTTTGGCCATTCCTATATTGAACATCTAGCTGATGGTACTGAGGTAGGTATTGTTACATGTAATTCCGCCCTTATGTGTGGACGAAATAAACGATTTGTAGATGGTAAAGATGAGGTTGATGACTATGGACAGTTGACAGTTGGTGAGGAACAGATATATGCCCCTCTCCAGAAAATTGAGACGACAAAACTACGAATAGCGCTAATCCATCATCCGTTTACCTGGTTGCAATCATGGGATAATGATGTTGAGCAGCGATTAGTTTCGGGTTGCCATTTTATACTCCATGGCCATGAACATAAACAAGGAGTACTTTCAATAGATAGTACTGAGGGGAATGCACGTATCATTTCCGCAGGTGCTAGTTACGACCGACGGGAAACTACGTGTAGATTCTATAACTCATACAATTTTGTAGTATTTGATATAGAGTCAAACTCTGGGAATGTTTTTTTGCGCAAATGGGAAGACGGAGATAATGAATGGAAGCGGGATGATCGCAAAAATCATCCTGAAGGCATATTCCCTTTTGGTTCAGGCGCTAGCAAATTCTCCGATACTGTTAGCGCCACATCCAATGTAACAACCACTTTTGTAGTTGAGGCAGAGCCTTATGTCGATTGCTCTTTACCCCCGCATCCACCTAAGATGTTCGGGCGGAGTCGTGAGGAAATTGAGGAACTAAAGGATAAGACCGACACGATTGAAGCAATTGCTGAATTTTTGCTGAAAGAACCAGCGACTTCAGTACTATTGTATGGTGGGCCAGGAGTTGGAAAGACAGCTTTGAAGAAGGCCGCGCTATGGGTTGATTCCGTAGTAGAGAAATTTGAGAACAAGCGCTTCTGGGTGGAAGCAGAACGTACAAGTGATGCTCCAACGCTTCTGGCAGCAATTGCTCAATCGGTGGGTCTCGACACTTCTGCGACCGAATCTATAGTTGTAGGATACTTGCAATCTATTGGTCCCTGTGTAGTCGCAATTGATAACCTTGAAACACCGGTACACTCCGATTCTAAAAAGACAGTCGCGTTGTTGAATCGTTTAGCTCTAGTAAAAAATTTAGTACTAATTGCCTCATTTCGAGGGAATTCTATAGACGTTGGTGATTTTTGGAGCCAGGAAGTTTCTGTCTCAACCATATTGGAGGAGGCAGCAATGCAATTATTCGCAAATGCTGCGAAAAAGCCCGAATATATAATAGATGAGCGAGTTCGTGACACAGTACGTGACGTGGAATGTGTTCCTATTGCTGTTTGGCTTTTGGGGATTCAGGCGAAAGTAGGTTCACTTGATACCTTCCGTGAACGCTGGAAAACGGAGCGAACAAAGCTTTTGACGAAGCGGCACGATGAGGGACGTCGAGATACGGATTGGAGCATATCGCTGGAATTTTCTCTTCAAAGTCCTTGGATGAAGGAATGCCCAGCAGCAATGCGCTTGGCAAAAATTATGGGACAACTTCCTGATGGTGTAGCGGAAATTGATATTCAGCAACTTATGCCGGATGATACATATAATGCAATTCAAACTCTAGTGGAAATCGGTTTAATGCTTGATATCAATGAGATAAAACGATATCGATTACTCCATCCTATTAGAGAATTCTTGAATGATAATTACCCACTCAACTCAGAAATTATACCTGAACATTCTTATCTGAGATTTGATCCGAAGACTGATGGTGGAAGAATTGATTATTTTTATTTGAGACTTCTTGAAAAAGAAGGTGCGAAAATTGGAAAAGATGGAGGCAGTGAGGCTTTGGATAGGTTGATATTAGAAATAGGTAATATATCTACGGTTTTAGCTAAAAATAACCTTATGAAAAGATGCATTAATGCAACTTGTAATTACTATGGTTTTTTTGTTTATATGAGCAATCAAGGTAGCATGGTACCTCTTGAGATAATTGCGAGCAGAAGTAGAAGTGTAAGTCGTGATGACCAAAATAAAGCCGCTGTTTGTATGTTCGGGATTGGTCAAATTTATTTCCAGCGTTCTGAACTAGACACTGCATTAGAACACTTTAATATGGCGCTTTCTATCTTTAATAAGATGGGAAATAAGCATGGTAAAGGGCACTGTATGTTTGGTATTGGTAATGTATTTTTCCAGCGCTCGGATTTAGATGATGCCTTTGAGGAATATAATAAAGCACTTTATGTTTTTGATCCCACTGATTGTACTCCAATCCAAGGAAGATGCATATATGGTATAGGTAATATTTTTCTTCGGCGTTTTGAATTAGACGCTGCGCTAGCACAATATAAGGAAGCGATTTCAATATTTAAAAAAACAGGTGATAAACAAGATCAAGGGAATTGCATATATGGCATGGGCAATATTTTCCTTCAGCGTTATAAATTAGATAATGCATTTTCTCAATATGAGAAAGCTCTTTCTGTATATAAAACTACTGGGGATAAGAAAGGTCTAGGTAATTGTATGGTAGGTATAGGCAGAATTCATTTTCAACGATCTGAACATGAACTTGCTTTTTCTCAATATGAGAAAGCTTTGTCGGTATATAAAATTATAGGGAGCAAGCAGGGTCAAGCAAGCTGCATTTATTATATTGCATGTATTTTTACACGGCAATCTAATCTAGAATTAGCTTATGCTCATTTCGAGAATGCTCTTTCGTTGTACATTATTACAGAAGATAAACAAGGTGAAGCAAATAGTATGTGTGCTATTGGTGATGTACTTCTACTACAGTCTAATCTAGAATCGGCCTTTTCTCAATACGAGAATGCTCTTTCAGTAAATTATACTATTGGATATAGATTTGGAATTGCCTCTTGCATACATGGATTTGGGTTGGTTGAATTTCACAGAGGAAATTATTCTGCGTCGGAAAATTTTTTTGTGGAATCAAGAAGGGTTTATGAAGAATTAAATAATATATACAATGTAGCTATATCGTGGTATTTTCAATCTTTCGTGCCCGGAACCTCTCAGAAACAAGCCGAAGATATTTGGTTTATGCATCTGGCACCAGCGCAGATAGAAAAAGAAAAAAGATGGATTGAGGCATACCTTCCGAAGAATTTTACGAACTCTTAATTCTCAAACCATGCCCTGTCGGCGGTAAGTTGCCGGGGAGACGCCCATCTTGCGGGTAAAAACCCGGCTGAGATAGAACCGATTTCCCAACCCACAGTCTTCTGCGATCCGCTCTAAAGAATCACTGGTGGTTAGCAGGCGCTCCGCAGCGCGCTCAATACGTCGGGATTGTACATAGATCGCTGGTGACTGGCCGACTCCACTCTTGAACAGCCTGGCAAAGTGGTCTGTGGAGAAACAACAGGCACGAGCCAGGGTAGGGACATCCAGATCGCTATTCGGTGACGATTCTATCAAGGCTAGCGCGGGAGCAACCGGCTCCAGCGCCGCTGCCCGCCCCAGCGCCCGCGCCCGAAGCACATCGGGCACAGTTTCTATATGCCGGGCCAGTGCTTCATACGCGATAGCCTTGGCTCGCCAGCGCTGGGCATTCGGCTCGGTTATCTTACTGAGGGTACTAACCCGTTCCTCAAACTCCATGTCTTTTGGCAGTTCGACAGGTCCATCGAACAAACTGGCTAGCGTCAGGCGAGGGAGTCCTACTACATCGAAGTGTAGATAGAAATGCTCAAAGGCGGCTGTTTGCCCGCAAGAGAAAAAGACTCCGGCAGGCACTAAGTACACTCGCCCAGCATGGAGAAGAAACGGCTCACGGTTCGGCAGACTCAGAAACGCACCATCGCTTTCATTTCGATAGAGCCGCCAGAATGGGTCGCAAACATTTCGTGCGGTCCATGTGCCTGCGGGAAGTTCCAGCGCATCGATCTTTAAAAGGCGCAAGTGTACTTCACCTAGAATCGCGGAACCAGATACAGGCATCTCGGAGGGAACTATAGCCTTATACCGGAAACGATGTCAAACTAAGAGCATGGATGTAACCCTCTCAGACATTGAAGTCTCGGCAGATATGCTTGATGTAGAGCGCGCGGCGGCTATCTACAAAGAGCATGGCTGCCTGGTAGTGCGCGGCCTCATGAAGCCCTATATCGACGCGATAGCTCGTGAGGTAGAGCAGGTAGCCGATACCGCCCGCTCGCTCTATGAGCAAGCAAACGAGATTCCCGGTATCGGGTGGAGTACTCCGGATGGCACCCTGTGGATTCCTGCACCTAAGAGCTACGGGCGAGAGCGGCAGATTATGGTGCTGGGATTCAGCTATACATCCAGCGGAGCGTTTTTGCAGTCGGCGCTGGATAGGAATCTCTTAGATATTGTAGAGAAGGTTATCGGACCAGATATCGAGCTGTTCTTAGATGGGCAGTGTCTCTACAAAGAGCCCGTGGGCGGACACCCCAAGAACCTGCACCAGGACTCGGCCTACTTCGAGCATCGTTACGATGGACCTGTGGCCACTCTGAACTATGTAGTGCCAACGGATTTAGTAAACGGCGCGCTGTACGTGGTTCCGGGCAGCCACAAAATGGGGCAACTGAAGCACATAGATACGTTCAGTCACTTGGGGCTAGACCCGGATGAATGGCCCTGGGAGCGAGCGCTGCCGGTAACAGGGGAGCCTGGTGACTCTATCTTCTTCCACTACCGCTGTATTCATGGCTCTCAACAGAACCACTCGGAGAAACCCCGCCCGGTTTTCATTCACCGCTATCGCCGACCGGATGACTACGTTACTATTGGGGCCGCCACCGTGGCAGCACGAGAGGAAGCCGAGAAACACGCGGCGGAAATCAAGAAGCAGAACCAGAAGGGGCTCATGGTCCGTGGCGTTCGGCAGTATCAGCCACCCGATTAGGCAGTGATGCGATAGGGGGGCGTGGGATAGCCAGGGCGGAACGATTGCATGGTCAATAGCTCTGCCCGGATTCCCGCGCTTGTTGCCGTTTGCTCTATCGCTTCCTCTACCAACTGGCGCAGACGCTCTGGGGCCATGGCAATGCGCGCATTCACCACTAGCGTCGTTTCGCCGGAAAGCACCGCGTCGCTTGTTTCCAGGGCAATTGTGCCGTGGGTCTGAGTCAGGTTCGCCCGTGCAAAACCGTCTGACCCCGACAGACTGGCCTTCAAGTGCGCGATGGCAGCACTCTCCATCTGGCAGGCGCGCTGGAGCTGCTCCATCAGTGCCGTCAGGAATGGCTCTGGTTTCACAAATCCACTCAGCCGCGCTGTGGCATTCAGCCAGCCTAAGACTGCTTCGCCCTCGGCATAGAGGTCGTAGTCGATCTCCGATAGCGAGTCGATTTCAGCAGACTCACGGAGCAGGAGAGAGCGCCATTCGTCTATGCCATGGCCCTGATGAGCGGAGAAGGGAATCGTTGGTTTGCCATAGCGTGTGGCAAGGGCCTGAAGCAGATCTATGGTTGCATCTTCGCTCAGGGTATCAATCTTATTGGCCGCGATAATATCCGCCTCTTCCAGCTGCTTCTCGAAGATGTAGCGCACCGATTCCGGAAGGGAAGCCATTTCTGCGTAACGCTCAGGCTCTACCAACACAGTAAAGGGAGAGAGTAGAAAGGCATCGGGATAGTAGCGGCGCAGGGGAGCGAGCACGGTGGCGGCCATATCGGTGCAGGAACCAACTGGCTCACAGAGCAGCACATCCGGCCCGGTCTGCAGAACTTGCTCAGCCGAGGCAATAAGGTCATCGAACTTACAGCAGAAGCACCCGCCTGCTACTTCTGCAATGGGGAGCTGGAGCCGCCCCAGAGTGCGCGTGTCTACCAGGTCTGTCGCCTGATCGTTGGTGACAAAACCGACAGAGAGCCCAGAGTCCAGTAGGGACTGCGCCAGTGCCTGAAGGGCCGTGGTCTTGCCAGCCCCCAGAAATCCACCCACCAGAATCAGGCGAGTCGGCTTTGTAACTGTAAGAGCACGCGGTGTCATGGCAGGTATTATGGCATAATCCCAGAGGCTAAAGCTATGTCTGACTGGAAACGAACAACTACCGAAGCAACTTTGGAGAGCCTGCGCCCCGAGCTGTCTCAGGCGATTCGCAAGCATGTAGAGCTATACAACTTGGGAGAGGACTTGCTAGCTCAACCTCTCCTGTGCTTACAAACCGACTCAGAAAAAGTGAAAAAGGGCTTCTTCCAACGAGGGGGCGAGTGGGTCTATACGGGTGTTGTATTGACCCCGCGCTGGATAATCTGGGCAGTCAGTGGCACCAAAGTTGGTGCGGCCACTCTCTCCGCCCAGCTTCGTGACATAACAGTTCAGGACTATGCCCAGACTCAATTCGCCGCCATGGTGCCAGACTGCGGCGTTCAGGTGAATGGCCGGTTCACCGATGTCTCCGAAAACGGTAGTGCATTTATCGGGCTGGAAGATAATGTGATTGGGGCTAAGTTCAAGGAACTCGCTATTCAGCAGGTGCAATCTGCCAAAGCTTAAATTAGCCCATGGACATGAAAGTCCATGGCTAAGGGCTGCGCCACGAAGTCGCTCCGCGACATTACAATCTTACGTTACTATTCCAGTAGTCCGAAGGACATTGTGGGGCGTAGCCCCCTGAGACATGGAGGTTTATCTCCATGGACTTTCTATCTGGGGAATCTACGGGAACGTGTGGGGCCTTTTCTGTCCAGGTGATATTAAGCGCTCTTAATCTTTATGAGTTGACGCTATCCATTACGCGTGATAGGGTAGATGTTGACTCGCCTGGCGCAGCTTATCCCGAGTGGCGGAGGGACCGGCCCTACGATGCCACCACAACCACCAGTAGTTGAAAAATTACTGGCAGGTGCGAACTCCGGAGAGAGCGACTGTAAGCCCCTGTTTCAAGGGCAACGCTCCGAAGATAAATGGAATACGCGCAGCGGTGGTCGTGCGTTTCCATGCGCCCCAACCATCGCTTCTCCTTCCTGAGCCTCTTCATACTCTTGCGCGCGCCCGGCGTAACCGAACATACACGTTCAGAGAGGCAAATTACACTTTGGCAAATCTTTCTTTGTTTACGTCCGAGTCCGTCTCGGTCGGGCACCCGGATAAGGTCGCCGACCAGATTAGCGATGCGATTCTGGACTTCTGCTTGGCTGCCGACCCACTGAGCCGCGTGGCCTGCGAAACCACCGTTACCACTGACTTGGCGGTCCTGTGCGGCGAAATCACCACCGGCGCGAAACTGACCGCTGATGCGGTGCGCACCCTGGCCCAGAAGACCATCCGTGAGATCGGCTACAACGATCCCGCGATGCTGTTCTCTGCCGATACCTGCAACATCTTCAACTTCCTGCACGCCCAGTCCGGCCATATCGCTCAGGGCGTGGACACCGGCGGCGCCGGTGACCAGGGCCTGATGTTCGGGTTCGCCTGCAACGAGACCAAGGACCTCATGCCGCTGCCGATTCAGGTGGCGCACAAGCTAGTGGCCAAACAGGTCGAGCTGCGTGAGAACGGTAAACTCGGCTGGCTCCGCCCCGATGCTAAGAGCCAGGTTACTGTAGCCTACGATGAGGCTGGCAAGCCGGTCCGCTTCGATACCGTGGTGCTCTCCACCCAGCATGATGAGAGCGTGATGGTGACCAAAGGCGGCAAGGACTTCTTTACCGATGAAGCCCGCCAGCAGATTATCGACGAAATCATCAAGCCAGTTCTCTGCTCCGAGCGCTCCGATCTGGTGCAGGGTGAGTTCGTGCTCATGACCCTGGAAGATCTGGATGCCAAGGTTCCCGAGGGCGCGATTCGCTGCTTCGTGAATCCCACCGGCTGCTTCCTGATCGGTGGTCCCCATGGGGATGCCGGTCTGACCGGTCGTAAGATTATCGTAGACACCTATGGTGGCTATGAGCGCCACGGTGGCGGCGCCTTCTCCGGCAAGGACCCGACAAAGGTGGACCGCTCGGCTGCCTACGCAGCGCGCTATCTGGCCAAGCAGGTCGTGGCCGCTGGCCTGGCCGACAAGTGCGGTATCCAGCTCGCCTACGCCATCGGTGTACCAGAGCCTGTTTCTGTGCGCGCTGAGACTTGGGGCACCGCCAACGGTATCTCCGACCGTGAGATCGAGGCTAAACTGAAGGGCAAGTTCTCGCTGACCCCCAAGGGAATCATCGAGCTACTAGATCTGCGCCGCCCGATCTACCGTGAGACAGCCAAGAACGGCCACTTTGGTCACGCGGCCTTCCCCTGGGAGAAGACCGACGCTGCCGCGACTCTGTAAGAGCGCTTCTTCAAAGACCCTGCCCTCTCCAGAAATCTGGGGAGGGCTATTTATTTACGGATCGGTTGGTCCTGTGGGTTGAATGACCGGGCCGAAGCCGCAGGGATTCTCCTCTGTAGGATTGCCTACCTGACCATCAACGACAAAGTAGCCAGAGGTATTTTTTTGGGCATGCCAGCTGGAACAGGCGCTGTTGGGTGCAACGATCCGCATGGTAGCAACCCGACCTACACCATCTGGTTTGTAGCTGAGAACCGTGCCGATAGGTATCGTGGTCGTATCGATCAACTGGATGGGAACCACAGTGGTCAGCTGCTGACTGTTGTTAACTTCCAGGGTGGCTTCGATGGCACCGAACTCCGCGCTCGCAATCGTTGCCACCACATCCGGGTCATTGCCGATTTGTACGCCCCCCACGATACCCAGGGTGAGTGAAGTCTGACCCACAGGCCAGGTAATCGTATGGCTTTTGGCAACAGTGCCGTTGGCGCGTATGTTGACAACTCTGCCGTCCTCGCTACGCACCACAATGACCACCGGCTGGCCCGCCTGCGCCAGACGCCCGGTTCGGGTGAGAGTGACTGTCTTCTCCTCGTTGGTAAACAGCCTCACTTCCGTCTCTGAGAAACGGATGCTGTTAACCGCGCTACAGCTTCCAGCATCCGAACCGTCCGGGTAGCGGGTGCCGTCTCGCGTGAACGTACCGCCAGCCCCCTTCACACCAGCAGGTTTGCCATCTGCGGCGTTGCCCCCTACAAAGCAGTTCTGCACCGTGTGAGTCACGGATGCCGGGACCGTGAGACTGCCTCCTTTTCCACCGCTGGAGCCAGGACCAGTGGGAGTAGTCGAGCAGCCACTGAACCCTGGAGCTCCGTTGCCGTAGTTTCTCAACGTAACAGAGTGAATAGTGGGAGGATCCTGATCGCCCTCTACCTCAATGATCACGTTGCCACCACTCCCCCCGTTTCGAAACTGCTGGATGGCAGTCCCACCGTTACCGCCATTTTCCAGGTGAATCTGGCTGGGCATGCTTAGCAAGTCTTCTCTGGCAAAGGAGGTCACCCGAACCTTTGTATCTCCGCCTTTACCGCCAGGGCCACCGTTGCCCGCCGCAACATACACGTTGCCCGCCAGCCCTTTCTCCGCCCGTTTCAATGGGACAACTTCCGCATTACCGCTAATAATGTACAGCTCACCCCCACGTCCCTCGGTAGCCAGACTTACCGAAATGGATTGGCCTGCTTCCCCATCGATGGAACCCGATTTGGCCCGAACCGGCGCTTCTGCCGCGCCGCAGCTTCCTGCGTTTCCACCACGCCCTAGGACGATCTGTTCCATACGTATGGGGGGAGTGGGTGCCTGGACGGAGACGATAGCTATGCTTCCCCCCTTACCCCCCGAAGTGCTCGCGAGACGTAACACATCATCCACAACCCGCCCTGTGGTATCGGTAATTCCATGACCACCACGCCCGGTTGTCAGGGTAGAGGTTATAGTGACAGCATTTGGTGTGGTCGCCCCAGTCCTGCCATCCGCATTCGCTTTCATATTCGCATATATGCTGCCGATGTGGATGTGGCCCGCATCATCGCCAAAAACATCCCTGCCATGCTTGGTAACGAGGTTCCGCGAAATCGTAACGTCCCCACCCCAAGTGGTGACAAAAATGCCCCCGCCCTCTACATCAGTCTCAAGAACAGAGGAGCCGTTCTCATCTGTTTCTGTGATCGTCACATTTTGCCCGACAATAATCAGGTCGCCCGGGACTGCGGGGGCATCCGTCTGTCGAGATACCCTGCCTCGCGAGGGTGCAGTACTGATGGGGCCGTGGATCTTCACATCAGCGTCGGAATAGAGCGCCACGCGTGCGCCGGGAGTGACCTTCAGTTTGCCGTCGATCACCAGGTCTGCTACCGAGTTCACCACCAGGTCGCCCGTGACCGTTCTGGTCTCACCCGCAGGAATGACAAACGAAGCGACGTTCATCACCCCGGATAGACCACCAGCACCACCGCCGCCCCCACAGCTAATGAGAAAGGGTAAAAAAAGCCCTGAGCCCAGCAAGAATACCCGCTGTCGCATGGTTCACCTCATCAATCGCGTGAAAACTCGTCTTTGAAAATCAGGGAATTATAACTTAGCTACATCTGTTCTACACAAAATAATTATCCTTCTCTATTGACCTTGCTAGAAGAGGTATTTGCCGCTTGGCTGCGGGGTGAAGTCGATAGGGATTTATTTTTTGTCGGGTGTTCCGTTCAAGCGGGCGCGGATAATTAGAATGCCTTCGTAGGCAGCTTTCAAGTATTCCGCTTCCGTTTCCAGGCCCATGGCAATGCGTCGGGCATCTAAATTCGCTTCATCTTCACAGGGCTTGGGGTAGGGCTTCGCGGCACTATCCCAGGCTAGCTGCGTGCCAAAGCGCTGCTTTTGTTTGGAATTCACCAGCACTCTATCCGCCAGGTAGGCCAGGTTCGGGCGCGAGGCCTGTGCATAGGCTACCGCACGCTCCAGTGCGGTCAGCGCTTTTCGCTGCAAGTCCTTGTCCGCATCGGCATGCTGCACCAGAAGCCAGAAGGCTTCAGAGCCATCTTTACCTACCATGGCCTCGCCGGGCCAGCCGTACTGCTTGAGAATTACCCTCAAGCGTCCATTGTGCTTTTTATAGGTCGCTCTAGTGCGTTCGTCATGACCGGGTCCTGTTGGATTCACCTTCGGGTCCATCTGCATGGCCTGATCTAGCTCCCGCATTTTCAATAGTTCTTCACGTAGGGCGGGCAAGGTCATCGTTTGTCTCATACTTATAATGGTACAGTACCAATGTTGTGCCTGTCAAGCAGATATGGCACAATGGCGGGCGTGGAGATTCTGGAGCAAGAGCGCGAGGCCGCGCGGCTACTGGCGCAGGTAGCGCCCGAGATACTGGGGGAGCGATTACGCCGTGCTCGGCTGCGGCAGGGGCGTTCTATTCGTGACCTGGCGGCTATGGCGGGTCTGAGCAAGACCAGTATCGTGCGACTAGAGCAGGGCGGCACCGCGTACCCGCTGACCGTAGTGAAAGTCTGCGCCGCACTGGGGCTACATCTGGCCTCTGTAGTAGAAGCCCGCCCGGACTCTGCCACTATCGCCATTCATCGCCACACGGATGACCGCTGGTATGATCTCACGGACTTCGGTGCAGGACCGCTGGCCGATGCCACGCACCCACTCACCGAAGCGGAGCGTGCCGCTCTGGTACGGCAGCATCCCGGCACGGTGCCTTTGCTGATACTCGCCTCTCGACTCTCTGAAGGGCAGCTTCTCTCCACCGTTATCGAGGTCTTTGCTCCCAGCGAGCCCCGCAGCCATCCCGGCGAAGAGTTTGTTTATGTGCTGGAAGGGCGAGCCTCTATTCGTATCGGCGAAGCCGACTATGTGCTGGAGCAGGGGGAAAGTATTGTCTTCCGCAGTATCGAGCCACACGCTTATGCGCCCGCTGAAGGTTCGATGCTGCCAGTTCGACTGCTTTCTGTCCGTTTAGACGATAGATAACTACATCCGGAAAACGCCAAACTTCGTCTCTTTTGGTAGATGTGCCATGGCAGCGGCAATTCCTAGCGTGAGTGCTGTGCGGGTGTGAACAGGGTCTAGAATCCCATCATCCCACAGGCGTGCGGTGGCATAGTACGGGTTGCCCTCACGCTCATAGCGGGCGATAGTCTCTGCTTCCTCTTCGGCAGTCATGACATCGCCCTTAACCGTCTTTAGCACACCGGCAGCTTGAGGGCCACCCATCACAGAGATACGAGCATTAGGCCACATCCAGAGCTGGCGTGGGCCGAACGCCCGCCCGCACATACCATAGTTCCCGGCGCCGAAGCTGCCGCCCACAATCACGGTGAACTTGGGGACCTGAGCGCAGCTAACCGCCATGACCAGCTTAGCGCCATGCTTGGCAATACCCTCGTGCTCATAGCGGCTGCCCACCATGAATCCCGTTATGTTCTGCAAGAAAACCAATGGGATATTGCGCTGGCAGCACAGCTCGATAAAGTGGGCGCCCTTCAGCGCGGACTCCGAGAACAGCACGCCATTGTTCGCGATAATGCCTACAGGCCAGCCGCTGAGTCGCGCAAAGCCGCAGACCAGTGTGTTGCCGTAGAGCGGCTTGAACTCAGAGAACTTGGAGCCATCTACCAGGCGCGCTATGATCTCTTTGACATCGAATGGCTGGCGCAGATCCGTAGGCAGAAGACCGTAAAGCTCCTCAGCTGGGTAGAGCGGATCTTCCGGGGCATGCGGGGGCTGAACTTCGGGAGCGGGCAGGTGCCCGATTAACTCACGCAGCTTCTCCAGGGCTTCGTCTTCGGTCTCGGCAAGATAGTCCGCTACGCCGGAGAGTTTGGTATGGACTTCGCCTCCGCCCAGAGCCTCGGCAGTCACTTCCTCGCCTGTGGCCGCTTTGACCAGTGGGGGACCGCCCAGGAAAATCGTGCCGTTGCCCTTTACGATAATGGTCTGGTCAGACATGGCGGGCACATAGGCGCCGCCTGCCGTGCAGCTACCCAGTACACAGGCAAGCTGAGGAATGCCTGCAGCCGAGAGCCGTGCCTGGTTGTAGAAAATCCGCCCGAAGTGGTCTCTATCTGGGAAGACTTCGGCCTGAAGCGGCAGAAATGCCCCGCCGGAGTCTACTAAGTAAACGCAGGGAAGCTGGTTCTCCGCGGCTATCTCCTGAAGGCGCAGGTGCTTCTTGACTGTCATCGGGAAGTAGGTGCCGCCCTTGACGGTGGCATCATTAGCAACGATAGCGACAGGCTGGCCCTGCACTGTTCCGATACCCGTGACAATGCCCGCGCCGGGGGCAGCATTGTCGTAGATTCCCTGCGCAGCCAGGGTGGAGAACTCCAGAAACGGTGCACCTGGGTCGAGCAGGGCATCGATACGCTCACGGGGCAGCTTCTTGCCACGGGCACGGTGTTTTTCTACTGTCTCCGAGCCGCCACCAGAGCAGACAATGCGGTGGTGTTCTTTTAGGGCTTCGGCCAGCGCTTTATGATGCGCGGCATTGGTCTGAAACGAAGGGGAGTTCGGGTCAACGGCGGTGTCGAGAGTCTCCATACCACGGAGTGTACCCGAACCCGACTCCCCCTACTGGAACGACTACACTTCTTTATTGTCCGTGAGCAAAGGGTAGACCACGCCTGCGAGTGCGGCGCCAATCAGCGGAGCTACCCAGAATAGCCAGAGCTGGCTTAGCGCCCAGCCACCAACAAAGAGAGCAGGACCGGTGCTGCGTGCCGGGTTCACTGAGAGATTGGTGACCGGAATACCAACCAGGTGAATCAGAGTCAGACACAGCCCGATAGCGATCGGTGCGAAGCCTGCGGGCGCTCGCTTGTCCGTGGACCCAAGAATTACGAACAGAAAGAAGAAGGTAAGCACGACCTCAGCAACAAAGGCCGAGACCATGCTGTAACCGCCCGGCGAGTGCTCGTTGAACCCGTTGGAGGCGAATCCGCCTGCAGTGGTGAACCCGGCTTTACCGCTGGCGATAACAAAAAGAATCCCAGCGCCAATGATAGCACCGAGGACCTGCGCGGCTATATAAGGGAGCGCTTCCTTCGCAGGGAAGCGTTTGGCAACTACCTGCCCGAGCGTGACCGCGGGGTTGAGATGGCAGCCTGAGATATGCCCAATAGTGTAGGCCATGGTCATTACGGTGAGACCAAAGGCAAGCGAGACCCCCAGCAACCCAATGCCGACTTGAGGGAAGGCGGCGGCCAGGACAGCGCTGCCACAGCCACCAAGCACAAGCCAGAGAGTGCCTAAAAGCTCCGCAAGGAATCGTTTGGTAAGCGACATGAGAAAGACTCCTTTCTTAACTCGCTTGGCTTTGATAGAGAAGGGTGGTGTATTGTTCCCGGAGCGTTGCTCTGCCATAATAGAGCACATGGCAATTCTGGCACTGACATTCTGCACTGCAGACCCCAAGCGAGTCTGGGCGGGCGGAGAGAAAAGTATCCTCTGGCGCTCCGATGATGTCGGGCAGCATTTTGAAGCAGCGGGCAAACCCGCCAAAGAGGGGATTCTGACTGTTCTACCAGACCCGCGCCGCGCGGATGCGCTGATTGTGGTTACCGAGAATGCCGCCTATGGCTCTGCGAATGCCGGGGAGACCTGGCAGAAGCTGCTGAGCACAGCCTGTGCTCTAGCGCGCCATCCTCGTCAGTCAGACATGCTGCTCGCCGCTGCTGAGGGAAATATTCAGGTCAGTACGGATAGCGGGCGTTCCTGGCGCAAGGGGCCAGCTATTGAAGGAAAGCCACTGCAGGTGAGCTTTGACCGCAAGGGACCACGCGCTTACATCGTGACGGACATGGGGCTGTGGCGCTCGGATGATGAAGGACGAACCTGGGAAAAGCAGGCCAAAAAGCCTGCTCGGAATTGTGCAGGATCCTCTGCGCGAGCGCCGCTGGTATGGGCGTGAGGCAGGGCGCCCGCGCCTGGAGGACGGTGGGGGCTTTGCTGGGTTCGACCGCAGCCTACCTATGGGACCTGAGGGCGAAGGCGATGTCCTTATAGCGGGAAGTGATTTTCTGACCTTTGTGAGCCGAAAAGGGGTGTTCTATCGCACGTTCTGCGGTACCGATGACTGGACTCCAATAGAGCGGCGCAGCGAAGCCGGACCTGGAGCAGACGTGAGAACTCTGTGCGTGGATCCGAAAAACTGGAAACGCTGGCTGGCTGCCGATAGCACCGGTATCTGGCTCACCGAAGATGTGGCGAAGACCTGGAACCGGATAAGCGAGGCACGCTGACGTGGCACTGGAGTTCAATGCTGAGCAAACCGAAAGCCTATCGGAGCGTCAGGAGCGCATTCGCAATCGTGCCGATGCCTGGCTGGAGCGCCACAAACCCCTGCTAGGCTCAACCATGCACCTTGGGCTGGACGATGTACAGGCGTCACTATCTCTGGTTCGGCAGCTCAAAGACGATGCCCCGGAGATCTTAGCGGAACTTCGCGCCGTCGCCGACCCCACACAGGATGCCGCTCGCACTCTCAGCGTCGCTGAGTCGCTAACTCGCCTGGACTCGGTAGAGCAAGACCTGCGCGGGCGACTTACCGACCTTGACCCTGCCAGCCCCGACGCTCTTATGGATACTCCTGAGCGGGCCGCCATAGCGCGTGAAGCCCGCAGCCGTCAGGCTGTGGAGCGGCGTTTGGAGCGCATGGCCAACGAGCCGCTGGAGCTAACCCTCAGCGAGCCGAACCGCTCTGAGGCAACGAGCCTGGGGGGATTCGCGGCGTTCTGGAATGGCTTCACGCTGCTCCATGGAGCAGCCATGATCGGTGGTTTCTGGGCCGCCTTCGGTCCCGTGGCGTTAGCTTTGCTTCTCTTCTACAGCATCTTCATCGCAGTCGGTGTTGCTGTAACTAAGGCCGCGATGGATGCCATGACCATGGAAACCCTGCGCCTGGATAGTAACTTATTAGCCATCACGCAATCGCGCGGCAAAAGGCACAAGGTCAACCTCATTACTCTGGGGCCGAAGAGCGAGGTCCGTGACGTCACTCGCACCGTTAAGCAAAAGGGGAAAAGCGGTCGAGAGTTCGTCATTGTGGATGCCCATGGCAAAGAGCACCGCTTCGGCTCCCGCACCCCCGACGGAAAGCGCGACTCGCTTCTTCAACGTATTAACGAAGCGATTTATGCCAGAAGAACAGTCTGGTAAGTAGACGTTAGAAACTCTCTTAATTTTCGTAATGGAGTATATCCGAAGGCTCAAGCACTGGAAAATGAGCTAGAAGTTCTAAAACATCACCCTGGAAACTATCTGGTTTAACTCGAGGATAGGGTGGTTGGCGCGAACCATAATAACGCTGAAGGTGGCAAGGGATGCCTACTTCTCGGAGACGTCGTACAGCCCACTCTGCACTCCGGCGCGTGCCTTGGCAGAGTATACCGTTTTCACAAAGCAACGAACTCTCTCTATTCTCTCGGTCATTCTCTGGAAACTGGTCGAGCAGGGTTCGTTGGAGCGCGAAAATTTCTGTTGGAGCGCATGGTACAACGACCATATAGACATGATCCCAACCGGCAATAAAGCGTTTTACAACTGTGACTATACAGAATATGGCAAGGAACGGGACCAGTGGAGAAGCAAGAATAATTAGAAGCAGCCCTACCAAAACAATAGGAACACAAATGAGTACAATACCAAGACCTTTTATGATAAGGCAGAGTAGAGCTGCTGCGGCACCAATTGGTTTCAACACAGGATAGCGTATTGCATACCACGCCCGCCGGAAATCTCCATGCAAAATTTTATTTTTAATCTGAGGATCCGGCAGTAGGTTGATAGCTTGCATTTATGTTAATTTGTCTCTTCGAATAAGCATTCAGGAGAGATACCATGCCACATACGTCCATTGTCTTGCAATGCATCTTGCAAAGGCATTTGGAAATGAGATAGTCGAAAAAGCCTGGCATTACGTGCGGCTCTTCGAGAGAGTAGTTTACGTTCACCACTTATTCCTTGAGCCTCTAGCTCTTTAGCTAACCACTCTATTGCAGCGCCAGAGCCACGAATCCAGGGGCCAAATAGGCTGTTTTCGTAACGATAAGGTAAACCAGGTAGATTCATTTCCCACCACAATAGCTTGAATCGCTCGGTAGTGGGGAAAAACTTATAGCTTCCTCCACATAAAGAAAGGAGTGTAGACTCTAAGGCCTTAAGGTCAGCATAGGAGTGAGGCAAACAAAGGCACCACACGTAGCGGCTACTATGAAAGTTTCGAAAGTAATCTTCGGTAGCTTTACGCGAAGGTATTGACGTTGTGGGATAGTAGACTACACCACTGCCTCGATGAACGAAGCGAGGGCTTTCAGACTCTGCATAAGTTACCCACCATCCAGACTTGTAGCGGGTGACGGTAGCAGTATCTGAACTCAGTGATGAGTGATACGTATGCCTCGCACGCGCTTCTGCCTGAGCGGCAGTCAAGCAGGTAGGGAAAAGTACGTCCCAGACCTGCCATAGTCTCATGGTGAGATTATAACGGATGGGTTTGTCTAGCGCACAGATAACTCTGGAAGATCTTTTTCGGTGACGATGCCCTGCCGTGCCGCCCAGACTGCGGCCTGCACCCGGTCAGACACACCGAGTTTCCCGATTATATGCTCTACGTGGGTCTTTACCGTCGCTTCTGCAATATAGAGCACGCCTGCAATTTCTTTGTTGGAAAGGCCTGTTGCCAGCAGGCGCAAGACTTCTTCTTCGCGGGTTGTCAGAGGGCTGATGAGGTCTACGGTGGCAGCGCGATCACTCACGGCACGGAGAGAGCGTACTAGCTCTTGCGCCGATAATAGTGATTCCCCAGAGGCGACTTTTTCCAGGGTATCCAGTAGTTCGCCACGGCTGACGCCCTTCAGAACATAGCCTGCCGCACCTCCGGCTACTGCTCGTGCCATATAGGTGGGGTTGTCGTAGGTGGTCAGCATGACAACCGAGGTCTGGGGGTGATTGGCTTTGAGTTTTTCCAGGGCTTCCAGGCCGTCGCCACCAGCCATACGAATATCCAAGAGCACTAAGCGCGGGTTGGTGGAGGCCACAACTTCCAGGGCTTCTTTGCCATTGCTGGCCTCGCCAACCACCTGGAAGACCGTGTCCTCCAGCATGCCCTTTACTCCTTCACGCCAGATAGCATGATCGTCTACCAGGACTACCGATATCTCATTCATTGGTATTGCTCTCTTTGTTCCTGTGGCAGAGGAATCCACACGGAAATAGTCGTTCCCTGGCTGGGCGCGCTTTCTACTTGAAGAGTGCCACTTAACAGTCGGGCACGCTCCACCATGCCATGAAGCCCGATATGCCCTTCCTGCGGGGGGCGCTTCGGATGGATCAAAGCCAATCCCATCGTCCGCAATGCTCATAATAAGCGCATCAGCCTCTCGTGCCAGGGAGACCCACACTCGGTGCGCTCGGGCATGCTTACGGATATTGGCAATGGCTTCCTGAGCGATTCGCAGAAGAGCCGTCTCCATAGGCAAGGGGAGACGGCCCGTGACGCCATTATTAGTAAGGTTCGCCTCCGTCCAGCCGTTGCGTGCCTGTTCTTCACGCAGTAGCTGCTCTACAGCCCCTGGCAGCCCCAGGTCATCTAAAGCCAGTGTGCGCAGCCCATTTATGAGTCGCCGTGACTCTATCACGGCTTCCTTAAGATACTTCACTCCAGCTTCCAGGCGGGCTTCATTGCGGTTGGCCTGAAAAGTCTCCAGCTGGGCATGGGCTGCCATCACGTACTGAGTCAGGCCATCGTGGAGGTCGTAGGCAAGGGCGCGGCGCTCATCCTCCTGGGCTGCCATCAGCCCGGCGAGGAGAGAACGCTGGCGCTTGAGCAACTGGAGATTGCGAATAGCCACAGCCAGAAAGGCGGAGAGCGCCTGCACGGTGACTTCATCTGTCTCTGTGAAGCCACCCGGCTTCTCGGTGAGATACAGGCTTCCCAGTACCCGGTTACCATGCAAAATCGGCACCCCCAGGAAGCTTTTCATTGGTGGGTGATTGGGTGGCACACCAGCCGCCGCCGGATGAGTGTTCAAGTCCTCAAGGCGCAGAGGTGTGGTGCGCGTAAGAAGAAGTCCTAACACACCTGCTCCGCGTGGACGAGGCCCGATGGCACGTTCTTCGTCTTGAGTCAGACCGACAGTGACGAACTCATCCAGCCCATCTCCGGAATCACTGGCCACACCTACGGCAGCATAGCGGGCTCCCAGAGAGAGGCGCGCCGCCTCAGCAAGCCGCTCCAAGGCCTCAACACCTGTCTGACTGGCGACAATGTCTGCCGCAGTCCGGTTGGCCACTTCCAGTGCTTCCCGAAGCCGCTGAAGCTCCTGCTGGAGGTCACTCGCTTCCACGCCGTGACAATACGCCGGAAGGGGGAGGCGATTCCTGCCCATGTGAGCGAGCATATATAGGCAACCTGCCTGGATTCAGGAACATAGGATTTACAGGAGTTTATGAAATGTCTCGCCTGAGCATACGTATGGAAGAAGCCCTTGCCGTTGTGCTGGTTCTGAGCGCAGCAACATTCGCAGCAACGGATTCCAGCCACTCTGTTGGCCCGAAAGCCAGCCACGGTATCGACGGTTCGATCCACAAGCCGAGTGGCCGTGTTCGTACCGGTTCGGCAAAAAGAGTCCGTAAAGCTAATAGAGCAGACTCTGAGCGTGCCGGCAGGGATGGAGCCACGAGCTGCCGCTATCGACTATCTGGCCCGGCCAGGTGGAGTGCTGCCAAAAGGGACCACAGTTCGGAATTTGAGTCTGGAAGACGGTGTACTGTCTATCGACTTTTCGCCGGAACTAATGCGGTTCAAGGGCGGCTCCAGCCAGGAAGCCTTGCTTTTCGCCGCACTATCTACCACAGTAGCTCACTTCGATGGTGTAAAAGCCATTCAACTATTGGTTCAGAATCGACCTATAAGCGAGCTGGGGGGACATGTGGACCTCAGTGAGCCGTATCCGGTGTCGAAAGAATTGCCAGAGGAATTTCGTTAAGTCTCCGGGTATCATAGCCGTACGGAGGAAGCGGCTATGGTTAAGCTTGTTTTAGTGGCGACTGCTTTCGTATTAGGGGGGATTGCACAGGCACAGGCGCCTGCTCCACCCTTAGAGCGGACGGAACCGGTAAAAATCGGCTCCGAACTAGAGAAGATTGCACCCTATTCTGGTTGGAAGACACATACAGGAAAGGTAGAAGACTGCCTCGCTGTCTTCACCATAGAAACCGGCGAAGATTCTCCGATTACCTATATTACGGGAGTCGCCGTGCGCTGTGACGGATTTTTACTGGTACCTGTCTCTGTCTATGATGCCGTTGGCCGTGCGAAGACGAAAGTGCGAGTGACTCTCTCTGGCGCGGAGAATGAGATACTGACGGAGCCGCTGAAGATAAACGGAAAACCTGCCCATCGGAGTAACCGTGCTGAACTTCATGTGGTCAAGGTAAGCAACCACCATATTAAGTCGGCTCGCTTGCTCGATCCCGTAAACCTGAAGCCGGGGACTCCAGTGAAAATCCTATCTGCCGTGCCGCGCCGTGAGGGAGTTGGGCGCTATGTGCAAGAGGCGACAGTGGGACAACCGGGTGAGAAAGATGCGTGGGGGCTGACTTTTCCGGAGGGAAAAGCCCCGGAAGTTCTAGAAGCTGGCTCTGTCGTAGTAGACACGGAGTCTGGCGCCATTGTCGGTATGATCCCCAAAGCAGGAAGCGCACCGTATTCGTTTGACTCTCTGGCGTATTTCAACGATAACTGCGCCGAGGTCGGGCTCTGCCCGGACCGTGATGCTGCGCTGATGAAGGCCCCAAAAAACGGCAAGATGGTGCGAGTGGCTGGTGGACCGGTGCAGGTAATCGATAAAGACTACTTCAGCCGCTACCGCACCGAAGTTGCCTGCACACCAGACTTTTACTGCGATACCAATCTGGTAAGTGTGCATGACTACCGGGAGTGGATGGACTCTAAGAAAAGTGTGCCCTGGCCGAACTCCTGGACGTTTCGTCAGGCGCCGAACAACCCTAAAGATGTGGGGAGCTGGCCTGTAACCGGCGTTCGTCCAGAAGAGATTCGCTGGATGGCAGGTGACAAAGCGAAGCGAATGTTGACCTGGGTGGAGTGGGAGCGCGCGGCGTACTCTCCTGACCTCTCCTGGCTCAATCCGGATGATGTAACAAGAAACCTGGCCCAGCAGATAGAAAACGCAGATGTCGCCTTCGAGCAGAAGGCTCTGCAGCGAATTCAAGCCACAAGAATCAATCGCGAGCTGGCCCAGCAAGCGCAATCCTCTGCGGCGGGAAGTGCTTCTGCCGCCCCTCCAAGTGGTGGGAGTGCTGGAAGAACACGTCCGGTCTCCCGCTTTACCAGTGCGGTAGCCGCGGCGCGGAGCGTAGATATCTCCGACCTCACGATGCAGTGGGCACAGCAGCTGGAGCAATCCATGCTCTCGCTTTTCCCTCACCGAAAACAAAACAACCTCGCTCAACTAAGAGGGCCGGGTTGGCCTCACGCTGTTGGTTCGGAGACGAAAGATAAAAGTGTCTGGGATATCTTCGATATGGTTACCAATGTTCCCGAGGTCGTCATGGATCGTGGAGGCACGTATCGGGTTGTCAACAAAATAGCGGGAGCACAACTGGATCCCTTTATCTCTACGGTGCAATGGAGTGGAATGGCTCTGCTGGGAGGCATCGGTGCACAGCGTGACTCGGTAACTGGATTGAGTCGTGGGCAAGTCGGCATGACCCAGATCATCAATGCTCCCATTGAGGATCCGCTCTTCTGGAGAGCGGTCTACGAGGCGCGCTATGGCGACCCGCAAATTTTGGTGAGTATGGATGCTCAACCGCTGGATGGTCCGGATATCACTCAGGCAACAGGCATGCTCTCTCGGTCCTATGATGTCCGGCCAAGGATAATGCCGGGGTTCCGGCTGGCGCGATAAACTGCGGGCGTATGACCCAGGAACAGGCGCTATCGATTTTTGAGGAGAGCGGCGCACTCCTTACCGGCCACTTTGTGCTCACCAGCGGACGGCACTCCGACCGCTACTTCGAGAAATTCCATGTGTTGCGGCATCCGCAGCACGTAGAAGCGCTCTGTAAAGCACTGGCGGAGAAACTGGCGCCCACAAAGCCAGATGTGGTGCTCGGCCCTACCACGCTAGGAGTGTTGCTGGCCTATGAAGTCGCCAAGTTTCTTGGGGTTCCGGCAGCCTATGGTGAGAAGGGACCAGACAATCAGCGATTCCTGCGCCGCCCGGAGCACCTGCCTGCCGGAGCGCGAGTGGCTGTGGTAGATGACATCCTGACCACAGGCGGGTCTATTCGTGAGTGTGTCGACCTGATAGGCCGCCAGGAAGCGGAGCTCGTTTCTGTAGGTGTGCTGGTAGATCGCTCTGGCGGCGCTCTAGACTTTGGCGTGCCCCTGGAATCCCCGCTCTCGCTCAATGTTCAGAGCTGGGAGGAGTCAGAATTACCAGACTGGCTGGCCGAAACTCCTATCACTCGCCCCGGCTCTACCGGGAAGAAGTAGGACTGAATCTCTCGCGTATGAAGCCGCTCCTGCACTTCTCCGAAGATCCGAATATCAAGGTTTTCGTGCCGCACTGTGCGAAGGGGAAGGAGCAGGAGCCACCGCGTGTATGGACCATAACCAAGGAGTACGCGCCGCTCTACTGGTTCCCCAGAGATTGCCCGCGCGCTGCCTGGTGGCGATTGCCCACCACTACCGACGAAGATGCTGCCCGGTGGCTGGGCGATTCTGCTGCTACTATGATTCTCGTCATAGAGTCCGAGTGGCTAAAGCGCCTGCAGGCCTGTCAGCTCTATGTCTACAAATTTGACCCCGCGCCGTTTATAGATATGGAAGACCATGGTTGCCATGTGACCTACCAGACTCTATCCCCACTGGGTCCTCCAGAACCGGTAGGGGACCTGCTTGAGTGTCACGCCGAGGCTGGAGTAGAACTACGCATTACGCCATCGCTCTGGCCACTATACGATGCTCTGATTCCTACTACTCTGCACTGGAGCTTTATTCGTATGCGTAATGCCAGGCCACGTGCTGATTAGTGTCCCGGTATAATCGCTTGCAATGCATGCAGGCCGGTCGTACTCGCTCCAGGAGATTGTGCGCTGGACACGGTTTGAGACTGTAACTTTTACCGCACTCGCCGTAGTTCCCACCGCGCTCCATGTCTATCTGGGGCTGAAATTTCTGGTACTCTCCTGGCCTCCGATTGCGCTGCTCGGAACCGCCGTCGCCTTCGTCACCGGTTTCCGGAACAATGCCTCCTATGCCCGACTCTGGGAGGCAAGGCAGATATGGGGCAGCATCCTAAATACCAGCCGAACCTTTGGTATCCAGATAGTGGACTTTCTTCCGCCAGAGGAGCCGCTGTCTACACGCACGCGGATCATCCATAGGCATATCGCCTGGCTTACTCTCCTGCGGTATCAGCTTCGTCAGTGCCGTATCTGGGAGACCATGAAGCTACCCGAAAACGTGGAATACCACGAAGTGAATCACCTGAATGTAGCCGAGTGGCAGGGCGACCTGAAAACGCAGCTGGAGCCGCTTCTATCTCAAGCGGAGCGTGATGCGCTGCTGAAGCGGCGTAGCCCGGCAGTTGCAGCACTGGCTCATCAGTCGGAGGATATCTCCGCGCTCTGGCGTGCGGGAAAGCTGACCGAACTATGCTATCTAGAGATAGAGCGTACTATTGCTCTGCTCATAGATCTTCAGGGGCGCTGCGAGCGTATCAAGAACTTTCCCTATCCCCGGCAGTACGCCACACTGAACCGTATTTTTATCTGGCTGTTTATTGCTCTACTACCACTGGGACTGATTCAGGAGTTCGATAAGCTGGGCGGCAACAGTGTCTGGTTCGCTGTGCCGGTATCCGTGGTGATTTCCTGGGTGCTGCATACCATGGATAAGATTGGTAGCGCCTCCGAAAACCCCTTTGAGGGCACCGCGAACGATGTGCCTATCACCGCGCTCAGCCGGACAGCCGAGATAGACCTGCGTGACATGCTGACCGAAGACCCGCTCCCAGATGCGCTCACTCCTACAAACAACATCTTGCTTTAGCTCTGGAATCTAAACTTCCGGCTTACAGGCGGTCTCCATATGGTATTCTGGCGCTGTGAATGCCCTGCTCTGGCTTCTGGCCCTAGTGCTCATGGTGGTCGCTGTGGTCCAGACGCTCTCGGTCGCTGTTGCCGGATGGAGCCGCAAAGACTGGCTGGATATCGGCCTGGGCGGCTTTGTCAGTGTCGCGCTCTTTGTCACGATTTTAGATGGGAAGTGGTGGGTAACCGCTATTCTCTCTCTAATCGTAGGAGTGCTTGCTGCCTTGCGGCTACGGGCTGTGACTCGAAATGCGGTTCATGCGAGCCGGATTCGAACCCTATCCGCCACACACCTGGCGCTGCTAGCAGGATCTTTTCTGTTTTTGATACCGTTCGCCTGGCTACTCTCCACGAGTCTTAAGCCCGATGATGAGCAAGCGGTCTTCCCCCCGGTCTGGATTCCCACACAGCAGAAGCGCGTCACGTCGGTTCTCGGAGATGATGGTGAGCCCGGCAAACTCAGCAAGCTAGGCGAGCGAACGGTCGTCGAGCTTGCCGACCTGCCCAGCGGGGCTGTGAAAGTCAAAGATCAAGCCAGTGGGCAGGTTTTCGAGGCAGCGCGGAGCGAGCTGGTCAAGCAACGCAGTGTCTCCCCAAGGTGGGAGAACTACTCTGAGGCACTGGCGTATCTGCCACCCGATACGCACTACGGCCTGACATTCTTAATGAACACGCTGATTCTGACCAGCATGACCGTGATTGGCACAGTCCTGGCCTCAGCGCTGGTCGCTTTCAGCTTCTCCCGATTGCACTGGCCGGGGCGAGATGCCCTGTTCGGGGTGCTCCTGGCCACCATGATGATTCCTGGGGCCGTGACTCTGATGCCCCAGTTCCTTATCTTCCGGAGCCTGGGCTGGATAGATACCTTGCGCCCCCTCTTTGTGCCCGCGTTCTTCGGATCGGCGTTCAATATCTTCATGCTGCGGCAGTTCTTCCTCTCTATTCCCACGGAACTGGAAGATGCCGCCAAGATAGATGGCTGCGGACCATTCGGAGTCTGGTGGCGGGTCATGCTGCCCCAGGTAAAGCCCGCCATGGCTGCTATCGCTATCATGGCGACTCTGGGGGCTTGGAACAACTTCCAGGGCCCGCTCATCTACCTCAGTTCACCGGAGAAGATGCCGCTTGCCTATGGGCTACAGCTCTATCAGACCCAGCACTCCGGAGAACCAGGGCTGGCTTATGGCCGCCTCAACCATGGTAGTGATGCCGATTCTGGTGCTGTTCTTCTTTACCCAGCGCTACTTTATCGAAGGCGTCTCGCTCACCGGTCTCGGCGGAAGATAGCCTGCCACCAGGGAATCGGTAAGTTCTTGGAATCTGCCGCTGCTTCCATGGCGGGTCGTGGCAGGTTCGCCTGCGTGGTCGGTGCACCTGCCGCAATTGGCATATCCTTCAGGTGGTAGATAGCCACATCAATACGCTCAGCGCACTCCTTGAGTACCTTGCGTTCGGTGGGCAGCATCCACCAACCGCGAGCACGCTTCTTTAAAAGAGTCGCTAAGTTGCGCTGCCCAATATGTGGCTTGCCTTCCGCCATCTTCGCTATGGCGGGAGCGGCCCGGCAAACTGTCTGCATGCTCTCGTTAGTGAGTAGTACCTCCAGTGCCGGGAAAGTGCTCGCTCCAAAATGGGGGACGAATTCTAGGGCTACTTCACGGACCCGAACAGAGCGGTCCGATAGGCACGGCATGAGCGCATCAAGTACCCCCGGCTCCTCCAGATGCTTACCCAGCAGCCGAACTGCCTCAGCCCGCACAAACCGGTTCGAGTCTGTCAAGGCCCCTAGCAGCGTCTTTACATCGGCACCGTACAGGGCATCTCTTCGTATTCGCCAGGAGGAGGAAGATGCTGTCATGGAACTCTAGTCTCGCTCTACCGGATACGGCAGATTTGTAGTCATGGTATCCGATGGTTTCGATGGTCGAGGCAAATCTGCATTTTCTGGTGAGCTCTCGGCAGGTAGGGGCAGGTTCTTCCAGGGGTGCGTTGCCTCTTCGATCTTACGCCGGGCAATCTCGAAGGCAATTGAGCGTTTGTACCAGGGGCGCTTAAGAGGCTTCAACGCTAGCCGTAGCCTGGGACCGGGCTCTTCCTGTGCCATTCGAACCAGAGCATTCGCAATCGCGTCTCCCAACTGGTCCGCGCGAGTCGGAGCTTCGGACGTGATTTCTAGTAAGGCCAGCAGACCATCCACGCCGACTGTCCGCCAGTTTGATGGAATACTTTCAATCAACTCGTCCAGTGCATTGACTACGGCGGCATCTCTGGGATGTTGCTCTCCCTTGCTCAAATAAGTGAGCAAAGCGGGAATGCCCGCTATGGCTTGCAAACGTGCCAGTAGCCTGGCGATACGGCTAGCATGTATCGGGCTGGCGTAGGGAAGCGCCTGAATTAGTGCGGGCTCCGCTGTCTCTGGCTGAGCAAGCAGCTGCTCCTCCACATGCTCTCTGTAAGGCACATTCGGATTACCCAAAGCTGCTACCAGAGTAGCTGCATGGTCAGGCTGTGGCTCGGGCAAAGGAGGTAGAGACGCGGCAATTTGCTCTACCATGCGAATAATCAACTGAGACGCTTCCATGCGGCGAATCGGGTTGGAACTTCGCATTGCGTCTACCAGCGGATGCAGAGCGGCATACCCCTGCGCTTCCAGTTTGGCTGCGGCACTGTGGCGCACATCGTGCTCCAAACTGCCCAGATCATCTATCCACTCGGAGAGCTTATCCTCCATCAGAGGACTCTATTGTTGGTCGGGGAAGACTCTCTAATACTGCCAATGATTCGGTCGGGCGCGGCAGGCTCTCTGTCTGCTGAGTTGCGCTGGCAGGCAATGGCAACTCTGCCAGATTGCGTGTGGCTGTATCAATAGCCATTCGTGCTTCGCGCTGAGCACTGGAGAGAGGCCTTAGCCAGGAGCTTTGCAGATAGGGCAAGGTTGCTCGGAGCTCCAGGGTAGGTGCGATTGCAGCTAGTCTGGCTAGAGCGCGTGCCAGAGAGTCTGCTAGGAGCGGCATTAGTGAGCGGGAAAAAATAAAAATATCGAGAAGATCCGTAAGCGGTAATTTATCGGGAGTAGCTTCCAGGGTCTGGCTCATTCGCAGTAATGCTTGCTCTAAAAGCTCTGTGACCTCACTGGTAATGGATTCCTGGTGGGCTCGCCAGACAGGCCGCAGTAGTCGAACTTCCCCGAGCATGGCGAGTGTGTAAATGATCCGCGCCTGTACCAGTGGCGAGGAATATTGGGAGAGGGCACGTTCGAGGGGGAGGATAGCAGCAGGCCCATGCGCCAGAATGTTCGCCATAGCCTGCCGCCGCCTTATCTCCCGAAGGTCGCGCAAGACACCTATCAATTCTTCCAGGTCTTCGGGAAGGGGTTCTGGTTCTGGCACATTGGAGCGCAAAACGGGTTGATATAGGGATTCCAGGAAACGCCAGGTCCGGAGGATGCTGGCTTGTTCACTCGAAGTTGTCACAGTAGAGCGTGCCACATACGGCTGTAGAACATGAAGCAGAGCCATTGTCGCTTCGGAGCGAGCATATGCCTTGAGCTGCTCCTCTACCTCAAGGATTTGAGATTGCCAATATAGCCGCCGATTCGCGTCAACCTCCTGAACATAACTCTGGCAGAGCTGTAAGTGGCGCTTGGCCAGTCCTACAGGTGGTTCTACCTTCAGGTTCATGGGCGTGTTTGGCCTGGTCGTGGCAGGTTAACCGATGAGGCGCCACTGTCAGACTCAACGGGCATAGGTAGATTGCCAGTTGTATCGTCGGGACCGGCGGCAGCGATAGGCAGGCTGACCATGTCTTGCGTGGCGAGAAGTATCGCTTGCCGGGCACTCTCGAAAGATTCAGGAACCGGGTGTAGCCATCTCCCTCGGAGATGGGGCAGGAATATCCGGAGGGAGGGAGACGGGCGGGCTTCGACTCTACGACACAGAGCCTCACCCAGTTGCGACGCATGAAGTCCTAATTCCTGGCGCGCAAAGATGATAAAGCGCAGTAGTTCTTCGTCGGAAAGCTCCAGTGGGCGCTGGGCCGCAGCACCTGTCAGGCTTCTGAGCGCATCCACGATGACCAGGTAATTGGCGCTGCCCAGAGTGTCCCAAGCGTCTAGAAGTGGCACTACTGCCTGCAAATCCCCCCATTCGCCGAGCAGTCGGATAATACGGTCCGGACGCTCTGTTGTTTTGTTTCGGAGGGCATCCAGCAAAAGAGGAAATGCTTCCAGGCGTCTCCTATTCAGTTCCTGCTCTATGGCATAGCGCATGGATTTATCCTGTGTCCCCAGGGCCAGGATAAGCTCTTTGACTTCGGTGGGTAGCTGTCGCCTGAGTTCTTCTTCGGTGGCGATAATAGTCCGATTGGCAAGGTCCTGAGCAATCTTGCCAATGATACGTGCTGCCTCACGCCGCTGGGTGGAGTTAGAGCTATCCAGAGTAGTGACCAGGGCAAAGAAGACGGATTTGCCTTCCGCACGCAGCTTGGTGGCAGCCTCCTCGCGAATCCAGTTATTGATATCTCCCAGGTCGGTGATAGCTTTCTGTACCTCCGCACTGGTCACGTATGGTCCTCACTGGGGCGCGGTAGATTCGCAGGGGATGCTCCAGACGACTCGGAGGCCGGGCGTGGTAGATCGCGTTCCTCTGTAGCTGGCCCACTGGATGCGATAGGGAGGTCTGCCCAGGCAGTAGTGGCCTTTTCGATAGCGGTTCGGGCACTATCAAATTTCGGTGAGACCGGGTGGCTCCAGCTTCCTTTCAAAAGAGGCAAGGCACGGCGAAGCTCTGGGGTAGGGGCCTCTCTGGCCCGGCGCTCCAGTGCCTGAGCCACGTACTCTGACAGAGGCGGTAAGTGTGCCTGGCTCTCAGGAAGCAAATAAAGCAAGTCATCTAGAGCGACTCTTTCATAGAGCACGGGAAGCTGTGCCCCCATGCGGAGAAGGGCCGCTTTCAATGACACCTTCGCTTCCGTTTCTTGCCCCGCTCGCCAGGATACCCAGATGGTGACAATAGCTTGGGGATCTCCTATGCCTGCGAGTACAGCGGCTATTCGCGCCTGATAGGCAAGAGTTTTGTTTCGCACAAAGGCCCAGCGCAGGGGAAGCACGGCTTCCTGGCCGCGCACGAAGAGAGCACCTTCTACACGTCGGCACCAGTCGTCGTCTGTGCTGTTAAGCGCCTCAATCAGTGCATCGAGCTCTGTGGGCAATGGAGGTGGCTTTGCCTTCTCGCGCTTCTCCGCTGGCATAGGCAAGTCCACAGATACTGGCTCTACCAACTCCGTGGCAGGGCGCGGCAGGTTTTGCAGATCACTGGCGGGCTGATTGGATGCTATCGGCAAGTCGGCCCAGGCCTTTGTAGCCTCTTCGATTGCCTTACGTGCTACAGCAAATTCACGCGGCACGAACGGCCAGATACCCTTTAGATAGGGTAGGGCGGAGCGCAGTTCTGGAGACGGAGCCTCGCCTGCCAGCGCTATCAGGCGGTTCGTTGCTCTCACATACAGATGACTTGGAATTCCAATACTGGCCTGCCATGTTACAAGGCGTGCCATAGCAATAGCCTCACCTGCTGTGAAAGGGCGGGTATCCGGGCTTTGTATCAACAGCATGACCGCATCACGAATAGCCGTTAGAATACTTGCTTCGGCGTTCATGCTTTCCGCCTCGCGGCGGAGTAGGGCCAATAGTGGAGTTAGTGCTGCCACATCCTGAATTCGCCCGAGGGCTTCCACGGCTCGCTGACGAACGACTGGTGAGCGATCTTCCAGCACAGCACACAACGGGGCAACAGCTTCCTGGCCGTATTCCACCAGGGCATTGGTAGCGGCAGAGCGCTTTTGATAATCCTTGCTTCCCAGCGTAGCAATCAATCCAGCTACCGTGTGCGGCAGGCTTAGAGCGGCACGGCGTTGCGCTTGCTCTAGGGATGTGGGATTTGAGGGCAGGGACATCGCCGGGACGCTAGGAGCAAAAGGAGAAATACTCGGTTGAGCCGCCGCAACGTTTTTACGAGCGATGCGTAGTTCTTCTAGCATCTGGTTGCGTGCTTCATCACTTTGTTGATGGCGCGCAATCTGGCGCAGGGCATCGGTAGCCGCGTTGACAACATCCACATTTCCCACCCCCAGAAGCTCACGCAGGCGTGGAATCGCTTCTGTGTCTCCCAGTATTCCGAGTAGTTGTGCTGCCCGAGCCACGGTAATGGGATTAGGACTGTAAAGAACCTGCCGCAGACCCGGAGCGGCTTGCAAACCCAGGCGCTCCAGTTTGCGCGCGGCTACTTTCCGTGCGGAGAACTGATTGTCGCCTAGCTGCTCAATCAGCGCTTGAATTTCTTCTTCCATAGCTTCCACTTAGGGTCAGACGTGCTATCTGCTAGCCCGGTTGCGGGCGTGGGTAAAGATTCTAACTCTGCATCAAAATCTACAGCCGGATATGGCAGAAGCTTTGCTTCTATAGCGCCTTCTGATGGCTGTGGCAATGTGGGGTCGGGCAGATACTGGTGCAGAGTTTTCAGGGCATCCTCGAACTGCAGTCCCTGCTTTGTGAGAGTACCAACACCGCCTCGCAATATGCGAGAACTCAAGGTATACCTGGTTTCATTCGTAATCTGCGCTTTCAGAATAGAGGCCACCTTCCATAGTTCTATGGTTGGTTTATGCTCTGCATGATGCTTCAGAAGCTGTAGGAAAAATGCGGTTGCCATAGGTCGGCTCTGCCAGGTCGCCCAGCGTAAACCCGTGTGAAGAATCTGCGCAGAGTCCTCAAGCGAAGCTTCCATATAGATTTTTCGTACTGTGGCCCGAGCCAGGCTGCCTATAGGGTTGCTTCGCGGTAGTTCCGTTGCCTCAAAGAGTAGCTCGCAATCTCCCTGCTCTCGCACCCAGTTGACGAGATAAGTTTCCAGAATCCCATGGAATTGCCCGCCTGTTTGCTCCGCAAGTTTGTAGGCACCCGCGAGCTCTGTACCTGGAGAAAGGGCAGCTAGAATTTCTGAAATATGCTGTGTATCGCGAGCTATTATCGGTTGTTTGTGGATATAAGGAGGTAGGTCGGTTCCAAGAAGACTCTCGAGCTCAGCACGAAGGCGTGCCCAGGGCAGGTCAGCCCTAGGGCCATCCTTACTGGTGTATGTATCTCGCCAGACGACGTAGCCAGCTATCTCACGGAGGGCTTCAGAAGGCTGGCGCTTAGCCACATCGACTAGAAGAGAACTATAGAGCGCAGGGTCCTCATCCAGTCCGCGCCGGAAGATTCTAGCCACCTCCTGAGAATCCGCGCCGTAGGTGCGGAGGAGAATCGCCAGGTCAAGCACGGGGCGCAGATCATCCCGCTTACGATTCACATGCACCAGGTTCCAGACCAGCGGCCCATCCAACCGTTGTGCCAGTGCCTCGGCGACTCCCTGGCGTTCCGACTCTGTTTGGGCTAAAGCTGCCAGGGCTATGAGAGTCTTAACGGCATCAGCATTAGGGAAGGGCTGAAGTGTTTCACTAAGTACTTGAGTCGCTGCGCTTCGGTAGTCTGGTGAATTGAAGGCGCTCAGAATGTTGGTCCAGGTGCTCATCGTGTAGACCGCCTGAGACGGTTGAACAAGAGCTGCCAGAAACCTGGTTTGTATATAGCGGTCGTACCTTCTGAGGGAAGCGGCAGATTATCAGCCGTTGATTGTCCTGCTTCGGCGGGTAGAGGGAGGCCCTTGTCTATACGCGGCGCTATTGCCGTGAGTGGCGTATCGGCAGGCGCCATGACTTCCAGAAGAGCGGTGTGGAACGCTTTCGTTTGCAGTTCCATAAGCGACTTTTTGCGACGCCAACCCCGCGGCGGCTGGCTCTTTCTAGCAAGAAAGCGCTCTACGGCTCTAAGAGAGACGGCGGGACGCTCTTTCGCGGTTTCGAGGGTAAGGCGCATGATCCAGGTGAGTCGCTCGTCATCCTCATCCTGAAGAGCCTTTTCGATGCCTTGCAGCAGGGCTCCAGAAACAAGCGGCTCACTCCAGACTTTGGTACACGTGCGAGCGAGACGGCGGCAGTAATCACGGCGATGTTCCTTGAGAGCCGCCAACCATCCTTCACCGGGATGCATAACGGAGGCAACGATGTCGGCCAGAATACGCTGTTGCCGGGAAGAGGCACTCGCGGCTAGCGCCAGGAATTGCGGTATCAGGTCTGCCTGCCTCAAATCGTCGAAGTAGTCTCTCAGCAGGGAGTGGGCTCTTTCACGCTCCGAAATATCCGGGAGAGAAATGGTTAGTTTGTTAACCCAGAGTTTAGCCCATTCGATGTCACTCATCTGCGCCACCATCTCCACCGACGGTTAGCGGGGAGGGGGTGCGGAGCCGAGTCTGCACGGGGAAGGCCTCTGGATCCCGTAAATCCAGGCTCTGCTGGGCTCGGCAGGTTGGTACCAGCACATGGGGAGCCATTGCTGGGGCGTGGCAGGTCTGCCGAGGGCAGAAGACTGCATAGATAAGCCGCAGTAGAGGCAGAGGCGGGATGCTTCTGGGCAGACCGAGATTTCAGCTTCTGCACTATCAACCAGAAAGCGGTGTCAGGCTCTCGAATGGCGCGTTCAGTAATCTGCTCTAGAAGGTAGTCCAACATGGGGTTGGTAATGGAGTAGTTCAGGCTTTGCTCCAGGCAGATACAAATACCCGAAATCGCTTCGGATACCGGGACTCGCTCCAACCAATATCCGATAGCCCGGCGCGCTATGGTGCCCTTATGGGAATCAAAGATGCCGACAAGGGTGAAATATTCGAGGTTCTCTAAAGACAGGGCTTCCCCCAGGATTGCTCCTAACCGTCGCTTCTGCCGCTCGGAAGAGGCATCCTCACATATATTGAGCAACGTCAGGCAATGCAGAGCCGGATTTTCGGATAACCACGCCTGAAGCTGTTCCTGGGCAGAATAGCGTGCCTCTGGATCCATACTGCCCAGTATTTCTATGTAAATGCTCAGCGGGACTACGTTTTCCAGAGAGTCTTTCAAGGGCATGACTAGCCTTTTCCAAGTAGCCGTTTCCACAGAGGTCGGGATGTTTCCTGGGCAGGAGCCTCTGAAGGCACGGGGAGCTGCTTCGTAACTCTCTCATCGGCACTCGGCACTGCAGGCCGAGGGAGATTCTCTGTGATGGAGGAGCGCTCGGCGGGAATGGGCAACTGTGCACCGGTTGGTAGGGCAGCCTCTATTGCTTTTCTAGCTTCTGGATAGTTACGGAGTAGCGGGAGTGCTTCCCGTAGCTCTGGCGAGGGCCAGATGTCTGCGATTATCATCAGGGCCTTCACCAGAGGCTTAATGGGTAGCTGGTAGCGTTTTTGCCAACGCAAAAGATCCAGGTAGTAAGGAAGATGCTCCGGCTGAGGCATCGCTGTCATACGATTAATCAAGTTGCTCAGCGCTGCTCTGTAAGTCTGGTACGCTCGCGATGGCTGCTCGGTCCGTGTCTTCTCTAAACGGCCTAGTAAAGCAGGTATCGCTTCTACATCGCCAGATACCGCCAGCTCTCGAGCAGCATACAGGCGCAGTGAAGGAATTCCCGATTCCAGAATATGCCGCAATGCCTCTGAGTCATGCGTTTTACAGATCTGTAGGAATTCTTTGGACTCTAACTCTGCCCGCTTTACAGAGAATCCTTCTGCGACTACCAGGGTATTCGCAAGGTGACTCTGTGCCTGGTTGTCTGAGTCGTTCAGGATGAAGTCCACCAGCATATCGCCCCATTTCCTCATGGATCACGTCTCCCGAAGAGTCGTTCCCAGAGTGAGACTGCAGATTCAGTAGGAGCAGATGGAGCTGGCAAAGGTAACTGTGTGGTTTCTGTGAAATTGGTGGTGCCTGTAGCAGGGCGTGGAAGATCTTGTCCTGAAGAATGGTTTTCTGCGGGCAGGGGCAGATCGCCTTCAGGAAGCATAGCCTTTAACTCGGATAGGGTCACCTCAAAGGGATTCTGTGTGCCTGGTGGTGGCATACCCAGGAGCCAGGACATGTTTCGACGTGCTCCGCCGCGCTGAGCAACAATGCCAGATAGCAGAGGGATAAGCAATCGAAACGCGAGATCTACGTTCTGAGCAACTGTTTCCGTAGTGGCCGTGCAGATGAATTCCTCTGTACGAGAATCGCTTCTCTCTACTGCAATCATCAGGCACTGGCGCAGAGCTTCGGCTGCATCAGCAGGTGCGGCATTTTCCAACCAGGAGCGGATAGCACGCCGCGCGATAGACGATACCCAGCCCTCTTTATCACTGGTGAAGTGCATGAGTAGCGGAGCGTAGTCTTTGTTGATAGCTCGCCCCAGGGCGCCGCTCAGCGCTCGCGCTTGACGCTCGTTCTCTACATCGCGCGCCATCGCGATACCATCCATGACCGGGTTGTTTGAGGCTTGAAGGAAAGTTTCCAGTGACCGTTTTGCTTCCTGGCGTGTCGAGAGGTCGGGGTCAGACACTCCATCGAGAAGCCAGGCAGGATAGCTCACCGCCGCTGCCATTTCGTGAAAAAGTGTTGAATTATGTTGAGTTTTTTAGCTCCATTACCAGATAGTGTTTGCGCGGGAACTGGAAGAGTATCATACGGAATACTGGAAACTTCCGATGGAATAGGTAGAAGAAAGCCACCTGTATTATTTTGCTGCACTGGTATTGGTAGTCGCGGGATTTGAGATTTGATACTGTCTAAGACATTTTTATATTCTCTATAATTTTTGTACTTTTGCTTTTCAAGAAGATGTATTGCTGGGAGTATATCTAGAGATGGTTTTGATGTGAAGTTTTCAATAAGTAAATCAATTATATTTTTAGATAAGTGTAATTTTTTATTTATGTTTTTTATGAAGGCTGTAGACAAGATTTCTTGATTTATAGGATGTCTGCCTTTATTGATTTTTCTCAATAGATTAATATCTGATTCAGTAGCTATCATATCTGGTGTGATGAAGCGGTTTGGATCGTATACGCCATATATCAAATATATGGATTCCATGTCTTGAACAAAAAGCTTTAGATGTATTTCATCTGTTTGCATATATGAGAGGTATTTAATAATTGGTGCTTTGAACTTTGCATCCTGGTAGAGATGGAGAAGCTGGTCTGTTAAAATGCGTTCATCAGAAGATAGCAGGTTGCAGACTTCTGCCATAAATATTGAATTGTGTTTTCCTATGAGATCTAAAAGATATGTAATCTTTACATTTTTCGTAGCTGACTCATCGCTTGATTGTAGTGGTGATTTCAACAAATATAGAACATCGGAAGCATAGTTACTGATGTGAGAAATTTCTTTTATCAGGGAAATTCCAATATCAATATCATAATGAGTAGAAACTCCTGTTAATAATTTGATTAATATGGCATCTGCTGCAATATTGATTGCTGATTTTTGTAATATGGTAGGTCGAAATCGAGAATCTGAAAGATCACAGTTTAATAATAAATGTTTAATGATTCTGAGGTGACTCGTGTTTGTGTTGTGAAATACGTTTGAAATGAGTATTCTGTGATTGTGATGATCTAGAATGTGTAAGGCAAATATGCGTGCTATTTTTTCCTGTAGGTGCGCGTTTGGGCACAGAAATATCATATTCTCATAAATTGTTGTATTGATTTGCAGTCCGTTATTTTTGTCGAATTGATTCGCTAGAAATTTTAATGCATATGCCTGGGTATTGGTATTGTTGCTGCTTAAATCTGCTATTTCCGATTGAAGATTACTCATCTTAGTCTCACCACCGGTTCGTCGGTGCGCAGTGTGGCCTTCTTTACCAGGTCTTCTACGGTCATGCGGAGCCAGCGGTTATCATCGACTCGGTAGGTTACGCGCAGGCGTGGGCTGGTGCCTACGCCAATAGGTTGCAGAGGAATAGGGGCATCGCCGGGGTTCAACTCCATCACCGTAGCCTTTTCTTTTGCTTCAGTGGGCTGCCAGTAGCGCGCTCCGCTGGGGCGCTCCAGCCACTGGGCAGCTTTTTGGCCCAGGCGACCTACTTCACAGACTCGAAAGCGCATCTCTTCCATGCCCGCATAATCGGCATAGTAACGCACAGCAAAGTCAGAGGCGGTAGGGTAGCGGGTACGGCGCGGTACTAGCAGCTCATACTCTACACTCTGATCTGCCGCCTGTACTGCCAGTGCATAGTCATGATACACGAAGTCCTCTACCGGAACTCCACCCGCGAATCGAGCGGCTCCTGAGGCGACTGCCGTAAAGACAAACGAAGGATCATGGCGCACGATAGCGCCGGGAAAGAACGCATCTACTGTAGCGGGGATTTCCGGAAGTAGGGTAGAGCCTCCGGTGAGTAGGACCTCGTCGATCTTCGCTTCATCGGGGGAGCAATCGGAGAGCTGGGCAGCGATTTCCGCGAGTCCATCTCGCACGACAGCGTAGAGGCCGTTTTTCGTGAGGATCTGGACCAGGGCATCACGAGTCACATTTTTCTCCAGGCCTCGCCAGCGGAGAGTGGCTGACCCGGTACGACTGGCGGCTTCTTTGGCCTGCATAACTGCCCAGTGCGCATCCCACTGCCATTCTGGCAGGTCGGAAAAATCGTAGAGTAGCTCTTCTAAAAGCCATTTATCGACATCATCGCCGCCGATCCCGACCATGTGTTTGGCGAGAATTGGCGCGGAACCGTCTTCATAGGCTCGTGGCCCCAGGCGCATTGCCGCCAGGTTCAGGGTACCTCCACCAAAATCAACGATCAGTAGCGTCTCTTCTCGGGCTACATTCACACCATAGCCCAGAGCCGCAGCAATCGGTTCATCCAATGTGCGGAGTGTTTTTACGCCCAAGCGCCGAGCGAGTTGCTGCAGCTCCGCCCGGTAGGTTTCATAGTAACCCACGGGAGCAGTAATCGTCAGCGACTCGATTCGCTTCAGTCCTGCCTCTGCCTTCGCTGCCGCCAACATCTCGCGTAGAAAGAGATAGGCGGCTTCTCGTGCCGAGATATCGATGCCTCCGGCTTTGGCAACAGGGCGGTGGGGTTGGGTATGGAGCGCCCGCTTGAAACTCTGGGCAAAAGCAGGGGATAGCCCGTCGCTATTTCGATAGAGCGCCGCCTGACCGATCAGGGCATCTTGCTCCATACGCCAGAAGCGGGGCCACATTCGGCGGCTGGTTTCCCGCACAAAAACTGCTGTGGGGACCAGAGAGGGCATTATCAGCGGTTGTTCCCGGCAGAGTCCGGTAAGGCTCAATGCGCGTACGCTACCTTCTTGCGCTAATGCTGCTACGGAGTTCGTGGTGCCAAGATCAATCGCCAGATGCACGCAGGAATCTTAGCCGACCCGAGGTGGTTTCTGCAAGGCTGCCTCTTTCCAGGCAGCATGTCGCCAGCGCTTGACCTTTCCCGAACCTCCACCGAAACGGCGAAGAAACCATTCTCCCGGCTCGAAGATGGCACGGTGAGTGAACCGTAATGCCCCAGAGCGCCGGAGCGCACGATCCAGGTCAATAAAGGTCAGCCGTCCGGCTCGCGCAAAGAATGGGTCCATAGCATTGAAATCCGCCTGTAGCTCTGATGGGGAGTGGCTAGCAAACGATTCCCTCAGCACTCGTGGGAGATCGCAGAGGATATGCGCGTGCGTGCCATACTCCATGAGCCTGGCGGCTTTTTCTGCCGGGTCGCCGAACAGACTTCCTCGCACCCGCGCTCGTGTGCCCATAGATGTAGCCAATCCAAAGTAATGCCGCCATGGCTCCAGGCAGCTTCGATCTGTATCCCATGCGACTCTTGCTTCGCAGTAAAGTGAATAGAATCGGACTAGTTGCCGGGTGCGTTCTTCGGGAAAGCGCCTCTGGCCTCTGGCAATGGCTTCGAGTTCCTGGCGGGTCACATGATAGTAAGAGACAGCGAACAAATCGGCCCAATGAACTTCGCGCAAAAAGCACGTGCGTTCTGATTCCAGTGCTATCAGGACCTCGCTTATCTCCACCGAGTTTATTGTACAGGTAATTGGATAACCAACCCTTGCATACCCTTGAAATCCACGATATATTACTCCTCGCGACTTCGGGGGATTAGCTCAGCTGGGAGAGCGCTTCAATGGCATTGAAGAGGTCAGCGGTTCGATCCCGCTATCCTCCATCCCGAAAAAATCGGAACGGACGGCACCCGCCGTCCGTTTTTGTTTGCATGCCCATTGCGATTTACTGGTTCCGCCGCGCTCTACGTTTAGACGACAATCAGGGCTTGAGCGTAGCGCTGGAACGATACGGCTCCATAGTTCCCGTTTTTGTTCTTGATCCCGCTATTCTTTCTCGCCCCGATACAGGCAAAGCCCGTGTCCGATTTCTCTTCCAGGGGCTTGCCGCACTGGATGCCAGTCTTCGTGAGCGGGGAGGGCGACTTATTATTCGCCATGGCGACCCAATAGAGGTCTTGCCACGCCTCGCTGCAGAGTGCGGCGCGAAGGCGGTCTATTACGCAGATGAGCATGAGCCACATGGTATGCGGCGCGATGAGGCAGTGCGGGCAGCTCTAGAGAAGCAAGGAGTTCTGGTAACGACTCTTGAGGATCATTTGTTAGTTTCCCCGGACAGGCTGTTTACTAAAGCAGGAAGCGCCTATACCAAGTTCACTCCCTACAAGAAACGCTGGCTGGAAGAGAAGATCCCCGCACCGTTGCCCTTACCAACTCGTATCCCGGTACCTGAGGGCATCTCAACCGAGCCGCTCCCGAAACCGAAGGCAAACTGGCCTCAAGCAACTGTGCGAGGAGGGGAGGCGGAAGCGCGGAAGCTATTGGATACGTTTCTGGTTGAGGCAGTGAAGGTCTACGATACAGGGCGCGAGAAACCAGCGCACGAAGGCACCAGCAGACTTTCGGCCTATCTGCGGTTTGGAATGCTTTCACCAAGACGGTTTCACTATGAGTTGAATGCGCTTCGGGAGAAATTGCCAGTAGCCGAGCGTGTCGGGGTAGATACTGTTATCACCGAGCTATGCTGGCGGGATTTCTTCGCACAGGTGCTTTATCACTTCCCCCATGCAGCCACGGGCAGCTTTAAGGCCGAACTTGATACAATAGCCTGGCAGAACGATGAGCGTCTCTTTGAGGCGTGGAAACAGGGGCGGACCGGGTATCCCATAGTGGATGCCGCTATGCGCCAGCTACAGAGTGAGAGTTGGATGCATAATCGAGCCCGTATGATAGTAGCCTCGTTTCTGACCAAAGACTTGCTCATAGACAGGCGGTGGGGGGAGAAACACTTTATGGAACTGCTCGTGGACGGAGACATGGCTGCCAACAACGGTGGCTGGCAGTGGGCGGCGAGCACGGGCACGGATGCTCAACCCTACTTCCGTATCTTTAACCCAACCAGTCAAGGGGAGAAGTTCGACCCCGAAGGCGCGTATGTGAAGCGCTGGGTTCCAGAGCTAGCGCAGGTACCAGCCAAAGCGATTCATACTCCCTGGGTACTTTCGCCTACAGAGCGTAAATCTCTTGGCGCGGATGCTTACCCAATACCTATTGTAGATCACGGAGTGCAGCGTGAGAAAGCACTCGCACTATTTAAGGCGGTACGTAAATGAAGCGCATCGCACTTACCCTTGTCGCCGCTAGCGGCCTAGCGCTACCTGCTCTGGCGCAGAAGCCGGATGGGCAGGTGCTGGTGGCGCCGGGCTTGCCGGGGCGCTGGCAGGTCTCGCTGGTGCTGCAGCACGATGAATCACGGGCAAAACTTCAGGAGCGCTTGAAGACGCTGACCACGCTGTTACCGGGTAAATATGGCTCTGTGGAGCTGAACCGGCGACAGATTGGACCGGTGACTTTTTCCACTGTCAGCTTCATTACGGCAGCAGAACTGGTAAATTCGAAGGGAGATATGGCGGTTGCTCCTTTCGTTGTGGCGCTACGTGACCTGGACCGGGTTCAGGTGACCTACATGACTCCAGAGAAGTTTACCTACAAGGGAGTTCGCCAGTTTACCGACAATGGAGTAACAATTACGGTAGACTCTCAACCAAGTGCACTGAGCTACCTGGCTGAGATTAAGAACCACAATGTAACAGGACTGAATCCTCCTATCACGGAGACGACCGCGCCAAAGACGGCGTCGCGCTCTACGATGGGCACAGGGAGGATTTTAGGGGTTTTGCTAGTAATCTTATTAGCAATAGGCGCGGCGTTCGTGACGTTCGGTTTGCTCCAACGACGCGTCCGGCGCTGAGACAGAAAGGGACATTTGCTCGTGGTCGATATAAAGGATCTGATTCGTACCGCCAATGAACTGAAGGCGTCTGACGTCTTTGTTAAGGCGGAATCGCCGCCATGTATGCGTTTGCACGGACGTATCGTGCGCTATGAAGGGTTGCCGGTTCTCACGCCGGAAGATACCCGGCGCATGGCCTACTCGGTCATGACTCACGAACAGATCGGACGCTTTGAGCATCGGCACGAGATGGACCTTGCGTTTGAGGTAGACGGCGCGGTGCGAATCCGCTGCAACATCTACATGCAGCGCGGCTCCATCGGTATGGTAAACCGACTCGTTCCGCTGAAGATCTTCACGCTGGAACAGCTCGGCCAGCCACCATCTGTTGGGGAACTGACCAAGCAGCGCAGTGGCTTGGTGCTGGTAACCGGACCGACGGGTTCCGGGAAGTCCACTACTCTGGCTGCTATGATCAACAAGATCAACGAAGAGCAGAACAAGAACATCGTTACGATTGAGGACCCCATTGAGTTTGTCCACCCGGATAAGCAGTGCATCCTCTCGCAGCGTGAAGTCGGTCTGGATACTGACTCGTTCTCCGATGCTCTGAAGTACGTTCTGCGTCAGAACCCGGACATCATTCTGATCGGTGAAATCCGAGACGTTGAAACAGTTTCCATCTGCCTTCAGGCGGCGGAAACAGGCCACCTTGTGTTCGGAACGCTGCACACCGCGAGCGCCGCCGAAACCATGGACCGACTTATCAACATGTTCTCTCCGGAAGATAAGCCGCTCCTTTGTTTGCGTCTCTCCAACGTGATGCGTGGGGTTATCGCCCAGAAGCTCCTGCCACGCGTAGATACTGTTGGCCGTGTGGCCGCTGTCGAGATCATGATCGCAACCCCCACGGTCGCGAAGCTGATTGAAGAGGGCCGCGTGGGTAACCTCTATAACGCCATCGCGGAAGGCGGATTCTGGGGCATGCAGACTATGAACCAGTGTCTGACTCGCTACTACAAGGCGGGAATTATCTCTGAGGACGACGCGCTGAACAACGCGGGTAACCTCACCGAGCTTCGCCAGATGATTCGCCGTCCCACATAAACAGCATTACACAATAAAAAAGCCCCCATATTGGGGGCTTTTTTATTGTGTTAAACGCCTCTAGCCTTCGAAGCCTAGCTGCTTAAGAGCTGCCTTCAGACCGGCTTCATCGAAGCCCACAGAGCGGTAAACGACCTTGCCAGTGGAGTCCAATAGGTAGTTGGTAGGAAAGGCCTGGATGCCATATTGGGCGAAAGTATCGTCTACACCTTTGACAATAGGGAAGGTAATCTTGCGCTCTTTCAGAAACCCAGTGATGCTCTTGTCATCATCGCCCTGATTGACTCCTACTATAGAAAAGCCACTTGCCTTATGCTTGACATAGAGCTTCTGGAGCTCCGGGAATTCCTCACGGCAGGGTGGGCATCCCACAAACCAGAAATTGACCAGCGTTGCTTTCTTACCTGCGCTTACCTGTGCCAGACTCAGCTTCCCACCAGTGGGAGTTGCTAGATTGAAGGCAGGAACAGGCTTCCCAAGAGCTACTAGTTTGGAATCCAGCCCGCCACTATCGGGGGCTTTCTGCTCTGTCAGCTCCGTTGGCAGAGCAAAAGCGGTAGTCGCGAGGACAGGAGCTGCATCGATATCCGAAAGAGAGATTTCCTGGACGATGGGAGCTTGCTTCGGAGAAATGCGAGCCTTACGAACCAGGCTATCCGGGTCTACATAGATGCGGACTGTACCGTTGTCACCGGTTACATCCACCACGTCTACTAGGGTGTTGGCATCTAGCATCTTCTGGGTGATGTACTTAGTCTCTTTCGCACCGCCTACGAAATCACCCACATTACCGAGCAATGGTGGCCATATGCTCTTGCCAATCTGCCCCATGGCGGCCGGGGGGAGCTTTACATACTGTTTGCCATTTATCTGATAGGCGCTGGTGCCATCTACCAGAAGAATCAAGTCACCCTGTGGGGTTTTCAGATGGAAGCGTACTTTTCCAGCCTCACCAATAAGGAGATCACCCTTAACAGATTGTGCTGCCTGAGCCATCTTCTTATCTGTTGGAATAACTTTAAGATCTAATTTGGCAGAGAATGTGGTGATTGTCTTCGCTCGGGAAGCAACATCTTTGACAATTGCATCGCCCTTCTCGTCGGCGAGTGCAGGTAAACTGAGTGTGAGAGCCGCGAGGCCCCCGAGAAAGATTCGTTTCATAGGGAGTTTACTCAAAGTCCGGATGCTGTGGTTCCTCAAGGCCCCGAAAAAGCGTTCCAAGACGCTCTCCATCCTGAGTCTCAATGAGAGCATAACTTAGCTCCAGAGCGACCACCCAGAGCTGTAGAATGGCCTGATCCTGAGGAAGCTCCAGAACCCGGCTGAAGAAGGTGCGCATGACCTCTTCATAGGTTTTCGCGGTTTCATCGATAACAAAACGCCGCCCGGCGATAGGAGCGGCAGATTCTTCGGTTAGCGATTCCAGAAAGTCACGAACAGAGGCAGGCGAGGCCCGATGCAGGTCTTCTCCAAACGTCTGGCGCACCCGCGCCCGAAACTCGCCTATCTCCATTAGTCTTATTCTATCCTTAAATCGGATTTGAACTCTCCCGGCTGTCAGCCGGGAGAGATAAGCGACGACAGGGCTACTTGAAGGTGGTCTTCATAGCCTCGAGGAGTGCTGAAGGCACTGTCTTGAGAACACTGGTTGCACCGACGATATCGACACCAACAACCTCGGTACCCACCAGCGCAGCCATCTGACCGAACTGTTTCTCGGCGACCAACTCAGCGGCCTTCATACCAACGCGCATTCCCAGAATGCGGTCGAACAGGGTAGGGGCGCCACCACGATGGACATGGCCTACCACAGCATGTCGGCTTTCCCAACCCGTCTTCGCCGTAATGGTCTCGGCTACAAACTCACCCACGCTGCGGTCGGAGAGCTTTACATGACCGAAGTCATCTACGGCCTTTTCGTCGCCTTCTGCCGGAATTTCCGTGCCTTCGGAGCAAACTACCAGGGCGTACTTCTTACCGCGTGCCTTCACGCTCTGAAGGTGGGCGCACATGGCTTCCACATCCAGTTTCTCTTCCGGTAGAGTAATCCAGTCCGCGCCACCCGCGACACCCACATACCAGGCAACCCAGCCTGCGTGGCGACCCATAACTTCCAGAACCATGACACGGCGGTGGGAGCGAGCGGTGTCACGCAGGCGGTCCAGCGCTTCCAGACCCACACCCGCTGCCGTGTCGAATCCGAAGGTGAAGTCTGTGCCGGAAAGGTCATTGTCCATGGTCTTCGGCACGCCCACGGTGGGTACGCCATGTTGGCTATATAGCTTGGCAGCTACGCCCAGGGTATCTTCACCACCCAGAGCCACAATAGCATCGAACTTGGCAGTTTTGATGTTGTCTAGAACTGCTTCCAGATCTTTCTCGCCACCCTTCTTGAAGGGGTTAGTACGAGAAGAACCCAGAATGGTGCCACCCTGGTAGATAATCTCTTCTACATCGGAGATGCCCAGAGGCTCATAGATTCCCTTGACCAGCCCGCGCCAGCCTTCCTGAATCCCCACGAACTCGAAGCCAAGCTCGGTTCCTTTGTAGACGACGCCACGAATGGCCGGGTTCAGGCCGGGGCAGTCGCCCCCGCCCGTTAAAATTCCAACTTTCAACGATTGCTCCTTAGCGTTCAGGCTCCAAAAGCCCGTAGTTTCCGTCTTCGCGCCGGTACAGCACGTTCACTTTTCCGGTGTCCGCGTTTTCGAAGACAAAGAAATCGTGGGAGAGCAACTCCATCTGCGCAACAGCTTCGTCAGGCGAGATAGGTTTGATCCCAAAGCGTTTGATCCGAACGATTTGACCGCCACCGTCTTCGGCGTTCTCGGCATCTTCGTCGACCGGCATGGTACGTGGGGTATCGTGGGCATGGTGTTGACCGTGCTTGAATGCGCGATGCCGATCTTTGTACTTCTGCATCTGGCGCTCTAGTTTGTCGGAAACCCGGTCGATAGCAGCATAGATATCATCGCCACGGTCTTCGCCTCGGAGCGTGATACCGTCACCGTCCAGCTGGACCTCCACCCGGTGAGACTTCCCCTGCACTGTCTGAGTGACGGTTGCGCCGCTCAGCTTTCCAAAGTGCTTGGTGAGCTTATTCACCTTCTTGATGGCGTACTCTCGCATAGCCTCGGTGACCACAATGCCTTTGCCGCGTACCTGAATATCCATCATCTACTTTACGATCCTCTCCTCGAAATGAGAGCGCTGGCGTGAGCCGCGATGCCCTCGCTGCGCCCTACAAAACCCATTCCTTCGTTCGTCGTCGCCTTGATACTTACCTGCACGGGTTTGATATGCAGGGCGTCCGCGATGGCGACTTTCATCTGCGCTGTCCTTGGTCCTATCTTCGGTGCTTCGGCGATAATGGTCAGGTCTACATTTGCCACGCTCCAACCATCTGCCTCTAGTCGTGCCCGGACCTCCTGCACGAACTCTATACTGGCGCGATTCTTGTGCGCCATATCACTCGGGGGAAACAGTTGTCCGATATCGGGTAGCCCTGCTGCGCCAAGCAGTGCATCGCAGAGTGCATGCAGCGGAGCATCCGCATCGGAATGACCCTCCAGCCCAAGGGGGCTCTCAGTAAAGTGTACCCCGCCGAGCCACATGGGGCGTCCGGTCGTCAACCGGTGTACGTCGTAGCCATGGCCTACACGAATCTCTTGTTGCATACGGCTTCTCAAAATTGCTTCGGCCAGTCTCAAATCCTCAGGAGTAGTTACTTTGATATTCTCAGCCGAGCCAAGTTTAATATAGCCACCACTGCCCAGAAGGCTGAAGTCATCCGTCGCTTCAATACCTTCTTCCGTAGCACGCTGGTGTGCTGCACGCAGATTTTCTGCGCTACGGAACGCTTGTGGGGTTTGAACACGCCAGAGACCCTCGCGTGATACGCTTTCACCAGCATGAGCGATCCCACCATCGGGATGAGTGTCATACCAGAGATTGTGAGCAAGTCTAGTGAGGCTGTCGCTAACAGGAATAGCTAAAGTACAATAACCAGCAATTGGCTCCGTACCGCGCAGAGCGCTTTCGATAAGCTCAGGGGTAACGCAGCAACGGGCGGCATCATGAACAACTACACATGTACAGTTTTCGGGCAGAGCGTTTAGCCCGAACTTAACCGACTCCTGGCGGGTAGAACCGCCAGGAACTACGGCATAAACTTTGCCGCCACCGTAGGAATCGCCAATCTCTTTCAAACGGTCTAACTCGCCTTCGGAGCCCACTAAGACAATAGCCTCTATAGCGGCGCACTCGGCGAAAGCACTCAGGGTCCAGCCCAATAGGGGCCGACCCAGCAGAGGAGTGAAGACTTTATTCTCGGCGGCCCCGAACCGGACGCCGCGCCCCGCCGCCGGTATAAGAGCGCATACCCGAGCTGTAGTCGTCGCCGTCCTCATCATCCCTCATTCGCGCAAAGATCATCTTGCCCGCTGTTGTCTGCAGCAGTGAGCTAACCACGATCTCCACAGTCTCACCAATATGCTTCTTGCCACCCTCAACCACGATCATCGTGCCATCATCGAGGTAACCAACACCCTGGCTGAACTCCTTGCCTTCTTTGACGATAGCTACACGCATCTCTTCGCCGGGGAGCACTACTGGTTTAAGAGCATTCGCCAGCTCGTTGATGTTCAGCACCGTAACGCCCTGAAGCTCGGCCACTTTGTTCAGGTTAAAGTCATTAGTAACCAATTGACCATTGAGCGCTTTTGCTAATCGTACCAGTCGAGCATCTACTTCATCGTTGCCAGGAACCAGCTTGTCATAGGTACGAACCGAGACGTTGAACTCCTTCTTCATCTCATTGAGAATGTCCAGGCCACGGCGCCCTCGAGCACGCTTCAAACCGTCTGCCGAGTCGGCAATATGCTGAAGCTCATCCAGTACGAATCCTGGTACGTAAAGTGGCCCCTCTAAGAAACCCGCACGAGCCACATCGGCTATACGCCCATCGATAATAACATTGGTGTCTAAAACTTTGTAGTTCTCTACAGGGGGCGCTTCTTCTTCCGGAGCCGGAGGCATATAGACCCGGATCTCTTCTTTCATAGAGATCGCTGCGTTCATCGCCAGATACGTTACTACCAGACCGAGCAGTAGGGTCAGCGGAATCGCTATAGAGGTTGTTTTGACTGCCAGGAAGATAGGCAGTGACAGTACGGCGGTCAGGAAGATACCCAGAGTCAGGCCCGCACCAATGGCGAGTTTATCTCGGGTAGACATCTCACGGACGCGCTCACCCAGTTTCTCAATCCGCATAAACAGGGTACGCCCAAGCGCAACCCCAAAAACAAGACCACCCAGAATGAAGACTGCCATATAGGCCGGGCGCACCCAGACCCCACTGAGCATGTTCTCATGCTTGGCCCAGTCTACAAATTTATCGGAGGCCAGCCAACCAAATGCCGCCGCAATACCGGTGGAAAATATAGTAAATACAAGCCGCCAAAATCTGCTATTCATGTGTTTTCTCCTTTGAATGCCGAATGAGTCTAACGAACTTTACGCCGACATCGGCGGAGATGTTCCTTTATAGAGTCAGAGCTTTTTAGCGATTGCTACCGCCGCGAGCAACTCGCAGACGGGCCTGGGCACGAGCGACAGCAAGGTTTGCTTCTTGGCGGTCATTTCCTTCTACTGAGGCAAGCATCTCCTGCGCGCGCGAGAGAGCTACTTCGGCACGGCTGACATCAATTTCATTGTCCATCTCAGCGGTATCGGCCAGAACAGTTACCTTTTCGCGAGTTACATCAGCGAATCCCCCCGAGAGAACCAGGGTGTGCTGTTGCCCACTGGCTAGCTTTACCATACACTCCCCTACGCCCAGATCAGCCAGCAACGGTGCATGGCCCGCAAGGACGCCAAAGCTGCCCGCCGCGCCGGGAAGGGTGAGGGAAACAGCTGGTTCGGAGAGAACAGTCTTCTCCGGGGTGACGATGTCTAACAGGAAAGTCGATGCCATAACTGGGTCTCATTGTACCACGGAGCGTATCGAGAAACCTCCGGAAAAACCTTAAGAAATGGGTTATAATCCTCACAATTAGGAGGAGCGGATGGACAACCTCTACCAGTCTATTGGGAATAGCGGTTATACGAATACAGAGATTACACGGCAGAATCCCTCCTGCTTCGTGTTTCTTATTGATCAGTCATCGTCTATGGCTGCGTCGTTCGGCGGAGAGCAAACTAAAGCAGAGGCCGTCGCTCTTGCGCTGAACAATCTACTCCGAAATTTGATCCTTACCTGCTCCAAATCTGAGGGAATTCGTAATTACTTTGATGTGGCTGTTATTGGCTATGGGCGGTATGTGGGGCCAGCATGGGGTGGGGCACTCACCGGGCGCGAGCTGGTACCAATCTCTGAGGTTGCTTCGTCAGTACTCCGTATGAGTGAGCACCCGGTCGAAGTGGCTCCAGGAGCGTGGGAGAATGTTCGGGCTCCAGTTTGGGTAGAGCCGCGCGCAGAGGGCAGTACGCTAATGTGTAATGCACTGAGCTATGTGCATCAGATGCTTGGCTTCTGGCTAGGGCGAAACCCGGTAAGTTTTCCGCCAGTGGTGGTGCATATCACGGATGGTGAGGCTACCGATGGCGATCCCTCTGCCTATTTTCGCGCATTGCGTGAGCTAGGCACCCAGAATGGGCGTATCTCACTTTTTAATGTCCATCTCTCTAGCCGACAGAACGCTACACCACTGAGTTTTCCTGATTCCCCCGAAAACTTGCCGGACCCCTATGCCAAACTTCTCTTTGAGAGTGCCAGTACTCTCTCACCCTACATGCGCTCGGTAGCCTGGGAAAACGGCCTGCCGCTTACAGAAAAGGCAAAGGCGTTTGTATTGAATGCAGACCCATCGCTCATGGTGCTGGCACTGGAAATCGGAACGAGGCCCGGTCGGCTCTGGTGAGGCTTCGTGTTCTTCATGCTCCCAAACGTCCCGACGCCCCGGAAGAGTATGAGGACGCTGCCTGGCCATCCAGGGCGCCAGAAGTTCTCACGCTACCCCTGCGAATCGCAGTGGCAGATGGTGCTACGACCAGCTCCTTCTCCGGGCTCTGGGCACGCCATTTAGTATGTGCCTGGGCCGAAAAGCGACTGAACCGAGATTCCCTGCTTGATGATGTTACAATACTAGCACGCCAGTGGCGCCAGGAAGTGGGAAATGCCCCATTGCCCTGGTTTGCTCAGGAAAAGGCACGCCAGGGCGCTCATGCGGCGCTGATTGGTCTTTCTGTAGAGCCGGATGGAAGCTGGGCAGCACTGGCCATAGGGGATTGCTGCCTCTTTGTGATTCGGGAGAATATACTAATCGAAGCATTCCCTGCACGACATCCGGAGGCGCTTGAACACAATCCGTATTTAATCGGCACGGATGTCTCTCCGGCTCTCGACGAAGTGGCTCGTGAGGCGTTTGGCTTCTGGCAACAGGGGGACATACTACTACTAATGAGTGATGCCCTGGCACGCTGGTTTTTAGAGAGTGCAGTGGCGCGCGAGCAGACCCCATGGAAGTGGCTTGCGAGTCTGGACTCTGTTGCCAGTCCTCGAGCATTCGAGGCAATGCTGCGCCCCTTACGGAATGTTGGCCAGTTGCAATCCGATGATGTAACCCTGATGATGTTGGATTTATGAACTGGCCTGACCCTACTGCCTATCAGAATGCACTGCGCTTTCCTGACCGTACTTTGCGTGACCCGGAGCTGCGAAGTCGATTGCCTCAGGCGAAGCGTTCTTGCCCACGCCGTAGCCATCGCCGCCGCCCAGGACATCGCCGGGCGCCCCCGCGCCACCTTCGACTGCCGGGAAGATGAAGATACCGAGCTTGTCGCCCAAACCTTCGCCGCTCTCCGACTCGTCCTTCTGGACATTCGGAGCCCACTGGCCCATGAGCTCCATGGCGGCCTCGCCATTGGCGATCACCGCGGCGGCCTCGTTGTAGGTCGCGCCGAGGAAGCCATCCTGGAACGGCTCGGCATCCACCAACTGCTTCAGCAGCGTGCCGGCTTCCACGAACGGCGGATCGGCAAAGCTGCCGGCGCCGGTGTAGGCGGCGTCGAATGCCTCTTTGCCGCCGGTGCGGATCGCCAGATAGACCCAATAGAAGTGACCGGGCCACTTGTCGCCTTCACCGACCGTGATCGGAGTGATCCCGGCGTCCTTGAGGGTCTGCACGGTGGTGAGGAACTCGTCCCAAGTCGCCGGCGGCGCCTCGATTCCTGCCTGCGCGAAGAGGTCCTTGTTGTACCAGAAGCAGACCATGCCGATGCGCCATGGCACGCCGTAGGTGGCGCCGTCGCGGGTGTAGAGCCCCAGTGCGGCCGGCAGGAAGCTGTCGCCCCAGCCGTCGGTCGCCAGCTCGGCCGAGATGTCCTTCACCAGCCCCGCATCGGCATACTCGAAGAGCACGCCACCGCCCCAGCTCTGGAAGATGTCCGGCGGCTCGCCGGACTGCATGGCCGTGGCGATCTTCTGCTTGAAGGCTTCGTTTTCGAGAACCGTGATCTCGATCTCGACATTCGGATTGGCGGCGGTGTAATCGTCCGCCAGCTTCTGGAAGGCGGCCTTTTCCGATTCGATGGTGCTGATGTGCCACCAGGTGATCTTGGTCTTGTCCTGTGCCAGTGCCTGGGTGGTGGGCTTTGCCCCGATCGCCAGGGCCGCGGCGGCAGCGGAGCCGCCAATCATCAGTTCACGACGTGTTGCTCGCATAAGTTCGAACTCCTTTGTTGAACGACGTGCGTGCCATCGGGGGCAACGAGCAAATGGATTGGTGCTGGCGTCTGGCGGTTTCGGCAGCGGCAAGACTGGCGGGCCCTCCAGTCAAGATCGTCGCCGTCGGCCGGCGACGACCCTACGGTCCTGCGCGCCGCCGGCAGGACTCACGAATAACAAGCTCGGTCGGCAGATCGATCCGCTCCCGCGGAAGATCCGGCGATTCGATCATGTCCAGAAGCATGCGAGTGGCGCGACGCCCCATCTCGTGCAGGGGTTGCCGTACGGTGGTCAATTTCGGATGGACCATGGTGGCGGTCATGATGTCGTCGAAACCGATGACGGAAACATCGTCTCCGACGCGCAGACCGCGATCGCGGATGGCGTCCATCACCCCGAACGCGGAATCGTCGTTCGACGCGAAGATGGCGGTCGGCGGTTCGTCCAATGCGAGCAGCTCGCTGGCGCGCTCGTAGCCGAGCGGCTGATGAAAATCGCCGGTGCGAATCAGGGTTTCGTCGATGGCGATACCGCGGTCCAGCAGCGCTTTCGTGTAGCCGCGCTGTCGATCGATCGCGCAACCCATTTCCATCGTGCCGGTCACGAATCCGATGCGGGTATGTCCCAGGTCGAGCAAATAGGCGGTACCGTCGTAGGCGCCCTGAAAGTTGGTGGCTCCGACGGACGGCCCGCGATCGTAAAACCCGCCTTGATCGATGAGCACGAATGGGAAACCGCGCCTGGCAAATGAATCGAGGTACGCCGCCGGATCGCTGGGAAGGACGAGTAGCAATCCATCGGCCAGACCCGACGTGAGTGTGGAGGCAAACACCGATTCGCGGTGTTTGCGCCGGTGGGTGGTGTAGAGCATGAGATCGTAGGAATCGATCGAGAGCTCCTCGTCGATCCCGCGCACCACTTCGCCGATATAGCTGGTATCGAGATCGGGCACCACAAGCCCGACAACCTGGGAGCGCCCTCCCGCCAAACCACGCGCCTGGCGATTGACGACATAGCCGGTGCGCACCAGCGCGGCCGTAACCCGCCTTCGGGTTTCTTCGCTGACATAGCCTTTACCGCTGACGACGCGCGAGACACTGGCGGCTGAAACCTCAGCTTCGCGAGCGACATCGTCGATCGTTATGCGCTTGTCGGTTCGCGTCGTTGCCACAGGGCGCTTCCTCGCGCGTCGCTTCCGATTCTTCCTGAAGAAGTGTGTAAGCGCAGCCACACGAAATCGTGAAAAGATCAACGAATTGCTGGCATCTTCCCGTATCGATGTGTAAGCGCTTGCAGATATAGTTATTGCAGCCGGTCGAGAGAATGTCAAGCGGTCGCCGTCGCGAATTTTTCCAGGGGGAGAGGGGTTTGGACGGTTAGGGGTGTGAACGAATTCGTTCCTGATTGTCACATTGACCGATCGATGCGGAATTGGTAAGATTCGACCCGCTCAATTTTGGGACCGTGGCGCGTTCGTCTAGCGGCCCAGGACACCGCCCTCTCAAGGCGGAGATCACGGGTTCGAATCCCGTACGCGCTACCAGCAAGAAGAACCCGGCTCCACAGGGAGCCGGGTTCTTTGCGTTCGCGACGTTGTCCGTTGCCCCAACGGCTATTTTTTGCGTCCGATTGGCAGCATCCGGTTGAGAATCTCTACATTCATTTCGTAGGTGCCTTGCAACCGTTCGAAGTCGCTCCATGCCGCGTCGAGATCTGGAACGACATCGACTCCACACGTCGTGAGATGCCAGGCGCAACTGTCGAACTCCGGCCGGCCAATCGCTTGTCGTGTCCGGTGTCTGCGAATCCGGAGCACGCGATGCGTGTAATGCTGAGCGATGTGATCCAGCCCCTGGTTCCCGGCCGCGAGGCAGGCCGTCGCCGCTGGATCGGGCGGTCCTGCGATCAGGGTATTGCGCAGTGCCGCGGAGTCGAGCACCATCGGACCGTCGTTCGCCCAATGCTCGCTCATCTCGGGGGAGTAGAAGAGAAGATAGCCATCCACCGAACGATAGGTGCTGTCCAATGAGGTGTATTCCGCCGCCCAGTTTTTCCAGATAGTGGAAAGCGACTCGGCGCCGGCGGGGTCGCAGATCATCTGCAGCAGATGGAGTCCATTCTGGTTCTTGCCCAGCTCCTGGTCCATCGATTCGATCTGGCTGCGATAGTCTGAGTACGCCGAATAGATCGACACCGTGTATGCGATCAGCAATGCGACGAACACCGGGCCGGTGAACGCTTCCACACCGGCGATCGTCGTTTCCCGCAGGGTCGGGGGTTTGCCCGCGATGCCCAGCACGGACATCGAAGAAACGCTGTTCACGTACGCCGTCGAAAGCGAATTCTCCGTCACGCCATACAGCAGGAGCGTGAATCCGATGGCCGCCAGCGCAAGGGAGCAGCCGAGAATGGCGAGCAGGCTCACCGGGATATAGAGCGCCCACAGCTCGCGACGTTTTTTCGGGCCGGACATGAGATCGCCGACGAAATGCAGTCCATTGCGGCAGCAGCGGAAGATGATCCGCGCCAGCCAGGGAGGAGCGGCCCCTTTCACCATCAGGATGCGCGCCGCCCAATAGAAAGTTGCCAGGATGAGGAGCACTCCCCCAATGGCCGAAAGTGGTCTGACCCAATCCACCGAAAGTAGCTCTCCTCCCGACCTCAGGCTTTGCGTAGGTTCGGAGCTGGAATACCAAAGAGTGCCTGACGCGCGGCATCCCAGGCGATGCGGCGCGCTTGCTCGACCAGATAGGCAGTCGATCCCAGAATGCGCACCGAGACCCCGGCCCCGTTCGGAAGAGTGCTGACCCCGCTCACCGACGACTCATGGGTCGCCAGTGCCTGCCGGAGTACCTGCACCAGTTCGCCGGCGGGAATAGCGCGCGTGAAGACATAGAGCACGCCCAGCGCATCCATCTCACCGAGAATTGCCGGACTCTTGGGCGAATGCCAGCGCGGCTCGACCTTGATGGTGTCCGCGACGAGGAGATTGCCTGCCAGATCGGTCGCCTCCAGCTGGGAATAGAAGATGGTGTAGTCGTGATGCTCCCCATGGTGAGCGGTGCGGCCCGGTGCGAGTACATCGCCCAGAATCGCGGTAGCGGTCGGGTCGATACGCAGTGCAGTGTGCTGGAAGAACCGTGAGTCCCGATAGGGAATGGTGGTGTCCGGCAGAAATTCGATGAAGCTGCCGGCGTCCGCCGTGATATCGACCACCTGCGAGATGAAATTCTCCTCGCACTTGTAGAGCTTGCCGTGTGATTGGGTGGTCACATGCGCAGCGGAGCCCTCCCGGCAGACGATATCGATGCGATAGCGATCACCCTGCACCATACCACCGCCATTTTGCAGCAGCATGATGAACGGCATATCCGGTCGGTGGAGGTCGAGATAGATCGGCTGGAAGACCTGGAGCGGCGACCGATAGTAATGACTCGAGCGCACGGTCCGCTCGCCCAGGCGTTCGAACTCGAGCTCCATCAGGCCGACCTTGCCCGGGCCGCCCGCCCCGAGCCGGCCAGTGGCGTGTCGAACCGCGCAAACTCGCGCGGCACCGGCACCGGCAGCACATGGTCAGGTTGATCTCGCCGTTCGAGCAATGGTGAATTCATTCGATCTTCTCAGGACTCAAGACCAGACCGCTAGTGCGCGTGATCGTGACTATGGCTATGATCGTGCGGCGGCAAGGCATCCAGCAGTTGCCGGACCTCGTCCGAGCGGCCGGTCTGACTGGTCGTGGCGATGAACTCGATCACCTCGTCCAGCCCCGAACCGGTCAGGCTGTTGGTCATGATGTACGGTGCCCCATCCGGGCGGGCGCTCTCCGCGCCCATGCGCATGACATCGAGATCGACACGCACGTACGGCGCCAGATCGACCTTATTGATGACCAGCAGATCGGAGTGGGTGATGCCGGGGCCCTTCTTGCGGGGGATGTCATCGCCCTCCGCGACATCGATGACGAAGATGTAGGCATCGACCAGCGTCGGGCTGAAGGTCAGGGTCAGATTGTCCCCACCGCTTTCCAGAAAGAGCAGATCGGCATCTGGAAACTTGTCCAGCAGCTCGTCCATGGCAGCGATATTGGCGGTCGGATCGTCACGCACCGCGGTATGCGGACAGGAGCCGGTTTCTACCCCGACCACGCGATCCGCTGACAAGATGCCATTCAGCGCGGCGCGCACATGCTCGGCATCGAGCTGGGTGTAGATATCGTTGGTGACGACCACCGGGCTGAATCCGCGCGCGATCGCCATGGGCACCAGCGCTTCGATGAGCGCGGTCTTGCCCGAGCCAACCGGGCCGCCGACGCCGACTTTGAAGACCGTTCGATGTTCCGCAGACATTGGGAATCGGTTCCTTTCGAGATTCAGGAGGAGAAGAGCCGCAGCTCGGCCTCTTCGTGGCGCATCGACATCAGCTCGACAAACGGAGCGGACCCACCCAGCTCGTGCAGCGAACGGGAGAGGGCGTCGCGCGTGGCCGCTTCCAGCACGGGCTGCAAAAGAAGAAGGATGCGCTGCGCGTTTCGATGGTCGATCTCCGACATGCGCACCGCCGCTCCGACGCAACTTGCGGCAAAGGAATAGAGCTCGCCGGCGACCGCTTCTTCGACCGGAATCTGCAACGTCTCCTTGAGCAAAGCTAACGCAATCGCCTGATTGCCTGGCGCCGAGTGTCCTTCGACCAGAACGAGATAGTCGCGCGCCAGCGCGCTGTCGAAGACATCGCGCACAAGCCCCAGCAATTGCCGGCCCAGGCGGATCGAGGTTTCCCGCGGCTCGCGGGTGATCTTGGTCGCGGTCAAGCGCCGGTCGATTCGCCCGACTTCCGCCAGATCGTTGGAAGCGGCGGCGCGCATCGCCAGCGCCACCCCGGCAGCGTCCGACGGGCCGACGGTGGCGCGGACGAGATCTGAGACGATGGCGGCCAGCGAAGCCGGGGTGAGCAGACCCGCCTGCGCGAATGACTCGATGCCATGTGAGAGCGTGAACAGCCCGCTCGGAAAGAACGAATCGGTCAATTGCAGACTGCTGAAGAAGGGACGAAGCGTACCCGTCCCGGCAGGATCATCTCGATGGATATGGCCATTCGACGCCGGGGGATTCCCCAAAGACATGAAGACGTTTCCAATCCGGGTGAGGGAGCGCGGCGGCTCCCTCACCGAAGAAATGTGGCTAGACGAGATAGTAGAGCTGCGTCAGCGGCAGTGACTGGGCCGGATCGATATGCGCGTGCGCACCGTCGACCGTGACCTTGAAGGTTTCTGGATCGACTTCGATATCCGGGGTCTTGTCGTTGTACAGCAAATCGTACTTGGTCACCTTGCGGCAACCCTTGACCGCAACCGCTTCGGACTTCAGACCGAGCTGCTCTGACACACCCTCGTCGATCGCCGCCTGGGACATGAAGTTCACGCGGCCCAACTGGGTCGCGAGCCCATACGCTCCGTACATCGGGCGGTAATAGATCGGCTGCGGGGTCGGCAGCGAGGCATTCGGATCGCCCATCTGCGACCAGACCACCAGACCGCCTTTGACGACCAACCGCGGTTTGGCGCCGAATGACCACATCGGCCAGACCACCAGATCGGCGAGCTTGCCGACTTCGATGGAGCCGACCGTGTGCGCGATGCCATGTGTGATCGCCGGATTGATGGTCACTTTGGAGAGGTAGCGCAGCACGCGGAAGTTGTCGTTGTCGGAGGAATCTTCTGGCAGCTTGCCGCGTTGATCCTTGCACAGGTGCGCCATCTGGAATGCGCGGGTGAAGTTCTCGCCGCAACGCCCCATCGCCTGCGAGTCGGCAGAGATCATCGAGATGATGCCCATATCGTGGAAGACGGTTTCCGCCGAGATGGTTTCCGCGCGCACGCGGCTCTCCGCGAAGGAGACATCTTCCGGCACCTTGGGATTCAGGTGATGGCAGACCATCACCATGTCGAGCAGCTCGGCGACCGAATTGACGGTGTAGGGAAGCGTCGGGTTGGTCGATGAAGGCAACGCCCACGGCTGACCGGCGATCTTGATGATGTCGGGCGCATGGCCACCACCGGCGCCCTCCGTGTGATAGGTGTGGATCGTGCGCCCGTCGATCGCGCTGATCGTGTCTTCCACGTAGCCCGCTTCGTTGAGCGAGTCGGTGTGAATGCAGACCTGTACGTCATAGTCATCAGCGACATTCAGCGAGCAATCGATGACGCCGGGTGTGGAACCGTGATCCTCGTGGTCTTTCAGCCCGCAGGCGCCGGCTTTGATTTGCTCGATCAACGTATCGGGCAGCGAGCTGTTGCCTTTGCCCAGAAGACCGACATTGATCGGAATGCCCTCGTATGCCGCCAGCATGCGCTGAATATTCCATGGACCCGGAGTGCAGGTGGTGCCGTTGGTGCCATCGGTCGGACCGGTGCCGCCGCCAATATGCGTGGTGATGCCATTCGAGAGCGCCGACCACGCTTGCTGGGGTGCGATCATGTGCACATGGCTGTCGATCCCGGCCGCGGTCACGATCTGCCCTTCAGCCGAGATGACCTCGGTATTGGCCGAGGTCACCAGATCGGGATGCACGCCGGCCATGATGTCCGGATTACCGGATTTGCCGATCCCCGCGATCTTGCCGTCGCGGATACCGATATCGGCTTTGATGACGCCTTGCACCGGATCGATGATCACCGCGTTGGTGATCACGAGATCGAGCGCTCCAGCCGCATGAGTCATGCCGGATTTGAGACCCATCCCATCGCGTGACGTTTTGCCGCCGCCGTACTGGTTCTCGTCGCCGTAGACCGTGAAATCCTTCTCGATTTCGATGATGAGGTTGGTGTCCGCCAGCTGAACCTTGTCGCCCGTCGTCGGACCATACATATCCGCATACTGGCTGCGAGGAATCGAAACCATTACTTGGTGCCTTTCTTGCTCTTGCCAGATGCCTTCTTGGCCGCCGCGGCAGCAGCTTTGGCGGCTGCTTCCATTTCATCTTCAGATTTGGAGGAGAAGCCCAGCTCGTTGGCTTTGTCGATCGCCTGCTTGACGTCCCATTTGCCGGTCGCGCTGCCCATTGTGAGCTGGTTGAAACCGATCACTCGTTTGGCGCCGGCGAATTCGACCAGCTCGACCACGCGCTCCTGCCCTGGCTCGAAACGGACCGAGGTGCCGGCTGCGATATTCAGATGCATGCCCATCGCCTGCGGTCGATCGAACTCCAGCGCACGATTGACCTCGAAGAAGTGAAAGTGCGAGCCGATCTGCGCGGCGCGGTCGCCGGTGTTGATGACCGTCAGCGAGACCGTGCGTCGTCCGGCATTGATTTCGATATCGCCATCGGCGAAGAAGATTTGTCCGGGAATGGTGGCCATGTCGGTGCTCCTTCAGCCTAGGCGATCGGTGTGTGGCACGAGACCAGCTTCGTGCCATCCGGGAAGGTCGCTTCCACCTGGATGAGCGGAATCAGCTCGGGCACACCCGCCATGACTTGATCGCGGGTCAAGACCTTGGTGCCGATCTCCATGCAATCGGAAACGCTCTTGCCGTCGCGCGCGCCCTCCAGAATTGCTTCGGTCACCAGGGCAACCGCTTCGGAGTAGTTGAGCTTGGTGCCCCGTGCCATCCGCTTGCGGGCCAGGTCAGCGACCTGATAGACGATCAATTTGTCGATTTCTCTCGGCGCCAGATTCACACTGCGTCTCCCTTCCTGGTTCGACGAACGCTACGAGTCTGAATGGGAGAACGTCTCCCACCAGTGTTTTTCGCGGTAGAGGTTCATATTGCCTTCCGGCGTGGTTGCTTTCGCTGGGGCCACCAACTGCAGCCGCTTGAACGACGCACCGGCCGCGATGAAGGCATAGGTCGTAAGCACGAACGGCGCGGTGTAGATGTGCCCGCCATACGGCATCACGATCGTGGTGAGGGCGATAGAGACCAGCACTGAGCCAATCACCGCCAACGCGCCCAGTACGAGCGAATTGATATCGAGGAGATAAAAGAGCCCGGCCAGCGCGATCATCGTCAGCACGCCGTTGTATCCCATGAGGCCCATGGTCAACGAATTCTGATCGACCCCCAGCGCCCAACCCGCCACCAGTCCGACCGCCGAGCCAACGATCGCCATGGCAAAGTCGATATGACTGCTCGCCAGAATGCCGGCCAGAAAGAGGACGCCGATCCAGATGCTGTTTTGGAAATAGACCTCGGACACGCCCTTGAAGATCCCGGTATAGAGATGCTCGAAGGACATGCTTGCCCGGCCGCCGCTTGCCAGCACCGGGAGTGCGGGCGCTTGGGAATTGGCGCTCGGCTCGATCTCGGTGAACCCGTAGATGCCCAGTGCCAGAATCCAGATCGTAACCACGAACGGTCCGGTCAGGGCGGGAATCTCCCATTTGGCCAACACATTGCTGATCGCGGCCCCGATGACGCAGGCCACGAACGCGCCGAAGATCACATAGACCGGCAGCATCCTGTTGTCGAGAAGGTAGAAATTGAGCGCGACACCAACCAGCGCCGCGTTGTAACCAAAAAGACCAGCGCCGATCGCGGAGCGGTCGACACCCAACCAATAGGCGGTCAGTGTGCTGACGACCACCGCCATCAGGGCGTACCCTCCCATCGCCCAGCCGCCCATGAAGAGCCCGATCAGGAAGAGGGCGCCGGAAATCGGGCTGTTCTGAAAAAAGACCTGACCGAAACCGCGCAATACGGCATCGACGAACCCAACGAATGCATTCTGACTCGATGTCTCGCGCCAGCGATCCATCGAAGCTGACAGCGCATGCATGGTGTGATTCGAAACCCCTCTCACTGGCGAAGACGATAGAGGAGGACGAGAGCGGCGATTGGCGCAACACGCTCACCTGTTCCCGACCGAGATTCACGGTACCGACCAGGGCAGCTCCATCAAATAGCACCAAAGACGTATTTGCCGCCCGGAATCAGTTCGTGAGGACATCGGCCCGAGCACATATGATTCCGAAAGCAGGCACCGGAGCGCAACGTCGTGCATGTTCGCACCAGCGAACCTTCGTGTCTATAGGTGAACATTTCGGAGAAACAGATGACGAACACTCTGACGAATAACGCTCTCCTGGGATATCCGGAGAACGCGAAGCTCCTGATCGTGAATGCCGACGATTTCGGCATGTGCCACTCGATCAATATGGCTACCGTGGAGGCGATGCGCAACGGCATCGTCACCACCACCAGCCTGATGGCGTGCTGCCCCTGGGCCTGGGAAGCAATGCAGATCCTGAAAGATGATCCATCGCTCTCGTTCGGCGTGCATCTCACCATTGTGAATGAGATGCCTGGCTATCGCTGGGGACCCGTGGCGCCGATCGATCGCGTGCCGTCGATCGTTGGTCCGAATGGGTTCTTCCAAGCGCACGCGCAGATACCCGAGCTCTATGCCGAAGCGCAACTTCCTGACGTGGAACGCGAATTTCGCGCCCAAATTGGCCGGGTGCTCGATTTCGGATTGAGTCCGACGCATCTCGACTGGCATTGCGTGCTCGACGGTGGGCGACCCGATATCCTCGAATTGACATTGCGGCTGTGCGAAGAGCTCGGGCTCGCCATGCGAGTCGCCGTTCCAGCATTGCGTGACGAGCTCATCGCGGCCGGCAAACCGGCGAACGACACCCCGATCATCGACGGCTACGGGCTTCCCCTGGAGGAAAAGAACGCCATCTGGGCGCGCATGCTTTCCGAGCTGCAACCGGGTTTCCACCAGTGGGCGGCGCACGTAAGTCTGGGCGATGCGGAAGCACAGGCGATGGAACCGAATGCCTGGCGGGTGCGCAAAACCGATTTCGACTTCTTCACCTCAGCGGAAGCGCGCGAGCTGGTCGAGGCGAACGGCATCACCCTGGTCGACTATTGCGACGTGCAAGAGCTCTGGAATCAGTGAGGCGGCCGGAACGCACGCTCATGGAACTTGCATAATGAGTTCCAGTGGGCGGAGCGAGCTGCCCGGAAGAAAGGACGATCGATGACTCGAATGCGACTGCTTCTTGTCCTGCTGAGCCTGACCGGCGTGTTGGCGATCGTGGGTTCGCCCACGGCATCCGCTCAGGGTGCGACACCGATCTCGGTTCCGAGCCCGGCAACCGCTGGGTGCGATCAGATCGGCGCCTATGTGGAAGCGCGCCAGAAGATCATGGACGAGCTGTTGGCCGATATTGCGGGGGTCTTCCCGGATGTCGCGACCCCGATCACCGAGCATGGTGCCGAGCTGGGTGCGGCCATGCTGGCGATGACGCCGGAGCAAACCGGCAAGCTCGCCGAGGCGTATCGCGCCGCTGCCGACAAGATCGAGAAGCTGGACGTGCCCGAGATCGCCGCGTTCTACAACGACCAGATCGTGGTGCTCTATCGCACCTCTGGGCAAGCATTCGAGGAAGCCAAGACCTCCGATCTGATGACGGCCGGAGAGAAGTACGGCGATCAGCTGGGTGCGGTGGCCAACGCCATCTTCACCTACGGCAACGCAGCGGTGGCAATATGCCCCGGATTTGCGGATGTGCTAACCGTCGATCAAACTCAGGTCGGCGCGTAACCGAGCAGAGAACCAGCAATGAAAACACCTCGGCCGATTGGCCGAGGTGTTTCTCGTTATATGCGGTTTTGCGTGGATCAGGAGCCGAAGGGACTGCCGCTGTTGGGTGCGCCGTATTTATTGTCGCCGTCGGTGCCCTTGAAGGCAATGAGATAGATGGCGAAAAAGAAGTTCACGATCGGGATGATGCCAAGCAGGTAGAGCCAGCCCGACTTGTCGAGATCGTGCAACCGCTTGATACCCATGAAAATGCCGGCGATACCTGCGAGGAGCGAGAGCAGAGCTTGAACCCAGGACGCGCGATCTCCGAGAATCCAGCTCAGGATACCGAAGACGATTGCGACGCCCACGATCCAGATGATCCAGTCCTTGCGCGGAATACGACCGTCTGCATTGAAAAGTTTCGCGAAATCCATGCGCTAGTTCCTCTCTCCCTGGTGACTGTCGTTGGAAATGCTGACGTCGAAACGGAATGGTGACGAATTCTGCGGCGGGGCGATCCCCCTCCGGTTCGGTCATGCGCTTAACGCAGGCAACCCTCGGCTTTCTAGCGCTTCCTGAAGGATGCGGATCGCTTTGGGCCCAACTCCGTGAAGCGCAAGGAGCTGGGCCGCGCTAGCGCCCGCAAGTGATTCGAGCGAATGAAAGCCGGTCTGTTCGAATGCCCGCTTGGCCGGCTTGCCAACATCAGTTGGCAAGCCGGTTCGCGCCATTCGCTCGGTCGACATTCGCATTCCTCGGAGATAAGCAAAAAGCATAGTCCCGACGAACCATTGAACTCGTCCCACCGCCCCTTGGCTTCGGACCGAAACGCGCCCCGCAACGCTTCCGCTCCTCCCCCCAGGATTTACCCATCTCGCATCTGACTTTTCGAGCCGGGTTACCCCGGAAATCGTCATTTGTCGAAACGTGGTGGTCCGTCTCAAGTGCTCCTCGGGACCATGTACGTACACAATAAGGAATCTTGGACTCGCTGTCAAGTACCTTCTTCAAAATTCGTAAACATTGCGTAGGTACGCGGGAATATTGACGTAATCAGGCCGCCACGGGAGTGCCGGCGACCAACGGCAGCGAGGTGGAGGAGACGGGGATACCCATCGAGAAATCACGTTCGAACACGCGCTCCAGCCGTTGGATATTCGAGAGGCCCGATATCACCACACCGACCTCGCGATTCTGGTCCATGGAGGTGGATGTGTAGTTCTGCGACCCGATGAATGCCTGACTTCCATCGACCATGATCAGCTTGGCGTGAATGTATGGATTCGCCAGCGTGTGCAGCTCCGCGCCATAGCGCACCAGCTCGCCGACGGGTTCCTGCAGCATGTCCTGCCCATATGACTGCGTCATGATGATGCGCACCTTCACCCCGCGGTCGATGGCCGCTCTGACGGCATCGAGGAACCCTCGATCGGTAATGACCTCGGCGTAGATGTCGATGGTCGAATGTGCGCTGTCAATCAATCCCAGGATGGTCGAGCGGCTGGTATCCGGACTCAGGGTCAAGGGTCCGGGAATTTCGCCGTCTTTCGCTTGCCAGTCGTTTTCGAAGATGCGAGAGGCATGGTCGACCAGAGCGGGATCGGTGGTGACGACCGCCAGCTCGCGATTCTTGTTCAGCGCCGAATAGGTGAGGTTGAGATTCATGATGAGCGCGACGCGCTGGTCGATCACGATCAGCTTCACGTGCGAGAAACGCTTCGCCGCTGAATTCCAGCGCACCTGGATACCGCCCTCATCGAGCGTATTGAAGATCTCTGGCTGCTGATTAGAGCCGCCATAGGGATCCTTTTCCAGGAGCACCCGCACCGTCACCCCCCGATCCCTGGCGCGAAAGAGAGCGCTGATCACATCGTCGTCCGTGAGCAGATAGATTTCGATCGAGATCGAGGAGCGCGCGGCATCGAGCTCTTCGATGAGCGGCGCTGGACCGTCATCGGGAAGCACGTACACGCCTTCGACCGAGCTGGGCGCCGCCGGGTTCTGTTCCACCACCGTGGGAACGGCAGTCGCAGGATTGTTCTTTTCGGCGACCAGTCCCAGCGACACCACGATCGTGGCAGTCGCAATCAGGACCAGGACAGCCGCCGCAACCAGTGCGAGCTTCTTCATGCAAATCCGGCGGGAGCGCGCCCGAACGGCGCGCGACGGTTATGCGCAAACCTTGCAGACAGCATGACATATCGCGAAAGGCTTTACGAGCGCGCTGTGGCAGAAGGAAGCAGCCCGGGGAAGGAAATCCACGCTCGCTGTTGGATGAAGTGGCGCGCTAGATACCCCTTGCAGCCCGCCAGGCGCGGATCTGATCGCCGTGCTCCTGATAGTGCTCCCACGTATCGCCGGCAACATCGTCCTCGCTCAGGTCAGCCGCTTGCGCGAAGGTCTCGACCGCGTGCGTATGACCCTCGATCATCCGGCGTTTCAACTCCGTGAAGGTCGCGTCCTTATTCGCCTGATAGATCTCGTCGTTGAGGGCTTCGACATCGAACTCTTGATCGACTCCGCTTTCGACAACCTCGCGCGTCTGGTTTTCCCACCAGGTGAGATGGGCGAGCAGATCGTCGACCGAGTAGTAGCCAGCCACGCCCGGCTCGGCGGCTTGGTCGTCGCTCAGACCTTCGAGACATGACAGGAAGCGTTGCCATTCCGCATCGATACGGGCCAGAATCACCTCATTTGACATCTAGATACCCTTGCTCTCGCGCCAGCCGAGCACGTCTTTGGTGTGTGCGTCGTAGTGCTCCCAGGTGTCCTCCAACTTGAGGTTGTCGATATCGTTCAGGGTGCGCAGATCGTTGCTCAAACGCGCGTGAGCGTCGATCATGCGGGCGGTCTGCGCTTCCAAAGTGTCGTCCTTGTGGGCGGCATATTCCTGGTCGTTCATCGTTTCCCAGTCGTTCGGGGCGACGATTTCCCCGCCGGCGATCCTATGGGCGCGAGCGAGATCCTGCTCGTCCCAGAAGGCGATATGTCCCACCAGGTCCTTGACGGAAAAGTAGCCGCAGGCGCCCGGTTCGATCGCCAGCTCAGATGGGATACCGTCCAGGGCGGCGGTCCAGGCAGCCCACGATGTTTCGACATTCGCGATGATCTCTTCCCGGCTCATACGTCCTCCGTTGCAAATCAAACGACCGCAGGAAGAACTCCCGCGGTCGTTCAATGTCAGATCGTTTGAAACGAGTCTAAACCTGCTTGACGGCCGAGACCATTTCGGTGACCACGCCCTTCGCATCCCCGAAGACCATCGAAGTCTTGGGATCGTAGAAGAGGTCGTTGTCGATACCGGCGAAACCAGACTTCATCGAGCGCTTGAGCACATAGATCTGCTTGGCATCCGAGACATTGAGAATCGGCATGCCATAGATCGGGCTTGTCGGGTCGTTCTTCGCGGCCGGGTTGGTGACGTCGTTCGCGCCGATGACCAGCACCACGTCGGCGTTGGTGAACTCGTCGTTGATGTCATCCATATCGTAGAGCTGGTCGTAGGGAACATTCGCCTCGGCGAGGAGGACGTTCATGTGCCCCGGCATGCGGCCGGCCACGGGATGGATGGCGTACTTCACATTGACGCCCTTGTCTTCCAGGATGTCGGCCAGCTCGCGCACCGAGTGCTGCGCCTGGGCGACCGCCAGACCATAGCCCGGCACCACGATGACATTCTGGGCGTACGCCAGTGAGATGGCGACATCGTCCGGCGTCGTCGACTTGTATGGCCGCTCTTCCTGCGTTCCCGAAGCGCCGCCCGCACCCTCCGGACCGCCACCAAAGGCGCCGAAGATGATACTGGGCACCGATCGATTCATCGCCTTGGCCATCAGGAGCGTCAGGTATCCGCCCGAGGCGCCGACCAGCGCTCCGGCGATGACCATCGCCATATTGCTCAAGACGAGACCAGTGAGCGCCGCCGCGATACCCGTCAATGAGTTCAGGATCGCGATGACCACCGGCATGTCCGCGCCACCGATGGGAAGCACGATCGACGCGCCCAGCGCCAGCGCCGCCGCGAACATGATCCACATCAGCAGCTTGGCGGTGGAGCCATCCTGCATGTAGACGATGAGCACACCGAGGATGGCGATCGCCGCGCCCAGCCCTGCGTTGACCGCCTTCTGACTGGGAAAGGTGATCGGCCGCCCGGAAATCATTTCCTGCAGCTTCAGGAAAGCGATGATGCTACCGGTGAGGGAGATCGATCCGATGATGGCGCCCAGGACGATCGAAGTGACTTCGCCGCGCCCGATCCCATCCTTGTGCATGAATTCCGCGACTGAGACCAACGCGGCGGTCGCGCCACCCATACCGTTGAAGATGGCGACCATCTGCGGCATGGCGGTCATCTGGACTCGGCGCGACATGAACGATGCCGCTGCGCCGCCTATGGCGATCGCCGCGATGATCAGCGCGATGTTGGTCCAGTTGATGGCGCCATTCTCTTCCATGTCGCTGGAGAAGAGGGTGGCAACGATGGCGATGCCCATACCGAGCGCGCCGAGCTGGTTGCCCTTGCGCGCGGTATTGGGATTGCCCAGGAAGCGCAATCCCATGATGAAGCAGACGGCGGTAACGAGATACGCAATATCGACGAGAGCGTCGCGCCAGTTATCGATCATCTACTTCTTCTCCGCTCCCGGTCGCCGCTTGAACATTTCGAGCATGCGGTCAGTGACCACGAAGCCTCCGAAGACATTGGCCGCGCCCAGCACCACCGCCAGGAAGCCAAGCACCTTCAGCCACCAGGTATCCGCCTGGCCGAGGATGATCATGGCGCCCAGCAGCACGATGCCGTGGATCGCGTTGGTTCCCGACATGAGCGGGGTGTGCAAAGTGGGTGGCACCTTGCCGATGAGCTCGACGCCGAGGAATACGGCGAGGAGCAACACATAGATTGCCAGTAAGACTTCCCTGTCCATCTGCCCTTCTTTCCGCTGTGAAACAAGCGGGTGTGCGAATCCGTTATGCCGGCGCAGGAGCCGGATTGAGCCGCTGCTTGGTGCCTTCATGAATGACATTGCCGCCCATCGTGATGACGGAATTGGCAATGATGTCGTCGTTCATGTCGAGATGGAACTGCCCGTCCTTGTCGACCATCAGCGCAAGGAGGTTTTGCAGGTTCTTGGAATACATCTGGCTGGAATGCACCGACATCGTGCTGGGAAGATTGAGTGTGCCGACAATGGTCACCCCATGTCGCTGCACGATCTTGCCCTTTTCGGTGAGCTCGCAGTTGCCGCCGGTTTCGGCCGCCAGATCGACGATCACTGAGCCTGGGGCCATCCGCTCGACCGTGGTGGCCGGAATCAGGCGTGGCGCCGGGCGACCAGGAACGGCCGCGGTGGTGATGATCACATCGGACTTGGCGGCGCGCTCGGCCAGACCTTCTTGCTGGCGGCGCAGAATGTCGTCGGTCGCTTCCTTGGCATAACCACCCGCGCCCGCGAGATCGGTGCCGGTATCGATTTCGACGTATTTGCCGCCGAGACTTTCGATCTGCTCTTTCACCACCGAGCGGGCGTCATAGGCTTCCACGACTGCGCCCAGGCGGCGCGCGGTGCCGATTGCCATCAACCCCGCCACACCGGCGCCGATCACCAGCACCTTGGCCGGCGGAATATTGCCGGCGGCGGTGGTGAGAAGCGGGAAGAATTTCGGCAGCTCGTTTGCGGCGATCAGCACGGCCTTATAGCCACCAACGGTCGCTTGCGAGGAGAGCGCGTCCATGTATTGCGCCCGCGTGGTGCGCGGAATCGCATCCATGCTGATCGCGGTGATCTTGCGCTCTTGTAAATGCTTGACCAGATCGAGGTCGGTCATGGGCGCGAGGAAGGCGATGATCGCGGAGCCGGGCCGCATCTCGTCGATCTCCTCTGTGGTCGGTTTCTGGACCTTCAGGATGAGGTCGGAATACTTGTAGATCCCGAGGGGCTCCTCGATGATCTTGGCGCCGGCATTCTCGAAGGTGGCGTCGCTGATGAAGGCGTCTTTGCCCGCGTCCTTCTGGACGATGACCGTGACACCGGCAGCGACGTACTTCTTGACGCCGTCCGGAGTGAGCGCGACGCGCCGTTCGTGCGCGGCCGTCTCACGAGGAATGCCAATAGTGAGTTTCTTACCCGATGGAGCTTCTTCCGCCATACCCTTCCTCGATACCTGATCGTCCGGGCGCGACCGCCTCGGTGCCTTCTTCGGCACGCACCACCGTTCCCATGTTCATGAGACTGGCGGTACGATTGGTTCACTGGGCTATGGTCGCGTCACCGCGATGACTGACCGGCGCTGCATTCTACAACGACCCTCTGGCGCGCTGCACCGGGCCATCTGCCCAAAAAGTGCCGGATTCATGCGGATTCCTGACGAAATGAGCCGATGAGCACGCGAAGCGCCACCTATACCCGATCTGCATTTTTCGATGACATCATTCGCCAGTTGCGCGCCGAGCTGCCGGGCGAGCTATCCCAGTTTCAGGTACGCAATTACAGCTACCTGATCAAGCTCTTCTATTCCAACGAGCGGGTGCACTTCGAGGTCTGGGTCGATTCGATTCGCTCGCAGATCGAAATCGGGCTCGATTTCGAGGATGGGGCCGACAGCACCTCCGCCTATCTCGCCTTCTTCGATGAGCGCATCGTCGAGATCAAGGAACGCACCGGTCCGGATCTCGAGCTCGAACGCTGGACCAAAACCTGGGGCCACTTCGTCGAGGTCTATCCGATCGAGCCATTCGACCGGCAAACGGCGAAGACGGTCGGCGATCGCATGGTCACCATCATCTCCGTCCTGCAACCCATGATCGACGAAGCAGAAATTCCCGCCGGCAACCGCGCGACCTCGACCGGCGGTGGCTTCTGGCGCCGCCGCAAGGGGCGATAGTTTTCCTCCCGAGGGATGGGGCTACGAGAAGCCAAGGCTCTCCGAACCTGCGCATCCGAGCGACCGACACGCCGTGGGAACGCGCAACTGTGCGATAGCGGCGTTGCCTTCGCCAACGCTCGAGCCTGAGCGTGCGCCCCCTCACTGTCATTCCGAGTTGACATGCCGCCCGCGGCACCGTCGCGGCATGAAAAAGGGGCGTATGCTGCGGGCAGGCGAGGGCGATGATCCGTGGCCGGGCTCCGTCTGGTGCTGCGAGTCCGCTTCCGAGTTTGGCCCGTGGGCGTCTGGGCACCGTTGACTGGTACCCTCCCTGGGAGGAGTCCGCACGGCAGAGTCTGTGAATGCGACGTCCGCCGTTGTCCCTCGCCGGCGATCGAACGGAGGATGGGATGAACGTGGTGTATGCCCGCTGCTGTGGGCTTGATGTCCACAAGAAATCGGTCACGGCGTGTCTGCTGATCGCGCAACCCGGCCAGGCCGCCACGCGTGCGATTCGGACCTTTTCCACCATGCCGGCGGATCTGGTCGCATTGCGCCAATGGCTGGTGGAGGAACAGGTCGAGCAGGTGGCGATGGAGAGCACCGGGGTCTATTGGAAACCGGTGTGGAATCTGCTGGAGAGTCACTTGGAGCTGCTGTTGGTCAATCCAGCGCACATGAAGGCGGTGCCGGGACGCAAGACCGATGTCAAGGACGCGGAGTGGATTGCCGAGCTGCTGCAGCATGGGTTGTTGCATGGCAGTTTTGTGCCGAGTCGACCCGACCGGGAGTTGCGGGAGCTGACGCGCTACCGCAGCAGTCTGGTCCAGATGCGCAGTGCCGAGAGCAACCGTCTGCACAAGGGACTGGAAGGGGCCAATATCAAACTAGGCAGTGTCGTGAGCGATGTGTTGGGGGTCAGTAGCCGGGCCATGCTCGCTGCGCTGATCGCGGGGGCGGCGGATCCGGCGGAGGTGGCCGATCTGGCGCAGGGGCAGCTGCGCAAGAAGCGCGCTGCATTGCAGCAGGCGCTGCCTGGAGCCCTCACGGAGCATCAGCGCTTTTTGCTGACCCAGCAGCTGACCGTGATCGATACCCTCACCGAGCAGATCGAGACCGTCAGTCAGGAGATCGCCCAGCGGCTGACCCCTTTCGACCAGACGCTGGCGAACCTGGACACGATTCCGGGGGTGGGGATCTGGACGGCCCAGGTGATCGTGGCGGAGATCGGGCTGGATATGAGCCGGTTTCCCACCGCGGGACATCTGAGTAGCTGGGCGGGCATGGCGCCGGGACACGACGAAAGTGCGGGCAAGCAACGCTCGGGCAAAACGCGCAAAGGCAGTCCGTGGTTGCGAGTGGCCTTGACAGAAGCCGCCTATGCCGCCGGACGCAGCACGAACACCTATCTGTCGCAGACGTATCACCGGCTCATTGCCCGGCGGGGCAAGAAGAAAGCCGCCGTGGCGGTGGGGCGTATCATCCTGGAGCTGTGCTATCAGGTCATCCAAACCGGCCAACCCTATGACGACCAGCGCTGGCGACGACCGGATCCGGTCAGCCCGGAGCTGAAGCTCATCCGGCAGTTGGAGAAACTGGGGCATCGGGTGACGTTGGATCCGGCCGCCTAGCGACGACATCCCAGAGTTTTTCACGGCAGCGGAGCCGAGGAATCTCTCTCGTCGGACGCACGCGACGACCATGCGTCGATAGCGGAGCCATAGTGCTGGGTACACACGAGAGAGATCCTTCGCGTTGCTCAGGATGACAATGGGGTGAGCGGTGGCAGTCGAGGGCGGGGTTCCAGGGTGACAAGAGGTCCCTCGGCTTCGCTCGGGACGACGAAGGGGAAAGCGGTGGGATCGACCATGACGCGCTTCGTGATCACCCGAAGCACCGGGATCCAGCACCGAGTGTGGATGACGGGTAACCAGCCCGAGCACGATCCGTGGCTGCCCAGGTCATGCGCTCCTGCCGAACGTGCCGCCTACTCATAGAGTAGTACATATGTTCGCGTCGTGTCAAGGGGTGCGGGTTTTCTTTTTTGAGCTTCGTCGTGGGCGAGTTCGTTATGGCGCATGCGCGCCATCCCGCGGCACAAGTCCGTGGGCTACGACGGAGGTGCGCATTGAGGGCCGAGTTGTAGACGACAAGCGGTCCCTCGGCTTCGCTCGGGACGACGGATGCGGAGGCTCGGAGAGCCTTGACTTTTGATAGCCCCATCCCTCGGGGTGGGGAACGCGATTCCTAATCCGCCTTCGCAGGAGCAGAGAAATCGTTCCGGGCGATGACTCTTCCGCGACCCGCTGAACCCAGGATTTCGTTCCGCTGGTAGACGATCTCGCCCCGACTCAAGGTCATGCGTGGCCAACCGGTGACATCCCACCCTTCGAACGGTGAATAGTCACAAGCGGTATGGAAGGTCGACGCCACTACCGGATGTGTATCATTCGGATCCCAAAGGACGATATCGGCATCCGAGCCGACCGCGATATGCCCCTTCTTCGGAAACATGCCGAAGAGCTTCGCGACATTGGTGCTGATGAGCTCGACAAAGCGATTCGGCGACAGCTTGCCGGTTTCCACGCCTTTCGACCAGAGCATCGGCAGCATCGTCTCCAGATCGGCGACGCCGGGGCGCAGCTTGGTGATATCCATCCCCTCGAAGACTTTGTACTCATACAGCCAGGGGGCATGGTCGGTGCATACGGTGTCGATCTCGCCAGTCGCCAGCGCTTCCCAGAGCTCATCGACATCGGGCTGCTCGCGCAATGGCGGCTGTCCGGCGTACTTGGGACCATCCGGTTCGGCGAAGCGCTCGCTGGTGAAATAGAGATAGAGCGGCCGCGTCTCCACCCAGATCGGCGCGCCTCGTCCGCGACCTTTGCGCACTTCGTCCAACGCGCCTTTGCAGGAAAGATGGACGATGTAGGTGGGAGCGCTGGCATTCTCGGCAAAGGCAACCGCACGAGCGGTGGCCGCGATCTCGGCTTCTTCCGGTCGTGACTGCGGATAGAACTTGAAATCGACCTCGCCGCGCTCGACCAACCGCTCCAGTGAGCGGTCGATGATGACCGAATCCTCGCAGTGAATCAGGGTCAGCATGCCATTGGCAGCCGCCAGATCGGTCGCTTCCAGATAGGGCGCCGGGTTCTCCGCGAAACCCGCGAAGCTCATGAAGTATTTGAGCGTCTTGTGTCCCATCTGCGAGAGAACCGGGATATCGGAGAGCGGCTGGGTGGCGGGATCGGTCAGCACCGGGTGCAGAAAGACATCGACCACCGCCATGCGCGCGACATCACCCTGCTCGCGCTCGATCGCCTGCAGCATCGTCTCGCCCGGATGGGGAAAGACCATATTGCCGATCGCGGTGATGCCACCGGCGGCGGCCGACTTGGTGCCGGTTTCGTAGTTGTCACTCCATTGCGGCGTGCCCGGCTCGACATCCTCCCAAAACGAGCAATGCACGTGCGCGTCCATTCCGCCGGGCATGACCAGCAGACCGGTGGCGTCGATCTCACGCGCACCCTGTAAACCGTGCCCGATCTCGGTGATCGATTCGCCCGTGATCCCGATGTCGGCGCTATAGGTTTCGCTGGCGGTGACGATCGTTCCACCGCGAATGACAAGATCGTGCGACATCGGATCCTCCTGAGCATGAAAAACGGGGAGCGCTTGCACGCTCCCCGCATCCTACCGAGTTTGTTGGAGTTCGGCTACTTGGTCGCGTCAGCGTAGCGCTTGCTGACCTCGTCCCAATTCACCACGTCCCAAAACGCCGCCAGGTAATCCGGGCGCTTGTTCTGGTACTTGAGATAGTAGGCATGCTCCCAAACATCGACACCCAGAATTGGGGTCTTGTTCGAGTCCATGAGGGGATTGTCCTGATTCGGGGTGCTGATCACTTCCAGCTTGCCGGAGCCGTCGGTGACGACCCACGCCCAACCGGAACCGAAGCGGCCCGCGCCAGCCTTGTTGACCGCGTCCTTGAGAGCATCGAGACCGCCGAACGCCTCGATGGCGCTCTTGAGCGCGCCACTCGGCTCGGTCTTGTCGCTGCTCATGAGCAGCCAGAACATCGAGTGGTTTGCGTGACCGCCGCCGTTATTGCGAACCGCGGTGCGCTTGTCATCAGGAACCTTGTCCAGGTTCTTGATCAGATCGATGATGTCCCAGTTCTCGAACTCAGTGCCGGCGACGGCATTGTTCAGATTGGTGACATAGGTCTGATGGTGCTTATCGTGATGGATTTCCATCGTGCGCGCGTCGATCGTCGGCTCGAGCGCATCGAACGCGTACGGAAGTGGTGGAAGTTCGAACGCCAACTCTGTCCTCCTTCGGATGAGATTTCAGCTGTCTTCGGACGTCCGGCCCGCGAGCATTTCGCGGCCTGAAACACGTCCTTTCCAACGCTTCACTTTACCATGGTTCGGAATGGTCAATCGATTTCAGATCAATCCGTCCAGACGACATAAAGCTCGCTGGTCGGATCCCAATTCTCCGAGATGATGCGCGAATCGTCACCGCCAACGAAGCGGAAGAAGCGCGTTTGCGCGTGCCCGAAGTCGGCCGAGGCCGCTGGTTCGCCATCCGCCTCGGCCAGCATGATGAGCTGATCGAAGGCGCTGAAGATCGCCTCCGCTTCGGTCGAATGATCCGGCTCCCGAGTCCAATTGAGAAAATCGACATAGAGCGCGGCTGCTGCCTGCGGGTCGCCGTATTCGATCTCGATCTCGGCCAGCTGCGAGAGCCCTTCGAAATAGACCTCGCTGTCGTTGGCTTCCCGCCCGGAGAGGAGAACGCCCTCCCAGAGGGTGGCGGCCATCGCGTCATCCTCCACCTCGATGTACTCGGCGAGTTCCGAAGCCGCCATCGCCCGGTCGAACGGAGAGCCGCTTTCCAGGACCGCCTCGATGAGCGGCGCCAGCTCGATCGGATCGAGACCGGTCTCATCGCGGCGAGAGAGCCATTCGGTGGTGCGTTCCACACCCTTCCTGCGCGCGACATCGACCCAGCCGGACCATCCACGGGTAAGGGCATTGTCGAGTCCAGCATCGTATGTGAAGGTGAGGGGCGTCTCGCTCATCGAATTTCCTCGAAAGACCACATTTGGATTGCCGGTTGACAGGGGCGTTGCTTGACGCTAGTGTATCGACCATGAACGTGGAGCATCTGGACCATCGCGTAGCTAATCGACCGGCCGACGTCAGCCCGACGTCCGGCGCTTGGTATTACTACTACTTTACCCCCCGGCTTTGCTGGCGGGGCGATGGGTGCTGACGCACAAAACGCTCCACTGAAACCAGCAAAGCCGGGGTACCGAGGCCAAGAGGTTCTCGGTTTTTTGTTGCCAGGAATCGGAACGAGAGGACGCACGCCATGATCATCACCATCGACCGGAGCAAATCGAACGGAGTCATCGACGCGCTGGGCGCCGCCAGCGCCCGTAGCGGCGCCACGATCCGCGTGATCGACTGGAATGACGGTCTGCTGTCCGTGAATGTGATCGGTCAGATCGAACCCGATGCCTTGAGCCACCCGGCCATCAATGCCGTGCATCAGGTGAGCAAGCCGTTTCGTCTGGCGAGCAAGGAACACCGCGAGAAGACCGTGGTCCGGGTGGGCGATGTCGAGATCGGCAACGGCATCCCGGTGATCATGTCCGGGCCGTGTGTCGTTTCCGATGTCGCGCAGCTGGTCAATGCCGCCGAAGCGGTCAAGGCTGCCGGCGCCACCATTCTGCGCGGCGGCGCCTTCAAACCGCGTACCTCGCCGTACTCCTTCCAGGGGCTCGGCGAGGAAGGATTGCAAATCCTCGCCGGCGCGCGTGCTGCCACCGGGCTCCCCGTGGTGACTGAAGTGATGGAGCCGGACCAGGTCGATATCACCGCCGCCTACGCCGATATGTTGCAGATCGGCGCGCGCAATATGGCGAACTTCCCGCTGCTGAAAAAGGTCGGCAAGACCCGCACCCCTGTCCTGCTCAAGCGTGGATTCTCGGCCACCATCGAAGAGTGGCTGATGAGCGCCGAATACATCCTGGCGGAGGGGAATTCGCAAGTCGTCCTCTGCGAGCGCGGTATTCGCACCTTCGATCATTCCATGCGCTTCAATCTCGATCTGAACGCCGTGCCATACCTGCGGGAGCAGACGCACCTGCCGATCGTGGTCGATCCCAGCCACGGCACCGGCAAGCGTTCGCTGGTCGCCTCGATGGCGCTGGCCGCGATCGCCGCCGGCGCGGACGGCTTGATGATCGAATCGGAGCCAAATCCCGACTCGGCCAAATGCGACGCCTCCCAAACGATCGAACCCGCCGAGCTGGCGACGATCGCGCGTAAGGCAATGGCGATTTCTGAAATGTTGAAGGTCGAGGACCTCGCGCTGGTCTAGTGCGCCCGTGTTTTCCCGCAAGGTCGTACGGCATGAACGCCGCGTCATGCCGCACGACCGGAAAGCGGCTTCGTGTGCTCCACGGATGCACGAACACGAAAGGCGGTCACCGATCGGTGACCGCCTTTACGTTTGTTCCGAAAATCGTGATTAGTGAACGACCACTGGTTCGGCCGAGGTCACCGGAGCGGGCGCGCCTCCCTTGAAGGCGAAGAAGGAAACCACCGCGCCGATACCGAAGATGATGGCTGAGTACATGAAGGCGGTGGTGAACCCGTGCACCGTCGCCACGCGGACGACCTCCTCCGTCGGCTGCTTCCCAACGAGATAGCTGGTGGTTGCCGAGGCAGCCAGGGTGGACAACAGCGCGGTTCCGATCGAGCCGCCGATCTGCTGGCTGGCATTGGTGGTTGCGGAACCCACGCCGGCATCGCTTGGCAGCAGACCCTGGGTCGCGCTATTGGACGCTGTCGAGAAGATGAGTCCCAGACCGAGACCCTCCAGCAACAGGGTCGGCACGACGTGTGTCAGATAGGACGAATCGGGCTGCAGCTGCGTCATCAGCACCATACCGGCTGCGCCCAGGGCCATACCGGCGACCATCAGTGGGCGCGGCCCGAAGAGGGGCCGGAGCTTGATGGAGGAAATGATCGCGGTCGCCATCAGCACGAGGGTCATCGGCAGGAAGGCTGCGCCGGTCTTGACCGGGGAGAAACCCAGAATGCCTTGCAGGAAATAGGTCAGGAAGAGGAAGGTGCCGAACATCGCCACGGCCGAGATAGCCATCGTCAGATAGGCGGCGCCACGGTTTCGGTCCTTCAACACGCGCAGCGGCAAGAGCGGATGGTCCACACGCGATTCGATCCAGATGAATGCTCCCAGCAGAACCACGCCCGCGATCAGGAAGCCAACCGTCGCCGGGTCGCTCCAGCTGGAGGTTTCCGCATGAGATAGCCCATAGACCAGTGAGAAGAGACCGCCGGTGACCGTGGCCGCGCCGAGCATATCGACCTTCGGCCGCTCGTCCGGCCGTTGGTTCACCAACAGCTTGTACGTGCCATACACCGCGATGATGGCAATGGGAACGTTCACATACATGACCGCGCGCCAATCGAGCCATTCGGTCAGCGCTCCACCGAGAAGCAGACCTACCGACGCGCCGCTGGCGAGCACACCGCCATAGATGCCGAAGGCCTTGTTGCGCTCGGTCGGCTCTGTGAATGTGGTGGTGAGGGTGGCAAGCACCGCCGGGGCAAGCAATGCGGCGAAAACGCCTTGCGCGGCCCGCGATCCCGCCAGCATGAGGAACGATTGCGCGGCTCCGCCGACGGCTGATGCCGCCGCGAACCCGATCAATCCAACGATGAGCGTGCGTTTCCGGCCAAAAATGTCACTCAACTTGCCGCCGAGCAGCAGGAGGCTGCCGAACGCGAGGGAATAGGCAGTGATGATCCACTGGCGGTTGTCGTTCGAGAAGCCGAGTGCTTCCTGCGCGGATGGCAGCGCGATGTTCACCACGGTGCTGTCGAGCACGATCATCATCTGTGCCACGATCAGAGCCGCGAGGATCCACCAGCGCCGCTCGTGATGCGGATTGACTTGCATAGCGAATGTGCCTCCAAGGGCATGGGCCGAGGAACATCATCGATGCGCGCCGCATCGTCGCCTGACGCGTAGGGATGGAGAGAGACTCGGACATCGAGTAGAATGGAACAGAAATGTTCCACGCGGGACATCATAGCACAAAGTGAAACAAAAATGTTCCAATTCGATTGCGCAAATTCTGAATCGGACTGTCGCATCCTCGAACGCGCTGCCACGGTGCTGGCCGAAGGGCACGGGCGCACCATGCAGGAGATCGCCGACAAGTCCGGCGTCGGCCGCACCACGCTCTACCGCCGCTTCCGTACCCGCGAGGATTTGCTGCGCGCCATCTTCGAGCAGGCCATCGTCGAAGCGCGCGACGGCATCGCCGCCGCGAATCCCGAGGACGGCGACGCACGCGAGGCGATCACCCGCGTGGTCGAGGAACTGCTGAAGATCGGTGACAAATACCGCGTCCTCTTTCAGGAGAAGACCGCGCACACCGAGCGGGCCGAAGGCAAGGACGAATTCGTGGAATCGTTGCGCGAGCTGATTCGCCGCGCGCAGCGCGAGGGCGTGATTGATCCGGCCGTCCCGGTCGAATGGGCGCTCGGAACATTGGGCGCGATGGTCGCCACCGCGACCCGTCTCATCGGCACCGGCGAGCTGGCCCGCAATCACGCCGCCGATTTGATTACCCGCTCCCTGCTGGATGGCGTTGGCGCCCCGCAACTCGTCCTCGACTGACTCCGCGCATTCCAATCCGACACGGATGCCGTGAATCGGGGTAGATTGCGGTCATGTGTGCATCCACGTTCGTCGTCGGTACCGCGGGACATGTCGATCATGGCAAGTCGTCGCTGGTGCGCGCACTGACCGGCACCGATCCCGACCGCCTGGTCGAGGAACAGCTGCGGCAGATGACGATCGACCTCGGGTTCGCCGAACTGACCTCTCCAGCCGGCAATCGCATCCATCTCGTCGACGTGCCCGGACACGAGCGCTTTGTGCGCAACATGCTGGCGGGCGCTGGTGGAATCGACGCCGCCATCCTCACCATCGCCGCCGATGACGGTCCCATGCCCCAAAGCCGCGAGCATCTGGCCATTCTCGATTTGCTCGGTATCGAGCGGGGAGTCGTGGCCCTCAGCAAGGCCGATCTGGTCGACTCGGAATGGACGGGATTCATCGCCGAGTCGATCCGGGAGCTGCTCGATGGCACCGCACTCGAGGACACGGAGATCGTGCCGATCTCATCGCTCACCGGTCAGGGATTGCCGAAGCTGCTGGCGGCGCTCGATCGCGTGCTGGCGCCGATCGAGCGGCATCGCGCTGGATCGTTTCCACGTTTGCCGATTGATCGAGTCTTCACCATGCCGGGATTCGGCACAGTCGTGACCGGCACGCTGCTGGATGCCCCGCTGAAGGTTGGGGATCGAGTCAGTATCCAGCCAAATGGGCTGACGTCGCGGGTGCGGGGGCTGCAAAGCTTCTCCGAATCGGTCGAGGTGGCACTGCCCGGATCGCGGGTTGCGGTCAATCTGACCGGACTCGAAACCAGCGAGCTTCACCGGGGCGATGTGCTGACTCCTCCCGATGCAATGCGACCGGCCATGCGGCTCGATACGCGGACAACGCTGCTGGCATCATCAGAGCGGCCTCTCCGCCACAACGATGATGTGATTCTCTTCACCGGTTCATCCGAAACACTCGCCAAAGCGGCATTGCTCGATACCGAATCGCTCGAACCCGGTCGATCCGGCTGGGTGCAACTGCGATTGTCGCGACCGGTTGCGGTGCAGACTGGTGACCGTTTCGTGCTGCGGCGTCCGTCGCCGTCGGAAACGATCGGCGGTGGCCTCGTCATCGAGCTCGACCCACCGCGACACAAACGTTTTCAACCTGCGATCATCGCTCGACTTGAGCAACTGGCCGCCGGCGATCCGGCCGATGTGGCGATCGCCTGGATCGGTTCGCGCTATGTCACCGAAAGAGAGCTTGCCGCGCAGACGACATCGGAGATCGTCACCCGTCTGATCGAGAACCGGCATCTCCAGCGGATCGGACCCTTTGTTGCCACAACGAATACATTCGAGTGGGATTCAGCCCGGATGAGCGCGCTGGTGGATGGATTTCATGCTGGCAATCCCCTGGTCCCTGGTATCGGCCGTGAGGCCCTCCGTCAGGAGCTCGATTTGCCCCGGACGGTGTTCGATGCCGTGCTGGCGAGGATCGACGGATTGGAAGACGTCGATTCGATGGTGCGTCGCACCGGGTTTCGCATCGTGCTCGATCCACCTCGCGAGGAGATTGCCCAGCGGTACCTCGACCGAATCCGGCAGCAGGGATTTCAGCCAACGACGCCGGACGAAGCAGGCTTACCTCTCGATCTCGGTGAGCGCCATGATCGCATTGCAGCTAATCGTGCCGGTCGGGGAGGGCATCGTCTTCCTCCCGGAAACCATCGCGGCCGCGCGTATTGTGTTGCTCGATGCTGTACAGCGGCAGGAATCGATATCGCTGGCGGAATTCCGCGATCTGTTGGGTGCGACCCGAAAATACACCCAGGCGCTTTTGGAATACTTCGACCGGCAACGGATTACGCGCCGGGTGGGTGACCGCAGAGTTGCGATCGGCCCGGTTCGTCAACGAGAGGGTGATTCGACCACATGAGTGCTTTCGTGAGCGCGGCAGAGCTGACCGCGCCGCAAACCCACCTCTTCATTTCCCCGCATTACGACGATATTGCGCTCTCATGCGGGGGCACGGCCGCGCTGGTGACCGAAGCGGGTCGCGACGGCGTGGTTGCGCTGCTCTTCGGCGATCATCCCGATCCCGATCAGCCGATGACGTCGTTTGCCGATCAGATGCACCGCGATTGGGGGATGAGCGCCGATCAGGTCATCGCCGGTCGGCGGGCGGAAGAGGCGGTTGCCTCGCGGATTCTCGGTTTGCGCGATCTTTTCTTGCCGTTCAGAGACGCCATCTATCGCGGCGACAACTATGTCAGCAATGACGATCTCTTCGGCGCACCGAAAGCCGCTGAGTCCGGCCTGCCGGAGCAGATCGTCGCCGCGCTGGCTGTCGAAGGTTTCGACGGAACCAGCACGCGCGTCTACGCCCCGCTGGCGAGTGGCTTTCATGTCGATCACCAGCTGGCATTCCAGGCGGCGGCGCTGCTCGATGGCGCAGGATGGGATGTCTGTTTTTACGAGGATCTGCCGTATTCGTTGCTGGAAGGGCGGGTTGCCGACCGCACCTCGCGTGCCGGCGTGCCGCTGGAGGTGACGGCGCTGGTGGATGTCACCTCGGTCTGGGACAAGAAGATCGATGCCATCATGGCCTATCCATCCCAGCTGCAAGTGATCTTCGAGCAATATGTCGGCGCCGGCAGCAGCCGGGAAGAGATCGACGGCGTCATGAGCGCGTATAGCAAAGAGGCGGGAGATGGACGAAACGCCGAACGATTCTGGCGCATCAGCAAATAGCCCAAGCGACGAAGCGCCCGCGGAGCAGCACATCGAGCCAGTCGAGCTGGCGCCGGTTGCAGCATCGACCGCTGTGGTACATGCGCCCATGAGCCACAAGGTTGGCGAGATCATCCGGCGCCCGTCAGTGTGGGGTTTACTTCTGCTGATCGCGGTCGTGCTGGTCGTGCAGGTGTGGTTACTGTTTCTCTAAAACCGCAAATGCAAAACGCCCACCGCTCGATGCAGAGCGGCGGGCGTTTTGCTTTCATGGGAATCGGTTAGCGGAAAACGCGCACCAGGATATCGGTCGGTTTGCCGCCGTTAATATCGTTCTGATCCTGCGGGCAAGCGGAGACGCCGATGGCGACATCCATGGTCGCGACCAGCAGCACATAGTCGTTGCGCTCTGCCAGCGACTCGCGCAGCTCCAGCTCACCGCGCTGTAGGATGGCGACATTCATGAACCAGTTCACCGGATCGGGCACGGTCTCATAGGTGATGCCGAATGGCGCGAGCGCAACCGAAAGCGCATCGCGGCAGCTGGCATGACCTTCGATACCGAAATCGACCGAATATCGCTTCGGATCGCAGGCGGCATAGAGAATGTCATGCCGGCCGACGGTGTCCTCCACGATCTCCAGCATCTTGTTCCGCATATTGGAATAGATGCCCATGCCGTTTTGCAGCATGATCGAGTTGTTTATCGCGCGCGTGTGCGCGGTCGACGAGATCTCCTGAGGGTCCCCCAGCGCGACCGCCACGAAATCCGCGACCTGTTTGCCCTGCAGAGTCGAGATCTGCACGATCTCCCCGGTCTTTACTTCGAATCCAACGGCTTCGCCGGGTCTGAGCTGCTTCGATTTGACGGCTACCCGGCCGACCAATTGTTCACTCACGAACGAACGCCTCCCCGGCGGAATTGCTTTCTCACAGTGCGCGGTGCGCACAGCCCGCAAATCTAGCAGGTCTCGCGATTCCACGCTCCCCGAAGGTATGTATTTCAAATCCAAATAGTTAACTCTCAGGCTGGATCGTCGCCTGGCTCCACTAGTTCTTCGTTCAGATAGTATCCAGCCGGAATGTCCGTCATGCCGGGTAAGGTCGAGAGGATATTTGCGTCAGTGATGTCCTCCGGCACTTCCACAGCGAACGTCTCGGCGATAGTTTGAAGGCTACCTATGTGGCTTCCGGACGCACTGATGACCGACCAGAGTTCTACCAGTGAGCCTGATCGAAAAATGACGGCAGAGATTTGGAGTTCAATACCTTCGGAGATGATCGTTGCGACGTACCATGTGCTTTCATCGTACAGCTTTGGGCCGCTGACCAATTTGAACGAGGTGACTGGGATAGTTGATTCCTTCGAATCAAACCCTTCAACTGTCTCGTTTAGCGCCAAAGTGGCGTTCGACTCTGTATCGATGGCTGACACAGCGAACTGGTACAGAATCGGGGCAGTAAGGGACGTTTCCGCGATTACGAACTGCCGCGAGGCCTTCAGTTGCTCACCTTCTGTGAAATCATAGGTTTGCGCCATCGCTGACGAAGTGGTACCCAGGAGGACCACGCAAATGAGAAAAGCAGACTTAATTTTGGTTTTCATAATGAACGCATCCTCGCTGTCGGAACACCCTCACTCCTACCGAAGTGAATCTTAAGAGCCCAAGTCCGTCAGCGCGGGATACTTTCGCTGGCTGATCGCACCGTCTTCCAACCTCAAGATCCGCATCATACGACAGCTGAACCGAACTCCTGGCTTCCGGGATCTCGCCGAGGTAAGCCAAAGAAGATTTTGCTGAGATCGGGAACCCAAGGAGGGCACCGAGGTTCCTTGGCTTCCGAGAGTCGAAATCACCCCAATGACCCATACCAAAGTGGTATTTCTGCCTTTTCGGCTATCTGCGATACTTCGAGACCATTGAAACCAGATCGACTCAAAGCGGCGCCGCCGTACTGACGCCCCGCGCATGAAAGGAAGAACATTGGAGCCATGTCCTAATTGCGGTCAACCGATCCGGGCGACCGCTCGCTTCTGCACGAGCTGCGGCTACCGCATCCCGGAGCGAGCGCCAGATTCGACCGACAGCAGCACCTCCGGATTCGCCTCTACCTGGGTCGAAGAAACGACCGGAGTGGCCCCGGAAGCGGTCGTGGAAGCCGATCCCGCCTCCACCTGGCCGGTGCCGGCTACCGACACCTCGAACGAATCGGCCAAGGCGCTCGATGTGCAGTGGGTCGCGCCCGACCTCGCGCAGCAAGTGGCGGAAATCGACGAGACGATCTATCTCGCACCGACCACTAACGAGATCGTGGCATCGACCGCTGGGTTCAATGCCAGTGACGATTCGGTTTCCAATGTGTCGGCGAACAAGATCAATATCGCCCTCTATCACATCGAGACCCTGCGCCAGCTGATTCCCGATCTGACCCAATGGTCGGTGGAGCGCGCCGGTGCGGTGAATTCCGCCATCGCTGCCATGGAGCTGGCGCTCAAGGGACGCGAAGCCGACGATCAGCCGTTCAATGGTCTGCGCCACACGGTGGCAGCCGCGCGCAAGGATCCGCGCGATATCGATGTCATGATCGCGCTCTCCGATCGCGCGCTCGATATCGAGGATCTGCTGAAAGCGCATGATAACTATTCGATCGCGCTGCGTACCGCATTGATCGATCTCAAACCGCTCGCGGTTGAGTACGTCAAGATCCCGGCCAAGCGACGGGCCCCGGCACGCAAGCCGGCTGCTTCGCGCTCCCGTTCGACTGCTGCCAAGAGCACCAGCTCGACGGCCAAGAGCAGCACGGCCGCATCCAAGAGTGCGGCAACGGCCAGCAAGAGCACGGCCAGCACCTCGACACGCCCACGCAAAACATCGACCGCGAAGAGCTCGTAGTCGAATTTCGATTGCACTCAATTGCGAAGACGGCGGGCCGCTAGGCCCGCCGTCTTGCGTTGTCTATGGCGTTGCGGCTGGGGATGCCTTCGGGATCGGGGTAGCCGCGGTGGGCGATGTGACCGGCGGGGCCACCGGGGACGCCACCGGCGTGGCGGGCGCAACCGGTACACTCGGTCCGGAACCCTTGGCATCGCGCCAGAGGATGCGGGTATCGACCACCGGCAGGTACTTGCTCGGCTGGAAGCCCTGGATGTCCATGCGCGAGAGCACCAGATCGTCTGGGAAACCGAACCAGAGTCCGAACAGATCCTCTCCGTTCACGATCTCCTGCAACTGTGAAAGCAGCCGCGCCTGCGAATCGAGATTGGGCGAGATGAGGATCTTCTTCAGCAGATCGTCGACATCGTCGTTGTTGTACCCACCAGGATTCCAACCCTGCGGATTGATCTGGATATCCCAGTTCGAGCCGTAGAGGTCGTAGTCGGTGAATCCCGGATAGAGCGCGTACGAGTACGCGATCAGATCCCAGGCTCGAGTGTTCGCCCAGGTGTCGAAGAAATCGGCCGGAGCCAGCTGGTTCACCGTCAGCGCGGCGCCGATATCGGCGAAGTCCTTCGCCAGGCCATTCAAGATTTCGATCAGAATGGGGTTGGCGTCCGAGCGCACGATGGCAGTCAATGTGAACGACACACCGGTCGGATCGTCGAGCACGCCATCGCCATCGATATCCAGGAAGCCGGCATCGGCCAGGAGCTTCTTCGCTTTCTCGACATCGCGACGTGGGTTGGTGACCGACGGATCATTCGCCCAGGGCTGCGCTACGGTGGCGGCGGCATTCTGATCGATCAATCCCAGAAAGAGGTCCGTGGCGTATTTGTCGCGGTCGATGGCGAGATTGAGCGCCTGCCGCACGCGCGTGTCCGCCAGTAGCTGTGGATATTGCTCCCGCGCCCAATTCTCGAAATTGAACGCGGCAAATGCCACCTGCGCGCCGTGCGAGGCATAGAGACGCGCTTCGGTGTCTTTGAGCTGCGGAATATCGAGTGGCGAAACCGGCCAGAGGAAATCACCATCCCCATCCAGCCAGCGCGCGATGCGGTCGTCCTGCGACTCCGTGAATCGCAGCACCAGCTTCTCGAAATGCGGTGGATCTTGCCAGTAGTCCTCATTCGGCGCCATGACGACCGCGTCCGATTTCTGCTCGGTGACCGTCCAGGGACCGGTCCCGACGGGCTCCGATTTCGACCAGTCGAAACCGGTCAGTGAGCGCTCACCCTCGCCCTGGCTGTCCCAATAGTCGCCGTATTGCCGTTTCGAGAAGATCGGCAGACTGGACGCATTGAGAATCCAGTTTCCATCCGGAGTTGTGAGATTTACCTTCAGGGTGCGGTCGTCGACGACCTCGACCGAATCCATGGTGACGAAGAAGTTGCGCACGGCGCTGTCGATATCGTCCCGATAGACCGTGAACGAAAACGCGACATCGTCCGCCGTGAACTTGCGCCCGTCATGCCAGGTGACATCGCCTCGCAGCTTGAACGTCACGGTCTGGTTGCCATCGGCCCAATCCCATTGTTCGGCCAACCACGGAATCGGCTCCATCGTTGCCTTATCGATGCCCACCAGCGGATCGAGATATGACGTCAGGATCTGCGTGTCCTGCATATACGACGCCGGGCTGAAATCGAGATTGGCATCGGTGCCCTGGACGAAAAGGGTGATCGTCTTGGATGCGACCGGGTCACTCTCGTATACCCAGCGCTCGCCTTGCACCACCTCGATATCGCCGAATGGATCGGGTACCGGGGTCGGACTGGGCGTATTGGTCGCGGTCGGGCTGGGACTGGGCGAGACCACCGGCGACGCCGCGATCGGGGAGGGTGTGCCGCCGACGGAGGCAGGGCCGGTCGAGCTCGTCTGACCGAGCGACGGTTTCGCCGGGCCGCGCAGCGCTCCCGCGAATCGACTCGCGAGCGCGACCGCGGAAACGCCCCCGATGACGCTGGCCATCAAGGTGCGGCGCGAAAACGCATCGGCGGAAAGCCCGGCAGGGGGCATGGAGGATGGGGCGGATGTGGCGTTGTCGAGCTCGTCAGACATGGCGGAGATTGGCTCCAGCGGGATGTTCGAAACGGTTCAACCGGTCACCGAGTGACGCAGCTGTCGATGGCAACGATAGCACAGCGAAGCTGTGTACGTACACAAGATTAGTGCGTACGTACGATTAGGTTTTCTTAGGGTTGGTGTGAAGGCCGCCGCATCGACCGTGCGCGGTCATCGCCCACATGTCCTCCTGAGCTGACATGCCGTCCGCGGCTCCGCCGCGGCATGAAAAGCGGTCGTAGTCGAGGGCATATTTGCCCTCTCGTGGTGGCTGGCGACGAGAGGGCAAATATGCCCTCCGCTACGATCGTGTGGAGGTTTTCACGGTAGGAGTGAAGAATCTCCTCGCAGCGGCGAGTGTTTCGTCGAAGCCAGTCGAGTAGTCTCAGGATCCAAGACTCAGGACACCCGGCAGACTCGCTCTAGCTCTCGCTGGCGGTACCAGTGGCAACCACCTGGATGGGTTTGGGTGACTCGATGCTGGCCGCGCCGTTGACACCCATATAGGTGCCGTCGGGCAGAAACGCTCCGGGGTCGCGCTCCTTCTTTACGGCGTAGCGATCCAGATCCCAGAGCTGCTCGCGGAACCACTTCGCGACATCGTCCGATTCGACTGCCCTGCGCAGATTGTCGGCCCGCCTCCGCCGCTCGGGGAGGGGCATCGTGAGTGCCCGGTAGATCGCGTCCGCGGTCGCTTCCACATCGGCAGGCGCGATCATCAGCGCATCGTCGCCGAGTTGCACCGCGGCGCCGGCGCCCTCGGAGAGAATCAGCACGCCATTACGCTCGTTGAGCAGGCACCCTTCCTTGGCGACCAGATTCATGCCGTCGATGATGCTATTCACCATCAGCACGTCGTACCATTTCATCGCCGCCAGGGCGCGCGGATAGTTTTCGCCCATGATCAGATTGATCGGTTGCCAGCTGGTTTCCACGTTGGCGTAGCGGGCATTGATCCGTCCCGCGATCGAGCTGACATCGTCCAGATAGTCTTGGTACTCCAGCACGTCCATGCGCGACGGAACCAGGATAGCGACGAAATTCACTCGGCCCACGAATTCTGGATGCGCTTCCAGGAAGCGGCCAAAGGCATTGAATCCGCGCACGATGTTCTTGCTCGGTTCGGCCCGGTCGACGCGCAGCACCGTGAACTCGTTGTAGAACGAAGGGAGGTAGCGGTCGTGGACCCGCGCTTCCTTGGAATAGGCATTGCGGCGGACGGCATCGACATCGATCGAGATCGGATAGTGCCGCACTTCGATCCGGCGGCCATTCCAGATCACGCCGCGGCCGGTGTAGTCGACCTGCACGCCGGGCACATACGCCTCACAGGTGTAGAGGAAGCTGCGCGTATGCTCGCGCGTCTGGAATCCAACGATATCGTTGCCCAGCATCCCCTCGCAGATCGCCTGCCGCCAGGCCATGGGCAGCAACCGCCAGTAATCGGGATCGGGCCAGGGAATATGCACGAACTGCTGGATGATCGCGTCCGGCCGCAGCGCTCGAATCATGCCGGCGGTCAGATAGAGATGATAGTCCTGCAGCATGATGATCGGCTCTTCGTCGAGCGCGTCCGCGGCCGCCAGAATTTCCTCAGCGAAGAGCTGATTCACCACCACATAGCCATTGGACCAGGCGTCATACGTCTCGGCGGTGATATCCGGCGATGTGGGGGTGTCCCAGAGATAGTGCTGCAAGAACCAGAGGAGCGGGTTGCTGATCTTGTTGTAGTACTTGTGATAGGTGGCGGAGTCCGGCAGCACGAATTTCAGGCGAAACGCCGGATCGGGCCCGTCCGGGATGATGAAATCCTCGCCCTTTTCCCTGGCTTGTTCGGCGCGACGCCGGTCGCCGAGGGTCATGGGGCAGGCAACCCAGATCGGCTGCATTCCCTTGGCGATTCCGGTCACCGCGGTGACCACGCCGCCGGAGCCTTTTTTCGACGAGAACGAACCGTCGGCTTCGCGGGTGAATGTGATCGGTCCGCGGTTCGAGGCGACGATGAGCGGGCGATCTTCGACTTCCATATGCAACGCCCCCGACTTCCTCGATGACAACGATTCTTCGAAAAGGGCGGATTCGAACGTCGCCCGGCAACCTCGCCGACCATTGGGGAGGTGCCATTGCGTTCCCCGCACGAGCGCACGCCTTCGTGCGCCTGCCTATAGTATGCCCGGTTCGTTCGAGCAAATGTGGCGGGGGGCATGGGAGCGCTCGCATGCTTCGCACTATGTCGATTCGGCTGTGACCCGCTGAGAACCCTGTGCCACGCTGGTACAATCCGCAGACGATGGAAGGCACGGGACCGGAACAGGAGCGACTCTTCTTCATGGCGGCGTCGAGTAGTCCGCAGACTCGAGATTGTCCGTGGTGTGGGAGTCGAAAAACAAAACTGGTGCAGCGGGGGTACACCGGACCCACCGATGAGATCAACCAGTACTACACCTGTCAGGGGTGCGGGAAGGTCACCTACGAGCTGGTGTCCAAGACCGCGCGCGAAATGCGGCTGGGCCGCTATCTACCCGGCGGCATCTACAAAGACACCGCGAACCAGACGCGCTACCAGATCACCCGCGTGCTCAAAGTTGGCATCAACGAGTTTCTGATCTATCTCAGACCATTGCCCGGGTCGGACGATCTCGACGGGCGATAAGGCATTTACGCGCGGAGGCAGGCGTATCGTGGCGCAGCTCGATCCAGGACCGAACTACGATCACCGGCTCGTCGAGTGGGTGACGCTCTATCTGCAAACCCGCGATGAGCGCATCTTCCCATTCACCCAATACTTCGACGATGATCGCCGTGCAGCCTTTGTGCACGATCTGCGCGTCGCGCTCGCGGAGCTGCAGGACAGCGGTAGTGCCCGCAAGACCTCGGCCACGGGCTTCATCATGAGCGATTCCACCCTGCACGGCATCGTGCGCGCCTGGGCCGCCGCCGGCGGCAACTGGCCCGCCACCTCAGAGCCGGACAGCCCGGTCGGTCTCGCCGTCGACCGCCGCAGCTAACCCACCTTCTCGCCGACCCCCGCCAGGTCGTACGGCATGAACGCTGCGTCATGCCGCACGACCGGCAAGCGCATCCTCGAGTCGGGCCCCTGTAGAAATTCTGGGTAAATGGGCGAATTTTTTTTTCTCATCCCTCGATTTACCATGAATTACATAGAATTTTCATCGCATTCATAGAATTTATGGAAACCTGAGCCCTCGATTCTCACGGTTTCGTAGCGGCGCCATTTATGGCGCCCCGGGCCGGTGCCGCGCGAAGACGCCATAAATGGCGCCGCTACGAAGGTAGGTCGGCAGCTACGGGCGAGTTCGCAACGCTCAGACTCCGATACCCACGGTCGCGAACCGGTCGATGCGGAAGAGTCCGAATGGTTCCGCGTCGTCGTCCAGCGCGAGACTGGCCAGCTGTTCGCCGATCGCCGGCGTGAACTTGAATCCGTGTCCGCTGAATCCAGCCGCCAGCACGACATTCGGTGCGGTCGGATGCCGGTCCACGATGAAATGGTCGTCCGGCGTGCGTGTGTACATGCAGATCACACCGTTGAGCACGCGGCGGCTGACCCCGTTCATCGCCAGCTGGGCGAGATCGACGCAACTCTCGGCTTCCTCATCGCGCGCGACGCGATCGACCGTAGCAGGCGTGGTTTCGTCGCCGCCACGGTGCTCGGCCATCTTCATTCCAGCGCGCCGGAAAATGGGGAAGCCATAGACCTCACCGACATCCGAAGCGGTGGCGAAAACCGGGAAGACTTCCGGCCGGAAGAGCGACGGTTGATCGACATCGATCCAGAAATTCTGCTTGCGCACCACCGCCAACGGCAATCCCAGCTCAGCCAGCGCTTCACCTGCCCAGGCGCCAGCGGTCACGATCAATTTGGCGCCCTGATAGCGGCCCTGCTCGGTGACGACCTCGACTCCACGCTCGCTCGATGACCAGCTCAGCACCGGCTCGTTGACCCGGAGCGTGACTTCGCCACGTTGCGCCAGCGCCAGAAGTCCGGACAGCCCCGCTTCGATATCGAGGAATCCGGCGATGGGACTGTAGCCACCTTCCCAATCGTCCGGCGGATTGAACGTCGGCCACCGCTTGCGAATCTCGCTGGCGTCAAGCCACTCGAACTCGACGCCGTTTTTCTCGGCAGACTCCCGCGCCCGCTTGGCATGATCGTATCCAGGAGCATCCATCTCCAGAATGCCGACCCGATGCACAATATTGGTGCCGAGCTCCTGCTCGAGCGAGCACCACAGATTGTCCGCGTGGAACATGAGCGGAACGTATTCCGGACCCTCGGCATAGGCATGCCGGAAGATGCGCGTGCCACCCCCATGCGATCCGAGCGTGTGGATATGGCCGAATTGCTCGAGCACCAGCACGCTGGCGCCTCTGGTCGAAAGCGCCCAGGCGGCGGCGGTGCCCATCGTGCCGCCACCGAGAATGATGACGTCCCAGGTTCGTGCGGACATGTGCGCTCCTAGCGTGGCGGCAGTGGTTCCAGCGGTGCGTTCGGCCCGGTCAGACCGAAATCGGGAATCGGCCCGTCGACCGGAGCCGCCCAGCGCACACCATTGGCGATGACGGTGCGAATTTGCGGATTGAAATACGTCGGATACGTCTCATGTCCGGGGCGGAAATAGAAGATCTTGCCCTTCCCACGGAAGAAACAGCAACCCGAGCGGAAGACCTCGCCGCCGGTGAACCAGCTGATCATGATCAGCTCGTCCGGTTGCGGGATATCGAAGAACTCGCCGTACATCTCTTCCAGCGGCAGCTCGATATATTCCGGCACGCCATGCACGATCGGGTGGCCCGGTTGCACCACCCAGATGCGTTCCTTGTCGGTCGCCTCACGCCACTTGAGATTGGCGGTCGTGCCCATCAGCCGCTTGAAGATCTTCGAATGATGACCCGAGTGCAGGACGATTAGACCCATGCCGTCCAGCACGCGCTTCTGGATGCGATCGACCAGCTCGTCCGACACCTCCGGGTGTGCTTTGTGGCCCCACCAGATGAGCACATCGGTCGCATCCAGCACCGCCGGCGGCAACCCGTGATCGGGCTCGTCCAGTGTGGCCGTGCGCACCACGAAGTCGGCGTGCTCCTGCAATCCGGCGGCGACAGCGGTGTGGATGCCATCCGGATAGATGGCGCGCACGTCATCGTCGCTCAGCTCGTGACGGTATTCGTTCCAGACGGTGACTTGGATGCTCATACGACGGCTTCTCCCAGGAGGCTTTCCACCGACTGCACCGTGACTTCCTGTCCCTTGGCGGCCGATGTGTAGATGGCATCGATCAGCGCGGTGCGTTCCAGACCCTTTCGGCCATCTGGAACCATCGGCACGCCGTCGATGATCGAATCGAGAAAACTGTTGATCACTTCGCCATGTCCGGCGGACGCTGGTTTTTCCGGTAGACGGGGGATGGAATCGACCTGCACGCCGTTTTCATAGGTGAAGAGCTGCAACGTCCCGACCGTGTTGTAGTCCTTCACATTGAGCTCAGCGCCCCCCTTGGAACCCAGGAGCGCCACCCCGAACTCGTCGGTGCGGCTGGAGAATTCGGCCCAGCTCGCTTCGAGATAGAGTGTCGAACCCTTGTCGGTGCGCAAGAAGGCGGTGGCGAAATCCTCCACCTCATAGGGCTGCTCGGCGATTGCGCTGAAGCGATTCCCCGACCAGTTGCCGATTCCTTGTGGACCAAGCTTGGCGTACGCGGCGGCGGAAGCACGCTCCACGACCGGCTCGTCCATCAGCCAGAGGGCCATGTCCAGCACATGCACGCCCAGGTCGATCAGCGGACCCCCGCCGGCGCCGTCCTTGCTGGTGAACCAGCTCCCCAGACCGGGAATCCCGGAGCGCCGGTTCCAATAGGCGCGCGCATGATAGATCTCGCCCAGCCGGCCCTCGTCGATATAGCGCTTCAGCACCTGCATATCCGAGCGGGAACGCCGATTGAAGACGATACCGAGCACCAGGCCGGCATCCTCGGCCGCTTTCACCAGCTTTTCGCCTTCGGCGGTATTGCGGGCCAGCGGTTTTTCGATCAGGACATGCTTCCCTGCTGCGATGGCATCGAGACCGATCGGCACATGCAGGAAATTCGGAACCGCGATGCTGACCGCCTGGATATCAGGGTTGGCCAGGAGCTCGCGATAGTCCGTGTAGACATTCGGAACGTTGTGCTCTCTGGCGAGCGTATTACAGCGGTCCTCGAGACCGGAGATCGCAATGACATTGGCGCGGGGATCTGTGTCATACCCCTCCAGATGCCATTTGCCGATTCCGCATCCGATGACGCCGACACCGACTTTTTCCATTGTGTAGTACGTCCCTCTGGTTGGATGGTATGTGCGACGTGTCGTTCAGGCACAGTGGCCCCGAATTGTTGCGAGAATTTTAGAGGGATCGCCGCGCCGATCTCAGGCGGCATCGCATCATCGCATCGCCGGTGACGGGGTTGCCCGCAATGTGATCAGCGTGACCTCTGGCGGACAACGGAACCGCACCGGCGGCCGGTAGACGCCAAGACCCCGTGAAACGTAGGCCGGCATCCCGTCGACATCGAAAAAACCAATGTCGCGCCGTTTGCCATCAGGTGGCAACCAGATCGAACCAATGCATGGCAATCGGACCTGACCGCCATGGGTATGTCCCGACACCTGCGCGAATGCGCCCAGCGCAGCGGCCTCCTCGGCGAAATCGGCTTCGTGCCAGAGGGAGAGCACCGGTACGCCATCGGGGATACCGGCAAACGCCTTTACCGGATCGGCAACGCCTACGATCGTATCGTCGGTGCCCGCAATCGCCAGTTGCGCTCCGTTCCAATCGACCACGACATGCTCATTGCACAGGACCGCGACTCCGGCGCGCTCCAGCTCGGCCCGTACCCGGTCGACGCCGAGCGGCAGATCGTGATTTCCCATAACCGCGAACGCGCCCACGGCTACCCGGCTCACTAACGGCGTAAGCGCACCAGCCATCGGGCCGGCATACATATTCGACTCGGACACGTAATCTCCACCGAGCAGGAGGAGATCGATCGGCTCCCGCTCGAAGAGCGCCAATCCGCGCCGTAGATCGTCCGCCGTGGTGAAGGGGCCGACATGGGTATCGGTCACGAAGGCTATTCTCAATCCGTCCAGACCGGACGCATCGGCGGGAAGCGGCAGCTCGATACGCTCCAGCTTCGGGCGAAACGGATTGATATGGCGCAGGCGCCAATAGGCGAAACCGGCGACGGCGCAGACGAACCCGAGAAGCGGCAGCGCGCGGCGCATCGGTCAGCTGCGATCCAGCGCGACGCGGATCAGCAACCCGGCAACCAGCAGCGCGCCGAATTGCAGATGGAGTCCCGCGGTCTTGCGGAGCAGGCGGTTGAGTTCCGTCGCATCGGTCCCTGTCCGTGCGAGGCGGATCAGGCTCACGGCATTCGGAATCGTCAGGAGTGCCAAGAGTACCGGCCAAAACGCGTTGTCCACGATCACGGTCAGAATGAGGGCGACGTACGACAATCCAATCCAAACCGCGTATTCACGGGTGGCATGTTCCCGGCCGAACTTCGTTGCGAGCGTGATCTTCCCGGCCGCGCGATCGTGGTCGATATCGCGCATATTGTTGGCGTGCAGGGTGGCAGCCGAAATGGCGCCGATCGGAATCGACAAGAGCAGCGACGACCAACTGACCGACCCAGTCAACACGTAGTACGCCCCACAGACCATGGCGGGACCCATGAAGAGGAAGACCGTCACTTCACCGAGCGCGACATACCCCAGCGCTTTCGATCCAGCGGTGTAGAAAAAGGCCGCTCCCAGGCTCGCCAGGGCAAGCAAGAAGACTTTCCAGTTGGTTTCCAGCACGATGTAGACACCGATCAGCGTCGCCAGCGCGAACGCCGCGATCATGCCGTTGCGCACCTGGTTTGCCGTCAGCAGTCCAAGCTGGATGACCTTGTGCGGACCGAGATTCCGCTCGTTGTCGACGCCCTTCTGGTCATCGAAATAGTCGTTGGCCATATTCGCCCCTGCATGGCAGGCGACCGCCGCCATCAGCATGGCGACCGCCAGCGGCCAGGAGATAGGGCCGTCGATCAGCGCCAGCGCGCACCCGACGAGAATAGGAATGATCGATGCCGTGAATGAGTGATAGCGAATCGCCCGTAGCCAGGCGCCCCGCGAGCCCGGCGCCGGTAAGGCAGCGGCGCTCATTGCGCCCGCCGCCAGGGAACGACGAATCGCTCGATCAAATCGAGCGCCAGCACCAGCAACCAGCCCAGGACGCCCGTGACGATCAACCCGACATACATTTTCTTGATCGAGAGAATGCTGTAACTCTCCCAGATCAGACTGCCGATCCCCCCATTCGGGCGCACGAACTCGGTGCCGACCACCACGATGAGGGCAAAACCAAGCGCCAGCCGCAGACCCGTGAAGATCGCCGGGGTTGCCCCAGGCAACGCTACGGTGCGGAAGAGCGTCCAGCGATTCCCGCCGAAGTTGCGCGCCACATCGGTGAAGATGTCATCCAACGCAAGCACCCCGCCCATCGTACTCAGCGCCACCACGAAGAAGATCGAGAGCGCCACGATCACCCAGCGCGACATCTCGCCGGTCCCCAGCGCGATCAACACCAGCGGCAGTAGCGCAATCTTGGGAATGGCATAGATGGCGGTCGCAATCGGCATCAGGAAGGCGCGCACCGGCCAGGAGATGCCCATGAGCAAGCCGATGATCACGCCGGGAATCGCGCCCATGGCGAACCCGGCCAGGATGCGCTCGACCGAAATCCAGATCTCTCCCAGCAGATCGTCCTTGCGGAACATCGCTTGCGCGGTGCCCCAGAGAGAAGACGGTGGTGGCCAGAAGAGTTGATCGACCCGGCCGCTGCGCGAAACCGCTTCCCACAGCAGCAGCAGCAGGATAGGCGAAGCGATCGTCAGCCCAAGCTCGATCGCGCGGCGTTGCTTGATGCTCACCGGGTGGTTCCGGAAGCGCGTGCGTCCAGCACTTCGGTGCGCAACGATTCCCAGATGCGCGCAAAGAGCCGGGCGAATTCTGGATCGGAACGCATGGTCGCCTGATCGCGCGGGCGCGCGAGGGTCACGGGCACGACATCTTTGATGGTGCCCGGATGCGCGGTCATCACGATCACCCGGTCCGCCAGCGTCAGCGCTTCGTCGATCGAGTGCGTGACGACGACCACAGTCTTCTTCGTATCGTGCCAGATGCGCAGCACTTCATCCTGCAGGATGAAGCGGGTTTGCTCATCGAGCGAACCGAAGGGCTCGTCCATCAGGAGCAGCTCTGGATCGACTGCCAGCGCGCGCGCGATGGCGACTCGTTGGCGCATCCCCTCGGAAAGCTGATGGGGATACGCCTTGCGGAAGCCTGTCAGTCCCACCGTTTCCAGGAGTCGCTCGACGATCTTGCGCTTTTCCGCGGATTTGGCGCCGTTGATCGAGAGCCCGTACCCCGCGTTTTGTTCGACGGTCATCCACGGAAAAACCGATCGCCCCTGGAAGACCATGGCGTTGGCCGGGCGATCGGACGGGAGACCCGCGGTTTCGATCGTGCCGCTGGTGGGTGTTTCCAAGCCGGCGACGATTCGCAGCAGGGTCGTCTTGCCGCATCCGGACGGTCCGACGATGGCGACGAACTCACCCTGTGTCAGATCGAGGTCGATATCGTGGATAGCCGTCACGGGCCCGGCCGCGGATTCGAAAACCCGGCCGAGCCCGCGGACCTGGACAAGCGGCTGACCGGCGACAACCCCGGATGCGGGCGCCCCCACCGTTGCTCTTGCCAGTGCGACTGCCATTGGTCGGTCCTGGCCGGTTCGCCGGCCCGCGGATTTACGGACTGTTCGGGTTCAACTCCGCCATCGCGGCCATCACGAATTGCTCGTTGACAAGCGAATACGGATCGAGATCGGTGTCATATTCGAGCTGATCGCGCGTTCGGAAGAACGACTGCAGCTTGGCGAGACCGTCATAGGCGATAAAACCATCGCTGGAGAAAACCGGATGCACCGACTCTGCGACCAACGACGCCGGCACGCCGGTGTACTTCTCGATGATCGCCTGCACCGCGGGATCGTCGAGACCGCCATCGGCCAGCAGCTTGGACGCGCGCATGTAGCCGGTCACGAACCCTTCAGCTTGATCGGGGTGCTCGGTGAACCACTTCTCGTTACCGAGAATGGCAGTTGGCTGGATATCCTGCACCGGGAAGCTGGATGCGAGACGAATGGCGATCCCGTCGTTTTCGGCTTGGGTCGCCAACGGCTCACCCACCATGGCGGCATCGACCGCGCCGGATTGCAGGGCAGCCACGGCGTCCGCAAACGGAAGCACCTGGAGATCGATATCGTTAATGGTCAGTCCGCCGGTTTCGAGAGCAGCATTCAACCAGTACTCGGTCGCGCCACGGGCATTGACTGAAACTTTCTTGCCCTTCAGATCGGCGATCGAGGTGATTTTGCCGTCCTCGCAGGCTTGTTTGGAGATCATGAGTGGCGTCGCCACGGGATCGCCCTCTGCATGTCCCGGCGCAATGATCTTGATTGGCAGATTCTGCGCGGCGCCATTCCAGAAGGCCGGTCCCACACCGACAAAGGCGGCATCGAGTTGGCCGCTGGCGGTCAGCACCACCGGATCGGAACCGCCCGGAAATGGCTCCAGATCGACATCGAGACCTTCCTCGGTGTAATAGCCCAGGTCCTTGGCCACGAAGATCGGCGCGAAGACCATCACCGGCACATAGCCGACTTTGATCTTGGCCAGCTCACCGGTAGGGGAAGAGTCGGCTTCCGGTGTGACCGTTTGTACGACGGGCACCTCAGCCCGAGGCGCCGGCTCGCAGGAAATTGGCGATGCGGCCGGCGATGCGTCTTGTGCGCGCACCACCGTCGAACCGGCCAGAAATGGTGCGACGACGAGCGCAAGCATGACGGCCAGCGCGGGGATAGTCCTGAAAAATCGCGGCATGAGTTGCGGTACTCCCTCGCTCCAAGCGTGCAAAACCGATAACCGATTCGGTGCACTTCCGCGCGTCTGGGCGCGGCCACGATCGGCCATTCTAGCAGGCGATTCTGAGGATTGTGCAGGCTTGCACAATCCTCATGTCTCACTAGTAGGTTTTGCCCACCTTGAAGTCGGCCAGATTGAAACGATCGCTCTTGATGTAATCCATTACCCGGCGCTCACGCACGCGGATTTCGTCGACTGCCGCGGGCAGCCCGTCGAGGGTTTCCTCGGGAACGATGACGATTCCATTGACATCGCCATGCAGGATGTCCCCCGTGTTGATGCGCTGACCGTCGATCCAAACCGGTTGCCCAACATCCTGGATGGCGAAATTGCCATGCGCCACCACCGCATACGGGCAGAAATAGTGCATGCCCAGGGCGTGCACCTCGTCGATGTCGCGATACCCACCATCGCTGACCATGCCAACCGCGCCCAGTTTGGTTGCCAGCGTCGCCATCACTTCACCGGCATAGGCGCAGCGATATGGAGCTCCGCTGATGTCCTGCATCACGATGACGGCCGGTTTGGGCATCTGCTCCAGCGCGTCCCACATCGCCCAGGTGCTGTTCGGATTCTATCGTGTTTCCCTATT
>JASGJG010000034.1:0-13189 GCA_049840835.1 Armatimonas sp. | reverse complement strand
ATCGCTGCACTATACAAAATCTGACAGTACCTACTATAGGAGCCTGCCATGTAGCTGCAGATTGCTGGGTGTCGCTGTCTTATTGAGTGACCTCCTGCATGGGCAACGAGCGCTGAGATTTCATCTGGGTTCTGGTCGATAGATCATTAGAACGTGGACCTGGTTTTCTTGACCAGGTTCACCAGCACGTTCACGGCGGTGGATTGCTGAGCCCGTCGGACCCAGACCCGAAGAACTCTCCCTTTTTCACGGAGCATCTCATTACGGTCTTCGTTCCACCGGAGGATCCCTTGCGTAGATCTTTGACCTCGATAATGGCATCGCTCATGGAGAGTCTCACTGAAAGGCTGAATTCACGCAGGAGGTTTACCACAAGACCTGTAGTTTAAAACACTCGAGACACAGGAACGGAGGCGCAGGAATATTTTTACTGAGCGTCAGGGATTGAGAGGTCTCAGTGACCCGAGTTTTCAGCTCCTGCGAAGCCACCTGCACTGGCGGGGTCACCACCGGACGATATAGACATCGATGTCGGGCCATCTCCCATGCGAACGCGGCGACATCTTCAACCTAGTTCAGCTTCCTGAGCGCGGCGCTAGCCTTCTCCTCGTCCCCACCAGTCCTGAGGACGCCTCATCGAGTCGAAGAAGCTATCTAAGGAAGCAGTCTGAATCTTATGCAGATACTCCAGCAACTTTAGCTACGGCTTCTACAGGGGTAGTTGCGCCAGCAACCTCCTCCGTTGACCAAGGGGGCGTTATTTTAGCATCGCTTGTGGTGTAGAGAAAGTCCTTTAGAGGACTGCGGAGCGCCTTTACGATAGATGTTGCTACTGCCGCATAGTCTATTTGGTTCTTTCACGGGCCAATACTGCCGCTTCTAATTTCCGCCTCACTAGGGAACTTCCCCGTTTGGTCTGGCGCATAAAATTGGGTTCCAGGTACCAGCATCTTGTGGAAAGATTCACCCACACATAGCCTTCTTCGTGGCTTCCTCAATGGTTATCTCCCGGCTCCTTCCCAGGTCTGGGTGGCCCGGGCTTTCTCTTTCCCATCCCTGCACGTAAAGGCTGCCACTTTTGATGGCAGGGCATCGAAGAGAGCAGCCCTGGTCGCCTTTTCATATATCCGGTCCCTCCTGCCAGGAACTCCTGGCTATCCGTGTCTATATTGGGGCAATGCAACCAGCGCTCCGCAGTTTTGGATCTTATCTTGTCTTCTGGCGGACCTTCCAGCTAAATCGGGGACAGCGATCCCTTTTCCATGGTGTTATGTCTGGGGCGAACTGAAACCAATGCCCCTGCCAGGACGTAGAGGAGTCACCACGTTAGCTCAGCTCCACGAACTCGGACTCCAGTCTCTGGCACGGCCTGGTGTTACATGCGCCTGCGGGGTCATGTTAGCATGAGGCAACACTGCGTCGTCAGTGAGCTCGTGAGCCATATGGCAACATGGCCTCTATCTGAACCACTACTGGTGTAGTCATTTGATGTGATGACGTCAGCTAATACGGTAGCGAGTTATCGGCTGGAACCGACCACGTGCTCCCTTCCAATATCCTGAGGCGTCCAATTTCCAGACCAGTTGAAGTGCAGCTCATCATCTCGTAGCTGAGCGCGTATGCGGCGCTTAATCAGGAAGCGCTGCTGTTTTTGGCATCAGCATGGTCTGGATTGCCCAGAAGCATCTGAACTTTGTCACTTCGGCACAGGCCAGAGCAAAAGGAGATACTGATACCAGCGATAGTGAGGAGGCGCTTCATCGGCTTGATCGTGGTGCGTTACCAGGCAAAGCACAAGCTCCTGGAACCAGCCTCTTCCCGGCTCATAGGAGAAATCTGACGGCATAAAAAATACCGGCGTCTATCTTGTGTTGAAGGACAAGATAGAAAAAGTTAGCGGCACTACTGTATTTACTGGCTACCTTCAGGAGCCACAACCTGACGCTCAACCGAATGCAGTCAACACCCACAAACCGATGCCATGTATTCGTAGTGTGGTCCGGCGTCAGCGGGCGTGTGAGGTAGCCCAAGCGTTACTTCCAGGGCTGCTTCGGTGGCATCGTGCGGCTACGCGCCCCATGGCAGGAGCTACGGACCACGGAGAGCCCCAGACCCGAAGCCCTCGCTGAGAGGCTTCGGCACGCCAGAACGGGGGAAGAGACCGGGCAGGCTCTCCTTTAAATATGCTAAGCCCATGGTCACGATGATGACGTTCCAGAACGAGTACCTGCTTTCAGGTGACGGAGCATCCGGGGCGGGTGTGCCGAATCGCGTTGATGAATGTTTCCAGGGTCGCGAGAGCAGACGCGAACCTCCGAGTACTTCTATATGGCTAACGCCTGATCAAAGACGGACACTTTTGCTCTGTGCTCCGTGCCTCAAAGTTGGCATCCTGCACCATAGTGTCAGAGGAACCGGCTAGCTCCACGTACTTGTGCACCTGAGGAGTAGCTGTCGCTTCCAGCTTGGGGCAGTGGTTTTGCTGATAGTCTGTTCATCTGCTCCAGCTCGGTTTTATCCGCTCCAGTGAGGGGTGGCTTCTGGAGAAGTCTGCCGGTGGAGCCAGTCGAGGTAACGGAGAGCGGTCAGCGGAGAAGCTAGTCTGTGGGAGATGTCTGGGAGAGTGGAACGTGTTTTTGGGAGGATCGGTCGCTATACGCGTCCATGTTGTGCTGCTGAGTGCCCAGCTCATCGGGGCGCTGCACCAGTGGGGCTCCTGTCAGCAATGCGCTGAGCATTCCTGAGCCAGGGTTCGAACTGTGCCTGGACACCCAGGCTGTCAGCACCTGGTGAGCCAGCACGACAGCCCAGCGCGGCGGCGCCAAGCTGCACCATACTTTGAGTGATGACGGGCCAGGGTGCAGGCCCTGACTGCATACCCAACTATAATTTGGGAAAGTTGTGTGAAAAAGTGAGTAAACAACGGCGAGTAGCACCAAGAAAGCGGTCACGCTGAGAGGACCACGGACCTTGCACCGAGAGTTTCATGCACGCCTGTGTTTCTGCAGAGCGAACTGGGTCGCCATGGTTAATGCGGTCCCGTCTTCCCAACTTCTGCGGCAGGTGTGGTAGATGGAACATCAAAAAGGTGGGGTCCAGCCCGGGAAAGGGGTCGCCAGCGCCGCCCACTCAGCGGGTGTTGGTGGCCGTGTGACCCGACAGAGTGCAAGCAGTTCATACTCGGTGGCGGTCAGGGTCAGGTTGTCCTGGAGGCTACCTGTGCCCCCGTGTCTATATGCAGCCCGGCGCATACCACATGCTCTTTGCCAGGGTGTGTGCCGCCAGAATCGTGCAGCGAGCTAACAGTTCGCCGTGATGAATGGTTCGGGAGCAGTAGCCAATCTGCTCCGCTTTCTAGCCCAACACCGTCTATGGCATCGTTGCCACGGAGCCGTAGGCACCAATAGGAGTCGCGGTCGCTCGCAGGCGTCGCAAGACCTCCATGTGGAGACCGGGCAGCATGACATTGAGAATTACAAGCGCAAACTCTCCTGTCAGTGCCTGATCATATTACTATGGTGTGCGCTCCAACGGCGCATCCAGTGTCAGCAGTTCGATCAGTAACTACATACTCCCGGTCGTCATCAATTAGTAAGGCGCTCCACACAGTTATGTAATGATGTGGTGTGTTTTATAGGGCTGTAACGCTTCTTTACACAACGTTTACAGAATTGCTGTGGAAGATCTTTCATCGTCACAACTAACACAGGCATGATGCATTGCACGGCCGCCTCCTGCTTTCATTCTGAGCGGAATGGAGTTTCCTTTCCGCAGCGATTGTGTAAACGTTGTGTAAAGAAGCGTTAAGACCCCTGTGGAAAAACGCACCACATGGTTACAATGACCCTGTGGAGCGCCTTTTACTAATTGATGACGACCGGGAGCTATGTCAGTTACTGATCGAACTGCTGAGCGCTGATGGCTTCACCGTGGAGGCGGCACACCATGGGCAACTGGGACTGGATCGGGCGCTGACAGGAGAGTTTGCGCTTGTAATTCTCGATGTCATGCTGCCCGGTATCTCCGGCATGGAGGTCTTGCGACGCCTGCGAGCGACCAGCCAACTCCCTGTATTGATGCTCACGGCTCGTGGCGACGATGCCATAGACCGGGTGTTGGGGCTAGAAAGCGGAGCAGATGACTATCTGCCCAAACCATTTCATCCACGCGAACTGTTAGCTCGCCTGCGCGCGATTCTGCGCCGGGTAGGGCCGCGCCCTGGCGAAGGGCGTGTGGTGCTGGATATCGCCGGGCTGCATATAGACACGGGGGCGCGGGTAGCTTTGCAGAGAGGGCAACCTCTGACCCTGACCGCCACCGAGTATGAACTGCTTGCGCTTCTGCTGCGTAGCGCCGGGCAGGTCGTCTCCCGTGAGGCGCTGGCACAGGCGGCGCTGGGGCGACCCCTTTCCGGGCTGGACCGCTCTTTAGATGTCCATATCTCACACCTGCGGCAGAAGCTGGGGGAGAGCGGGGACCGCATTAAAACCGTGCGCGGAGTCGGATTCCAGTTCGCTCTGCCAGAAACGCAGGCAGTCTCATGAAACTCTACATGCGAGTCATGGTGCTGTTCGGCGTGACCGCTTTGTTGGTGCTACTGGCCAATGTGTTGTTTACTCGCCTTTCCGGCGCGACTCCGATTATGGTCCGGGTGATGCAGTCGGGCCGCCCTGTCGCTCCCTGGCCGGTAGATATCGCTCGAATTCTGGTGCAGCTTGGCGCCGCCGCGCTGGGCTGTGGCGTGCTGGCTCGCCAGGTACTGACACCGCTACTGGCTGTGCAGGGCACAGTTCGAACCCTGGCTCAGGGAGATCTCTCCGCACGCATTGCTAGCAGGAGCCCCACACTGGTGCAGCGCCCCGATGAGCTAGGGGCACTGGCGCGCGACATAGACGGTATGGCCGAGCGCCTGGAGTCCTCCCAAAAAGCGCAACTCCAGCTTCTCCAGGACATCTCCCACGAGCTACGCTCTCCGCTGGCCCGGCTCTCCGTTGCCCTGGAACTGGCTCGCCGCAAGACTTCTCCAGAAGCCACCCCCTCGCTGGAGCGGATAGAAACCGAGCTGGAGCAGATGAACGGGCTTATCGGCGAAATACTCACTGTTGCCCGACTGGAAGCGACAGCTACTCCTCAGGTGCACGAGTCCGTGGAGCTGGTTGCCCTGCTGAGCACTCTGGTGCAGGATGCCAACTTTGAGGCACGAGCGCAGAGCAAAAGTGTCGTCTTTGAGTCAGGCGTTAGCCATGTGGAGCTACTGGGAGATTCGCGTCTGCTCTCGCGAGCCCTGGAAAACATCGTGCGAAACGCGATTCGGCACAGCCCGCCGGATGCTCCAATTCACGTGCGCCTGGAAGCAGGTACTGCGTTCTGGAACATCATCGTGCGTGACCATGGCTTAGGCGTAGCGGAAGAGAACCTGCCGCATCTCTTTGCCCCATTCTGGCGTGCCGAAGCCTCTAGCGAGGGCTTCGGTCTGGGGCTCTCCATTGCAGTCCGTGCAGCTACCTGTCATGGGGGCACAGTAACCGCACGCAATCACCCCGAAGGCGGCCTGGAAGTAACGCTTCGGCTACCTCACACCACCGCTTGACGCCGAAAAATTTCCGCGCTACAATACATGGCATCGTTTGTGGCGGGTGTAGCTCATTCGGTTAGAGCGTCAGGTTGTGGCTCTGAAGGTAGCCGGTTCGATCCCGGTCATCCGCCCTAACTTTTTCTATCTTGTCCTTCGACACAAAATAAGCGCCCATGCCGAAAGGCAGGGTGTTTTTTTATGCCATCAGAATTCTCCTATCAGGCCGGGAAGGGCTAGTTCAGGGAACTATGCTTATACCTGGTAACGCACTACAATAAAGCCGATGAAGCGCCTTCCCCTCACTATCGCTGGTACTATGGTCCTCTCCTTTGCTCTGGCCGCTGTCTCATATGCCGAGATCAATGACAAAGTTCAGATGCTTCTGGGCAATCCAGACCATGCTGATGCCAAAAACAGCAAGCACTTCCTGATTAAGCGCCCGCAGTACGCGCTCAGCTACAATGATGAGCTGCACTTCCCGAACTGGGTCTCGTGGAAATTGGACGCCTCGGATATTGGAAGGGAGCCGCGTGGTCAGTTCCAGCCCGATAACTCGCTACCGTCTAACTTCAGCGTCATCACATCGAATGACTACACCAGTAGTGGTTACGATAGAGGCCATAACTGCCCCAGTGCTGATCGCTCAGCAAGCTCCACTGACAACGCGGCGGTGTTCCTCATGTCTAACATGACCCCGCAGGCGCATGGTATGAACGCCGGGCCGTGGGAGAAGCTGGAGTCCGAGTCACGTGAGCTGGCTAAGCGTGGTAACTCCCTCTACATCCTGGCAGGGCATGGGTTCAGTTCACCCAGACATAACACCATGGGAAAGAAGGGGATCGCTGTCCCCGATTTTGGCTGGAAGGTCGTGGTGATCGTACCCAGAGGCAAGAAGATAGATCAAAACTGCCGAGTTATTGCGGTTCGAATGCCCAATATCAACACAATTGCTAAGAAGTCCTGGCAGGAGTACATCACGACTGCTGGGGATATTGAAAAGGCGACCGGGCTGCTCTTCTTCGATGCCCTGCCATCGAAAGTGGCAGCAGCTTTACGTGCCAGGAGGGATGGGAAAGAGAAAGCCCAGCCAGCAACCCCAGAGCCCTCAAAAGCAGCCGGGGAGATAACCATTGAGGAAGCCACGAAGAAAGGCTATGTGTGGGTGAATCTTTCCAGCAAGAAATACTGGATGCCTGGAACCCAATTTTATGGCAAGACCAAACGGGGGAAGTTCCTGAGTGAGGCGGATGCGAAAGCGGCGGGTTATGTCGCGGTGAAAGAGCAATAGACTATGGCAGTAGCAACATCTATCGTAAAGGCGCTCCGCAGTGCCTCTAAAGGACTTCTCTACACCAGCGAGAGCGATGCTAAAATAACGCCCTTCGCCTGGTCGACGGAGGAGGTTGCTGGCGCAACTACCCCTGTAGAAGCCGTAGCTAAAGTTGCTGGAGTATCTGCCAGTAAGATTCAGACTGTTTCCTTAGATAGCTTCTTCGACTCGATGACCAGTCCTCAGGACTGGTGGGGGGACGAGGAGAAGGCTACGGCCGCACGCTTTCAGGAGCTGGCAAAGGAGCTTTCTGGGTTGAAGAATGTGGCCGCGTTTCGCGTGGGAGATGGCCCGGACATCGATGTCTATATCGTCGGTGGTGACCCCGCCAGTGCAGGTGGCTTCGCAGGAGTGAAAACTCGGGTCACTGAGACCTGAATCCTGACGGCTCCGTAAAAATATTTCCCTTTCGCCTCCGTTCTATTTGTCTCAAGTGTTTGAACTTAAGTTTGTTTTGTGGTAAACCTCCTGCATAAATTCGGCGGTTCATCTCTTACTTTTCGTGGGAATCCGCAGGCCGGAAAGAGTGTCTTTTCTTCCATGAGCGATGCCATTATCGAGGTCAAAGATCTACACAAGGAATATCCCGGTGGAAACAAAGCCGTAAATGGGGTGACCTTCTCCGTGAAAAAGGGAGAGTTCTTCGGGTTCCTCGGTCCCAACGGTGCAGGCAAATCCACCACCATGAACATGCTGGTGAACCTGGTCAAGAAAACCAGTGGCACCATTACTATAGATGGATTCTCTATCGACCAGAAGCCCGATGAAATCTACAAGCGTGTCGGGTTCGCCATGCAGGAGGTCGGACTCGATGAGACGGCGACGGCCCGCGAGATGCTCCAGCTACATGGCAGGCTCTATCATCTCCCAAAGCGCGAGATAGACGAGCAAATTGCACGGCTTCTGAAGTTAGTCGAACTGGAGAAAGTGGCGGATAAGTATACGTCTACCTACTCCGGTGGAATGCGGCGGCGATTCGATCTCGCGCTGGCACTGATGCACAAGCCATCCGTACTCTTTCTGGATGAACCGACCACTGGCCTCGACCCCCATGCTCGCCAGCTTATCTGGAGCCATCTGCGCGAGCTAAATCAAGCAGGAATGACGATATTCCTGACCACGCACTTTATGGAAGAAGCTGAAGCGCTCTGCGAGCGTATCTGCATCATGGATAGCGGCAAGATAGTCACCGAAGGCACCGTGCCGGAGCTTATCGAGAAGCACAATGTCAAGACTTTAGAGGAAGTCTTCTTAGCTACCACTGGCAGCAATCTTGGCAACGAAGAGGCGAATCTCAACGCCAGCGATCCCTACATCCGGAACCGGTAACCTACTATGCAGCACTTTTTCTCAGACTGGTACTATCTCTCGATTCGCAACATCAAGCAGATATGGCGCCCCGCGCTCGCCCTGATTCCCTCGCTCTTCATTCCTATCTTCTTCTTCGCGGTCAACTCAGCTTCCCTCCAGGCGTTCGCCCATACCCCCGGTTTTCCCGAGGGTATTTCGTACAAAGACTTCATTGCCCCGACAGCTATCTTCACGGCGATTTTCTTCTCCGCGGGAAACGCGGGTATCGAGCTGGTGCAAGATATCGCCAGTGGCTACTTCAAGAAGCTCATCATCATGCCGATAAACCGGCTTGCCATTGTGCTGGGGAAACTGAGCGAGATTGCGGTGCAGTCTGTGCTTCAGGGGAGCATTGTGCTGGTGCTCCTACTTTCAGTCGGTGTCCATATCAAAACGGGAATCCTGGGTGTGCTGGCTATCTTCGTAATGCTGATCCTGTTCGCTATGGCCTGGAGCTGCATTGGGATGATCGCGGCGCTTCGTACCCAGAACGCCCGATTGGTACAGAGCATGTTCACGCTGGTATTCCCGTTTCTGTATGTGACTACCTCGCAAGCACCGAAGCAGCTTCTGCCCAAGACCTTTGCCACGATTGCCAGCTACAACCCGGTGACCTACATTATCGAGGGCGTTCGGGCGCTGGTGCTTTCCGGCTGGGGCGATCCCGCTATCGGCAAGGGCTTTATCACGGCAGCTGTGCTTTTCGTGGTCTTAGTGGCACTGGCCGTTGGCTCTTTTCGTAAAGCGCTCAAATAGCGGGATCGTGGGGCAGGGACTACCTGCCCCGGTTTTTGTAGCCTTTCCAGACCCACTCTAAAGCCTGAGGCAGTGTCTGGCGGGTCACACGGCCATCCACATGACCCGCATCTCGCGCGAAAACGAACTGGTAGGGATATTTCTTGGCCTTGAGAACCTTCGACAGTCGGTCGTTCGCCATCACCCAGTTGTGGAGACTTTCCTCCGTATCTCGGGAACGAATGTCGTTCTCCGAAACCTCCATCCAGATGCGGAGCGGCTTGCGCTTGGCCTTAGGAAGAATGGTGGCATGATATTCCCAGGCGCCGCGCGGTGATTCCGGGTTGAGCGGGGATTGCTGGTTCACATAGGTTCCCGAGTAGCTGAGCACGCGGTGGTACCACTCGGGGTGGAACCATGCCATAGAGAAGGCTGCCGCCGCGCCGGAGCTGCCGCCCATGGTCATTCGTCCATCGGGGTCCTTGGTGAAGACTACACCATAGTCTTTCGTAATTCGGGGTAGGACTTCGGTTTCAATGAACTCGGCATACTTGCCCGAAACCGTGTCGTACTCCAGGCCACGCTCACTGCCCTGAGCATCGCCGCCTCCCGAGTCGATGAAGATAGCGACCATGGCAGGCAGGCGCTTCTGCGCGATCATGTTGTCTAGAATCTTAGGAAGCTCCCCCGAACCCATACTGTCTTGCGAAACAAGGAACGGCGCGGGCTTACCAGACACGTACTGGCTGGGAACGTAAACACTCACTCGGCGGGTGTAGGGGACAACTTCACCGGGACGATTCTTGGCGATTCCCGGATAGAGCTTGCTGTCCGTGGACTCCATGGTGAATCGGTGAACGACGCCTTTGGGTACCGAATCGTTGGCAGTTAGCTCGGGGGCATTGGTGTAGCTTGGCCCAATCACAAAGTTTCCCTCTTTGACATTCGGTGCGTAAGGCGCGAATTTTGCGAGGTCGATAACCTCTAGCGGGAGTGAGGAGGGCGGGGTCTGTGCGGGTGATGCTCCGGTGATGAGGCCGAGAGCGAGTAGGCTTAGAAGTGCAGTCTTCATACCAGTGAATTCCTTTCCAGGCAGAGCGTTTCCTTTCCTGGTTTTTGCTGTTTGAAATTAGATACGGGTGGGGAGACTGCATGTTATGAAATCAGCACGATCCGGTGCGGCGCGGCTGGCCGTACTCTGTATCTCAGCTCTGTTTGCGACACCGGTGCTGGCCTATCCTGCTCCGGCTGGTGCTGACCCGAACGGAACGGACCGTTTCAATGCCAGTCTGAGCGAAGGGGACTTGAACGCGGGTGCAGAGCGGCTGAAAAATGGGCGCTTGCACACGCATGGCCGGATTCTGATGGCATCGCTGAATGTGCTACAGGGTGATGGCAAAACGGCGGTCGCCGGAGCCTGTAGAGCGAACATTCAAGCTCTGATGAACGGGCTGATGCAGGCCGATACCGGGCAGGGCGAGGTGACGTTTCGGATTGCGGGCTTTCCGGCAGCGACCTTCGAGCCTGCCAGCATGTCGCATTTCTACGATGTCACGCGTGGCGGCGCGGGGCTGACCCTGGACCTGGGCGGCGCTGGAAACACGCTGGCAGGGCTGATCAAGGTATTTTCCGGGGCGTCCTGGCAGACCAGCACGCTTCTAGGACCGCACCCGGCGTCTACCGACATGTGCGAGTATCACTATGCCCGCGCCGTAGACTGGATGCGCAAGGGGAACGTGGGGGAAGCTTACACGCACCTGGGATTCGCGATTCACTACGTGCAGGATGCGACGGTGCCGCAGCATGTTACCAATCAGTCTGGCGCAACCCCTGGCTCCAATCATGTGGAGTATGAAACCCGCTGCGATGAGCTGACGCGCCCAGACCGTGGATTCGTGCATGCTGCCAGCGGAGGCACGTATCGTACTGACTGGACCCGGCGCAGTATGTCGATTCGGCGGCACGCACCGCCGCGCCTATGCTGGGGCAGGCGAAGACGCCAGGGCAGTGGGATACGCCCGCCCGAACTCTGATACCTCTGGCGGAGCGACTGACTGCCGGGCTGCTGGCCCGGTTCAACGATACCTGGCGTTCCGAGAACTTCTCGGTGGCCTTGCTAACGGTCAATCGCCTGACCGCACTCTCTGGCTATCGGGATGTATTAGGCGCGGATGTACGTGACCCCACTCGTGATGTCGATACCGGCAGCCAGGCGGATTTCTATGCGGTCCTCGACTTCGGTGGGCGCCGCACGGTTACCAGCCCGATTATTGGGGGAGACGATGTGACTCCGAACCAGGTAGTGCCCAACTGCTGGTTCTTCCCCAGGCGAGTGTCTTACGGTACTGCCCGCCTGCCACTGCATCTAGAACTCTGGGATTACGATGATTTCCTCAACGGTGGCGATGACCTGATCGATATCCATAGTGGCGATAACAAACGCGTTTTAGATCTGAGCTATGACCTGGGAACGAACCAGGTAACGGGAGACCTGACCGGCAGCGGTGGCCAGGATGCCCCCGTTATCGTTTCTAGCACAGGCTCCGGACGTTCGAAAACAGATGGAGACTGGCCCAAGGCAAGCGTGCAGCTACAGTTCCAGCGCTGGCCTAGTGTGGCGCCGACCGCCCGCTATCGCAGCCTGACCGGGCGTGTGCTTGTAGCAGGCAAGCCGCTGAGTGCGGGCTATGTCTTCTGGCGGCCTATAGGGACCGGAGCTTCTACCTGGGAGCGCACCACGCTGGATTCCAACGGTAATTTTAGTCTGGGAAGCCTGACCATGGGAGTGACCTATCAGATTCGCCCTGCTGCCTCTGGTGTGAATTTCCGGGGCGTACCCGTGCGCGTGACCGTGGAGCCAACAACCGCACCACTCAGCTTCAATGGCACCCTGCCACTCAAGCTGATCGATACCCTGGTGAAATCCAATGCCTCGATTCTCTCTGCCGCCATACCGCGCGGCGGCAAACTGAGTGGTGGTATGAGCAGTGCGCTGCTAAGTAGCAAGATAAAGGTTTTTGGCAGCACCTCTCCCCAGGCAGAGTCTAATAAACTGATTTCCTCGGCGGCGCTCAAGGGCAAGCTAGACCTGCTGACGAAAGACGCGCGGGAGCAACGGGATGCATTGCTGGTAGGAGCGGCACGTGTGGAGATTCCCGGAGGCCAGCTAGGAGTGCGCCGAAACCAGCTTGGCTATGCCGATAAAACCACGGTCCGGCTGCGTTTGCGCAAGTGGTTAGATCCGGCGGGCAAACCTGCTGCATCTTCTGCGGATCTGGCGCCCAAGAAGATTCCGATTGTCTACATCACGCCCAGTGGGCAGAAGGTCAATCTGGGGAATCGCTGGGTGTTTAGCGGCAAGGCCGAAGGACCGGTAGAGGGTGCGCAGATTAAAGTGCGAGCGCTGTCTACCGGAGGAGTGACTCTGGCGGAGACGACCGGTACTACGGATGCGAATGGGGATGTTGCCTTTACCCTATGGGCGGGGACGCATTTCGAGGAAGCGTTGTTCGTTTTTGAAATCGTCAGCAACCCCGCTAATCCCTGGCTCACAGGGGTAGTTCCTTCGCAACGAGACGAAACGAGCATTTTTGCTCCCGCTGCCTCGGGGGATGACTTCATCAGCGGCGCCTCGGGATACACATTTGGCGGAGAGCTGATGCGTCTACGCTTCGATGCGCTCATGGCGAATACAACCCTTCTCTCTAGCTTCTCCCAGCCCCGCAGTCAGTAAGCAGCGAGAAGGAGATAGAGCTCTCTTTGTAGAACGGATGTTTGTTATGCCGAAACTGGATGCGATTGGAATAGTGGTAAGTGCGCTGGAGCCTGCCCGGCAGTTCTATGCGCTATTGGGGCTGGAGTTTCCGGAGGGCGATGATCACATAGAAGCGGTCACTCCCAATGGCCTGCGCGTGATGCTAGATACGGAAGATGTGGTACGCAGCTTCAATGAAGACTGGACCCGCCCGGTCGGTCAGCGTGTGGGTCTTGCGTTTCTCTGTGATTCACCCGCCGAGGTCGATGCGATTTATGCAAAAGTGGTCGCCGCAGGATTCACCGGGCAGTAAAGCCCCGTGGGATGCCTTCTGGGGCCAGCGCTACGCACAGGTCGCCGACCCCGATGGCAACGTAGTCGACCTCTTTGCTGCTCTCGGCGGCTAGTCCAGATGGGTAGCCCAGGTAAGGCGCTTTACGGGCGC
>JASGJG010000033.1:0-76594 GCA_049840835.1 Armatimonas sp. | reverse complement strand
TGTATCGTGCGCCGTTATTGCGCAAAAAAGCAGGTCCCCGCTGAATCAGGGATCGCCACGCTGGAGGATGCGGCTCAGATCGAGCTGGCTGCGCAACAGGGCGATGAGGCCTGCGAGGTCTCGGTCGCTTAGCTGCAGACGCGCCTGCAGCTGTCGCCTGATATCCGCCAGCAAGCGGAGTGCGCGTCGTCGAGCAGCGCTTGACTGGTCGAGCGATTCTTGCGATACAGGCCGCCGATTTTGAGGGCGAGCCATCGGCAGCCTGGAGCCGAAGTACGTTGATGTACTTGGCGGAGATGCGGGCCCAGCGCTGCCTGTAGTGTTGCCTTGAATTCAGCCGGTAGCGCCGTTGCAATAGCGCAAGCTTCTTGCGCTGAGCGGCAGCGCGTCGGCTGGCAGCTCATCGAGCGGCTGCGTGCGCGCGGCTCCCGCTCACGTCGGCTGCTGATGGCCGTGCGCAGCGCCACCACCCGCAGCCAGCCTTTCAGAGATCCGTGACCATTATACTGGGCAATCTTGGGCCGCTGACCCGCGGCGGCCACAAACCACGCAGCGTCTGACAAAGCTCGGTGGCCGACATCGGCCGGCAGCGCGCCGTGGGCGCGCTTCAGTGCCGCGGGAATCACCTGCAGATAGTGCCGCTTGAATGCCGCCAGGGCGGGTCCCATCCCCTTGCTCACACGCGCACGCGAGGTACAGCTCCGCAGCATGAGGAACCATCAGCACGTCTGGCCGTTGCGGCGGCGGCGCATCGGACGCGCGCTCTGCCAGGCGTGTCTGACGAAAGTCACAAACGGCAGCTCGACCTCTGGCCACGCATTTTTGGCCGTAATAAGATTTGACGCAAAGCGGCTTCCGGCGGGATTGCGCCGACCGCCAGAGATTGGGTGCAGTGCGGCACGCTTGTCGTCGCCGTCACAATCGCATCGCTCCATGTTACACTAGCGAGGGCGATGCCGCCTGCGCCCCGTATCATGAGCTGCGATGAGTGAGTGCGCGACGGAAACTACTTTTTGGACTCCGTTTCGTCGAGGGCCGTGCTGTTTCTGAAGGCGCACGCCCGCGGCCAGCGCCTGCAGACCGACATCCTACCGGACCGTCGGAGGGCGCCGCGCTGGCCCATACGATTCGCGCCCGGAGCTTACGCCACTTTACGCCGCGTCGCTGTCAGACCAGCGCCCCGCGACACCGCGACCCCCTTTCAGCCACCACCCCAGATCGCGGAGTACCGCGTCGTAGAGCGACCGGCCACTGCTGCGATTGGTCAGGTATTTTTGGGCCACGATACGATTTTGGATCGGCCGGTCGCGATCAAGTTCCTGGAGCGCCGCGCAGCCGGACGACCAGGCCCTGAGGCGGTTTTTGACTGAGGCGCGTGCCATCGCGCGGCTCCAGCACCCGAACGTAGTCAGCATCTACCGCATCGGTGAAGCGGCATCGCATCTATATGGTATCAGAGTTGTCCGCGGCCAGAGTCTGGACAAGCTTACCGAAGCCGATTCCGTTTTGGCGTGCCCTGGAAATAGGAATCAGCCTGGCGCGCGGGTTGGAAGTAGCGCATCAATGTGCGCCGCATCGCGACATCAAGCCATCCAATGCGATTCTGCCGCACGTGGAGGTCAAGCTGCTGGACTTCGGTCTGGCCAAGCTGGCCGCAGAGCCGGAGGACCTTTTCTTCAACGGACAGCCCAGGTCGCCGACAGTACCGGGGCTCGCGACGAGAAATCTTCCGTAGATGCGAGGTGCTGCCCAAAGTGGTGCCCGCGGGACCCCGCGCGACGCCGCCCCTGAGATTTGGCGGGGCGGGAACGTGCGCACGGCGCGCTCGGAGATCAATGGCGCTGGGCGCGCCGCCTCAATTTGAGCCGCGCGCTGGCCACAGCCCCCACCACACGGCACACCTGCAGCATGAGGGGAATCGCACACCTGGTCCTGGGGCAGGCAACCGCCGCCGCTGACCAGAGTGGTCTCGCCCATGCCGTGCCTTTCCGCGGTGGTGGTGCTGCCTGCAGCGCCATCCCGAACAACGCTTCGCCAGGCGCCGCTGCGCTTTGACCGCGCTGGAACGGGTGCGAGCGAACACCGCAGCACGAGGCTTGGAGGGTCTGGTGGCGCTCGTGGCAGCGGACCATCGCAGCTGCGCTACTGTATGTTGCCATGCCAGTTCAGCCCTGCGGTTCCGACAATCCGTGCCCGATTGAAATGGAATGCCGCCACGACTCTGGTGCCTGCGTGCGTGCCCAACCCGGCTGGTACTGCTGCCGCGCATGTCCAAGGCGGATACGCCGCGCGCCGCTGCGGGAACCGCCTACGTCTTCGGAGGAGTGATGGAAGCGGCGGGCATCGGCTTTCAGCCGCCCATCGCATCCGTCGAGAAGTTCGACTTTCACCGTACGGCGGCTACGCCCATGCCAAGAGCCACCCGGGCCTTGTGATCACCCTGCAGGACAAAATCTCGGCGGCCGGGTGAGAGCAGCGAGAACTCCAACATCGTGCAGATTCACAACCCGGCCACGGACACGTAGGGGCCGTGAGACCCAAACACACTATGCGCCCGGCCGGTGCTGCCGTGTTGGACGGAAGATCTACGTGGCTCGGTGGTGCCGGTCGGCGGACCATGGGCGCCGCCGAGGTGCCATCAGCAGCGCCGAGGTCTACGACCTGGCGCTCCGGCACCCGGAGCTGCTCGACGCGCGCAGCTAGCCGCAGGTCGCTTACGTCGTCGTCACGCGCACGCGCCCTGCACGCACCAAGGAGGCGAGCGGCGGGCTTGGCGTCGAGCTGCCGTCCAGCACCGGCCTCGATGAAACGGCGTTCCGCACCGAACGCCAAGGCGCCGGGTCAGCGTCACCGGCGCCGCAAAACCCGTGCCAGAGCGATGGCGCTGCTGACTTCTTGCGCGCAGCGCTCCATCACCACGCTGCCGCAGGACGGCTGACGCGGCGAGCGCCTGCCGAAGGTGGCGGCGCACGACTTGCGGGAATTGGGACTTACTCCGTCACCGTGGCTCACTGGGCGGCGGGGCCGGAGCCCTTAATTATTGAGTGCAGGCGTACGGGGTTGTTCCGCGCCCCCGTAACTTGTCCGCCAAGTGGCGCGCTTTGATATGCGTAGTGCCAGGGCTCGATGAAGTTTCGATGGAAGAGGCGTCGCGGCAGTACGCCGATTATTATCCTATAATAGCCGCGCAGACCTCAGCCGGTCATCACAGCCCGATGGCGCAGCACCAAGCGCGCTAACATGCTGGCGAGTCTCCAGTGCCTGCGTGCGCTGGCCCGCAACAAGCTGCGCAGCACCTTGTCCCGTCTTGGCGTGAGCATCGGTGTCCTTGCGCTGGGCAACGGCGGTGCCGCGGCGCTGCAAAGAGCAACCTCGTGTGGGGTGGAAGCCGGCGGACGCACCCGCGACGAGCGCGCCTGGGCGCACACAAGACCAAGACGCTGCTGGAGTCTGATGCGGTAGCCATCGTAGAGCAGCTCTCCCTCATCGAAAAAGTGTCGCCGCGATCGCGGAAAGCGCCAATCTCGGAATACCAACGCCTCGCGCGAGATCTCGAGATCCGGCGCGGACGCTGGGAGTCCGGCGTGGCATTCAATCAGGTCGATGTCGAGGGCGACGTCTGCGTGCTGGGGCAGACCGTGTGCGCATCCTTTTTCCGGATGAGGAGCCGCGGAAAATACATCCGCGTAAATCACCTGCCGTGCGAAGTGATCATCCTATGGCCAAAGGACAGTCGGCCACCGGGCAAGATCAGGACGATCAGGTGTTCATGCCGTTTACGACGGTGCAGCGCAAGGTGACGGGGGCGAGCTGGCTGGCGCAACAAGGCGCTGACCTGCTCGGCGGCCAGGGGCACCAGCTCGGCAGAGATCGCCGAGCACTGAATGTCGTCCAGCCAGCTCGCCCGTCACCTTGCGCTGCACCGTCGTAAACGGCATGAACACCTGATCGTCCTGATCTTGCCCGGTGGCCGACTGTCCTTTGGCCATCAGGGTGCCGATCACTTCGCACGGCAGGTGATTTACGCGGATGTATTTTCCCAGCGGCTCCTCATCCGGAAAAAGGATGCGCAGCACGGTCTGCCCCAGCACACAGACGTTGGCCGCGCGCTCGACATCGACCTGATTGAATGCCACGCCGGATTCCAGCGTCCAGCGCCGGATCTCGAAATACTCGCGCGACACCCCTTTGATCGAAGTGCTCCAGTTGGTATTGCCGAAGATCACCTGCGCTTTGCCATCGGCCTGCGGCGACACTTTTTCGATGAGGGAGAGCTGCTCTACGATGGCTACCGCATCAGACTCCAGCAGCGTCTTGGTCTTGTGTGCGCCCAGGCGCACTCCATCGCGGGTGCGTCCGCCGGCTTCCACCCACACGAGGTTGTCACCAAGTCCAGCCAGCTCTTTTTGCAGCGCCGCGGCACCGCCGTTGCCCAGCGCAATGGTGCAGATGACCGCCGCGGCACCGATGCTCACGCCAAGAACGGACAAGGTGCTGCGCAGCTTGTTGCGGGCCAGCGCACGCAGCGCCTGGTGGAGGAGACTCGCCAGCATGTTAGCGCGCTTGGTGCTGCGCCATCGGGCTGTGATGACCGGCTGCGGTTGAGGTCTGCACGGCTCTAGGATAATGATCGGCGTACTGCCGCGACGCCTCTTCATCGAAACTTCATCGAGCCCTGGCACTACGCATATCAAAGCGCGCCGCTTGGCGCCAAGCTACGGGGGCGCAGGAAAACGGTACAGGTACACCTGCGCTCGATCGTAAAGCCAGCCGCCGCCACCGGCTGTAAGCAGTCCATAAGGAGTCAGTACGATTCCCGAGTCGTGCGCCGCCACCCCTTTGGGCAGAGCACTCACCGCGCTGAGCCGTCCTGCGGGCAGCGTGGTGCGATAAAGACGCTGCGCCGCGAGTAGCAGCAGCGCGCCATCGCTCTGGCGCAGGACTTCCAGCGCCGGACTCGGCTCGCTCAGGTTCCCGACCACTTGCCACGTCGGAGTCCCGGGGGCCCACGACTCAATCAAGCGGTGCTCGACCACGGGCTCTTTGACGCCGGGAGCCGGCCAGCTCGCTCCTCCCACTGCGTACAGGCGCCCACCGTGCGTGACGACTCCAAGCATATAACGACCTGCGGCTAGCTGCGCATCAAGCAGCTTCCAGGTGCCGGAGCGCGGGTCGTAGACCTCGGCACTGTTCTCATAGCCGCTTGGCAGCGCGCTGGTCCGCCGACCGGCACCACCGACCACGTAGATCTTTCCGTCCAACACGGCAGCACCGGCCCAGGCGCGTAGTCTGTTCATTCTGTCCGCGGCCTCCCACGTGTCCGTGGCCGGGTTATAGATCTGCACGATGTTGGAGTTCTCGCTGCTCTCGGCCCCGACGCCGACCCGGCCGCCGAGGATGTAGATTTTGTCCTGCAGGGTGACGCAGGCAGAGGCCAGGGTGGCTACTGGCATGGGCGTAGCCGCCGACCATCGTGCGCGGTGAAAGTCGAACTTCTCGACGGATGCGATGGGCGGCTGAAAGCCGATGCCCGCCGCTTCCATCACTCCTCCGAAGACGTAGGCGGTTCCCGCAGCGTACGCGGCGCACGTATATCCGCGAGGCTTGGACATGCGCGGCAGCGGGTGCCAGCCGGGTTGGGCACGCACGCAGGCACCAGAGTCGTGGCGGCATTCCATTTCGATCGGGCACGGATTGTCGGAACCGCAGGGCTGAACTGGCATGGCAACATGCCGAAGCGCAGCTGCGATGGTCCCCGCTGCCACGAGCGCCACCAGACCCCTACCAAGCCTCCTGGGAAGTCTGCTGCGGTGTTTCGCTCGCACCCGTTCCAGCGCGGTGCAAAGCGCGGCGGCACTGGCGAAGCGTTGTTCGGGATGGCGCTGCAGGCAGCGCATCACCACCGCGGAAAAATCGGCGCGCATGGGCGAGACCACTCTGGTCAGCGGCGGCGGTTCCTGCCCCAGGACCAGGTGCTGCAATTCCCTCATGCTGACTGCGGTGTGGTGGGGGCTGTGGCCAGCACACAGCTCGTAAAGCAGCGCGCCCAGCGCATAGATGTCCGAGCGCGCCGTCGCACGTTCGCCCCGCCAAATCTCAGGGGCGGCATAGCGCGGGGTCCCCACGAGGGCACCACTTTGGGTCAGCGCCTCGGCATCTACGGAAGATTTCTCGTCGCGAGCCCCCGGTCTTGTCGGCGCCTCGGGCTGTCCGTTGAAGAAAAGGTCCTCCGGCTCTGCGGCCAGCTTGGCCAGACCGAAGTCCAGCAGCTTGACCTCGCCCTCGTGCGGCAAGATCGCATTGGATGGCTTGATGTCGCGATGCAGGACGCCGCGTTGATGCGCTACTTCCAACCCGCGCGCCAGGCTGATTCCTATTTCCAGGGCACGCCAAAACGGAATCGGCTTGGTAAGCTTGTCCAGACTCTGGCCGCGGACAAACTCTGATACCAGATATAGATGCGATGCCGCTTCACCGATGCGGTAGATGCTGACTACGTTCGGGTGCTGGAGCCGCGCGATGGCACGCGCCTCAGTCAAAAACCGCCTGCGGGCCTGGTCGTCCGGCTGCGCGGCGCTCAGGAACTTGATCGCGACCGGCCGATCCAAGATCGTATCGTGGCCCAAAAATACCTGACCCATGGCGCCGTGGCCCAGTCGCTCTACGACGCGGTACTCCGCGATCTGGGGTGGTGGCTGAAAGGGGGTCGCGGTGTCGCTTGACAGCGGGCGCTGGTCTGACAGCGACGCGGCGTAAAGTGGCATAAGCTCGGGCGCCGAGATCGTATGGGCCAGCGCGGCGAGCACCCTGCGACAGTCCGGACACTCTGCGATATGCGTCTGCAGGCGCTGGCCGTGCGCTTGGGACAAGCGGCCCTCGACGAAACAGATCAAGGTATTTTCCGTCGCGCACTCACTCATCGCAGCTCATGATACGGGGCGCAGGCGGCGGCCACGGATCGCCCTCGCTAGTGTAACATGGAGCGATGCGGATATTGACGGCGATGGAGCAAGCATACCGCACACACTGCACCCGATCTCTGGCAGTGGAGCAGATCCCCACGGAAGCCGCTTTGCGTCAGATCTTTATTACGGCCAAAAATGCGTGGCCAGAGGTCGAGCTGCCGTTTGTGACTTTCGTCAGACACCTGGCAGAGCGCGCGTCCGATGCGCCGCCGCCGCAACAGCCAGACGTGCTGATGGTTCCTCATGCTGCGGAGCTGTACCTCGCGTGCGCGTGTGAGCAAGGGGATGGACCCGCCCTGGCGGCATTCGAGCGGCACTATCTGCAGGTGATTCCCGCGGCGCTGAAGCGCACCCACGGCGCGCTGCCGGCCGATGTCGCAGCCGAGCTTTGTCAGACGCTGCGTGAGAAGCTGTTTGTGGCCGCCGCGGGTCAGCGGCCCAAGATTGCCCAGTATAATGGTCACGGATCTCTGAAAGGCTGGCTGCGGGTGGTGGCGCTGCGCACGGCCATCAGCAGCCGACGTGGGGCGCCGGCGCAGCGCACGCAGCCGCTCGATGAGCTGCCAGCCGACGCGCTGCCGCTCAGCGCAGAGCTTGCGCTATTGCAACGGCGCTACCAGGCAGACGTCAAGGCAACACTACAGGCAGCGCTGACCGCGCTACCGGCCAAGTACATCAACGTACTTCGGCTCCAGCTGCTGGATGGGCTCACCCTGGAACAGATCGGCGGCCTGTATCGCAAGAATCGCTCGACCGTCAAGCGCTGGCTCGACGACGCGCACTCACTCTTGCTGGCGGATATCAGGCGACAGCTGCAGGCGCGTCTGCAGCTAAGCGACCAAGACCTCGCAGGCCTCATCGCCCTGTTGCGCAGCCAGCTCGATCTGAGCTTGAGCCGCATCCTCCAGCGTGGCGATCCCTGATTCAGCGGGGACCTGCTTTTTTTTGCGCAACAGCGCGCACGGACCTGCGTCCTCTCCGGTGCGGGTCGTCGACTGGGCGGCGACTCCGGGGCGATTTTCTGCCGCTGTGATTACGGAGGCTCCATGAATGCTTTTTCTTTTTCAGTGTTGTCTGCTGCACTCGCTTTGACCGCGATCTGCAGTGGAGGCGGAGGTACTGGCACTCCTACTCCCGATATGGCCAGGGCTGATATGGCCATGACTCCCGATATGGTCACCACCGCGTATCCGTTACCACCCATCCCGAGCCGCACCGTCCTAGGGGGCGCCGGTACCTATGCCGTCGCGGCAGGCGACTTCGATCGCGATAAGCGCATGGATCTGGCCATCGTCAACGCCATCGCTGGCACGGTCAGTTTGCTCCTGGGCACCAGCTCCGGCGACTTCACGAGCGGTCCCTCGCTGCCGGTCGGCAACTCCCCGCTCGCGGTGGCAACAGGAGATCTCAACGGCGACGGCATCGCGGATCTGGCTGTCGCCAACCTGGATAGCAATACGGTGAGTGTGCTTTGGGGCACCAGCACGGCGATGTTATTTTCGGCCGCCACCAACCTGCCCGTGGGCGACGGTCCGTACTCCGTCATCATCGCCGACCTGAACACCGATGGACAGCCAGATCTGGTAGTGGCCAACAGCCGCAGCAACAACGTCAGCGTGGTCCTGGGCAAGGGCGCCGCAGGCTTTGAGCCAGCCAAGACATATTCCGTCGGCAAGTCACCGCAGTCGGTAGTTGCTGGTGACTTCGATGACAATGGCAAGCTCGATGTGGCGACCGCAGACAACGGCAGCGACGAAGTCACCGTCCTGATGGGCGACGGCAAGGGCGGGTTCGGTGCCGCCCGGTCCATCCCGGTGGGAAAGCGGCCCTACACGGTAGTGGGCGGCGATTTCAACGGCGATCGGCGCCGTGATCTGGCGGTGGCCAACAGCTACGGTGACAGCATCAGCGTTCTCCTGAATGTCGGGAATGCGAATTTTTCGCAGAGCCTGGTCCCTGTCAGCGGTGATCCGGTGGGGGTGGCCACAGCAGACGTGAACGGGAATTAAACACCTCCATGTGGGGCGAACGCCCCCGCATGGAGGTCAGGTCATGAAAAGGTTCACGCAGCATCCCGCCGGGAACGATTCGAACAAAGTCAACATTGTTGCCCAACATTCCGCTGGGAACGATTCGCGCGAAGCCAGCCGGGACAAGCCAAGGCGTGCGATCGGCTACATCCGGGTATTGAAGGATGCTCAAGCGTCGGGAGGGATGTCGCTAGATGCTCAGCAAGCGATGATCTCGCAATACTGCGCTGAACATGGGCTCAGGCTAATCAGGGTCTGCCGCGATGTGGCTTCGGGTAGCAAGAACCAAAGGCCAGGTTTACAGGATGCGCTGGAGGGCCTGGATGGGGGTGCTGATGTGCTGATCGTTCTCAGGTTCGATCGCCTCTCCCGCTCCATGGACCACCTCTGTGAGCTGTACGAAGGCTATTTCAAAGATGGCGCGAAGGAGCTTGTCGAGGTTGAAGGCTCGAAACAAACTGGCACCGCTGGCGATGAGGCATAAACGGTAGCTGTGCATGGCCACAGCGGCGAGAGGACCCAGGAGCGCAAACAGCATAAAGAAAGAAGCCCTGATGCACTTCGCGCCGAGGTGGGGATCATCTAGGAGTTCCTTCAACATGCTCATATATGCCAGCGTACCATGTTCGGGCTACGGCAGCATCGGCGATACTTTTATCCTGCAGACTGCGCTCGGCAATAGCCGACGCCAAATGTACCGACGCGATGGCCAGCTACGGACGATACGTTGATGGTGTGCCCCGACTTCTGCACCTTCATGTGTGGAGCGCCGCGACGACACCGTACAGCACACCTTTGACGTTCGGTTGATTACTTCCTACGCGTACACGGTCTGGCGCCAACTCGCCCCAAAAATCTCGACGAGCTGAGACCCGGGAACCGCAAACGCGCGGCTGCCATCAAAGGCCACCACGCCCCGGTCGGGATCGAGCCCCCAGTCGGACGGTGAGCGATTCCCATAGAGCTGCGCCCAGCCGCCCGGCGTGCCACCGTACCCGTACCCTTCCGAGGCGTTGTGGCTGATGAGGATTCGCCCGCCCTGCTTGATGTGGAAGGTCGTCCCAAACGTGACCTGGAAGGCGCCGCGTCCGCCCGTGACCCCCGAGCCCACGGTTGCCCGCCACTTGGACGCCCGATCCGTATTCTGGTGTGCATACGGGTACGGCGGCAGCTCGGGCAGACCGAACGGAACGACCGAGATGATCCCCGGATCGATGATCGTTGCCACGGGCGGGCTCGTCACGAGGTCATGCGGATCCACCGCGGGATCGTCTTTCGTGCCGCCTGCACCCCCGCTTGCAGCGCCAGTAAAGAACGCCTTCCACGCCTGCGCATACTGCTCTGCGGAGAGATTGAGGCCGTACAGAACCGTCGTCAGGGCGTTGGCGGCCAAGAAGATTTGCACCTTCTGCGCCGCGGTGGGCGACTTGGACTGCACGAGGCCGAGCAAAAAGGCCCGCAGCTCCTCGTAGGTCAGCGCGCTGGCGAGCGCCGTCAGCTCCCCGGTGGCCGTGATATTGCCCCGCTCGTCGTACTGACCGGGCTTGGGCGGCCACTTGAGGTCCGCCACGGCAGACCCCATACTCGACGCCAAGTCCGGCCGCACGACGCCCGCGCTGCTCGGCGTGAGCGTCGGCACGGGGCTTGGCAGATGGGCGATGGACAGACCCGCGTCGAAGTCCATCACCGCTGGCATGCGCCCGCGAACGAACTCACCGCGCAAGCGCAGCTCCTCGATCTCGCGAAGCGCCTGGGCCGAGTCGTCCAGCGCGATCCGCAGGCGCCGGTGGGCCTCCTGCATCGGCCATCGAGCTCTGACCGCTGCTCAAACTGTTTTCGAGCGCAAGCCCTATGGAAGGCGGGACTGGCGCTTGCCATCGGGCGATGCTTGTGCGCCCTTACCAGAAACCTGGCCAAGCTCAGAAAAAGTCCTCGATGCTCTGGCCCCCTTATGTATCGTGCTTTTTGCCTACTGCTCACCCATCAAAGCACGATACATCGTGCTCTTTACCTGCTCCGCATCGGTCCGAGCACGATATATCGTGGTGTTGCTCGCTCGGTACCCGTCCGAGCATGATATATCGTGCTCTTTGCCGACCCCGGCCCCCGCCGAGCACGATACATCGTGCTTTGAGCGCGGCTAACTGTTCTCGTCTTACTTCTTCTCCGCCTCAGCCCCAGGCCCAGGAGTCGGTGGGGGAGTGTCACCGGTCCGCCGCCTGCGGCCCTGGCCAGTGGCGGCGCGCAGCGATGGGAAGCGCGTTGCACCGCCCGCCTTACGCTCGAGGAAGCGACAGGCGCTGGCAACTTCCTCATAACGCTCTTCTAGGAATGCGTAGGCCCGCCAGGCCAGCTCGCGCGCGCTATTTGCGCTCTGCGCGTGCCGCAGCTCGCTGGTGATACGCTGGGACAGAGCGCTGGCGCGCGTGACGTCTTGGCTGTCGTAGTAACGACCGTCCAGGGCCAAGGTGACTGCTTGCTCTTTGTAGAGGACCGCCAGGCGAAGCAGGTCTTCGGCCAATCCAGATAGCCGGTACCAAGGCGAATGTCCGCGACCTCAGCGCCTAGCGGTGTGTCTTCGGCAAAGTGGTAGGCGCAGACTTTCAGCATGCGCCGCTTGACCCGGGTCGCTTCGTCCAAAAGGTCGACCGGCAGTCGCACGGTCACGGTCTGCGCGGTGCTCGACGCCAGCTGTGCCTGGCTACAGAGACACGCCAGCGCCGCCGGCTTGAGGTCGGACACCGCCGAAAAATCGAATTCTGCGGCCGGAAGGAAGCTCTGTAGCCGCTGGTTCAGCTCGACCGCGCTCACCTTGGGCACGATCTCCGAGAGCACGAAGCTCGCCGCCGCGCGGACGTCGTTGCGCGGCTGATCCACGACACTGGCTTCTAGCTTGAGCAGCCGCGGCATGAGTAGTGCGAGCGCCGCCTCCGCCGAGTCCGTAGGAGTGGGCGCCAGCTTTGGCCCCTCGGCAGACTTGGGAGCGTTCTTTTTCGTTGAGCTGGGCATGCGCGAAGAAAAACCCAGGGTCCCAGGCAAAGCAAGTGCTTTTTTATCGGCTACCTTCTCTCAGGAGGAATGCTGCCTAGGCGCCGTCATCTGCCCATGCTACGCCGACCTGCATCATGGACAAAGGACCGCTCTTTATTCATTCATATACGCCACGCTCGAGACTTGCGGGCCTAGTCGTTGGGCTCCTGATTGCGCTGATTTCAGATCACGTCGCCTGCGCGCAGCCACAGCTCATGCAGCATCGGCCTGTACTTCCTGGTTTTGGTGGGTTGTGCGATGGCGGGCCGCTCACTTGTCCACGAATCGACTCAATCGCTTTTCATGCCGGCGCAGATGCGACCCTGCTGCCAAGTACCAGCCTGCGCAGCTTGGGCTTCGTCGCGTCCTATGGCTTCTCGGTCGGCATCTTGCAGCATGTCGAGGGCGGCATCTTCAGTAACACTGCGGTTTGGGGACAGCCAAGTAATGCAGGCGACAAGCAGACAGACACTCTTTGGCAGCAAGGCCCGATGCGCTTCGCGCTCAAGGGGCTTGTCTGGCCCTTCATCAAAAATCCCCATCAGAGTCTGGCCGTTCTGGTCGATTTTGAGTACGAGGCACGCTTGCCGCATTTCGATGGCCAGAACCAGCTCGGACTCCTGACCGATCTGGCTGCGCTTCGGGCAGTAGGCAACCTGCCGCTGGGGTTGGCCGAGGTGGGAATATCGGTTGGAGCCCTATGGGATGGGGCGGGCACTTACGGCACTTCCGAGCTGGGGGCACGCGTTGGATTTCACCTTCCGTTCATGACCGACACCAAGGTCTTTGCCGAGGGCGTTGCGCGCGGCGTTGGCGTATGGATGAAGGCGCGCGAGCCGACGCCGGATTCGCAGAACTCTCCCCAACAGACCATCCTGCCCAGCGGCGCGCTGGCGTTCGGCCTTATTACCAGGCCGCGGCGTCAGGTGGACTTTGCCATGGTGCTACACGTGGGCTTTGGTGATGTGGCCCCGTTTTTCTTGACGCTTCGCGGACCCATGGATTTCTCTCTCGGGGAAGGATACCCCTACCCACAAAGCCTGGCGGTAGACATTCTGCGCGAGGCAGGCGAGTGGATTGCGGAGCAGCTACGCAGACTTCCCGAGCCCGTGCAGCAGACGTGCCTACTTTACGGGCGCGACGGTCAACTCATCACGACTCTGGGCCGCCTGACGGATGACGCAGAGCACTGCGAATTCCAAGGACAACGCTTCCGCATCGGTGACACTTTGTATCTCGATCCTGCGCGCAGGCGCGTGTGCCTGGAACCCGAGGCAACGCACTGTGTGGGGGGGCCCTCCTCTGCGGACGTGGGCCCATCGGACTCTGGTGATTCGCCGGACACCATCGTCTTACCCAATCCCGATAGTCTTCCGCAAGCCAGCCACCTCGACCCAGCGATGCTCAAACGGCTCATCAATCAGGGCGCACTTGGACCCATCCAAGGGTCGTTGGACGGTCGCTGCATCCTCAATGAAGGCGATCATCAAGTCTCGCCCATCGGCCACGTTTCCCCTGATGGCAAGCACTGCGTAGTCGAACGAAACGTGAACGTCTTCAAGAACGGCAAGAAGGTGCAGACGACGGTGCAGCAGATTCCGATTTCGATCGGGCAGCCCGTGTACCGCGACCCCACCACGGGCCGTGTGTGTTTATCTCGAAAGACCAATAGCAACAGGGACTGTCCGGCCGCTTTGGACGTGGCGCACAATCGTCCACTGTCCAGCGGCACAGAGGTTGGCTACCACGGCGCGCTCGCGCTTGTGGACTGGACTCAGGGTAAGGCAGACACCGTGAAGGGCGTGGCCCACTTGCTTACCCATCCGGCCGAGCTGACGACCGCCGGGATCAAAGCCAAAGACCGTGCCGAGCAGGCGGCGAAGAGCGCGGTAGCTACGCTGAAAGATCCAAATAAGGCTCGACAAGCAGCACACGATGCATGGAACAGCAGCATTGATGTGGCGCACGGCGCCTGGGAAGGGGCGGTAAACTGGTACCATCTGCCCACCCAGAAAAAGCTCGATGGCGCAGCCGAGGGAGGCGTCAAAGCCTTCCTGGACGCCGGCGCCACGGCAGTCGTGGGATCAGTGCTCCCCGTGCGCGGAACGGGGCTCACTGTCGCAGAGGGCATTAGGAAGGATGTAACCAAAGGCAATAGTGCTGCCCGTGCGCTTGAGGAGGTCGCCGAGGCTAAGCAGCTATCCAAGCCGCTTCCGCACAGACCGGAGACGAGAGGCTTATTGTCTGCTCCGCCTGAGCCGGTCAAACCGCCCGAAGCTGGACGATTCATTGTCGATCCCAAAGGGAATGTGGTAATCGAGCCTAGAGGAGGTACGACAGGCGGGAATGCCCAAGGCAGCTTTACTATTACGCGCTACTCAAACGGCTCGCCCGCCTACGAAGTCCATGAAGGCCATCCGAAGACCCATGCAAAGGAACCGCACGGTCACTGGAGCGCGCCTGGCGCGGGACCTGAGCGGAAGCAGTGGGGTTCGCGGCTTGACATACACGGCCAGCCAGTTCCAACCGAATCTCCAGCCGCCCACTGGAAGGTGCATAAATGACCAGCATTGAGTCCTATGAAAGTCTCTATTTACACGATAGTAGCATCAAACACATTAACCTAGATGTCTGGGAACGCATTTGCATACTACATCTAACGCATGCTGGAATCCTGAAGGAATCGGCGGAGATGTTCAACTATGAGGTATTCTACAAACCAGCCATACTCACATTTATAGATGTCAAGGAAATCAACTATCCAGAAGGTTACGGTATGAAGACAGAGATACTATCTCAAGAAGCAAAATTAGCAGACGAGCTCCCTGGCTATTATTGTTATTCACTTAATCTGGCGGAAGGAAATAATCTAAATACATTTACAACTACGATTACGATCATCGCGAAAGACTTTTCGCTAAGCGGCCTAGTATCACAACCTCATCCAAGAGAATGAAGGCTTGCGTTCAGTTTGGCGTGCTGAGTCTACCACATCTTGCTACGCTATCCACGGGCTAGGAAGTGATACGATCTAAGCTGTCGGTGGAAGACCAAACAGTCTGATGAAGCGTAACACTACAGGACAGTGGGATAGCGATGATCAAGCTGCTGTCCATAATATGGCTAGCGTGTATGTGGCGGCGTCCAATGACGTATGGCTGGTGCTTCTGTCGGCTGCCGCCCCTGATGCACAGGTCACTTATGCATATATGCTGTTCTTTAATAACGCAAAAGCACTCAACAAAAATTACGATGGTACCCGTGACGGCCTTCCTCCGATGGCGCGGACAACAATCGATGCAGCATTTGGTAAAGTGCCGTCTTCTTTTAAGGTCTTTGGCTTAACCACGCATCAGCACCGGCTCGGAACTGGAGTAACAGTTGCAAAATCGAGCGGAATTAGTGATGCCGGAAACAGCCTCTTCATTAACACAGACTGGGAGCATCCGGCTCTATTTCGCCTTCCCGATGATCAACCGCTGCTTTTCGGAGAAGGTGAAGGATTGAGGTGGTCATGCGAGTACAACAACACCACTGGGAACTACGTCAAGTTCGGTGAATCCGGACTCACCGATGAGATGTGCATCATTTGGGGCTATTACTACCCCTCCGGGGGCTTTCAGGTTTACTGGAACTGATCACAGGCATGATCAGCCGCTTGCGGTAGTGGTGGACGCGGCTATCTGCGGAAGGTAACGGTCTTTGACGAGTGCGAAATCCCTAAGCAACGCAGGCTCGTCCACCAAGACCTTGTCGCGCTGCAGCTTGGCGATCATTCGCTTCAGGGCCTCTTCGGTCCAGGTGGCCAGGTAGCGCCTGATCTCGATTCCGCTCACGCCCTCCCATCGCTCGCGAGGAACGAAGATGTCGATGGTGATGTAGCGGCCCTTCTTGCTGCGTCGCATGTAGTCGCAGCCTTCCTTTTCCCAGTGCCAGTAATCTCCATCAATCCGAAGTGCTATGGCAAACTCGTCTACGTCGGAACTATACGGACCGCGACAGTGCTCTGCTAGGAGCCTTCGCAGAGGACATGAAATGAGGCTCTGTTGCCTCGGAAGACGCTATCTCCACTTTGAACCCCGTAAGTTATCGTCGCCTTATCGTTTAGTTTGCTGTTACTCATAGGAATTGGTACCTGACCACCGCTCGTGATTCTCTGGGCCACCTGTAGTTTCTACTAGCTCTCGCTCTTTTCTCAACATTTCATGACGGGGGCCTCGTTCCATGGGCCAACCTGTCCGCCTTCACATGCGCCTTTGTGTGTATCGCTTGAGCGGATCTTCATGGTGTGTGACGCCGTATTTCAAGTGATTACCATTTTTGTCGACTTTTTCGTAAAGAGTCGCTTGGCGGTTATCTACGCGGTTTCTGTGGGGCTCCTTCGCGTGGGGTAGTTGGACAGGCGAAGCATGCCCAGCCGCTTCGTGTTCCGCCTTGACTAGAACGTGCTCAGCCTTCTTTCCAGCTTTGCTTAATTTCTTGCCCGCTTGAACCACCTCCTTGCCCGCTTCGCCGACTTTTTCCAACAGTGCACCGCCGACTCCATCGGTAGCCACACCTAGACGGGAGCGTCACGGGCGCCGCGACAACCGCAGCGCCCAGCGCGTGCGCGCCATGCTCGGCCTGCTCGATGAGCGGCTTCTTGGCAAACTTCTTTAAGCCCTCCCAGGTCTCTCGCACGCCCTCGGGAGTGAACTGGTGCGCAAAGGCGAACGCGCCATCCTTGAGCGCGTCGCCCACGGTGCCGACGTTGATGGTCCCAGACCGGACGCCCTCCGCGGTCTGCACCAGCTGCTCGGGCATCTTGTCGAGCGCCAGCGCCTTCTCCACGGCTCCGTGATCCAGTGCGCGGGAGACGCGGCCGAGCGGGGTGGTCTGGTTCTTCATCTGGCTGGGCAGCTCGGCGAGCGCCAGGAAGCAGAGGTCGCGCTGCTCCTCGATGCGAGGGGCGGCACAGATCCACTGGTGGTTGTGCTCGCGGTAGTATTGCGTTCCCACGGGGTGGACGTGGCCGGTCTGGTCCCGACAGCCTTGTCGGTCATCGGTGAGGTCGCCCAGCACTGCGAGCTGGACGACGCGGTGCGTCTCGCCTTGGGGCAGACTCGGCGCCGCCGGGTCGTAGACACGCTCGCGCAGTACACAGTCGGCGCCTACCCAGGGTCGATGCAGCGCGCGATAGCCTTGTTCCTGGGGGCGGCGGTACAGCAGACAGTCCGTGAATTTTTTGTCGCGGCAGACCAGGCTTTTTTTGCGGTCGCGCCACAGCTTCTGGCCAATCGGCAGCAGCTCACCTTGCACCAGGCAGTGCCGGCTGTCCTCCGTTCGTGTACCCACGGGCTGAGGAAACAGGAGCGTGCCGTGCACGTCCCAGAGCAGGCACGCCTTATCGAGCCAGGGATCGATCGGCAGGTTGGCGAGGAAGTCTTTGACCACTTTTGCGACTTCGATCACTGCGTCGGCAGCGAGCTGCGGGACCGCAGTGGCAGCGCGGTGATCGTAGGTCTCGCCAAGACTCAGGGTGAGGAACCGCACCAGCACGGATACTGGTGCCAGCCCGCCAAAGCCACGCTGCACGGACACGCCCAGGTCTACGCGCTCGCTGGGCCGAAAGCTCAGCCCCCCGCCGAGAACGGCCTGCGGGTGGAGCGGGTCCAGACCGTTCGCCAGGAGGCGATACTGCTCGCCCTTCGTCAGCGGGGGAACGCCCCGGCCCAGCGCTTCACCGTAGACTTTTAGCGCCCTGAAAAAAGGCAAATAGAGTCCAATCTGAGCCGCTGCTTCCCCGGTGGCCAACGTGCCCCGCCAATCGTATAGAGCACCCAGGCTCGCCGTGATCTCCACGGGACCAAAGACCTTGACCGCGACTAAGCGCAACGATGCCAGGTCCTCCAGAAGTCCGAGTGAGTTCGCGCCGTCGAAGGGACCCACACGCCACTGGTGTTCGAAGGACAGGCCGATGCGTAAGCGACGTGGGGGGGTAAAATGCGTGCCGTTGGCATCCTGAGCGGAGATCGGAGCTTGGCTTAGCGGGACGAGCGGCCAAAGCAGTGCCGTTACGTGCAGCCGCACGGGACCCTGTTGCTGTTGCACTCCGTTGCCTTGCTGCCAGAAGCTCGAATCCGTCGAAATCCCTCCGGCGAAGCGGCCGAGCAGGCCAAGCGTCACCCCATAGGGAAAGACCGCCACGGAGTCGCGCAGCTCGGTCTTTGGAAGCACCATCAAATGCGCGTAGACGTGCAGCGCGTACTTGTCGATGTCGAGACAAGGGACCAGATTGCTATCGCAAAGGGGATTGACGTTGGGCAGCAGCCCTGGCTGCGGAACTCGAAGCGGGTCTGCGCGCGCCGGACTCGCCTCGAACAGCAGACAGAGACAGAGAAGCCTGCGCAGGACGCGGAACACGAGCTCCAACCGTAGTCGCGAGATGATCATCGGCAAACCTCACTGAGCAGTAGTAGCAAGCCTTTCACAGCAAGCTCTATGCCGAGCCCGCACCCTTTTTCGCTCACAGATCGCCGAGTCGTTGCTGCCTGTCGTGTTTTGAGAGAACTGCCCGTGAGACATGCCGGCTTTCCCTTGGTGTGGTTGGGCGCCGGCATGTCGTCGGTGCCAGCCATTCACTGTCACAGATGGGCGTCCAGTGGGCGGGGATGGGCGCTGATATATCGTCGCTGCTTGCACGTGGAGAGTCGTTTGTGGGCGCATAGCGGGCGGGGAGACAATTCAACGTGTCGTCGCGGATTGGCGGCGTTTGTGGGCGTCCAGTGGGCATAGCGTGGACAAGGACCGATCGCAGATACCGTCGCTGAAATGTGGAGAGACCAAAGAGAATTTGGCTGCTCATTGATAGGCTCGCGAGTAAAATCACGTGCATGGACGAGAGGACCATAACGAGTAGGCTGCCCAGCGAATCCATCGATGCGGAACCCAGCTGGAAACTGCGGGTGCTGTATTCCGGGTCGGCTGGAATCGTCGCAACACCTCCGACGTGCTGGGACGGTCGCGCCCCGCTCACCATCGGTAGGGGAACGGCAAACTACCCTTCCGCCACCGTGCTGCTGCTAGATGATAAGGCGACTTCTCAACTGCATGCCGACCTGACTCTTCACGATAAACAAGTGCTGATCCGTGATCTCAACAGCAAGAACGGAACGCACGTCAACGGTCTCCGCTTGCTGCCATCCGAACGGAGACTGATCGCAGATGGCGACTTGATACGAATCGGTGACTCTTCGGAGAAGCCGATAGGGGGACTTTATTTCTCGACGAGATCGGCGAGTTTCCGGTCGAGCTGCAAGCCAAGCTCCTGCGGGCCATTGTGACTCGACAGGTCGTCCCCCTGGGAAGCGTGCGGCCGAATCTCTGCGATGTTCGGATCGTAGCAGCAACGAACCGGGATCTGGAAACTGCTATGCGCCAGCAGTCTTTTCGGCCAGATCTCTATGCGCGTTTGTCGGCGCTCGTTTTACGAATGCCCCCAGTGCGTGAGCGACGCGAGGATATACTGTTGTTGGCGCAGCATTTGGCAGGACAGACATTCCGTCCCTCTGTGCCTCTCGCCGCCGCGATGCTGGCCTACGACTGGCCCCTCAACGTCCGCGAGATCCGTAACATCGTCGGAAGGTTACGAAGTAGCACCGAGGACGCTGTTCGCCGGCAGCTTGAAGCAGCCATAGCAGCTCGCCAAACCCTGTCAGCTCCGGTTGTCTCAGTACCGCCTAACCACAACATCCCGCAGAAATGGGAGAAAGGGGACTCACCGCCTTCAAAACATCAGATCGTGAGGATGCTAAAAAAGTACCGCGGCAACTTGCAATCGATAGCCCGAGCCTTCGGATTCTCACGCCGAAACTTTCGACGCTGGGTGGACAAGCACGACTTGAACCCGGCTGACTTCCGAATCTCCAACAAATGAGTCGGCGTACCTTATCGATCACGTAGACGGCCAGCGGTGGTTACGGTGCCCTGGGCATTCTGGCTTACGTGGGCACGAGCATAGACTCGACGCACTCTAGGTCTACCCCGCTCTCGACGCGCCTTGGCTGCGCTTACGTCGGATCGAGCCCGGCTGGATGGCTAATCGGCGGGCTGTGCATAGAGCGGTTGTGTCGAGAAGGTCGCCATAACGGTGACCGCCGGCGCAAGTCGCCGCGCTGCTGCGCGACCGCGGATTCTGAGTCCAGGGGGTCACCGAAAGGAGTGGGTTGGGTGAGTGCGGAACGGCTGAGGCTGTAGTGCCGCTATTTCACGGGGGAGGCGTAGCCCATGATGGGATATGGGGTTCCGGCCGTGCTCGTATTGTCGACGAAACCTGTCTCGTAGACTTCGCCGCGGCCGTCGAGATCGTTGTCGTAGTTGCCGTGAATGATCTTGAACCTGGTGCCACTGACCTCGGCAATGATGGCCACATGCGCCTGATAGCTGGAGTCACCCCAGACAACAGCGTCACCTACCTGCGGAGTCGCCGACTTGCTCTTCAGCGTGCCGTTGGCGCGACCGTAGTCGAGGAACGATCCCGAGTAGCCGGTAAGGAGGGTCGTCTTGGCACCTGGTCCTGCCCCCAGACGTAGCGCGCGAAATCACCGCACCACGCCCGGCAGGAGGGGGTGACGCCAAGCGCCGCGCTGAACTTATTGCAGTCGCCGGCATCTGCCTCGTAGCCCTTGTAGGTGCGAGCTTTGGCGACGATCGCCTCGCCGAGACCCGCAGGGGTCGGCGGCGGTGTCGCCGTCCCGCAGGTGGGCATGCCCGGGATGAAGCCGTCGTAGCCGGTGTAGACGTAGGCGTCGGTCACGTAGCCTTTGATTGCTGGAACGTAGTCCCAGACCGTGGTTCCCAGGACCGCCGTGCCGTTGATCTCGGCACTCGATGCCCAGGCTCGTTCCTTCGCTAACGGTCCCGACAACACTGCTCGCGGTGTTTGGTGCCGAGCGGACATTGATCGGGTCGCCGTCGGTTTTATACACGGTGCCGGTGGCGCGGACGATCGCCTTCTGCATCGCTGCAATGTTGTCGTTTTCAGAGTCGGCGCCGGTTTCGGCACCGCAGCCTGCCAGCCAGCCCAAGGCGATGAACGTGAGCGGATAACGCGAACAGGTCATGGGACCTCCTAGAGTGAGCCTGAGTGGAACAACAGCCACGCCGAAAGCGCAAGCGTAAACGGTTCGCTAGATGATTGGCATCGCACGGTCGTTAGCTGCTGGGTGGATTCTTTCTCAATCCTGGGTTACGGCGCCACCGGGACGAAGTGATGGCGCACCCAGGAGTGCTTGCGAGCAGCGGTGCATATGGTGGTGCGGCCTAACCTGCTCGAACAGAGGTCGGCCGCAGATGGCATAGCGCTTGCCTATGCAGGGTCTTCAAGAATTTCAGGCTCGCTCGGGAGCATTCATGTCTTGGACCCATCTGCTTTATGCCGCTGCTGCTATCGCCGGATTCTACTTGCTGACTTGGCTCTATTCGCTCATGAGGCGCGTAGACGCCTTGGAGGCGTTCCCCGAAACAATCGGGAACGTCCAGCTCAGAGTGGTGCAGCTTGAGAGTCGGCTGAACCAATGGGAGAAGTGGACCACGGTCGACCCGCAGACGGGCGTAGGCTCTCTGGCCTGGCTGGATTCAGAGCGATGGTTTGCAGCACTTCGATCGACTGATCCTCTATGAGTGGCTTGGTTTGTCCTGATTGATCAAAAGCCCACTGACGACAGTGAACGTCTGAACTCATGGGAGATCTCGGTCCGCGATTTTGCGCAGGTTTTACGGTCAAAGATCCGTCGAGGAGTGGATGAGGTCTTTAGGCTGAGCAACGCGGGCAGCGCTTTCCTCCTGCTTTTGCACGGGCCTCTCTATCCGGCTTCTGTCGCAAGAGAGATTCGGGCGCTACTACAGCACAGGGGGCTCAAAGCAGCCGGGGGGATGGCATATACCACGGAACTAGGGAAGCCTCGCATGGAGCTGCGCCGTCTAGCAGAACAAGGATGCAAGATGGCACTTTTTCGGGGAGGGGACTGTCCGATCAGCGTCCTAGCGGACGGCACCTGGACCGAGATTGAGCAGCCCAAAGATGATCTACCTCCCGGTCCTTCTTCAGGAGGGGATGCAAGATGATGAACAGACACCCCAAAGGGCTCTACGTCCTGTTTTTTACCGAGATGTGGGAGCGTTTCGGCTTCTACCTCTTGAGTGCTCTCATGATCTTCTACCTAACCGAGCGCATGCAATTCAGCGAGCAGCGTGCCGCAGGATGGGTAGGCAATTACATGGCCTTGGTATACCTCGCGCCCTTCTTTGGTGGCCTTATCGCCGACCGCTGGCTTGGATATCGGCGGGCTGTGCTCATCGGGGCTGCGCTACTCAGCGTCGGGTACTTTACGCTGGCGTTAGATAGCTCCTTGGGTCTGTACCTCTCGGTATTCTTCCTCGTACTTGGCAACGGTCTTTTTAAGCCCAACATTTCGACCCAGGTTGGGATGCTTTATCCGCCAGGCGACAGGCGGCGAGACGCAGCGTTTTCGATCTTCTATCTCGGAATCAATCTAGGCGCATTGGTTGCGCCGTTCTTGGGTGAGCTGGTGCGTCAGCGCTGGGGTTTCCCAGCCGCGTTCGCGGTGGCTGGGGTTGGGATGATTGTAAGCATGGTGATCTTTGCTTCCTTCCATCACCACATCGCCTCCACCCAGACCCGCCCAAGCGTTTCGGGCGAGTTCGTTACGCCGCTGCCATTTGAATACGAAGATCCGCGCGTCCCACCCGCGGTCGAAAAAAAAGTATCACGGCGGTATTCATCATCTGTGGCATCGTCATGCTGTTTTGGATGGCCTTCCAGCAGAACGCCATCACGCTCAGCCTGTGGGCGGTGACAACACGATGCGTAAGCTGAACCTGCCGAGTTTCATCCATTCGACCCCGTTTGAGATTCCCCCGGTTGGTTTCAGGCAGTAAATCCAGTCTTCATCCTGATCCTGACACCCGCCGTTGTGGCGGTGTTCGGCCATCTCCGCAAGTTCAACCGTGAGCCTTCAACGCCGGTGAAGATAGGCATCGGAATGATCCTGACTGGCGCTTCTTACCTTTTCATGGTCGGCGGCTCACTACTGCAAGGAATATCACGGTCTGGGTGAGTATGTGGTGGCTGATCGGCGGCCATTTCGTCATCAGCATCGCCGAGCTGTGGATCGCCGATCGGAATGTCGCTGATTACAAAGCTCGCACCACGAACAATGACAGCGATGCTGATGGGAGTGTGGTTCATCGCGACTTCCCTCGGCAACAAGCTGGCACTTCTGTGCCGTGAGCTGCCCCAGGCTTCGCTCCGCCTGTGCCAGTGCTGATTGTGCTTCCTGCGCCTGGCGCTGGGCATCATCGCGCTCTCGCCGCAGAACGGTCAGGTCGCGGGTCTTGGCCTCTAAGTCTGCAATCAGAACTCGGGCCTTACTATCTGCCCCTGGCGTTTGGTGATTGCCTCTTGAATTGTCTTCAAGCGGTCCGGCTCGGTGGTCATGACCTCACCTGCTACCCGCAGGCGCTCCGCCTCGGTATCCGCCCCGCGCAGCGAGTCAATCTCACGGCGCAGATCCTGCACCTGCTTACCCACCTCTTCCAGAGCCGCCAGCTCCGTGTTCAGCTCCACCAGGCGCTTCTGCTCGTCCTGTGCATAGCGGCTCTCGGTTAGCTGCCGCTCGATAAGCTGATACCGTTTCTCTAAGCCGGGCAGGGTCTGCGCTCGCTCCTGAAGGCGGAGAAGCTGATTCTCCGCGCCTTCTAAGCGCACTTTCAATGCGCCCAGCGCACGGGCATCTGTCTGGGCAGTCTCTACAATGGCACGGGCTCTATCGAGTTCCTGCTTTGCCTCGCGCCCTTCGGTCATGAGCGTATTCAGGCGAGCATCACAATCATCGATTCCAGCCTGTGTTTCCGCCAACGACTTCTTGCGTCCGGCAGAGAGAGGCTGGCCGCACCACTCACACTCTGGAGAATTATCATTGGTAAGTCGGTCTACCCGCAGCTGCAACTTCTCTCGCTCGGCTTTTATAGTCCCGTTAGCAGCTTTTCAAGTTTGCCATGCGGGTCTCCGCATCACGTGCGGCGCGCTCCGCTACCTGCCAGCGAACTTCCGCATCCGCCAGCTTCGTCTGCTGCGCGATTAAACCAGCTCGCTCCTTCTCTAAGCCCTCTAACTCTGCGCCCTCTCCAGTAAGGCTCTGTATCTCGCGGGTTAGCCCAAAGCTTTCTCGCTCCAGTGTGCTTCTGGCCTCGTGAATCGCTGTCTCCAGGCGCCGCGCCTCACTCTGCAGGCTCAGGCCCTGACCCCAGCGCTGCTCCAGCGGTTCTAGCTCTCTCTGTAGCTTTGTGCGGCGGGCCAGTGCCGCCTCTATCTCGGCTTTACGGCTCAGTGTGCGCTCGGCATCCTGAAGCCGCAACTCACTCTGCCGCTCCTCGTAGCGGTCACGCGCCAGGGTTTCCTCAGCATCGCGCAGCTTATCGGTGAGGTCGTGCGCACGCTGGGCATCGCTCTCCAGTGCCTCACAGCGCGCCAGTGCTGCCTCGAACACCCGCTGGGCTGCCTCTATTGTGCTCTGCCCTTCGGCAAGACGACGATGTGCTTCCGTAAGCTGTGCCTCTACCACATCCCACGTATCCAGCTCGACATCTATTTCGGTGAGCGTGCGGTCAGTATCTTTCTCGCGAGCATCGGCATCGCGCCAGCGCTCGCGGGCAAGAGCCTCCAGAGCATCGTAGCGAGAGAGGTCTAGAATCCGAGCAAGCACCTCTTTGCGCTCGCCTGCCGTTGCTTTGGCGAAGGCATCTGCTTCCCCTTGCCGCAGATACGCCGTGGAGAGAAAGGTCTTATAGTCCAGCCGCAACGTCGCCTGAATCTTGTCCTTTGTTTCCCGCGCACTGGTCCCGGAGAGTGAGCGATAGCTACCATCTTCCTGCCGCGCCTGGAACTCCCAGCTAGACCCCCGGCTCTTATCACGCCGCTTATCGATTCGATACCGAACGCCATTGACCTCGAAATCGAACAGCACTCCGCAGGACTTCGCTCCCAGGCGAATCACATCGTCTTCAGCGCGCGCGCGGGTTTCCCCGAACAGTGCCCAGGTCATGGCATCCAGCAACGCCGACTTCCCGTTGCCGTTGTCACCCGAGAGACAGGCCAGGCGGACGTCGGAAAGGTCGAGCGGTGGTACTCCCTCGCCATAACTCATAAAGTTCTTCAGCTGGAGCCGAATGGGGGTCACACTTGCCCCCCTGCCCCCCAGTAATGGGGGGTTCCTCTGCTGATTCTCTCTTTTAGCTGCTCCGCAGCGTCGGTGACGCGAGCAAAAAGCACTTCCTCAGAACCCCCCATTACTGGGGGGCAGGGGGGCATGCTGGGGACAGAGAGTTTCTTGGCGCTGTCCATCACGCCGCATCCTCCAGGCGGGCTAGTTCATCCAGCAGGATACGTGCGGCGGATAAAAGCTCTTCCTTGCGCGGCGTGAGGCGTGGCTGGGTCTCAATGTACTTCTCTAAGGCGGCTTCGGGGGAGAGAGATTCGGTCAGACCCTGCGAGCGAATCAAGGCCTCGGCATCAGGAAGCTCTCGACTGAACGCCACCAGGTTCTGCGCACCAGCTAAGGCTTTCTTTCAGATCTTCCACGCGTACTAAAGGCGCTCGCTCCGCAGAGACCCGGTAGCGCACTCGCACGATCGCTCCGGTCACATCGGTTTTGGCTAGCTGCTCTAAAAGCGCTTCCGTCGGGTCGTCGGCATCCCCGGCGTCCAGGTCCAACTCTAAGAATGGGCGCGTGGGCAGAGAACATGCTCCCAGGTGGTCTTTTTCTTTTTGCTGACATCGGCCAGCACAAAGCCCTTTTCTTCCTTACGCTCTCCGAAGTCCACCCGGTCAATAGAGCCACTGTAGACAATGGGTGGCTGCTCGCCCCGGTTCAGCTCCTGTGGTTTGTGGATATGGCCCATGGCCACATACTTAAACGGGGGCAGGGCCAACGCACTGGCGGGCACCTGTGGCTCCGAGGGATTTAATAAGAACCCCTGCACGCCTACTCTGGCATCTGCCACCGTGAAGTGCCCCATAAGCACGGAGATATGGTCCGGGTAGCTATGCGCACACTGCTTAGCAAGGTCTTTTACATACTCCGAGTAGCGTTCCCGCATCAGACCTGCTACTTCCTCGACCGTCTTGCCCTTGGAGATATCCTGGGCAATTACATTCGAGCGAATGAAGTAGGGCATGCCCGCCACCACTACCTCACCTTTGCGGGTGTGAATCACCTGTGCCTCGGGGCGCTGGAAGATAGTCACGCCCGCACCACCAAGCAAACCGTAGATCTCCAGGGCATGGGCGCGTCCACGGGTGTTGGGGATATCGTGGTTGCCGAGAAGCATGGCCACGGGCACACCGCCCTCGACTAGCTTTTTCAGCGCAGCGAAGGCGCGCTCGGTGGGTCTGGTTGGGGTCGCGGGCTTTATAGGCGTCCCCGGCGAATAGGGCCAGGTCTACACCGGCTTCCAATGCCTTATCGACCGCCAGATTCAGCGATTGCGTGAAGTCCTCTAGGCGGGAGTTCAGGCCAGTTTCGGGATTGTACTTACCATGGGTTTCGACGCCTAAATGAACGTCGGCAAAGTGGAATATACGAAGACTTGAGGCAATAGCCACGTTATTTAGTATATCGTAGTAATAGCTCTTAGAGTTGTCCCATGGCTTCCAGGTACTCTTCAATTGCTGCCCGCAGATTCGTGTGGGAGGTCGAATGAATCCCGCGCCGATCTGGTTTTTCCGCGCCCGGTTGTTTCAGTGTCGCCAGAGCCAGATACGCCAGCGTTGCTGCGTGAGTCTCAGTGTCGGGCACTATGTGATAGCCAACCCACTGTGGGCGAAGTTGTTTTAGCGTAAAGCGCACCAGGGACTTTCGCTGCTCAGGCGCCAGCGCCTCAAGTTCTTCAGGGCTGGCAACCGTGAGCCGACGTATCAACCCGGCTTGAATAGAATAACGTAGTACGAAGACATTAAGCGCATGCGCATCGAGCAGGACTGGCAACTCGGCCTTTTCTATTCGCTGCTGGATAGCGCTCCAAGCTCCCTCTTTGACCTGTGGCAATCGAAGAATCAAAAGACCCGGTAGAAAGATGATAGCGTTTAGCCAGACTGGCAACGGCCAGAAGTGGAGCAGAGCGCCAAGAAACACAACAAGCCAGAAGGCGCTTGCAAAAATCAAGTAACGTAAGACAAAGGCGGCTGGACGATAGTGCATCTTCAGGAGGCGAATCAATGCTTCATCGCTGTGGGAGTTCACAATCGTAGTTGTGTTTCCCGAACTGAGCGCTTGGCGTAGCTCCTTCAAATCGTCCTTTTGGGATGTTTGACTGGACTGAAGCTGCATTCCTTCGAATCACTATACGCTTATTTTATTGAGTTAGTAGAGTCACGGGCGACAAGCCGAACAGGGAGGTCGATAATCTCCGGGCGCTCGCGTTTCCAATCCCTTGCCTGGGTCAGGCGACGAATTAGCAGCTCGCCAGCAAGCTTCCCGACTTCTTCAAAAGGCTGCTCTACTGTAGTTAGCCCGATAGTATCCATATAGTCACTGAGCAAATTGCCGTAGCCCGCCACAGCGATATCCTGGGGAACCCGGATTTTATGCGTTTGGAGGTACTTCAGCACCAGGAGTGCCGTGGTGTCGTTGGAGCAGATCAGGGCTGTGAGCGGGTCACCATTGCCCGCTATCAGTATGCGAAGTGCCTCGGAGAAATTCGGCTCTTGAATTCCTTCAAAGAGTGCCATCAAGGATGGCTCCAGGGTAAGTCCGGCCTCTTCCAGAGCCAGAGTATAGCCGCGCCAACGCTGCTGGACAGTTTCCGCGAACGCTTCATCGCCTACGAAGCCAATACGCCGGTGTCCCTGCTGGAGCAAATGTTCCGTAAGCTGCTTCCCGCCAGCCATGTCATCGGACCGTACACAGTCAGCCTCGAATCCCAGTATCCGACGATCTATCAACACCAGCGGCACAGCCTCTCTCAGTTTCATCAGAGCGCCGACATCGGTAGGATTCTGTGCCCACAGCGCGATACCAACGACTTTATTGGCAGCAATATACTCTGCCGAGGGGTAGACATGAAACCGGGAACCAGGTCTGGGTTGCGAGTTGAAGCGCTGTACGGAAATTGGACTGCTTTCGAGAGCAGCAGATATCCCTAGAAACACATGGTTGATAGCATTGGATGCCTTGTTCCAGGAATTGACTAAGAGAATCGTGCCACCATCGAGTCGGGAAGCATTGCTCGCACTACAGGCATAGGCGCCGCTACGAGGGCGAATTTCCAACCAGCCCTCTTGCTCTAAAAGCTCTAGCGCTTGTCGAATTGTATTGCGCTGCACGCCAAACTGCGCCATGAGTGTGCGCTCTCCCGGCAGTTTTCCTACTAGCTCCTGACACTGAATCTGCTCCCGTAAGCTAGCCGCAATTTCATGATAGCGATAGGTTGACATTGAATCTGGACTATACCAGAATATTAAAATTTCAGCCATAAAGCAGAGTTAATATAGGTGGAGCGCCAAGTGATACAACAAAGTGAATATAGTATTGGATTAGTCCAGATTAAAATTGGACTATACCAATATCCACCTGGAAAGGGACGCCATGCGAACAAAAAGACATCGCCACTCGACAGCTTTTACGCTTATTGAGTTGCTGGTTGTCATCGCCATCATAGCCATTCTTGCCGCCATTCTCTTCCCTGTTTTCGCACAGGCCAGAGACAAGGCCCGCCAGACGAGCTGTCTCTCTAACATCAAGCAAATCGGCACAGGGCTGATGATGTATGTGCAGGACTACGATGAACTCTATCCCGGCGCGCTACTGGCTGTTCCCACCGTAAATGGTGGCAGTACATCCGATATGCGAATGCCGCTGGATATGCAGATCATGCCCTACATCAAGAACGATAAAATCTGGACTTGCCCCAGTGACGCCGGTCCGCGTGTGCCTGCCACAGACAGCCGGATTCAGTGGTGGGATCTGAACTATCGCTCCAAGGGGATTCCGCGCTCTTATGGCTATCTAGCCGAGATCAACACGGTGCAGTACAGCGATATGAATGGGGGAGCGCGTGACCCGAATACCGGTCTGAGCAACTATACTGGCAGCCGCCTACCCAATGGCGCGGCGGCGCAGGGTAAAAGCCTTGCCAGTATCGACCAGGTTTCCGATACAGTTGCGCTGGCCGAGCTCTGGGCTATTGGCAACGGTGACTGGGCCGCGCTGGGGTATGTCGGTAGTCCCCATGCTTCAACCATAGCGGGCTGCGATATCTGGAAGTTCGCGGGGCGCAAGGTCAACGCACCCACCCCTGCTGACGGGCTACCCGCAAGCTGCGCTGGTGGACTCAGTCTGGCTCCCACCAAAGGGCACTTCAACGGAGCGAACTACCTCATGGCAGATGGTTCCGCCAAGTTCCGGCGCTGGGGTGATGTCCGGCAGAGCGACTTCCGGTCCTTCAAGCTACAGAAGCCCGCAACCACCTTCGCACCCTGAGAGTAAAACCTCCCTCTCTCGATTTTGCATCGAGAGAGGGAGACATTAATATCGACTTACACTCAGGGCTGCGCGGTAGTCGGCAATCGCTTTTTTTAGGTTCACATGCGTTGCGTTTATTCCGCTGGTGTCTGGGCGTTCCGCGCCAGGCTGTCGCAGAGTCGCCAGAGCCAGATAGCCCAGTGTGGCGGCCTGCCGCTGGCTGGCATTCACCATAGGGTACGCTCCCCAGAAGGAGTGAAGCTGGCCCAGGGTAAAGCGCACGAGCTGATGGCGTTGCCAGGGAGTCAGTGTCAGCAGGTCTTCATGAGTGGCAAGCGTGAGCTGCTTTATCATGCCCGTCCGAATCGCGGAGGAGAGGTCTGGAATACTCAGTCCATAAGCCTCCAGAAGAGTAGGTAGCGATGCTGCTTCTATCCGCTTGCCGATAGTCGCCCAGGTTTTTGCGGATTTCCGTTTGGCTTCGCTCTGATTGGCAATAGTGAAGGTAAAGAAGGAACCAACAAAGAGTAGTGTTCCTGTAAGCCAGGTGCCAATAGCCGTGACAATAATCAGAAGCAAAACTGTAGCGATTCCATAGAGAATACGGCGCCAGTGATTGTTTCGGTAGCGAAGAAGTCGTAGCAGCGTTTCATCGCTATGTTGTGCGATAGTGGATTCGACCTCGCCGCTTTTCAGAGCCAGCCGAAACTCTTTGAGAGCTTCTTTTTCCGTTTGAGCGAAAGCTTGCTGGGGCATGGCTAGCGGGTTTCTCCCATGGCTGCCTTATACTCCGCAATCGCCAGGCGAAGATTGGCATGTCGTTCATTGACTGCCTCCAAGCGCACCTGCTCTGCGCCGGGAAGTTTCAGAGTCGCCATGGCGAGAAAGCCTACTATCACTGCCTCCTCTACCTCGGGTATTAGAAGATCGATGGAGTTGACATGGCCTAAAGTGAATTGCACCAGGCTCTTTCGCTGAGATAGTGTCAGGATTTCTAGCTCGCTCGGTGTGGCAAGAGTCAGGCGCTCCAGGAGCAATTCTAGAATATCGCTTCTAAAGATAAAAGGGTTTAGCTGATAGGCATCCAGCAGAGTAGGCAGCGATGCGGACTCCAGGCGCTGACGAATGGCCTGTACAACTTCAGGTGAGGCACTACTCCGTGCTGTCAAAAGAAAATCGGGAAGTAAGAATAAAATAAACCCAGGATTGATGGGCCAGGAGGTCTTACCCGATAAAAACAGAGTGAGCTGTATTCCTATGGCAGCCAGGCCAATGAGTCGCATGGCGATTATCCACCACGGGTAGGTAAAGTGCCGATTGAGAAAGCGAAGCAAATAGCGATCGGGCTGCCGCTCCAGAACTGGGGCCAGGCGATTGCCTTTGAGAGCCTTTCTAAGTTCGGAAAGAGCCTCTTTCTCTTCTGGGGGATGAGCGTTCTGTAGCTGCATGACTAGACAAACGCTTTCATAGCAAGCTGATATTCTTCAATAGCCTGCTTTAAGTTCGGATTCGTGGTGCGTATCTTTTGCGACGAGATATGCTGGGCGCCCGGCAGCTTTAATGATGCCAGTGCTAGAAATCCAACAGTAGCTGCTTGAGCCTGGGTTTCTGGAAGGAGATACGGCTGATCGAGCGGGTAGGTGAGTGGATTTACCCTGGCTTGTATAAGCGTGAAACGTACTAATTGCTTACGCTGCTCCGGTGCCAGCATCTCTAAATCCTCTGTGGTTGCCACTGCCAGTCGCTTTGCTAGCGCTGCTTGAATCGTCTCATCTATCTGGGGGATATTCAAGGTATAGGCGTCCAGCAGAGTGGGTAGGGAAGCCTTCTCCAGACGCAGTTTTATGGGTTCCAGAACTTCAGGCTTTATCTTAAACAAGTGCTGCACCAGATGTATTTGAAAAATAAAAAAGATAAAGGGAGTGTTCGGCAACTTCCAGAAACGGGCGAAAGCCCCTAAAAAGACAATAATCATAATGCCCAGAAAGGCCATCCAGCACCAGAGAACAATGCCACTGGGGCGCTTTTGGCGGCGCAGTAATTGAATCAGAATGTTATCGGTATAACGGTCGAGCACAGTGGCAGCGCTCTCGCGCTTCAGAGCCTTCTGAATCTCTTTAAGAGTATCCATTTCCTCAGTTGTCTGAGTTTGCAGACGCATGGAGTCTCAGCGGGCTTTCATTATGGTCTGATACTCCTCAACAGCCCGACGCAAATTGACATGGGTTTCGGAGATAGTATTTGGCGAGACGTGCTCTGCACCCGGCTGTTTCAATGTTGCTAGGGCCAGGAATCCGACTATGGCTGCCTGATTACGCTCATGGCTAAGCGTGTGGAGCTGAGATAGGGTAAAGCGTACCAGCTCCTTGCGCTGGTCTGGCGTTAGAGATTCCAGTTCCTCGGCTGTGGCAATGGAGAGTCGTTTCGTAAGACCGGTGCGTAGTGCATTGTTTAAAGGGGAGATTTTCAGGCGATGAGCTTCCAGAAGAGTGGGGAGCGAGGCGGATTCCAGTCGCAGCATTACCGGGAGCCAGGCTTCTGCGGAAAGCTCGTGCTTCTTTCGCTGGAAAAATAAGAAGGGCAAAAAGAACAGGTGGAATTGAATAGTTGACCATCGCCACCAGTTCATTAAATTACCGAAAGCAACAAGTATCTGTAGGAGCGCTAGAGCCAGAAATGGGGCCAGATAGAACCAGCGAAAACGCCTTTTTTGCTGATAGAGCGTCAGAAGCCGGAGCAAGCTGTCGTCGCTCTGCTGTTCCACCATACGGGTGGCGGTACCACTTTTAAGGGCCTCTTGAAGCTTTTTGAGAGTGTCTTTATCTTCGATAGCTTGGGCTTGCAGGCGCATGACTACTCCAGCGTATCGCAGGTGTGTTATCCTGAGTATCTAAATGGTTGGACTCTTGTTTGCGAGCCTGGTTGCGTGCCTTATGGTCGGCGCACGGATGCTCTTTACCCATACTACTGTTTATGCTTTTCTTGTATGGAATCTGTTTTTAGCCTGGGTGCCCGTGATGCTGGTTCTCTGGCGGCAGAAAGCGAAGAACCTCTGGCTGCGGCGCTTGCTGGCCATTGGTTGGCTGGCCTTCTATCCCAACGCGCCTTATATCGTGACGGACATGAAGCACATTCGCTGGGCGGTGAACGCTGCCTGGTGGTACGACATGGCGCTGGTGTTCCTATTCGCCTTACTCGGCATGCGGCTAGGGCTGTATTCGCTGGGAATCCTGCAGACGGAGCTGGCAGAGAAGAAAGGCCGGGTCGCAGGCTGGATCTTTGCCTGTGGAGTGTTCTTTCTGGCCGGGGTGGGAGTGTATATTGGCCGATTCCAGCGCTGGAACTCGTGGGATATTGTGCGTGACCCCATCGGGCTGGCCAGAGATACCTATCATCTCTTTACCAACCCGGATACATGGCCACGCCTTATCGGGGTTTCTATCCTTTATGCTGTTTTGCAGCTTCTCTGCTATGTCACACTTTCGGGCGTAGAATCGAAATCTGAGTCGAAAGCGTGAACTTGCGACCTGGCTCCAGCTCATAGGTCACTTCCAGGAAGGTTGCTGCGTAGCCTCTGTGAGGAGAATCGATTGCTGTTCCAACCTGTCGACGATATAGAACTTCTTTCTCTATGCTGGTCCACTTACTATCTCGGAAGTCGGTCGTGTCTGATGTACAGGTGAAGATCCGCGCAGACTCAAGAGGCATATCGCTGTCTATCTTGAGATAGTTCGGTGTGTAGACCCAATATTGCTTCGGCCAGCGCTTGCGAGAGGCCAGCATCCGCCCGAACGCAGACAGGGTAGCGAATACCCGCGCCCGATCTTCCAGTCCATGGCCGGAGTTGGGGGTGTAGAGTACCCACTTGGGGCCCCTCAAGTCCTTCCAGTACAGGTTCAGGGCATCCTGGCTCCAGTAGCGGTCGTTGGTGCCCAGGATAATTAGCTTTGGTAGGGTCAGGCGGTCCCGATACGAGTAGGGATCTTCCAGTTTCAGAAGCTCCTGACCACGTGGGGTCGCCAGAATCTTATCCATACCTACCGCCGTGTAGTCAGCAACCTGTTCCGATGGTTTGCCGTACATCTCTAGCTGGTGCGCGGTCTGCTTTGCTACATTGAGAATATCGATCACCATGGGGGCGATTCCAACAATGCGCTTATCGCGGGAGGCACCAGCCAGCCAGGTTGTCCAGCCGCGCTTACTGGCTCCGGTGATCAAGAAGCGCTTGAGAGAGGGCTGTGCCGCCTGAAGAACATCCATAGCCTTCAGCACGGCCTTGGCCATGGGGAAGTGCAGAGGCCAGCTGGTATCACCGGTCTCTAAATACTTCTGCCAGGTGTAGACGATCAGAGCATCTTCGGTAAGACCATAGAGCGGCTGATTGGGAATGTGGTACAGAATCGCAAACGCGCCGCCAAGCTGCCCTGCACCCAGCATACCCATAGTCTCTTCTGCCTGACTGCCGCCTCCACCGGTATTGAGAAGTGTGCAGAAATCTGGGTAATCGTTCTTTTCCGGAATAAAAAGCTGAAGTCTGTGTGTCCACGGGCGCCCTTGCCAGACTTGGGACGTAAAAAACAGATCGTGGAGTGTGCCACCCATGACCTTCTTCTCAGCCTTTTTTTCCCACTTGAACTCCGGCTCTGGCTTCTTCAGAAAAACGTCCAGCGGAGCATCGGCGGCATGAGCCAGAGGGGCGAGCGCGAGGGTGGGCAAACCGCCCAGGAAAGTTCGTCGGTTCATCTAGTTTTTCAGCGGGCGATTGGTATTGAGCATGTGCTGCATGCGGGCAAGGCTTAAAGGCTCCTGGCAGAGGGTGAGAAACGCCTCGCGCTCCCGGTTCAGCAGCGATACTTCGTCGGTTGGGCCACCAGAGAGCACATGCACTAGCGCAGCGCCGATTTTGTATTCAATCTCGGTCAGCTTACCTTCCTCCTTCCAGGCGTCCAGCGCGCCTTTCAGGGCAGAGGCATCCACCTCCGGGCAGGGAGTCTCGGCCTGATTCCGTGGCACAAACCCATCGGATAGCTCCAGAGCTTTCATCTTCGCATCGTAGAGCCGCCGGTCGGAATTGCGCGCGACGGTATCCGTTTCTCGCAGACGCTTCTGCCGAATGGCGTCATAAGCACCTGTGGAGGTGCGGTTGAAGAGAATGGCTTCCAGCGCTGCCAGTCCATCGCCCAGGCGCAGCAGGGTTTCTTTTACTCCACCGCCACAGGGAATCACACCCACCGCAGCCTCAGGCAGACCGATATAGGTCTCTGCGGCGGCATGCACATGATAGCAGTGCTGCACGCACTCACAGCCAGCCCCCAGAACAAATCCGTGTGGCGCGGCGACGATAGGTACATGCGCGTATTTCAAGGCCAGGAATGTCTCCTGGCAGAGCTTCATTTCACCGTCGATGGCAGCCAGATCGCCTCGCTCCATGGCAGCCACTAAGCGAGCCAGGTCGTAGCCTGCCGAGAAGTGCGCCCCCTGATTTCCAATAACGAGCCCTAAGAACTCGCGCTCCGCCCGCTCCGTCAACCGCTTGAGTAACTCCAATAAATCAGGCGAGAAGACATTCATCTTGGTGTGGAACTCCACGCAGGCAATCCCATCGCCCATATCGCGCAGGGTAGCTGTGGGGGCATTCTGGAGAATCCCCATGTGGTCCACTTCGATGTACTCGGTATCCGATGGCGGAGAAGGCAGAAATGCCCTGCGCCGCTCGGCATCCATGGTCAGCGGGCCTTTGTGCCAGCCGAAGCCCCACTCGAATACATGGTCTATGTCCCACTCACGCTCCGCGATTTGCGGCAGTATCTGGTGAATGTACTCAAAGAACGTATCTAGAATGGTGTTTAGATACGGATGATTCGGCTCAGTGACAGCGCGGCGTGGGCGGTACTTTAGCTCTTTCAGGTCCAGTACCAGAATCTGACCGTCTTTTTCCCGGCGATAGAACCCTGCTCCGGTCTTCTCCCCCTTGAATCCGGCTGCCAGTAGACGCTGCATAACCTCGGGGAAGACCAGTCGGTTACGAAGCGGATCATCTGGAAGCGCTTCGTATTGGTTCTTCGCGACGGAGTGGATAATATCCAGCCCGACTAAGTCCGCCATGCGGAATGTGGCGGAGTTCGGGCGACCAATCAATGGCCCTGTTAGATAGTCAACGGTCTCAATATCCACACCCAGCTCGATAGCCGTGTGAATCGAATCCATAAGGTGCGCTATCCAGAGGCGGGTAGAGATAAAGCCCGGTGTGTCTTTCGCCACCACACACCGATGCCCCAGCACGTTTTCAGCGAATCGAAAGAAGTCACTTAAAATCGCACGATCCGTGGCGGGCGTGGGTATCAACTCTAACAGCTTCAGATAGCGTGGTGGGTTCAGAAAGTGGGTGCCGAAGAAACGCTTACGAAACCCCTCATTGAGATGCGCGGACATACCAGCTAGAGGCAGTCCGGATGTGTTAGACGTGATGATGGCATTTGGTGAGGCGTAGGCTTCGATGCGAGCGAGCAGGGCACGCTTGGCCTCCATTTTCTCAATAACGGCCTCGATTATCCAGTCGGCCTGCTGCAGGACACCCAGATTCTGGGTACCGCCGATTGTAATGCGGTCAATATTCTCGGGTACGAAAAGTAGTGGCGGTCTAGCCGTCTTCAGGCGGGCCAACCCATGCCCGGCATGCTCCGCAGTAACGTCTAATAAATGAACATTCCAGCCTGCGTTGGCAAGGTCGGCAGCGATACCGCCACCCATAGTGCCTGCTCCAATGACGACAGCAACACCGCTCTCTTTCATTCGCGCCTCTCTCTGGGAACGACGCGCCGGTCCCTGGCTCCATTGTACACGTGTTGTGGCCGAATGAGCCGATTATTTGCGAGCTGTTCCAGAATATGTGCCGACCACCCGGTCACCCGGCTCAGCACAAAAAGCGGCGTGTAGAGGGGAATGGGTAGGCCCATACGGTAGTAAGCACTCGCCACAGGGAAGTCCAGGTTCGGATAGAGCCCTTTGGCGGTAAACATCTCGCTCTCGACCCGGTCTGATAGCTCCTGCCAGCGCGACTCACCGCCCAGAGTTGGCAGCAGCGCCTTCACAATCTTCGCGCGAGTATCGCCCTTCTTATACTCTCGATGCCCGAACCCCATGATTTTCTTCTTTTGCGCCAGGGCCTCATGCACCCAGCTCCCTACTCGCTCCGGATAATCAATCTCTAGCAGCATCTCCATAGCCGCCTCGTTGGCCCCACCATGTAGCGAGCCTTTTAGAGTCCCGATAGCGCTCACAATGCCGTTGTTCAACTCGGCCAGCGTAGAAACGGTTACCCGAGCAGCAAATGTGCTCGCATTGAACCCATGCTCCGCATAGAGAATCTGAATCGCATCGAAGACCCGCAGAGTCTTTGCATCCGGCACAGTACACGTAAGCTGCCGAAAGACATTCGCGCTGTGGCTATCACCAGACTCCGGCGCTATCGGCGTCTCACCCTGCGATAGCCGCCAGTCCTGGCAGACCAATGTGGGAAGTTTAGCCAGCAGCCGCTCCGCGATTCGCACGGGCGGCATGCTTCTAGGCAGAAACGCCGCCAGTGCCGCTGTCCCTGCCTGGAGCCGGTCCATAGGGTGGGTCTCAGGGGGCAGAGTCGCTAACAGTACCTGAACCGGCTCGGGAATTTCCCGGTCCGTTCCCAATCGCTCCCGAAACGCGGCGTACTCGCTTTCGCTCGGTAACTTCTCATAGAGGAGTAGATACGCGACTTCTTCAAAGTCACAGTTCTCTACCAGGTCATGAATGTCATAACCACGATAGAGCAGCTGGTTCGCGTCGGCATCTACCATGGAGATAGACGAGATTCCGGCGACTACTCCTTCGAGGCCGGGTTTGTATTCGGTGGTGTCCATTGGCTAACCTCACTGTCAAGCCGTGTGTAGTTTTCGTAGTCAATCAGCTCATAGAGCTCAGCGCGGGTCTGCATACGCTCCAGCCACTCTCGCTGGGTGCCGTGCGCGTGCAAATCAGAGTAGACCGACCGGGCCGTGTGCAGCATGGCCCGAAACGCGGTCATGGGGAAGATAACTATCTGGTAACCGAGCTGGCTGAACTCTGTAGCATTTAGCAGGGGAGTCTTGCCGAACTCGGTCATGTTCGCCAGCAGCGGAATGTCGGGGATGGCTTTCGCGAATGCCGCAAACTCTTCGGCGCTCTGCAATCCCTCTGGAAATAGGGCATCTGCTCCGGCATCTCTGTAAAGCTTGCCCCGCGCAATGGCATCGTCTAGCCCTATCACTCCACGTGCGTCTGTGCGAGCTATTAAGAAGAAATCTGGGTGGGAGCGGGCTGTTACCGCTGCCCGAAGCTTTGCCACCATAGCTTCCGGCTCAATAAGCTGTTTGCCATCCAGATGTCCACAGCGTTTGGGGGCGAGCTGGTCCTCTAGGTGCAGCCCTGCCAGCCCGGCATGCTCGAACTCTTCGACCGTTCGCATCACGTTCAGTGCTTCACCGTGTCCGGTGTCGGCATCGGCGATTACCGGCGTATCCGGCACCGCGCGGCACACATAGCGCGCCTGCTGAGCGAACTCGGTCAGGGTGAGCAGAGCGATATCCGGGTAGCCGGTCAGTGCATTGGTCACCCCCGCCCCGGAGAGGTAGAGCCCGGAATGCCCGCACGCCCGTGCCTGCAATGCCGTAATCGCATTGAACACGCCGGGCAGCACCATCTGGCCCTCCGCCAGCAGCGCCCGGAAGCGTGCCCCCGGACTATGACTCACCCTGCTGCCTCAGAGAACAGCGCCAGCAGGGCATCTGCATTCGGCTCATTTTCCAGTGCGAAGCACCGGGAAATCGCCTCGGCTACCTTCGCTTCTGGCAGAAGCGCCTCCGCCATAGACCGGAATTTCTTCTCCACTTCGGCGTCGGTCATGGGGTTGCGGGCATGCCCACGGGGGAACGTGACTTCACACACATGCTCCGTGCCATCGTCCATGGTCACCGTCAGGCGGTTCGGAATGCCTTCCGGGTAGCGCTTATTCAGCTCCGCATCGCCCACGACCGTGATCTTCTGAATGAAGTCCATCAGTGCCTCATTGCCTAGATGCGCGGCATCGAACGAGTCCAGGGTCACATCCCCATCTATCAACGCCACAGCAACACAGTAGGGCAGAGAATGATCCGCTGTCTCTCTAGTCGTCGGGCGCCACTTCTCCGGCTCGCCCCCAATAATCTCCACGGCGGCATTGAACGTCGCAATCTGGATGCTCTTTACTCTGCGCCAGTCACCAACCTTATCTCTGAGTTGAAGCGCAGCATCTATAGCGCTTTGGCTGTGGTACTCGGCGGGCCAGAACTTGATATAGGTGGCATCGATCATAAACGGTGGACCCAGCGTTTCGATGTCAAACGTGCCGCGCGCTACCTCGTTGAAGAAACCCATCTCGCCTTCGAAGATAGGAGCCGGGCCAGTCATGCCAAGCTTCGCCAACTGCGCCGCAAAGACCCCGTTCCGGCTCGCATTCGCAAATGCACAACCCTTCCAGTGGGAGAGCATGCCCACCCGTGTCTGCCGCATCGCATTGTGCGCAATGGCCGCCAGCCCCTGTGCATGGGTAAGCTCTGCCTCAGTGAGGCCCAACAGCTTGCCACACGCCAGTGCCGTGGAAAACGAGCCATAGGTCACATGATCCCACCCGATAGCCCGAATGGAATAGGCATCGCACAGTCGGCACTGAATCTCATACGCCAGCACCGTCGCCAGAATAATGTCCTTGCCCGACGCTCCCACTAACTGCGCCGCTGCCAATATAGCGGCTATGTTGTCCGACGGATGCGCAGGCTCTTTGGAAAGATACGTATCGTTGAAATCCAGGTACCGAAACAGCACTCCATTAGCGAACGCCACCAGCTCCGCACTGGACTGATGCCCGGTCCCCACCACCATAGCCCCCGGATTCCCAGTTGCCGTGGACGCCAGCTGCCGCGCCACTGTGGCTGGTGTGGAGTGCATGGCACCCATAGCGCATCCCAGCGAGTCCAGAAGCCGACGTTTGGCCTCGTGTATCGCTGTCGGTGTCAGATCGTCATAAGTCAGGTTTGCCGCAAAACGACTCAGTTTCTCGGCTAGATTCATCGCTGTCCTCGCTACTTCACAAAGTAATCAATCGCTGCATCTGCCAGAGCCGCCGCCTTAAGCTGACTCTGCGGGTTTTCCTCCAGCGCTGCAAGTGACGCTGTCAATGGGTGATCCGACTCCAGTGGCGCAATCCGCCCCGAAGCCAGCCGCTTACGAAGCTGATCCGCAATGGTCAGCCGGTTTATCTCGTTTGTTCCCTCAAAGATACGGAAGATACGCGCATCGCGGTAGAGCCGCGCGATAGGGAACTCCTCTGAATACCCCACACCTCCATGGATTTGTAGGGCTTCATCTACCACAAAGTCCAGTACCTCTGTGGCATACACCTTCGCTATCGCACACTCGACAGCGAACTCTTCGCCTGGCGCCATGCCCCCGCCCCCAGTAATGGGGGTGCCAGAGGGAACATATCCATCCAACAGCGCAGCTGTACGATAGACAACATTTTCGGCCTGAGCTATTTTTGTGTACATACGGGTTAGCTTGTCGGCGACGAGCTCGAAACCAGCTAGTGGCTGGCCGAACTGGCGGCGACTGTTGGCATGAGACTCGGCCAGTGCCAGTGCCTCGCGGGCCATACCCAATGCCGCCGCACCGATGTTCAGCCGCCCGACATTCAGCGGAAACAACGCCGCGCGATGTCCTTTGCCGATTTCACCGAGCATAGCGTCTTCGGGGAGCGGAGCATTATCAAAGAATAGGGCAGCGGTGGAGGAGCCTTTCAGGCCCAGCTTCTTCTCATCGCGCCCGATGGTCATACCGGGTGTGTTACGCTCTACCAGGAAGGCTGTCAGATGCTCGCCGTCTACCTTGGCAAAAACCGTGAACAGGTCTGCGTAGCCCGCATTGGTAATCCAGAGCTTCTGCCCACTCAGGCTCCAGCCGTTTTCTGTCTTCGTAGCACGACAGGAAAGCCCCAGTGCATCTGAACCCGCACCCGGTTCTGAGAGGGCAAACGCGCCGATAATCTCTCCCGTAGCCAGCTTCGGCAGCCACTTCGACTGCTGCTCCTCCGACCCAAACCAGAGCAGGGGAAGGGTAGCCACGCCACTATGCACATTCAGCGGAATCGCGAAACTGGGGCAGGCGCGGGCCACTTCTTCATTGAATCGGGCAATCAGCGTACGCGAAAGACCGATGCCTCCGTAGCTCTCCGGAATCGCACCACCCAGCAGTCCTAGCTTTCCTGCATGGCGCAGAAGCTTTTCTGAAAGCCCCTCCTCACACGACTCGATTCGGTCTACCGCCGGGCGTATCTCCCCGTCTAAAAACGCCGTAAGCGCTTCTAAGCACTGCGCCTCAAAGGTATCCAGCGGGCGTAGAGCAGGGAATTGGTCATGGAGGAAGGAACCGCCGGTCATGACCTCTGATTACCTCTTCCCAACCCCTCTCCTAAAAGAGAGGGGCTTTCGGAAGGCGCAGGGCTGATAGATTCCCCCTTCCCTTTAGGGGAGGGGGTTAGGGGGAGAGGTAATTCTGTTAGCCCCACGGATACCTCTCGTTTTGGAGGACCGCGGCAGCCAGAGTGCGGCGTAGCCCGATGGCATCTACCGTGGAGTCGGGCGCTACAAGGACACGCAACGAGTCATCGCTGGTGCCGCAGCGGCTCAGAACCATCTCCACAAACCCGACTGACGCCGTGCGAGACTCATGCTCGTAGAGGGCGACTGCGGTGTTCGCTAGCTCGGCGGCTGCGCCCGTTAGCTTGCCCGCTCGTATCTTCGCGCTCTCCAGGCAGTAGGCGGCACAGATGATGTCCGAGACTGCACCCAGCGCTTCCTGTTCCTCGCCCAGGCCCTTATCGAAGGTGTCAGCCAGCAGCTTCAGCAAGGCCAGTCCGGCGCGCTTGAGGCCGCAGATGGTCTGCTGGTCGTCCAGGTTCAGGCGGCCCATCTTATGCCGACGAAGCAGCGTGTTGACGATGATAGGCCGGACGATTTCGTTCGCACCCTCCCCGATACGCAGTAGACGCTGGTCTCGCCAGGCACGCGCTACCGGGAACTCCTCGGTGTAGCCGTAGCCGCCGTGAATCTGGATGCCTTCATCCGTGGCCCAGGAGTACAGCTCCGACCCGATTACCTTCACCACACTGCACTCAATCGCGTACTCTTCGCCCGCTTTATGGTAGTACGTGGAGGCATCATTGGCGGTGGGGTTAATGCCATCAAACACCGAGTCCAGCTCGCCTGCCAGGCGATACACGGCGGATTCGAGCGCGAAGAGCCGGGCTGCCATGGAGCCCAGTTTGCCCTGAATCATGCCGAAACTGCTCAGCGTGCGTCCGAACTGCTTGCGCTGGTTGGCGTAGGCTGCGCAGACCGCCAGGGTCTCTTTGATACCGCCAACTGCCCCGGCCTCCAGCTTGAAGCGCCCCATGTTCAGCGCGCAGAACGCGGCATAGTGCCCCTTGCCAACCTCACCCACCAGGTTCTCGTAGGGAACGGTCACATTCTCTAGAATCAGGCGCCGGGTAGACGTGCCCTTCATGCCCAGCTTGTGTTCTTCTTTACCGTAAGTTAGGCCCGGTGTGCCCGCTTCCACCATAAAGGCGGAAAACTTGTCGCCATCTACCTTGGCGAATACTGTGAACAGGCTAGCAAAAGCGGTGTTGGTAATCCACATCTTGCCGCCGTTCAGAACCCAGCTCTTCCCGTCTTCGGAGAGAGTGGCTTTTGTCTGCGCACCCAGGGCGTCCGAACCCGCCCCCGCTTCGCTCAGGCCAAATGAGCCAATCCACTCACCACTGGCCAGCTTCGGCAGGTACTTGCTCTTGAGAGCATGGCTCCCAAAAAACTGGAGAGGTAGGGTAGCGATAACCGTATGTGCCTCATGGGAGAGGGCGAACGATTGCTGCCAGTTGATCTTCTCGGCAATCAGTGCACCCGTGCGCATATCCAGCCCGAATCCCCCATAGGCTTCCGGTATCTCGGCGCCCAGCAGACCGGCTTCGCCTGCTTTACGCATCAGTTCAGCCATGAGGTCTAAATCATGGTTCTCAATGCGCTCCACATGTGGCAATACTTCTGTCTTCAGGAAGGCGTCTGCCGCCTTGCCCATCATGCGCGCTTCAGACGAAAACGCTTCAGGGGTAAACACAGCAGCCGGCGTAGCATCGCACAGCACGAACGCCCCTCCGGCTAGTATCTCTTTACTCATAAGTTTTCTCTAGAACCCTCCCCCCGCTCGTTCCTCGCGACCCCCTCCCCGACTTCGTTTGGGGGAGAGGGGTGGGAATCTGCACTAGATGCTGTACCCTCTCCCGCCGCGGAGCGGCCTTCCAACGCAGCTTCGCTGCCGGAGCCATGGAGGGGGTGGTGCGAAGCACTAGGGGAGGGCTTTGGTAATGCCCTCAGCATCAGCTCCGCGACATCGACGACTTCTGGGGTGTTTTCCGGTGCTACCGCGTTGACCGAATCGCCCACCATGACTTTGCAGAAAGGGCAGCCGACCGCCACGGTCTTTGCACCAGTTGCCAATAGCTCTTCTGCCCTGGCTGTGCCTGGACGCTGGTTCGGCGGCTCCTCCATCCACATGCGCCCGCCACCTGCGCCGCAGCAGAAGGTCTTATCGCCGTGGCGCTCCGGCTCGGCCATGGGTAGCTGGAGTGATGAACTCAGGGCTTTGCGGGGCGCTTCGGACTCTTTATTCACGCGGGCTAAGAAGCACGGGTCGTGGTAGACCACAGACGTTTCCGCCTGCGGATCCAGCTTCAGTCGTCCGGCTTCCACTAGCTCGGTCAGTAGCTGGGTATGGTGCAGCACTTCGTAATCACCGCCGAACTGCCCGTACTCGTTTTTCAGCGTGTGCAGGCAGTGGGGGCACTGGGTCACAATGCGCTTCGCCCCGATACCGTTCAGCGTGTTCACGTTCTCCTCGGCTAGCTGCTGGAAGAGGAACTCATCACCCAGGCGGCGCGCGGAATCACCAGTGCAGCGCTCCTTCGGTCCCAGCACGGTGAACTTCACATCTGCGGCCTGAAGAAGCTGCGCAATCGCCTGTACGGTTTTCTGTGCTTTGGGCTCGAACGCGCCGGAGCAGCCCACCCAGAACAGAACCTCACGCTCATCTTCGGCGCTGGCCTTGGGTACCTCGAAGTCCAGGCTCTTGGTCCAATCCATACGCTGAGAGTTGGGCAGGCCCCAGGGGTTCTGGCGACTTCCCATCTGCCGTAGCGCTGTGGCCCCAGAACCTGCCAGGCGACCTTCGGCGACTCGGTGCCGCCGTACGCCGTCGATTAAATCGACGTGGCGGATATGCGCTGGGCACTCTTTCACGCAGGCATGGCAGTTAGTACAGGCCCAGATGGACTCATCCGAGAGGAAGTCCAGTGGGACCGCTTCCTTGCCCTCCGCTAGATTCTTACGGATATCCAGCACGATGGCTTTGGGATTCAGCTCTTTGCCTACAGCCTGCGCGGGGCAGGCATCGGTGCAGCGTCCGCACTCCATGCACGCATCCAGGCTCAGGCGACTCCAGAAATCTAGCTCGCCGGTATCCGCTAGGCCGATCTTTCCGGTGGCTTCGACAGCCTCCAGGGAAATTGGCTCCAGAGCTCCCATAGGGCGACTGGGTTCCAGAGTAACCGAGGCAGGGATGAGGAACAGATGGTAGCGCTTGCCAAAAGGAAGTGCGGCAATCACGCCCAGCACCAGGACGATATGCACCCACCAGACGGTGGTATAGGTGCTGACGCCAAGGCCAACGAATCCCTGCGAGACGCCCAGACCTACCGGGGTGAACCGAGCAAACGCCAATCGTGCCGGGTCTGCGGCGATGCCCGCACCTTCTAGCAGAAACCCGGTGACTGTCGCGATCCAGCAGAGAATCAGGAACCAGGTGTCATAGGGCGTGTGCCCCATGCTTTTCGGACGAGCGAAGGCGCGGCGCCCAAGCATCACGGTCAGAGCGATGAGCAGTCCCAGCCCGAAGATATCCAGCGCGGCCTTGACTACTAAGTAGAAAAGCCCTCGGTAGAACCAGTGCTCGCCGAAGAAATACGCGCCGTAGTGCTCTACTGCCACGATACACGTGCCGATAAACAGCGCCGTGAACCCGTAGAAGATAAGCACGTGCATGCCACCCGCCAGCTTTCGGCGGCGGACTTTGCGCTGGAGAAACACCTGCGCCAGCATGTTTTTGATATGCGCGGGCCAATCCGTAACTGGGGGGAGAGGCTTGCCTCCGCGCCAGACTTTAAGATTGCGGAAAATTCCCCAGGCGCAAACCACCAGGGTCAACACAGCAAGGCTATAGAACAGCCACTGCTGACCGGTGGTGATATGCAGAAGAATCTTGCGCGTGGGCATTTTTCTTTACAGCTTCTGGATAAGCTCCGGAATGGCAGTGTGGATATCGGCTACTAATCCGTAGTCCGCTACCTCGAAGATAGGCGCATCCGGGTCGGTGTTGATAGCCACGATAACCTTGGAGTCTTTCATCCCTGCGAGATGCTGAATGCTCCCCGAGATTCCCGCCGCAATATACAGGTCCGGCGCGACGACTTTACCCGTCTGCCCGACCTGTAGTTCGTTGGGTGCAATGCCGGAGTCCACGGCGGCACGGGTAGCACCTACGGCTCCACCCAGCTTGTCGGCCAGACCACCGATAAGTTTCTCGAACGTCTCGGCATCGCGCGTGGGGCGACCCCCGGAAACTACTACCCGCGCCTGCGTGAGATCGGGGCGTGCCTGCTCTGGTGCATCCAGGGAGAGGACCGTGGCACTGTGTGCCTCTGGCATGCTGGGTAAAGTGATGGACCGGGCATCTTCTGCGGCAGGCGCTTCGAACGCTGCTGCACGTACCGAGTAGACACCTTTATCGCCCGTCGTGCGGACCTTTGCCAGCACGTTGCCTGCGTACATGGGGCGCGTCAGGGTCAGGCGTCCACCGTCGTTCTCTACCTTCAGTACGTCCGAGAGCATGGGCAGGCCGAGTAGCGCCGCCGCCCGCGCCAGCACATCTCGTCCCAGCGACGACGACACGCCTGCCAGGCTATCACACCCGTTCTCCTGCATAGCTGCTACCAGCGCTTCGGCGCTCACGTTCTCGGCGGAAACGGTGACATAGGAGCCGCCTGTAGTCGCTGCCCATTGCTGTGCGAACGTAAGGGCCTGTGGCGCTTCGGTGATGACTAAGAGCTTCATAGAACCTTCGCCTCGTCTTTCAGGGCGGCAATCAGCTCGTCCACGCTGCCCACTTTACGGCCCGCTTTTCGGGCTGGGGGCGATAATAACTCTACGGTTTCGATTTGAGCCGCTGCAACACCGCCTAGCTCGTCTACATCGAGGCGGACTAGCGGCTTGGAGCGAGCACGCATGATAGCTGGAAGCGCGATATAGCGCGGCTCATTAAGCCGCAGATCAGCGGTAATCACGGCGGGCAAAGACACGCGCACGGTTTCGCGTCCTGCGTCTACCTCACGCACCACGGTGGCGGTGGCTTCGGCGTCCAGCTTCACTTCGCTGGCGAAGGTTGCCATGGGCCAATCCAGGAGCGCCGCTAGCATCTGCCCAGTGGTGCCGTAGTCATCATCGATGGCCTGCTTGCCCATGAGCACAAGATTGGCGCCTTCTTGCTCGGTCAGGTTCTTCAAGAGCCTTGCGGTACTGCCAGGCTCCAGAACATCCTCTGTTTCTATTAGCACGGCACGGTCCGCACCCATAGCGAGAGCCGAGCGAAGCTGCTCCTCCGAGTCGCTAGTACCAACACTCACCGCCACGATTTCTGCATCGGCGCCGTTTTCCTTTAGGCGAATCGCTTCTTCCAAAGCAATCTCATCGAATGGGTTGATGACGCACTTGATGTCCTCTAGCGCCAGTGCACCATTCTCTACACGGACTTTCTCATAGGGGTCGGGAACCCGCTTCACCGGCACCAGGATCTTCAAACCAACCCCTCCACGTTCTTGGCTATCGTCTTCAAAAATTCAGCGGCCTCTACACCATGCACCAATCGATGGTCAAAGGTCAGCACCAGGTTCACCATGAGCTTGTCACCCTGCTCGAACGGTGACCCTATGAAGATAACGGCAGCAGCAGGGGCTACCAGTACGGGAACTGCGTCCATGATTTCGTACGGTCCCATATAGGTCAGCAGAAGCTGTGTGGACTCTGTTGCCTGGTCTGTGCCGCCGCGTGCTACGGCGATATTTACCTTGCTAGCACTTACGAATTCCTCAAAACTCATGGCATCGGCGGCTGGCACCACAGCAACGGTGAGTTCGCCAGTGGGCACCGCTACCGCAATTCCCAGGTTCACGTGCTTATGCTCACGCACAATCTCCTCACGGAGCAGGGTGGAGCGGAACTTAGGGTGTTCTTTGACTGCTTGCGCAATCGCATACGCCACACAGTTAAAGCTAGACGGCGTATTGCCCGGCATAGCTGCTCGCTGCTTTTCTGCGTATGCCCGTACCGGCGCCCAGTTCAGCTGCCGCTTGGCAGTAGCTGGAACCGCCTGCTCCGCACTACGCCGCAGCCGGTATACGAAAGTCTTGTCCTGCGGCGAGAGCGGGCGCTCGGTCCATTCGGAGGGCGTGGTCGGCTGCTGGTCTAAGAACGCGTCGATATCCGTAGGCATGAGCTTGCCGCCTGCCGCCGGAACTGTGACCAACACATCATCCTCAATGCCCTTCTCTTTGGCATAGGCACGAGTGCGTGGCGGAACAGAGCGGAGATCTACCGTACCGGCAGAAGCACTTCCCTCTCTAGCACTCCCACTATTGAGGGCTGGAGGGGCTGGCTCTGGAGTAGAGGTCGTGGCAGCATCCTCAGTTACCTCCATGCGGCAGATAGGGACTCCAATAGCGACTGTGTCGCCTTCACTGGCGAGCCACTCTACCAGAGTGCCTTCGTGGGGGCACTCCACTTCCATCGTCGCCTTGTCCGTCTCCATGGAATAGAACGGCTCATCGCGGCGGATACTATCCCCCGGCTTCTTGAAGAACTCCACAACGAGCACTTCCTGCAGGCCCTCACCCATCTGAGGCACAAGGACATCAACGATTGGCATGATCCAGAAAACTCCTCAAATCCGTTTCCGACACATAGGGCTCACCCGGAGCCACATGATCTAACTTTCCGTCTTTCATCCACTCTTCTAAGGTGCCGACCAGCTCGAACAGATGCTCAAACGAATCCACCACGAAGAGAAGTGGCTGATAGTGGTCTATCTCAAAGTATTGATTGATGACCCATTCTAACTGAATCGGGTAATCGCTGAACCTCTGGAGAATCAATCGCAATGCTTCATCTCTCCGTAGGAACTGAGTAGGCCGCTTCCATAAGCTTTGAGTGAGTTCCTCGCGCATCAGGCCGAACTCCATCGTGAACCAGAAGAAGCGAGCCATGGCCTTGATAATCGAGCCGAACTTGCGGGTCTGCTCCGCTTCATCGGCGATACCTGCTACTATCTCTGCCGCTGTGTGGGCACAGTCGCCAAAACGTACCAGAGCATCCGCGAATGCGGGGTCGGTATGCATGGGCACATGCCCAGCGATGTCATGGAAGATATCTGGCTCGGGTAGATAGTCCAGTCGCTCGGCATCTCGAATTGTAATGGTGGTAGGGAACGCACGCTGACGCAGGCAGTCGAAGAACTGAAACGCAGGCACATAACCGCTCACTGCTTTGGCGGAGAATCCTGTGCGCGGCGAGAGGAACTGGTTTACATCGGCTAAGCGCGGCACCCGGTCAGGATTCAGGCAGAGGGTTTCTATCCCTTTGAGGAAGTGCCGATTTGCATAGCGCTGCCACCGAGATTGCTGACGCGCATAAAGCTGGCTGCCAGGCATGGTGATTTGTCTCGGTGTACAACTCATAGGGCTGCCCAATATAGAGTTTATGATCCGCCTGTGCTTCTTCGATAAACGGAGCCTGCCCCGTGGTAAGCCCGGCTGTCGTGGGGATTGAAATCCCTCGCTAAGGGCTTCGCCGAACGTCCTCGCGGACGATTCCGCGTCTTTATAGGCAGCAAAGCAGAGCTTTGAGCTTGTTTCGTTGGTACTTCCCGGTGCTGGTCACCGGGAAGTCCTCACCGAAGAGACTATTTTGGGACGTTTATTGAACGGCAGGTGCGCGGCGCAGAACTCCAGGACGGCCTCTGCGGTAATGGTCGTGTCTGGTTCTTTCTGGATATAGGCGCCAATCTCTTCGCCGTAGAAGTTGTTCTCAAACCCAACAGCCATCGCCTGCTTTTACACCCGGAATCTGGGCCAGGATCTCATCGATTTCAAACGGGGAGTAGTTCACGCCGCCCCGGATGATCAGTTCCTTCAGGCGCCCGGTGATGAAGAAATAGTGCTGACCATCGTCGCCAATTAGATAGAAACCCTCGTCGCCGGAGCGGAACCAGCCGTGCTTAAACGTATCGGCGTTGGCATCCGGGCGGCGAAAGTAGGCGCGCATCACGTTCACGCCACGTGCGACTATCTCGCCCCGCTCGCCCCGCCCTAGCACCTCGCCAGAGTCCGAGTGAATCGCCATTTCGTTTTCCAGGCAGCGGAACCCCGATGCTAGGGAACCCCTCGCCCCACATCCAGCGGGCGTAGTCGTCTTCGCTCAATTCAATAGGCAAAAAGCACGAGTAGCAGGTGGTCTCTGAAAGTCCGTATCCATGCACGACTTTGAGGCCAAAGTGCGTATGGAAACGGTGGGCAAGGTCAGTAGTGAGCGGGCCTGCGCCGCAGATAAAGTGGCGGAAGTCCGGCGGCGCGTGCCAGTTCTCAGGCTTGCACTCACACAGAAAGGCAAGAATGGTTGGCACCACGCTGCACCACGTACACTTCTCTTCGGTGAGAATCTGCCAGAACTTACTGGCAGAGAACTTGCGGTTCAGCACCACGCTTCCCCCCGAAAGTAGGGGGGTAATCAGCGTAACCACAATGCCGTTCACATGGTGAATCGGCAGTACACACATCGCCCGTTCACTCGGGGCGACTCCTAGCGGCTCGAAAGCATGCCAGCGCGTAATTCCCTGGGCATCCGCAATCAGGTTCTGATGCTCCAGTACCACTCCTTTGGGGGCTCCCGTGGTTCCGGATGTATAGACAATCAGCGCCTCGGAATTTAGCCCCACTGAAGGCAAGTTCTCAAGCGGCGATTCTGCCAGCATCTCTGAAGGGAGCAGCACCCGAGTGTCATTACAGCGGCCTGCCTGGTCTTCCGGTGCAAAAGCAACGGAGATTCCGGCATTCTCCAGTACGAAGGCGATACGGTCATCGTCTTCAGTGACGTTGATCGGCACAACGGTAATACCTGAGAGCCAGGCTCCAAAGTAGAGAATAACAGTGTCTAAGGAGTTCCCAGTGAGAGTGGCGATACGGCAACCAGGTTGCAACTCCAAATCGACCAGGAGCTTCTGCGCCACACGCAGGGCCGCCTGGTCCAGGTCAGCGAAATTGAGTGATCGACGGGAGCCGTCTGTATCTCGGAAGGTAATAAACTCCGCGCCAGGCTGCCTCTGAACTCTAGCTTGAAGCGCGGCACCAATATTGGGGTAGGAGTACAGATAAGAACCCGCCGAAGTGCTACGGGCATGTTCGACAAGAGGAATTGTCGCCGGGTCCAGGTTATCGTCGTTACTCTGCATCGAGGGACGGGCACTCCGTTGGGTCTGTCCTAATAAGTATACCCCGTCTCTGTTTGTTTTGTATATATCCAGCCGATAATTCCCTTTCGATTAGAGGGAGCAGAGGCTTTTTGCGGGCACACATACACTTATCCATAGTAGTACGAAATGTCTCTGGTTCCAGAACCCGTTTCCCGACCATGGAATTCTCTATGCAGACAGTCTGCATTTTTGGGGGTATGATTATCAACATGAGCGAAGATATTCCGCTGCGGCGCATTCACCATGTGCGCTTCTTTGTCGGTAACGCCCGGCAATCGGCGTACTTCTACCGAAACGCATTCGGCTTTGAGATTGCCGCCTATAAGGGGTTAGAGACAGGCTCCCACGATGAAGCGGGCTATGTCTTGAAGCAAGGCAACATCATTCTCGTGCTAGAATCCCCGCTTCGAGCTGGTCATCCCGAAGGCGGGCGGCTGGAGAAGCACGGTGATGGTGTGCGAGACATTGCCATGGAAGTAGACAATGTCGAACTGGCCCATAAGCTCGCGGTAGAGCGAGGCGCCGTTTCGGAAGTACCTCCCACCACCATTACCGATGAGTTCGGCTCGGTGACTTTCGCCAGCATTCAGGCTTACGGGGATACCACCCATAGCTTTGTGAACCACGACAACTACACCGGTGTCTTCGCACCCGGCTATCGCCCACTGGACCCCGAGCGCTATCAGAAACCTGCTCAGGATTGTGGCCTGGTGGCCATCGACCATATCGTCGGCAATGTCGAAGAAGGCAAGATGGACGAGTGGGTGGGGTTCTACGAAAAGATCCTTGGATTCTCGCAGTTGGTCCACTTCGACGACAAAGACATCTCCACCGAGTACACAGCACTCATGTCTAAAGTGGTGCAGGGTGGCGCTGGGCGAATCAAGTTCCCCTTAAACGAGCCTGCGGAGGGGCGCAAGAAGTCGCAGATTGAAGAGTATCTGGAGTTCTACGGTGGCCCCGGTGTGCAGCATATCGCCATGGGCACCCGAGACATCGTCAAAACGATTCGGCAGCTCCGTGAGAACGATGTGAACTTCCTGCGCGTGCCGTCCGCCTACTACGAAGTACTGCCCGACCGTGTCGGGGAGATCGACGAAGACTTCAAAGAGCTGGCCGAGCTAGGCATTCTGGTAGACCGTGATGATGAAGGGTATCTGCTGCAAATCTTCACTGCTCCGGTAGAAGACCGCCCCACGGTGTTCTTTGAAATCATCGAGCGCCACGGCTCCCGCAGCTTCGGCAAAGGCAACTTCAAAGCCCTCTTTGAAGCCATCGAACGCGAGCAAGAGCGCCGGGGAACCTTATAAATTTATGCCGCCTGAAAAGGCGGCATTGATTTTCGAGCTGGCAGAAACTATGGCCGAAATTGCGTACTGGGAAATACTCCAACAAGCCGTAGTGGCTGTTCAAGGGAAGGGAATCTTCTCGCGCAAAGAAGCCACTGGGAGGATAGAGTCTACCCTGGTGGAGATAAAGAACCGTGGTGACAAACGGTTCGAAGTGCGCTTTCTAACGGGTGCAAAAAAATTGCTAGGCAGTGTTGTTCTGGATAGCCAGAAAAAAGTGGTTGGGATTACTGGCGGCAGATTCAAAAGCTCGGATGTAATGGAGTGCAAAGCCATAATTGCTGCCTACAAATTCCTTTTGTTAGATAAGGGAATGAAATTCTATTCAGAGCATTCAATAGAATTGAGAGCTACTAAGGACGAAAGGGGATGGCGGTTGTCATTCTCCAGAGTGCCCGCTATGCCGGGAGCCCACTTCGCTATTGTTGAAGACCAGCAGTTCAATGTAAAGAGATTGATTCGAGGAAGATAGATTTCACATGCACTTGCCCCTGCCTGCCAGCTTTCCGTCGTTTCGAGACTTCTATGCGTTTGAGGCGCATGTGAAGAACGCCCGCAAGAAGCGTGGGCTGGATATGGTGCCCGAGTGGTACGAAGCCCCTGTGTTTTACTTTTCTAACACGGCCAGTATTGTTTTCGATGGCGCCGAGATCCGAAAGCCTGAGGAAACGAGTGAGTTGGACTACGAGCTGGAGTGGGCCGTGGTCATTGGCAAAGAGGGCGGAAATATCTCAGTGACTGAGGCGGACAGCTACATTCAGGGCTTCACCATTCTTAACGACTGGTCTATGCGAGATATTCAGCGCCGCGAGATGAAAGTGGGACTGGGACCCGCCAAAGGAAAAGACTTTGCCACCACCGTAGGACCTGTTTTAGTGACTCCCGATGAGCTAACAGACCGAGTTAGCGGCTCTAATAGAGGGAACCACTACGATTTAGAGATGTATGTATATGTAAATGGTGAGCAACGTGGTGGCGGAAATACCAGAGATATGAACTGGACCTTTGCCGAGTTGATTTCGGTAGCAAGTCGAAACACCGTGTTGAAGCCAGGAGATCTGATTGGTTCGGGAACTGTGGGTACAGGTTGTATCACCGAGTTTGCCGATGGTATCTGGCCCTGGCTACAGGCGGGCGATGAGGTCCAACTGAAAATAGAACGATTGGGGACACTGACCAACAAAATTGTTTGAGTTGCTCACCGCAAGGAGATAAACCATGACCATCTCGGAGCGGCTGAACAAAGCCCAGATTTTTTTAGAGGCAAGTGACGAAATAGCAGCGCGGGAGCTGGTAGATTCGGTGCTCGCAGAAGACCCGAAGAACAGAGAAGCGCTACAACTCGATGATGCGATTGTGCGTCAGAGCGTGGAAGAAGCCCATCAGCGCCTGTATGCAGACCAGGCTGACCTGAGTTTTGTGGTCACGGAGCGTGGGCGGGCTCTTATAATCGGCCTGGCGCTGGTAGTCCTGGGGATTATCACAATCTTTTACGTAGGCAGCCAGATGCGTGCGAATCCGAGCCGACCAGTAGCAATGACAGCGCCAGGGTAACACGGAAATGACCACTCACTACGAACTACAAAGACAGCTAGAGCAGTCTCTCCTGGAGCGCGTAACAGAGTCTGGATGTAGCGCTTTCGTGGATGATGATGGGGTTATCCATACCCGATTAGCGGATGCTCGGATAGTCGCAGTCTTACTGGAGAAACCAGCCAGTGTCCCCTGCGATATCACTCTGGTGCAGTTTACGGTGTATTTCACCTGGAACTCGACTGTGCATGTGGTAGAGCATATCGAGGTCGGTCTGAGTGGAGGAGAGCAGGGGATAGCGGCCTGTGCCCATAACTTCACCGTGCTGGTCTGGCTGGCTCTCCGCGCACTGTTTCTGGAGACCCCACCCGAAGAGGCTGTGGGAGTCTTTCCTATCTCCTTGATGACGCAATCTAAGGGCAATGGAGCAACAATAACCTGGAAAGGCTACCTTTCCATGCAGCTTGCGGCCCTGCAGAAGCCCGAAGTAGGCATCATGCACCAGACCTTCGAGGTGTTACTACAAGACCACGTGGCGAATGCCGGTGCATCGGCGGCCGCTCTTGGCACTGGGCTCCACTCAGTCTATTTGTTTACCTCGAAACAGCCCGATGGTAGCTCTCAGACCGAGTGTAAGATTGATAATATAGACTGGCCTCAGGCTGCGGGCGATCTCTCTCACTTTCGCTGGGGGACCCAATCCCCGTTTCAGATGCTAAAAGCGTTCTTTGTGATTTTCCCGGCAGAGGAAAACACCGAAGCGATGAAGCACCATCTAACCGAGCACGCTGGGAAAGCAGAGCGGCAACCACGCTGGCGCTTTCCCTGGCAGCGACCTCGGTAACGATGGCGTGTAAAGGACGGATACATGGCGCACTATGTGAAGTTAGGTGAGGTGCCGCGTAAGCGGCACACTCAGTTTCGTAAGCCAGATGGCTCGCTGTACGCGGAGCAGGTCTTCGGCACCGAGGGGTTTTCGGGAATCGCCTCTATTCTCTACCACAACAACCTCCCCACGCAGGTAGAGGAGTTCGAGTATCTGGGTGACCTGAAGCCGGAAACACTGGACTTCGAGCCGCTGCGCCACAGGCACTTGAAAACGGGGAATCTCGTTCCTTCAGGGGACCCGGTTTCGGGGCGAGTACCACTGCTGGTTAACGATGACGTGAGCTTTAGCCTTGTGAAGCCCACGGAACCGATGCCGTATTTCTATAAGAATGCCGATGGCGATGACCTGCTCTTCGTGCATACAGGCAAGGGACGACTGGAAACCATGTTCGGAACCCTGGCCTACTCGGAGGGGGACTATCTGATCGTACCGCGCGGCACTATCTATCGAGTTGTTGAAGAGACCGGTCCCACTGTGATGCTGGTTATTGAGAGCTCCGCCAGCACCATAGAGCCCCCGAAGCGCTATCGAAATGCCTATGGGCAGCTAGAGGAACATGCACCGTTTTGCGAGCGAGATATTCGCACTCCCACAGAGCCCTTATTTATCAGCGAGAGCGGCCAGCATGAAGTGCGTATCAAAGCACGTGGGAGACTCACAGCCTATTTCTACAACTTCCATCCCTGCGATGTGGTAGGTTGGGATGGCTATCTCTATCCCTGGGCATTGAATATCGGGGACTTCGAGCCGATTACCGGCAGTATTCACCAGCCGCCACCTTCGCATCAGACCTTTGAAGCCCGCAACTTCGTGGTGTGCAGCTTTGTGCCGCGCATGCTGGACTATCACCCCAATGCGATTCCGGTGCCCTATAACCACAGCAATCTGGACTCCGATGAAGTGCTCTACTATGTCAATGGCAACTTCGCCAGCCGTCGGGGTATCGAGACTGGCTCCATTACCCTGCACCCGTCCGGATTGCCTCACGGACCACAGCCTGGCGCGGTAGAGGCCAGCCTGGGTGCTACCCGCACGGAGGAGCTGGCTGTCATGCTGGATACGTTTCGGCCCCTGAAGCTGACAAAAGCCGCCGCGGCGCTGGAAGATGGCGCGTATCCTATGAGCTGGAAGCCGAGGACGTAAGAGTTGGTTAAGACCAGGAGGCTATTGTGCTTCCTGGAGGATAACCGACGATGGTATCGAAGACAACGGGATTTATCGACAGGTTTCAAGCGGCGCATGACCTGTTCAACGCGGGGAACAATGCCGCCATCGAAGCGTTTGCAGCGCCTGATTTTCGGCTGACGGACTATGGCAAAGGAATGACCTGCACCACACCCGCTGAGTTTCGCGGTTGGCTGGATAGCCATAAAGAGATGTCGGCGGACATGCAGATTGTGGATCCTGTCTATGTAGCTGCCGGAGACTGGGTGATTGCTCGGTTTCGCGCCGTGGGGCACCAGACCGGGCCACTGGGACCGTTTCCAGCGACAGGAAAACCGTTTTCCATGGATGTTTGCGAAGTCTGGCGCTTCAATGAGGCAGGGCTGGCGGTAGAAGGGTACGACTACTCCAACTTTGCCAACGTAGCGACTCAATTGGGGCATTTACAGCTTGGGTAGAATAGCGATGTGACCCACCGCTCTCTCAACCCGGAAGAACTGGGGGTGCGGGCCAGCTATCAGCTTTTGAATGCCTGTGTAGCGCCGCGCCCCATCGCTTTTGTCTCCACACTCTCTCCCGAAGGACTACCAAATCTCGCTCCGTTCTCCTACTTCATGGCGGGCGGTGCGAACCCGCCGAGTGTTGTCGTCTCGCCGCTCGGCAGCAGAACAGGCGCAAAGAAAGACACACTCATCAATATCGAGGCCACAGAGGAGTGGACAATCTCGGTGGTGACTCATTCCATGGCAGAGCGCATGAACATGGCATCCGGAAGTTTTCCCTATGGCGTAAGCGAGTGGGAGCAGGCGGGATTTCAGACTGCGCCTTCAGAACTGGTAAAACCGGCCTATGTGGCCGAGTCTCCCATGGCGCTGGAGTGCCGCCTATTTCAGATAGTTCGGCATGGTCCCGGCCCGCTCTCCGCTAACTACTGCATCGGTGAGATTGTGCAGTTCCATGTTGCCGAGGAGCTGCTTAACGAAAACGGCACGGTAGACGCCGAGCGTGTGGACTACATCGCCCGTATGAGCGCAGACTGGTATGCCCGTGCAAATTCAGACGCCATGTTTGCTCTCACCAGACCTGAGTGAATTTTTCGCACAATGCCGATGATGTAAATGTGACTAGCTGGTGGAATATTCGCCATGAGCCGGAGCAGCTGAAGGCCTGGGATAGTGAGCCGACAGAGCCTACTCCTCTGCGGTTGAGCCTGACGGCGTATTGCCTGATGCAAGAGGGGCGCTCTGTAGATGCTCTGGCGCTGGCGCAGGAGGCCGAGGCGCTCCCGAATAGGCCCCGAGAGCAAGATGGCCCGGTTTACTACACCCTGGGGATAGCTCAAGCGGGAATGGGGCATTTCGACGATGCCCGACGCTATTTCGGGCTGGCCACAAATGCCTTCGAGCAGCAAGGAGATCAATACAGCGCGCTAGATGCCCGCTCGGAGATCGGCCTGACCTGGCATCGGCAGAGTGAGTTTGTGCGGGCACTGACTCTGCAGCAGCAATGCCTGGAAGATGCGCGCTATCTGGGGCATTTGCGCGGTGAGGCCAATGCCTGGAACCGCATCGCCATCGCTCAGGATCGGCTGGGCGACTACCACGAAGCGCTGGAATCCCACCGGTGCGCCCTCCGAATCCGCCAGACATTAGGGGATGTACTGGGCGAGATATCGTCGCTGGGGAACATCGGCAATGTCCATATCCAGCTCCGCGCCTACGAGGAAGCGCTGCAGTGGCTAGAGACCAGTCTGAACCGCAGCCGCGAGGCCGGTCTACAGAAGATGTACGTCACTACCCTGGGCAACAAAGGGCTCGCGCTTTATGGCAAGGAAGACTTTATGGGAGCCCGGCAGTGCCATGAGGAATCCCTTGCCCTGAAACTGGCTCTGGGAGATGTTCAGGGGCAGGCGAACACACTGGGAAACCTGGCCAATGTGCTGGTCGATCTGGGAGAACACACCCTAGCCAGTGAGAGATTGGATCAGGCCCTCGCACTCAATCGCCGCATGGGTGACCGCCACAGCGAAGTTCATAACCTGATTACCCTAGGGCGACTGGGTACTCCCGAAGAAAGCCTGGCAGCACTGGAGCAGGCACTTTCGCTTTCTCAGGAGATTCAATCCCGCGAGCTGATGTTTCTAACCCATGAGTCGCTGGCCAAGCAACTGAAGAGTCAGGCTCGCTTTGAAGAAGCACTGAACCACTTTGAGGCGTTTCACCAGATTAAAGAGGAAGTCTTCTTAGAAACTCTAGACCTCCGGGCGCAGCGGCTCCAGGCGCAACATGCCGTGGAGCAAGCCCGGAAAGAAGCCGAACTTCAGCGCCTGCGCACCGAGGAGCTGGCTACTGCGCTGGAGCGTGCCGAGCGCCTGGCCCGAGAAGATGGGCTTACCGGCCTGCTTAACCGCCGGGTCGGAATGCAGCGCCTTTCGGAGGCGCACGCGCATAGCCAGCGCCACCATCGCCCGCTCAGTGTGGTGTTAGCGGATGTGGACCACTTCAAGCGTATCAATGATCGCTTTCTCCACGCTGCGGGTGATTTTGTGCTAGCCGAACTATCGAATCTACTGCGCCAGACCTGCCGCTCCTCAGACATTCTTGCCCGTATGGGAGGCGAGGAGTTCCTGATTGTCTTGCCAGACACAGATATAGAAGCTGCTCAGGCGCTCTGCGAGCGCATTCGAGAGACTGTGGCGGGGCATACCTGGGATCAGGCTCACCCGGACCTGCAGGTAACTCTGAGTATGGGTATCTGTGCCGATGGATTGGCGCTCACAGCGGAACAACTACTGAGTTATGCAGATGCTCGGCTCTACGACGCGAAAATAGGTGGAAGAAATCGTATCTGTGTTTGAATAAAACGGTGGTATCCTGGGTCTACTATTGGAGTAGAGAGAGGGGAGTCACCTATGCGCCGTATTTTCGCCGAAGAAGAGAAGGCTACTCCGCGCCAGCTCCCTCTGGTGGAACCAGAGCAGGAAAAGCAACAGGTAGAGCAGGCAGTTCCAAAGGTTTCTGCCCAGCCCAGGAAAAAGGCAGGCCGTTCTAATGGAGCCTTACGCTGGGCGATTCTGATATTTGGCAGCATTGGTATCTTCGCCATGCTTACTCCCGCGATAACCGGGGTACCCCTTGCGGAATATCTACAAAACGCGGATTTCAAGAAGGCGTATAGCAGCAATAACCTTAAGTACATGCGGGGCATGGCAGCTGTAAAAGCGGGTAACTTGGCCGCCGCGACAGATACTCTGATGGCTCTGCAACCAAAGAGCACCGAGGCAGATGAGCTTTCCTCTGCGCTATTTCCCTTGCTGATGGAGGCGAAGGACTACGAGCGCGTGGCGAAAATCATCGAGTATCTGAATTCCAGGAAAGAGCAGGCAGAGAACGGCCCGGTAGCGCTGGGTGTGGCACTGGGAAACGAGCGAGGGCTTAAGGGAGCATTGGACTTTCTGACGCAGAATGCAGATGCCGCACGCTATCGCACGCTGATTGTGCCGGGCATATTCGGGGCAGTGGCGACCAAAGAAATGCCCGCTCTGGAGGCTCTCACGGCGACTCTGAGCGGTGAGGAGAAGGTCAGTGCACTACAGACAATCGTGCGCACCTACACAGAGGCGCAGTATTTCAAAGAGGCGTGGCAGTGGAGCGAGCAGCTCCCGGAAGCCATGAGAGAGCAACTGCGAATAGATCTGGTGAATCGGGAGGCACGAGTAAGCCCGAAGACTGCCGTGCAGCACCTGAGTGCCATGAAGACTGGTTCCATAACACCAGGGATGCAGAATATTTTGGTCATGCAGATGATGAGCAGTGATCTGCAAGCCGCCGCGCAGGTGGCAGCGACGATTCCTGATGAAAAGCTCAAGAAGTCCGCTCTGGAAATGATCAAGTCTCAGACCGAGCAGCAGAAACGCTGGACAGAGCAGCTCGCTGAGGTAGATGCGAAAGAGCCCTACCTCCGAGTGGATCCACTGCTCTCGCTCCTGATGCAGAATAGTCAGAGCCTGCGGGTAAAGGATGAGATACTTCCTCGACTTCTTGCCCTCACAAAGAACGATCCACAGGTCACCAAGCTATACGACGATGTATTGCGCTACGTGATTGTACAGACCACGGAAGTAGGATTGCGAAAGAAGTACCTCTCCATGATGTTGAATCCAGAGGTGCGTGCCGCTCTGGCCAAAGAGCTGGAAACGGAAACAACCATAAAGGCAGAGATTCAATGGGGGAACACCCGTGCCATGACATCTGGCACAGGCAAGATAACTCAGTTCATTCCCGGAACGTTGTCCGTTCATTAGTTCAAAGCAACTGTTCTCTGTAACAAAAAAGAGCCAGCGGCTCTACAGTAGTATTGTGAGGCTGTGTAGAAAGGAGAGTTACTATGCGCCGTGTTCTCGTTGAGGAAGAGCAAAAAGCTGACCGCCAGCGTTCCCTGCCCGAAGTGGAGCAGCAAGAAGAGCAGAAAGCCGTACAAACACCGTCGCCTGTTACGCAAAAAACGGCACGCTCCGGGAAACCCCTGCGCTGGGCGATTCTGGTGTTCGGTAGTATCGGTGCCTTTGCCCTACTGGTACCGCTCGCTACCGGGGTACCTATGGAGGAATGGCTCAAGGGGGCCGATTTCAAGGCGGCTTATAGCGGGAAAAATTTTGCCTTCATGCGTGGCATGGCCGCGCTCAAAACCGGGAATCTGGCAGCTGCCACCGATGCTGTAGCGGCTCTGGAGGAAAACAGTAACGAAGGGCGGGAGCTGGCATCCGCGCTATTTCCCAAGCTATTGGACGCCAAAGATTATGAGCGGGCTGCCCGCGTTTCTGGTTATCTGGCGCACGAGGGAAATTCCGAGGCTACCCCGCTCGCTCTCGGCAGGGTGCTTGGTAATGAGCGGGGACTTCAGGGGGCACTGGAGTTTCTGAATCAGAACGCAGATGGAAAACGAAACCGGAGCTTGATTTTGCCTGGTGTATTTACAGAGGTAGCGCCGAAGGAGCTACCGGCTCTGGAGAAGTTTGCTAGCACCCTGACTGGCCCAGAGCTGATAAGTGCGGTGCAGGCGATTGTACAGGCGCATCTGACGGCAGAGCATTTCGATAATGCCTGGAACTGGAGTGAAAAGCTTCCCGAAGCAAGTCTGGACTCGATGCGCAGCACGATTATCACTCAGGAAATGCGGGTGTCTGTGCCCGGTGCGGTTCGGCACCTGGAAGCCCTGAAGCCCTCTTTGATGAACAACACGCTGATGCACAGCATGACGATTCAGCTAATGCGGCAGGATCTACCGTCTGCTTACCGTGTTGCCGCCAAAATATCCGATGAGGCTCTCAAAAAATCCGTGTTGCAGTCCTTGGATAATCAGGCCAGACAACAGGAAGCTGTGAAGCAGCAACTTGCGAAAGCGGATGCGCTGGAGGCTAGTAAGAGACCGGAGGCGCTGATAGGTCTTGTGATGCAAGGGGGAGGGAGCGAGTTCTCCCAGAAGGAAATTCTCCCGCGCCTGGTAACGCTTGCCAAAAACAATCCTGAAGCTGCCCACCTGCACGATGATTTGATTCGCTATCTGATCGTTATGGACTCGAACCAGGCGCAGCGGCAGAAATTTCTGTCGATGATGCTGAATCCGCAGACACGAGCTGCTCTTGCGGAGGAACTGGAGACCCAAACTACGATTAAAGCTGTACTCAAGTGGGGAGGCGGGCAGTCCTCTGCTTCGGGAACAGGCAAGATACTGACACCAACCACAGGGCAGGGGCGCTAGCTTAGCGCCTCTGGTCGGGCCAGATATTCTTTTAAAGCCTCTCGCCAATGGGGAGGTGCGTTCATGCCACGCATGGCGAGCGCCCGGCAGAGCAAAGGGGAGTGCTTTGGTCGGCGGGCGGGTGGCTGGTACTTCTCTACAAACTCGGCAAAAGTAGTCGGCAGCACGGGAGTAGAGAGACCAAGCTCCTCTATCACGGCACTGGCTAGCTCAAATAGCGAACACTCCCCAGCACTGGCTACGTGGTAGGTACCCGGCAAGGGGCTCTCTACTAAATCCAGCAGGGTTTCCCCCACATCGGCAGTATGGGTTGGACTGACAACTTGATCGGTCACGAAGCTAAGCTCCGGGCGGGTCTGCGCGAACCGGGCAATGGATTTGATAATGTTCTTGCCATGCACACCATAGAGAAAGCTGGTGCGGGCAATAATGTGCTGCTGCGGTAGAGTCTGCCGAACCAGGCGCTCGCCCGCTTCCTTGCTGCGACCATAGGTACTGACCGGGTTTACAGCATCGAACTCATCGTATGCGGAGCCTTTTTCGCCATCGAAGACAAAGTCAGTAGAGACATAAGCCAGCCATACACCCACTTCGGCACAAGCTGCCGCCATATGCCAGGCACCCAGTGCGTTCCCTCTATACGCACCGTTCTGGTCTTTCTCCGCACCGTCTACATCCGTCCACGCCGCACAGTGCAGCACGGCATCTGGCTGAAGCTGCCCCAGCAGTGCGTGGCAGGCATCGAAATCGGTGACATCTAAGAGCGCACGGTCCGCGGGAATGGCTTCGTGTCCACGGGCATGGCAGGCGGCAAGAACATCCTTGCCGAGCATACCGGCAGCACCAGTGATGAGGAGTTTCACAGGGGGTATTCTATCCGATAACAAAAGCCCCGCTCTCTTAAAGAGAGCGGGGCTTTCGAAGTACTCTAGGCCGCGCGGTCGTAACGGATGATTTCGGGGTCGGTCCGCTCGCGCACGGTTTCTTCAGAGATGACGACGGTATCTACGCCTGTGGTGGAGGGGATTTCGTACATGATGTTCATCATGACTTCCTCGATAATGGTGCGCAGAGCACGGGCGCCGGTGCCGCGCTGAATAGCTTCTTCGGCAATTGCAGTTAGTGCGCCGTCGGTGAAGCTCAGACCCACACCATCGTATTCGAAGAACTTTTGGTACTGCTTGGTCAGCGCGTTTCGCGGGCCTACCAGGATGTCTATCAGCGCTTTCTCATCCAGTGGGGAGAGAGTAGCCACTACGGGGAGACGCCCGATGAACTCGGGAATCAGGCCGTAGCGCATGAGGTCATCTGGCAGGATATGGGCGAAGGGGTCTGCGCCGATGTCTTTGCGCTCGGTGCGGTCCGACTTGAAGCCGACCTGCTGCTTGTTCATACGGCGCTCAATAATCGGCTGGAGCCCATCGAACGCGCCGCCGCAGATGAATAGGATATTGGTGGTGTCTAGCTGCAGGTACTCTTGCTGGGGATGCTTTCGTCCACCCTGCGGGGGAACATTGGCAATGGTGCCCTCTAAGATTTTCAGGAGCGCCTGCTGTACGCCCTCGCCGCTGACATCACGGGTCAGAGATGGGGAGTCGGACTTGCGGGCAATCTTATCGATTTCATCGATGTAGATGATGCCGCGCTCGGCTTTCTTGACAACTGTCTGCAGGTTCTCGCCATCGTCGGCGGCCTGGAGCAGCTTGAGAAGAATATTCTCTACGTCTTCGCCTACATAGCCTGCTTCCGTGAGCGAGGTGGCATCGGCGATGGCAAACGGGACATTGAGAATGCGGGCGAGAGTCTGGGCCAGAAGAGTCTTGCCGGACCCGGTGGGGCCGAGCAGCATGATGTTGGACTTCTGCAGTTCGACCTCGGAACTGGGGGCGTGAATCCGCTTGTAGTGGTTGTAGACAGCTACCGAGAGCGATTTCTTGGCGCGCTCCTGACCGACTACGTACTGATTCAGATAGCGGTGGATATCGCGCGGTTTCGGAACATGACCGACCGGGAGCGCTTCCTCTATTTCAGCGTCGTTCTCGGAGCGCAGGACATCGTTGCAAAGTCCCACACAATCCGAGCAGACGCCTCCATGGACTCCCAGGATTAGTTTGCGTACCTGCTCACGGCTCTTGCCGCATAACACGCACCGATTATCGTTCCGATCATATCCGCCGATTCGCGCCACTCTTACCTCGCTCTCACCCTTTTTACAATGGGTGGTCTACGACCGTGTACCGGGAGTCAAAATCTCGTCTACCACACCATAAGTTACCGCTTCTTCGGCGGTCATATAGTGGTCACGTTGGATGTCGCTCTTAATCCGATCCAGGTCCTGCCCGGTATGATGTTGCAAGATGCGGGCCAGTTTATCGTTGGTCTGCAAAATCTCACGCGCTTGCACGTCAATATCACCAGCTGTTCCCCGGATACCGGCGCTGACCTGGTGAATCATGACTTTGGCGTTCGGAAGAATAAAACGCTTGCCCTTGGCGCCTGCGGCCAGCAGGACCGCCCCCATGGAGGCGGCCATGCCGAGGCAGTAGGTGGCGACATCCGCGCGCACCAACTGCATCGTGTCGTAGATCGCCAGCCCTGCCGTCACCGAGCCGCCGGGCGATCCGATGTAGAAATGGATGTCACGGTCCGGGTCTTCTTTATCCAGGTAAAGGAAGGAGCCGACGATGATGCTCATCTGCACATCGTCCACTTCCTCACCCAGGATAATGATCCGGTCCTTGAGCAGCAGATCGAAAAGCCCGTACCCGCGTTCTCCACGGGCATCGCGCTCGACGACGGTAGGGATCTGAAGGGGCATTTAGAAGAATTACTCCTCGGTTGTCTTCTTGCGAGTGCGCTTGGCCGGGGCCTTGGGAGCCTCTACACCGGCTTCGACCTCTGCCTCAGCAGCGGGCTCAGCCGCTTCTTCGGCGGGAGCTTCGACTTCAGCAGCCTTGGCGGTCTTCTTGGCCGGGGCCTTCTTCGCCTTGGGCTTCTCTTCGGTCTTGGCCTCAGCCGCCTCACCAGATTCGCTGTCCAGCTCGTCCGACGTTACCGTGCGCTCGGTGATCTTGCTGGAATCTTTCAGGAAGTTCAGAATCTTCTCGGTCAGGGCCAACTCGCGGAAGCGTTCCAGGGTGTTCTGGCTCTCGGCCAGCGCACGCACGGCAGCGGGCGACGAACCGATCTGCTCGGCGCGCTCCACAATCTTCTTGTCCAGGTCTTCCTCAGTCAGCTCCAGCTTCTCAGAGCGGGCGACCTCGGAGAGGGCCAGGGAGTTCTTGATGCGAACGGCGGCACCAGCGGCCAGCTCTTCGCGCCAGATCTCCTGAGTCTTACCCTGACTGGCGAGATAATCCTCGAAGCTGGTCTTCTGCTGCTCCAGCGCCTGAGCTAGCTGGTTCGCTTCCATCTGCATCTCGTGCTGCAGAAGCACAGGCGGGAAGTGAATCTGGCTGTTCTCCACGATCTTGGAGATCAGGTTGAACTCCAGCTCGTTGTCCGACATCTCCACGGCAGCTTTCTCTAAGCTCTCGCGGACAGCGACCTTCAGCTCATCGACCGTCTTGGCGGTGCGGTGGGCCTTCTGTACCAGTTCATCGGTCAGCTCGGGCACCTGGCGGCTGCGAACCTCGGTCACGTTGACATTAAACGTGCCCTTCTTGCCACGCAGGCTCTCGTCCTCGAAGTCGTCCGGGTAGGTAGCCTCGATGGTCTTCTTCTCGCCCTTCTTCAGACCGAGCAGGCCCTGATCGAACTCGGCAATGTTCTTACCTACTTCGATAGCGGTCATACGCGGTTCGGCGAGATCGGGAAGCTCCGAGCCTTCTACCGTCGCCTGAAGTTCGCAAAGAATGATGTCACCGGTCTCCACACCACGCTCTACCTCGGGGAACTCGGCGAAACGCTCGCGAAGCTGGGTCAGTTCCTTCTCCACGTCTTCATCGCGAATAGTGAGGTTGCGCTTCTCGAACTCCAGACCCTTGTAGGGTCCCAGAGTGATCTGCGGGCGCAGCGGCACGGTAGCCTTGAACTTCAGCGTACCGTCTTCGGGAAGCTCCAGAACCTCAAAGTTGGGGTCGGCCCATGGCTCGATCCCTTCCTGAGTAATGGCCTCCTGGTAGGCATCGGGGACGCTAAGCTCAGCAGCACGCTGAGCGAGCTTGGACGGGTCCAGATAACCCTTGGCAATATGCTGAGGAACCTTACCCTTACGGAAACCCGGAAGCTGTAGGCTAGCGGACGCCTGGTTCATGGCGCGCTTGGTAGCAGCAGCAAAGGTGTCTGACGGGACGGTGATGGTCAGCGCGACCTGGCAGGGGTCGAGCACCTCTTTAGTCACCTGCATCGGCGGAAATCTTCTCCTGATTAATACTAAGTCAACAAAAAAGGCACCGGGGGCGGGCCTTAAGCCGCCGCGCCAGTACCTTGTCGGAAAGGACTTATTTTGTTGAGAGCGGGAGACGAGATTCGAACTCGCGACTTTCACCTTGGCAAGGTGACACTCTACCACTGAGTTACTCCCGCGTTATGTAATTTATGGGCAAGAGGGGATTTGAACCCCTACGCCTTTCGGCACTGGTTCCTAAGACCAGCGTGTCTACCGTTCCACCACTCGCCCACGGTCCGTAGTGGACAGAGGTTAGAATAGCATGTCTTGGTCCTGCTGTCAAGTGCAGCCCAGCTACCCATTATAGCAGGGCTCTATGCTTCGTCGCTACAGTGCTCTACTCCGAGTACTTTGCTCAGATATTTCTGTACTGGAAATAACCGGAAATTAAATAAAATTGGAACTATTTTGCCCGTACAATTACTACGGCATAAATCTTGCTATCCCTTCTGGCAGAGGTGTCAGACAATGAAGACAGTGCGTGAGCGTGGTGCAGCTCTACTAAAGAGGGACGATTCAACGAAGCAGCGGAAGTTCTCCGTGAGGCAGTAGACCTGGATAGCAACGATGAACTGGCGTGGCGCTGGCTGGGAGCAGCCCTGGGAGCTGCCGGTGATGTAGATGAGTCTATCCGCGCTTTTTCCCGCGCAATTGCTCTCCGCCCAGAGAGCCCCAAAAATCATTTCAACCTCGCTATCGCTCTGGAAAAGCAGGGAGAGTTCCGTGAGGCCAAGGCGCGCCTGCATCGTGCTCTTACTCTGGACCCCAGCTATGACCCGGCTCGTTGGCGGCTCAAACAACTGGTAGCGGCTTGACAGAGCAAGCCTCCTTCCTTTAGAATTCAGAAGGAGGTTACTGTAGATGTCAGATTTAGCGCGCGAGCGGGGGGCGGCCCTGCTGCAAGAGGGACGGTTCACCGAGGCTGCTCAAGCGCTTCATGAGGCGGTTACTACTAACCCGGCAGACGAAAATGCCTGGCGTTATTTAGGAGCCGCACTAGGTTCCTCTGGCGATATACCCGGCTCTGTAGAGAGCATTCGAGCGCACTGTTGCGCTCAATCCAGCTTCTCCGAAGAATCGCTACAACTTGGCACTGGCTCAGGAGCGGATTGGTGATACTGCCGCAGCCCGCTCCAGCCTGGAACAGACCCTCGCTTTAGACCCTGGCTATACACAGGCCCGCGAAGCGTTGATTAATCTGGGTGGGAGCGTAGCCGCTCCTCGTCCCTTGTCCAATTCGGATGTGGCTACACCATCTCCTGACCTTGCCTACTACCCGGAAGAACCTGTTGATACAGGGCGTGTGTTTCTGTCAATCGTACTGGCGGTCATTGCCGGGGTAGTTGGGATAGGCATCTGGATTGCCATTATTGTCCTGGCTAACATAAATCTGTCCCTACTGGGTATTGGGGTGGGTTTTCTTATCGGATTGGCAGCAGTCAAGGGATACGGGCGCGAGGGCAAGACTCCTGCTACTATCGCTGTCGTCGTAGCGTCGCTCTTCATCGGTGGTTTCTGCCTTCTCTACTTACTCTTAAGCCTCCTGGAAGGCGGCCGTTCCGGTCTGGGAAGTGCCTGGTCGGTTATCTTCAATGTTCTGTGCGCTTTTTGGGGGATTCAGCAGGCGAAACGAACCGCCAGTCCCTCATAAAATGGTTTGCGATTAAACCCTGCAATTGTTAAGGAGTATTTGAATTTCATGGAAGAAGTTTCGCGAGAGAGGGCACAAGCCCTGATGCGAGAAGGCGAACTCGAAGGTGCTGTCGCCGTTTTGAAAGAAGTGACCACTCAGAATCCAGGCGATGCTATGGCCTGGCAGATGATGGGCGCAGCACTCGGGGCATTGGGGCAGACCGATGACTCTATTGGGGCGTTCCAGCAAGCCGCAGAGCTTCAGCCCACATCGGCGCGGGTCCAGTTCAATCTGGCTGTGGCGCTGGTGAAGTCCGACCGGAACTCTGAGGCACGCAGTCATTTAGAGAAAGCTCTGGCACTGGATCCCGGCTATGAGCAAGCTCGTGCCAAGCTAAAAGAAATCGGCGGAATCGCGCCGGATACCGTGGCGCCGCCTCCGCCAGATCCCACACTTGGCGGAGGGCCTGCGGCCAAGCCTGTTCCCACACCCGCTCCACCACCTCCACCCGCAGCAACACCAGCAGCGACTGGGGGTGGTAGCCCCTCGCCTGCATCACTGGGGACTGTAGGTGCGCCTGCCGCTCCAAAACCCGCCGACCTGCCTCCACCCGCTGCCGCTCCCGCCGCTCCCGCGCTACAACCTATCGGTGGCGGTCTTGCGCCTATTGGTGGGGTAGGTGCGGCTCCCACTCCCAGCTCGGCTCCGCCAGCTCCAGGGGCACCCGCTTCGGGTGGTATGGCAGGAATAGGCAGTATCGGTGGCAGTGCTTCTGATAAACCCGGTCCAGTGGCTCCGCCGCCTTCGGCAGGACCGGGCGGGTATGCGCCCCCGCCAGGAGCCTACCGTCCAGTGGATGCACCGCGGCGATACGCACCAGATGTCAATGCGGGCAATATCCTGACCATGGCAATTGTGAGTATCTTTTGCTTTGGGTTGATACTGGGGCCATACGCTATTGTGAAGGCCAGCGAAGGACTGCGCATTCTGTCGGAATACCCGGAAGATGACCAGGCTCCACGAGGAACTTTACAGGCAGCAAGAACCGTCGCTATCATCGCTACCGTGCTATCCGCTCTGGGGGTGATTATTCGGCTGGCGACCCTGGGTTCGGCGCTCGCTCAAAGGTAGTAGAGAACGTAATGACAAACCAGAATCGAGAAAGAGGAGCAGCACTGCTGCGCGATGGGCGCATCCCCGAAGCGGTAGAGATGCTGCGCCTGGCGACAGTAGAAGAGCCTGCAGATGTGATGGCATGGCGACTGCTGGGAGGAGCACTGGCACAGGGCGCCCGGCCCGATGAGGCTCTGGCAGCATTCGAGGAGGCTACCCGGCTTCAGCCGGAGAGCGCCAAGAACCACGGTACAATGTGGCGCTGACTCTCATCACTCTGGAGCGGCGCACCGAAGCTGTTTCTCGGCTGGAGCAGGCTCTGGCTCTGGATCCAGGCTACGAGCAAGCACGTTTGCGGTTATCGGAACTGGGGGCTATGACTCAGGCTCCGCCCCCAATGCCTCCGCTGACGCCTTCGGTGCCGGAACCGCCTCTGGTAACACTGGGTGGTGGTACTGAGATAACCCCACCGCCGCCGGGCACCTATGCACCTCCCGTACGCCCGGATGTACCGTCATCACACCGGCAGAGTTTGCCAAGTCCGGTAAGTGGTACGACTCCCATGGTGCTGGGAATTCTCGGAATCGTGCTCTGCCAGATTCTGGCACCTGTAGCCTGGATTCTAGGCGCTAACGCGCTGAAGATTCTGGACTCCAACCCGAACTATGACCAGAGCCAGCGTGGCAATGCGTTAGCTGGCAAGATAATGGGAATTATCGGAACAGTGCTTCTGGTGCTCACAGGGTTTGCCTGGGTAGGCATTATGATACTCGGCGCAATGGATTCCTCGAAGTAAGTTTACTAACACACCAGGCCACACTACTCTCTGAGAGTCGTGTGGCTTTTTTTATGTAGAGCCATTCTTGACATACATAGATTTTAGAGGTATATCTAATGCAGGATGCCCAGAGACTTACCCAAGAACGATATACCCACGCTGATTCTGGCAGTGCTAGAGGAGCGTGCTCTTCATGGCTACGGTATCGCCCGTGAGATAGAGCGCCGCTCAGCAGATGCGCTGACTATGCGTGAGGGGACCCTCTACCCTGCTCTGCGAGCGCTAGAGGCGGACGGTCTGATTATAGGAGAGTGGGAAATACAACCCTCTGGCCCGGCGCGGAAGGTTTACTCTCTTACAGAAGATGGCCGGGCCGAAGTCATCAAACTCACCAAAAAATGGCGCGAGTATGCCCGCACTATAGAGTCTATTCTGGGAGGCAAACCCGATGCCCGTCCGGCTTGAGAACTATGTCGAAGAGCTTCGACACGAACTGAAAGACCTGCCTGTTACCCAGCGCGCCGAGCAGCTTGCTGAGGTCCGCACTCACTTGAACGCGCTGATAGAGGCTAACCGGGAGCTTGGTCTCACCGAAGAGGAAGCGGAGGCTGCGGCTATTGCTCAGTTGGGCGTTCCTCGGCAGACAACCCGAACCGAGCGGCGAACGTTCTGGGGAGCCTGGTCCCAGGGACCCTTCTTCGCGGCTCATGTCTTTCTTACAATCGGCTGCTTAATTTTTATGTTGGGGATGGCCGGGATGCAGCGTCCCTCTACTCCCCAATCGATGTTAACTCATATTCCCTTTATTCTGCCGCTTTTTCTGCTGGGCTGGTTAATGAGCCTTAAAGTGGGGGAGTCTCTGGCGCTGCTGGCTATTCCTATGGCTGCTATGCCGCCGCTCACCGTCATGTACGGTTTTATGCTTCTGATTGCAAATCAAACCAGTGCCAGCGCTGGCTGGTTCTGGCCACTGGCCTCTGTTGGGTTGGTTGCAGCCCCCGTGTTTGCTGGAGTTCTGTTATCGTTTCGGTTGCCATCACGAAGGAGAAAGCTGGCATGAGTACGTTGTCGCAGCGGTTTGAAAAAGAAGAACGAGGAGATACAGGGTATGCCTCTCCTACATGTAGAGCAGGAGCGTATGCACGCGCGCTTAGAGCAATATCTGGTAGAGGCGGAGGCTGGGCTCAAGTCTCTTACGCCTGCCGAGCCAGCGAGCCGAGCTATTGGAGCTACGCGCACATTTAGCATCCCTGATGGAAGCGGAGCAAGAGCTGGGAGCTACGCCTGAAGAGGCCGCTATCAATACCCTCAAGCAGTTCGGCTCAGCGCGTGAAGTCACCGATAAGATTGTGCAGGTTCGCCAGACTCCAGGCCAGCAGTTCCGGGGAGCGCTGATTGTCGCTACTCTGGGCGCTGTCTTAAGCTATGCCGCCGGGCAGATTCTCACCTGGTCGCAGATACGTGAGGTGGAGAGCGGCGGGCACATCCTGTCTAAGTTTGGGCTCTCTACTTTCTTGCCTGTACTGGCGCCGATGTTTTTAGGCACGGTAGTTGGCAAACTCTTTCCCAGAGCGCATCGGGCGCGGGTTCCGATTATCGCCGCTGCCTTCACCTGGATTGTGACCGGCATCTGGGGGACGGTAGGAAGTCCCTTAGGCTGGGATTGGGTGGACTATAGCTTCAAGCCAGAAGCATGGAAGGCATGGCTTCAGTTACTGACGCATCCCGGTATGCTGTCCAACTATGTCTATACCCTGATCATTTTCCTGACACTGGCATGGGCTGCACAGTCCGTTGCGCGCCGCCCGGCGCGACAGGGTGGGCTGGTGGAACTGGGGTAAGGACCTGCTCAGCCGAATTCCAGACACCTGGGTGGGGGCCATGGGCACCTATGCCCTGGTAGGCACGGGCTTATCTCTACTACGCCTACCCTGGACTCTCTGGGAGATGCTGCAAGCGAGCCCGAAGACCTTTCCTTCTCTATCGCCCACCTATGCCGCCTGGAGCCTGGCTTCCACGTTCCTCATCAGCGGAATAGTTGGCTATCTACAACCGAAGCGTGGCTGGGTAGCGCCGCTAATTCAAGCCATTACTCTGGGGATAGGGATTCTCATAGGTGTTTTCTCGAACAGCAAAGTTACTCCGGGCATCGTCGAATACTCAACCCTCTTTGCCTCTGGCGCTCTGGCAGCCTCAGCAATGGCCTATTTCATCGGGCGCAAACGGCGTGTAGCCCCATGAACCTGGAGAGCATGGAGCCAGAAAAGGCTCCTTCCTCCCTCCTTCTAACAGAGTACCTAACAGATGTAGAAGAAGGGCTGGATAGGCTCCCGCTTATTGAGCAAAAGGCGGAACTCCTGGAGCTGCGGACCCATCTGCTGGCTATAGTACAGTCCGAACAGGAACTGGGATGTAGCTCCGAGGAGGCAGTAACTCGTGCACTGAAGCAGTTTGGCTCTGCGCAAGAGGTGACGGCGGAAATAGTCTGTATCTGGGAAGAGAGCCGCCGGACACCAGTTCGACAATTGTTGGGCGCGTTATGCGTAAGCATAGCTGGTGTGGCAGTCATCTATTTCACCGCACAATCCTTCGTTTGGATAGGGCCGCCTGCTCCAGGTGGGCGGGCGGGCTATTTTGGATTCTCCCAGCTAATCTGGATAGTCTCTCCCATCTTGCTGGGAACTATGGTTGGGAAATTATTCCCCAGAGCATTGCATGCTCGAATCCCATTGGTAATAGCAGCATTGTTAGGGCCATTGTGGGAGGCGTTACAATTACTTCCATCCGGCTGGCTGGTGCAAGTTGTAACAGGAGTTATTGGGCCATTCGCTCTGTGGGACCTTATACTGAAGAGAGCAAGCCCCTTTTCCTGATTATCCTTGGAAATCATATTTTGACGTTTCTAATGACGGCATGGGTGGCCCAATCCGTTGCGCGGCGTCCTCTTGGCGAGAAAGGATTTTTCGCGTGGGGCAAGGATTTGCTCGGCAGGCTTCCAGATACCTGGGTTGGTGGGATTGCACTCGGTTCAATAGTTGCAGCAGTGGTAGGGGCATTGCCAGGTTTCTATATTGCGAGTAATCGACTGATTCAAAGTCCGATTTATTTAATTGTTGACACAGCAATAGGAATAGCTATGGGTACTGGGATTGGATATTTGCTTCCACGGCGTGGGTGGATTGGAATGCTTTTGCAAGCGGTGGCTATGCTTATCGTGGCTCTATCTTTGCTCTGGGAAACTCCTGCCATGCTGGCAAAAGACAACGTTGGCTTTTGGCTGCTTGCCTATACCCTTCCGCTGATGATTCCTCTGATTGCCTATGGCGTGGGGCGAAGACGACTTGTCGCTCACTGAACTAATAGCACGACTGCCTGAGAGGGGAGTGATTGGAATCTCAGGTTTTGGCGGGGCTGGGAAGTCCACTCTGGCTGGACAATTAGGCACAGCAATAAACGCCCCTGTAGTCTCGATAGACTGTTTCTGGCTACCCGAAAGAGATGTACTTGGCGACGATTGGCCCTGCTTCGACCGGGAACGGCTGGCACGTGAAGTGCTGCTACCCTGGCGAGCGGGGCAGGAAGTGCGCTATCAGATGGGCGATGACCGGGAAGCCGACCATGGTGGCTGGCGGACGGTGCCGCTGTGTTCGCGCCTGATTATTGAAGGCTGTTCTGTATTCCACCCTGTACTGCTGCCTCTGTTGGACTTTAAAATCTGGCTAGAGGTCCCGCTAGAAATCGCCACGGCACGGGGAATCGCGCGCGACTCGGCTCAGTTCGGCGTGGATATGACCTCGCACTGGAAAGAGCGCTGGGAGCCGAATGAGCGGGCGTTTTTGGAGCGATTCCAACCCCAGGAAGCCAGCTAATGTGCGTTTTAGCGGGCGATACTGAGGCGTATCGGCGTATCACCAACATTCGCGAGCACAGTGTCTGCGGGCAGGCGCAGGTCGGTATCGCGGTCGATTCGGAGCGATAGGTCGCCCTTGCGTGGACCATTGGACTCAGCGGTCTTGCCGTTGGAGCCATGCAGGCGGGTGCGCCACTGGTCTTTTTCCAGGATTAGATCGATTTCCCAGGTGAAGCAGCCACCCTGGCGGTCTACAGTGTTCAGTGGGTAGACATCACGCAGGGCAAGTGAGCTGCCCTGGGCTTGCGGTTCAATCCAGTTTCGCTCCCCGATAATGCTCCATTTTATATGCTCCGATGAGAGGCGAGTATAGAGCACATGCACCGTGCCATCGGCAGGGCGTGCAAATCGCCCGCTACCGTCCCGCCCCGAGGGGCGACAACCGGAGAGCAGGGAAATTAACAGGAGTGTGAGAGGCAAGGCGAGAACCAGGGATTTCACGGTTTGCATTCTACCGCGCAGGCGTGCTACACTGACCCGCTACTATGTCTGCGCCTCTGCCCGAACTTGCTCCCGATGTGCCGTTCGAACAGGCGGGGCGTGCCGTGCTCCGGCACCAGCTAACCCTGCTTCTTTCGGCATTGCCTGGCCTGCGTGATAACGATCCGGAGGCAGTTCATGACCTGCGTGTAGCAACCCGGCGTCTGCGTGCCTCCCTCGCTGCTTTTCGCGAAGCTTTTTCCTATGGAGCAGGTTCGTGAGGTAGAGAGCGGCAGGTAGCCCGGCTCACAACTGGCTTCGGAGTGGTGCGTGACCTGGATGTGCAGATAGAGGCGCTCCGAACTGCCTGCGCCGAGATGCCCGCCGACCAGCAGTATGGAGTGCAGCGAACTATCGCCCGGCTGACACGCAAACGAACCAGCGAGCGCAAAGCGCTGAAAAAGACTCTCGAAGAATTGGAAAAAGGGAAGCTAGAGAAGCGGCTCAAGCGGCTGATAGAGGAAGGGACATAGCGCTATGGCCCGTGCTCTTCCACTCTGGAAATCTACCGACCCGGAAGCTTCCCTGCGTGCCTCCGCTCCTGTAGTTCTGGTACGTCTTCAGGAGCTGTTAGACCTCGCGGATGCCTCACGCGATATGGAAAACATCGAGGCTCTCCACGATCTCCGAATCGCTGCCAAGCGCCTGCGCTACACCCTGGAGATTTTCCTGCCTACGCTGGACCCCGAGGCGGCTTCACTGATGAAGACCGTGGAGCAGATTCAGTCAGAGTTGGGAATCATTCATGACCTGGATGTGCGTATTCCTCTGCTGAAAAAGTCTCTGGCTCGTGAGCGGAAGCGCGAAGAGAAGAAGCATACGCACCCCGCTGCCGAAGTTGGCCTACTGCCCCTGATTGAAGCCACCGAGGCGGAACGTACCCGTCGATTCGAGGCCTTCCAGACCTTCTGGGAAGGGCTTACTCCGGATACCTTTGCCACCGAGCTTACACGGCTCGTCTCTGGCGACGATACGATTCTCAGCGAATAGCCAGCCGAGTCAGTACGAGGTAATTCAATCCCTCGGATCCGCAAGTGGATATTCCCATTAAAGGAATAGCCAATAAGCGGCACGAAAGCTTCTTGTGGGAGGAACGAAGAGCATGAAGCGAGGGGTTTTAGTGGCGCTGGTGCTGCTTGCGCTGGGTGTAAGGGGCTATACCCATGGGCCAGGACCGGAATATGTGCCGATACCAAGATTGATTGACAATCTGACGACGGCGATTCAGAAGAAACCGAAGGATTCGGAGAACTATTATCTTTTAGGGCGGGTGCATTACTTTGCATTTGTTGCACCAAAAGCAAAGCCTAAAACTGAGGGGAGACCCGCGGATACCCTGGCTGTTTATAACCGAAATGGTACCTTCTCGTTTTCTAACTGGTTTGGTAGTGATAAGCCGGGAAAAAGCCAGGCGCCATTGCCATCAGTGTACAAGCGCACGGATGAAGTGCAACTGGCTCATGTACGTGCTGCGATAGCCAACCTGAACCGTGCACTGACCATGCGTGGAACGTCCTTCTGCCAAAAAGCCCAATCAGTGGAATTATTCCTCCCGAGCAGGACTCTACGAGCTTTGTCTTGCCTGTGCGCTAGAAGATGGAGCACCCTACGCCGCGAAAGTAGGAGCCTTCTCCGGGTTAGAGGCATCCTCTAAATCCTGGATGATAGCGGCGATTCAGAACTACTGGCTAGCTTTTACACGTGCTGAGGCCGGCGATCTTAAAGAAACAAGCGGAGGGGTGGGGCCATTCGTCAGTCAGGAAGCTGGGGAATCGTATAAGCGGCTGCTTCAGGCTCGAGGTAGCATTACGCGCGCCGAAACCGCTCAGCTAGCCAGGATTGCCACGACAGTGGCTAAGTTGGAAAAGTCTGCCCCTCGCTATGTCACGCCGATTGTGTTCTGTCTCAAGCCCGGCGTTGGATGGCCGAACCGTGGTGCAGCGAAATAGGGCAATGCGCTTCGACTTGGATGGCACGGGCGTGCGCAAACTGGATTCGTGGCGATCACCCGAAACGGCGATTCTGGTATGGGATCCCAGGCGCACGGAGCAAGATTACCTCAGGCGTGCAGCTTTTCGGCTCCAGCACGTTCTGGCTGTTCTGGAAAGATGGCTACTCTGCCATGGCGGCCCTGGATGATAACGCCGATGCGTGGCTTTCTGGCAAGGAGCTAAAGGGATTGTCGCTCTGGCAAGATAGAAACAGAAATGGAGTCAGTGAGCCTGGCGAAGTAACTCCCATAGATGCCACAGAAATAGCGGCCCTCGCGGTGAATTCCACGGGAACGGATGGAGGCTTCATTAGCAACTCTCAGGGACTCCGGCTGAAAAGCGGCGCGCTTCTGCCCACCTGGGACTGGGTTGCTACGGCTGGGCCGCGAGGCGGGCGCGCTGGGCGTCTATCTCCACCTGCTGCCGCTTTACCCGCTCGGGAATAATCCGCTCTCTGGGTTGTGTGGGGGCAAAGTCCAGGCTCTTCGCTCCCAGCGCATTCAGGACCGCTTGCTCCACCGGAGAGTAGGAGCCATTGTGGCGATTAAAGCACATGGGCTCTTTCAGGTGAATCGGGGGATTTGTTATCGAGGCGGGGTAGCCGAAGCGGGTTCAGGCTGGAGGCGTGGAGTAGATACGGGTGGAGGAGGAAGACATCGCCTGCCTCGCCCGTGGCTTCTTCAAAATTCGAGCACTGCTGAATGAGTGTGCTAAAAGAGAACTCGTTCGGCAGTACTCGCTTCGGGGCGCGCCGCCAGAACTCGGCAATGGGTTTCACCGAGTCAGCGGCTAGATAGGTACGGCTCGCCCCGATGCACCACGTCGCTTCAGAGGACGATAACTAGTAGTCCCTGCTTTGGCGAGTCTAAGAAGTGGCGGAAGAGTCCCCATCTTTATGCCAGCCTGCCATGTTTGGGTTTGCTGGCTCCCAGCGCTCCTCAGTGGTCATCGGCACCCAGGTTGACAATGAAGCTATCTCCCCATCGTGGCTCACCGGCGATGCGGTCCAGGCCGCCACAGAGTTGGCCCATGGCCTCTAACACTGAAGGAGCAAACTCCGCTACGAGCTGACTGGACAGCGATGGCATATGTGATCGCGATGTTGCGCCCAGGTCGTTGTATCGTCGGGGGCATATTAACCCAGCCGTACCCAAGACATCTTCGCCGAAGTCCAGCGCCTTTTGGCGGGGCATCGCTCCCCGCAGAGCCACATACCCCGTGTCATAAAACCCGTCAAGCTGCGCCTTTGTCAGCATGATAACTCTTCCTGCAGGGATTAACCCTCCAGGCTATGGAGTTTGCGCAGAAGGGCCTCAGTTTCCTTCCAGCC
>JASGJG010000032.1:0-90512 GCA_049840835.1 Armatimonas sp. | reverse complement strand
AAGGTTAATAGGGAAACACGATAGAATCCGAACAGCACCTGGACAGCACAGGCGTGACGCAGGGATTTCGTGCGCCTGAGCGTGGGTATCGAGTCCATCGACAATCCTGGCAGACTAGACCAGGCACTGAACGCCTGATATTTCAAGTTTTCGAGTGATTGAAATCACTCGCTGAGGGCTTCGCCGAACGTCCTCGCGGACGAATTAGGCGAGGCCCTTGCCTACTAGGCAAAGTGTTCTCGCGTACGACGCGTCTATTCCATCAGCGAGGCCAATACCGCTTCTTTCTCTTTTGAGAGTACTCCGCTTCGCTGATTTCCGTAGCGAGGTTCGGGTCTTTAAGTCTTCGGGAGAAGTGGCATCCGAGTCTTGAAACTGGCGTATCTACGCCAGGTTTCTGTTTCGGCAATAGCATAGCTCAGAGGCGTATACCCGTAGATGTCTTCTCTATGCGGGTCTGCCCCTGCTGCCAGGAGCACCTTTATGGCAGGTAGAGCATTATAATGCGCGGTCACAATATGGAGAGGTGTTCGACCTTCCAGGTCTGATGGGTCTACCAGGGCGCCCAGTGAGCAGCGTTTTGATAGATGCCACACAAGGTCCGTCGCCAGCTACCGCTTCATGCAAGGGCGTGCGTCTATCCATATCACGCCCTTCCCAAGAAAAGCCTGCACTGGCAAGCGTTTGAATAATACGTTCTACATTTTTACCATCGTCAGGCCAGCAGACACTATGTAAGGGGGTAGCGCCCTTATCAGTGATATCGCGGGATGCATCATGAGCAAGGAGAAAATCCACCACAAATGCGTGATGGCGAAAGGCAGCTGTATGGAGCCGAGTCCACTCATAAGAGTTTTTGTAGTCGAGTGATACACCCGCTTTAAGAAGCATTTCTACACTCATGAAGGCGTCCAGGATGTTGTCTTCTGCTTCTATCTCTGCATAAATGAACGCATGCTCCAACACATCGCCATAGCCGTCACTTGTATTTACGTCGGCTGCGGCATCTATGAGCAGTCGAACACAGTCATGCGAGCCAGAACTAGCTGCTTGAAGGAGAGCTAGATTTCGAGCCATCAGAGCCGTGCTCTGAGGTTCTGTATCATCGTTCTGGCGTAAAAGCTCACGTGCCAATTCGACATCGTTATTCCTACAGGCGTAAATCAGTGAAGTTCTGCGCATAATGTCTAGCAACTATAACCACTAAAGCCCGATACCCTATGCGTCCAGAGGACGTTCGGCGAAGCCCTTAGCGAGTGATTTCTAATCACTTGGAAAAACGTCATGCGTCTGCTAGTGAACTTGTGCTTCGCTCACGGACCTTCGTGAGTAGGGCCGTTCCGATAGCCAGATAGATAACCGTGGAAAGCATGGCGGCGCGCCAGCCGAGGCCACCGCCATTGCTTTTGTTGATGATGTCAGCTACTTTGCCGAAGAGTGGGGCGATAATCTGTGGCACGGTCATGCACACGTGCCAGACAGCCATGTATTTTGCCGCGCCGCCAGAGGGGAGCAGATTTACTGCGAGTGCCCAGTCCACCGCCTGGAACGCGCCCCATCCCGCTCCGAAGAGAAACGCCAGCACCAGCACCATTTCCTTGCTATGTGTGAAGGCGAAGACGAGAGCGGCCAGCGCGATGATTGCCGACGCGCCGTAAACGATTTGTTTTTTGGTGAATTTCTTGAGAGATGCACCTGCAGCCAGGGTGCCCACCAGACCAGCGACGGTAGCGACCAGGATGACATAGGACTGAAATCCGCCAGCCCCTTCTTCTCCCAATCCTATGGCATCCTGGAGATAGTAGAGCAGAAAGCGACAACGGTGGAGTAGCTCAGATTCACGAAGAACCGGGAGTAGAGTAACTGGAAGAAGTCCGGGTTCTCTTTAATCTTCAGGTCCAGCAATGGAGCCAGAGCGCGGCTCAGTGGCAGGCGCTCTTCCATCGGGGCCGGGGAGTCTGGAACACCACGAATCGTCCAGACAGTGGCTCCCAGCATGAAAACCAGAATACCAATTAGTAGAGCGTTCAGAGAATAGAACTTCAGGCTATAGCCCAGAAGGCCCAGCGCGCCAAAGAGCTGTCCCAGAAGCAGAGCCATACCCATATAGGTAGAGGCGATACCCTGCCGCTCTTCCGAAATTGTATCTGGCAGGAGTGCCTGATAGGGGCCGTTGGCGATGTTGAGGAAGAGCTGTATGCCAAAGAAGCTGACCATCAGCAGCGGGAAGTTCTGCGCCTGAGCGAAGGCCAGAGTGGCGATGACATTCAGCAGAATGCCCCAGAAGATGAAGGGGTGTCTGCGTCCCCAGCGGCTCGCACACGCGTCCGACAGTGGTGCGACGACAAGCTGGATCACTGTGGTAGCGACCGCCCCGATCAGGGAGATGTAGCCCAGATACTCACCCTTGGCCGATTCTCCGACCAGAGCCTGCACGCGCGAGGGGAGCGCGTACTGGAGCATCACTGTCCAGAACAGGTTGATGGGTAGCCACAGACAGCTCAGGGCAACCAGGCTAACTGGCGGTGGTCGGTCGCTAGCGGGCTTATTCATCGCCATCACCAGAGACATACGAGGGATTGAAATCCCTCGCTTTAAGTCCGACTGCGTCGGCGTCCTGCCGGACGAAGAACCATTCTGAACCCCCCATTACTGTGGGGCAGGGGGGGCATATCTGTGATGCTACTCATCGCCGCGTAACTCTGCCACCTGAGCGGCAAATTTTTGCAAAACGACTTTGCGCTTGACCTTCAGGCTTGGGGTCAGGTCGCCGCTGTCTACAGTGAACTGTGTATTCAGCACCGCAAACTTCTTCACGCGCTCGAACTCCGCCAGTGCGCCAGATTGCGCATCTATCTCGGCTTTTAGCTTTTTCTTAGTTTCTGGCGCCTGGCAAAGTTCATCATCTGAGGCGTAGGTGCGGCCTTCGCCTTCGGACCAGGCTTTCAGCTTTTCTTTGTTCGGAATCACAAGGGCTGTGACCACGCTCTGCTTGTCGCCGATTAAGACAATCTCGCTGATAAACGGAGACTGCTTCAGCTTAGCTTCGATGGGCTGAGGCGCAACATTCTTACCATTCGCCAGAACGATGATGTCTTTCTTGCGATCAGTGATCTTCAGGTAGCCGTCGGCACCAAGCACACCGATGTCGCCAGTATGCAGCCAGCCGTCTGCGTCGATCATTTCTTTGGTGGCAGTATCGTTGCCCCAGTAGCCCTTCATCACGTTGTCGCCACGATAGCAAATCTCGCCATCTGGCGCGATCTTTATCTCCCCGCCAGGTACGCAGGGACCGACAGTGCCGATTTTTACCTTGGTGGGGCGATTTACCGCGATGACCGGGGCGGACTCGGTCATGCCGTAGCCTTCCAGAATCTCGATACCCAGTGCTGCAAAGAACCGGGCGACTTCCGGGTTCAATGCCGCGCCACCACTGACCCAGAACCGGGTTCTGCCACCGAAGCGCTCTCGCACGGTCTGGCCTACTAAGCGGTCATAGATCAGCCTTTGAATCCAGAGAATCGGGCTGCGCTTACCATCTACCCACGCCTTGCCGACTTCCAGAGCTTTCTCAAAGGCCGCTTTCTTCTTGGGCTCGGCCTTCGCCATACCGTCGATAATGCGCTCCTGCAACGCTTCCCACACGCGGGGAACACAGACCATGAGCGTCGGCGCCACAGTCTTCATGTCATCTCCCAGCGTGCGAATACCGCCAGAGTAGCCGATCTCTGCGCCGTAGCACAGAGGCAGGAAGTGGCCTCCCATGCGCTCGAACACATGCGAGAGCGGCAGAAAACTCAGCCAGGTATCGTCCGGGCCAATCGGTCTGCCTACCTCCGAGAGAAGCTTAGAGAGGCGGCATTTACATTGGAGAGGAAGTTCTTATGCGTCAACATCGCGCCCTTCGGGTCCCCAGTGGTGCCCGATGTATACACGAAGCTAGCGACATCGTCCTCATTAACAATGGCATTCGGCTGCGGGGCGGCTTTGCCCTCGGCCAGAAACGCCTCGAACTCCTCGCCTGCGGTGACAACAAACTCCACGCTCGGCGCACTCTGCCTGGCCTCGGCAATGCGGGCGGCCAGCTTCTCATCACCTGCCAGCGCGCCTTTAGCCCCGGAGTTGTTCAGGATATAAGCCACCTGTGGAGCAGGCAGCGACGGGTAGATAGGTACCGTAATCGCGCCCAGAGACATTATTGCAAAGTCAGTAATGGCCCAGGCGGGCTGGTTTCTCTGAGAGAATCGCGACTCTGTCTCCGGAACCGACCCCACGCGCCGCCAGTGCAGCGGCGCAGGCACGCACCTGCTCCGCCATCTCGCCGTAGGTCAGGGTTTGCCAGTTATCTTTCTTGACCCGAATCTTGAGTGCCGGATGAGAGGGCTGTTTTTGCGCCATCGCAAAAAACGTCTCGTGGAGCGTCTTCATGGCGCTAAGAGTTCTCCGTAGAACCGCAAAATCCTGCCGCCGCCCACGCTACCATCAGCATCACTGCCGAACCAAGCACCCAGCGCAGCACCGCACTTGCAACAAATGTAACCATGCGCTCATTTTGGAGCTAAGGCGGGAAACCCCGCCTCAGACCAAAGGCGCACAAGCGGTCCTATTTTTCCTGGGACTGGCTTAACCGTGCCAGATAACGCGCCGTATGTTTCGCACCATCCAGTAAGTTAGAGATTTTCAGGTTCTCGTTCGGCGCGTGTACCCGTGAGCCGGGGTAACCGCACCCGATGGTGACTATCGGCTGGTTCAGACCCACTACAAACGGGTGAATCGGCCCTGTAACCGGACTCAGCGGCCATACGGCAGGAGTCTGTCCGTAAACGTCCTGAGCCGTCTGTGCGGCAAGCTGAATGAGGGGATGGTCTGGCGAGACACGCCCTGGCTTCTGTCCACCGATTAGTTTGATATGCACATCACTGAACCCATTGGCGTCTAAATGCGCACGCAGGGCCTTCTCTACCTGCTCCGGGGTCTGGTCTGGCACCAGGCGGAAGTCTACCTTGGCGCTGGCCTGTGCGGGCATCACCGTCTTCGCGCCTTCACCCTGCCAACCAGAAGTGATGCCGCAGATGGTACAGGTAGGCTCGAATGCTTGCTGGCGGTGCCACTCCGCGCCCGTGGCATCTTTCAGAAACGCTTCCAGGCCCTGCTCTTTTTTCCAGTGCTCCTCTTCCGTGTTTGGCAGCCCGGCGAGCATGGCTTTGTCTGCCTCCGTGAACGGTTTCAGAGTATCGTAGTGCCCCGGAAGCTGAATGCGCTCATCTGGCGATTTCAGCGTGGAGAGCGCCCAGACCAGGCGCCAGGCGGCATTGGGGAAGATAGAACCACCCACACCGGAGTGTGCATCGTAGGCAATGGATTTCACAGAAAGCTCGAAGTAGGCGATGCCCCTCAGGCCGCAGGAGCAGCTCCGGGCGCCCAGTTTCATCGACCCCACCGAACTCCCACAGAGTCACATCGGCGTTAAGCAGGGCGGAGTTTTTCGACATCCAGCCTTCCAGGTGCGTGCTGGCGACTTCCTCTTCTCCTTCAATCAGGACTTTGACATTGACAGGTAGCTCGCCCAGAGTTGCCTTAAGCGCATCTAAGGCAAGCAGTCGGCAGAGGATATGTCCTTTGTCATCGGAGGTACCGCGCCCATAGAGAAAGTCACCGTCGCGGGTCAATGCCCACGGATCGGAGTTCCATAACTCCACAGGTTCGGCGGGCTGCACATCGTAGTGGTTGTAGAGCAGTACAGTCGGGGCATCTACCCCCGCATTTCGGTCTTCCGCGTAGACCACAGGTGGGCCACCATCGGTATCGGAAAGCCGCGCCAGAAAGCCTCGTTTCTCGAACAGCCGGGCCACTGCCTCCGCCCCCTCACGCATAGGAGAGCCTGACTTCGCCGCAACGGTAGGAATTGCCACTATCTCGGCAAGTTCAACTAAAGCAGCCAGGCAGAGCGGCTTCTACAGCAGCATCTAGGGCAGAAAAATCCATGCTCTGATTGTACCCGCTCCAGGAATCGCCAGATTCTTAACAGGAATTTATTGGGTTTTGTGCTATGCTCTTCTATGGGACTACCTACAAACACCTTTGGCCGAACCGGCCTCAATATCACTAAACTCGGCTATGGAGCCATGGAAGTGCGTGGTACCCGCATCTGGGGCGGTCGCCCGGTGACCGACGACGAAGCGGATACCATTCTGAATGCCGTGTTGGACTCCGGCATCAATTTCATTGATACGTCGAATGACTACGGACGCTCCGAAGAGTACATCGGGCGTTTTCTCTCGAAGCGCCGCAATGAGTTCGTGCTGGCCACCAAGTGCGGCTGCACTGTGGTGCATAAAGACGAACACACGGATGAGACTCCCCATGTATGGACCCGCGAGAACCTGTTTCGGGGCCTGCACGAGTCTCTGGAGCGCATGAAGACCGATTACGTAGACATCATGCAGCTCCACAACCCCTCTGTAGAGCAGACCGAGGCTGGGGAGCTAGTGGCGGCGCTTCAGGAGATGAAGGAGCAGGGCAAGGTCCGTTGGATCGGGATTTCCTCTACCAATCCTCACCTTGAACCGTACATAGAGACTGGTGTGTTCGATGTCTTCCAGATTCCCTACTCCGCGCTGGAGAGGGTACATGAAGAAGGCATTCAGAAAGCGGCAGACTCCGGCGCGGGTGTCATCGTGCGCGGCGGCGTGGCACGGGGCGAACCGGGCGAGGGCCTGGGCGGTACCGAGCGCTGGGAAGCCTGGGAGAAGGCAAAGCTGGATGAGCTACTCGACGAAGGCGAGACTCGAACCCAGTGGCTCCTGCGCTTTACCAACACCCACCCGGGTATGCATACCAATATCGTAGGCACCAAGAACCCTGCGCACCTGGCAGATAATGTGACCGCAGCCTCCCGTGGTCCCCTGAGCGATGAGGTCTACGCCGAAGCGAAGAAGCGCCTGAGCGCCATTTAGGTTCGGAATACCTCACCCCAACCCCTCTCCTAAAGGAGAGGGGCTTTCTCTTATCCCCTCCCTCTTCAGGGGAGGGGGTCGGCGAAGGCAGCGAAGCTGCACTAGAAGGCCGCTGCGCGGCGGGGAGAGGTAAACTGGGCTAGATGAGTGTCATTCGGGTTCAGAACGTCACGGTGCGCTTCGGGGAGCGCACCGTGCTACGTGAGGTCTACTTCAAGCTGGGGCGTGGCGAGCGGATTGGGCTGATTGGTGCGAACGGCTCAGGTAAGACGACTCTGCTCCGGCTGATTCTTACAGCGGCGGGCCTGGAGAAGGGCGAGCCGCTCGAACCCACTGAAGGTAAGGTTGAGATTGACGCGGGCCTCAAGATCGGCTACTTCTCCCAGTTCTCCACGCTGGATGGCAGTAAGAGTGTGGAGGAAGTTCTTCAGGAGACGTTCGCCGAGGTCCGTGCGATAGAAAACGAGCTGGAAACGCTCTCCCCCAAGTTCTCCGAACCCGATGCCGATTTCGACACGCTTCTTGCACGGCAGGCCGAGCTTCTGGAGGCAATGGAGCTTAAAGGGGGCTGGAACTGGCAAGTTGCAGTCGAGACGGCGCTGAACAAGCTCGGCTTCGATGAAGTCCGCCGCACGCTGCCCATAAACAAACTCTCCGGTGGGTGGCGCAACCGTGCGGCGCTGGCCCGGATTCTTCTGGAAGCCCCGGATGTTCTGCTGTTAGACGAACCCACAAACTATCTGGATTTAGAAGGCGTTGCGTGGCTCGAAGAGTGGCTGCGAAACTTTCCCGGCGCGATTCTGCTGGTCAGCCACGATAGGCAGTTTCTGGATGCCACGATTACGCACCTGATTGAGGTCGAGGCGTATCGGCTGAGTGAGTATGTGGGCGGCTATAGCGATTATGCCCGCGAGAAACCGTTTCGGCTCAAGACGATGGAGAAGCGCTGGCTCTACGAAGAGGAACTGCTGATCCTGGAGTCCGAGGCCATCGAGGCTCGGCGAGATAGAAAACTCGCTGACTTGAAGAAACGGACGGTCCCAAAACCTGCCCAGGTCATCGTCACTGAGATGTACCAGGGCTTGCGTGCTCGTGACAACCTGCTCCGAACCGAAAACCTGAGCAAGAGCTACGGCGACAACGTCCTCTTTTCCGGGCTGGAGTTCGAGCTACATGCCGGTGAGCGCCTGGCTATCGTCGGGCGTAATGGGAGTGGCAAATCCACCCTGCTACGGGTTCTTACCGGTGAGGAATCGCCAGACATAGGTCGGGTGATCTGGGAGGGGGGCACGCGTGCGGCCTACTTCAACCAGGTTTTAGAGGCACTCCCTGCGAAAGATACCCTCTCTCATGCCGTGAATACGTTTGGAATGGCTTTCCATGCCCCTCGAAAGCAAGTCCATCGTTTTCTGGAGATGCTGCGCCTCTCCGAGGCGGACCTGTCGCAGAGGCTTGGCCAGCTTTCCGGCGGACAGAAAGCGCGCGTCGCCCTGGCTCAGTGCCTTCTCTCCGGCGAGCCGGTGATTATCCTGGATGAGCCGACGAACCATTTAGATGTGCCGTCGATTCAAGTTATGGAGCAGGCGCTGCTCCATTTCCCCGGTGCGGTACTGCTCGCCAGCCACGACCGATTTTTCCTGGAGCGCGTCGCTACCCGTCAGCTCACATTCCTCGGCAAGGGGAAGACCGAGCAGCATTCCGTTTAGAGCAAGGGCAGGAATTTCGCAAACACTAGCGAAACGAGTCCTATGGACACCGCCTGTCTGGAACACCGGCTAACGGAGGCCGAGCGCGAGCAGTTCGAAACCCAGGGCTATCTGATTATCGAGGACGCTCTAGACCCGGATCGCGTAGCCGCGCTGACTGCGCTCTCGGATGCGATTCACGAGAAAAAAGTCGCCGAGGGCTTCGACCCGAAAGCAGCTCTGTTCTACCCGAACTTTATCCCCGATGACTCACAGTTCGCCGATTTAGTGGACTACGAGAAAATACTCCCGAAAGTCTGGGCGATTCTGGGCTGGAATATCTATCTCTATCACGCCCATCTCATCATCACGCCGCCCACGGGGCGAGCGCAGGATGATAAGACTTTTGGTTGGCACCAGGATAGTGGGCGGGTGAACCAGGAGATGGAGTCGCATCCACGCCCCCGTCTATCGCTAAAAGTAGCCTACTTCCTCTCCGATACCAGCGAAGAGGGCCGGGGCAACTTCTGGATTATTCCCGGCAGTCACATACAAGATAAGCTGCAGCTACCCGATGGTGGCATGGGACAACCCGCGGGAGCCGTGCCGATAAAGGTTCGCCCCGGCACCGCTGTCTTCTTCGACCGCAGGCTCTGGCATACGGCTAGCCCGAACTGGTCCGATGTGACTCGCAAGGTACTGTTCTACGGCTATGGCTACCGTTGGATTCGCACCAAAGACAACATGACCGTGCAGGACCTCTGGGAATCGTCTAGCCCCATCCGCAAGCAGCTTTTAGGCTACGGCACCAACTGCAATGGCTTCTTTAGTCCCACTGACGAAGACGTGCCCTTGCGTGTCTGGCTCCGCGAAAACTCTCCCGAAGAAGCCCGCTAAGTGGAACTCCGGCTTCTTTATGGAAGCACCTCCCCCAGTGGGCGCTATGCGCTCGCCTGGGGGATACCTGGCGTCTCAGCGCTCGATCGCGCTCCCAGAGACTGGCCTGGGCAAGTGCGTAACTATATTGTCAATAAGAAAACCATGCGACCGGTATGGACGGTGCCGATATTCACCTCTCCCGGTGAAGAGCGCTGTTGTATAGATGTCAAATGGAATCCAACCGAGCAGACTTTCTTACTGGTCTATTACAACAGGTGGTGCTACAACGAGATTTACTTATATGAGCAGTTTCGCAGAGGCTTTAGATATATAGAACTGGGACACTCTGTCGAAGCATTCGTACTTCCGAAGATCCAGAAGCTGCATCCCCATGAGTTCGCTGAGGACTACCACCCTGATAGTGGTGTAGTCAATCTCTTTGTCACCGTTCCTTATAGTACGGAGCGCGTCTTCTACCCCGGCAAAATTCTTTTGCCTGTGGAGTGTGATTCGGTGGACCAGATAAGGTCAGGGGGTAGCAAACTGAATACACTAGGCACAGTGGAACTCCGGGTGACCTCCTCGCTGCAAAAGTTAACCGCCTCCCCCACACGTTTTATTCGAAGGCACTCCATCCGATAGAACTTACTCTGCCCAGGGTTCCCAGGTGCGGGCAATGCGGCGGCGAACAGCTTCAGTGGATATTTCCGGGCGGTGAGTCTCCACCAGCGCAACAGTCTCGCGGATCAGCAAGCGCATAGCGCTGAGATCACCGGCGAGGACCGCTTCCAGGCGTGCTGCCAGGTTTTCGGGGGATAGAGCAAGCTTGCCACAGAGCCGCCGGGTGTGCTTGAGCTGAAACGGCGTGAAGTACACCCGATTCAGCCCACACAGCACTGCTAAAATATTTTTGCAGGCTTCGTAGCGAATTTCCGCTTCCCAGAGAGCGGCATCACGGGCTTCGCGCCAGCCCTCGGCATTCCATAGCGGGAAAAAATTCAGGTGGGTCTCAATCATTTTTCGACCCAGGGCATCTGGATAGGCAGCCACACGCGCTTTCAGGTTTGCTAGAAATACATCGCCGTAGAGCGACCTGCCATCCAGAATCCCGGAGAGCGCTTTCTGGGTGGGAGAGGATACATCTAAGTCTTCCATAATGGCGCGAAGCTGGGCTTCGAGAGCATCTGTGCGGATATGGACAAGCTGGCACTCCACACCATCGATATGGTGCGCCATCATAACCGCGCCAGAGTCCGCCTCGCCGATCTGCCAGACAGGGGGATGCGGCTCTACCAGAGGGAAGGTTGTGGGCAGAGTATCTCCGTAATAGAAAATCAGGTCGATATCGGAGTAGAAGTCCGAGATGCCCAGTGCGGCGGAACCGGAGAGCAGCGCGCCCTGAAGTTCTGGCAACTGAGAATGCGCGGCGACTAATCGCCGCGCCAGTGTGTGTAGCTCCTTACTTGCCTCCGTCATGCCGCCTATTTTACCGGCACTTTGGGGCAGGAGTGGACTATTCCAGTACCTAAATTTTATCTATGGAAACTATTGGCATTCCACTCGCTTCTATTCCTGTAGTAATTATCGTTACTGGTTCGCCTGGTACAGGCAAAACGACGCTGAGTAACTCTATAGCAGAGGCGCTTTCTTTGCCTCTACTGCATAGAGACGGTCTGCAAGAAGTGCTCTACGACACGCTTGGCTTCGGTGATACGGAGCGCTCGCATGCCTATGGAGTGGCAGGCTATGGGCTGCTCTATCTCATTCTGGAGGCACTGCTGAAGGCGCGTGTTTCCTGCATCATCGAGAGCAACTTCATCTCCCGCTACGCTAGCCCGACACTACGCGATCTTCAGGAGCGCTACGATTTCCGTATCTGCCAGATAGTCTGCCGCACCGAACCGGCAGTGCTTCTACAGCGCCGGAAGGATCGGGTAGCGTCCGGCACTCGGCATCCTGGGCATTGCGATGAGGAAGCCATTGCTGACTTTGACCCCGCACGAACCGCTACCGATTCTCTACCACTGGAATTATCTGGCTCGGTTATCGAGCTAGATACAACCGACTTCGTTGCGTTGGATTACGGGGCTCTGATAGCTCGCCTACAAGAAATAATCGGGAAGGACACCCACTAACGGGCACCGAACCTCCCCCCATGGATTTCCGCAAAGATGCCGTGGCCCTAGACCTCTCCGGAGAATGGCAAATGGCCTTTTCCACCGATACCAGGGAGCTTCGCCAGGATACACTGGCCGCTCTTCGACAAGCAGGGTTAACCTTCTATCCTGCTGTGGTACCTGGAAATTTCGAGCTGGATTTATGCCGTAATGGTCTGATTCCGGAACCGTTTTTTGGAATGAATATCGCGGAACTGCCCAGGTGGGAGCAGGCGCAATGCTGGTATGTGCATCGTTTCGATGCCCCGGAACTGCCCGATTCTCAGGAAGCCATGTTTCGGTTTGATGGTATCAGCGGACATCTAGGCGCCTTTTTGAATGGGCACGGCTTTACCTGTGATGGGCAGGCACTGACAGAATATAGTGCACTAGGAAGCTCCAACTGGCCGTTGAAGTCAGGCAGCGAGAATGAAATCGTTGTTGCCTTGAGCTCACAACCGCCTTTGTGGGAATATCCCACTCCGCTAAATTTCGCTCAGCCCAATCGGTATGAATCTCTCCGGGTGCGGCGGGCGCCGCATGAGTATGGGTGGGATATCATGCCGCGCGCTGTTTCCAAGGGCATCTGGCGTCCGATTAAGCTGCTTTATCTACCCAAAGAGCGCCTAGAGACTGCGTATTTAGAAACTCTGAATATTGGAGCTTCAGCACGGCTGGTGCTGCACTTTGACTGCAAGTTAGAAACCTCTTGCTATGCCGAGAGCTACGAAATCGAGATCACCGGGCACTGTGGAGATTCGGCGTTTACTAAGCGGGAGCGTATGCTCTACTCCGCCGGACGCGTGAACGTACATGTATCCAACCCGAAACTCTGGTGGCCAAAGGGGCGCGGTGAGGTGAATCTCTATGAAGTTGCTGTGCGAATATTCAAGAATGGCGCAGAGCTAGACCATATGCACTTCACCCACGGCATACGCACTATAGAGCTAATTCGTACCAGTGTGACCGATGAGCAGGGGAGCGGTGAGTTTCTGTTCAAGGTCAATGGCGAGCGCATCTTTATCCATGGCTCCAACTGGGTGCCAGTAGATGCGTTTCATAGCCGAGACCGAGAGCGGATTCCGCAGATTCTGGAAATGGCTGCCGACCTGAACTGCAACATGCTCCGCTGTTGGGGGGGCAATGTCTACGAAGACGACCTGTTCTACGAGATCTGCGACCGCGAGGGGATTCTTATCTGGCAGGACTTCTCTATGGCCTGCGCCGTGTATCCGCAGGATGCAGAGTTCCAGCAAGTACTGGCTGAGGAAGTACGGAGTGTCGTCCGACGCCTGCGGCAGCATGCCTGTATCGTGCTGTGGGCCGGAGACAACGAGTGTGATCAGGCATGGAGCTGGGGCGGCAGGCGGATGGACCCGAATCGCAACGTGCTGACCCGCACGATCATTCCCGATGTGCTCTTAGAGGAAGATCCCGGCAGGCCCTACCTGCCCAGCTCGCCCTATATAGACCAGGAAGCGTTTGCAAAAGGCGAGAAGTACCTGCCGGAGAACCATCTGTGGGGACCGCGCGACTATTTCAAGAGCCGCTACTATACCGAATCGCTTTGTCATTTCGCCAGTGAAATCGGTTACCATGGCTGTCCGTCACGAAAGAGCCTGGAGAAGTTTCTCTCCCCAGAGAAACTCTGGCCGTATCAGAACAACGATGAGTGGATTCTACACTCCACATCGCCGATACCTGGCTACGATCTGTACGACTACCGGGTGGAGCTGATGGCAAAGCAGATTCGGGAGCTGTTTGGTGAGGTGCCGGATAACTTAGATGACTTCGCGTTTGCCAGTCAGGTCAGTCAGGCAGAGGCGAAGAAGTTCTTTGTGGAGCTATTTCGAAGTAGCATGTGGCGCCGCACCGGGATTCTCTGGTGGAACCTGATGGACGGGTGGCCACAGATGAGCGATGCCATTGTGGACTACTACTTTGAGAAAAAACTGGCCTACTCCTATCTCAAGACATCACAACAGCCTCTACTATTGGCTCTACGCGAGCCGAGAGACTGGCATCAGGAATTGGTAGCGTGCTCCGAGCTGCGGCAGGAGACGCCGCTGACCTTTACGATTACCGATGTGGAAAGCGGAGAAGTGATGCTGCGCGGCGAAGGGATAGCCCGCCCGGATACGGTTACCGTGCTTGGGCGCATTCCCTACTCGGCTTCCTGGAAGCGGCTCTACAAAATCGAATGGAACGGAGGCCAGAACCACTACCTCTGCGGCAACCCGCCATTTTCGCTTGAAACCTATCGGTATTTAGGACAAAAGGCGAAATTATTTTAGAGAGGAGAGTCGGTTGTGGTTTTTCATCGTACCTATCGCATCCAGGAGGGAAGACAGATCGATGGGGTTTTCTGTCTAGCCTTCATTCATAACTGGGAGTATCATCTCACACCTATCAGTGTCTATCACGATGGCATGATTGATTGCTGGGGACTTGTGGATCTGGATGGGTTTCGAGAAAAAGTGCATTCTGGCTGGGTAGTAACGCAGCCACCCCAGGGAGCACAACTTAGCATTTCTCTTTTTGGAAGTTTTATGGCGACAAACGCCTCTTTTTTTGTGGAACCAGACGAGCTGATTAAAGATGTTGTCGATCAGATAGAGGTGTTGAATGGCCGCCCGGATTCTTCTGTGCGTTGTCGGGAAGCCTACGGACATTTTATGGAGTCGCCCTCGAAAGACGGCAAAGAGGTTCTTCGTGTGGCCTACGAGGCGATGCCCGAGCATAAACGCCAGTTCGTGCTCGGGGACATGGATATAAAAGATATTGCGATACGTATGATTCTCTATGGTCAGGGTGAGATAGAGAACTGGAGTCATCGACAGGCGGCCCGGCGTCTTGGAGTAGAACCCTTACCGACGATTACAGTCCCGGAGATTCCCGATGAAGCGTAATCTATAGTTACTATTTTCTCTGGGTAGATTCACGGATGATTAGCTCGGAGGGGATGGTGATGTGACGCACCGAGCTGTCTGGTTTTTTGATGCGGTTTTGTAGGAGCTCCCAGGCAGCCTCGCACATGGCTTTCGCAGGGGCCCCAATGGTGGTAATGGGAGTTGCCAGGTAGCGGCCTTCTTCCAGATCATCGCAGCCGGCTATACCAATGTCTTCGGGGATGCGAAGACCAAGATCGAAGATAGCGCGACAGACAGCCATCGCGGCATCGTCGTTGTGGCAGAAGATAGCAGAGGGAGCGCCGTTCTTACGAATCCAGTCTCGGAAGAACTCACGGATGACATCGCGACGGATATCCGGACGGCGCACCAGAGTATATTCCCGCCCAGCAGCCTTACAAGCGTCTTCAAAGATTTGCCAGCGCACATCGTAGGGGCTGGTAAAGCCAAGCAAGGGGCCGTCGAACTGTGTGAGTAGGTGCTGAACGAGCGCTGTGACGCCGGGCCGCAGGTCTAGAATCACCGCATCGATGCCTTCTTTGGCTTCGATACCCAGCGTGACAGTAGGCACAGACGGGGTGTCTCTACCGCCGCGCAGGGCGTCCAGGGATTCCAGAGCGTCTATAACGATGAGCCCGTCGGCAAGCCCATCGGCCACACCCCAGCCGGGGTTGGGCAGGGCAGTCTGCACCGCCTGGCAGTAGCCTGAGTCTGCCGTAATACGATGCAGTTCCTGGCAGAGATGGCTGTAATAGGGCGAGTAGACCTCATCTAGCCAGATATTGATAAGCCGCGACGATCCCATAGCGAGCGAGCGAGCTCTGGCATCCGGGCGGTAACCCAGGCGCTGCGCGACTTCCCGCACTCGGGTGCGGGTACGCACGGAAACATAGGGGCTATCATCGCGGTGGAGTGCGCGAGATACGGTGGCGACCGAAAGCCCCGTCTGTTCGGCGATATCTTCCAGACGGGGGCGAGATTGTACCCTCATAATATTTGTCCGAGACTAGAAAGCGTCTGCTTCGCGGAAGTGAATTCCGGCAGAACTGCCTCGCGGTTAAACTCTGCCACCAGCGATGATGCGATGACATCCGGTGTAGCATTCTCCGAACGTGCCCCTAATGCCTGCAAAAGCTCCGGCATAGAAAGCGGATCTGCAAGTGTTGCCAGGGATTTGTTTTCCCAGGAGACTAACTGCAGAAAGGCTGCACTGTAGAACCCGAGCGCTACTAGATGCGCAATCTGGTAGTGTGCTTGCTCTATTTCTGTGGGAGCATGACCTAAGTAGGTAGCCAGAATATGCTGCTGTACAAACGGTGGCAACCCGAAAACGCCGAGCTGTGCCAGGTCGATATAGGGATCAGACATACAGGCTGTGTCCCAGTCAAAGAAATAGACCTGCTCACCAGTATCCAGCAGGTTGGTGGGGTTCAGGTCATGATGGCAAGGCGCCGTGGGGAATTTCTCTAGCAGCGCCACCAGCTCCGAAAGCGTTTGAAACAGAAAGGGCGGCAGCCCTTCCTCATTCTGAGAGCGAACCTGTTCCTGTATGCTAGTCAGAACTGTCGAGAGTTTCTGACCCGCTGGAAACGCTGGACCTGAGTGGAGCTTCTGCAACGCCGTAGTCAGGCGCTCTATCTGCCCCGGCTCTCCCCGAAACGGATTGCCATTCACGCGGGCAATTACGGAGATGCCCTGCTCTACACTGGTGTAGTAAACCGCGGGGGCGACGCCGCGTTCTGCTGCGGCACGAGCACAGGCGTACTCATGCTCGGCTCGAAGCGTATGAAACGGACGCGCCGGATCGGAGCACTTGACAATGTACTGCTCTGGCCCGATATGGAACCCATAAAGCTGCGCGCCGGATTTACCGCCCGGGATAGGCGCGAAATCTTCTAAAGGACCTTTTCCTAGCGCCTGAGCAATGTTTTCTTGAACCTCTGGATTCACGAAAGCGTTTTACCACGATGGCAAAGGACTAACTTCTCTTAAGAGGCCGATCCTGATGAGCGTGCTAATCCTGTCCTTGTGATTACATCTAAAACTTTTCCACCTGGTACTAGACTGATAGATGCATGTCTATGCGCCAATGCTATTGGCACTATGGCACTTCGATATAGGTCAAATTCGAAATGCTCAATCAACTGGCATGCGCGAGATACCATATCTCCATAATTATTCATATCTGATTTTAATTCAGAAAATTCTGTGGTGTTAAAACGTTTTTTGAATGGATATGGTATTCCGAAACAGAAAATTTGACTATTTTTTGTTTTGAAAAGAAAATCTTGACCGTAATATGTTTCATGCCCGAAGCTCGCTGCAGGTGAATCATTGCCCTTAATATATTTGTATCTATATTTGTCGTCAATTATTCTGAGTTTGCTATCAGGGATGAATTTGCTCAAAATATTTGCATGGTCCATAATCTCTCCAGTCTTCTGAAGCCCCATCAGCAGAATAGGATCTAGACCTTTTTTAAGAAGTATTTCATTAGTGTCATGTAGAAATTCTTGGATGCGAAAACTCAGTTTTGCGGGCTGGCCAAATATAGCTAATGGACCATCGATTATAAATGAGATTTTACTTAATGCTATCGGATTAATTTCTAAAACTTGCTTTATGGTCGATATTAAAAGTAAATGCTCGACAGCATTCATCATACGAGTAATTGCGCTTGTATTATTGCCAAAATCTGAGATGTCTTCATGTAATCTTAGCCAATCAGTAGAAAATATTGTTTCATGGCATTTGGGGCAAGTTGTAGTCGGTTGCTGTTTGGTAAGATAATAGGAAAAGCGGAAATTACATGAGGGGCACCAGCTTTCACTATCACTACCAAATGATAGTTTGTTATTATTGATATCAAAAAGAATTTCCGATAAGACTAGCTTTGTATTTGTGTTTTTTGAACGGTTAGTGGAAAGCTGATCATATACTGCTCTACGGAAACCATTCTTTACATTTGTGGCATTCTTGTAACGTACATTACTTCCAGGTAGAGCGAATGAAATAGCTGAGGCATTTCTATGTATTTCGGCAACCTTGAAAGGATCGACGAATCGGCTTTTAGGATCAATAATTTCGCCATAGGAATTCATATCTATGAGAACTTGGCTCAATTTAACATAGCCAATTTGTGTACTCGGTAACTTATCGCTTATCGATTGATCGCTTTTACTAGCATCAGATGCTATAATGTAAGATGGGTTGATAATATTCTGTTTGACAGGTGTATCAATGAATGATGATCCAATAGATGTCGCTTCGTCATCTGTAGGCTCCTTAATATAATCGCACTCTGCAATAAAATCTTGAATGTCAGGATTCTGTACGAATGATGAGTGTCCTGATTTGCCTGCCGTTTCTCCTTTATAAGGCATTAAAAATCATTTCCTCCAGCTATGATTTGTCGTTTTATATCATTAGGAGAAAATTTATTTATTTGAGCTGGTATCACAAATGGTGAGGAGAGAGTCTTTATACGTGCAAATCCGACATCCTGAGCAGATTTCAAGGAGACCAAGAAATCTGAGAAATCGTAAAATTTTCCTAGCGTTTTTAGTTCGTCATCATTATTTAAATGCGTCACAAACCAATTTTCAGTGTTTGCAAGTATATTAGGATGAACTGACGATGGTTCCTGTGTTGCATAGACAAAGGAGATTCTCGCTTTAGCTCCTTCTTTTGCGATACGTGGCCATGTATCTGTTAAATCACTCTTTTTTCCAATAAGATTATGAGCTTCCTCCACATATAAGACTACATTCTTTGGCATCTTTCCCTGTTGCATAATTTGCATTTGTCGTTCAAAAATTTGTCTCGCAATACGTTCTGATAACACTTCGCGAATTTCTACAGGGCCGACTGAAAGATCAAGTATAACAATTTTTCCAGTATCTAAATGCGAGATAATCTCCGTTGTGACATCAGTATTTCGCTTTGTAGAATGGTACAGTGTATAGTTTCGAATTGCTCGCCAACCACCAAAGTCCTGTTCTCTACTCGTCTGTCGGACAAGCATATTTAGCAATGCTTCTAGCACTGGGTCTACCCAAGAATTGCCACCAGTTGAGGATTCAATCCCTATCGCTGGGATCTTTTGATCGCGTTGCTCCTTTCGTAAAGATAAATTAATTATTCTGAGCTGTTCGAACCACTTGCATGCGTCATCTAAGGAAACATTAGAGTCTGTAGGTATATCGATATTTACTGGTGGATTTTGATTATTTGACCAGTCAGCTATTTGCTTGGTAAGATCTTTACCTATAGGGATTTTAATTGTGATATCTTTAGGGGATGCGTAATTCGCACGATATAGAATGCATTGAAATACTGCTTTATGTCGTTCCCATCTCGTATGTTCACTATATTCAGTCTTCTCTGGTTCTTCTAGAGTTGTGCCCATAAAAGTATCAAGATCCTGACCAGAGTAAGGAGATTTTTCATTGCGAAACAAAGATTGGATAAGGTTTAATGCTTCAGAGCATTCAGTATAAAAGTTAATCCTTAGATCCTCGAAACCCTTTGTGTAAATCGCTCTATATCGTATGGTTTGAGAGGGAAAAACATCTGAAATAGAACTGCCATCATCCTGGTGTGTTGCGTTTGCATATTCCCCATTAATATCGAAAATTAATTGTCCTACTGGAATGTTATCCTTTTGAGCCGCTAGCATAACTGCAGAAATTGTTGTTTTTACTGTGTTTGATTTTCCTGTTCTCGTCATTCCTAGTACTGCAGTCCGGCGAGATAGAAAATCTGTTGGTTGAATTAATACTGGTACTAGGGAAGAGGATTGGCTTCGATGCATTCGGGCAGTTGAGGTATATCGGACAGTGCCAATTTCGATTGGAGATGGCATTCCTATAAAACCAGATTTTATTGCTTCCTCTTCACCCTTTTTTCGAACTTCGGGATTTATATGATTGACAATCTTAGCTAAAGAATCATCTGTAGGTTTAAATGCTCGAAGTCTGGATAGTGTCATAAAATTTTCAATATCGCTACCTAATCGTAGCTCTGACTGATCATCTATATAAAACGTACCTAAGACTCTACATCGCAATCCACCTGCTTGTAATTCGACTGCTGTGATTGGATCTAGTCCATCATTTACATCTGTAGGAAACCGGTTATCCTCAGTTCGTCGTTGATGATGTTCTATTCGTGTGCGAATGAGATCATTATCTTGTGGTAAAAGAACTGGCTCTAAAACTCGCAAAAGAATAATTTCTTGATCAATAACATCAGAGGTTGGTAGAGAATCCGGGTTGAATCCAGCTGCGACTAGAAATGAATTGTGAGGAATTCCATTGACTTTATGCTTCCATGCATCATTCGTAAGTATAGTTGCCTCATCGAATTTCATTCGGTACACATAACCGACAAATGATTGCTCGTAATCTCCAATAAGCTTAAGTAAAGGAGATTCATTTGTAGTAATTTGTTCTATGATGCCCATTCGTCTTTATTTGCCGATCTGTTAAGTTTTTTCATCTCTAAATAATCTACTGCTGGTACTCGAACCAACCCTTCTGGTGCTTCTACTGAATCAACAGAGCCTACAATGCTCATGCCTTTATGATGACTCTGTCTAGGCTCGATTGGCATTGGACGATTACTAAAAAACAGTTCACGTCCAACAAAGCGGGCACCTCCTATCGGATGTGCTGAGTATGTTTGGTCAATTACAGCTCCAACTATACTCCTTGTATTTGCATAAAGGGAACGAACCTCAGGTGCGTCATCATATGATAACATCCACGGAGCCTTTATCCGCGCTAAATAATGCTTCATTTTTTTATGGTTGTCAATACTTAGTATATTGCCATATAATTGCTCTGCCTTATGATAATAGGGAGGATCTAGATACAGATAAATACCAGCTCTTTTGTTTATGGAATTACAAAATAACTTCCAATCTTGGCAGCAGACTCTATCTACTTTCTCACGCATGTCATATAGTGTATTGATTTTATTAATTAGTTTTTCACGATTAAATCTAACATCTAGCGTGCGTTTTTTTTGTTCCCATCCGCCAATAGGGCCAGCTTTATGTATGATTCCATTAAAGCTGGTTCTATTGAGGAAAAGACACTTAAATGCTATTTCTTTTTCCGTATTAGGTGTTGAACATTTTATTTTTTTCCACATATCCACTGTGATAACTCCAACTTCAATTTGTTGGATCAACCAATCTATATCATCGCGATCATTTCGAGTTTTTCCAAATACAACTCTCCAGAAGCTATATATAAGTGGGTCCAGGTCATTTATTGCTATTTTATTAACAAATTCTTTTTCAAGTAAAGATAGCGACACGCCACATCCGCCGCAAAACGGTTCGGCAAATAAACGTGGGGTTATACCTGAGTGTTCGATAGATTTACATATCCATTCAGAAAACCTTGCTTTTCCACCGGGATATCTCAATGGTGATATCGAACTCATCTAGAAGCCGCCATGAGCAGAATATACTATTTGGTACATATTGGGCAATGATACCTTAGTGTAAGGGATAGGACTATCGCCTATCACGCACGGGGCCGAGTTTCGTGCGCTCAAAGAGTTCGGCAAACGTTTTGCTGCCATCATCGGGAATCGTTTCCATGGTTACGCCGCGCTCCTGCACGGGTATATTGCCCGCCCAGCCATCGTTCCAGGCCGCCTGGCGCAAGTCATGATAGTGCACCACGCGCCCGCCGGGCCAGATTACCGAGAGCACGTGGCGCTCGCGGGGGATTTCGTAGGGTGGCTCCATTTTGTATTTCGTGAGCGTGGACTCATCGAACTCTATGCCCAGTCCTGGCGCTTCGGGTACATGCACATATCCCCCGGTGATCTCCAGTGGGTCTGTTATCAAATCATCTGCGTAGTTGTTCAGGCAGTTTACGGCAGGCCATTGTGCGAAAGGCAGCACGGCGCCTAAGTGGGCGCTGAGTGCTGTTGTCAAACCCGTACCTACCATCTGCAGGAAGAAGGGTTTCTCGAATGCTGCTGAGAGCGTGCCCTGCCGCAGAATACTGACCAGACCGCCCGCCACTACGAAGCCATCGCATATCTCCTCACGGATTGCGCTGGAGAAGGGGACTGCCCCAAAGTGATGCGCCAGCGGTCGATTCGTCTTCTGCCGCAGCCAGCGATTGCCCTCTAAATCACGGTGAGGGATGGGGGATTCGTAGAGCGCCACACGCTCATAGGTATCCAACGACTGAAGCACCGGGGCGGCATTGCTGGCGTTCAGTAAAAACTCGTTCCAGTCTAAATCTATCTTGAAGTAGTTCGGGCTGGCTGCACTGAGAGCCTCTACCTGCGCCCAGACATCCCACCAAGGGCGGGCTTTGGTTTTGTAGGCCACATAGCCTGCTGCGAGTGCGTCTTTCGCTTCTTCGGCCAGGGCTTCTGGTGGGAAGTCGATGGTCCACCAGGAGATAGGGCACCACTCACGCACTCGGGGGAGATTCAGCAGGCGGTACACGGGCACCCCCAGCGATTTACCCACGACATCGTAGAGAGCCATTTGCAGTCCGGCACCCAGGGTATCGTCGCCTAAGAAATCCGCCGGATTCTTGCCTTTCACCCGCTCCACGGCAGCATCGCTCACACGGCCCCAGGTGTAGTGGGGGAGAGTCTCGCCCCAGCCCACGAATCCAGCATCAGTCTCGACCCGGCAGACCTCTACGACCTTCCAGTTCCAGACCTCACGCGCATTCCATTTCTCGCAGCGCGGGGTGAACGGCACGCACAGCGTCGTGCGCTCCACATCGGTTATCTTCATTGACATGGGGGCAGTTTACCTCAGCAAGCTATTTCAGGTGGCCCCAGTAGCGTCCCATCCAGTAGGCCAGCAGCCAGTCGGTTGGCTTGTCTTCCCGCTCGCCGTTTCGGCCTATCGCGGCTTTGTACGGATCCTGGTCCCACATCACCAGGCCCATCTCGCTCCGAGGCAGTATTTTGCTGAGATGGCTTTCCTCAGAGCCTGGCCTGCGGTCTAGCTGTACATCTTCGCGGTGGCTGCTATCGACTGTCCACTCGATCATATCTAGTGGCCACTCTCGCAAGGTTTCGACGGACTCTTCCAGCGGGACTTGCTTACCGGAGAACGTGTTATAGACGAAGTCATAGAACGGGATATGGTCGCGGCGGCAGGTAGTATGCCACTGGCGGATAGCAGCCAGGGCGGGCGCACGAAGCTCCGGCAGAATCAAGTACTTGAAGAGATTGGGGAAGACCATGGAGAGCAGCTCATCATTGATATGCGTCAGCTCCGCCGGGGTGTGATAGCTCAGCTTACTCATGTTCGTAGCGTAGCCGTGCTTATCAATTAAGAGGCGAGCGGCATCCACAAACTTCTGCTTCCCGGTAATGTGGTAGGCCATACCTAAGTGCGCAAAGATCTCCGTGGAGTTACCATAGCGCTCCTCGTTCCAGGCGGGGTTACCGTTCAGGCTCTCCGGCGACCAGTCACCCCACTGAGTCGCTTTGCCGTCGATATCCGCCAGGATAAAGCCGTTGTCTACGATTCCGCTCATAATGCGGTCTACTAGCGCGGCAACCCGTTTCTTCTCGCTTTCATCGGCGGCCAGGTCGTAGTACATGGCGTAGCCAAAGAGATGCCCGTCGATTTCGTCCGAGCTGGCATCGCGCTTCCAGAGCCACTTACCATCTGCACTGGGTACCCAGCGCTTCTCGATAATCTTCTCGCGCGGATTATCCCGGCTCATTCGAGCGATTTCGGGTTTGGAGTACTCACGGTCTACCTCGTGGAGTGGGGCGGTGCCTACAGGTAGTACCGAGCGCGCGATAAAGTGCGGGGTGCCGGTGACCTCCTGGAGAATCACCATAGCATCGAAGGCAGCCTTCGCGTTCTGGCGGGCCTGTGGGTTCTTGGTTACGGCATAGCGCAGGGACTCCATGGCCATGTACATGCCTGTGTGCTCGCCATCGTTGTCATCGTCCTCGATAAAACTCTCAGAGAGATCACCATTGCGCTTCAGAACCGCGGGGCCAACTAGACCGGGCGGGCGGATATGGCGCTTGCGGATAATCTCCAGAAAGTGGTCCGCTTTCTCTGCCAGGGTGATTTTCTTACGGCGAATGGCATCCAATCCCCCTGCGTTGCCTACCCAGGCCGTGCCATCCGAAGCGACAGCCACGGCGCGGGCATCATCGCTTGCTAGCCAGCGGCGACTATGGCGCAGCCGAATCTCTTTGGATTTCAAATCGTAGCGCACCACGCCGAGCCGGGTGGCAATCCACAGGCGGTTATCTCGGTCAACGGCAATCGCGCGGGCATGGCGGTTCGGGAGACCTTGCGCCACTCCAAGCACACCTACACGCCTGGTGCCTTTATAAAAATCCACGCCGCCGGTAGAGCCAACTGCCACCGTGCCATCGGGGAGAGTGGTGAGGCAGTAGGTATTGCTGCTCAGGAGCTGGTCAGGTGTGCCCAACCGGCGTGCAGGCGCACCGGAGCGACGATGCTGCAGATAAAGCCCACTCCCTGTACCTATCCAGATGTGATCCGGACCGGCGGAAGCTACAGCGCGCACTGCCGGATGCCAGCGCCCGGCGATAGGCTTCCACTCTCGCCCGTTTTCCTCTCGCTGCCAGAGCCCTTTAGGACCTGCCGCCAGAAGTCGGGGACCATCCGTGGCGAGCGCAGCGATGATAGAGCCAGAAGGACCATCTAAAACAACCCGCCCACTCTCTGCTCGATACAGGCCGTTCCAGCTACCGACCCAAACCGCTCCTCGGGGATCTACTACCAGGCTGTAGCACTCGCCCAGCTCTGCTCCGCCTGCGGGAGTCTGCCAGCGCCCGCGCTCATAGAAACGCACTCCGACTGCCGTGGCACACCAGATACGTCCGCTCGGATCAATGGCTACGGCCCGAACATCGTTTTCGGGAGAAGTCGGCAACGGTGCCGCTTCGTGGTAGTCCTGCCAGTAGGGCGTATCGAGAATCGCTTGCATGCCCCCCTGATTCACGAGAGGTAAGCGGCTCTCCTGCTGTACTTGTGAACAGTTCCATAGAAAATATTTCGATTTGCCCGTGAAAGTACTGCCTGTACTATTGACAGGTTTGTGCCTCTACAGTTAAAATCCACTATCTTTAAAGAACTGGTTTTTGAGAAAACGTGAAACGATTAGGTGGACCGTACGCTATCGCATTGGGGTTGAGCATTCTGGGTGCGTCTGCGGCTCATGCTCAACTGAACATCGTCATCAATCCAAACGCGACACTGTCCGCCAACCCGGCGGCCCTTGCCGCTTTCAACCGGGCGGCAGCTCAGTGGTCGTCGCGAATCACGGACAATATCACAATTACCGTTGATGCTGGTCTTGCCTCCCTGGGCGCGGGTGTCATTGGTTCCACAGGAAACGTCACCCTGCAGGCAGGTTACGATACGATCCGCGATGCGATGGTTGCGGACAAGCCGGGAAACGCTCTGCTTTCGGCACTCCCGACCTCTGCCCAATTCACTGCCACCCTGCCTTCCGGAGGCACATTAGATGGACTGATGAGTTTAACGAAAGCAAATGCGAAAGCGCTTGGCTTTCAAGATTTAGATACGAATTTCGGCACTTCCGACGGTAACATTACATTCAGTACCAATTTCAATTTTGATTACGATAATTCCAATGGTGTCACTGCCGGATTCATGGATTTTGAAACTGTTGCTGCTCACGAAATCGGCCATTTACTGGGATTCGTTTCGATAGTAGATAGTGTTGATGCAGGCACTATTACAAATACGTCACCGATGCCTCTCGACCTGTTCCGGTTCGACTCCACCAGTGCGCCTACATCGCTTGCCGCTTTTACGACTACCGCGCGAGATCTTCGTGCTGGTGGCACCAAGGTAACCTCTTCGGCAAACCAGAATCTCTTCATTGGCAGTGGGGGCTCGGCTACCGCTAATGTAGGAATGTCTACTGGTAGATTCACGGGAGATGGGAACCAGGCCAGCCACTGGAAAGCAGACGATATCACTGGTGTGAACATCGGTATCATGGACCCAACGCTGAACTTTGGACAGACGACACCCGTTGGCTTCAACGATCTGATCGCTATGAGCCTGATTGGCTACAACCTGGCCGCCGTGCCGGAGCCTTCCAGTGTCTTGCTCCTGCTCGCTCCCGGTATGCTCCTTTTCTTGAAGCGCCGACGATAGAAAGTCTTTCACAAATACTAAAGCCGGGCAGAGTTTCTGCCTGGCTTTTTCTTTGTTTGACTGTCTTTTTTGTTACTATTTTATAGGTACACTCACACTGCTATGCAATATCGAAAAATCGGTAAATCGGATTTAGAAGTCTCTGAGATCAGCCTGGGCTGTTGGACTATGGGAGGACTGAACTGGGTAGATGGTCATGCGAACGGCTGGGCGAATGTAGACGAAGACGAGATCACCGCAGGCATTAAAGCCGCTCTGGATGCAGGTGTGACTCACTTTGACAACGCTGATGTCTACGGCAACGGACGCGCCGAGCGCATGCTGGCCCGTGTGCTGAACAAGCTGGGTGTGAAGCCAGATAGCGTGACTATTGCTACCAAATTGGGGCACTTCCGTGGTACGGCGGCGCATGCCTTCGATCCGCTCCATATCCGCCATCAGTGTGAGCAGAGCCTCCAGAACCTGGAGCGTGATTATATAGACCTCTACTATTTCCATCATGGTGGGTTTGGCGAGTACCTGGAAGACGCCGCCGCAACCATGGATGCTCTTGTTGCTGAAGGCAAGGTCCGAGTAAAAGGCCAGAGTGCCTACTCCGTGGCTGATTTCGAGCGCGCTGTACCTGTCGTCAAGCCCGATGCTCTACAGAGTTGGGCGCACGCCTTAGATGATGGTTTCGTGCGCGAGGGTGGTCCGCTCCAGAAACTCATGGAAGACCACGGCTGCACCTTCGTGGCGTTCTCCCCGCTGGCACAGGGTAGGCTCTTAGACAAATTCGATCCCACCAAGCCGCCGTCGTTCGAGCCCGGCGACCACCGCCAGAACTCGGGTGCTTTCTCCGCCGAAGCGATTGCCGAGCTGAAACCAAAGTTAGAGAAGCTAAAAGAGCGCTTCGGTGCGACCACAGAAGATCTCTCGGCGATTGCCCAGCGCTACATTCTAAACCATCCGAATGTCGCCTGCGTGATTCCCGGTTTCCGAAATGAGCGCCAGGTTAGCTGCAACCTCGCTGCCGTAGAACGAGAGCTTTCCCCAGAAGATATGGAGTATATCCGCACCACGCTAGCCTGATTGGCGTAAAATACGGATATGACGCTGCTGTCTACCCAACCACAAATGCCTTTCTTGTTCCAGATTCTGGGACTGATAACGTTAGTGGTTGGGTGGATAGTGCTCGTGCAGTGGTTGTGGTGGATTTGGAGATTCCGAAAACCCTTATGGCGTAGCTGCCCAAAGCATCATGGACCTCTAATAGAGGGACGACATTATCACTGGGAAACCTGGTGGAGCGAGTCTCAAACATACCCCTCACCCTATGTTGAATATTGGGTAAGCGAACTTCACTGGAAGTACGCGTGTGCTTCCTATGGAGGCAAGGGATTGGGTAATGTTGATGGGGTTGTGCCCGTGATGGAGCGCTATTGTCCGCTCTGCGATCAAGAGTTTAATGAAGAGTATGAACGTTGTGTGATTGATACCTATGGTTCGCCTGATATTGAGCTGCCTGCCTGAGATTTCAAAAAATGCCACCATGCCCAGTCGAATGCCCCTCTCAACCACATTCATTCCCCTGGATTGAGGGTATTGGATGGTTGATACTTAGCGTAGGAACTGTACTTTTTCTATGGTGGCTAAAATGGCTACTAAGATTCCGTAAGCCTTTTTGGAGAAAATGCTTCCTCCATAAGATACCTCTTGTTAATGTTAAGCACTATTACGGACCTATCTGGTGGAAAGAAGCGTTCCCGCCAGTCTATGTAAGTTATGACCTTCCGCGCTGGATTGATAGACTTCACCAGCGTTACCCCTGTGCTAGGTATGGCAGCAGTGAAAAGGGAATATGGGAGGAAATAGTACCAGTAATGGAGCGGCATTGTCCTCTATGTACGGAGATACTAGAAGCCGAAGTATGCAGGCGTTTACCGGAAGAATCTGATCGACAGGTTCCTTCGTGGCTACTGTCTATTTCGAAAGACGGCATAGTTCCAGAGGGCTTGAAGCAGGCTGCCGACGACAGAAAAGATAAATAGGTACACTGCCATTTCTGGTGGATAGCCAGGCAGTAGAAGCATCAGCAGTAATAGGGGACTGAGTAGGGCCATCCAGAGGGATCGGATGATGCGGCGGCGGTAGGAGAGCATGAAGTAGACGACGCAGGGACCCTGATCAATAAGTCCATCTTTATCATAGACGATGGCTGAGGTATCCTTGGCAGGAGTTAAAGGAAGCTGCTTTCCTTCGTTGTAGAGACAGTTGTTTTCCTGCCAGATAGTCAAACGAGTGGCAATGGGCCAGGGATGGATATGGATGAGTAGGGTAGTATCCTGACCCTGCAAAGGAAAGTCGAAGCGTGGGACGAACGTAGTGGCGCTGGGAGTACGGCGGATCTCCTGACCATCTAGAAGGATAGATTCGTAGCCCACACCTTTGCCATTGTACTCCAGCGTATGTGTGCCATCCCAGTCTTGAAACTCCCAGCGACGGTAGAGAAACGATGCTTTTTGTAGTGCTAGCTGCCCCGGCGCTCTCTGCATCTGCATGTTCAAAAAGACGCCTGGAGCGCAGGAAAGTTACGCGCTATACAGGGCAGTCCGTGCGCCAATCCACAGACCCGTAGGGGTTACGCAGAGTGCCTGTGCTTCGCGGAGCTGGGAAAGCTCGGAAGAGCTGGTGCCCCACACGCGCTGACGGGTAGCCACGAGGGGAGCGCTCAAAGCCGTAATCTGCTGACCACGTGTTTCTAGCAGCAATTCCCAACGCGATTGTCCGGAGCGCAGCCGAGCCAGTCCGCCCACGAAAGTACCGGCATGGAGTGTGCCATCTGGCGTTTTCTCCAGGCAGGTAAGCCAGTCGTCCTGCAGTCCCACTCGCTCGTCGTGGCGTCGGGTGGTGTTGGGGCTGATTTCGATAAGCCCTCGACCTTGGGTGCCGATGTAGAGAGTCGGGCCATCTAGGAGGCCGCAGGTGAGGGCAATGGAGCGGAGGTCGGGCAGGTCGAACCGATGGGACCAGGTACGTCCGTCCCAGAGCGAGTAGCCGCCCCATTGAAGGACCAACAGGCGCGTACCGTCGGTTGCAATGGCACTGGCTGTCTTGCGCGGGAGCTGCGTGCGAAATGCATCTGTCATCCAGGTACGGCCATCGAACGCATCTATCTGACCATCGCCGTGGCGGACTAAGAGCTTGTCGGCGTGAATCAGTAGCTGGCGAGGTGCATCCGTGGAGAGCCCGGAGATACGGCTCCAGGTCTGTCCATCGAAGGTTAGCAGACCCTGATCTAGAGTCGAGGCATAGAGTATGTTCTTATACCAGGCAATCACCTGGATATTGTGATCGTAAGGCTCGTTGGTATGGTCGGTCAGTGGCTGCCAACCAGTTTTCTCTAAGACCCACACACCCTTTCGGCGTACGCCCAGAATGAGTTTGTCTTGCCAACGAGCCAGCGCGGTTACTTCACGCAGGTGCGGCGGCAGCTCCGGCCCTGGTTTGTCCCCCTGCCAGAGCCGAGTATCGCCGAATACAGCAGTCAGACCATCCGGCAGGCGCGCCGTAACTATAGCGCCGCCCGCGCCTTTCGGGGGAGCGGGGAAGCTTGCCATGACAGGTAGGCACTCCCTGTGCTCCATAACAGTAGCGCGGCCACCCTGGCCAATAATGGTAATTCCCCCAGCCGACTCTATTCGTAGCGTGCCATCAGACTGGGGCAGGAGTGCGGTTGTGTCCCGCGTGCTGGTGAAAATCTTCACCGCTGCTCTATCTCCGTTAACTCCGTGCGATTGTGGGCGCTGTCCGTCACTACAACCTGGGTGACTCTGGCATCTCTCGGGAGCAGAGCGAAGAACTGACCGGGTGTGCCGGTGGGAGTAAGGGTGACCGGCTCAGCGCCTTCTAAGAACGCCGTGGCGCGGGAAGCATCTGTCGCGGCTTGAACGTCTAGGCGCAGGCGGCCATCATCTATACGAGTCAGGGTTGCCTTCGCTTCGGGAGCTTTCATGTCTACCGTAACCGGAAACGTGCGCTCCTCGCGATGTCCATCTGCATGGACAATAGTGACCTGAATATCCCAGCTTCCCTCAGTGGCGTGTGGCGGTACATCGAAGCGCAGCTCCCAGCGGCGATTGGCTTCGTTCCAGGCCAGCGGCTTCACGGTGCCATCCGCGAATCGGGCTACGATCTGCCGCGCATCTTTCGGAGCGTCTATGGGGAGTAGAGGATCACCAAATCGGGCACGGAGCGCTTTTGCCTCTGACACTGCTGTAGTTATCTGAGCCGGGCTGGCACCGGAGCGCTCCAGAGCATCCCACTCTGCTTCCGCTACCAGGGCGTCTACACGCCGCTTCGCATATCCTTCATTTCTGCGCATGGCCGTTTGCTCGGTTAGCTTCTTCTTCAGCGCTTCGATACGAGCTGGATTTGGCTTCGGTATACGATACTCGGCCAGCAGCTCTTTGCGTGTCTTCTCCTCGGCAGAATCCCCAGAGCTAGATGCCTCTATCTCCTTCGGGCGAGTTATACCGGCAAGAGTCTCAACATGTTTTAGTTTTGCTTCTAGCTCGGCGGCCTTTGCTTGGTCCACTCGAGGGCCGTATTGTACACGGGCTAGCTCGTAGAGTGGTGCCGAATAGGTGGTCCAGTCACTCTGCACCATGCGGGTCAGCTCCGCATTGGAATCTCGCTGAACCAGGGAGAGCATCTTCAGTAGCTTCTCACGCTCCCGGGGAAGCTCGGTAGAATTCTGCTGCAGAGCCTGGAGCAGGACACGGCCCTGGTTCCAAATCTCGTTATAGGTAGCCGCCCGGGTTTTCTCTTGCTGCATGGCTGGCGTGTAACCAATCTGTTTTGCCAGCTCCTCCACACGTGCTTTAGGTTCGTCGGTTGGTCTATCGGTCCGCATCGCCTGGAACCACTCCACTGCGGCAGCACGATACTTATTCTCCAGAAGCTGGTGTCGGTAAACGGATAGGTTCGTCTCTCGGCCCAGCGCTTTCTTGATTCGCTCCAGTAGCCGGACATCGTCCTCCGGGTCTGGTTTGTCGTCTAGCCGAGCCGTAGCGATACGATAGGCAGCGGCCTGTGTCTCCGAGCCAAACAGGGAATACCGCAGATTCTGATTGGTCTGAGCGGCAAGGGCATCGTTTCGCGCCAGTAGCTCACGGAACTCGTTGGAGTCTTCCTGGCCTTTGCGTAGCAGGGCATCCAGAGGAGAGTGAAGCGCGGACTGCTCCTGGTTTGCCTGATGCTGACGAACCGCGCCGAGATAACGCTCCGGCGAGACACCAATCCACTGCGAAAGCCGGGCCAGCTCACTACGCTGTTTTTTGTCGCCCTTGATCGCTCCATCAGCAAGGCTATAGAGGTCACTATCCAGCCGGTTGCTCAGCTCATCGGATGCGTTTCGGCCAAGCTGCTTGCTGAGCGTGTTGAATCGCGCACGAGTCTCCGTATCTTTGCGACCGTCTCGGAACGATTTCACCAGTCTATTGGCCAAGAAATCCAGCTCTGCCTGTTGCTTCTCATACTCATAGCGCTGGCGCTCCCCTTCGGGAATCGCTATCCAGCTTGTATGGGCACAGACAATGCCATGCCGTAGGCTCAGTGCAATTGCCTCTTTGGGGCTACCGTTGCCCAGCGCCTGTAGCTTCTCCGAGCTCCAGAGCTTCACGGCAGGGCCATTCGGCTCCGGTTTAGCGCCGAAGGTCAATGCGGCGCTCTGGTTCTGGCGAGTCACCTTTGCTGTTCCCGCACCCTTATAGCGCCCAGTAATCAGCCAGCCATCTCCCAACTGGCGCTGCCGAACGTCATAGAAGGGCAGCCCCGAGAGCATGGTCTTTCCCTGACCAGCCATAGTCAGCGTAAAGAACCCTGCTTTCCCGCCCGATGGTGCCGCATGGAGCATAGGGGAGAGTGGGATATTCTTCGGGGTGAGCCGGAGTCGCAGATCGGCATTAGGGCGAAACTGCTGACCCACATACTCCATCTTCCCCGCATTGACCTCCAGCCCTAGATTGTTTTTCACCTCTTTCCAGCCCTCGGTAGAAACCTTGACCAGAAAGTTTTCTAGAGCTGGTGCGGTCTTATCCAGCGCGATGGGCAGCGTAAATACCGCAGAGCCATCTTTCTCACGGGGCAGGGCTCGGGCGAATTGCAGCTCCACTTGCAGGTCCGCATTCGGCATGATTGGGAAGATGCGGGCACGGAGAGTGTTCTTGCCGATTAGCTCCACCAGGGCAGGGTCACGCTGCCGAGTGGTGATGTACTTGTAGATCATTGCGGCTCGCTCTTTTTCCGCAATACGTGCGACCACCTTTTCTGCTCCATACCAGTACGCGAACCCGGTGGCAACCCCGCCCTCTGGCAGCGTGTATACAAAATCCGCCTCTATTCTGTTGGAGTGCGGATTGGCAAAGCGTAGATTCAGGGTGGTAGTGGCTACCGGTCCGGCGATACGTACATCGGCATCCAGCGCCTTGAGAATCAGCGGGGCCGCATTGGTTCCTGTGGGCTTCAGAAGCGCCTGAGCGAATGCCCGTGGGCTGAGTAGCAAGACAAGTGCGACGAGTAGTGTGAGCCGGGGATGCATGTTCTGACCTTTTGATTGACTATTATTGTAGTCTGATTATGGCATAGACTACTCCTGTCGTCAAGAGGGGGTGAATGCATACCTATAATCAAGGACGTTCACCGTCCTGGAACAGTCCGGTCACGTTATTTCCGCCGGTAAAGCGTCTTCTTGCCGAATTTACCTTCGGCCTCGAAAGAGTCCGCCAAGTCTGAGGGCAGGTCTTTTTCGCTTGCTAACCATCGTGTTTCGGGAGTTGGTTGGTCGCCATGCAGAACACCCTTGCCCTCTGAGTAAAACCATGCTGAGTTCGGTGGCTCCTGAAGATACAGCAAGGGATTGCTCTCAGAGGGCTTTGCGGTTTGAATCAGCGCTTTGTCAGACGGCGAGCGCAGCTTCCCAGAGTTCAGCGCAATTACGCCTGCCACAATCAGTACTCCGGTGATAACCGCGGCTGCAACAGCTCCCAGAGCCGCACGGTCCGGGCGGCGTATACCCAGAGTGAGCAGAATGGCAAAGGCAGGTAAGCCCGGTAGCACATAGGTGTAGAGAATGTTGCCAGAGAGCGTAAAAAACACCAGCGGAGTCAGCGCCCAGCAGACGAGATAGGAAACTTCCGGGCGACGGAACGCCCGAAAGAATCGTCCCGCTCCCAGCAGGGCTACTACCGACCAGGGGAGAGCATCTGCTAGCCCATAGGCCCAGATCATCCCTTTAGGCTGCACATGGGCAGTGCCATAGAGATCGCCTTTCCAGCCGGGATTGATGAAGCGCTGAATGTGTTCGCCTACAATGAAGTAGTTTAGGAACCCCGGTGTCTTGCGCTCCGCAATAGCGTACCAGGGCACTGCCGTAAGCAACAGCACGGGAACGCCTGCTGCCCATGGCAGGCGCAGGAGCGGGCGAAAATCGCGGTGCACAGCGCACCAGGCGAAGATAGGCAGCCCCAGAAGTACAATACCCACCGGCCCTTTGCCTAAGAGCGAGAGCCCCGCGCCGAAAAAGGCTGCTATGCCCCAGAGTTTGTTGCGCTCCTCACTCTGACAGCGCCAGAATCCCACAAAGGCTAGAGTGGTGCCCAGCACCATGGCCATGTCAGTCATGACAGCACCGGCGCATATGAAGAACAGCGCTGTTGTGCCTAGAATGGCTGTTGCCAACCACGCACGGGTGCGATCCATGAGTGCGCGAGCCAGAGAGAACGTGAGCAATAGAAGCCCGATAGCCAGCAGGAAGTAGGGAAATCGGGCCGCGAACTCGTTGACCCCGAAGGCTTTGATAGAGGCGGCGGTAAGCCAGGTAGAGAGCGGTGGCTTGGCCCAGAACGCGCGCCCATCGGTGAGCGAAGGGGTTATCCAGTCTCCGGTGGCAGCCATCACGCGGCCTATCTCAGCGTAGCGGGACTCGGTGTTGTCCATGAGGGGGTAGGCTCCCAGAGAGAGCAGCCGTACCAACCCGATAATTGCCAGCGCGACAATGCACCAGCGAATAGTTCTATCTTCTTTGCTCACGCCATGGGCATTCTATCTCGGATAGCGAACTTGCCCGGTGGAAAGAGTCAGCTCTGTAGGCAATGGGAGAGCAGGACGGTCCTCAGTAGGCCACCATAGGCGCCCTGATTTGACCAGGATCAGTAGTCCTTCTTCATCACCTACAGGCCGGAACTCAGCGGAGTTCTGCTTGTAGTCTGGCAGGCCCAATCGCTCAGCTTCGGCAGCAACGTCGTCTACCGCCACGCCTACCTCACTGATAGAGAGAATCTCGAATTGCGTGCTGGCCGAGGGCAGGCTGTGCCGCGTGATTAGCTCCAGAATATTCCCATCCGGGTCCTCGAAGTACACGGCGTGCGCGTTCCAGTTGTCGAAGGTGAAAACCTCACGCCCATCGGGCCGCCACAGGATCTCTGCGCGCTCCTTCAGCCATTCCACGCCTTCGTCGAACCGGTCTTCAGGGATATTGAACGCGATGTGGTAGACCCCGGCAGGAGCGGGCGTATTGGTGAAGGTAAGCTCACTTGCCCCGGCCTGCACGGAGAATCCTTCATTGGATTCGTCGATGATTTCCAGCCCCAGAGTTTCGCTATAGAAACGCCTCATTGCGCCTCTGTCTCGCCCCACTACCTCAACATGGTGGATTTGCATTGAGGAGATTTTACCTCTACCTCTCCCCAACCCCTCTCCTAAAGGAGAGGGGCTATTACAGTGCCGCTTAGCGGCGGGAGAGGTCGGTATTACGCCAGGCCGCTGACGATGCGGGCAAACAGGTCGGAGAGACCGGCGCGATCTCCGGCGGCGCGGAGAGTGTTCAGTTCGGTGGCGTTCAGGCGCTTGCAGGCTTCCTGGGCGCGCTTGAAGTTCTTCACCGAGCGAGCCACGGATGCATTCTGCTGGTCTGGGGTATCGGTAGCGAGTGGCTGGCAGTCGATACCGACCACGTGCTTGTAGCCGATTTCCTGTAGGGTCCACACGGTCTCTACAGCCACGCCAAAATCGTTGTCCCCGAACGCCAGGTCTTCATCGTACTTCAGGCCTGTGCCACTGTTGAGGTGGATGTACCAGGCTTTGTTCAGGGCCGCTGCCAGACCGATCTCCGCCGCGAAGCGCTTGCCCGCCATATGAGAATGACAGGTTTCGATATTGGTACCTACAAACTGCTGATGCTCAGGAGCCATACGCGCGATAATCGCCAGAGTCTCGCCGCAGTCGGCGGGCACACCCCAGTTCACGGGCTCGTTCGGCTTCGGCTCGATACAGATCGGAATCGCCTTCTCGGGGCCATAGGTGCTCAACATCCAGGCAACTATCTCATCAAGAGACTCGGCGGTCTGGGCATAGCAGTCCTGGTAGTTCACCATGAGCGGGCCACCGAACCCGTTGGAGCTGTTCCAGTAGACATAGACCTCGGACTTGAAGATTTCAATACCGGTGGTGATGTACTCTTTGGTGCGGCGAATCGCTTCCTGCCGGGTGGATTCTACCGGTGCCCCCAGGTTGCCGATAGCGAACTCGGGGCCGCGCTTGAACAGGTTTGCGGTACACATGGAAACCTTCATGCCCGCATTGTCTACCGCCTTCATGATGTCTACAGCATCGGCAGGCTCGGCCTCGGTGTCATGAAACTCCACATGGGAACAGCCTGCATCTTTGAGGCCGACCAGCGTTTCTTCCAGCGAGAGCTGGGGGCGCATTACGGGAGCGAATCGCCCGCCACCGGGTCCCATGTTCCATACACCCGCGCCAAAGGCATCGCCGAGCCCATACTCGCTAAGCGCAGGAACCCATTTGCCCGCGCTGTCTTTTTTAAAAGCCATCCTGAAAACTTTCTCCAGTGTTTAGCAGCAGAGCGCCGCTTCTGAATAAGAAGTGTATCGCACATTTGTGCCCCTGGATTAACCCTTTTAGCACCGTGAAGAGAAAGTTTATAGGCTATCTGTGTCCAAATTTGGACACCTGTGCCAAAACAAATTCCCCGATTGAAATCGGGGCCTACTATTACGAATTCGACCTGCGTCTCGCCAGCGAGACTTGTCGAATAGCCCCTTGAGGCTTCGGGAGTCTGCGAAGGCAGACTTGATAATTATAGCCGCGAATTCATTCGACGGCTGTACCGGATTGGGATTACTTTGCGGCGGTGGTAAATGTCCACTGGCGGTGAATCTCCGCGTCGGTGCGTGTCACTTTTGCCAGCACGGAGACCGTGTATTGGGTAGAGGGTTTCAATGGCTTCTGCGGAATCACGAAGGCCGCATTGCTCAGCTCATCGTCGTTTTGCGGCGTGTTCAGATAGAGCGGAACGATCTCGCCATCGGGTCCCCACACGGCTGCGGACGTTACTGAGATCTCGTCCATCTCGGGCGTGAAGTAGCTGAAACTGATGATAGAGCCCACAGTCACGCTGGGCTTCAGGCCGTGCATGCGTAGCGGGTGGGGAATCTCTTCACCCTGCCACGTGAGCGGCACGTTTTTCTGCCCCATAGCAGGCCAGGTGACCACGGAGTTTGAGCGAGTGCCTTCACAGAGAGCCGTGGTGAACTGGCCACTCACGCCACCACCGAATGCCACGGCATCGGGCTGCAGGAATGCCAGGCGGTGATAGGGGGCGTAGAAGAGATCTTGAATCGCCTCACGCGGGCTGGTCTCACCCATGTGAACGCCCTCGTAGACACCCTCGGAGAAGCCACAGGCCACCACTCGGTCTTCCACGTTCGCCCCGAAGAATCCCGGTGTGCCCGGTGACTGGTAGTGCCCGAACATATTGTTCTTCTGCTGCCAGGCACTGTGGCGGGCTGCGGCCCAGCACAGCCGGGCATCCATGTTCATGGGAGGGAGGTTTGCTTTGCGCCGAATCTCATTCACCTGCACCAGCATCTCCTGAGCCTGTGTCTGTGGCGTGGGAGCTGCGGCGGGTTTGGGAGCAATGGTAAAGGTCCAGCGGATGCTAGCACGCCAACCATCATCGAAGTAGAGCTCTGCTTTGGCTTCGTGCTCACCAACGGGCAGAGGAGAGTCAGGCTTGCCGACCAGGCCACGGCTGGTATCAAACTTGGCAGGGACCTCGCGTCCACCAATTTCCAGATGGACCTTGTTCACACGTCGGTCGCCACTGGGGAACGCTGGCCAGATTAACTCGGGAGTGGGCGAGAAGGTGCGACCACGGGGACTCGGCGCTGATGAGGTATAAACTGTCTCCGCGTCGTTCCCGCCCGCGAAGGCAGGCAGGGCAAGTAGCCCACCCAGAAGTCCCCCTATAACCTCGCGCCGTCTGATCACATTTGCTCCCTGATTCGGGTATCGGTAGGGGGGCAAAACTGACTCACCCGCAACCTTACCCGGTTCCGTGAGACAACAACGCGAGGCTAGAAGTTTCTGTGACGCCCGGTGTTTTTGTCTGCCAGTAGAACTGGCGGCATTCTACCCTGGCAACAGGGTTAAACGGTAGCGTTCCGCAATTTCTGCCAATGCCGGGAAATTGATTTCCTGCGGGGGAAGCGCGGCCACTTCCGCCAGGCCACCCTCCACACCACCCGGTGTCAGCAGTTGAAACGCCCGAGCTGGTGCGCCACCTGCGGCATTGTGCCGGTGGGCTACACCACGTGGCAGGAATACGAAATCGCCCGGCTCCGCGATGACCCAGAAGTCATCCTCGGTCTGAATGGCGATTCGGCCTTCCAGTACATAAAACGCCTCATCGGCATCCTCATGTCGGTGGCAGGGAAGCTGGCTCTGTGCCGGGCTGGTCCAGATCATCGCGGCGTAGTGCCCTCCGGTTTCACCAGAAAGCGCCAGCGGCTGGAACTGCTCGCCCAGAACATTCAAGCAGGCCGGGCGCGCTGGCAGGGTCTGGAGCGTGGGCGGCATATAACCCGGCGGCATCCACTCTATCCCGAACTCGGCGGCATCGGCGATCATGCCACCGATATCAGCCTGCATCTTTGCCTGATAGGCATTATTGTTGACATCGGGCAGAGCCAGTTTTTCGCACGGCTCCGAGAAGCGCCGGAAGTAGTGACCGAAGGCGCCGGGGACAGCAATCACCAGCCCACGCGCACTCACGCCATCGTTGCCCGCGGTTATCTTCCAACCATGCGGTTGGTTCATGGGCAGATTCACCAGCTCACCCGGCCCGGCGCAGAGGCGCTGATTGCCTGCGAAACCTTCTAAATAGCCATCCAGCAGAAAGATAGCCTCAACTTCGCGGCTATGAACATGCGGTGGCGGCTCCATGCCCGCTCGAATCGTGACATCAAAGACACCCATACTGCCATCTGTGTCCTCCGGCATGGCCAGTACAGTGGAAAGGTGGCCCATATACCACCAGGAGTTATCTTGCGCGCGGCGGCGCACGTACGGTCGGCTCATTGGTTCGTCCATCCCTGTGTCTACCGCATGGTTGGCGGCATTGATGTAGCAAGGATAGTGAGCCAGTCTTAACCAGGTCTTACACTCTTAATTCTTCCGGGAGAATCGTATCCAGCGCTTTAAGAGCTTGCTCCAAGCGGGGACCGAGTGCTGCTAGAAGCGTGGCTTCTAGTGTTGCCTCCGCTTCCTGCTGATTCGCCGCAAAGACAAGTCCGTTGGTGGCACGCAGCCGCCGACAGGCACCAAGAAAACTGGCTGCCCGCTCGGGCTCGGTGGTCTGGAATGCTTGAGCCAGATGTAGCAAAACAAAGGGCAGTAGTCGCCATGCACCCAACTCCTGTGTCAGGGTGAGGGCGCTCTGAAGAGCAGTCAGTGCTTCTGAGAACTGATTACGAGCCAGAAGCACTTCAGCCAGATTATCTAAGGACCACGCCTGTCCGAACTTATCGCCCTGCGCTTCTTTTAGCGCCAGACTACGGCGCAGAAGGTCCTCAGATTCATCGAGTGCGCCACGCTGTGCGGCACACGCGCCCAGGTTCGCCCAGGCAATAGCAAGAGCCGATTTATTCTCGTGCCGCTCTAGAACTACGGCAGACTCAGCAAAAAGCCGCTCTGCTATTTCCCAGTCCCCTGCGCCGCCGTGCAACGTAGCCAGGTTTATCTGGGTGATAGCGGCATCTAGCTCAGCACCTACTCGCCGATGCATGGCGATTGCCTTCTCTGTCAGGCTAATGGCTGTGGGAAGGTCCTGCCGGAGTGAGGCTATCAGGCTCAGATTGTTGTAGACCTTGGCGGCCCGTTGGTCATCTCCCATGGCTTCGCAGAGGTGCAAGGCCCGAGTGAGACGTTCTTCTGCCAGGTCGAAGCGGCCTTGATTATGAGCGATGTTGCCCAGAATTGTCCAGGCGATGCTGCGTGCTTCGCGAGTGTCCGAGGTATCGTTCGGGCAGCCACCTAGGGCGCGCTCTAACCAGGTACTCGCTTCGTTCCAGGCGCTACTGCTTTCCCACCAACGCCCGACACTTGTTGCAAGACGCAGCAGGCCTGGTGGGTCCGTTTGCCCATACTGCTCTAATGCCGTCCGCAGGTTCTCCTGCTCTTCCTCGAACCAGTGCCGCGCCGCTTCGCCACCCTGTGAGCGCAGGCGCGGAGCATAGACCTCGGACTCTTTTGCGAAGTAGGCGGCATGCTGCTGTCGAGCGGGAGAGTCGGTAGGAAACACACTCTTTGCGAACTCTCGAATGGTTTCCAATAGAGTGAAACGCAGGCGCTCGCCCTCTATCAGCGTGCTGGTGAGGAGAGAGTGGTCGGTGAGTTCTGCCAGCCGATCCAGTGCCAGAGGATCTGATGTGACTGCCTCTATCGCCTCTAAACTGGCACCACCACGGAAAACGGAGAGCTGCGCGAAGAACCCCTGCGTTTCCGGAGAGAGCAGATCGTAGCTCCAGCGCAGGGTCGCCAGCAGAGTTCGTTGCCGCTCGGGCACACCCATACGCGATGTTGCGGCAACGGCATCCAACCCACTCTCCAGGCGCTGAAGCCACTGACCGGGGGTGAGTACGCGCGCTCGTGACGCCGCCAGTTCGACAGCCAGTGGGATACCGTCTAACCGGCGGCAGAGCGATTCCAGTGCTTCGGCGTTGCGCGAGTTCACATGAAAGTCGGGAAGAACCGCGCGAGCTCGGTCGGTAAACAGCGCCATAGCGCTCTCTAAGGGCAGTGGCGTGAGGGGCAAGAGAGATTCCCCCGGCAGGCTCAGCGCCCGGCGGCTGGTAGCCACGATGCGCAGGGATTCCACCTGCCCCAGCAGTGAGTACAAAACTCCCGCGGCTCCATCACCAAGATGCTCCAGGTTGTCTAGAAGCAGCGTGGTCTGGCGCTGGCGTAGCGCGTGAATCAGGCTCTCCTGCTCCTCTGGCGCTGGGGGCAGTCGGAGGGCAGAGCGGATAGCGGGGATAATCGCATCGGCATCACTGCGTTCCGCCAGGGGTACGAAAACCGTTTCGGAGTGCTGGCGCAGTGCCTCTAGCGCCAGCCGAGTCTTACCCAGTCCACCCAGACCCACCAGGGTCACCAATCGCGCCTCGCCTAACAGCGTCAGTAGCCTTGCTTTCTCCGCTTCTCGCCCGAAGAACCGGGTGGGGTAGGCTGGCAGAGCATCTATGGGTTGGGGCGCTGAAGTTCTGGGAGCCTCTGGTGGCACTGGCACAGCAGTGACCGCTTCTGCTACTGCGCCCTTGGGTACCCATTCTGCCCATTCATCGGCATAGTCCGGGTCTTTTATCGTCGCTTCACGGGCCAGGGTGAGCTTCTGCTCTGGGCTAGCTCGTCGGGCTTCGGCGCGCACCTGCGCCCGGAACCGCTCGGCTAGAACCTCACGTTCCGTAAATACCCAATCATCGTAAAAGCCCGGCAGTAACATACCACCATAGGTTGTCAGAGTTGGGTGCGCTAGAAAAGCCGCCACATCTGTTTCCATGGCGCCAGGCACCAGCCCGATACTTTGCCGATCCGCAGTGAACACACAGCCCACGGGCAGCTCCGGTGGCTCCAGTTGATTCCGCAAGGAGCTAAGCGCCACAGACAGGCTATTTCGGGCGGCCTCCGGGGGAGCATCCGGCCAGAGCATAGCGAGTAGGGTTTCGCGGGGCTGTGAACCGGGGCGCAAGGCAAGATAGGCCAGCAGTGCGGCAGCCTTCTGGGTGCGGAAGCGGGTAATAGTCGCGCCGGGGCGAGCTAGCGGTTCTACATGAAGCTGTCCCAGAAGAGTGAGCCGCCAGAGCGTTCCCGTGGCCATGGGATGCCGTTAAACAGATAGCGTCCCAAGTCCTGCAAGCAGCGCCCCTATGTTACTAGGGATTTCAACACCTTAAATTATTGCTGCAAATAATTTCGCGGGACGGAACTATTGCTTCGTCTTTAACGCGGAGGTATCGTAATTACCATGAAAATTCTTACAGGAGCCATTGCGCTCAGTCTCTGTGCTGTTGGTGGGGCAGCCTTCGCACAGGGAGCCACACCTGGCGCTCAGAATCCGCCCGCCGCATCTACACGCCAGAGCATTGGCAAGCCAATCAAAGAAGTGACCACCGCACTTGGTAAGGCTGCAGGGGTTGAGGTTCTTATTGATAGCGGTCTGATGGGCGAGCGCACCACGTTCAAAGATACGGAAGTGACGCCTGCAACTCTGGAAGCCGCGCTAGACAAACTGGTGAAGACACTGCCGCAGGGCACCGCATGGGCCAAGGCATACCTACCCGAGCCTCCTCCGGGTAAGAAGTACAACGGTGATGCACTGGCACAGTATGTGATGGCGCAGGCTGGGCTTTTCGGCAAAGCGGGCACGAGTGAGCCTGGCAAAGTAGAGCTTCTGGGCAAGCAAGTACCCACCGAAGAAGCCCAGCCGATGGTTGCCGGTCTGAAACTACGCCCTTATTACGTAGTCAGCCGTGGCCGACGCCCCATGTTTGCCAGCGGTGGTGGACCTGGTGGTGGTGCTCTTGGCGCCCTGGGTGGCGTGAATATCATGGACATGCTGATGAAGCAGCTGAACGTAACCAGCCCCGACCAGATTCAGCCCGGCAGCTACAAGGTCTCTCTACCCGGTCCCGATGGCAACCCCAGAGATGCCGAAGTCACCGTAGATAACACCGACGGTGGACGGCGCGTCATGGTCCGCATGGGCGACGTTAATAAGGGGAACTAACTAAGTACCCATATGCGCGGGTTGAAAGCCCATGTCTAGACATGGGCTTTCAACCCGCCTATTTATCGAAGCTGCCGCCGGAACGCGCCGGGGCTCATGTGGAAGCGGCGGCGGAACGCTTTACAGAGATGGTTCGCATCGGCGAAACCTGTTCGCTGTGCTATGACGTTCAGAGTGTCATCGGAGTGGGCCAGGTGCCGGGCTGCGGCCTCTAGGCGGACTTCTAAGAGAAAGCGTGCCGGTGTTGCGCCTGTGAGCGCCCGGAACCGGTGGGAGAATCGGCTACGGCTCATAGAGAAACGCCGTGCCAACTCACTGACATCCACTGGGCGATGCAGATTCTCGGTAGCAAAGGCCCGAACCTCATCTTCTAAGCGCGTCTGTCCACGCCCTGCCTGATGCGTGTGCCGCTCGTACTCCAGTAGAAACGAGAACAGCGTGGATTCTTCTTCAAAGCGATCCCGGAAGCCCCCTTCGCAGAGCGCGGCGGCACGTGCCACTAAGAGGCTTTCCGAGGTCAGAGTGCAGGTAGCGCCGAACTCACGGCGCTGCACAGCTAACCGCTCCACGATATAGGGGTGCCGAATCACGGCCCAGAAAAAGCTCCAGGAGGCGCCAGGGTTATCGGGCAGGTAGTAGCGATGCGGGCTCGGCACCAGTGCCAGAAACGCGGCTCCTTCACGCTGCTCCACCATGCCATCTTCATCTTCAAAGATTCCGCGCCCGGAGAGTGTTACCTGGAACACGGCAAAGAGCTGCCCATTGGGTGCGCCACGCCGCAGACCATCCCAGTTATAGTTATCTCCATAACGGCGGGTCTCGGTGCCAGCATGGTAGAGCGCATCTGGACCCCAGCGGGTGCCTCCAAACCGCTCTAACCTCTGTAATCTGTCTCTCAGTGACGCAAACGACACGGTACTACTATAGCGTCTCTATCTGGAGAATACCTATTGGTGCCTTCGTTGGCCGACAGCAGGCTATGAGGGAGTCTCGCGGGCAGACAGCCGTTTTTCCAGGCGGAGGGCTACGCCGTCTTCTACCGTAGCGAGTCGCACGGAGTCCATCAGCTTGGAAAGAATCGGCATTCCGCGCCCACTTTCGGCTCCCGTGGTGGGCATGGCAGGGTTTTCACGGGTCAGGAAGCCGCGCGTATTGCCTACGATGTCGATAATCAAGGTCTCATTGTCTTGCGTGAACGAAACCTCTACCGGGTTACGGTCTCCATAGCAGAGTGCGTTTGCCACGGCTTCACCCACAGCCAGTTCTAAATCTGCGGCGTCTTCCGGGGAGAGCATCAGGAACCGGGCTACTGCCGCTGCGGTATCCCGTGCCAGAGGGGCTAGCTCCGGACGCCGTTCCAGAGAGAGCCGTGCCAGCTCCACGGACATGCTCAGCGTTTCCTCCGGCGCAACACCCCTTCCAGGGCGAGCGCCGCGTGGCGGGCCAGGGCGCTTAGCTGGCGCAGGTCGTTGGCTCCGGTAGGCAGGGGAGCGCGGCGCACAACTTCCAATACACCCAGCGTATTGCCATCGGTGCGGAGAGGGACTGCGGCATACGCTCCTGCTCTGGGGCGCTCCCACTTATTCCCATTGCCAAAGCGACCATCGCGCTCTACATTCGGGGCAGAGAGCGCGCGGCTCTTGCGGGCTACCCAGGCAGCCGGGCAGTCTCCTTGCTCCGGGCAGAGCCAACTCTCACTTGCCCGATGACCGGTTGCGGCAAGCTGGCGAACGGTTACATAGCCATCTGGCGCCGTTTCCGCGAGATACAGCGCTGCACGGTCCGCCCCCAGCGCCTCACGGGTGAGAGAGGCTATGACATCGGGCACGTTTTGAGTTGTTTTTGGGGATGAGAGCGCGTGGGCTACTCCCTGGAGATAGCGGCGGAGTGCCACACTCTGGCGGCGGGTTTCGGCGTAGACCCGTGCATTCTCAATGGCGATAGCGCTATGATTGGCAATAGTGTAGGCAAGCTCCAACTCGGCTACGGTGAAGCGGCGCGGGCGGGAGCTAAGGCCACAGAGAACACCTATGGTTTCGGTGCCGATCTGAAGTGGGGCGGCTACCAGGGAGACACCTTCGCTGTCCAGTGGGAACCCGGCGTTGCGCAGGTCGGACTCCAGATCATCCGAGACTGTAGGCGTCTGAAAGCGGACTACCCAACCGGGGAGCCCTTCTCCAACCATGGGGCGCAGACGGCTCTCCGCATCCGCGCTCAGCCCTCGGCTGGCCGCCAGGCGCATCTTCTCTGAGCCAGGGTCTTTTAGAAACAGGGCACACTTTTCGATTTCCAGGCGAGTACACGCGGCATCTACGGCTCGGGTGAGCACTTCCGATAGTTTCAGTGTGGCGCTGACCGCTTGAGAAAGCTCATAGAGCGTAGTGGCTTCATCGGCACGGCGCGCGGCTTCCTCACGTAATCGCTCCCGCTCCACCAGGTTGGCCGCATGCCGGGCCAGTGCCGTGGTAACGGCGGAGCGTGTCTCATCGGTTTGTGGGTTGTAGGTGTAGGCGGAGAGTGTACCGATGATACGTTCCCCAATCCGCAGGGGGGCAACCTCCGCCAGGCGTAAGCCACTGCCTTCGCTGTCGATTGCCTCGCGCGCTCCACCACGTAGCGACTCTGGCAACCCGGCATCCGCCGCCAGGTGCATCTCATCGTCTTCATCGGCCAGGTAGATAGCCACTGCATCCGCATCCAAGTGCTCGCAGGCAAGCTCCGCCAGTGTATCGAGGCTGGTTGCATTCGATGTCGCTTCGATAGCGGCGGCGATACGCAGACCCTCGTTACTAGCCCGGCGCAGTCGCATTGCGCTGACTCGGGCACTGGCGGCAGCTACGAGTGTATGCAGCGCAAGGAGAGCGTCGCCGGAAAACGCACTCGGCCCACCGAAGACAAAGAGAGAGCCGACGCTCTTATTCTCATGAAAGATGGGCAAGATTGCGGCAGGGGGCTCGGTGCTCAGATGTAGCTCACCCGCAAGGGCGACATCGCCCGCCAGTGAGTCACGAGCGCGCACTCGGGTGCCACGTAGCTCGGCGGCGTTCTCTCCGGCGGCTCCCGCGAACTCCAGCATCTCGCCCTGTTGCCGGAGCAGAGTAATTGCGCTGCTCTCCGCTCCAGAGAGCAGGCGGGCTTTTTTGGCCAGCAGTGCGAAAAAGGCTTCATCGCTGGACTCGTGTGCCAGAGCGAGGAAGACCTCATGGTAGACGGCGGCGAAGGTAGATTCGTTCATTTCCCGTCGATAACTGCTAAATAAATTGTATTCGGGCGCGGATTTTCTGTCAAGCGGTGTCTTTCTGATAAAATAAGCCTGGCATGTCTACGAGCGAGCTGGTTCAGGAGAGAGCCGAGCGCCCGGCGCGCGCGAAAGGTGATAGTTGGAAGGCCATGGCGGTGGCTGCAACACTGGCCGCCTTTGTCTTTGCCGGGGGAATTGGTTGGTTGGCGCGTGAGCGCCAGAAAAACCTGGCGTCTATTAGCCAGCTTCAAGAAAAGCTCAAAACGCAGCAGTCTGATCAGGAAGCATTGCAACGTCGGCTCTACGATCAGAACCGTGAGATGGCTGGGCTGAACACACGTATTCGTGAGCGGGAATCCAAGATAACCTCTCTTCTCACTCAGCTTTCTGCGGCAGAGAAGGCCGCAGCACTTGCTTCCAAAGAACGGGATGAATGGCGCGCCCGCGCCGCTGCTCAGCCCACCATGCCCGTTATGGTCGCTCCTACGCCGCTAGAGGCAGGCGCTCAGGATAGAGTGCCGCCCGAGAGTGAGAATCAGGCACCTCGGCGCAAGCACAGCCGCCGTTGAGCGGGGCCATGGAAAACGAACCCGCCCCTGTCTCTATCCGTCAGCAGCTCGGCCAGCTCGAAGTGGATCTGGTTTCCAATCATGTGCTTCAGGAGGATGTCGCTCGCTTCGCGGCGGAGAACCAGACTCTCCGGCAGAAGTTCCTGGAAGTCGAGGACACTCTCACAGAAGCCCGCAAAGAGCTAGACACCGTTCGAAAAGAACAGCAGGCTCAAACCCGAGTGCTGTGGCGCTGGCGGGTGACAACTATTCTCCTGGGAATCGGGGCGCTGGGTATTCTGGCCGGAGCGATTGCGCTTTTCGGAGAGCGTGCTCGCCAAGAGGGGCGAATCGCCGAACAGCAGCAAGCTATTCTCTCCCTGCAGAACACGCAGAGTAGCACCATGCAGGAGCTGAGCCGTGCTCGTGAGCAGGTCGGCTCCGCCAGCTCCGAAGTCGGTACACTGAATACACGAATTGCGACACTGGAGCAAGAGCGCAACCAGGAGCGGCAACAGCGTGAGGCGCTGGAGACAGAGAAGAAGTTGATTCTGGCGGAGCGTGATGCGCTACTGGCCAAGCAACCCGGTGCCAGGAAACCATCGCCCGGTCCGCATAGTGCCGGGTCGCCCCCGCCGGTGGGGGTGTTGGGGGCGACCACGACACCACCTCGATAGTCGGCGGTCACGCCGGGAAACTAGATAACTTTTTACCGTAATGCTCACTCTCTCCTGTTACGCCGCCGTTCCCTTGCTCGCGGCCCGTCGCGATGGACTTTCGGAAATAGAAGTCTCTCCAGACCTGAACCGATCCCTCTGTATCGCTACCCTGACCGATACCGGGGCAATATTTCCCGACACCCCCGCTGTACCCTGGGAAACGCTTATAGAAATCGCCGAGAGCGAACATGGGTGCTTTACTATTGCCCCTGATGGCTCAGCGACCCCGATACGAGCGTTCTCCGAGGCCACAAAGCGCTACTACAGTCTTCGCGCCACGGAAGCCGGTCCACCCACCATGCTGGTATCCGGAATTCCGATGCATCGGATTAAAGGTACCGACCCCGAAAAAGATACCCAGGAGAAGCTTAAGGCACTGGGCCGAGTAGCAGGTCGTGCATTAGATACCGCTACCGGGCTCGGTTACACCGCGCTGGGGCTGGCACGCGCCGGAGCGAACGTGACGACGGTGGAGTGGGACCCTGCCGCCCACGAGATCTGCCGGGGCAATCCCTGGTCTGAGGGGCTGTTCACACTCCCCAATCTGGAAACCCGTGTAGGAGATAGCTACGATGTTGTGCAGGACTATCCCGATGAGTCATTCTCCGCAATCCTCCACGACCCGCCAACCCTGAGTCTGGGAGGTCAGCTCTACTCCGGCGAGTTCTATCGTCGGCTCTATCGAATTCTGCGCCGTCGCGGAAAGCTATTCCACTACATCGGCGACCCGGATAGCCGCACGGGCGCCTCTACTACTACCGGGGTTATCAAGCGCCTGAAAGAAGCGGGCTTTACAAAAGTAGCCCCGGCCCCCACTGCCTTCGGCGTGACTGCTGAGAAGCTGTAGCGGCACTCGTTACGCTTATGCCCCTATTTTCTAGTGCCCCCATTATTGGGGGATAGGGGGCATATTGATAACTTTTCCGAACACTTTCCCTGCTTCCTCTCGTGTTATAGGGTGAGAGTGCAATGGACGACGCGTTTGACAGATTCTACCAGCGACATCTATCCCTGATACGGGCTATGGCGCTGGCACGAGTCGGCGCGGCGGACCGGGCAGATGATCTGGTGCAGGAGACCATGCTCCGGGCGTGGCGTGCCTTTGATTCCCTGCGAGAGCGCGATGACATGGCGCAGCGTGCCTGGCTACTAGTCTCTCTGCGGCACCGCGCTATAGAAGCCTGGCGACGTACTCCCGATGAGGGAGAGCTGCCGCAGGCGCTCTGCGCTCCGCTGCCGGATACCGCACTCAAATTAGATGTACTTCGGGCGCTTCAGGCGCTAAGCGAGCAAGAGCGCGAGCTAATCGTGCTGCGCTACTTCGAGGGCTGTGACTCCAGCGAGATCGGCCAGCTTCTAGACCTACCGCCCGGCACTGTGCGGCGGCGACTGGGGGAGGCCCGACAGAAGCTGGAGCGTGCTCTGGAGGGGTGGAAATAACCATGACCGACGATGAACTGACCAACGCTTTGAGCCGCGCTCTCACGCTGAGTGAGAGCGACCGAGCGCACCTGACCGCCGATTTTGCACGGCGCAAAGCAGAAGACGACGCCCGGCTCTGGCGGGTTGTTTTTCGGGCCATTAAAGACTCTCAGGAGCAGCTAGATGCCACCCTGAAGTGCTCTCGCGCTGCCAGACGAGCGGCGCAAACTCTGTTATCGAAAGGATAGGAATGATGGAAGAACAAGTAAGTGAGACAACGGAAGCCCCGGCGGGCGCCACGAACAGCGGTCATGTGATCGGTGTACCAGGGCCAGTTGTCGAAAATGTTGGCACCCTGGATTTAAGAGGCGCAACTCCGGAGGCGATAAGTACTCTACAGAAAGTGAAAAATACCGGAACTGTGCTAGTCAGTCCTGAGTCTCGTACTCATCTGAGCGGAGTCTCCATGGAAAACGTGGGCTCGGTTCTGGAAGTAGACATGGATGAGAAGATGCTCGTTGGTCCGTCCGTCGAGCTGGATGGCGCCGCATTTGATGGCATGGCCGATGGCCAGAAGCTCATCATCGTCGGCATTCTCTCCATTGGGGAAGACGTTACTGTAGAGCAGGTGAACCAGAAGCTCGCTCGACTCCGGCTTACCGGAATTCTTATGGCGCCCAAGAGTGTCATAGGAGCGCTGACCGGGCGTATGGAGCATACCGGAGTCTCGGTAGCCCTTCCCAAAACAGGTGGGAGCATCATACGAAACATGGGAGAGAAACGAGTCACACCAGGGTATCTGAGTTACCTCAAGCCAGATAGCTTGTATGTCAACATTGGGGAGACGGTCTTCGACGAGGATGTACCCGTAGCGCTAGTTCAGGAGAAAATAGCTGCTTATGTCAATGTCGGAGAAACTGTCGCATCCCAGGAAATTCTGGATTACCTGGATGCGCGATGTGAGTCGAACGTGGGAGAGTTCCACACACCAAGACCACCTAAAAACGGAGAGGGAAACGGGGAGTAACACAGCCATGCGCCGTGCCGGGCTATCCGCGCTCCTGCCTATCGCCTGTCTACTCTTAGTAGCCTTGCTGATACGGGCATGGAACATTCGGCACGATCAGGCCATGGTCCCTACTCCTGCAGCCCCGGTTGCCTCCACAGGGAAGAATCGGGATACCCTCGCGCTTCGGCGCGAGCTAAAAGAGGTAATACTTCGCTACCGCACCCTTCGGGGAGCGGAGCAGCAGAAGGCTACCTATACACCAGCGTGGACGCGCTGGGAAACTACCCTGGATGGGGAAGTGGTTGGCCGCCGGCTGACTCACCTGCGTGCCTGGCCCGATTTCACGGTTCAGGCTGTTGAGCAGCGTGACTCAGGCTTTGTCACCGTGCTCATCAACTGTGACAATGAGTATCTGAGAGCCTGGCTAACACCCAGCCCCGATGGGTGGAAAGTTGCCGGTTTAGTGAAACCCTTCAACTAACTGGCAGCGCCTGGAGCATGCGGCGGATCTCCGTGGCATGCTCCGGGTGCTTCGCAATCCCCTCGGCATCCAGATTCGCTCCCCGGAGCGAGAGCGCGATACAGGCGTCTGGCTGCAGTGCCGTGCCCATAGTCTTTAGAATCTCGTGTAGGGAATCCATGGCATGGTGCGAGTGGGGTGACGTGTTGATCGTCCCCATCGGTTTCTCAAATAGCTCCCCGCTGGAAACCACCCAGTCCAGCGCATTTTTCAGAACCCCCGAGATACCGTGCGCGTACTCCGGGCTACAGATAATCACCGCGTCTGCCGCTGCCAGAGCCGCCTGAAACGCTTTCACAGTTTCTGGCTCATTCCCATCCAGGTCGGCGTTGAAGGGGGGAAGGGCATCCAACGGGTAGAGAGTGACTCCCGGCTCTATCAGAGCCACAGCCAGCAATGCCTCCCGATTACTGGAGCGCTGGCGCAGGCTTCCACAAAGGGCAACGATATTGGGCATCGGATTTTGAGTGTACCCGTTGCGTAACCAATCCTGGTCGCCAGGAGTCTATTGCACATGGAAACCAGGCGAGCCTTTGGCCGTGCAACGGCTTTTACATTAATCGAGCTTCTGGTAGTGATAGCTATCATCGCCCTTCTGGCTGCCATTCTCTTTCCCGTGTTTTCGCAAGCCCGAGAGAAAGCGCGCCAGACGGCCTGCCTGAGCAATATGAAACAGCTCGGCACGGCGATTCAGATGTACACCCAGGACTACGATGAGAGTATGCCGGGAGTCACCGATGGCAGCGCAGGAATCGGGCAGAGTGGCGGCTGGATCTACTACACCGCATTTCCCGCTTTTGAGACACCGAATAGCTACGACCCCAAGCGTGGGGCGCTGATGTCCTATATCAAGAACGTGCAGATTTTCGTCTGCCCCTCAGATGGGGATGGGCGACGGAGCGGTAACTCCTACGCCTACAATGGCTGTCTGATTCAGCCACCGTTCACCGCCGGTTACAATCGTGGCCGAGCGCTGGCTGCCATAGATGCGCCCGCTGAGCGTGCTCTATTGCTAGAAGAAGCCCGCGAAGACGGCGGAGGGCGCTTTGGTACCGACGATGGCTTTTTCAACCTGCCGGTAGGCAATGTAGTCAGCACCAGGCATCACGATGGCTCGGTAGTGATGTTCGCAGATGGTCACGCCAAGTTCCGCAAAGACTCGCCACAGACTCTGCCGAACCTGCTCGCGGGAACGTCTGCCTGTTGGTAGAGTTCGGAATACCTCTGGTACCATACGGGCGTGAGAGTCTTTGCCTTGCTCGCCATTGTTGCGCTACTGTCTGGCTGCACGCCACAGAGCGGTACACCCGTGTCTACTGCCGATAGTACGGCTGCCCCAGCCGCACCCAATCCGTTTTCTACGATTGCACGCCGCCTCACGGCACCCACCGGCGGAAAAAGCGTGGATCAGCTTGAGACCGAATCCGCAAAGAAGCCAGGCGATAAAGTAGCTCTGAAAGCGCTCGGATTGGCCTATTACAACGCCGGGGGATACGAGCCGGCTATCGCCACTCTGGGCAAACTGCAGGGAGACCCGGAAGCAGCGTACTATCAGGCGGCCTCTCTCCTTGCGTTGGCGAAAGACAAAGAAGCCCTGGCGCTTCTGAAAGACCTGAAAACCCCGCAGGCGGCGTTACTGCGCGCAGACTATAACTATCTCAAGGGTGTAGATGTAAAAGCAGCCGCAGAAGACTATACCGTGGCGCTAAAGGCTCCTGAGACTCAGGGCGAAGCCGCCCTGGCTCTCGGTACGATTGTGATTGTAAATGGCGACCGAACCGAGGCGAAGAAGCTCTTTGCCCTCGCATCGGAGAAGCTCCCTGCCGGACCCAGCCGGGCGCGCGCCTATTCCAGCCTGGGGCGTATGGCGGAAGAGGGCAACGATAGTAAGGTGGCGCGCGGCTGGTACAAGAAGGCATTGAAAGATGACCCCGAAAACGGCTGGGCCAAGCAGTCTTTAGAGCCAACCCCACCTCCTGCCTCCTCAAAATGATTCCTATACGGCTGAATCCCGGAAATGACTTGCGGGCAGCCCTGGATAATCTTCGGGCGGAGCAGAACTGGCCCGGCGCGTTTGTGCTTTCCGGCATCGGGTCTCTTACTGTAGCAAGGCTGCGCTTGGCAGGGTGCTCCGAAGCGACCGAGTGGATAGGGGACCTGGAGCTTTTAACTCTGGCTGGCACCCTGACCTCAGATGGCTCGCATCTGCACGCCAGTATCGCAAATACAGTGGGGCAGGTGCTGGGTGGGCATGTATTGCCCGGATGCATCATTCGCACCACGGCAGAGATTCTAATCGCGCCACTCACTACTCCTCTGCACCGTAAGCCAGACCCGAATACAGGCTATCTGGAGCTCACTACCGATGCCGCCTGACGCCGTGAAGTTGCTTCTGGCGGCGATCGCTCTTGTAACAGAGACGCCAGGATATGGGAGTATGGGAGCGGATCTGCGCCAGCGCTGGGAGTCGGGAAAGCTTCGCTTAGAGCCGATAGACGACCGGGGTACGACATCCTTTAATGGCATCATCCGAATCGGGCCGGAAACCCTGGCAGATGGCCCGGTTGCCACGGCTGCCACACTGGTGCACGAGCATTTCCATACCACCCAGTTCCCCCTGTCCAAAACGGTTTCGTTCTGGTCTGGTGTCATCACTCAAACCCCGGTCTGGCAACGACTAGAACGCCCTGCCTACCGTGCTGCTGTAGCCTACCTGGAAGCCCTGGCTCAGTCCCACCCGAACCTTGCTGCTATCTGTCACCAGGAAATCAATGCGACGCGCAGCAGCTTTGAAACCTTCTATAGGGCTGTTCTGTAGCGTGGCTACTCAGTCTGGGTAGCCATCTCGATTTCATTCTGTATCTGCGTGAAGCGTTGCTGGGTGTGATGAGAAATACTCTGCTGAACCAACGGCTCCAGTTGAGGAAAGGTCGAGACTCGTTGACCAATCTCCAGGGCCATTCGGTTTGCTTGATGTGCACCAGCGATGTCAAAGCGCTTCAGGCGAAGCTGTGCGGTTGTGGACCACCAGGTTGCCAGAGTGGTAAGCGGTCCTGTCATGGATGTGGAATCGCTGTACGGCTGAAGAATCGCATCGGCTTCTTCCAGGCGGGCGCTGGCTCCATTGAGGTCGCCGCTCTTAAGGAGAATCCGTGCGTACTGCACCAGAAAGCTAGCGGAGTGGGGGGCATACATAGAGCCACCCTCCTGGGCTTGTGCCAGTCCTTCCTGGATCTTTTGCAGCGCCTGCTCGTCTTCATTCCGCTGAATAGCCCAGACTACCTCTGTTCTCAATGCATTGAGAATAAGTGGGCGCATATCCGATTCTCGTGCGGCCCGATTGGATTCCAGAGAGGCTTCGTAGGCTTCGTCCATGCGGCCTTGAAGCTCGAAGAGAGTAGACAGTTGATCCCAATCCCGATAGCTCTGGATAGGAGATTCCTTCATTGCGATAAGCTGCCGCACCAATCGCTCTGCCTCAGGCCAGTTCTGGCTTACCTGCGCTTGCTGAAACGCTGCTTCTATGGCATCTCTGGGTGTCGCTTGACGTTGTGCCGCCCAGCGTGCGGCCAGGTTCAAAATGCGTGAGCCGAGTTTTTCTTGTTGTTCGGGGGGAGCGTCTTCGTACTCGTTAAGTATGTCTTCAAACTCGTCTTTCTCGTCCATGACTATTTTCCGGATGCAGAGAGTGCCGCGAACCGCTCTGTCATTGCCGGGTCCGGGGTGTAGGTTTCCAGAGGAAACGAGGCGCGGACAATGGCGCGAAGCTCTGCCAGGGAGCCGATAAGTCCGAGAGCGAGCGCTTGAGAGAGGACATTGCCAATGGCAGTAGCCTCTATCGGTCCGGCAATCACGGTGCGCCCCGTAGCATCTGCGGCGAGCTGGTTCAGCAGGCGGTTCTGACTGCCACCACCTACAATATGGAGTGTAGTGACTTTCTGGCCGCTCAGGCGCTCCAGTGTGTCCAGCACGGTGCGGTATTTCAGGGCCAGGGAGTCCAGGCAGCAGCGCACGGTGGCACCGATGCCCTCTGGCGGGGTCTGACCGGTTTCCAGGCAGAGCTGGCGGATAGCGGCGGGCATATCTGTGGGAGCCAGCAGACTGGGGTGGTCCGGGTCTATCACAGCAGTCAGAGGCATCGCTTCGGCAGCCAGGCGGGTGAGTTTATCGTAGCTGCGCTCATCTCCCAGGCGTGCCCAGGCACGGCGGCACTCCTGTACCAGCCAGAGTCCACCAATATTTTTCAGCAGACGAATGGTGCCTGCCACGCCACCTTCATTGGTCACATTGGCAGCAGCGGCGTCTGGGGTCAGAATTGGCTGAGGTACTTCTAATCCCAACAGCGACCAAGTGCCACTCGAAAGATAAGCCCACCCAGTGCCTTCGGCGGGCACAGCGGCCACAGCACAGGCAGTGTCGTGGCCGCCGGGCGCAATCACCGGAACACCACGTCGCTCGCCAATGCGTGTCCCTTCGGGCACTGGAGTCGAAAATAGCTGGCGGGGTAAGCCAAGCGCGGAAAACAGAGAGTCGGACCAGTCTCTTGTTTTCGCATCAAGAAGCTGGCTGGTGGAGGCAATAGTGTACTCGGTCTTCGCCTCGCCGGTCAGAAAGTAGTGCAGCAGGTCTGGCATGAACAGCAGCTTATCTGCGGCGTCTATCAGCTTCGGAGAGGTCTCACAGAGTGCGGCAAGCTGAAACAGGGTGTTTAGCTGCATGGTTTGAATACCGGTCTGCGCGAAAATCTCGCTCTGCGGTACTCGGTCAAAGACCTTTTCTATGAACCCGTTGGTGCGGGCATCTCGATAGTGCACGGGTAGGCCGACCAATTCCCCCTTGGAGCCAATCAGGCCGAAATCTACTCCCCAGGTATCGACTCCCAGGCTCTGAACCTCACCTGCCTTCTCAATAGCCGTATCTAGCTCGGCTGTCAGGCGGGGAAGGTCCCAATACTGGGTACTACCCATGCGGACCGGGCCATTGGGAAATCGGTGGATTTCCTCCAAAGACAATCGCCCATCATCGCCCAACGTCCCTACTACCCCGCGTCCGCTCTCCGCGCCGAGGTCCAGTGCCAGAATCCGTGCCATGGACCCTACTTTACTACAGGGTAGACGAGTCTTTCAATTCCCGCAGGAGAGTCTGTAACTCTTCCGGCTCTTTCACCCCCGGCTTTCCTGCTGCCTGTCTGCTTCTGGTAGAGCTCCAGAGCATGTGTGGCATGCTGTAGCGCTCTGTCGTTGCGGGTAGCTGAGAGCTCCAGGGAGCCAAGCGCTATCAGGACCTCTGGTGGTGGAGTACCAGGCCAGGTGTTTTGCACAATGGATTCGAACACATCCGCTGTCTTTGTGTCTAGCTGCCAGCCTAGAGCGCGGTTGGCGGCACTCAATATCATGGTCTGTATGCTGATTTGGCGCTGGCTGCTTCGTGGGGGGACCCGATAGAGCTGTCAGGCACATTGGTCCATCCGGCTCCTGCGCCAGTGGAATCGTGATTTGCTTTGCCTTCGGTTCTTGATCTCCCTGTGACTCGGTCCAGAGAAGCGTAAATGCTGTTGGTGATACGTTTATACCTGGCAATGGTACGAGAACTATCTGACGGATCTGTTCGCCATCCATAGTTAGAGGTAGCGTGGCAGGAAGGCCGCTAATCCAATCCACTGAGCTATTACGTTGCGTTCGCTGGAGTGTGTCATAGCCGGGAAACGTGACCCTGGCTTTGATCCTTTTGCGGAACACCTCGGGTGTTATTTCACTGCCGGTATAGATCAAGTAGACATTACCCTGTGAGTCCCGGCTGGCATGCCGGATAACCGCCTTGTAATGCACTGTTTCCAGTATGGCAAGCGGACTATGGCGTAGGCGAATAAGCCACTGCTGTTCGAGTTGCTCTAGGTCCAATACATTCATGCCAGGTGTAGGGCTGAAGCTGCCCGCCTGAGGCGTACCATAGGTTACGCGAGCAGTATATGCTAGTTTTGCCTTAGCTGTATCTGCATCCGAAATAGCCGACGGGCCAGTGCTAGAACCACTGGAAATGGCGGTTCGGTGGTTGAGTGTCTCAATCATTGGCCTACCCTTGCCTCTGGCTCTTTGCTTCGGGCTAGTAGGAACGGTGTGTGGGAAGGTGAAAAACGAAGGCTGAGCAGGAACCTCACTTGTGCCTGGTTCATTCGAGCCATCCTCGACTGTGGCTCCCAGACTGAAGCGGTAATTGTCGATGTTAACAGTTCTTCCATGCATCAACCAGGATTTTTCCTCGTATGGCAGCAGGGACTTCGAATTCAGCCGGAGCTGCATAGAGGGAGGGGATATAGGAGACATACCGACCTGCCAGATTAGCTCTTTGTCGCTCGAAAGTACTTTCAGTGGCCCAGCATAGCGTCCTTCACTGTTCTGCATTCGCAACAGATACGATGAGGGATAGCCGAGACCGGGGTGTCTTGCCCAGTACAACTTTTTCCTGCCCGGCTTCCAGGCTATAGCCCACTTCATCCCCCGCCGCCAGACCCACTCTCGCTTACCATCGAATCCGTACACACGCTCCGGAGTTTCATCGCGCCAGAGGCTGTTTTTCTGCCAGACCTGCCGTCGCCCCGGCATGGAAGGATAGGAAATATCCGTGTAGATGCCACGGGTCTTTGCAGCCGTATAAGCCTTGGTCATCTTAACCCACTCAGGAGCTGGGCTGGGGGCTGAACCCCCGAGGGCAGTAGTGTGGATGCGGGATCTGCAGATCTATTCTGGGAAGCCCGGCTGATACTGTATGCAAGCCAGGTCATGGAGACAATTCCGATGACCGTTCCTATACTACTCACCAGACCTACCTGACGTTGCTGATAGTTCTGTCTTACGCGGGCTTGGGCAGTATTGAGAGAGAGGAGGGAGGCCGTTTCTGCGTTATCTTCAAGAGCGAAGGCGTCACGAATGCTATCGTCCGACATGGGAGTTCTCCGGTTGAAATAGGCGGCCCCATGCTGGCGGATATTCTCACGGGCACGGGCAAGAAGAGAGTTCACGGCACCGACACTTTTGCCCAGTGCCTGAGCGATCTCGGCCTGACTCAGGCCATCGGAACATTGAAGTAAGAGGGCTTCTCGCTGAAGCTCGGGAAGCGCCATAATCAGCCGACGCAGCTCGGCGCTGGCCTCATCGCGCAGTAGTCTGGCATCGGCAGGCGTCGGGGAGCCGGGCAGTGGGTCCTGGCGCCGTGAGCGCCGCCGCAGGCAGTTCGCAACTTTGCGCCGGGCGATGCCATAGAGCCAGAAGCGCAAGGGAACCTGGCCAGAATAGCGTTTCTGTTGCTCAATGGCCGCGCACAGAGTTTCCTGCACGATATCTTCCGCATCCGCCCGCTGGCCCACGCGCCGAAGTGCGTATCGAAAGACATCGGTACGGCAGCATTCTTCTAACTGGTCCAGGAATGGCAGGGCGTTCTGCATGACTCTTACTTCCTTGTTCGTTAAGAAGACGATTCTCTTACGGTTTCTGGCGAAACTTTTTTTTACCAGGTGAGCGGAGCAGGAAGTAAATCCTCTGGAGCAAGCTCTAAATGCAGTACACGGCGGTGGCTGGGTGTGGTCGCCGGAGAGGACGCATGGAGCAGAAGCGGGCGCATAAGGAGTACGTCGCCCTTGCGTGCCGGGCAGAGTTGCTCAGGTATCTGCGCCCGAAGTTTAGGAATCTCGGGGGCTGAGATTCGCCCCTTCAGGTGGGTGCCCGGTAGAACTTTCAATGCCCCGTTTTCGATTGGGCAGTCATATAAATGTAGCCGGAGTGCCAGCATCTTTTCCAGGTATAACGCGGGCGGCTGCACATGGTTACTGCCCGCTTTGATACTCCACGGGCCCCAACCCGGAAGCTCCACACGCTCTCGCACGATAACGGAAAGGTCCTGGTGCCAGGGCACGGGCCAGTTCGCACCGGGGACTTTATCGAAAAGAATCGCACGCACCACACGTAATGGTTTTGGCAACAGGGCGTTTATCTCCGGGCTGGAGGCAAGAGCAGTTACTGCCGGACGTGTAGCCAGGTTACGTCGAGCATAGACGGCACCCGCACGCTGTGATGGTGCAGAGCCCCCCTCGGATTCCAGGGCGTCCGTCAGGGCATCGCAGATGGCCTCGGGCAGCACACCGGGAATCAGAAGGAACCCATCGGTCTCCAGACTCATTGGCGATATGATAGCAGACATATGGCAGGCAGTAGTTTCGGCACTCTCTTTCGCACCAGCACGTTCGGGGAGTCCCACGGAATTGGGGTCGGGTGTATCGTAGAGGGCTGTCCGCCCGGTATTCCCCTTAGCGAGGAGATTATCCAGAAAGAGCTGGATAAGCGCCGCCCCGGCCAGAGCAAATTGACAACCCAGCGCCGCGAGGGAGATACCGTAGAAATCCTCTCCGGCGTCTTTGAAGGGAAGACCATGGGGACACCCATCGGTCTACTGGTTCGCAACGAAGACCAACGCAGCAAAGACTATTCCGAACTGAAAGACCTCTACCGGCCCAGCCATGCGGATTTCACCTATGAGGCGAAGTATGGCATGCGAGACTGGCGCGGCGGTGGGCGGGCCAGTTACCGTGAGGCCGTAGGGCGTGTGGCCGCAGGCGCCGTGGCACAGCAATTTCTCCACATAGCGTATGGAGTAGAGCTGGTTGGCTATGTACTCCAGATTGCCGACCTGCGCGGTCAAATAGACCAGAGCACGGTTTCCGAGGCCGACGTGGAGGCGAACCCCACCCGTTGCCCCGATCCAGTAGTCGCCGAGCAGATGGTCGCAGCCATTGAACAAGCCCGCAAAGACGGTGACTCTCTCGGGGGGATCGTGGAGCTGGTGGCTCGAAACGTTCCCGCAGGCTGGGGGGAACCGGTCTTTGATAAGCTCACCGCCGACCTGGCCCATGCCCTGATGTCACTCCCTGCGACTCGCGGCTTCGAGATAGGTGAGGGGTTCGCCGCAACAACACTACGGGGCACCACCCACAACGATGCTTTTGAAACACGCGATGGGCGAGTGCGCACAAAGACCAACCACTCCGGCGGAATCCAGGGCGGTATTTCTAACGGCGAGGACATCGTTCTTCGGGTAGGCTTCAAACCCACCGCCACCATCCATGCCGCTCAGGAAACCGTAACAATAACCGGCGAATCGACTGTCTTTCAGGCAAAAGGCCGCCACGATCCCTGTGTTCTACCGCGTGCAGTAGCAGGAGTAGAAGCCATGGTCGCGCTAGTACTGGCTGACCACGCCCTGCGCCAGCGGGCCACGGCACCAATCAGCAGTAATACTTACTAGCAACACGCCTGCAATTTTAATTGTTTTTTACCGAATAGAAGTCTGTGAAGTCGCTTCCCGTAGGTGCACAGATATTCTTTGCGGCGGTAGTCTTAGACGCCGTTTTATTGACCGTTTATCTGCCGGGAAGGGGAATGCCTGAAGGAGCACAGCGCCCCTGGGAGTATCTGCTACTCATCGCACTGGCACTTTTTCTGGGTAGCCGCAAGATTGTGCTGTTCCGACGGCAGGGAGCCGAGGGCGAGAGTGCCATGTCTATCGGCACCACAGTCAGTTTTATCGCCCTGTTTTTCTGTGGGCCGGTCTCTATGCTAGTGGTGGCCAGCGCCAGTTGTCTGGCCAGTTGCCTATTCCCGAAGCGCCAGCAGGGACACCAGATAATCTTCAATGTCTGCCTGACCATGCTGGAGTGCTGGGCTTCCAGTATGTGCTTTATCTGGCTCAATGGTGGCGAGCTAACCCTGAGCTTTCCCCAGTCGTTTGTTTCGGTCTTCGGAGCGGCCTGTGCTTACTTTTTGACCAACACGCTCGGGGTGGCCACCATAGTGGCGCTGGCGCTGCAGGAGTCGCCCTGGCAGATCTGGCGGCGTGACTTCGCCTTCTCGCTTGTGAACTTTCTCGCCAGTGCGGCCACAGCGGCGCTGGCCATTATCATGTTTGGCGAGCGACTTATCACAGTTCTATTGCTGGCGGCTCCAGCTTCCTGGATGGTCTATCAGAGCTTTCAGGATAGGGTGCAGCGCATTGAAGAAGTCCGAATTGCCTCCGAGCGGCGTGCAGACCTCTACCTCTCCGTGATTCAGAGTTTGGCGCTGGCAGTAGATGCCAAGGACCCCTATACCCACCGGCACATTTTGCGGGTGCAACGCTACGCCACGGCCATTGCCAACCGAATGAACATTGTTGGTAACGAGCTAGAAGGGCTTCGTACTAGCGCACTCCTACACGATATCGGGAAACTGGGTGTGCCCGATAGCGTACTGCTCAAGCCGGGGCGGCTAACCGATGAAGAGTTCGACAAGATAAAGCAGCACCCGGAGATAGGCGCGGCGATTCTAGAGCCGGTAAACTTTCCCTGGCCAGTCTTGCCCGGCGTGAAGCACCACCATGAAAAGTGGGATGGTAGTGGTTACCCGGCGGGCTTGAGTGGGGAAGATATTCCCCTGCAGGCACGCATACTCGCTGTTGCCGATGTCTATGATGCATTGACCACGAACCGAGCCTATCGGAGCGCCTGGCCCCATGAGAAGGCCGCTGCGGAGATTGCTCGTTGCTCTGGCACCCACTTCGATGCCGAGATTGTAACTGCGTTTCTGGATGTGATTGATAACACTCTGGCAGAGATGGAGCGCGATGGCCTGGAAATCCCCGATTTGCCTCCGCAACAGAAACTTGCCGCTTAATTACTGTTTAAAATACCATTAATCTTAAAATCTTTCGCATACCAATGATTGAAACGGTATGCAAAAGAGTAAGAATTTCCTGCTATCTTCGTTAGCCCTGATGTCCGTGGCAGGCCCGTTGTTCGCCGCTCCAGTGAAGCCAGTGGCGAAGTGCGATCTCTTCCTTACTCAAATGATTCGAGATTCGGACTCTAAAGAGCCGGTTTCCCTGATTTTGAAGTACACGAAGCCGCTGACCGGAGCTGATCGCGCGGCTATAGAGAAATTGGGCGGCACTTTTGGTCGTTCATTGCCATTTATCGACTCCGTAGTGGTTCAAATGCCGCGCCAGAATCTGGGAAGTCTGGCGGCACTACCCTGTGTGAGCCGCCTCTCGGCAAACATAAAAGTACACAAGTTCGATGCCTTTACCGTGGGCGCTACGGGGGCGAACACCGCCGCGCAAAGCTATGGGGTAACCGGTAAAGGTGTCACGGTGGCGGTGCTGGATAGCGGCATAGCCTCCCATCCAGACCTGAATGATCCTCAGACCAATGACAGCCGCGTTATCGGTCAGGTGGACTTTGTGCGCTCCTGGAGCCTGTTTGCTGACCAGTATGGGCATGGCACCCATGTGGCGGGAATCATCGCCGGAAACGGGGCATCGTCTACCGGTCCCGCTTACACAAAGACATTCACCGGAATTGCGCCACAGAGCAAGTTAGTCAGTGTCCGTGTTTTAGACGGGCTGGGAAGCGGTGATACCGAGTCTGTGCTGGCTGGTATCGACTGGGTGATTAAGAATCGGAATGCCTACAACATCCGGGTTCTCAACCTATCGCTCGGGCATGCTGTTGGGGAGTCTTACGAGACTGACCCGCTTTGCCAGGCCGTGGAGAAAGCCTGGAAAGCCGGGGTAGTGGTGGTCTGCGCGGCGGGCAACGATGGCCGGAAGTCGGCGCTGCCTCTCTATCGCACTGCGGACAACGAAGGCTATGGCGCGGCCTATGGCTCGGTAACCAGCCCCGGCAACGATCCCTATGTCATTACTGTAGGGTCTATGAAAGCTGGCGCGGCTCGTCCTCAGGACCGCATCGCTACCTACTCTGGGCGTGGACCCAGCCGGTTGGACTATGTGGTCAAGCCCGATATCGTCGCGCCGGGCAACGCGGTTATCTCGCTACGCCGCCCGCTCAGCACGCTGGAGTTGACCGGCCCGATGAACATCGTGCCGCCATCCAGCTACATGCGCAGTCCGGGGCTGTTCGCTACGTCCAGCTACTTCCAGCTCTCTGGAACGTCCATGGCCGCTCCGGTGGTCTCCGGCGCCGTGGCTCTGCTTCTGCAGGCTCGCCCTACGCTGACACCGGATACGGTGAAAGCCCGACTGATGCTGAGCGCCGATAAGTGGCGCGGCGCCGACGGTCAGCTAGATCCCTGTACCTTTGGTGCGGGCTACCTGAATATCCCGGCAGCGCTGAACAATACCGTTGTGCCTACAACCTATGCTCTCAGCCCGACTCTGGAACGTGGCACCGATGGCAGCTCCCTGACATTTCTGTTAGATGGGGATGTCGCCGGTACCAAGGCTATCTGGGGCACTAAGGCCATCTGGGGTACAGAGTCTATCTGGGGGACCAAAGCCATCTGGGGATCGTCCAGTATCTGGAGCTCTTCCTTCTGGCTGGACAACCTGCTCAGCCGCCTTACGGATATCATCGCCCTCCCGCGCTTGCTTCCTGACTAAGCGAAGAAGTACTCTTCTAGAAAGCCCTCTGGATTCCAGGGGGCTTTTTTAGTTTCTGTCGGCGAGGCAGATACTGTCGCCATTGACATGAGGCGGGGACTGGTAGGGCTCTCTGAGTTCTTCCGGGGTAGCAGTAGCGCGTAGGGTGAAGCCATGACGTGCGAGCAGGGATGGGAGCTGGTCACGGTAGATGCCCCAGCGGAACGGCTCGCCGCGCCACTGCAGCCATAGCCGGAGGGCGCGAGTGGCGTAAGTAAAATCCGGGTGACCGTCTAAATAGGGCTCTACATAGGTAAAGCCGAGGCGACAGCGGGCACTAGGTAGTACTGCGTCCCGGACGTTGCTGAGGAGAGTCCGTACCTGCCACGGGGAAAGGTACATGAGTAGGCCTTCGGCTAAAAAGAGAGTATCGTCGCCGAAATTAAAAGCCGAGCAGTTGGAGAGAACGGCAGAAAGGTTAGCATGCCCCAGGTCGGCGGCGATCAGATGCAGGTTGGGCTGGTCGGCGGGAATGATAGCCCGCTTACACTGCTGCGTCGCCGGGTGGTCCACCTCGATAAAGGAGACATCTGGGTACGTTTGATGCAGGCGCAGAGCGAGTGTATCCAGGCCCGCTCCCAGAATCACGACCTGCCGGAAGCCATCTTGCAGAGCCTTTTCCGTAGCGGCATCCAGGTAGAGTTTGCGCAGAACATAGTGGCACAGAATGCCCGGAACCGTTAGCTGCTCCGTGAAGGCGATCAGCCCACGAACAACGGGGCGTCCCTGCATAGCGAGCCAGCGGCGCTCAGTGGGGGAGCACACGGCTAGCAGCGTGCGAGTCAGTGTTGCCATCTCCGGCGGTACCAGATGCCGCCAGAGTGGGTCGGTAGCGATATACACAACCCCGCGGGCGACCATGCGGGCTGTGGCGCTGGGAGTATTCGGGCGCATGGCTAGGTGTCTCCTGTTTCAAATAAACTCTTGTAGTGGCGGTACCAATCGCTCTGGAAGCGCTCCTGAGGATCATAAATCCGCTTCAAGCGCAGGTAATCTGAGAAGTGGGGATAGCAGGCTTCTACCTGGGCTCGGGTAGCGAATCGGTGGTAGGTGAGATAGTAGCTACCACCACGCGCGATGCCGTAGTCAATTAGGCGCCGGAAGGCACGGGCGGAGTGGTCGATGCCTTCGGGAGTATGGACTGTGTGGAGATTGAAGATGACACCCACATATGCCTGGCGTGCCCATGGAAGGAACGTCTCGGTGTCTGGCTCCACCAGTCGGACGGTGCCATAGATTACATTCACGGCATTCGCGCGGAAGTCGGCGCTGACTTCCTCAAGAAAATCCACCAGGCGGTCACGTGGCACGAAGATCTCCGTGATAACCTCGCTGGCGGGGTCTGCGGCGCCGCGTCTGCGGTCGATATCGTGGTGATAATCATCGATATACGCGGTGAGTTGGTGCGTGTCTGACCAGTAGCGGTCCCCATTCGTGGAGAGGTAGTAGTCGGCATAGACCTGGAAGGCATGGGCTTTGTTAAAGTGGGCGGAATACAGTAGCTCGGCCCATCTATTGCGCGAGAGCTGCTTCGGCGCGGCAGGAGTTTTTCCCTGGTCGGAGTCAGACACGGGGCGGTAGCAAGAGAATACTCCCCGGCGAAAGTAGCCCTCGGAGCGCTCATCGGTCATGTACTGGAAGTCGCCGAAGAGATACCCTTGCGAAATACGCTCCGCGAAGGCGTCCATAACCTCATCTACCTCGATTACCTTCACAACTCGCTCCAGAAGGCGGCGTGGGGCGAGCCGCAGAGTTACCTCGGTTACGATTCCCAGCATGCCGTAACCCCCGATAGCTAAAGCGAATAGCTCAGGGTTCTCCTCGCGGCTACATCGGCGCAGGTCACCAGCGGCGTCCATAAGTGTGAACGATTCGATATCTCCCACCAGTGGGGGCATCGCAAGGCCGCGCCCGTGAGTGTTCGCGCTCAGGGAGCCGCCAAGGCTCATACGATCCGCGCCGGTCTGCTTCTGCGCAATACTCCAGGTCTGCCCTCGTGTCCCCTCCTGCGCCTTCAGAAGCCAGCGGATCAGCTCCGGCCACTGGATTCCGGCCCCAACAGTGATAGTGCCCTGTGCATCATCGAACTCGCGTACCTGGTTCAGTCGGCGGGTATCCACAAGCAGCCCGTCCGTCGCGAATTGTTGCCCACCCATGGCATGTCGCCCGCCACACAGCGCAACAGACTGATTCTCACGCTGTGCTCTATCCAGTAAGCGACGCAGGGCGTCCAGCGAATCGGGCTGAGCGATACGGGCAACCGTAGTTCGGTTAAGCTGACCGTGAATATCGTTGACGACGGTGGCCATAGGACATCCTACGGGTTTGCCACATAGGAGCGCATAGGGCCAAGGTCCCAACTTGGCGGGGCGTTACTCGCCTTCTTCCATGGTGTTGTGCTGACTGACCGCATCGCCATCGTTGCCCTTCAGCTCGCGGAAAATCAGCGTAGAGAGTATGGTCAGTCCTCCCAGAACCATAAAGGCCTTGTGGATACCCTGAATCATCTCCGGTGTGGTGGTATGCAACCTGTGCGGGACGAAAAACGCTGTGGTAAGTGAGGCAACCGCTACACCGAAGCTGACAGACATCTGCTGCATGGTGCTCGCTATCGTGCTGGCGCTGCTGGTCTGCTCTTCCGTCACATCGGCATAGGCCAGCGTGTTCATGCTGGTGTACTGGAGCGAGCTGAAGAATCCGAAAACGAACGCCTGGATGAGAATCAGCCAGGCCGGTGTTCCAGCGCCGATAGTCGCGAAAAGTAGTATCATCGCGCCCAGAATCACCGTGTTGGAGATAAGTATCCGCCGGTAGCCGAAGTAGCGCAGAATATGCGGCATTGTCATCTTCAGGCTGATACCCGCGAGCGCCTGGGGCATCAGGAAAAGCCCTGATTGAACGGGCGAATATCCCAGCCCTGTTTGATACATAAGGGGTAGCAAAAACGGAATCCCGCCAATGCCGAGGCGCGTAAAAAAGCTCCCCATAACCGAGGAGCGAAAGGTCCGGATACGGAAAAGCTCCAGCCGAAGTAATGGGAAAGGGATGCGTGCGGCCCGCAGGCCATAACCCGTAAGGCAGAACACAGCGACGATGAGTAGCCCAAGCATGGCTCCAGAACTCAGAGTGTGCTCTCCGAAGACCTCAAGCACGTAGGACAGCAGGGCGATACCGCTGCCGAAGAGCAGGAATCCAGGGACATCGAGAGGCTTAGATTCAGGCGTGCGATAGTCCGGAAGATATCGGTAGATCAGATATAGGCCGAGCAGGCCGATAGGGAGATTGACAAAGAAAGCGACTCGCCAATGGAAATAAGCGACGATAAGCCCGCCAACCAGTGGCCCGATCATAGGGCCGATCATTCCCGGTATTGCTACGAAGCTCATGGCACGCACCAGCTCGGACTTGGGGAATGTTCGCACCATGGTCAGGCGGCCCACCGGCAGCATCATCGCGCCGCCACATCCCTGTAGAATCCGGCACGCCACAAGCACATGGATATTGCTGGAGAGGCCACAAAGAAGGGAGCCGAGCGTGAATAGACCGATTGCCGCCGAGAATACACGGCGAGTGCCGAAGCGATCCGCCATCCAGCCACTGATAGGAATGAATACCGCCAGACTCAGGGTGTAACTGGAGAGCACCGCCTTCATACTGAGCGGACTGACCCCAAGCTCTTTCGCAATAGCGGGCACAGCGGTATTAAGAATGGTGGTGTCGAGCGCCTCCATGAAAAAGGCTACGGCGACCAGCCAGGGCAGTAGGCGCTTTATAGATTCAACTTGCTCTGATGGAGGAACGACTACGACGGACGATCTATCGGGAACCACAACTCACTAACTTTCCGGAAAACCAATCTTGTATATAGCCAGCGGTCCTGTTTGGTTCCTCGAATTCCAGAGCCGCGTTTTTATGGATACAATAAAGCCCGTATATGTTAGCCGCACGTAGGATGCCCTGGGCAGTGACAGTGGCAGTAGCCATCAGTTTTCTTGCCTTGACACTGGCAGCCGGGGTCAAGCCGCTGCTGCTTATCTTTACACTACTCATCGCTCTATCCTACGTCAACTCCTTCCGATTCGATGACTCTATGACCCGCTGGTGGGTCCGGCTGGGGCTGTCTCACCATGGCTGTCGTTCTCCACATGGATGATGGGCAGCCACAGGGAGGCATGATCGGGGCTCCGCGTGGGCGCAATATCCTGGCCATGGCCGCTGCCGCCGAGGTCGTGATGCAATACTGGCGCTATCGGCCTAAAGACCCGAACTGGAGCCCGCTGGCAGCGCTGCTGTTCGCCGGATTTGTGCTGCTCTCCGCCACCAACACCACAGGGGAGATCGGTCTCCTCTTTATCACTCCGGTGTTCTTTCTATCAGCGATGTTCGCTGTACGAGGGCTGGCCAGGCAAAAGATCACCGGGCGCTGGATAGGGGCGCTGGCTGGGGTGGTGGCGGTCTCTGCCGTATCTACGGCCTATGTGGCGAGCAAGCGCGGCGAGCTCATGGATTTCGGGTTCTCTCTGCTGGCCGGGCGCCTGAATTCCATGGAGGGTATGCGCAGTGAACGGCCCTACCTGGGACCGCTGTTCGAGCAGCGCGGCTCTGCTGCTCGAGTACTCAAGGTAAGTGGCTATGATGGGGGGCATCTGCGCGGCACACCGTTCTATGATTATGTCATGGGAGGTTGGGGACCCTTAGTCATTACTCGGCGCTACAGTGCGGTGGGAAGTAATACGCTGGCTGTGACTGCACCCAAGGGGGAGAAACTACATGAGGCCAGAGTTACTCGATTCGCCAGAGTACCGACGATCTATGCTCCGCTCAGTTCTGTATCGTTTGATCTGCAGGATGCGGAAGCGCCGGATCTCGCCGGGGCGGAAGATGGCCCGGCACGAGCCCAGGAGCGCCCACCCTATGTCTATCTGTTCACCTATCGAGATGGGTTGGCCGGGGAGACCTTCCAGGGGGTACTCGCCAGCAAACTTACACCGGAGATGCGCACTCGCTGCCTGAATCTTCCAAAAGAGATACGCCCCGTGCTGACCGGGCTGGCGGAAACCGCCTCGGAAGGAGCGAAAGAGCCCGGAGCAATTGTGCGCAATGTGACCGCCTATCTGCTCAACAACCACCAGTACAGCTTGCGCTGGCGACCCAGCGGTGAGCGTCTGGACCCGGTGGTGGAGTTTCTGACCAAGAAGCAAAGCGCTCACTGTGAGTTCTTTGGAAGCGCCGCTGTTCTCTTGCTTCGGGCAAAGGGAGTTCCGGCGCGCTACGTAACCGGGTTTTACGCCCATGAAGGCATAGAGGACGGAGTCGTAGTACGCCAGCGCGATGCCCATGCCTGGTGTGAAGCCTGGGTAGACGGGGTGGGGTGGATAACGGTAGAGGCCACTCCGCCCAGTGGTATGCCATCTGGCTCGGAAGACCAGAGTGTAGAAGCCTGGCGACGGTTTTTCGAGTGGCTGCAGGACCGCTGGCTGGCGCTAAGCGACTGGATAGCGGAGCGCACGGCGGAGCAGTTTACGGCAGCAGGCACCGGGCTATTGCTGCTTCTTGGCGGAGTGGCCACGGTTCGCTTCCTGATATATCGGCGGAAAACCCCTCGCGTAATTGTGAAGTGGCGCGCGCCCGCTTCTTTCTTACCGCTGGCTTCCCGGTTTGAGTCCGTACTCAAGCGGCATGGAGTTCCTGTAGAACCCGCGCGGCCCTGGTCGGAATCCATAGAGAGTCTGCCCGAGCCGCTTAAGCCCGCAGCTCAAGAGTTCGTGGCGCTCTATGCCGCCGCGCGATTCGGCGGTGCTACGGATGTAAGCGCCATGGAAACCGCCCTCAAGGCGCTGGAAGCCGCCACAGACCGAAACACTGACCGTTGACCCAGGCCTCGCGTGTTTTCGGGTGAACACGTATCGACGCCACCTCGTGTGGTCCATTTCCACGAGTCAGGTTCTCCCAGGTCTTACCGCTGTTCGTAGATCGACAGATAGTCGCGGAAGAGGCATAGAGGTTCGCAGGGCCGCCTACATAGAGAACCTCCGGGCGCACCGGGTCTACTGCTACAGTAACCACGTTGCGATTTCCATATTGATCTTTCGGAGTCTCCACGGTTGTCCATTTGCCCTCAGTGAGTCGTAGCAGGCGACTCACACCCGCTACATAGATACTGGATCCATCTGGGGGGACAGCGATATCACGAACATCCTCTGGGCTCTCAGCAAGCGGATTCCAGGTTAGCCCGTGGTCCAGAGATTGGACGATGGCCCTATCTCGACGCCCAAAGAGGGCAGTAGAGCTGGCGCAGTACACTCCGTGGCACCCTGACATTTGCTGCCAGGTCTTGCCACCATCTCCAGACCGCCAGTCACTGGCAAAGAGGATATTCCTATCTCGAGGGTCCGAGTAACTGACATCCGAGCCATGAAAGACGACGCCATCTACCGAGCTCCAGGTTTTGCCACCATCGTGGGTGATACGCAGATGGCGAGGGCCGCTCCAGCTCTCGGCATCGCCACAGTACATGGTCTGCTTATCCACGGCATGTCCCCCGTAACAGAAGCCACCCCAGCCCTTACCGCTCACATCACGATAGCTCCAGGTCTGCCCACCATCGATCGTAAAGGCGCCATTATAGTCCTGGAACGCCATAAACACGACCTCGGGCGCGTGTACCGAAAGATTGAACAGGCCACCCACCATGATGCCATTGTAGCCAGCGGCACTCCAGCGGAACGTTCGCCCTCCATCCGTAGATTTCGTGACTGTGTCACCGCCGACCCCGAAGATAGTATTGGGGTCTTTTGGATGCCACACAAAGAACCCATCGCGCACATTATTCGGTAACACGCAGTTCGTATTCGTAATTTGAATCGGCTGCCAGGTAGTGCCGCTATCATGGCTGGTATAGCGCACCCACTGCCAGTTATCCCCTCGCACCCAGCAGGCCAGATAGGCTTCTCGGGCCGGGCTGACCAGGATATTGCGTATCGGTTTTCCTTGCCGAGTCAGACCGGCTTCTGGCAGGGTGGTAAAGGTGGCGCCACCATCTCGGGAAACATGCACGCCATCGTCATCAGAGACATATAGCGCACCGGAGTGAGCGATATCCAGCCCATAAACGGCTTTTTCACGAAGCCGGGTTAGCTCGCCTTTGCTCAGCCGCCACAGACCCTGTGCGCCACCAATCAGCACACCGCCTTTTGTACCGATACGGAGATAAGAATCGACTCCAGCACCCTCTAGCTCCTTGCGTTTAGAGGACTGCCAGGTTCGCCCGCCATCCTGGGAGAGCCAGAGTCCGGTTTTGGGGTGTAAGAAATAGGCCAGGTTTCCCGGTCCCCAGGCCACACGCCCTCCGAGCCCTTCTGGAAAGGAGAGGGTTTGTTGCCATGTCTCCCCTTTATTACTGGAAAGGTAGACACCATGCGGATAGCGGCCACCATTCCAGCCCGGCTGCCAGTCCATGGAATTCCCGCCGACACCAAGCACCCGGCGGGAGTCGGTAGGGTGAATCGCCAGATCATTCGCTCCACGCGCCTGCCAGCCCTGTAGAGACTGATTCCAGGTCTTGCCGCCATCCAGAGAGCGATAGATGCCACCGACATCAATACCCAGTAGCAGGAAGTCAGGATCCGACTGCGATTGGGTAATGGCACGCGGCCACTGGCTGCCCTCGCCACCAAGAAGAATCCCGGCACGTTTCATCTCTGGCGAGAGCAGCGGCATTTTCCTCCAGCCGGGATCTGGCATCATGCCTTCTATTATGCCGCTTTATGCGGGTTTTACTGTTCCCAGGTAATAAGCGGAAGCTCCTGCGGCAGAATCGCATCAGCATGCGACGGGAGCACGCGCACGCCATAGCCCACGCGCCCAGAGCGGCTAGAGGGCAGAGTACCCTCATAGCGCCACTCGCCCTCACCAATGGATTCTTTGGCCACTAGCGGATAGCTGGTGGCATCGTGCAGGTTGCGATCCGCATCTACTGGTCCGGCATACAGCTCCACGCTGACATCACCCGGCACTAGAGTGGAACCCAGACGTACCACTACAGAGATAGGCGAGTTTTCTCCGGCGGCCAGATGTTCGCTAGATGTGGTCACACCCACTACAGCGACATCGTTCCAGGTATCGCGCAGCTTGCGCTTCCAGCTCACCAGCTCCCGAGCGCGGGAGTAGTCTCCGGATGCCAGGCGTGCGGCGTGCGCGGCAGCGGGCAGATAATAAGTTTCCGCGTACTCACGCACCATACGCTGGGTAGAGTAGACCGGGGCTAGCTTGCTCATAGAGGCCTTCATCTTGGCCAGCCACCGCAAAGGGAGCCCATTGGCATCGCGCTCGTAGAACAGCGGCCCTATCTCGTTCTCCAGGGTCTCGTAGATATCCAGTGCCTCGATATGGTCCTGGTACGCCAGGTCATCGTAGTCCTCGCCACGACCTATCGCCCAGCCTACAGAGGGGTCATAGGCCTCCGCCCACCAGCCATCTAACACCGAGAAGTTCAGGCCGCCATTGGGCACGACCTTCATGCCACTGGTGCCAGAGGCCTCCATGGGGCGGCGCGGGTTGTTCAGCCAGACATCCACACCCTGGACTAAGTACCGCGCCATGTTCATATCGTAGTCTTCTAAGAAGACTACTTTGGTGCGCAGGGCTTCATCTCTCGTCGCGTGGACGATATGGCGAATAAGCTCCTTGCCCGCATCATCCCGTGGGTGGGCCTTGCCGGCGAACACGAACTGCACCGGGCGGTCGGCATGGTTCACCAGCCGCTTCAGGCGATCTAAATCACGTAGGAGCAGGTCACCGCGCTTGTAGGTGGCAAAACGTCGGGCGAACCCGATAGTCAGTACATTCGGGTCCAGAAGTTCGTGCGCGACATCGACTTCATGGTCGCTGGCACCGCGCTTCTCACACTTCATCACCGCGTACTCGCGCGCCCACTCTACTAACTTCTTGCGGCGGATACTGCGCACATTCCATAGCTCCGCATCCGGAATCGCATTCGCGTCTGGATAGCGGGCGAGCAGCTCCGCCATCTCCGCCGAGAGGAACGTTTGCGTATGGATGCCGTTGGTGACCGAGCCGATAGGCACTTCGTTCAGGGGGAACTCGGCCCACACTGAGGCCGCCATCTTGCGCGAGACATCTCCGTGGAGCTTGCTCACCCCATTGATACGCCGCGCATGGCGAAAGGCCAGCACAGCCATGTTGAACTTATCGCGCTCGCCGTAGGGATGTCGGCCCCGTTCCATCAGGCCATCGAAGCTCAGACCAAGCTGCCCGGCATACTCACCGAAGTAGCGGCGCATAAGCTCCTCAGGGAAGAGGTCGAATCCGGCGGGAACGGGCGTATGGGTGGTAAACAGATGGCTCGCCGCTGCCGCCTGTGCCGCCACATCGAACGACATGCCGCGCTCCACCACGTTCTTGCGGATACGCTCCAGCGCCAGAAACGCGGAGTGACCTTCGTTCATGTGGCACACACTGGGCGAGATTCCCAGGGCATCCAGGGCGTGCACACCGCCGATACCGAGAATCAGCTCCTGCTGAATACGGGTCTCATTGTCGCCGCCGTAGAGGTTACCTACAATGTGCCGGTCAGCATCTTGATTCTGCTCGATATTGGTGTCTAACAAGTAGAGCGGAATCCGACCTACCTGGGCTTTCCAGATCTTCGCATAGACCTTGCGCCCTGGAAAATCGACAGAGACCATATGATCTGTGGGAGTTATGGGCAGGCTGTAGAAGTCCGTGACCGGGTAGTTCTCCACCTGCCAGCCATCGGCATTCAAAGCCTGCCGGAAGTAGCCACGCTGATACAAGAAGCCGATACCCACTAAGGGCAACGCCAGGTCGCTGGCGGCTTTCAGATGATCGCCAGCGAGTACACCCAGACCTCCAGAGTAGATAGGCAGGCACTCCGCGATACCGAACTCTGCGGAGAAATAGGCGATAGTGAGGTCTGCTGGCCAGGAAGACGGTGCCTCTAAGTAGGCTTTCAGTCCATTATGCGCGGCATCCAGGCGCTCTAGAAACGCGGCATCTCCTGCCAGCTCGTTCAGCCGGTCCTGCGCTACTAGCCCCAGCAAGCGCGCTGGATTGCGGTCCGTTTCTTCCCAGAGGTCCTGACCGCCGACTTCCAAAAAGAGATCGCGGGTGGCATGATCCCAGGACCAGCGGAGATTGTAGGCAAGCTCACGGAGTCCAGCGATGCGAGTGGGCAGAGTGGGGGTGACAGTGTAGGTATGAAGCCTGGGCATGGTATCGGTCTCGGTTTTTCAGACACGCCCTCGGGTCCGGCAGCATTATACCCCGCCCGTATAAATTACAGGTGCAACCCATTGGCAGTGTCGCTACAGTATCGGTTGAATTGCCGGGGCCCTGCATGCCCTCTATTCCGGGGGCAAAGCACTTCCCTAATGCATAGCGGCTTCCGGGAATGCTATCTCTGGCTGGGACTCAGAAGCTATATGGTCCTCTGCCGGGTCTGCCTTCGGTAGTAGCAGGAGAATAAAAAATAAAGGGATGCCGGTGGCCATACAGGTAATCAGGGTCCAGTGCCAGCCATACGCGGCGCTATGACCGGAAGCCGGGCCGAACCAGTCATACATGTGGGTGCCTATCCAGTCGCACAGATAGTAGAAAAGCGCCTGTGTGGAAGCCAGTGTACCGTAAACTACTGTCTCCAACCCTTTGGGGCAGGCCCTTGCCCACATCCAGGCGTAGGTGAAGTTACAGATAGAGGCTATGGCGTTGAAGGCCAACATGCCTATTTTCGCGGAGAGGGGATCGTGGATTAGCAACTGAGGAACCATGGCGAGAAGCATGGTGCTAGCCGCTACCCAGGCCAGAGTGCGCAGGCGCAGACCACGAGGCGCAAGCTGCATGAGTAGAATGCCCAACGCCGCTCCGAAGGCGCCCCAACCGGTTAGCTCTCCGATAAATGTCTTGCTGAAGTGCAGGGAATCGCTAAAGAAATACGGGCGCGCTGTATCTGGTGAAGGCACCAGGCCAAAGTAGGCCACAAACGCCGTAACTGCCCATAACCGCCGGTCTTTGAGCGCCTGTCGCAATGCCGCTCGGGGATTGGACGGCTCTGTTTTCGTGTCAGATTCGGGCACTCTTACTGGTGACTCTGGCTCCTTTAGCAGTGGGAGCAGCAGCAGATAGCCCAGTGCAACGCAGGCTGCTGTACCGAAAGCCGCGCGATAGCTCCAGTGCTCCGTAACGATTCCACCAAAGCGCCCGGCAAAGGCCGCCACGAGCACCAGAGGCAGAAACTGGAAAACCGACTGAATCGCCTTGTAGTTCCCCACACGATTTCCCAGCGCCACCATGATGGCGTGTACCAGAACGCTTCTCAGTGTCAGCCCTGTAGCCGACAAGAGCAGGCAGCATACCACCGCCGTAAGCCGATGTACGGGCTGAAGAGCCATAATCAGCCAGGCAAGGGCTGTGAGCAGAGCCGCCACGATAAAGTACCCGCGCCGCCGAGAGCCGAATAAGGGATAAAGCTCCATGCCAGCACCCATAAAAGGCTGGCTGTAGGTAGGCAGAAAGATAAGCAAATTGAGCGAGGTTACTGTGCTTGCGGAAAGATGAAGCTCATCTTTCAGAAGAAACGTGACTTTCTCTCCCGTGAAGATGCCCATGGAGATATTCAGGATTATGTAGCCGGAAATCAAAAGGAAAACCGGGCCTAGTTTTGTGGTGCGAGATTCGGCAGGTGTCGTTGGAACTGTCACGGAAAAGAACCTCGGGCTGGGGGATTGGCGGCACAGTTCACCACAATGGTGTTACTATCCTCTACACCAAACAACAGTCAGGGACTGGAGTGTCATATGTCAGGCAAACCACAGCAGGATGGGGCTATCAGCCCTGGGGCGCGAGCCAGTGTGCTACTAAAGGCGCTGGGGACTGGAATTCGGACAGGGCAGGACAGCGACGCCCGCACGGAGCTGGTGAAGCTGTTCACGCTCCTGGAAAACCAGCAAAAACAAATCACAGCCCTGGAACGCCGTATAGCCGCTCTGGAGCAAGAGAGAGCCAACGATTGATGCTTACCTGGACGGGTAGCCATGAGAACTTCTTTGCCCGCACAAAGCAGGGGGAGTACCAGGTGCATCTGGTGGACCCCATGGTTCAGCCCTGGGAGCAACCGGAACCACAACTCTACATCGCTCGCTTCCGCAACCCAGGCGCAACAGACTTCCAGATACTGGAAAAGTGGCCTCTAAACAACCTGAGCCCAGAAGAGATAGAAGAAAAGCGCAATACAGCAAAAGAAGCCTGCGAGGCACATTTTAGAGCCAGAGTTGGCCATTGACCCTGATTTCAAGATGTGTACTTAAGTGGCCTGCGAGCGCTTCGGGGGGCATAAGGCCAGGTGCAAAATCTGGGCTTTTTCGGGTGCTATACTAAACTTATGGAAACGATCTTCTCGAAGATCATAGCCCGAGAGATTCCCGCAGAGATTGTCTACGAAGATGAGAACATCTTAGCCTTCAAAGACATCGCTCCACAGGCGCCCGTGCATGTGCTGGTCATTCCCAAGAAGTATATCAACAATGTGCTGACCCTGGAGGCAGACGATGCCGCGCTGGCCGGAGAACTTCTACTCGCCTGCGGTAAAGTGGCGAAGTTAATGGGTATCGAAGAGGGCGGCGCACGCGTTGTCTTTAACTGTGGCGTAGATGGCGGGCAAGCTGTGCCGCACCTGCATGCCCATGTACTTGGCGGACGAAAGTTAGGTTGGCCCCCCGGATGAGTGAAGAAAAGGATACACCTGCTGCTGCGCCTGGAACAGGGAGTGGAGGCTATTCCCGTCGAGATTTTCTACGGCAGGCCGGGCGTGAGGCCGTAAAGACCGGTATACAGGCATCGCCGACCAATCTGGCCAAGGCCGCCGTGGGGCTGTCTACCAAGACGCCCTGGTGGCAGAAACTGGCCGCGTGGCGTAAAGATCAAACCGAACCAACGACACAGGAGACGGAAAAGACGGATGAGTCAGCCGACGCTGAGTGAGATTTTAGAGGTCGCGCAAGACGCGGCTTATCTGGCGGGCAAGCGCACGTTAGCCTACTTCAATGCAGGCGTACAACCGGATTTCAAGGCCGATGACACCCCGGTAACGGTGGCCGATCGTGAGGCTGAGCGGGTTCTGCGGGAGCGTATTTTAAAGAGTTTCCCAGACCATGCCATTTTAGGGGAAGAAGAAGGCGAGACCGCCGGTACCTCTCCTTACCGCTGGGTGGTAGACCCTATCGATGGCACCAAGGCATTTGTGGCGGGCGTTCCGCTCTACGGCGTGCTGATTGGTGTGGAGAAAGAGGGCGTGCCGGTCGTCGGCGTTATCTACCTGCCACCACTGAACGATATGGTCTCCGCCGCTACCGGGCTGGGCTGCCATTGGAACGGTCGCCCCTGCCGCGTGAGCGAGGTCAAGGACCTGAAAGATGCGCTGGTCGTCAGCTCATCGATTCGCCGCGCTCAGCAGCGTAGCGACGCCTATGAGACCCTGGCTGAGAAGGTCCGCCTGTGCCGCACCTGGGGCGATGCGTTCGGCTACGCCATGGTTGCCACGGGCCGCGCCGAGGTCATGCTCGACCCCGTAAAAGCCCCCTGGGACGTGGCCCCCATGCCCGTCATCCTCGCCGAAGCGGGCGGCAAGTTCACCACCTGGAAGGGCGATGCCGATATCTATGGCCCGGATGGTGTGGCTACCAACGCCCACCTCAACGAGCAAGTCATCGAAATCCTGAGCCAGGGATAAGACGCTTTTTACTAAGTGTAGACGAGTAGACGATTTACCCCCTTTTTTAACTTAGTCCCTAAAGAGTGAAACTATAGGGAAAGGTTTTGAAAATGGCCCTAAATCGTCTACTCGTCTACACAATCCTGTATAAATTGAGCTGATGCCCACAGAATCTCAGGGCGCTTCAGCTGCCCACCCTACGAACCACACCCTTGCTGACCGGCTGCGCGCTGTCGAATCTCCCAATGTGACTTATCTCTCCGAGGATGGCACCTGGCCCGTGTTCTGGGAGCGGGGGCAGGGGTGTACCATCTGGGACTCTGAGGGACGGGAGTATCTAGACCTTACCTCTGCGTTTGGGGTTATGGCGATTGGGCATGGGAATAGTGCTGTGGCCGAAGCCATTGCCACGCAAGCGGGAAAGCTCGTGCATGGCATGGGCGATGTGCATCCCACGCGCCTCAAAGTAGAGCTATTAGAGAAGCTGGCGGCTCTTGTGCCGATTCCCCAGGCACAGTCGATTCTGGGTTGCAGCGGGGGAGATGCGATAGAAGCCGCTCTCAAGACCGCGCGAGTGTACACGAAAAAGCCCGGCGTGCTGGCGTTCACCGGCGGCTATCACGGGCTGAATCTGGGGGCACTGGCTGTCACCTGGCGCCGGGATTTTCGAGAACCGTTCGACGGTCAGGTTGCTCCCTTTGCCACTCACGCGCCCTATGGCGAGCCTTTAGAAAAGCTCCCCGATGGTGTCGGTGCTTTGCTGGTGGAGCCGATTCAGGGGAGGGGTGGCATTGTTGTGCCCCCGATGGGTTGGCTGGCTCACCTGCGCCAGCACTGCGATGCTTCTGGTGCGCTACTACTCTTCGATGAAATCTTCACCGGGTGGGGGCGCACAGGAGACTGGTTCGCAGGACAGCACGAAGGCGTAGTTCCCGATATTCTCTGTATCGGCAAGGCGCTGGGGGGTGGGTTTCCTATCTCCGCCTGTGTCGCGCGAAAAAAGGTCATGGCCGCCTGGGGAGTATCTACTGGGGAAGCGCTGCACACACAGACCTTTCTAGGGTCACCGCTGGGTTGTGCGGCGGCGCTCGCCTCACTTTCCGAACTGGAGCGTATCGATGCGCCAGAGCGGGCAAGGCAGCAAGGGGGGAAGCTCCGGGATGGGTTGGAGGCACTGCAAGCCCGATTTCCTGCGCTGATAGAAGAAGTGCGTGGGCGAGGGCTGATGCTAGGGCTGAAGTTTTATGAAACGTCCGTATGTCTAAAGACAGTAGATACGCTACTACTGAGCGGAGTTATCGTGCTTCCCGCGGGCGCGGGAGATGTGCTGGAGCTAACACCGCCCCTAGTGATTACCGACGCGGAGATAGACCGAGGGCTGGCTGCGCTGGAAGCCGCTCTGAGAGGCGCTTGAGGCGCTCATTCGACTTTTACACCGCACTCCGGTACACTTACTGGAAGAAGGACCGCATTTTTGAACCGAACGATAGCGCTTGCCGCACTTATCACCCTGCTGGTTCCGGCAGTGTATGCCCAGGACCCGCCTAAACAGCAGGACCCACCGCCTCCTACCACCAAGCCGACCGAGCCTGAACCTCCGGCTCAGGTAGTCGAGCCGGAAGTGCATGCGCTCCTGGAGAAGTCTGCCAAAGCCTATCGCGGGCTCAAAGGACTGCAAGCCACCTTGAAAATGAGCATGGAGGGACAGGGAGCGCCTCAGGCCATTGTGGGCAAGCTGGTGGTGGAGCGGCCCAACAAAGTGCGCTTTGTGCTCCTGCAGGGCGGCCCGAAAATGACGGCGGTCTCCAACGGTACCCTGTTCTTTCAAGGAGCCGAGGGACAGCCTACCTACCTCAAGACCAGGATTATGGAGGGAATGGGGCTCTCTCAGATTCTGGACCGCACCGGAGCGCTGGCCTTCCCGATAGTGAACTGGATGATGACCGATCCAGACCCGGCCAAGAAAATCATTCTGCCTGCCTTCGCTTCAGCGAAGATGGGGAAGCCGGAGACGATTGCTGGATCTGTGGCCGATGTGATTGACTTCGAGGTGGTCGGTGGTCAGGGTAAGGCGTCTATCGCCATAGATCGTGCGGATAGTCTCATTCGCCGCATCGTTATGGAGCGAAGCGCACCGGATGGCACAAAGCTGTCCCAAACGGAGCAATGGAACGGGGTAATTGCTAACCCTGTGCTGACGAAGGAAGCGTTCGCCTACTATCCGTCTCCCAATGCCAAAGCAATAGATCCTATGGCTCCCAAGCCAGAAGCGCCGAAAACGGCTAAGAGCGGGATTCCGCCGCTACCAGCGGGCCTGAAGGAAGTGGAGCTGCCAGGGGGGCTGAAGATTGTAGACCTGGTAGTGGGCAAGGGAGCCGAAGCGCCTACTGGCGGCACAGTCACGGTACACTACACTGGCTGGCTGACTGATGGCACGAAGTTCGATAGCTCGGTAGGGGGCGACCCGGCTACCTTCCCGCTCAATAACGTAGTGAAGGGGTGGGGGCAGGGAATTCCCGGTATGAAAGTCGGCGGGAAGCGGCGACTGATTATTCCTTCAACGCTAGGCTACGGCGCGGAAGGCACCCCTGGCGGACCGATTCCACCGAATGCAACCCTGGTGTTCGATGTAGAATTGATAGCGGTACGTTGACGATTGCTTTAATCTGCGGTATAGTGTCCGATGCCCAACAGGGTGAGGTGTGATGATGCCTTCCGAAATCGGAGACGCTGTACAAGAAAAAGTCAACGAGTATCGTGTGCTTGTCGCACCCATGGAAAATGCCGTCCGTGAGCTTCAGCTTGCACGCGGTATGTTGCGAGCGCGAGCCGAGGAGGAGATACATCAGCTTTCTCCTGCACTTGCGGCGCTCTGTGAGGCACTGGAGATCTCTACGCTCGATCTGTTGACATCGCGAGATAGAGCCGCTTTCCTACAGGATGCGGTATCGCGTTGTCCGCTCTCCGTAGAAGAGATCCAGAATCGTATCCTTGCCGCTGGTGAGGGTGCGGACGATGAACTTAAGGCCCTGGGCCTGCCGGAGACGACCTGAGACCGATGCAAAAGCCATCTGCTACGATGCCAATCGCTATTGCCGTGCTGGCAATAGTGGGAATCATATTTGCCAATGTTATGGCGGGTAAGAACACCCCCAAGACAGAAGCACAAATGGAGCAGGAAGCGCAGGAAGCGTCGGCAAAGAATAGCTCCCCTGGGGCCTCTCCTGCAGCTGCCGCTTCGCCCGGTGCGGAGCCGGTAGCGATGCGGCATTCTGAAGGCGGGGAGTATCCTCCAAACGTAGACCTGAAAGATGGAAACAACCTGGCGATCATGGGGACCGATACGACCCTGCCAGGCACCAAGTCTACCGAGACGGTGACTGTTGGGTTTGAGTGGACGCCTGAGATTCAGGCGGATCCTTCTGCCTTAACGAAGATTCTGGATAAAGTGAAGGCCGCGGCGCCCGAGGCGCAGGTTCGGCTGATGAATGTGGACGAGAACCCTACCGCACCGCGAGGGATCTCGATCAACTCCAAGGTCATCGCGCCTTTAGGGGCTGATGGCAACCTCAACGAGGCAGCAGCAGATGCTGCTATCGCTGAGATCAAGAAAGTGAAGTAGGAAACAAACAAGTGCCGAATATCAAGTCTGTCAAGAAGGATGTCGTCCGCTCCCGCGCACGCCGCCTCGTCAACAACGCCGTCAAGAGCCGCATCAAGACTAGCACCAAGAAGACCCAGGCTGCTATCACCGAGGGCGGCGCCCAGGTCGCCGAGCTGGTTTCCGCCACTGTCTCTATCGTAGACAAGGCCGCCAAGCGTGGCATCATCCACAAGAATGCCGCTGCCCGCCGCAAGTCGCGCCTCATGAAGCGCGCTGCTGCCGTAGCTGCCTAGTTATCCCGCTTCGCTAGAAAACCAGCCCCCATCTGTGAAAACAGACGGGGGCTTTTGGCGTTAGCCTAGGGCTTGTTTTAGCCAAGCACGAAAATCGTACGGCTAGAGAGCACTACGTGCTAAGCCTCCTTCGGAGGCGAAACCCATAGAATGGGTTTCTGGATTCTCCGCTTCGAAGAAGCGTTGGCCGAAGGCCCCCAAGCCGCACGATTTTCGTGCTTGGCATGTCAAGATGTCTTTAGCCCAGGGCTACTATGAGCCGCTGCAGCAGAGCGCGGGGATCGTCGCCGCCGGGAAGCGCGCCTTTCAAGGCTAAGTCTGCTTCCAGAATCTTCTCCAGGCGCTCCGTGAGTTCCACCGTGGTGAACAGGCGGGCTTGCCCCACCATCTTGTCGCCCATCCAGCTCATGCGCGGGTTGCTGAGAGTGGCTACCGCTCCATCTGTAGGGAGAAGCTGCTGCGCATGGGGCGTTATTGGCCCGGCATTGCGGCCCGCCATTCGGTTCTCGCCGAGCCAGCGGAACTGAAGCAACAGGCGAATCTGGCGTGCCAGCATCACGAGAGTGCGTGGAGCGACCGCATCTGGCTTGGCACCGCCTTTGAACAGAGTGGCTACATGGTCCAGGGCTTCCGTGGTCTTGCGAGTGCCTACGGCGTCACAGAGCTTGAAGATCACATCGTCTGGCGAGCGAGAGATAACCGCCTCTACGTCGGCGCGGGTAATCTTAGGCGCATCGCCCGCATAGAGCGCTGCCTTTTCTAGCTCCGTGCCAGCGCGGGCAGCTTCTTCTGGTGGAATCTGGGTCAGGAGCGCCAGCGCATCCGGGTCTAAGGTCTTTCCTAAAGCGCGGGCATGCTGCACCAGCACTCCCCGCATATCCTCCGCTTTTGGCGGTGCGAAGTCCACCACATCGCCCAGCTTCTTAACAGCATTCGAGAGCTCGGTAGCGACCACACTGGCCCGCTTCGTCTTGCCATCCTCAACAATCGGTACTCCGGTCAGTAAGAGTAGCAGACTTCCCGCAGGAATACTTCCCAATCCAATGGCCAGTCGCTTTTGCTCCTCGGCGTCTAGCTGCTGCGTATCGCGTACCAGAACTACTTTTTTACCCGAACCCAGTGGCACAGTCGCGACAGACGAAAGAATGCCGTCGGCGGTGGCATTGTTACCATCCAGAGTTTCCGCATCGAAGTCGGCGAAGTCCGGGTCGGCGGCTTTAGTGAATCTGTGCTCGGCCTCGGCGACCTTGCGCCGCTGCTCGCCCCCCGTAAAGAGAACCACGCGCGCATCACCATCGGGGCGGGTAGGGGCAGCCGCTTTGCTACTGCTTTTGGGTGCGGGCACTGCGGGCTCCTTTTAAGGTCTGTAAAAACGTATTCAAGTGGGTCTCGGCCTTGGCTACTTCCTCCTCACCCGGTGGGCGATTCGAGAAGACAGCGATATCTGCTAGCTGTGCGAGCGGAGCAAGGGCATCCGCCACAGTTGCTCCCAGGTGTTCCCGTACCTGGCTCAGGTGCTCTGCGGTGCTCATGGTGGCATTGCGTTCCACACCCGCTTTGCGCGTGGCATGGAGCGCTCGGCGATACGCCGTACCGATGCGTTTTGCCTGCGGAGATATGGGCAGGCTCTTAACGGTGTTTTGCACCATGAGTCGCCGAATCTCTCCACCAGCCAAATAGAGCAAACCACAGGCTCCCAGCGCCAACAGAATGCGTGGGAGCATGTCTAAGAGCCGGTCTCGCCAGGTGAGCTTCTGCTCCGGTACAGCAGGTGGTGGGGCCTCGCTGGTCATGGAGTCGACGGTGGCATCGAACGGTATCCAGCCATACCCGGTGAAGTACACCTCAGTCCAGGCATGGCGGTTGCTGTTGCGCAGGTGGTAGAGGTTCGGGTTATTCGAATCCGGCGTGCCCGAGTTGAACCCGGTAACAATTCGCGCGGGCAGCCCGGCATAGCGGCAGAGAACTGTGGTGGCTGTGGCGAAGAGGTCACAATAGCCTTCGTGACTATCGTTCAGGAAGAACAGAGTCGGGTCGATTCCTATGGGTACGGCGCGCGCACTGAGGCTGTAGGTGCAGCGTCCTAGAATGAACTTCCGAATGGCCTCAGCGCGGCTGTAGGGGCCACTGGTAGAGCCAACTGCCTCATTGACCAGCTTCTCCAGCGCCGGATTGGTGGGGCCATTCCAAAGATAGCGCTGTCGAATCGTCTCCGGGTAGTCCTTGGAGCTCTTATCAAGCGCATCCGGCTCTATCTCCACTACCTCGGAGTCGATTTCGTATTTACGGCTGCTACCCAGGTTACCACCTAGAGTGCCATCGCCCCGCATCAGAATAAACTCGAACTTACCGCGTAGCTGCACCGGTTCCGCGGCGTGGAAAACCGAGCCGAGCAGCTCGCTGGTTAGCTCGAATTGATGCGTCTCTATACTCCGCTTTCCTAGCTTGGGGCGATTGGGAATAGTTACCGGATACGCGGGCATATCCGCATCCGGGTTCTTGGTCGTCAGCGGCTGCGGAGAGACCGGCAGGTCTGGATTCGACCAACCGTTGGGGCCGTAGTTCAGGTAGGAGCGCCCGCGCCAGTAGCGTGGGTGTGCCGAGGTGACCGTCATTACCTCGGTCTGGTCATCTCGTGTGGGACCCAGGCCTACCCGAAACTCACTGCGGTTCTCGAAGTTAAGTGACGGAGAGCCGCCTGAGCTACCCATGCGGCTGCCTACGGCGGAGCGGGGGAGCTGAAGCTGGTCCACTACCTGGCGCAGAGAGATTCCCTTACCCAATGCTCGCAGAGGAATAGACAGACTGGCGCCGACTATGGACGCAAATATCCAGGCAGCCAGAGCGGCCACAAACTGAAACTTCACAAGCGGCGTAGAGATGTGGCGCACTGGGCCAGTCTGCCGCGCCTGGTTCAGATAGTTCTGATGAACCAGCACAAACGCCACGCAGAGCAGGAACCCGAAGAAGCAAAATATCAGCTCACGGTTCAGGTCCAGAGAGCCAGAAAGGCCGATAATCGCCACTCCCCAGACCAGGGTGAAACTCACAGCATCATCCGAGACCGCCAGGAAGTTAGAGAGCGCCGCAGTAAGCGCCAGCGCGATGACGACCGAGATCTCAGTCCCTATGAATATCTCGCTGGGTAGGATTCCCGCCAAAAGAGAGTTTCGGCTCAGGGAGAGCAGGAACAGCGCGGACACTACCACGGCGCCAGCAGGAACGATGCTTGTACCGATGCCGCGCTGGCGCATCCGAAACGCAGTGAAGAGTCCGATCCCTGTAAGCAGCATGAGGGCGAAGGCGAAACTGGGATCACTGACCTGAAAGCGCACCACCATGAGCACAAAGAACTGCGCCAGTCCTGCACCAATATAAAGTGGCGCGGATGGGGGATCGATTTTCTCCGGGGGAGTCTCAGATATCATCGCGAAGTAAAAACTCCATGTGCTTGCCGCCTTCGGCCCAGGGACTGTGCTGCCGCTCGACCAGTCGAAGGCCCGCTTTGGGGACAGCGGGTGTCTGGCGAGCGGGTCCTCCAAACGAGGTCGGCTCTAAGAAGTAGACAGTTACGGAGTCGTTGTAGCGCAATCGGTCCATCAGGTAACCCGATAGCAGGTCATCGCCACCGCTGGTCAGTATCGCTAGCCTGCCGCCGGGAGCCAGCCGTGCGGCCCGGAGTGTCTCCGAGAGCGCCACATCGCTATCGGCCTGAGCCCGCGCCAGGAGGTCCATGAGCCGGAAGTGCGCTCCTACGGAGTCTCCTTCACGCGGTTGGACATCTAAGCGAAAGTTCTGGCTGAGGAGCGTAACGCCACCACCAGCTGTGAGCGTGCGCTCCGCCAGAGTGGCCGCTATCTTGATGCCATACTCCAGCGTCGTCTCACGCCCTTTGCCGAACACGGAATCTTTGGAGAGGTCCAGCGCCAGAATCAAGTTCTGCTGGTAGGCACGCTCGTACTCCACCACGGCCAGGCGGCCTGTGCGGGCGCTGGTACGCCAGTGCACTCGGCGCAGAGGGTCGCCGGGGCGATACTCCCGCACCCCATGGAACTCCATGCCCTCGCCTCGGCGAGTGTTGCCATCGCGCTCACGAACACCCCAGACACCCGCGCCACCGGAGACGCTGCCTCGGGAGAACAGGGGAGTCGGATGAACGACTATCTCGGTCGCCTCGCCGATCTCCGCTTCAAAGGGAAACAGGCCCAGCGGATCGCTCATCTCCAGCTTTGTGGGGCCGAGCGTGAACACCCCCCGCACTTCTGGAATAATGGTGTATTCGCGGGTGCCCTGGCGCCCATCCCAGTCTGGTGGGAGAGCCTGCGCCTCTTCCTGGCGAACCAGCGCTTCGGGAAGTATGTCACCCACACGAATCGCTGTCTGGGGGAGCCCGCCCTTAGCAGTGACTTTTAAATGCACCGTGAGCCGACGACCCTCACGCCCAGTACTGGCATGCTCCCGTTTGGCGACATACTGCGAGGCGAAGAACCAGGCCAATCCATACGAGGCTAAAGGCAGTACTGCTATCGTTACTGCCATTAAATATAAATAAGGTAGGTCCAGCAGCATCGCCACAACGAACAGAAATACGAACGCAATGGTCAGTCCGAGGGATTTTACCGAAGCTGCATGGCCAAAACGGCTCATGGGGGCATTGTACCCCGGAATCTTCCGGTACAATAGGCTGCAAGAGAGGGTTTGAAGCCATGATGTCCTGTCGCCACTGCGGCACGGCTAACGAGAACGAAGCAGAGAAGTGCCGCCGCTGTGGGCGGGCTCTGCACCCGGACTCTATACACGGAAAAATTGCCTGTGTTAACCATGCCAATCGTGAGGCTATCTCTACTTGTAACGGATGCGGTAGCCGACTCTGCGACATCTGCGCCTTCGATGTCAATGGAGTAGATTTTTGCCGGACCTGTGCACCCGAGGGAGCGGTAGCAGCGGGTTATGAGGAAGACTACGAGCGTATTCCGGTTATCAGCCAGGAAGAAGCCGAGCGCGCTCAGCCGGGGCCACGAACCACGGCAATGGCCATTGATATGGTCATCTTGCTCATCGTCGCCTTTGTTATCTACATGTTGCTGGGGCTCGTAACCGGGCAGTGGCGTCCCGCGTTCCATCCAGAGGACAGCCTGGTGTTGTTCTCTATCTACTGGTTCCTGGTGTTCGCGGCTTGGGTGCTCTATCACTCTGTGCAGCTTGCCATGACCGGTCAGACAGTAGGGAAGCGCTTATGCAATATTATTGTGCTTACGCCTGAGGGGACAATTCTTAACTTCGGGCAGGCCCTGAGTCGAACACTGGCTCAGCTGGTTGTCGCCATTCCGGTTGGGGCGGGGTGGTGGTGGTCGTATCTGAACATCGATAGCGAGACCTGGCACGATAAGTGGGTGAAAACCTACGCGTTCCGCTATGCCGATACTACGTAAGAAAGACGGATTATTTTGGACGAGATCACCGCGGAGTTCAATACGGCAGAGCTACTGGGGGGCGAACCTGGCCCCACTGAACCACGAGTGCGGGCCGCGCTTTCCTGGGCTGCCCGCACGGATATAGGCCGGGTACGCTCCCACAACGAAGACAAGTTTGATCTCTTTCTTCCGGAAGACGATTCCACGCTGGCTCGGCGAGGGCGGCTCTTTGCCGTAGCCGATGGCATGGGTGGGCACCAGGGAGGGCAGATTGCCTCGGAGTTTGCGCTGAAAACTCTGGTGCGTGCCTACTACGCATCGGGAGCGACCAGCGGCGCCGATACTGCTCTCCGCGCAGCCATTACCGATGCCAACACATTGGTGACCCGAGCCGCCGAGCAGTTCGGGGCCAAAAACGATATGGGCACCACATTGGTGACCGCTGTGGTGCGCGATGAGATGCTCACTATCGCTCATGTCGGTGATTCTCGCGCCTACTTACTCCGAGAGGGGGAGCGCCCCCGGCAGCTTACTACCGACCATTCCTGGGTAGAGGAGCAGGTAAAGCGTGGCACGCTGACTCGCGAAGAAGCCGAACTATCTCCCTACAGGAACGTCATCCTGCGTTCTATCGGTATGGGAGAAGGAATGGAAGCTGATCTCTCCTCAGAAAAGCTCTTAGTCGGGGATGTTATCGTCCTCGCTTCGGATGGCCTCACGGGGTATCTGGATGGCGATGCTATCGGCGCTGTCTGTACGGGCAAGGGCCTCAGTCAGGCCGCACTGGCACTGATTGATGCCGCCAACGATGCCGGGGGAAAAGATAACATTACGGCGCTGCTGATTCGGGTGGACGACCTGCCGCTCGGAGGCGAGGAGTAAGGTCATGCGGCTGGGGCGCTACGAGATTCGCCGCGAGATCGCCCGCAGCAACGACATTGTGTGGGAAGGCTTCGACCCACAGATGAACCGGCGCGTGGCGGTGAAAGAACTGCTCTTTACCGATAAGCACACAGGCGCCGCTCGCCGCGAGCGCATAGAGCGCTTCTTTCGAGAGGCCCGCGCTGCCGGGCAGCTTTCCCATCCTAATATCGTCACCATTCATGAGGTCTCCGAGGATTCCGGGCGCTACTTCATCGCCATGGAGTTCTTAGACGGGCAGACCCTGCGGCAGCGCATGAATACAGTAGGGGCGATGCCGCTGAACGAAGCCCTGAGAATCGCGACTGCCCTGGCAGATGCGCTTGCCTATGCTCACGCTCGCGGAGTGGTGCATAGAGACATCAAGCCGGACAATGTTCATCTGATACCGGGTGGGCAGATAAAACTCACCGACTTCGGAATCGCGCGTATTCTAGGGGAGACCCAACTTACTGTTGCCGGGCAGGTCTTCGGTACGCCCAGCTACATGTCTCCCGAGCAGGTGCGTGGCACAGCTATCGGTCCCTATACCGATGTCTTCTCTCTGGGCGTGCTGCTCTGGGAGATGATCGCAGGGCGTAAACCGTTCTCCGGTGACTCTGTAGAGACAACCATCTACAAGATTATGAACGAGCCGACGCCGCCGCTGCCCGGTGCGTCGCCCGCTCTGGAAGCGGTCATTCGTCGCGCGACGGCCAAGGACCCCAACGCACGCTTCCGCGATGCGGGTCAGCTCAGAGATGCCCTGGTTGGCACTGTCGCTGCACCGACTGCCTATCAGTCGTCCGCACCCGCTTATACGCCCCCGGTTGCTGCATCTCACATGCCGCATCAACCCGCTGCGGCAGGCACCATGATGTACGGTGCGCGAACTCAACTGGGGGTTGCCCCCGGTTTGGCTCCCTCGGCGCATCCGTCTACCTATCAAGCACCCGTACCGGCTCAGGACTACTCCGACCCGGAGGCAGCACAGCGCCGCACCCGGCTCGCCGTGACCCTATTCGCCACCGTGGTTGTGCTCGGAGCCATAGTAGGTGTTTCTGTGGCCGTGAAGCGTGCGATGCATAACTTCAACCTCACCACGGACCGAATCGCCGTGACCGAGGACATGAACAAAGGCGTGGAACTCTATAACGCCAAAAAATTCGCCGAAGCTGCCGCCGAGTTCCAGCGCCTGCGCCGGGGTGGCAATGTCACGGCGGCTACCTACGAAGCCTACTGCTACCGACAGCTAGGCCAGGAAGCGCAGAACAACGGCGATATGGCTACCGCCAAGCGTTACTACGATCAGGCGCTCACTCTCGATCCCGATGACAGCCGCGCCCGCACCGAAGCTGATGCTGCTGGCAAGATTCTAAACGCCAACTCCACCCCGCCACCTTCGCTGGCAACACCGGAGCCATCTCGCACTACCGAGTTTCCCAAAGCTCCGGCCCCGGGCTCCCCGAACCTGAACGCCAAGGACTTCCAGAACCAGAACTCTCAGCTCCAGCAGGCAGCGGCCAGAGAACTTGCTGCAGGGGATACCGCCTGGCAACAGGGCAAAAAGCAGGAAGCCTATGACCACTGGACCCAGGCCATCGTCGCTGGTCCCGGCACCCCAGCATCCCAGGAAGCCAATAACCGCCTCATGCAATACGGTGGTCAGTAGGTCGAGGCCTATATATTCGAGTGATTGAAAATCACTCGCTAAGGGCTTCGCCGAACGTCCTCTGGACGCATTTGGATTAATAGTTGATTGGCGCGGCTGTGCCGCATGTATAATCGCGGCGCCTTGCTATATGCCCGACGCCCCGGAACCACCAAAACCAATCAAACCAAATACTTTATGCGTCCGTGAGGACGTTCGGGGCGAAGCCCCCTCAGCGAGTGATTTTCAATCACTCGAATACTGTGTGGATGCTAAGGCAGGAGGGGTGCAAAAAGGCCGGATTAGCCTTGACATGATATACCAACCTGTGAAAAAACAGGAACGAAACAAAAAGCCCCAGAAGTCGCTACCGTTCGGCGTCTCTCCGAAGGGGGCTAAACCCACTCGGAAATCTCCGCCTCCCGGTGCACCAGCGGCCCCGAAAAAAGTGTTCGCACCGCGTGTTGGCCGACCGCAAGCGCAGGAAGCGGCTGTCAGCGCGCCCAAGCCGCGCGCTCCTAAGAAAACTCCACCGAACGCTCCCCAACCTGCTCCTACCCCCGAACCGGTAGTTGCTGAAGTGCGCGACGAGCCATTGCCAGGATTTGAAAGCCTGGGACTGTCGGATGCGCTACTTGCGTCTGTGAAAGCAGCCGGGTTTGAGTCTCCCACACCGATTCAGGCGCGTGCCATTCCTGTGCTCTTAGAGGGCAAGGACCTTATTGGGCAGGCACAGACCGGTACCGGCAAGACCGCTGCATTCGCCTTGCCGCTTCTGGCGAACATAGACCCCGAAAAGAAAGTCACCCAGGCGCTGGTACTGGTCCCTACGCGAGAACTGGCCATTCAGGCCGCCGAGCAGCTTCATAAGCTGGCGGCTGGTACCGGGCTACGTGTGGTGCCTGTGTATGGCGGACAGCCTATCGACCGACAGTTCTATGCCCTGCGGGTGCCACCTGCCATAGTCGTAGGTACGCCAGGCCGACTCATGGATCACATGCGGCGCGGTTCCGTGTCGCTCTCCGAAGTCACCTTCTGTGCCTTAGACGAAGCCGATGAGATGCTGGCTTTTGGGTTTATCGAAGACATAGAGACCATTCTGGCCGAGCTACCAGAAGAGCGCCAGACCGCACTGTTCTCAGCGACTATGCCGCCCCGAATTGCCGCACTGTCCAAGAAATTCATTCCGGATGCTGTAAAAGTAGAGATTCAGGCCCGGCAGCGGACAGTAGACACGATCAAGCAGGTTTGCTACGAAGTCTCTCCTGGCAAGAAGCGCGAAGCTTTGGCCCGGATTCTAGACATGGAAACACCCGGTCCCACCATTGTGTTCTGCCGCACCCGCGCCGAGACCCAGGAGTTAGCCGATTCCCTGCGCCTGCGTGGGTACGATGCCGAACCGCTGCATGGTGAGATGGCACAGGCCGAGCGTGACCGCACCATGAAGAAGTTCAAGGAAGGTCAGGCGGATCTGCTGATTGCTACCGATGTGGCTGCGCGTGGTTTAGACATCGACACGGTCACTCACGTGATCAACTTCGATCTGCCGTGGGATGTGGAGCAGTATATCCACCGCATCGGGCGCACGGGTCGGGCCGGACGCACGGGCGATGCCATTACTCTCATTGAGCCGAAGGAGCGCCGGAATCTACGCCGCTTTGAGCAGCTTATCGGGGCGCGTATCGAACCCATGCGCATCCCATCGTCTGCGGATATCGCTGCCCGCCGCCGCGAGGTCTTCGGGGCCAAGGTCATGGAGCGTCTCAGCAACGGGGACTTCGATGACCAGCTTGCCACCGTCTCCGAGCTTGCGGAATCCTACGACCTGGCGGATATAGCCGCCGCCGCTCTGACTCTGCTCTGGGAAGCCACCAGCGCCGGAGTGAACCGCGACGATTCCTTAGACGATGAACTAGCCGCAGAAGCCGAGCGCCCGGAAGCGGGTATGGCACGCCTGTTCGTAAGCATGGGCCGCTTCGACAAGCTGCGCCCGGCAGATCTGGTTGGGGCCATCCTCTCCGAAACCGGCCTGCCGCCGCGAACGGTTGGCACAATAGACATCATGGACCGCGTGGCGTTTGTAGAGGTACCCACTCAGCACGCTCAGCGCGTGATAGATGCCCTCGGTCAGACAAAGCTACGAGGTCGCCGCCCCAAAGTCGGCTTCGCGCACCCTCGCTAGTTCTTCTTGCCGGAATAAGCTCTAGAACTTATTCCGGCAGAGGCTTGCCGCGAGTTTCCGGGGCGAGTGCGAGCCCGACCAGGCCCACCACATAGATGCACGCCACGATGCTGGCAGCCACGCGCAGCCCGGAGGCAGGCACACCCGGAACATCGAAGGTCTTTTGCAAGCTCCCTAGGGCGAACGGCGCACCGGCAGCGACGATGCGGGCGCAGTTATAGCAGAAGCCCACGCCTGTAGACCGCAGGCGAGTGGGGAACAGCTCCGGGAAGTAGACGGCGTAAGCTGAGAATGGTGCCAGAGCGCAGAGCCCCAGTACAAACGCCCAGGCGAAGGCGGTTTGGGCATTACGAATATAATGGAACGCGCCCTGTACGGCTAGAAACGCAAGAATCAGTGCCCCCAGTAGTGCCGGTTTCCGACCGATACGCTCACTGATGGCGGCATAGGAGATCATACCAATCAGCGCACCGCTCTGCTGGGTCAATCCCACATAGCTTCTGAAGCGTGTCAGCTCCGCACCCTGAAGGTTCTGGAACGCCTGGCCGATAAGATCGGGCAGCCAGAAGCCTACACCCCACAAACCGCCCACACCGGCAATCGCCAATAGGGTGCCTGCAATAGTTCGTTTTCTGAGTTCCGGGTCCTTGAAGAGACCGGGAATCGAGCCGATGTCCAGCTCTGCTTTGATAGCCTGTGCCTTTGCCCCTTCCCAGGCTTCCGGCTCTTTTACTACGCGGCGAATAAAGAACACCAGAAGGGCGGGAAAGGCGCCCACGAAGAACGCGCCGCGCCAATAACCCGCGCCAGTATTGCTTAAGCTCAGCGTAATCAGGGCAGACATCATATTGCCCACAGCGGAGAGGTGCTGTTCGGATTCTATCGTGTTTCCCTATTAACCTTAGCAATACGT
>JASGJG010000031.1:0-78874 GCA_049840835.1 Armatimonas sp. | reverse complement strand
CCATGTTCTTGATATAGGGTGCGATAGCGACCTGAGAGATATGTACGCAGGGTCCTGGCTGAAACCCCATGTAGATATTCATGGGGTAGGTTTCATCATAGTCCTGGGTGTACATCATCAGACCGGTGCCGATCTGCTTGGTGTTGGAGAGGCAAGAGGTCTGACGAGCTTTCTCGCGAGCCTGTGCGAAGACAGGGAAGAGGATGGCGGCGAGAATGGCAATGATGGCAATGACAACAAGAAGTTCGATGAGCGTAAAGGCGCGCCGGGTATTCATTTCGTGGATACTCTCTATCGTAGAGGAATGAGTGTCTAATCGAAGACACTCGGGACGTTACCACGGTAAAAAATCAACCATCTATGCCATACCTGCCGAACGCAGGGATTTAGACGTTTGAAGGCGGGGTAACCTGCTGGTGCCAGGCACCAGCGGGTTCTTATTCGTCTTCTCGCCCTACCCCAAGGCCATCGGCTACCCGGTTGATGTAGTTAAACCAGGAGGCAATGAGGTTAATCTGAAGAATCCCCGTGTCATCAAAGCCAACTTCGCGCAAATGGTCTATGTCACTGCGGGTTATCTTCGCCGGGGTCCGAGTTAGCTTCTCGGTGTACTCCAGCATGGCAATGTCTCGCTCACTGAGACCCGGCGCCACTCTCCAGTTACCCTGCCGGATTGGCTCTGAGATAGAGTCATCTAAGCTTTCCAGACGCAGAAACTCTGCGTGAGATTCCACTCAGTAGAAGCAGGAGTTGGTAGCCGAGACCGTGGCGGCTACCATTTCATGCTCGCGGCGGGTGAGCGGCAGCTCGGGAGCCATCATAGCTCCAAAAGCACTGAACGCATGGCGGAGCGCCTGGGGCATGAGGGAGTGAGACATCACAATGCTATCTTTGAGCACCGCAGGCGGCAAACGGCTATCGTCCCCTTTCGGAGCGCCGTAGACAGCCGGGTAGAGATGCCGCTGAGACATCATTGCCTCACGCACTTCCTCGGAATCGTTCGGGGAAACCGTTTCAATCCATGTCATGAATGGACTCCTTCTTCACCGTCTCTGCCAACCCCCAGACCATTGGCAACCCGGTTGATGTAGTTGAAAAACGAGGCGCAAAGGTTGGCGTGCAGGATACCTGTATCATCGAGCCCCACGGCGCGCAATGTCTCCAGATCCTTCTTCACCACTCGTGACGGTGTCTTTGTCAGCTTTTCCGCATAGGCGCAGAGCGCCAGTTCGCGCTCGTTAAGCCCCGGAGCGGTTCGCCAATCATCACGCACCGCACGGGCGAAGTCCCCATCTGTGGTCTCCAATCGCAGGAAGTCTGTGTGGGACTCACGGCAGTAGAAGCACTCGTTTGCGGCAGACACCACTGTCGCGATTATCTCCTGCTCACGGCGGGATAGCGGCAGGTCCGGCTGACAGAGTGCGCCCCAGGTTGCCAGTGCATGCTCAGCCGCCAGTGGAATCAGCGAGTGTGCCAGCACAATGCTGTCGTTTAGAACCGCCTGTGGTTGCTCCCAGAGATCACGGCGGGCATAAGTAATGGGTAACTGGCCACGCACTGTCTGAAGCGCGTGATTCAGTTCCGGTGTCTCTTCCGAAGGAGCAACGGTCTCAATCCATGTCATACAGCTTCTCCAACCAGAGCGGCATTAGTAGTTCGTACCTGCGGCAGCCGACTTAGCAGCAACCAGGCGCAGGCCATCATGAAGGGCGCATAGACAAAGAGCGCGCGATACTCAGTACCAAAGCGCCCGATTACCCAACCCGATAACACCGGGCCGATTACTGAGGCAAGCTGTCCTGCAGTCAGGAACATCCCAGTGAACGCACCGGCACGTGTTTCTGGCGCCTCTTCCAGAGCCAATGGCAGAGCGTTCACCTGCACCAGAGACCAGGATAGCCCCATACAGACCAGCATGACACGTAGCAGCGTAAGCGAGGTCACGGTGCTAACTATGGGCAGCAGAACAACCAGCAGCCCCAGGCCGAGCTGAACCGCTGTCTTACGGCCCAATTTGGTTCCTAGCAGTCCGGATGGCACTGCCCCGAGAATTCCCGCGATGCCGAAGAAGCCCATGAGCATCATGGCTTTGCCACCATCTAACGAGAAGGCCTTCACGGCAAACGAGGTAAAGAAGACCTCCAGCGCGCTTACCCCGAGAGTCCAGAAAAACGATGCGAGTAGGATAAATCGTGTGGTCCCACTCAGGTTACGAAGCGTTTCTTTTAGAGGCGGCATGGTCTCCGAGGTGGTGACCTCACTCTTTTTCGGCTCACGCACGAGAAGAGCAACCAGTAGCCCCGCCGCCAGCATTCCCACAGCGGCCAGCGTGAAAGGTGCGGACGGTGAGTTTTTCCAGAGAGACGCGCCCAGTGTAAAGGCGATGACACTTCCGACCCCATAGCCCAGCATCAAAATGCCGTTGCCTTTAGACCGTTCTTCTTTTGAGGTCAGGTCCGCCAGCAGCGCGGTCAGCGGCGTCCGGAAAACATCCATAGCCAGAATGACCAGTGCCAAGCCGAGCATGAAGAGGGGCAGATTCTGCACGCCCTGAGGAACCAGCCACATACCCAGTGCCGCCAGCGGCGCCCCCACCACAATAAACGCCTTGCGCTTGCCCAGCCGGTCGGACCAGGCCCCAACTACAGGAAGAATCAGCAGAGCCGCCAGATTGTCCAAGGTCATGACAAAACCGGCAGTTGTCGAACCTAGCCCGAACCCCTTGAGCCCCGCACCTTCCTTGAAGTCGCTTCGCCCCGCCTGAAGAAAAAGCGGCACGTAAGCGTTGTAGATTTGCCAGACGAGGCTGACTCCGAGCAGCCCCAGACTGACCGGCCAGAGTGGTTTCTTCATGGCTCAGTCCTCGCGGAACCAGGCAGTGGCGTTCGGGGCAAGCGATTTTCGCCAGGCAATATTGGTCAGACTCTGTGCTCGCCATGAGCTCGGTCCTCGGAACCACTTGGCATGGCCATCGCCAAAGTTATAGTTAGAACCTTCGGTGTGCATAGAGCGGGCGGCGCAGTAGACATCCGCGTTGGAGATCTGCGGTACGCCTACATTGGGAAATCCGGTTTCCATTCCCGTACAGTTAGAGTCATCGCCACCCACCGCAGGCCGACCACCTAGAGAATGTGTGATAAGCACTACCTGTGCTGGTGCCTCAAGACCGGCCAGTGAGGTTATTTTGCCCGGAAAAGGAACAGATCCCATCTGCCGATACATCATGGGCATGATATTGCCATTGGCCGCATAGACCATATTGGGATCCAGCACTCCCGCACCATAGGCAAAGGGTGCCGGATCACCCGTGAGCCGCGGATACTTGGTTGGGCTGTAGCTAGGGCACAGGTAGAACTGGGCACGCACACGTCCTGCCGGTCCCGCTCCCGGAGTGATAGCCCCCTTCGTGCCGGACTTCACATAGGGTTCGGCAAGGTCATACCACATGGTCAAAGGCTGACCATCAGGATTGAAAGCGGCCCAGGGAAGGGTTTCATCGTAGTCCTGGGCGTACATCATGAGAGCGAGCCCCTGTTGCTTCATGTTGGAGAGGCAGCTGGTAGAGCGCGCTTTTTCGCGGGCTTGCGCAAAGACAGGAAAGAGAATGGCAGCAAGGATGGCTATGATAGCAATAACTACCAGAAGCTCAATCAAGGTAAAACCGGCACGTCGGCGTGTATTCATAGTCCCTGCACACTACTTGCAGCGAGAATCACCCAACAAGCTTACCAATACCGAAGGCAGGGATTTTTACAGGGCAGGGCAGGGAAATCCCTACCCTATCAGGCCATGAGCGCGGCTACGGGTAGTTGTGTCCCTTCTTCCACTAAAAGAAGACTACCCAGGGCGCGGTTTTTCTTGTAGGGCTCTACAAATAGCGGCTCTGCAAAACGCAGGGAGAGCCGTGCCAGATCGTTTGGTCCCACAGGAGTCTCTGCAGGAACAGGCTGCAGGCTAGTAAGGTCAGTCTTATGAACGATTCCTGTCACTATGGCGCGCACTTCGCGAGTGGAATGGCGAATCAGGTATCGCCCTCCTACCTGCAGAGGTCGCTCCGAGAGCCAGCAGGCATCTACTTCCAGCGCACTCACACCTTCTGGTGCCCCAGACGAGGTACTTAGCATGGCTCCGCGGCTGATGTCTAGCTCATCCGTTAGACGAACTGCCACGGAGGAAAGCGGAGTGGCTTCATTGGCAGGGCCGGTAGGAGTTTCGATACTGGCCACGGTAGAAGCTCGGCCACCTGGTAGCGCAGTAAGCGTGTCACCTACGCGGAGCACTCCTGATTCCAGTCGCCCGAGATAACGTCGTCCGCCGCCATTTTCGGTAGGAGGCAGTACATACTGCACAGGCAAACGCACCTCGGTCTCCTCCCCATGCTCGGCAACTTCTACTGACTCTAGAAATTCCAGCAAGGGCGCGCCTGTGAACCAGGGCATGTTCTCGGAGCGCGTGACGACGTTGTCGCCTTTCAGGGCGCTAATAGGAATGAAGTGCAGCGATAGCTCTAATGCAGAGGCTAGCTGCTGAATCTCGGAGCGCCAGGTGGAAAACACGGTGTGGTTCCAACCCACCGCGTCCATTTTGTTCAGACAAACAACAACCTTGGGCACACGCAGCAAAGAGGCGATAGCCAGGTGGCGGCGGGTCTGTTCACTTACGCCCCGGCTGGCATCCACCAGAATTAGAGCCACCTGCGCCGTGGAGGCACCGGTAACCATGTTCCGGGTGTACTGCACATGCCCCGGCGTGTCGGCAATAATAAACGTTCGCTTCGGGGTGGCGAAGTAGCGATAGGCCACATCTATGGTAATCCCCTGCTCCCGCTCAGCCCGTAGTCCGTCGGTCAGTAGCGCCAGGTCCATGCCATCGCCACCGCGCCGCCGTGTGGCCGCTTCTATGGCCTCCTGCTGGTCTTCGAAAATCGCTTTGGAATCGTAGAGAAGCCGCCCGATCAATGTCGATTTCCCATCGTCTACGCTCCCCGCCGTTGTGAAGCGCAGTAGCTCTTTTGAAATGGTGTACGACACTTAGAAATAGCCTGCTTTCTTACGATCTTCCATGGCGGCCTCACTCCGCTTGTCATCGGCGCGGGTGCCACGTTCGGTAGTGCGACTGGCCTCGATCTCTGCCAGCACATCTTCTAGAGACGCTGCCTCAGACTCCACCGCGCCGGTACAGGTCATATCCCCAATCGTTCGGAACCGAACCACACGCTCCTCTACTTTCTCATTGGGGAGAAGTGTCATGAGGTCGGTGGCGGCCAGGAGCTGTCCCTGGCGCTCAAAGATCGGGCGCTTGTGCGAAAAGTAGAGCGATGGCAGTGGAATCTCCTCCTGCTGCAGATAGCGCCAGACATCACGCTCAGTCCAGTTGGAGAGTGGAAAGATACGGAAGTGCTCCCCCGGTGCTTTCTTGCCATGATAGAGGCTCCATAGCTCCGGGCGCTGGTTCTTAGGGTCCCACTGGCTGAAGGCGTCTCGGTGCGAAAAGAAGCGCTCTTTGGCACGGGCTTTCTCTTCATCGCGCCGACCACCGCCCAGGCAGGCATCCAGGTTCAGCTCCATAATCGCATCTACCAGAGTCACAGTCTGGAGTGCATTTCGGCTGGCATAAGGCCCTTTTTCTTCGACCACTCGTCCGGAATCTATAGAGTCTTGCACGAGCTTGACTACCAGGCGCATACCTAAATGTTCGGCCCAGGCATCACGATACGCCAGAGTTTCTGGGAAGTTGTGCCCGGTGTCTACATGCAGTAGAAAAAAGGGTATCGGCCCCGGCGCGAACGCTTTCTTGGCCAGCCAGCTCAGAACAATGGAGTCTTTGCCGCCAGAGAACAGCAGGGCGGTGTTCTCACACTGCGCGGCGGCTTCTCGCAGGACATAGATAGCTTCGTCTTCCAGCTCTCGCAGAGACGATACGGAGTAATCACTCATAACATCAGCCCCCGCGATTTCAGTCCGGCAAGAACTGCCTGAGCGCTCTCCTCCAGCGTCATTGTGGCGGAATCGACTCGTACATCCGCGCTCGTCGGGGCTTCATAAGGGTCGGAGACTCCTGTGAAATGGGGAATCTCTCCAGCAAGGGCTTTCTTATAGAGCCCCTTTACATCACGGCGGGCCAGCTCATCTAATGTGCAGTCGGCGTGGACTTCGAAGAACCGCGCTGGCCCAATAAGCTCTTTGGCGCGCTCTCGTGCTTCTGCGTAGGGCGAAATAGCGGCGACAATAACAGGGACATCATTTTTTGCGAGCCAGCGAAGCCACAAAGGCGATACGCAGCACATTGGTATCCCGGTCCTCGCGCGAGAATCCAAGCCCTTTCGAGAGAAACTCGCGGACTTCATCGCCATCGAGCACCTCACACTTCCCCAGAGTTTCCCGAAGCCTTGGAGCAAGAGCGGCGGACAGAGTAGATTTACCTGCTCCGGAAAGCCCGGTAAGCCAGAGAACAAAGCTCACGCCTTACCCGCTTTCGTGCGGAGGTGCAGACCACACTCGGTCTTCTCTTCCTGAGCCCAGCGACCGGCGCGAATATCCTCGCCTGCTTTCACAGCGCGCGTACAGGGCCAGCAGCCAATGGAGGGGTATCCTTGAGCGTGTAGCGCATTTACAGGAACGTTGTGCTCCTCTACATAGGCCCAGCAATCTTCTTCGGTCCAGTCCCAGAGCGGGGCTACTTTGTGGAGCTCAAACTCATCATCCCAGGCAATCGGCTCCACGCTTTCTCGTGTCTTGCTCTGATCGCGACGCAGTCCCACAATCCACGCGGACTTACCTTCGAGCGCCCGGCGAGTCGGCTCCACTTTGCGCACGGCACAGCAGTCATCTACTGAAGGCAGCCTGGGACCGGGAGTGGCATTGGGCACGGGGTTCATTACCAACGGCGTGAAGCCATAGCGTACTGCGGCTTGCTCCCGCAAGGCGATAGTCTCGGGAAAGAGAAACTCGGTATCCAGGGTGAACACCGGAATCTGGGGGAATAGGCGGCGAGTCATATCGAGCAAAACCATGCCGCTGACACCCCCAAAAGAGCAGGCGAGAATCAGCCCATCGCCGAAGCGAGTATAGGCTTCTTGCAAAATCGCCTCAGCGGAGGATACCTGATTCACAGATTAAGTATATCGAATTAGTCAGGTTTGTCAAGCAGGCAAAGTAGCTCCTGAATGCACTCAAGAGTGAGTTGTGAGGGATTAGTTCAGGCAGCGAAAGCGGGTAAAGGTGGCATCATCGATAGGATCCCACAGCGGGTCAGGAGGACGTGTGGCAGACTCTTTCTCCAAACGTTCCACCTCGATTTCGAGGATATCTCGGGCGGCTCCTAAACGTAGCGCGGTATCCGAGTACTCCAGAAGGGTTTGTTTGCCCGCCGCATCTATGGGTAGTACACAGGAGGCCGTGAAGCTGAGCAGACCTGCCTCTGTGGGTAGCTCAAAGCGCGCGGAACGCTTCCCCATACGGCGGAGATGCAAGTTCAGAAAGCGGGTAAGCAGGTCATGAACTTCGCTTGCCAGCTCTTTGAGGCGTTCGGTTGGCAGTGGTTCATCGGCGAACGGTTCTACGACTCCAGTTCTATAGGCCAGATTTTCGTGGGCATCTAGAATACGGAAGCGCTCCTCACCCACGATTTCAATATTCATCCGACCTTCGGCTAAACGCTCGACTCGAACGATACGTGCGGTACACCCGATCCGGGCAGTTTGAACCGAATGGGTTCCCTCTTCTACATCCGTCACCAGGACAATGCCGAAACGCCCCCCTCGGTCCAGGCATGTGTCTACCATCTCTTTGTACCGCTCCTCGAAGATATGCAGCGGCACCATCATGTTCGGAAAGAGCACCAGCGGCAGCGGAAACAATGGCAGCTCACGAACATGCTCCCCCGGTGAAGCGTTCATAGAAAAATCATATCACGCACCTATCAGATTGCCGGATACATTGTAAAATCTGAGAGAAATGCCACAGAGTAAGCCCTCTGCCACAGTTACCTTCTCTACTATTGGCATTCTTATGCTTGCCCTGGTTATTGGGTCGCGCCTCTGGGAAAAGGCGGCTGCTTCCCCCTTGGGACCGGTTACGGCTACACCTCTGCCCCCAGCTCCACCTGTTCTTACCCGTATTACGGATGCGCTAAAAAACGCTCCCTATGTAGAGCGGACAATCCGCTCCGAGAGGCATCTATCTCACTACTACTGGCAATCTGGAAAACTGATTTCCGCCTACGCCAAAACAGGAAGATCTCTTGTTGCTTACTCCGATGGTAACGTATGGGAGTCTGATGAGAACGATACCCGCGGCACTATTCAACCTGTAGGGGGCACATACTTCAGCCCCTTGATTCTCATCTTACAGGGAGTAGATTTCAGCAAAACTCAAATCGAGGAAGGAACAATTAAACTCTATACTCCTTCTCGGCCCTTCAGCACTGAGTACACGCTTATCTACGATCCAAAGACCTATTTGCCGCGCTCTCTCAAGGAAGTACGCCTCAGTTCCACGCCAATGAATTTTGGGGCTGGCAGACCCCAACCAGGCAGCCCACCAACACCTGCACCAGATCCAACTCCAACACCGCGTCCGGTTCCCTATGAGGCCAACTTCACAACATTCACATACCCAGATCAGCTTCCCAAGTTTGAGCCAGCCAAGCTGTTCCCTCCACGAACCTGGTTAAACTATCGCAATGAGCGTGCTCGCTGGAGCACCCAGTTTGCAAAACCTCATCTGGAGTTCCAGATGATCCAGAGTAAGATCGGGGTTTTGCATGTGGAGAGAAATGAATGGGGCGACATCTTTCTCTACCTCGCGGGGAACTATCCCTTCGGCCCCAGATATAAAAAAGTCGGCGAACAAAAGGTCAAGGTCAACTGCAAAATCACCATTGACATAGATGGTAAGTCTTATCCCTACTCCATGCCGCTTCCCATATACACTCCTCAGTTACCACCGACTTTTGGAGACCGGAATATGAGGCTGATTGCACTTGCCAATCTCTCTCTGGAAAAGATGCCCACCGCACGAAACTTTCGGATTCACTTTATAGCAACCAACGACGAAGGAGCAGTCGTAGAAAAATACGAGTGGACCAATACGCACTTTGCTCCCGACTTTGCCTTCGCGCCAACTCAGTTTCCGCCCACAGGAATCACTCTACAGAGCTACAACAGAGTTAGTAGCAATCGGATTGAGCACTGGTATTTTCAAGCCCTGCAGGGCAACATGCCCGATTCCGCCTTGCTAGATCGCATGAGCCAGATACTACAGAACGACGAAAAGAATTCAGATGTCTCCCCTGATTCCGAGCTGGCTCGCTGGCGATTGATTCAGCTAAATGTAAAAGCCAATCGGCATAACAATGCCCTGGAGCTTGCTCAGCAAGGCGTCCGCTTGCAGTCTACTTTAAGCAAGCATCCTGAAAGGCGCCTCACTGTTGACTGGACACAAGTTCTCGGCGGCCTTAATCCCACCCTTTGAAGGGATTCAACAAATATCCTATCCAAGGAGGGCAAATGACAAACCGAATGAGTTTTACAAAGAAGCCTGGATTCATGCCGGTTGCTGCTTTACTCCTTGCCGTTTCCGGGTTAGTAGGTTTGCCCAGGTTATACACTCTTGTCACGAAGCCACAGCAGAACTTTGCCCCCAAAAAGCCAGTGCCTCCAGAAATGGTAAAGATTCAGGAAGCACTCAAAGCCCAGAAACACATTCATATTTCCATAGATAAATCCTGGGATTTATGGAAAGAGCCAAAGAGATTTGCGTTCTCAGGTCGATCAAAGGATATCCCATACTATGGCTTCAATGGGAAAGATTATTTCTATTTCGATAATAACAAAGCCTATATATCCAACACGGAAAAAGATCTAATTAACTATTATCCATCAAAATATTTAGTGAATACGCTATACAGCATGAACTTCAAGTATTGGATTGAATCGGGCCACACCATCACTAACGGTACGTTAAAGGCAGATCTCCTGGAAGCGGGGCTAAATCCCCAGACTCATATCATAGAATTTGACCCAGGTACATGGCTCCCTAAAAAACATACCGTTATAAGAAATACTCCACCACCCAATTCCACACAGGAAACCCTAGTTTACAACATAGATTATAAGCCTATAGATGCCAAAATCTATTCCCCCAGGATTCCCTCAAGTCTGGAGACTATAAATTATAATACAATTCGCACTCAGGAAGAATCCGTACTGAAAACCCCTCTTTTTACGGTTCCTATAGGAAAGCAAAAGCTGGATATTCGCCGCGTTCGTATAGACACTCTAGGAGATATCTATATTGACTATACAGGCCCATTTCCAGATTATCCCAGCACTCAACTCAAAAGAGGACCTTCCGAGCCTGTGGTCATTATCTCTGGCAGACCTATAGAATCTACACCTGGAAAGCTGGAGGTTGTGGACTCACTGGGACATTCCAGTATCGAAGGGAAGAATAAGTTTTATGACCTTCCCGGTACACACATACCAAATACCTATTTTGCCAAGCTTCCCACTCACCCACTAGCGAAATACACAACATTGCGTATACGGCATTATGGACTGCAGGAGGATCTACGCCCACGGACAGTGACTCTCCGGCTCCAGATTAATCCCCTTCAGGACGAAGGGGAGCCAAAGGTGTATACCTGGACAAGCAAGCCGATTACGCCTTCCAATCAACTACGGGCCACGACATTTCAATTGTCATCGGATTCCATTATCAATCGGAGAATCGTTGCCTGGTCTCGCCAAATAGAGTCTGGCAATCTACCCTCTGCCCTGGTAATCAACGAGCTGGCCGACAAATTTATTGCCGCTCCAAAGCCGTTTATGGATTGGGGATTGCTCGAACAATTGTATAAGATGAGCCAATCGCGGGGACAAGAGACGACTGCTTTGAAATTGGCAAAAGCAGGAAAAGACTATTTTGACAAAGATAAAAATGGTTTAAAGCCAGTTCTACCTGCCTGGATATCTACCGAACTAGAGAAACAGAAATAGAACAGGGTGGCCATTTGGCCACCCTACTGTGTCGATTAGCGCCCCATGCCAGGATTTGCCCCCGGAGGTGCTCCTCCTCCACCCATACCAGGATGGGAACCACGGGCACCGCGTGCTGGCTGTGGATTCGCTCCTGGCGGTGGTGGCTGGTACCCACCGTTCGGACCACGTGGTGGTGGTGCAGTTTCCTCTTCCTTGGTCAGTTTCGGACCACAGCCCATTGCTGCCAGGCAGGCCAGCACACATAGGCTGAATAGTACTCGTTTCATACTTCTCCTTGTCTCATCAGAATTGCAAAGACTGACATGCAAAAAGACCTCACCTCCTGGCATACAATGTATGCCAGAAGATGAGGCCCTGCGTTACATCCTACTGCTCGGTGGCACCTGGGTAGACGATAGGCCGCTGGCGGTTATCGGTCCAGTTTGAGTTCTTTCGGAGGCTGGCAATTCGGTCTCGCGGCATGAACTTCGCGTGTCCATCGGCATAGATGAAGATGGTTCCCTCATGGTTGGACTTCCAGGGGGAGTACTGGTGATAGCGAAGGCGGTTTAGGCCGTCGTTCAGACCATTGGACTGGTTGGGACCATCGGTCTCCCAGTCGTTGAAGATACCGCTGGAGTAGCACTCAGCAACGATGGCGATGCTGGCAACACCCTGTGGGGAGCTGGACAACGAGGCCAAAGTGGAGAAGTTTTGATCCGTGTTGTACATGTACTCGTTGTAGCCGTAGCTGATACCGTTGGTACCGCTCCAGCGGTTGGTCTTGGTGGCGCTGGGGCACTGTAGAACCTGTCGGTTCTTGATGTACGGCATGATGCCGTGAGTGAAGACACCATTCCAGTCTACGGAGCCAGCGTAGACAACCCAGGGCCAGGACTGACCTGCACCGTCGCCAAATCGGAGAGCAGGCAGGGTTTCATCGTAGTCCTGAGCGTACATCATAAACGCGGTGCCGATCTGCTTCTGGTTGGAAAGGCAGGCGGCCTGGCGACCTTTTTCACGGGCCTGGGCAAAAACAGGGAAGAGGATAGCGGCGAGAATCGCAATGATGGCAATGACCACCAGAAGCTCGATGAGCGTAAACCCTGCCGAGCGACGTGCTACAGTGGGTTCCGAAGAATTGATTTGCATGTGTGTATATTCCTCTACGAATGCGGCAGTAACCACTGCGACATGGTTCCTACCAGAGACTGAGCAGCTACGCTCAACAGTGACATGAACAGTTTGCCGGATTAGAAACCACCCGGTGGCCTTCTACTCCGTCGGGGCTTACACTCCGCTTCTGATGTGACCTGATTGGTTAGCACATAGCACTTTCCCAGGTACATCACTGTATTCTGAAAACGTCTGACGAGAGCTGCAGTCCACTCTCCCATTGCCTGCGGAACTTCCTTTGCTCCGCCTTACTCCGACACTTCGTTGCGTGGCAATATCAGAGAGAGCGCACCTCACAGATATACAAGATGTTTCCCTAATGTGCAAGGCTTACGAAAAAGAAAAATATTCACCGCACTTGTATCAGCCATGTACATAGTAGGACAGGGTATTTTCTAGCTCAGAATAGTCTTCCTGGTAAAGGAGGCGCGGAGTTATCACGAATCTTACCCACTTCCAATCCCTGAACCATATTTTGAAGTCTAAGTCCGAGCCGCGTATGCCGTGGAGCGATATGTTTATTGCGAACAGCGATTCCAAGAGCTTTTTTAGTACCGATAAGTACTGCGAATTTTTTCGCTCTTGTCAAAGCCGTATAGACTAGATTGCGTTGCAGCATCATAAAATGGGTTGTATGAACAATTATCACGCATGCAGGATATTCACTCCCCTGTGATTTATGCGTTGTGAGTGACATAGCGTGCCCTAATTCATCTGTTTCTGCAAAATCGTATTCAATCGATCCTTCCGGATACTCGATTGTCACGACTTGCTCTTCCGGATCTATCTGTGTAATATAACCAATGTCCCCATTAAAGACGTTCTTATCGTAATTGTTTCGCTTTTGCATTACTCTATCACCTTCGCGCAAAACAATTCCGCCGCGAGGATGTTCTCCTTTATGGGGCGCCGGTGGGTTCATAATCTTCTGCAATTCGTCGTTCAGGCTGCGTACTCCAACGACTCCACGCTGCATCGGCGACAAAACAGTAATTTCTTCTTTTTTAAATCCAAGCGCCGGCAGGCTCTTGGCCACGACTCCCTTTACCTTCTGCAGCAAGTCTTCGGTCTCTTCGACCTCCAGGAAAACGCAATCCGCTCCCTCTTTCGCGGCACTAGGGGGAAGCAGTTCCGGCATCTTACCTTTGTTAATGGCGTGCGCCCCGGTGATAATCTTGCTGGCCGCTGCCTGTCGAAAGACCTGTGTTAGCCGCGCCACGGGCACGCGCCCGGAATCGATCAGATCCTTTAGCACGTTGCCTGGTCCCACACTGGGAAGCTGATCCACATCTCCTACAAAGAGAATCTGCGCGCCATCGGGAATCGCTCGCAGGGTGTTATGCGTCAGCATGAGATCCAACATCGATGACTCATCGATAACCAGCACATCGGTCTCTAAGGGTTCCCCCGGCCCATGCTTGAAACCCTTTTTCTCCGGATCGAAGCTGAGCAGCCGGTGAATTGTCTTCGCCTCTCGCCCGGATACCTCCGCTGCTCGTTTGGCAGCGCGCCCCGTGGGAGCCGCAATCTGAATCCGGCGCCCGAGTTTCTCCAGCGCCTTTACAATAAAGTTGGTGGTGAAGGTCTTCCCAACGCCAGGGCCGCCGGTAAGAATCAAGACACTTTCTGTCAGGGAGCGGCGCACCGCGGACTCCTGCTCATCAGAGAGATTCTCTGAACCCGGCAGACCTTTTAAAATCGCATCAATCTCGGTGGGCTTGGGGCGGTTGCGCCAGGGCGAAGCCAATAGCTGCTGAACGCGCTCTGCGACGGCCTTTTCGGTAGCATGGAAGCTGGGCGTATAGATAGCAGTCTCCTGTACCCCCATTAATTCTATGGTTTCGGAAACTAAAAGTTGGCGCGAAATCAGATCCTCCAGGACTGGCTGCAGTTTAGAGGCAAGCTCCCCTTTACCCGAGCGACTTCGTACTCATCTGGCTCCGAGTCTTCGGGCTTGAGATACAGATTCTCGGCAGCCGTTTCTAAGAGCTTGTTCTCCGGCAGGAAGCAGTGGCCGCCCCCTTCCATTTCCTGATTGAGCACATAGACTAGCCCGGCCTCCAGGCGCTCCTTAGCGTCGTAGGCCACACCCAGTCCGCGCGCAATCTTATCCGCGCTCTTGAACCCGATTCCCCAGATGTCTGTGGCGAGCTGGTAGGGGTTCTTCTCTACTTGCTCAATGGCGCGCTCTTTGTAGTGGCGGTAGATCTTGACTGCATAGGTAGGGGTGATGCCGTGCCCTACCAGAAACTTCATAATCTCCGCGATTTCTTTTTGGGCTGTGTAGGCTTTTTGAATCAGCTCGGCTTTCTTTGCGCCGATTCCCTTGACCTCGGTGAGTTTGTCCGGGCGGTGCTCAATAATATCCAGCGCCTTCTCGCCGAACTTCTTCACCATCCACTGGGCGGTCTTCGGCCCGATGCCCTTGATCATGCCGGAACCCAGGTACTTCTCTATGGCTGCGGCGGTCGCAGGGCGGAGCACTTCGTACTTCTCGGCCTTGAACTGCCGCCCATGCTGCGGGTGCTTGTCCCACCAGCCATAGATTTTAAGTGACTCCCCCACCACCGGGTTCGGGAAGTTACCGATTACGGGAATCAGGTCGGCTTTGACCTTATCTCGTACATCGGAAGGTAGGACTTTGAGAACCGAGTAGCCATTTTCTTCGTTGTGAAAGGTCACTCTCTCTATCAGGCACTCCAGAACATCTAATGGCTTCTGATACTGGGCAGGTTCTTCATTCACACGAGGGCGATACATTACAGGCATTATACTGCCGTACCGTCCGTGCGTCCGGAAAGCCGGAACTCTCTCGGACTCATCCCCACTTTCTCTTTAAACCGCCGTGAGAAGTGGAACTCATCGGCAAACCCAAGTGCCTCGGCAGCTTCCCGGTTGGTGATCTGCGGCGTAAAGCGCAGAAGCTGACAGGCTGCTTCTATTCGCTTCTGAGTCCGATAGCGCGCCGGGGAGATTCCAGTAGCCTCGGTGAAGCGCTTACGAAATGTTTCATAGGGCAGACCAATTCGCCGAGCGATCTCGGTCATAGGCGAGTCGAACGCCAGTTCCGACTCCAACAAGCTACGGGCATCGGCTAGCCAAGAACCAGCGTCCGGCGTGGCAACGGGCTTGTTAGCAAGCACTTCGGTCAGTAGTGCCACTAGAGCACTGAACTGCCGCAGTCGCTCCGGGGCTGTTGCTGGAGCGGCTACTGTTAGAATCCACGCACTCAGGCGTACTGCCAGGTTCAGCCCATCACTTCCCAATCGTAGTATAGGAGTGGCCGGATCTAGGAGTCCTAACTGTCTCCAGAGTCCAAATGTGGGACCATCGAACGTAATATAGATCTCATCCCAGCGCTCCTGTCGGCGGCGTGGGCCGTACCAGTGAGCCAACTCCGGGAACACCACTATGGCGTCGCCAGGCAGAAGTTCCTCGCGGCGCCCGTTGGTGTCTCTATAGCCTCCAGAGCCGCCTGTCACCAGTACCAGCGCATAGCTGCCATAGATACGCCAGCGTCCACGCGGCGCCGTACCACGCCCCCATTGATGCTCGCCCGCCAGCATTACCCGCCCCAGTGGAGTCTCTATCGTTGAAGCTAGAAGAGTTGTATGCCGCCATACCATTTCAGACATGCTTTTGCCCAGTTCTTCCATGGTTTCCTCAAGCGTGGCGTGCTATCCTGCATGGTGAGGTAACGATGCCATGTCTCTTCCGCCGCTGGACTCCGACTATCCGCTGACCGCCGAGCAGCTCACGTCTTATCAGAAAGATGGTTTCATTGTGCTGCGTGGTGTGATCTCCCCTGAGGAGTTAGCGCCCCACCGCGAGGTCATTACGGGTATGACCAATGAATTCGCCAAAACCTATGCTCCGCTGGAAAAGCGCGATACCTATGGCAAGGCGTTTATTCAGCATATGAATCTGTGGGAGCTAAGCCCGGATGCGGCCAAGTTCGTACTGGCGCGGCGTTTCGCCAAGATAGCTGCCGATCTTATGGGTGTTTCCGGTGTCCGCCTCTACCACGACCAGGCCCTCTATAAAGAGCCCGGTGGCGGTCATACTCCCTGGCATCAGGACCAGCAGTACTGGCCACTCAGTGGGGCCAAATGTGTGACCCTCTGGATGCCACTGGTGAACTGCTCCGCCGAAATGGGGAGCATGCGATTTGCGACAGGTAGCCAGAGCCTGGGTTATCTTGGCCATGCCGATATCTCAGATGACTCCGAGGCGAAGTTCGATGCCTTTGTGAAAGATAAAGGGTTTGATGTGATCTCGGCGGGTGATATGAAAGCCGGAGATGCGACATTTCATAATGGTTGGACCCTTCATGGCGCGCCGGGTAATTCGGACCTGGAAACGACACGCGAAGTCATGACCATTATCTATGTGGAAGATGGAGCCACGATCCGCCCCCATGAGCCTGGCGGTCAGTCGTCGGATCACAAGCGATTCTTTCCCGGCACGGTAGCGGGCGACCCTGCTGCCACAGTGCTCAACCCGCTTATCTACCACCGCGACAAGCTTTCCTGAAATGGTAGGGTACCGCTATGAATATCCCCGACCCGCTGACCAGCAGTAAGGCGACTTTGGATGCCTCACCGGAGTGCCTGGGGGAGCTGCGAGACTCTGGAGCGCTGGCATCGAATGGTGCCGCGCTCCGAGAACGCATGGCCGAAGATGGCTATCTCTATCTGCGCGGTGCACTGAACCGAGATTTGGTAGCCCAGGTACGCCACGCCTGCCTTTCCAAACTCTCCGATGCAGAGTGGCTGGAACCAGGCACAAACCCGGCTGACTCTATTGCCCGTAAAGACGGCCAGGGGCGCTACTTCAACCCGGCACTGGCCGAAAACAACCCCCTTCTCATGGAGCTTCTCTACACCGGCTCCATGATCGATCTCTACCGAGAATTCCTCGACTTCGATGTTGCCCATTTCGACTACACCTGGATGCGTGCGGTAGGCCCTGGTGGCGCTACTCAGCCTCATTGCGACATTGTGTACATGGGTAGGGGCACGCATCAGCTCTACACATCGTGGACCCCGTTGGGAGATGTAAATCTCACCCTGGGCGGCCTCATGGTCCTGGAAAACTCCCACAAACGCGCAGATATTACTGGTGAGTATCTCAAGCATGATGTCGATACCTATTGCATTGGTGGCCCTGGTGAGAAGCCTGTTACTGAGGGAAAAATCCACTGGGAGCACTGGCGCAAACCCGGCGAACCCTGGAGCGGCGCGTTCTCCGACAACCCGGCGGAGCTTAGAGAACAATTCGGCTCCCGCTGGCTCACAGCGGAGTTCTCCATGGGAGATGTGCTTATCTTCAGTATGAGCACCATCCACGCCAGTATCGACAACCGCACCGACCACATTCGCCTCAGCTCCGACTCCCGCTACCAGCGCGCCGACCAGCCCCGCGACGAACGCTGGATTCTTGGCCCGAATGGCGAGGCCCCAATGAACCATACACTGGCCGCCAAGCGGGGAAGAGTTTGTTAACTACGGCCCAGCCCTTTCAGGGCTGGGCGGAACAGTAGCGATATACTGACGCCGTATGACAAGCCTTTCGCGGCGGGCGCTTGCTTGCGCCCCCTCTCCCACGCTCGCCATTACTGCGCGAGCCAATCAGCTCAAGGCCGAAGGCCATGACATTCTCGCTTTTGGTGCCGGTGAACCGGACTTCGATACCCCCGACCATATCAAACAGGCGGCTATCGATGCGCTCAGCAAAGGAAAGACGAAATATACTCCCTCTGCTGGTATCCCCGAGCTCAAAAACGCCATTATCGAGAAACTGAAACGGGAGAACGGTCTGGAGTACAAGCCTGGTGAGGTCATTGTCTCCGTGGGCGGAAAGCACAGCCTTTACAACATCTTCCAGGCGATTATCGATGAAGGCGACGAGGTTATCATTCCCGCGCCTTACTGGGTCAGCTATCCAGAACAGGTAAAACTGGCACAGGGAACGCCGGTAATTATCGAGACCGACGATATTAATGGATTCGCCCCTACGCCGGAGCAGCTAGCATGGGCAGTAACGCCGAAGACCAAGGCTATTGTGCTCAACTCGCCCAGCAACCCCACGGGAGCTATGTGGCCGCGCAGCACGATTGAAGCCGTAGCGAAGCTCTGCGTGGAGAAGAACCTCTGGCTGATCTCCGATGAGATCTACGAGCATCTGGTCTACGATGATAATGAGTTCCTGTCTCCCGCCAGCCTTTCGCCAGAAGTAAAGGCGCGCACACTCACGGTCAATGGCATGAGTAAGGCATACTCCATGACAGGGTGGCGGCTGGGTTATGTGGCCGGGGATGCAACGGTTATCGGAGCGATGAACCGGATTCAGGACCAATCCACCAGCAACCCTACTAGCATTGCGCAGTGGGCGGGCGTGGCTGCGCTCAATGGGCCGCAGGAGTTTCTGAAAGACTGGGTAGCCGAGTTCGATACCCGCCGCAAAGCGATTACCCTAGGGCTGGAGGCTATCGAGGGTATAACCTGCCGCCTGCCGGAAGGCGCGTTCTATGTCTTCCCCAATATCTCTGGGCTGATTGGCAAGACCACGCCAGATGGCAAGAAGATTCAGGATGGTGATGACTTCTCTGCCTATCTGCTGGAATCGGCATTAGTAGCGGTCGTACCCGGTAGCGGCTTCGGAGCGCCGGAATATGTTCGGCTTTCTTACGCCACCTCGCTCCCGGTTATCGAGAAGGGCATTGCGCGTATCGCCGAGGCGGTCGCGGCGCTCAAGTAAGATGACCCGCGCGGCGCTCGCGGCGATTTGTGGATTGGCGGAAGAGTCAGTGTTGCTGAAAACAGCACTGACCCACCGGTCCGCTGCTACTCCCAACTCCCCTAGCAATGAGCGCCTGGAGTTTCTGGGAGACGCACTCCTGGGGGCGATAGTCGCCGAAGCTCTCTTTGCGCAGCTCCCAGAAACAGTCGATGAAGGTACGCTCAGTCGCTGTCGCATGCAGGTGGTTCGCCGTGAGACCCTGGCAGAGGCTGGCCGTGCTCTGGGCTTAAACACTCTCTTGGAAGTTGGTGAGGGAGAGCGCCGCGAGGGTCGCCAGAGTAACGATAGCTTACTGGCCGATGCCTACGAAGCGCTGCTGGGTGCTATCCACTGTGAGGTAGGTCTTGCGCGAGCGCAGGAGTTTGTGCAGACTACCCTGGGAGCGGCGATAGTCTCCGTGGTTGCCGATCCCCCTACCCCGGATCCCAAGTCTGCGCTTCAGGAGCGGCTTCAGGCAGAAAAACGGGGGCTTCCTATCTATGAAGTCCTCTCGGAAACACTAGAGGAAGTCCGTGTCGCCGTTCGAGACGCGTCCGGACTTCCTCTGGGTGAGGGTAGCGGACGCAGTAAGCGCCTCGCTACCCGAGATGCGGCCCGGCAGGCTCTAGAGCAGCTTTAAGCAGCCTCGGCCAGTAGAGCGCGAAGACGGCCTAGTGCACGCTGCTGCAGGCGAGAGACATGCATCTGTGAGAGATTCATGCGCCGCGCAATGCTGGCCTGGCTCATGTCATCAAAGAATCGCAGGGCGATTACCTGCCGCTCACGCTCACTGAGTCTGCAAAGAGCATCACGCAGGTCACCGAACTGCTCAAACTCACACAGTGTGCGGTCGCAACGCCCGATCAGTTCGCTCAGCGCGGAAGCATCAGAACCATTGGATTCTACTGCCGCATCCAGGGAAAGCATGTGAGCGCTGTCCTGAGACTCCATAGCGGCCAGAACGCGATCTTCGGTTTCCCCTATTCGCCCGGCAATCTCGGAGATACTGGGTTGACGCCCTAACTCCTGCACTAGCTCCAGAGCTGCCTGACGTGAGGCGCGCTGTACTTCGGATACCCAGCGGGGCAGGCGAAGCGCAGGAGCTTTATCGCGGAAATAGCGCCGAATCTCTCCCAGAATGGTCGGAGTAGCGTAGGTGGAAAACCGGGTACCCTGGCCGGGGTTGAAGCGGTCCAAAGCGTTGATCAGGCCGATGTTGCCAACCTGAATCAAATCCTCCAGAGTTTCCCCTAACCCGATAAATCGAGCCGCCAGGGAACGAACGAGGCGCTGGTGGTGTAATATAAGCAGCTCACGAAGCCGGGGATCACGATTTCGAGCGTACTGAACCGAAAGGCGCTCTAGCTGACCAGGTGCCAGCACGGATGTATCCGCGTAGGAAGCCGCGTGATGGTTACTGTGAAACGCGACGCCCATAGCAGTGACAGGCTCTCCCGACCGACGAGCGGCAGTGCACGACGTGCCGTAGCAAATCGACTTCTCCATTGTGTTATCTACCTTTCGTACCCGAGCCATCTTTTGACTCCGGGCCATTACGGCCACTCTTTTGGTGACCCGTACTATCCTACAACAGAAAAAGGCGAAAGTTGCAGAAATCGTCTCAAAATTTTCTTGAGGAGAATTTCACAATGGAGAAATGCTTAGTTTTTAACTGAAATTTAACTCCGCTCTGAGGAGTGCCCGGGGAAGGCACGAGCCTTGGGATCGATGTAGTTTTTGGCGAAGTTAGCGGCGGTTCCCGCCTCACCCATACCGGTAGCAATCAGCTTTAGCTTACCCGGGAAAGTACATATGTCTCCGGCCGCCCACACCCCCTCAATGTTGGTTCGCATGGTGGAGTCGACGATAATACTACGCTTATCAAACTCCAATCCCCATTCTTTGATTGGCCCCAGGTTCGTTTCAAAGCCCAGGTTAAGTAGGAGCGCGTCACAGGGCACGGTATGCTCCTGATCAGTACGGTTGTCGAAGATTGTCACTTCTTCAACTTTCCCATCCCCCTGGACGGACCGAACCTCATGGAAGGTTCTCAGATCCACATGCCCTCCCTCCATGACCTTCTGTATAGAATCCTCATGCGCCTTGAAGCGATCTGAGCGGTGGATTTGCACACAAGCCTCGGCACCGGGGCCAAGCGCCATAGCCCAATCAAACGCAGAGTCTCCCCCTCCCACGATAACCAGGTTCTTCCCGAGGAACTGCATGACATTGGAAACGGAATAAAACAGACCATTCCCTTCGTAAGGCTCCAGGCCTTCCAGATTTAGCTTGCGCGGAGTAAATGCACCAACACCGCCAGCGATAAGCAGAGTTTTAGTGAGATGTACTCCCTGTGTCGTAGTCAGCACGAAGTACCCATCATTTCCTTCACCACCAGCCCGGTCGAGAGTTAAAACGCTTTCATTTAAGCAGACGGTTGGCTCGTACTGCATAGCTTGCTCTATACACCCGGCGACAAAGTCCTTGGCATAGACTTTGGGGAAGCCACCAATGTCATAGATATATTTCTCGGGATAGAGAGCGGCAAGCTGGCCGCCGAGCTGCGGCATGGAGTCGATGATCTTAGTGCGCATCTGGCGCAAACCGGCATAGAACGCTCCATAGAGTCCCGTCGGTCCGCCGCCGATGATAGTGAAATCGTAAAGGTCCATAGTATCCTGTCACACGAAAAAACGTCGCGCGGAAGTCTCCGCGCGACGTTGCGTTTCATTAACAGTATATCGCAGGTATTACAAAGCACAACAGACCGGGAGGCGTAGCCTCACCGGTCTGTTGTGTTAAAGTAATCTGGGGTTGTGCTATCTTTCCGGGACCTTGTGGTCCAAGTATTGTTGCCGCAGCGGGTCTTAACTACCGTGTTCGGTATGGGAACGGGTGGAACCCCCGCGCCATAAACCCCAGAAACCGTTACCAAATCAGTTCATGAAAGAGGTCTAGATTTGGTTATTTTTAGACAGCCTAACGACATATAAGTTCTTCAAGGGTGAATCAAGTTAGTATTTTGCTTGAGAGTGTTTGACAGTCACCTGACGTCAAGTCAAGTTGACTTTGAACGAGCCTCTTTCACTTTTGCATTGAAAGAGTATTTTGAATCAAGCCCTCGACCGATAGCAACGAGTTCGCTGAATACATTACTGCACTTACACGTCTCGCGCCACAACGGGGTGGTCTACCCCAGGTCTTACTAGCTTATGCTATGAGAAGTCTTATCTTAAGGTGTACTTCGCGCTTAGATGCTTTCAGCGCTTATCACGACCAGACATAGCTACCCAGCGGATGCTCCTGGCGGAACAACTGGTACACCAGAGGTCTGTCCAACCCGGTCCTCTCGTACTAGGGTCAGCTCCCTTCAAACTTCTTACGCCCACCGCGGATAGGGACCGAACTGTCTCACGACGTTCTGAACCCAGCTCGCGTACCGCTTTAATAGGCGAACAGCCTAACCCTTGGGACCGAATCCAGCCCCAGGATGCGACGAGCCGACATCGAGGTGCCAAACCTTGCCGTCGCTGTGAGCGCTTGGGCAAGATAAGCCTGTTATCCCCGGGGTAGCTTCTATCCGATGATCTTTGGCGCACCCATACGCAGCCAAAGGGTCACTAAGCCCTGCTTTCGCAACTGCTCGACCCGTCGGTCTCACAGTAAACCGCCCTTATGCCTTTGTACTCAAAAGCTGGTTTCCAACCAGCCTGAGGGCAGCTTTGGACGCCTCCGTTACCTTTTGGGAGGCGACCGCCCCAGTCAAACTACCCGCCTAACGCGGTCTCCTTGCCGGATCACGGCGCGGGTTAGCTACCCAACATGCCCAGGGTGGTGTTCCATTGGCGTGCGAACACTCCCACCTACGCTCTACAAGACATGCCGGGCAGCAACGTTAAGGTGTAGTAAAGCTCCACGGGGTCTTTCCGTCCTGCGGCGGGTAATGCGCATCTTCACGCATGCTACAATTTCACCGAGTCTCTCGTTGAGACAGCGCTCAAGTCGTTACGCCATTCGTGCGGGTCGGAACTTACCCGACAAGGAATTTCGCTACCTTAGGACCGTTATAGTTACGGCCGCCATTCACCAGTGCTTCGATTCAATGCTTCGCTTGCGCTGACATCTCCTGTTAACATTCTGGCATTGGGCAGGCGTCAGCCCGTATACGTCAGCTTGCGCTTTTGCACAGACCTGTGTTTTTGGTAAACAGTCGCTCGAGCCATTTCACTGCGGCCCGGTTGCCCGGGCACCCCTTCTCCCGAAGTTACGGGGTTAGATTGCCTAGTTCCTTAACGAGAGTTCTCTCGAACACCTTGGTATCCTCTACCTGCCTACCTGTGTCGGTTTGCGGTACGGTTGGAATACATTGTACCTAGTCGGCTTTTCTCGGCCCCAAAGATCTTCTCTGCACTTCACCCCGAAGGGATCCGCTCCGCATTCCAAAAGCATAGGAGAAAATCTTCAAAGCGTCCCCGCTAGTTTAACCTTTGTACCCAGCGACGGAATGTAAACCGTCTATCCATCGACTACGGCTGTCGCCCTCGCCTTAGGACCGGCTGACCTGCAGCGGACGAGCCTGGCTGCAGAAACCTTAGGCTTCCGGTGGACGGGATTCTCACCCGTCTTTTCGCTACTTATGCCTGCATTCTCACTTGTATGCAGTCCACGCCTGCTTCCGCTGACGCTTCAGCCCGCATACAACGCTCCTCTACCAAGACATCCTAAAAGGATGCCTTCCCACGCTTCGGTAAATGGCTTGAGCCCCCTTACATTATCGGCGCAGGAGTACATTCGGCCAGTAAGCTGTTACGCACTCTTTAAATGGTGGCTGCTTCTAAGCCAACATCCTGGCTGTTTACGTACTCCCACATCCTTTTACACTTAGCCATTACTTAGGGACCTTAGCGGTGGGTCTGGGCTGTTTCCCTTTCGACAATGAAGCTTATCCCCCACTGTCTCACTGCCATGCTTAGACCGTCGGCATTCGGAGTTTGATTAATCTCAGTAACCCGGGAAGGCCCATTGACTATTCAGTGCTCTACCTCCGACGGTAAACACATGACGCTGCACCTAAATGCATTTCGAGGAGAACCAGCTATCTCCGCGTTCGATTGGCATTTCACCCCTACCCACAGTTCATCCGAGCACTTTTCAACGTACACCGGTTCGGTCCTCCACGAAGTTTTACCTTCGCTTCAACCTGACCATGGGTAGATCACGCGGTTTCGGGTCTAACGCATGCGACTATAGACCGAAGTCTACGCCATTTTCTGACTCGCTTTCGCTGCGCCTACGGGAATCTATCCCTTAAGCTTGCCACATACGTTAACTCGCAGGCTCATTCTGCAAAAGGCACGCCGTCACCCGTTTCCAGCAAGCTGGACATAGGGCTCCGACTGTTTGTAGGCGACGCGGTTTCAGGAACTATTTCACTCCCCTCCCGGGGTGCTTTTCACCTTTCCCTCACGGTACTTTTGCGCTATCGGTGGCAAAGAGTATTTAGCCTTAGGAGATGGTCCTCCCAGATTCCCGCAGGGTTCCTCGTGTCCCGCGGTACTTGGGTATCAGATAGGCTGCTCACTCTTTTCGTCTACAGGACTTTCACCCCCTATGGTCACATTTTCCAATGTGTTCGACTAAAAGCTTACAATGCCATGACTCTGACCCCGCAACCCCAACACCCGTAGATGTTGGTTTAGGCTATTGCGCGTTCGCTCGCCGCTACTTGCGCAATCACTATTGTTTTCTTTTCGTCCGGCTACTTAGATGTTTCAGTTCACCGGCTGCCCTCTACCCACCCTATTCATTCAGGTGGGAGTGACCAGACATAACTCTGGCCAGGTTACCCCATTCGGAAATCTCTGGATCATAGCTCGATTGCAGCTCCCCAAAGCGTATCGCCGCTTACCGCGTCCTTCTTCGGCTCTTTGCCCCAAGGCATCCACCGCGCGCCCTTTGTAGCTTGAAACAAGTCAAGATCCCGGAAAGAATCTTGACCAACTCTCGTCAAGTGACTGTCTCACTCTCGGATAACAAAACCAACCAGGTTGGTCTTGTTACGCTACAAAAAATCGAGTTGTCTTGCCCGAAGGCAAGTCACTTCGATTCTTGTTTACGCTTGATATATCGCAGACTAATCCCGACCCTCCCCCATGGAAGAGTCAACGGAAAGACACCAACTAGGGATTAGTCCACTTCATTACCCTTGAAGTTTATATGTCGTTATTTAGCTGTCAAAGTACAAACAGGCAAATCTATTGGAGATTCATCCAGCGACCGCTGGAGGCGAAGCTACTAGGAGCTTCCTTGCCTGAGACAACTTCGTTCCTGACCGAAGTCAAGAACGCGGTTGTACATCTTTTATTCTTCTTTCCTACGAGTGGAAAATGGAGGATAGCGGGCTCGAACCGCTGACCTACTGAATGCAAATCAGTCGCTCTCCCAGCTGAGCTAATCCCCCAGGGACACCACAGAAACCTCAAATCGAAACTTGGGGTTTAGTGGGCCTGACTGGACTCGAACCAGTGACCTTTCGGTTATCAGCCGAATGCTCTAACCAGCTGAGCTACAAGCCCAAATACTAACCTGCCAATCCACATCCCCAGAGGGAAGGGAAAGAAGAAGGTTATTACGTTAGTATTCTACAGAGAACCATCTGTGTTAGATGTATCGTCTGTGGAACGCTCTTTGAGTAGTGACAAGTGAACAGTCTTTTTGGACACTGGATCGACCTCGGACAAGAAGGGCGGACTTGATTCCACTATCCGTGGAGTTCGCGCTTCGTCCTCTTCCTTAGAAAGGAGGTGATCCAGCCGCACCTTCCGATACGGCTACCTTGTTACGACTTAGTCCCCCTTACTCCCCACACCTTAGACGGCTCCTTCCTTGCGGTTAGGCCACCGGCTTCGGGTGCAGACAATTCAGGTGACTTGACGGGCGGTGTGTACAAGGCCCGGGAACGTATTCACCGCAGTTTAGCTGACCTGCGGTTACTAGCGATTCCGGCTTCATGCAGGCGAGTTGCAGCCTGCAATCCGAACTGAGGATGGATTTTTGGGATTCGCTTGACCTCGCGGTTTTGCTGCCCTTTGTTGCCACCCATTGTAGCATGTGTGAAGCCCCAGGCGTAAGGGCCATGCCGACTTGACGTCATCCCCACCTTCCTCCCGCTTGCACGGGCAGTTCCGTAAGAGTTCCCGACTTTACGCTGGCAACATACGGTGAGGGTTGCGCTCGTTGCGGGACTTAACCCAACATCTCACGACACGAGCTGACGACAGCCATGCAACACCTGTCTTGTAGCTCCCGAAGGCACCCCCGCCTTTCAGCAGGGTTCTACAGATGTCAAACCTGGGTAAGGTTCTTCGGTTAGTGACGAATTAATCCACATGCTCCACCGCTTGTGCGGGCCCCCGTCAATTCCTTTGAGTTTCAACCTTGCGGCCGTACTCCCCAGGCGGAGTGCTTAATGCGTTAGCGACGGCACCCGGGGGGTCGATACCCCGAACACCTAGCACTCATCGTTTACGGCGTGGACTACCGGGGTATCTAATCCCGTTCGCTCCCCACGCTTTCGCACCTCAGCGTCAGTCTTAGGCCAGGTAGTCGCCTTCGCCACCGGTGTTCCTCCTGATATCTACGCATTTCACCGCTACACCAGGAATTCCACTACCCCCTCCCAGACTCAAGTCAACCAGTATCCAGGGCAATGTTCGCGTTGAGCGCTGAACCTTTCACCACAGACTTAATTAACCGCCTACGCGCGCTTTACGCCCAGTAACTTCGGACAACGCTCGCCCCCTACGTATTACCGCGGCTGCTGGCACGTAGTTAGCCGGGGCTTATTCAAGTGGTACCGTCAAAATTCTTCCCACTTAAAAGAAGTTTACAGACCGAGATCCTTCATCCTTCACGCGGCGTCGCTGCATCAGGCTTTCGCCCATTGTGCAAGATTCCTAATTGCTGCCCCCCGTAGGAGTCTGGGCCGTATCTCAGTCCCAATCCGGCTGATCGTCCTCTCAGACCAGCTACCCGTCGAAGGCTTGGTAGGCCATTACCCCACCAACTACCTGATAGGCCGCAAGCCCATCTCAAAGCGAATAAATCCTTTAGTCAGAAAATCATGCGAAAAACTGACCACATGCGGTATTAGCCAAGCCCTTTCAAGCTGTTGTCCCCCACTTTGAGGCAGGTTGCTTACGTGTTACGCGACCGTTCGCCACTCGAGTGTCCCGAAGGACCTTTCCGTTCGACTTGCATTTCTTAGGCACGCCGCAAGCGTTCGTCCTGAGCCAGGATCAAACTCTCCGAAAAATAATCAACAATCTCAAAACCAAACTGCCACTGGGTAATCCCAGGACATTCAGCGAGATTGGATATTTGGAGAAACTGTGTCAAGAAAGCAAAGCTTAACTTGACTAAAAGCCACACAACAAAATTCTCGAATCCAGAGGATTCAAGAAACCTTGAAGGGGCTTGCCAGTGTCCGATCCGTTAACTCGTCACCACTCAAAGAACATAACACAGAAAACTCAACTAACCAATCCAGAAGAATCTAGACTTTTTGTTGAGTGTGCTACATCCCTAAATGGCTTGTAAAACACTAACGTAATAAAAATTGTCAAAGAGTATCAACTGAGTGGTTTATTTCTCAGTATCACTAGCTGCTTGGGCCAGCGACAAGAGGGAGTATATCGCCCGTGCCATACCCTGTCAAGGGGTATTCAGGGCATTTTGCGAAAGTTTTACAACTTTTTCCGGAGAGCCCCCTGCATCGATGCTATGGAGCTTTCTAGCACCCCCATAGTATATGATTAAAGGAGCCGTAAGTTCCCTATATAAACGGGTGCGTGTAAGGCGTTTTTCGAGGGTATCTTCCTCCGGGCGGAGTATCAGCTCTCCCTCACAGAGATCACAAACGCCTTCGGCTTTTGGAGGTGCGATCACGAGATGATAGCCTCTTCCACAGGAAGCGCAAACACGCCGCCCTGCGATGCGTTGCTCCAGGGTATTGTCGTCCAGCTCTAGAAGAAGTACCGCGTCTATGCGGGTTGCCGCATCTAGGGCCTCTGCCTGGACCAGGGTGCGAGGATAGCCATCTAAGATAAAGCCGGGCAGGTGAGCGATTCTGGGGAGTATCAGTCGGTTTGCGACTTCATCGCTCACAAACGCGCCACTGAGAATCACTCTTGCTTCTTCATCACCCTCGCGAATAGCCGCTCGGAGCAGCTCTCCCGTGGAAAGGTGTGGAATGGAAAGAGACGCTGAGAGCGATGCTCCCAGCGTCCCCTTACCGGCGCCCGGCGGACCGAGCAAGACAATACGCATTGTGAACTAGCGCGCGCGACCCCGCATCATGTTGTCGGAGTCATCGCCCCGACGCTTGATGAAGCCTTCGTAGTTCCGCATGGCCATCTGTGCTTCGATAGCCTGCATGGTTTCTAGTGCCACACCCACTACGATCAGGAGAGAAGTGCCACCAACCAGCGAGACGGAGTTGATACCAGTCCAGGTAGGCGCCCAGTACTGAATCAGTGAGATACCAGCCAGGAACAGCGCTCCGGCGAAGGTGATTCGGGTGAGCACTTTGTCTAAGTACTCTGCTGTAGGCCGACCGGGGCGTATGCCCGGAATCAGCGAGCCGTACTTCTTCAGGTTATCGGCAATATCGACTGTGTCGTACTGAATCGCCGTGTAGAAGTAGGTGAAGAAGAACACCAGAGCTACGAAGATCAGCGAGGCCCAGATACTTGCTCCAGGTTGCATCCAGGCAGTGGCTGTTTGCAGGAACTTTCCAAAGGAAGTCTCTGGTGGCCAGAACTGACTGAGCGTAGCCGGGAAGAGCTGGATAGAGATAGCGAAGATAATCGGAATCACACCCGCCGTGTTTACCTTGAGCGGCAGAAACGCGCTGCCTCCCTGGGTCATACGGTTGCCGACTACTTTTCGCATGTGCTGAATAGGGATGCGCCGAGTGCCCTGGGTCATGTACACAACCCCGACCACTGTTGCTAAGAACAACAGGGTAATGGCAATCACACCACCTAGGCTGACCGCGCCCTCTTGAAGCAGCTTAAAGGTTTGGATAATCTGCTGAGGAATGGAGATGACGATCCCGACGAAGATAATCATCGAGATACCGTTTCCGATGCCCTTCTCGGTAATCTGCTCACCAAGCCAGAGCAAGAACATCGTACCTGCCGTGAGAGTGATTATGGTAGTGAGCATATTACCCACACCAGATTGAATTGCTCCCCCACGCACAAACATGGAATAGAGGCCAAATGCCTGTACAAATGCCAGGCCGACCGAGGCGTAGCGTGTGTAGCGGCTGATAATCTTCCGCCCGGACTCGCCCTCTTTTTGAATGGCTTGAAGCTGGGGAATCGCTACTGTGAGGAGCTGGAAGATAATCGAGGCATTGATGTAGGGCATGATTCCCATTGCAATGACCGAGAACTTCTTGAGTGCTCCACCCGAAAACGTATCCAGCACTCCGAAGAGAGATCCGCTATGGATCAGCCTCTCCACTGCAGCGTGGTTGACACCCGCCGCCGGAACGTGTAGCGCCAAAACATAAACGAAAAAGATCAGCGCGACGTACTGAATCCGCTTTCGAATATCCGGTACGTTCCAGGCCGCCGTCAGCTTCTCCAGCATCTACCTTTTACTCCCTGTGTTTACTAGGGCCACCCTATTATACGGGCAGCCCTAGAAACGTTATTCCTAACCGAGTTCCTCGGCGACTCCGCCCGCGATCTCAATGGCCGCCTTAGCGGGACCACTGAACTTGTGGGCCTGAATCGTGAGCTTCTTGGTGAAGGCTCCCTCGGCAAGAATCTTGACCGAGTCGCCATCACGTACCAGCCCCTTGGACTTGAGGGTCGCCGGGCTGACGGTATCGCCTGCTTCGAACTTGGTCTCAATCTGACCGAGGTTCACGATTTCATAGTGGGTCTTGTAGCGACCGTTGTTGAAACCGCGCGCTGTCAGACCGACACCGAGACCGCGCTGCTTGGGCAGTCGGCGGTGCAGCGGGGTCTGTCCACCCTCGAAGCCGACCTTGGACTGACCACGGGCCTTGTCACCTTTGTGACCTCGGGTAGAGGTCTTACCATGGCCCGAACCGGGACCACGACCTATGATCTTGCGATCTTTGTGGGCACCCTTCGCAGGGCGCAGATCAGAAAGGTTCACTTGCTTTCCTCCGCCGCTTCCACAGCGACCAGGTGCTTGATCTTGAAGACCATGCCCTGCACCGACTCATTGTCCGGCAGTTCCACGGTCTTGCCAAGCTTGGTAAGGCCCATGGCGCGAGCAGTCGCACCCTGCGACTTCTCGAACCCGATGGGGCTTTTCTTCAATGTAATCTTAAGCTTGCTCACTTAGTTTACTCCCCTGATACGTCGGCGCTCGGGGCCACAGTTCCCGCCAGCGCTTCTTCCATGCTAGGCTCGTTAGAAGCCACAGTAGAAGTGGGCTCGGCAGCAACAGGCTCAACAACTGCACCCTTGGCAGAACCCTGGCGAATCTCGCTCACGGTCTTGCCACGCAGGCTGGCATAATCTTCGATGGTTTTGAGCGTCTTGAGTGCGTTCATGGTGGCCCAGGCGTTGTTCACCGGGTTGTTGGACCCGATCGACTTCGCCAGAACATCATGCACACCCGCCTGCTCCAGCAGCACGCGAACCGCGCCGCCCGCAACTACTCCGGTACCGGCGGCGGCGGGCTTCAGGAGAACCTGGCTCGCGCCGTGCTCGGCGAGGATTTCATGCGGAATGGTGCCATTTACAATCGGAACCTTGATCAGGTTCTTCTTGGCTGCTTCAGTACCTTTACGGATAGCATCAGGAATGGCTCGCGCCTTGCCGATACCCGCCCCTACGTGACCAGCTTTATCGCCGACCACAATGAGGATGGACCAGCTCATGGTGCGGCCGCCCTTGTGCGTTTTCTGAACCTTGTTAGTGCGGACAATGCGCTCTTCGAGATTCAGCGTGTCCGGATGGATTCGTGCCATTAGAACTCCAGCCCTCCCTCGCGAGCCGCATCGGCCAATGCCTGAATGCGCCCGTGGTACAGGTAGCCGCCTCTATCGAAGACGACTTTGTCAATGCCCGCAGCCTTGGCGCGCTCGGCGAGCTGCAGCCCAACGGCCTTAGCACCGTCCAAATTGCCGCCGCTCTGCTTGCCCTTCATATCCTTGTCGAGCGACGATGCCGCTACCAGGGTATGGCCCTTGGTATCGTCGATCAGCGCCGCATAGATATGGGATAGCGAGCGGTAGACGTTGAGGCGGGGCCGCTCAGGGGTCCCGGTCAGGCGCTTGCGAATACGCTCGTGGCGTCGCTTGCGCGTTACATTCTTATCGTTCATGTTTCTATCTTTCCACGGAGAACGGGTGCGCCCGCTCCCCTACCGGACAGTTCCTACTTCTTGCCGCCCTTGCCGCCGCCCTTACCGGCCTTGGCAGACTTACCAGCCTTGCGACGGATAATCTCATCGCTGTAGCGGATACCCTTGCCCTTATACGGTTCCGGCTTGCGGACCTTGCGGACCTCGGCGGCCATCTGGCCGACCACTTCCTTGTCGATGCCTTCCACGGTAATGATAGGCATACGAGTACCAGGGTCCTGCTCGGTCTTAAACGAGATACCGGGCCGCGGGGTCAGGTTAACAGGGTGCGAGTAGCCCACGTTGAGGATCAGGTTGCCGCCCTCTACTGTAGCGCGGTAACCGACACCAGTTACGTTCAGCACACGCTTGAACCCCTGCGACACACCCACAACCATATTGTTGACCAGCGTACGGGTCAGACCGTGCTGCGCACGATGTCGATCCGTGTCGGTAGGTCGGCCGATGGTCAGAACATCGCCTTCCTGGGTCAACGTCATGTCTGGCGACACGTTGCGGGTGAGTTCACCCTTCGGGCCTTTGACGGTTACGAGGCCATCTGCACCCGCAGTCACCGTTACGCCCGCAGGCACGGTGATGGGCTGTTTTCCAATACGAGACATTTCAGGTTACTCCCTCGGCGTTTCTTCGCCGAGTCACGATCACCGAAAGATTCGGAGAGATTAATAGACGAAGGCGAGAACTTCACCGCCGATGCCCTCACGCTTGGCCTGTTTGCCAGTCATGATGCCGCGGGAAGTCGTCAGGATAGCTACACCCAGGCCACGCTTCACGTTCGGAATCTCAGCAGCGTGGGAGTAGACGCGCAGACCTGGCTTGGAGACGCGCTGGATACCCTGGATAACGGGCACACGCTTGTGGCCGATACCCTGCTGGTAGCGAAGCTGCACCTTGATGCGGTTCTGCGGGGTGTCCTGAATCACTTCGTAGGAGCGGATAAAACCCTCGGACTGAAGAATCCGGAGGATCTCACGCTTGATCTTGGAGTCAGGAAGCTCCAGGGAGTCATGGTTTGCCGACTGAGCGTTTCGAATACGGGTCAGAAGGTCAGCGATAGGATCGGAGATTACCATTGCTACTAAATCTCCTTACCAGCTCGACTTCCGAACGCCGGGGATGAGACCACGATGGGCCATCTCACGGAACGTCTGGCGGGAAAGTCCAAATTTGCGCATATAGCCGCTGGCGCGTCCGGTAATGGAGCAGCGGTTCTTAACGCGGATGGGGGACGCGTCGCGCGGCAGCAGGTGCAGCGCTTCGATAGCGTCATAGTCGCCCTTGCGGGCCTTTTCTTTAAGTTCGTTTCGCTTGGCCGCGTATTTCGCCACAGTGGCGACACGACGGGCCTCGCGGGTTTTCCACGATTCTCGTGCCATAGTTTCCTCCAGGTCCTGCAGCATGCCGCAGGCTTTGGCGCGGGGCGTTTTTTGTGCCCCGCCATTTGAAGAATAGTTGTGCTTAGCCAGAGGCCAAACGGGAAATTATATCACAGAGAGAGCACCTGTCAAACTTCCTTGACAGCCCGGCCAACCCGTGATAGATTATTTCTCGCGCCCGCACCCGTAGCTCAGTGGATTAGAGCGTCTGGTTGCGGTCCAGAAGGTCGCAGGTTCGAGTCCTGCCGGGTGTACTTAGACCCCACTCCATTCGGAGTGGGGTTTTCGTTTTCTCTACCTATAGATAATTATCTAGCGGTTTTGTAGAAACTGTGCCAGCTCCGGCAAGTGGTCCGTATTCAAGTAGTCCACCCCTGCACTCCAGCAAACTCCCCACCCTGCCGGGTTATCCGGCGCAGCCCAGAATCGAATTGTCCGCCCCTCTGCGTGAGCCTGGTCCACCATAATTGCCAGTTTCTCTCGGTCAGCATGACTGATAGGCCCGGAGCCATTCCACTGGAAAAGTGAGAACCAGCTCTGGCTGATCAGCGGAATCAGCGCAGGTGATGTCCCTTTGCCCAAGTCTTCCGGGCGGCCATCTAGCGCAGCTAAGCGAACTCGCTCCCGCTCCAGCACTTCCCGAGGACGATCTCCAGAGAGGATCACAGTGATTGCCCGGCGCTCTATCTTGTTGCCATCAAACCGGGTGAGCATAGGGGCATACGGCTTGAGCACATCTTTCAGAGCAGCATAGACCCGCGCCCCATCTGTCTTAATGTCAACTAGTAGTGTCACAGGAGCAGGCTCTGGGTAGACCTGCCCGCGATTCTGCTTCACCCGCTGCCAGAGCGGCTCCAAGTAGAGCGCGGTCAGTGTACGCTCGGGCTTAAGGTCTTTCTTGTCGTGGCCGACTAGAAGCTGACCACCTTCCAGATAGATGTCGGCCTCCACACTGCAAAAGCCCTGATCCAGGGCATCCAGCAGAGGACGTGTGTGCTCGTAGTCATTGTGGGAGTGTGCCCGAAGTAAGAGCTTAGTCATGGTTTTTCGGTTCTGATTGTACCTGCAAGCCCGGTATACTGAGCCGCATGGATGCCACAACCTTACTCAAGACCATTGTGGCGCTGATAGTGGTTGTAGAGCCGCTGGGGGCGGCCCCACTCTTTCTCTCGCTCACCCAACATCAGACGCCGCAGCAGCGCAATCACACAGCGCGCCGGGCTATCTTCGCCGTTTTTCTTATCTTGCTTATCAGCGCCTTGATTGGAAAGTATCTGCTGGAGCTTTTTGGTATCAGCCTTGCCAGCTTCAAAGTGGCGGGCGGCGTGCTCTTTCTCTTTATGGGTCTGGAGATGATCAATGCCCAGCCGAGCCGCAGTCGTCAGACCCCGGAAGAGGCCGAAGAAGCTGAGCACCGCGAAGACATTGCCATCGTCCCTATGGCTCTGCCACAGCTAGCTGGTCCAGGCGCAATCGGTTCTGTAATACTGCTTGCACAAAAAGGCCCCTTCTTTCCTCATATACTCTGGGTGACACTGATAATCACTGTGGTCTGCCTGGCAGCCTGGTTGTGTCTTGTTCTGGCTGCCCCCATTGGCAAAGGCCTCGGCAAGACCGGGCTGAATATTCTCACCCGTATTATGGGCTTGGTAGTAGTAGCCGTGGCTGTAGAGTTCGTCATAGGCGGAATCAAGACACTCTGGGTGAGCTAAGCGACTCTGCCCAATGCTCATCGATTGGTCAGCGCGTACACCATTAAAAAACAGGCGAACGCCATGACGGTCATCGCAAAAAGAAAAATGATATCTGCCACTCGCTCCAGGCGCTGTCGGCGTGGTTTGGTGCGGGCTTTCAGTGCGGCATAGGAAAAGAACGTTGCTCCCAGAAAGAATAGCGCATCTAATGCGAGCAAGTCATCTCCCATCGTCTGTACAGGTTTGAGTGAGATAATCACACGCAATATCCCTATTACCGTCATGCAGACCCCGACCATGGCTGCCGACGCGGAGAAGATATGGACGCCGAGACTTACTTCAGTGCTCTCAGCATCTTCCACAGGTGGCTCTATCAATAGCGTCTCTCCTAATCCTGACGTAGCGCCTGTATCGGCTGAAGCGCCGCAGCACGGCTGGCCGGGTAGATGCCAAAGAAGAGTCCGACTCCGGCGGACACCAATAGCGCCACCACAATAGAGGCCATACTAATAATAGTATGCCACCCACCTATTCGAGCGACTATAAGCGCTCCCCCACTCCCCAGGGCTACACCGAGAATCCCACCAATAAGGGACAGAATGGCTGACTCTATAAGAAACTGAGAAAGAATATCGCGCGGGGTCGCTCCGATTGCTTTTCGGATACCAATCTCGCGCGTTCTCTCCGTGACACTGACCAGCATAATATTCATGATTCCGATTCCTCCCACTATCAGCGAGATAGCGGCAACCACAGAGAGTAGGGAAGTCATGGTATCGGAGACACTCTTTTGCCGCTGCATAAGGTCTGTCTGACTGCGAATACTGAAGTCGTCGTTGTCGGGAAACGGAGGCTGAAGATGATGCCGACTACGCAAGAACCCGGAGATCTGTTCCTGAGCCAGCGGCATGCTATCCGGACTCACGCAGCGCACAGCCAGTGAGTTAATGAATTGCTGATTCAATACCCTTCGCATAGCCGTGGTTATCGGTATAAGAATCAAATCATCCTGATCTTGCCCGAAGGCACCGGAGCCTTTAGGAGTTAGCATTCCGACCACGGTGAATTGCTGGCGGTTAATGTCAATCATTCGCCCAGTCAGGTCAGCCTCAGCATCCCCGGTTAGCTTCTGCGCGACCGTGGTTCCTACCACACAGACCTTGCTGCTACCATCTGTCTCTGCATCCGTGAAGAATCGTCCGGTCTGCACGGAGTAGTTATTCACCTGCGGATAGTCCGTCGTTGTTCCTGTCATATTCGTCGTGGAGTCATTCCCTCCCAATCGAATCTGGACATTGCTACGCACCTGTGGAGCCACTGCCTGAATTGTTTGCGGAAACGCACCGGCGATACGCCTGGCATCCTCCAGGGTCAACCGGTTCGTAGAGCCATCGCCTCCCTTGGTCGTGGCAGCGTTGAGCCTTAGTCGTGCGGTTCCTGGCTGAATCGTGAGAAGGTTAGTTCCCAATGCGTTCACTGAATCGGTCACGCTCTTGGTAGCTCCCTGCCCGATAGCAACGACTATAATCACAACACCGACTCCGATAATGATGCCCAGCATAGTGAGGGCGCTCCGCATCTTGTTGCCCATGAGACCGCTTAGAGCGATTCTCAGGCTCTCCCAGCTATTCATCGCACGCCTCGATTCCTCTGTGTAAGAACCTCTGTCGCGTTCAAGCGCACCTCAACCGGACTATCTTCCACGACATTGCCATCTCGGATGCTGACGATACGCTTGCAGTGCTGACCGATATCCGGCTCATGTGTCACCATAACTACCGTTCGCCCTTCATCGTTCAGCTCCTGAAAGATCGACATAATCTCCTCACTCTGGAGACTGGAAAGGTTCCCAGTAGGCTCATCGGCCAGAATCAGCCGCGGCTCGGAGGCGAGAGCGCGTGCTATAGCGACACGCTGTTGCTGGCCGCCGGAGAGTTCCGACGGCTTATGGTCCATTCGATTCCCCAGCCCGACCCGCTCCAGCGCGGCAGCGGCACGCTCCTCGCGGTTCTCCACATGCCCATAGAGCATGGGAAGCGCCACATTATCCAGAGCCGTAAGCCTGGGTAAGAGGTTAAACCCCTGAAAGACAAATCCGAGCTTTTGATTTCGAAGATGGGCAAGCTCGTACTCATCCATATCCGCGACCTCGATACCATCGAGCGCATAGCAACCCTCGGTCGGAATATCCAGGCATCCTATGATGTGCATCAGGGTGGACTTCCCGGAGCCACTCGGCCCCATGATCGCCACGAACTCGCCGGTATCTATATCCAGATTCAGCCCATCCAGGGCATTCACCACTTGATCGCCCATGATGTAGGTTTTGCGGATGCCGCGCATCTGAAGCAAGGTGCTCATCGCATTCGGCCTCCGCCCATTCCGCCACCAGGGCTAAAAGGTGAACCGCCACTGCCGGTACGCGGCCCGCTCTGGGTCAACCCTGCCAGTACAACTGTCTCACCCGCCCGAAGCCCGCTACGAATTTCGGTATAGACTCCATCGGTTGCCCCTGTTGCTACCGAGCGAGTCTCCACTCGGTTTCGTCCTTCGTTCTGTGTGAGAACCGAAACGTTCGTACCATGCAGTGTGGTCTTGACCGCCTCTGCGGGAACCAGCACTACCTGAGAGTGCTTGCTGGTCTGCACAGAGACATTGGCGGTCATATCAGGCTTCAGCTGCCCCTGAGTATTGTCAAGAGCCACAGTGACATCGTAAGTCACAACGCCCTGCTGAATAGTGGAACCAGAGGCAATCTTGGCCACATGACCGGTAAAGGTCTGTTTGGGAAACGCATCCACCGTAACATGAGCGCTCTGGCCGAGGCGCATCTTGCCGATATCGGTCTCATCGACATAGGCATCCACCTGCAAGCGCTTTAAATCTGCTACGACGATAAGAGTTGGCGAGGACAGTCCCGCTGCCAGAGTCTCGCCTTGCTGCGCCGCAAGCTGAAGTACCGTTCCTGATATCGGGCTCCGAATGAGCGTTTTATCCACCTGTGCCTGAGCATAGGCCACTTGCTGCTGAGCAATGCTCACCGCCTCGCGAGCCTGCTCCACATCTTGCTGTTTGAGCGTATCCTGCGCTACATTTCCCTGCGCTGTCTTTAAGCCCGCTTGAGCCAGCCGCACCTGTGCCTGTGCATCTCCCACATCTGCCTGCTTGACGACATTTTGATTGACCTCTGCCCGCGCTGCATCGAGAGCAGCCTGTGCCGCCTTTACGCCTTCTACTGCCTGTGCTACTGCATTTCGCGCCGTGGCCTGATCTGCCACTACCTTTTGTTGAACGAGCTCAAGATTTTTCTTGGTTGTCTCAACTTGCGAGAGATTGACGCTGGAGACGGTCTGGGCAGTGTCAACCTCACTGGCAGCAACAAACCCCTGTGCCAGCAATGCCGTTTGTCGCTTTAGATTCAAACTGGAGTTCTTGGCATTGACCTGAGCCTGGTTTATCTGCTCTTGAGCCGTGGCAATCTGAAGTGCTGCCCCGGCATTTACCTGCGTCAGGTTTGACTTCGCGGTAGAAAGGGCAGCCTGCGCTGTAGCTAGCTCCGTGCGAGCACGCTGGATATCGACAGGAGTCTGCGCGCCTTGCTGCCGCCCGGCAGCCTGAGCAGATGTTAGCTTCGCTCTGGCGCTCTCTACCTGAGCCTGAGCCTGTCGGACTGCATTCCAGGTCTGAACTTGCTCCATAGCCACTCCACTGGTCTGCTGTGCCAGTTTGGTTTGACTCACAACCAGGCTCTCTTTTGCCTCATGGAGCTGCGCCTGAATATCAGGCAAATCTAGCTCGGCGATAATACTTCCCGCTTTTACCGTGCTACCCACATCGGCATAGAGTCGTTTGATTCGACCGGTAATCTGGGAGCCTATCTTGACCTGTGCGCCTGTCTGTGAGGTAATGCTCCCAGTAGCCGTCACGGTTTCAGTAAGGTCACCCACCGCTACTTTGGTAGTTAGCAGCTTACTATAGGGATCAGGCGCCCTATGTAGCGTATGCCAGGCTAGTCCGGCTCCAGCCAGGATTACAACAACAGCAATCCCAGGTATCGGGCGAAAGCGGCGATGGGCACCGCGACTACGTGCAGAAGATATTGGTTTACCAGAAATGGTAGGAGCACTCATATCAGAACCACCTCTTTATGAAAATTTACAATTATTCTGCGATTCTAAAAACCATATTAGTTCCTATAAAAACATCTTTTTGAGTTTATCAACTTGAAAAACACACTAATAAATCATTCATGAAAAAGAAATGAAACACATTTCCATTCAAAAACAAAATCCCTCTCATGGATTCCATGAGAGGGATTTTAAAAACGCTCAGATAGATTTCGCTATTTGCGCCCGATACCGTAGTATTCGAATCCAGCACGTCGGACCTTCTCGGGGTCGTAGATATTACGACCATCGAACAGAAGCTTGCCGCTCATCGTAGTGGCCAGTTTATCCAGGTTGATCTGCTTGAACTCGTTCCACTCAGTCACAACAGCCACGGCATCGGCATCTTTCGCCGCTTCAAACGCGTTCTTGGCGTAGTTCAGATGCGGGAAGATTTTCTTGGCATTGTCCGTAGCAACCGGGTCATAGGCAACCACTTCTGCTCCGCCCTGAAGCAGCGCGGCAATGACATCTAGCGATTTGGCATCACGCATATCATCGGTGTTCGCCTTAAAGGCCAGACCGAGTACAGCGACTTTCTTGCCAGCGAAACCATCCATGGCCTTCTCCATGCGGGAGATAAAGCGCTTGGGCTGGTCCTCATTGGTCTTCACCACGGCATCTAGAATCGGGAAGTCGGTGTTCGAGACTTTAGCCGTATGCATCAGTGAGAGCGTGTCTTTGGGGAAGCAGCTTCCGCCATACCCCAGACCGGAGTGCAGGAACGCGGAGCCGATACGGCTATCTGCCCCCATACCTTTAGAGACCTGGGTAATGTCCGCGCCGTAGGCATCGCAGAGGTTGGCAATCGAGTTGATGAAGCTAATCTTAGTAGCTAAGAACGCATTGCTGGCGTACTTGATCATCTCCGCGCTAGCCACGTCGGTAATGAACATCGGGCGCTCCAGCGGGGCATAGAGCTCCAGAATCTTCATGGCGACCACTTTGTTGGGCGCACCTACCACGATTCGGTCCGGGTTCAGTGCATCTTGAATGGCGCTGCCTTCCCGCAGGAACTCGGGGTTTGAGACAACATCGAAATCGACATCGCGACGCTTATTGGTCTGAATGACCGAGCGCACAAAATCACCCGTACCCACGGGCACAGTGGATTTATTGACCACCACTTTATAGCGGTCCAGCGCGGCGGCGATTCCGCGCGCGGCGGATTCTACCTGAGAGAGGTCCGTGGAACCATCTTCCTGGGGCGGAGTGCCCACACAGATAAAGACCACATCTGACTTGCGCACGGCGCAGTCCAGGTCGGTAGTGAAGCTCAGGCGGCCTTCAGCCACATTTCGCTGAGCGATTTCTTCCAGTCCCGGTTCATAGATGGGCATGATGCCCGCTTGTAGCGAGAGGACTTTCTCCTCCAGCTTATCGACGCAGACAACCTCGTTGCCGAGGTCCGCGAAAATGACTCCAGTCACCAGGCCCACATAGCCCGTCCCTATTACGCAGATGTTCATCCTGGCAATGATACTCGGCGAAAATCACTCTCAGCAACAGGTAAAAATAGCACAAATCTACAAATATACGCACAAATCGACTATCTACGTAACCACTTACTATGCCGTACTGTCTTAGCATCACAACGATGAGGACAACAAAATGACAATCGGACAAGTGATGGCGGTGGTCTATTCCATCGTATTTGGCGCAGCTGGACTCTGGGCCGCCATTCTTATCTGTGGACTATTACTCTCCAGACGCACGACTCGCGCGGCAGCGGCACTGGAGCTACGCCCTGGCAAACTGGCGCTCGGCGGCCTATTGGTAGGCGCAATCGGTATCGGTGGTGGGTTGGTCATGCTGAATCTCAAGGGCATCTTTGTGATCGTTGGGTGGGCGCTCCTGGCAGGTACTCTGGTGCTCTCGCTCATCGGTAGCGCGGCGCTGGCGCAGCTTGCCGGGCGACGGATTCAGCAGCTAGACGATACGCGCAGTTCCTTTACGGCGCTCTGGCGTGGGGCTGGTATGTTGGTGCTCGCGGGGCTGATTCCTGCCATTGGCTGGTTCGTGCTCTTTCCCATCATGCTTCTGCTTTCCCTGGGAGCCGGTATGACCGCTCTGACCCGCGATAAGACTCCGGCGCTCGCCGCCGAGGCGCAGAGCGCACTGTGAACCGCCGCCTGCTGCTCGGTCTCGGTGGTCTGGCTATTGCTGCTGCAGGCTGCCGCGAAACTCGGCGAGCCATCTCCCCGATGCCAGAGCACCCACCTGTAGATGCAGCAGCACTCACCGGTGGCAGCTTGCTCTTACGCCGGGCGGCCTTCGGCGAGAGCCCCTGGGACCGTGAGCACGTCAGTCAAATGGGCGTGAAAGACTGGCTTGCTGAGCAGCTAGAGGCTCCTGTGGGAGACAAAGAGAGTGAGGGGGAGCGGCGTAGCCTGACCTTTCGAATCAGCAGCCTGGAGTCCCTGGTAGAAGATGGCTATGAGCTGCGCGACCAGGGCGAAGACCTGGTATTGAACCAGTTACAGCAAGCAGCCCTGCTCCGCGCGTGCTACTCCAAGTGGCAGCTTCGTGAGCGCGTGGCAGATATCTTCACGAACCACTTCAATATCTACGAGCACAAAGTCTATACTCCGCAGACCTCACCAGGCACCGATTCCGAGCTGGCCTTTCTGCTGGGCAAGGACCAGCGCGATGTTGTTCGCAAGCACTGCCTGGGTTATTTCGATGACATGATCCACGCCTCTATGTCATCCCCCGCGATGCTGGGCTATTTAGACAACCAGATCAGCGATGCCAGACATCCGAACGAGAACTACGCCCGTGAGCTTCTGGAATTGCATACGCTTGGGGTAGATGGCGGATACTCCCAGAAGGATGTGATGGAAGTCGCTCGCTGCCTCACCGGTTGGGGAATCGAAGACCGCTTCCTCAGGCATCTGGGTACCCTGCGCTGGGAGCCGACTCGCCATGATGATGGTGAGAAAATCGTGCTGGGTCAGAAGATTGCGGCAGGTGGTGGTGAGAAAGATGCCGACAGAGTTCGCGAGATACTTATTGCTCACCCCTCTACTGCCAGATTCATTGCCCGCAAATTAGTACGCGGCTTCTGGGGGGATGGCGACGGTTTCGATGCCATGGTCAAAGATGTCGCCGCTGCCTGGGGCAAGCGTGGCGACCTGAAAGCGATGACTCGCACGCTGCTTACTCACCCGAATTTCGAGAAAGCCCCGAAGATTCTACGCCGACCATTTGACTATGCTGTGGCTTCTATTCGCGCCACGGGAGCAGATACCGATGGGGGCGATGGTCTTCAGAAGCATGTGCGGGATATGGGGCAGATGGCGTTTTCCTGGCCCATGCCAGATGGCTACCCGGATCGCACCAGCGCCTGGACAGGCTCCCTACTGGCCCGCTGGAACTTCGCTATGGCACTGGCATCTGGTGGCGTGGGCGGCACTGCGATTCCCAACGCCCCGAAAAACTGGGAGTCACTGGCACTTGTCCTCTGTTCCCCGGAGTTTCAATACAAATGAGCTGGCAAACGTGTGAAGGCGGCCCTACTCGCCGTGATGTTCTGACCTCCACCCTGGCAACCGCGCTGGCGCTCTGGGCAGGCAAATCGGCACTGGGTCAGGTGGCGATCTCCAAGACCCGTAAAGATCGTGACATACTGGTTACTATCTTCCTGCGGGGTGGTATGGACGGGCTATCCGCTATCGTGCCGTATGCAGACGATGAGTACCACAAGGCTCGCCCGTCGCTGACCCTGGGTAAGCCGAAGCCGGGTGGAGTTTTAGACCTGGATGGTTTCTTCGGGCTGCATCCCTCGTTGGCTCCGCTACTACCTCTCTATCGGGAAGGCAAGCTGGGTGCACTTCATGGCGTTGGTTCGCTAGACCAGAGCCGCTCGCACTTCGAGGCTATGGGCATCATGGAGCGCGGCGCGGCCTCCAGTCCGGCGCAGGTGGCCTCCGGCTGGATGGGACGTGCTCTTGCCGCGATGGACAATGGAGAGAATACATCGCCCCTTCGCGCCATCGCGTTCGCCCCAGTTATGCCCGATATCCTGCGCGGTGCTACCACGGCGTCTGTGCTTACCGACCTGGGACAGCTACGCCTGGACCTGCCCGCCTCCGCCTCCTCTACTCTCCCCGACGCGTTGAAAAAGCTCTACGCGAAGGGAGATGACCCGATTTCCCGTGCCGGACGCGAGACTCTGGGTGTACTGGATACTCTGAAGAAGCTGGACCCGAAGAACTATAAACCCGCTGGCGGCGCAGTCTATCCGGATTCCCCGCTCGGACACGGGCTGCGCCAGACAGCGTTGCTGATTAAGGCCGATGTGGGCCTGGAAGCAGCCAGCACTGGACCGGGGAGGTTGGGATACACATATCGCCCAGGGTACGACTGGTGGCTACTTAGCCAACCAACTAGACGATGTCGCGAAGTCACTGGCTGCCTTTGCCGCCGATTTAGGACCGGAGCTATCCCGTGTCAGTTGCCTGGTTATGACGGAATTCGGACGACGTGTGGCAGAAAACAGTGGCCTGGGTACTGATCATGGTCGTGCCTCATGCTGGCTGACTTTGGGTGGCGCTGGCGGCGGCAAGGTCCATTCGCGCTGGAAACCACTCAAGCCCGAGAACCTGGAAGCCCCCGGCGATGTGCCAGTAACTATCGACTACCGTGATATTCTCGCCGATGTGCTGACCCGCCGTTTGAACCTGGATGGCAAGACCCTCTTCCCTGGCGCTCCCGGTTCCTGGCACAGCCCTGCTTAGCCAACGATAGAATGACGGCGTGAAAGTCGTTGTGGGATTAGGCAATCCCGGTCCCGAGTACGCAGGCACGCGCCACAATATAGGATTCGAACTAATCGACGCGCTGGCCAGCGCAGCAGGGACCACAGTTACCAATCGCCGTGACCGAGCCGTGACAGCACGTATTACTCTGAGCGGGGAGACCGTTCTGCTGGTCAAACCGATGACCTACATGAACCTCTCCGGGGAGTCGGTCGTCGCTATCCTCCACAAGGAAGGGCTGCCTCTAGAGTCCCTGCTCGTTATCTGCGACGATATCCATCTTCCCGTCGGGCGACTGCGAATTCGGGCCAAGGGTAGTTCGGGTGGGCAGAATGGCCTGAAAAACATCGCAGCCCGCTTAGAGAGCGAGGACTGGGCACGTCTCCGCCTTGGGGTCGGCGAACCTCCGCCCGGACGACAGATTGACTGGGTACTCTCTCGCTACGCCCCCGATGACCGTAAGTGTATGGATGATGTTCTGATTACCGCTCAGGGCGTCGTCGAAGTCTGGGCAAAAGAAGGAACCATTGCTGCCGCGAACCGTTTTAACGGTATCGACATGAAGGCGCCCCAGACATCCCTATGATTCGCTTCGGTACCATGAGCTGGATCTACGACGACTGGCGTGGTCCACTCTATGCCGCCGACACGAAGCATGACCGTATGTTGGCAGAGCTTTCGAAAATCTTCTCGGCAGTAGAGATAGATGCCACGTTCTTCGGACTACCCCGCCCCAGCACGCTAACAGGCTGGGCGAATCAGACCACAGAGAATTTTCGCTTTACTGCCAAACTCCCCAGAGCCATCACCCATGAAAAGCGCCTTACAGGGAATGCCGCGGAAGATGCCCTTTTCGCCGCCGAAGCCATTCAAGAAGGCTTGAAAGGCAAGCTGGCCTGCCTTCTGGTTCAGCTCCCCGCTGAAATCGGCACGGCGGACCGAAAGCATATAGAGACCTTCTTCAGCGAAGTCTCCGGCCACGGTTTTCCGCTTGCCCTGGAGCTACGCGATGTTGCCTGGCTGAAGACCGACATCGCCGATTTTCTCGCGGAGCGCAAAGTTCAACTAGTCACTACAGAGAAAGTAGACTTCGGGCAGCCACCAACGTATCTCCGCCTGCTGGGAGAAGAAGGCTCCGTAGCTCGCTTTGATACCCGGCAGTTCGACCGCAGCGAAGAGCTAAATAGCTGGGCGGCTCGCTTGCAGGAAAGCCCGGATGCGCTGGTATTCGTCCGGAACTTCTACGAAGGCCATGCCCCGGCTACACTTTTCTACCTCATGGAGAAACTCGGCTACCCTGTGCCCATTCCACCTGGTCAGCAGCAAATGAGCCTGTTCTAAAAAACCAAATCCCCGGCACCAGAGTGCCGGGGATTGTTACTCGTTTAGATTCGTTTAGCGCTGAATCGTATGCACCTTGGCGACTTCGCCACCCGGCCTAGGTGGAAGCGGCGAGGTGTTTGCCCGGCTGGTACCAACGATGTACGAGAAGCGCAGAGTGCTTTCACCCGGTGCGCTCAACTCCACATAGATGGCTGAGTTAGCGGGTAGATCGCCGCTGGGCCGAAGATACCAGCGGAACTCCCCTTCCTCACGTACCAAATTGCTGGTAATCTGGTCGATAGTCTGATCGGGCTGCAGGCGATACACACGTGCGGTAAAGGTGGGTGGTGGCTCAAATCCAGCAGACCAGAAGATAGTAAACTCAGTGGTAAGGGGCACAAAAGTGGCACCGGGTACCGGAGATATGTCTACATCTGCCAGCCGCCCATTTCCCTCACTGTTTCCCTTGTCACTTCCCCCACAGCCTCCTAAGGTCAGCAGACTGCCGAGCGCACAGAACATTAGAATCGCATGTCGTCTTGTCATAGTGGTTCTCTCCCTACGTTGTTGGAGAAAACGCGGAAAGTTCCTTCCCTGTGACAGCGTTAGCGTACCAGAATACGTGCAAGGCCACCCAGAGCCAGACAGTGGGCAGCAGCGAGAGAGGCTAATACGGCAGGTGAGCGAGTCTGCCGAATCCAGCTACCCGCGCTCAGTGCCCACACCAGGCATAGTGTCTTACCGAGAACCGAGGAAGCCGTAATCCCTAAATAAAAGCAAATCAGTGCGGCGGGAGCGTTCAGTAGGGTAAGCAACCAGGCGGGAGCGGGTGCCAATAGGGTTAATAGCGGAGTCATGCCACAGCCAAGCAGAATCAGATAGAGCACGTTTACCTGAAGGCGTGTCAGTTGCCCTGCTTTCTGTGCTCGTGCTTTTCTACTAGTGCTGTAGGTCACACTCAGAGCGTCGGCGCTTACTCTTGAGTTTGGGACCGGCAGAGATACGGGTTTTACAGTAAATCGCTCAGGGCGGCTTCTATGGTGGAGTAGCGAAAGTCATAGCCCAGAGCCAGGGCTCTCTCTGGTAGCACCCGCTGACTGGCCAGCAGATACTTGGTAAACTCCCCTACCAGAATTTTAAGAGCAAACGCAGGCACGGCTACAAAAGAGGGCTTCTTCAAAGCACGCCCAATGGCGGTAGCAAGCTCTCGGGCTTTCACAGGGTTCGGTGATACTGCATTGATACTCCCTGTATAGTGGGAATCACCTGTAGCCGTAGTAAAGAGCCCCACGATATCGTCTAAATGCACCCAGGGCACCCACTGCCGCCCGGAGCCTAGCGGACCGCCAAGCCCCAGTTTCCACGGAGAGAACGGTATTTGAGGCGGATTTATCATGGCCTCCAGCGTACTGCCCCCATGCCCGAATACCTGCCCGATACGCAGACAGCAGGTACGCTCCGGGCCATCCATGGCCGCGTTCTCCCAGGCAGTACACAGCTCACCAAAAAAGTCCTGGGCTGCGGGAATTTGTTCAGTGATGGTGTCATCGCCATGATCGCCGTAGAAGCCGACGGCACTGGCCTGAACCAGCACTCGCGGCTTCAGAGCGGCCAGTGCTTTTGTGGGCTCTATGCGGCTGTCCCAGAGCTCTTGTTTGAATTCGGCATTCCAGCGCTGACCAACCACACTGGAGCCCGCTAGATTTATTACGGCGTCTGCACTCTCTACTGCGGCACGTAGCGCGGAGGCATCTGACCACACCACACCACCAGGTTTAGGTGTTCGACTGACAAGGGTGATGGTATGACCAGCATTGGTAAGGCTCTCGCTCAGCGCCTTACCAATAAACCCGGTGCCTCCCGCAATGACGATGTTCACGCTTTACGCTGCCGAATGACCTGTTCAAAGTGATAGCCATCATGGCCCAGCATCATTCCTGCGAATCCGTCTAGAGACAGAGCGCCCCAGTAGCGCTCCCCTTCCCGTGCCCACATTTCATCGGGGAGCCCACGAAAGAACGCTACCACGCGCTCACGCCCCTCAAAGAAGCGCCGTAGCTGCACTGTGACATCCGCGTTTGCGTAGTCGTTGATTATGGCCATCTCACCTTCATCAACGTCTGGTAGAAATGGCCGGTCTTCCGTTGCGATCCGAGTGTAGCGCTCTAGCCAGATTGGTTCCCAGTCTGCTAGATGTGACACAACTTCACGAATCGTAAAGCGGTCTGGATCAGGCCGGGCATCTGCCTGGGCATCGGTGAGCCCAATGAGCAGGTTCTCCAGCACCAGCGGCCCAGCGGCCAGGCCGGAGCACAGATAGTTTCGAATATAAGAGTTCATTTTGATAGCAGATCCTCAACAAACAGTTGTACCCTGGTCGCAATCTCATCGCGCAACCTGTCCTCATCGAAGTCGGCTTTCGTAGCGTACACGAACCGGGGGACAATCCAGCAGCGAAAATCCATCATCAGGGAGTTAGCAAAAGACAGCGCAGACATATAACCACGCTGCCCACCTGCGGAGCAGATTAGCCCGACTACTTTCCCCTCGAATGCCGAACCTGGCAGATTCTCTAAAACTTCCTTCGCGACAGCATTGACATTGAAATTGTAGATAGGGACCGCGAAGACCAGGTGTGTGGCATATAATACGGCCTCTCTCAGCCCCTCCCTACCCTCTTCGGTACGCAGGTCGATCAGCCTGTTCTCCACATCTTGCTCTGTCAGTAGGCGGACCGCTTCCCTTGCCAGACGCTGGGAGCGGGAGTCTGGATTTAGCGAGGTGCCAATCAGGCAGACCCGCTTATGCGATTCCATTCCTCCACCTTTGCTGAAACGCCTCTACTAGCTCTTGCTGCTCCGGCCAGAACATCTCCGGCAGGTCTCCATCCAGCGGGAACCAGTCGGTCGCATAGTCATAGTTGGGGTCAGTGGGGCGTGGGTTTGTCTCTTCTGTAGAAAAGAGATAGTAATGCGTGGTAATCCAGCGCCGCTTATCGTAGCTCAGTCGGGCGCGGCTTCCCAGGGACTCCAGTAAGGTCAGATCGGAAAATCCGGCTTCTTCTTCAATCTCACGCCGCGCGGCTTCTTCTATTGATTCGCCTGGATCGACACCGCCTTTGGGCAGAATATAGCCGCTCGCAGCCGCCTCACCACGCGTCAGTGCAATCCAGCAGCGCCCCCCAGCATCCGTCCGAATAATAATCCCGCCGGCACTCGTGCGATCTTTCACCCCGGTGGCAGGACGCGTGTACCAGCTATCGTCGATCACGCCGCAATTGTACCTGACGACATGTTACATATGGTCGAATCGTGCCGGAGCATCGTAGTCCTGGCACGATTCAGCATTACCCACGCGTTATCGCTTCATCCAGGTTAATAATCAAACTGGCAACGCTGGACCAGGCGGCAAGTTCGGTGCGGTTCAGAAAAGTATCTGTTGGCGCTTCCCCAACCATCAGGCGTTTCTCAACTAGAGCAGGGTTCTTTAAGTAGCGGGAGAACTCGCTGTTGTAGATTTCGGTGAGTTTCTTTGTTTCCTGTGAGTTCGGTTGGCGAGAAAGCACGAGAGCGAAGGCACGGGCGATTCGAGTTCCTGGTGCTGGAGCACTCTCTTTGATCATCCGCTCCGCCAATTTTCGGGATGCCTCAGCGTAGGTTGGATCGTTCATGAGCACCAGCGCCTGTAGAGGCGTATTGGTGGTCGGGCGACGAAGCAGACAGAACTCGCGCTCCGGGGCATCGAAGGTTTGCAGGCTCGGCGGCGGTACAGTGCGTTTCCAGAATGTGTACAGGCTACGGCGGTAGAGCTTGTCTCCATGGTCCTGCTCATAGGTCTGTGCGGTGAAGTTACCACCGAATGCCATTTCATCCCATAGCCCCGGTGGCTGATAGGGTTTTACAGATGGGCCGCCGATTTTCTCTACCAACAGCCCGCTGGAGCAGAGCGCCATATCCCGCACCAGCTCCGCAGGCAGGCGCAAGCGGGGTGCGTGTGACAGTAGCCTGTTCTCCGGGTCCTTTTTGTGGGCCTCAGCAGACGGTTTTGCGGATTGGCAGTAGGTCTCACTCATTACAATGATCTTCACCATTGCTTTTATGTCCCACCTGGAGGCAATAAACTGCTCCGCCAGCGCGTCTAGAAGCTCGGGGTGGCTCGGGCGCTCACCCTGGTAGCCGAAGTTCTCACTGGTACGTACTATCCCGGCTCCAAAGAAGTGCTGCCAGAGTCGGTTCACTTCTACGCGCGCTGTAAGCGGATGTTTCGGGTTGGTGAGCCAGCGGGCCAGCTGGAGACGGTCGGCTTTGCCAGATGGAGCTGGCAGCCCCAGCGCGGCGGGAACACCAGGAGTAACTACCTCTTTGGGATGGTCGTATTGCCCCCTATCCAGGCGGTGGGTCTCACGCGGGTTCTGAGTGCGCTCCGACATAACCATAGTGGTAGGAATTTCCCGCTCTATGGTTGTGTGCTCGGCGGTAAGGGATTCTCGCTCCTTCAGAGTAGTTTTAAAAGTAGGGTCGGTATCAGAGAGCACTCTGCGCACCAATTTTGTCCGGCGAGTTGTATCTGAGGAGCTGATGGAATTTCGCAGAGTATCTGCTTCCGCAAGCTGCGCGACTTCTTCGGGCTTCAGGGTTCGGGCGTAGAACCGGGCATCATCTAGCTGACCTTTGAAACCGTCGGTGCTTGGGTAGCGACCGCCAAATCGCAGCGGGGTATCGGTCTTTATGGTGCCTGTAAGTGAATCTGCTCCGGTGTTCGTGCGTATAGGTTTGCCATCTAAGTAAATCTTCAGACCGGCAGCTTTGCTCGAGCCATCGTAGGTCACGAATACATGGGTCCAAGCCTTTTCGGGAATGCTCTCCTGACCGTCTACACGAATCGCGTTATCGGGCCAGTTGTGAATCACATGTGCAAAGGGCTTGCCGGAGCCATCTATGTAGACATCCCAGCCGCGCACACCGTTCTTGGCGTCCATCTTGGAGAACAACGCCTGGTTACTCGCGCCATCTCGCCAGACCCACACGCCATAGCTGAAACTATTGTCTTTCTCGACTTCGCCCTTGCCCGGCTCGTCTATAAATGTCTTGCCATCAAACTTCGTGGCCCCACTCACATAACCCGGCTCACCGGTAAAAGTCTTTTTCCAGGCAAGACCGAGATTCAGAACCTCATCCCATTTCGCTATGTTTCCGGTGAGCCACTGCGAAAGACTCTCTGCGGGCAGAGCCTTCTCACGCTGAGCCAGGGTTTCGTCTAGCACTGGTAAGCGGGAATCGATTTGCTTTAGTCGAGTTTCTTGCTCCGGGTAGGGCGCTTTGATAAAGGGCTTGGCATTGCCCGTTTGCCCATCCAGGCCGTTTTCATCAATGTTGTTGAAGTAGGCAAAGAAACGATAGTAGTCGGTCTGGGAAATCGGTTCGTACTTATGGTCATGACACTGAGCACAGCGCATGGTGAGCCCTAGAAACGCGCTAGCGGTGGTATCTACCCGATCCGCCACATAGGCAACGGCGTACTCTTCGGGAATGGCCCCACCTTCAAAGTTAATGGGGTGGTTTCGATTGAACCCGGTGGCTATCTGCTGGTCCCGTGTGGCATTGGGCAGTAAATCCCCAGCGAGCTGCTCGGTCACGAAGCGGTCATAGGGCATATTGGTATTCAGCGCTCCTATGACCCAATCGCGCCAGCGATACATATCCCGGTGTGAATCTATATGGTAGCCATGCGTGTCGGCATAGCGTGCCAGGTCTAACCAGGGCAATGCCATTCGCTCCCCATAATGCGGGCTGGCTAATAACTCATCTACGAGTTTCTCATAGGCATTTGCCGAAGAGTCGTTGACAAAGGCTTCCACGCGCTCCGGGGGCAAGGGCAGGCCGGTCAGGTCTAGAGCAACGCGCCGTGCCAGGGTGCGCTTATCTGCGCGAGCGGCAGGCGTAAGCCCTTCTGCTTGAAGCCGTGCTCGTACGTAGGAGTCAATGGAAACACGCGTGCCTGGTGCTGGTACCGCCAGAGGTTGGAAGCTCCAGTGCTTCTCATATTTTGCGCCAGAGTCTACCCAGCGGAGCAAAACTTGCTTTTGAGCCGCCGTTAGCGATTTATGACTGGAGACTGGTGGCATTTGAGCCGAACCATCGGTCATAATCCGGCGTATTAGTTCACTACCGAGAACATCACCGGGAACCACAGCAGAGTTCGGCTCGTCCAGACGTAAACCAGCCATGCGTTTGCTGGCATCTGGACCGTGACAGGCAAAGCAGTTCTCGGAGAGGATCGGACGAACATCTTTGTCGAAAGACAGAGGCTCTGGAGCGGCTAAAGCAAGCCCGCCTACGAGGGCGAGAGCGGCAAATGCGAGGACGCGGCAACGCGGCATGGCACATTTTATCAGTGATACAATTGAGTGTGGAACGCTCAAGAGACTTTCGACGTATTAAGAAGCAGAGAGACGAAAACAATGCCCTGGAGAGATGAGCGCGACCCGATGCGCCAGTTGGAATTCGATATGCACCGATTTACTGAAGACGCCCTGCGCGCATTTCTAGACGGCCCTGGAGGATTCTCCCGATTCTGGCAGCCACCGGCAGATGTGCACGAAACCCAGAGTGGAATCGTCTTTAAGTTAGAGTTGGCTGGAGCTACTGTCGAATCTCTTTCTGTAGCTCTCTCAGGTGATGGTCGCCAGCTAACGGTAAGCGGCAGTCGCGTCGAAGGGGAAGAAGAAAGAACTGGGCGGGTTCGTTGTCAGCAATTGGAAATTTACTTTGGGCCTTTCGAGCGAACCTTTCAGCTTCCCGGCGATTTTGAGCCGGATCGCGACCATATAACAGCAACTTTAAAGAATGGATTTCTGACGATTACCTTACCGAAAAAGGAACGGAAGCCTGTTCCTCCACGTACGATTCCGATAGAAGTAGAGAGTGAACCATGAGTACATTTGATGAGAGAGATGAGATCGCAGACGAAAACGTATTCGAGCAACTTCAGGCAGAAAGCCAGCAGAATAGCCAGACTCCCGAAGAGCTGAGCCTGCTGCCATTGCGCGATGCCGTTATCTTCCCCATGCTGACCGCACCAATAGCCGTCGGTCGGGAACAATATATCCGCCTGGTAGACGAGGCGGTGACGATTTCTCCGGATCGCATCATCGGTATCGTCACTCAGCGAGACCGTGAAACCGATCGGCCCGGCCCAGCGGACATCTACCCAACTGGTGTTGCCGTTACTATTCGGCTCATGGGCAAACGCCACGATGCCACCAGCCTTCTGGTACAGGGTATCCAGCGCTTCCAGATTCAGCAGATTCTTCAGGAAGAGCCGTATATCCGAGCACGTGTAAAGCTAATCGATGATGCCGCGCAGGCTGCTGATATTGATGCCTTAGATATAGAGGCCTTGCGCCGCCAGCTCACCAACATCTGGAGCAAGGTTGTAGAGCTCTCGCCGGAGATGCCCGAGGAGTTCAAGGGTATCGAAAACGAGGAGCGTGCCTGGGTCATGACCGACCTTATGGCAGCACACTCTCGGCTGGGTACCGCTGACAAGATGTCAATTCTTGAGACTCTGAATCTCAAGGAGCGCATGACCAAGCTACTGGCCCTGCTCTCTCGCGAAGCCCAGGTACTGGAGCTTGGCGCCAGCCTGCACAACCAGGCGGCCAGCGAGATCAACAAGCACCAGCGGGAGTACTTCCTGCGGGAGCAGATGAAGGCTATTCAGCGGGAGCTGGGCGAAGGCGAAGATCGTGGTCAGGACCTGGATGACCTCCGGCAGAAGCTAGAGGAAGCTGGTCTGCCTGCAGAGGCGGATAAAGAGGCACAGCGAGAGCTCTCTCGGCTGGAGCGCATGGCTCCTGGTTCACCAGAGTACACTGTTGCCCGGACCTATGTGGAGCTCATGGGAGCCCTGCCCTGGAACAAGAGCACCGAAGACCATCTGGAGATTCCTGAGGTCAAGCGGGTCTTAGATGAGGATCACTTCGGACTAGACAAAGTCAAGGACCGCATCTTAGAGTACCTCTCGGTGCGCAAGTTCAAGACCGAGGGCACGGCTCGCCAGCCGATTCTCTGCTTAGTCGGACCTCCCGGCGTGGGTAAAACCAGCCTTGCCAAGTCCGTAGCTCGGGCGCTGAACAAAGAGTTCTACCGCCTGGCACTGGGCGGCGTGCGAGATGAAGCCGAGATTCGTGGCCACCGCCGCACCTATATCGGTGCGATGCCTGGTCAGGTGATTCAAGGACTGAAGCGTGCGGGTACGAACAACCCGGTGTTTGTGTTAGACGAAATCGATAAGGTCAGCTCGGACTTCCGCGGTGACCCATCGAGCGCCCTTCTGGAGGTCCTGGACCCGGAGCAGAACAATACGTTCCGCGACAACTACCTGGATACGCCGTTTGACCTGAGCAAGGTGTTGTTCATCACGACCGCTAACCAGCTCGATACGATTCAGTCGGCCCTGCGGGACCGAATGGAAGTTATCGAGATTGCGGGCTACACCGAGGAAGAGAAGGTTGCTATCGCACGGCAGCACCTGGTTCCCAAGCAGATTGGGGAGCACGGCCTGAAGCCCACACAACTTTCTTTTACTGAAGATGGTCTGAAGGCCCTGGTGCGAGGATACACCCGTGAGGCAGGCGTTCGTAATCTAGAGCGTCAGGTAGCCGCCGTAGCTCGAAAGGCAACCCGGCAGTTCGCGGAAGGCCGCACGGAGCCGCTCGTGGCGGATGCTGCATTGGTAGCTCAATTCCTGGGTGCGCCCCGGTTCGAGTTCGAGGAGCTCAAGGATCGCACCAGTCTTCCCGGCGTGGTTACCGGCTTGGTCTGGACGCCTGTGGGTGGCGACACTATCGCTATCGAGTCGATTCGACTGGAGAGCGGCAAGGGTGAGCTTCAACTGACGGGTCAGCTTGGTGATGTGATGCAGGAGTCGGCGCGAATCGCGCTGAGCTGGGTGAAGGCGCATTTAGGCGCTCTGGACATCCCGGCGGAAAAACTGACCGAAGGTGCTATCCATATTCACGTTCCGGCGGGGGCAACCCCCAAGGACGGCCCAAGTGCCGGCGTGACTATGGTAACGGCTCTGGTAAGCCTGCTCACAGGCCGACAGGTGCGTGAGCGCCTGGCAATGACCGGCGAGGTCACTCTGACCGGGCGAGTGCTGCCCGTAGGCGGCATCAAGGAGAAGGTGCTAGCGGCACGCCGAGCAGGTGTGACTACAGTCCTTCTGCCGGAGCGTAATCGCAAGGATCTGGAAGAGGATGTACCCGCCGAGCTGCGCGCTGGTATGACCTTCTACTTCATGCGAGATGTGACCGAGGTTCTCAAGCTCGCCTTAGAGCCGGAACCGAAGGCCAAGAAAATTCGAGTCAAAAGCGCCACTCCAGAAGCACTACCGGTACCAGTAACGGACGCAGGCAGCGTTCCTCATCGAACGCCACGTGCTTAAAACCCACAGGCATAAACGCCTGTAGCTCAGGGGCGTGCTGCCCACAAAGTCGCTCCGCGACATAACAGCTTTAGTGCCTTATGTCGCGGAGCGACTTCGTGGTGAAACAATTAGACCCAGACTTTCATGTCTGGGGCGTGATGGACGCGAATGCCTATCGGGCTGTTTAGGGAGTTGTGATGGTCTGACCATCACTGAAAAACAGGAGCGGCTCCGAGGTTGCATCGGTACGCATCAGGCGTACCCCGGCAGCCTGGAGCCGCTCCAATGTTTCCGGATGCGGATAACCATCTCTACCTGGTCCGGAGCTAATAACCGCAAACTCCGGGGCTACAGCTCGAAGCCATTCTGGAGAGCTCGCTTCCCGCGTGCCGAACCGCGCCACCCGTAACCAGTTGGCTGCCAGAGTATCGCATCGTGATAGTAGAGCTTCTTCGCCAGCACGCTCCAGTCCCCCGGCCCACAGAAACACGGTCTTCCCCCAGATTAAGCGAACAACAACAGCATTGTTCCCCGCTTCCGGAGAACGCATGACTCGTGGCTCCGAAGGATGTAAAAATTCCAGAGTGCTCCCGCCGACAAGAATACTCTGCCCGGCCTCTGCAGAGTAGATGGGAATCCCACTCTCCCCCAGGCTACGAAAGGCCGCCTTGTGTGCCTGATTTAGCGGCTCCACCCAGCCATTGTCATAAGCCATCGTAATAGGAAAGGCTCGGACCAGATCGGGGACTCCCCCGAGTGATTCTCGATAAGGTGTAGGCAAGATCAGCAGATCGATCCGCTTCGCCCCCACACTTCTCAGGGAGTTTGCTAGCTCACGGCCACCAATATCCGGGCCACACCCGATGACAATAAAATGGTCATCGGGTGTTTTTATCCAGCTTGCTTCCCCCTGCCCTACGGACAGCACAGCCACCACAAGAGATTCCGGTGGGAATATAGGCGGCGGTTTGGGTGTCGCCATTCGCTGCCCCAGTAGCAGCATGCCACCCCCTGCCGCCAGTGTTCCAGCTAGAAAGGCGGCGCGTGGGAGAGTTTTCACGCCCCGTCGCGCTTGTCCCGCTCAGTGAGCTGGTACGAAAGAACCGCAAGCTCCTGTAGAAACGAGACATTGCGAACGACCACAGAGGGAGGCACGCGAAGCAGTGTCGGGGCAAAATTTAAGATACCCCGGATACCATTTGCCACCAGAACCTCGGTAACCGGCTGAGCTGCATTCGCTGGTACGGCCAGAATCGCCAGGCGCGCCCCAACAGCCTCATTCACTTCCCCAAGACGCTCGGTAGGCAGAATATCCATGCCTTCTAATCGTCGGCCTAACTTGGCTGGGTCGTTGTCAAACGCAGCCACAATTCGGAACTTATGCTCTTCCAGTCCAGGGTAAGCAATAAGAGCTGTGCCAAGATTACCAGCCCCCCACCAGCAAAATAGGCTGGAGCTTATGTATCTGAAGAATCTGGGCAATTCGGCCCTCAAGCTCGGCTACGCTATAGCCTACACCCGGTTTGCCGAACTCTCCAAAATAAGAGAGGTCTTTGCGAAACTGGGCCGCGCTGGTGCCGGTTTGAGTCTCAATTTGTGCGGAAGAAACGGTTTCGACGCCTGCAGCGCCAAGATCAATCAGGCAGCGCAGGTAAGTCGTCAGGCGCTCCAGGGTTGGAACCGGAATTCGCCCTCCCCCGGTGTTCTCCTCTTCCACTTCTTCTGCCCGCTCCGTAGGAGACGACATGGTAACTATTATATCTTAAGTCAGCAGATGTCGATAGAGAGCGATATGCTCTGCAGCGCAACTTTCTATACTCAGACCTGCCGCGCGCTCCTGACTGCGCTTCTTGCCTTCTTCTAGATTCTTTAAGGCCGTCCGTATCGCCTCAGCAAGTGCCTTACTGTCCCCCACAGGAAATCTCCAGGCGGCATCACCTACAAGCTCTACAAATCCGGGGCCATCACTGACTACCAGCGGGAGCCCGGCAGCGATAGCCTCCCCAGTTGCCCGAGGAAAGCCCTCATAGAGGCTGGGCTGTACGTAGACGTCCGTGGCAGCCAGTAGCTCCGGAATATTCGGAATCCGCCCCAGAAACCGCACCTGCGCGGAGATCCCTATCTTCTCTGCCTGGGCTTCTAATGCCGGGCGAAGAGGCCCATCGCCTGCAATTGCAAGGCTGCACTCGGGCAGAAGTGCCATGGCATTCAACAGTGTCGGGATATCTTTCTGTAGTTCCAACCGGGCAGCACAACTCAGTAAGGGATGGGGCAAATCGAGCGACATGGGCGCGGCATTTCGGTAGCGGTCCAGCGGCAAGCCATTCACAATCACGCTGGTACGTCCCGCCAATCCCGGTGCCCACTCTACTAAGAGCCGCTCCGCTTCAGCAGAGACACAGATGGTATGCGCAAACTGACCATACATCCAGCGGTCCAAGGGGCGAAAGACAGCGATATCGCGTCGTCGATTGAACGTGTTTTGCTCTGTAGCGACAATGGGCATTTTGAGACCCGCCAATGCTGCCCAGAGCTGTGCTGGCCAGAGCTGCACATGCACCAGATCGAATCCCTGGGCGAGCCTCTTGAGCCAGCCAATATTTCTGGGGTCTCGAATGCCATAAGGACCGAGATGCAGCGGAGCTCCGGAACTCTTGAGCAGGTTTTCTACAAAAAGACCACTGGGTGCCAGAGCTGCGGCTTCTGCCTCTATCCCCAGAGTACGCTGGGCTGGCACTAGATCGGCGAACAGGGTTTCGGCGCCCCCGACCCTAAGATCATTAATCAGATGAAGTACCCGCACGATTAGTCTGGAATCACATCGAACCAGTCGATATCGTCAAACTGGCGGGTTGGTGTGGCAGCAGGCATGGTGGGGTCTAGCTGAAACAGATCGAAGCTCTGTCGGTCTCCGGTAGAGGGGCGAGGAGCCAAAAAATAAAGTGCCTTACCATCCAGAGAAAACCGGGGGCGGGTGGCCTCGGTGGGAATCAGGCGACGCACATTTTTGGTTGCCACATCCGCCAGCCAGAGACCTGGAGGCAACGCGCTGAAGGCGACTTTCTTGCCATCTGGCGAGAGCGTGGGCCAGAGCGCAGAGCCATAGGGTGGGCGCTGGCCATTCAGGCTCGCCGAAGTAGGGATTGCCTGCACGCTCTCATCGGTGAAATTAACCAGAGTCAGGGCTAGGTAGGAAGTATCTACTCCTGCCTTCGCCGCTGCTGTAGCTGCCCCGGCGCCTACTAGAAGAGACGCTCGTGCATCACCCTGGGCAATCGGCGCCAGCACTTTCCAATAGCCATCGGCATCTACAACAGCAGCACCTGTAAAGGCATCCAGCGCCACGGTAGCCACTTCCGACTCAGAGGCGCCAATTCGGGTCAGTCCAATATAGATGGTTCGTCCATCTTCACTGAAGCTGAGGGATGCGATACTCCAGTCATCCAGGCGTGTCGCGCCGCCCCCTTCACGAGTCGGCCCTACTTGAGTTACTCGCTGCGCATTGCGATCTTTCAGAGCGTTGGTGGTCGCTAGCTTCTTCTGGCGGCGCCCTGCGGTATCTCCCAGGAACAGCGCTATTGGGCGTTTTTCCAGGCCACCTTCCTGTGGTCCAACTAGCTTCTTCAGCCAGGCCACACGTCGGCCATCTGGGCTTGCTGCCCACTGCGTTTCGGTACCAATCGCACAGATCTTACGAGGAGTCTGTCCGCCCAGTTCCGACAGGTAGAGGTTCTCTCCCCGCGAGAATAGCAGGCGATCCGCATGACTGGTAGAAGTCACAGGAAGTAGCAAAAAAAAGGAACCAAACACGCTGCATATGCGCCTAGTTTACCGTGGTACGTAGACATCCCGGAAGAGACGGTGCATCCAGTGTCCTTCGGGAGCGTTTACAAAGCCATACTGCTCATAGAGCCCATGTGCATCGCGAGTCGCAAGCGCCCACCGGCGCAGTTTCAGTGGCTCCAGTTCGGCACAGACCGCTTCTATGAGCTGCTTACCAATACCCTGCCCCTGGCGGTTTGTAACCACAAACACATCACAGAGGTAAGCAAAGGTAGCATAATCGGTAATAACACGCGCTAAACCTAGCTGCTCTCCGGTGTCACTATCGTAGGCCCCAATGCACAGTGAGTTCTCCAGAGCTCTCCGCAATGTGGTCTCGGGAATGTTCTGTGCCCAATAGGATTCTTCGGAAAGCCAGCGATGAATACGCGCGATATCTAAGCGACTCTGCTCCGTCGAGATATCAATCAAATGCATTGCATCTGGTTGTACCTCTCCGGCACGGAACTTGCTATCTTTACCAGCACCAGTGCGAGTTTTTCGCTGTGTTATAATGGTGCGTCTCGGACGCTATGACTTTGGTCACGCGTCCGCCGAATATCGACGAGGCAGCAGCAATTAAAGACATGTCGTTTCGAACCATGGAGGAGGCCTGGCGGCGTTTCAAGTCCGGTGGGGACACTCGGGCGCGCTCCGCCATTATTGACAACTACTCCTACCTGGTCAAAATTACCGCCGGGCGAGTCGTCACCAATCTGCCCCCGAACCTGGACCGTGAAGATCTCTACACGGCGGGTTCCATGGGCCTTATCAAGGCAGTAGACCAGTTCGACCCGGGTCGGCAAGTCAAGTTCGAGACTTATGCCATCGCCCTTATCCGTGGCGCTATCTTAGAGTCGCTGCGGGAAGAGGACTGGGTTCCCCGCTCGGTACGAGAGCGTTCTAAGACTCTGGAGCGAACCTACTTCGAACTAGAAGTCAAGCTAGGCGCTCCTCCCAGCCAGGATCAAGTAGCGAATCACCTTGGCATCCAGCCCCATGAGCTGAGCACGATGATGGCCGATGCCGGTCGTGGCTCCGTTATGTCGCTTGATGACATGATTCTGGGTGGAGATGGTTCCGAGCGCTTACATCTCTCCGATGTGGTTGCCGATGACACCTCACCGGTCAACGATGTTGAGGTACGTGAGCGTATTCGCCAGCTAGGCACTGCTATCGACCGCCTGCCAGAGCGTGAGCGTTTGGTAATCGCCCTCTACTACTACGAAGGTCTTACCTTCAAGGAGATCGGTAAGGTGCTTTCCGTCTCCGAATCCCGTGTTTACCAGTTGCATACCCAGGCCGTAATTCGTATGCGCGGCTATCTGGGGCGTGACCAGGAGTTGTTTAAAGGATGAAATACGTTCTTTTACCCGTAGCCGCTCTGGCCGCTTTTTCGGTAAGCGCCTACGCCCAGGATCCACCGCCCCCAGCTACCAGCGACTCCGCAGCGATGAAGACCGCGATGGAGGCGGTAAAGAAGAGCGATTTTGCGACAGCCAAACTTGAACTGGAAAAAGTGCTGGCCGCAACTCCCGACAACCCGGATGCCAATGCCTGGATGGGATTTGCCCTCCTGAAAGATGCCAATCCGGACCCAGATTCCGCGGCGACTTACCTGGAGAAGGCCCACACCAGAGCGCCCCGGTGTGGCGACCACCATGACCAACCTGGGCAACGCACTCCTACTCAAAAAAGTACGAACGCCCGGCGACAGCATCAAAGCCAAAGAGCTGTTTACGGAAGTTACCAAACTAACTCCGTCTTCAGCAGAAGCATGGTTCAACTTAGGATATGCTTCCAGTCGTGTTGCCGATACGAACGGAGCAATCTCCGCCTATCGCAAGGCCGTCGAAATCGATCCCAAATACGCTCGCGCTCAGCTAAACCTCGGACTCTCCCTACAGAAGCTCAATAAGCTCGATGACGCTGCCGAGGCCCTGCGCCAGGCGGCGGCTCAGTCTCCCGAAGATGCGGCTACCTGGTCCACACTGGGTACTCTGGAGCTGAAGCGTGGTGATAAGGCCGCGGCTATAGACGCTCTGGAAACCGCCCTTAAGATTGAGCCGAACAACTACACAGCGCTGGTGAATCTGGGCAAGGCCCAGGCAGATTCTGGGAAGTTAGAAGCTGCCGCCATAAGCTACGGTAAAGCAGCGGATCTACCTCAAGGTCCTGGAGTCGCTCCAGATCCCAGCGCGCGCTACAACCAGGGTTTCGTGCTTTCTAAACTGGGCCGCCCCAATGATGCTATTGAGGCCTACGAAAAGGCTCTGGCTATCAAGCCCACATACTTTGATGCCCTGGTCAACCTGGGAGTTCTGTTGTTCAAGCAAGGTAAGTACCCAGCGGCGGTAGAGCGATTCTCAAAGGCCACTGAGGTAGACCCGAACGCAGACCTCGCGTGGTCGAATCTCGGAGCCGCGTGCAAGAAAAACAGCGATGTTCCCGGAGCCATCTCCGCCTGGCGAAAAGCTGTGGCACTGAATCCCCGTGACTACTCTACCCGTGGATTCCTGGCCAATGCGCTTATGGACAAGGGCGAGCTAAAGGGCGCAATCGCTATCTTTACCGAGATGGCCACTCTTCAGCCTAACCGCGCCGAGCCTTTAGTCGCCGCCGGAAACGCCTACCAGAAACTTGGCAACCTCGACATGGCCTTCAAGATGTTCGAGCGTGCCACTCAGCGCAGTCCGAAAAATGCCGCCGCCTGGAACAACCTGGGGGTGGTCTACGAGCGGCGCGGACAGGTTGCTGAGGCTATTATCTCCTTCAAAAAAGCCTTGAATGCCGATCCGGGCTTCCTGCCCGCTAAGCAGAACCTGGCTCGCTACCCGGCCAACCAGCGCGGCTAAGCCGTGTCTACTGTCGGGCTCTGGGCCAACGAAAGCAAGCCAGCCGCTGTCAGTGCTGCACAGCGGCTGTCGGAATTCCTCGAACATAAAGGAGCGTCTATTCGGCTCCAGCCAGATGATGAGGCTCTCGGCGAATGTGATTTCCTGGTCGTTTTTGGTGGAGACGGCACCCTGCTCTCCGCCGCCCGCCGCGCAGCACCTCACAACACTCCTTTGCTGGGTGTCCACCTGGGCCGATTCGGATTCCTGACCGAAACCAGCGTAGAGACCCTGCTACCCGTCGTAGAAGCCGTTCTGGCTGGCAGGTACGACCGCATTGAGCGTCCTATGCTCCAGGGTAAGGTTCTTCGCGCGGATGGCAGCGAAGGCCCCACCCTGACTGGCCTGAACGATGTTGTCGTCACCGGCAAAGCGGCCCGCATGGTCCACATACGAACCCGTGTTGCCAGCGATGACCTGGCTATCTATGCTGCAGATGGTGTCATTGTCGCCACACCTACCGGGTCAACCGGATACTCACTCTCTGCGGGCGGCCCACTGGTGCACCCCACAACTCCGGTTCTTATTGTTACCCCGATAGCCCCGCACACGCTCTCTGCTCGCTCCCTGGTCGTACCGGATTCTGAGACTGTCTCCCTTACGGTTGCTGGTGAGACCCGCGATGCGGTTATTGTCACCGTAGATGGGCAGGTGGAGGCTCCCCTGGAAAATGGAGACACTGTTGTGGTATCCCGTGCTCCGCATACGGTCACCTTCCTATCTGCGGGCGGTCCCGGCTTCTATGAGAAGATCCGGACCCGCTGGCACTATGCTGAGCGTCTGAATCAGTAGAGGGCTAGCCTAGCTGGGTACAATAGTTCCATGGTCAGTGCAGACGATGTCGCCTTCTATCGCCAAAATGGTTTCGTAGCCCTGGAAGGGTTTCTTTCACCTACAGAGCTAGAGCAATGGCGGTCCGTCACAGAGGAAGCCGTCGCCCAACGTCTGGAGCAGCAGAATGGGATTACCAACCAGCGTGACCCGGATAGCTACTACGCTCAGGTCTTTACCCAATGCCTGAAACTGGCCGAAACCCACTCCGGCATGCATGTGCTGATGCACGATCCAAGACTGGGTGAAACTGCTGCTACCCTGGCCGGAGTCAATGGTATTCGTATCTGGCATGACCAGGCCCTTTTCAAGCCACCGTTTGGTAACCCCACAAGTTGGCATCTAGATAACCCCTACTGGTCATTTGACTCCAAAGACGCTATTTCGCTGTGGGTGGCTCTAGACGATGCGACTCTTGGCAATGGCTGCCTGTGGTACCTGCCCGGTACTCACCTGCTGGCAGAGTACGAAACCCCTGGCATCGGGCACAACATGACTGACCTGTTCAAACGCTACCCGGAGTGGCGGGACATTGAACCTGTCGCCGTCCCCTGCCCCGCCGGTACCGCTGTGTTTCACAATGGGCTTTCGGCTCATGGCGCAGGCGCGAACATGACTAACAAACCGCGCCGCGCCATGACCTGCGCTTACATGCCAGATGGCAGTGTGTTCAATGGTAAACAGAACATCTTGCCCGATGCCTACTTCGCCTCACTGGAAATTGGCGATGTACTGGACGACGATACGGTGAACCCACTTATCTGGCGAAAGTAGAAACTAGTCCTCACCGGGCATAGAGGGCAATGCCGGGCAGGAAACGATGCGCCATACTGGCTCTTTGAAGACGCCCCATTTGCGGCGCTCTTCTTTGCGCATCACTACCATGAGCGGCTCGGTGCCCCAGTAGGTCTCCCCACTGCCCGTATCGAAAGCGGAGAACTTGCTTATCACGGTCCTGTGATCGGGATGCGAAGCGTCTAAGGGAAGAAACTTCGGTACATTTACCTTCACATCATATTTCACACCACGCCCGCTCTTCTGAGCGCGCATCAGCATCAGGCGCAGGCGCGCTTTGTCTAAGGGGCCTGCCTTGAAATCGTCGGAAACATAGTCCATCACTCCTTCCACACTCCCCTTACGGGCCGCCTCTTCCGCATCTTGAAGCGCCTCGGTAATCTGTACCTCTGGGGTCTTGCTCTCCACTCGCGGAACCAGCAGAGCACCGCCGCCAACCAGTAGTAGAGCCACACTGCCCCCTAAAAGCCATCGTCGATTCATAGTTGTCGGACCTCCTACTCTATATACGTAGAACAGCCCGGGTCGGTTGCGGTTTACAAAAAACGACTCCCGAGCGATAGAATGCGTACCTATGCGAATCGCACCGCCCAGATATACGTTTGATATCCTGCCTCACACTTCCAGCCGTGAGGCTTTGCTCGACTCAGCCCGCTGGCAGTGGGTAGAGGCCACGTTCCGTGAGAGCTGCCGCTGCTATGGCTTTTCCGAGATTCGGACTCCGATTTTTGAAGCAACTTCACTCTATCACCGGGCGGTAGGTGATGGTACCGATATCGTCGCCAAAGAAACCTACGACTTCGTAACTCGTGGCAACGATGAATTGACACTGCGCCCTGAGGGCACTGCGGGCGTTATCCGCGCCTTTGTGACCCACCGATTGGATTTGGAGCGCAGTGTCAACAAGCTCTACTACCTGGGTCCAAACTTCCGCTATGAGCGTGGTCAGACAGGGCGCTATCGACAGCACCACCAGGCGGGTGTGGAGGCTATCGGTAGCGATGACCCGGCGCTTGATGCCGAGATTATCGCACTGGCTGTGGATTTCTACAGCGCGGTGGGGCTGACGGGGCTGAGTGTCAAAGTAAACTCGGTGGGTACTGTAGAGAGCCGCGGCACCTATGTGGAAGCTCTAAAAGCCTGGGCTGAGCCGCTGCTGCCGCAGATGAGCGCGGACAACAACCGACGCTTCCAGACCAACCCATTGCGTATGCTCGATTCCAAAGAGCCCCAGGATATCGCCCTGCTGGACGTAGCCCCGAAGCTCTCAGATTACCTGGATACAGAAAGCAGCGAGCATTTTGAAAAGCTTCTGGGTTACTTAGATGCTCTGGGTGTGGCGTATGAGCGCGATGATCGACTGGTGCGTGGGTTCGACTACTACACCAAAACCACGTTCGAAGTCCACTCTGCGGTCTTGGGGGATAAAGCGCTGGGTGGCGGTGGGCGCTACAACAAGTTGGTGGAAGATCTCGGCGGCCCGAAGCTGCCGGGCATCGGGTTTGGCCTGGGCTTGGACCGCATTCTGCTTACCCTCCAGGAGCTAGGCACTGAACTGCCGACCATTCCTGGCTTAGATGCCTATCTCTGCCCTCTAGGAAACGCTGCACGCGATTACTGTGTGGGCTTGCTGGCCTCGTTGCGCCGCTCGGGACTCTCTGCTGATCTGGCCTATACAGGCAAGAAGATGGGACAGATGCTGGAAGCTGCAGATCAGCGTGCCGCACGGTTCGCCGTGATCGTGGGAGATAGTGAACTGGAAGTGGGAACTTTACAGCTACGTAGTATGATAACCAAGGATCAGAACACCATTTCCGCAGACCAACTGATAGAAACTCTATCTTCTCCCTGAAGACCACCGATATGTATATCCAATGGACCTAAACCTCAAGATCACAGCCAGTCTGGTCTTGGCCCTGCTTGGATCGATGATGCTCTTCAGTGTCATAGGATTTCTGAAGACAATCTGGTCTTATTTTCATTGGCTTAAAACCCTATCGCGACTACACCGTACACTTTTCGTAATTGCAAATCTGGGACTTCTTCTATGTTTAGTCCCAGAAAAATTCCGACAGGAATACCTTCCTTTGGGAGTGCTTTTTTATTGCACCCTTATACCGACTCTCTTTATCCTGGTAATTGGTGGGGTATATCACGGAATTGATACAGGCCTGACAACTGTGAGGCGAATCGCTCGATCTCAGTGGTGGAAGAAATGCCTTCTTGTAGGAATCCTTCTGGACCTCTGGGTATTCTGGCTTCTGCGAGGGTAAAATTCGGCCATTGCCTCACCATTCTTATTACCGGGTACATTCATGGTCTTTTGCTGGTTTACAATGGATTCCATGCTTATCAGGCACTCCGCCCCTGGCAGAAGATTTTAGTACTTTAGACCTGCTGTAGAGTTTTGTGTATCGAGGGTAAAATATTGTTGAGGCTCCTATGACATCTGAAGGCAGCAACTTCTCACAAACTATCTGTATTCTAGGGTTGCTACCGTTCCTGCTCATCGGGATTGTTTGGGTTCTGGGGTGCCTGCGAGCCATCGTCTATTTCTTTTCCTGGCTCCGCTTACAGACGCTCTCCACCCGATGGCTAACTATTAGCCTGCCATTAATCCCCCCTTTGATGCTATTTCTAGGAGCATGCCTGAAACACAGGCATGATGCCTTCATAGAATGCAGCACCATCTTTACGCTGTTATCCGCCATCGTCATTACCATGACAGTTATTATCAGCGGAGCGCTCCATACCTACCCTGTCGTCGAAAAAATCGCCATGAGCCTTCAGCAGATGAAGCGATGGCAGAAAACATTGCTCATCGGCCTTATGCTGGATCTGCTACTCTCAAGACTGATGCGAGGTTGAGTTGAAATGAGGATAGAGCCTGTTTTCTTACCAGTCCTTATCCTCCTTCTGATGAGTATAGCCGGGACCCTTCGTGCACTCTACGTTTACTTTCGCTGGCTCAAAGCGTCTTCTTTATGGACCCGTAATGTGTTTATCGCGATCAACCTGGTGCCCATTCTGGTAAACCGGCTACCCTATGACCATCACAATACGTTCTATCTGTTCGTTGGCATTTTCCTGTTTATGTGTAATCTGGTGGTTCTCATCTGTAGCGCCCTCGTCCACACACTGGTCTTCCTGCAGGAGGCAGGTAATTACTTTCTACAGCAACCACGCTGGAGAAAAGTACTCAGCCTTGGTGTGCTCTCCGACCTGCTGATCTTCTGGTTACTACGAGCTTAACGATCATGCCTATTGCGCTGACTCTCACAGCTATCTATATCGTTGCGTTCATCTGGCTCCTAGGCATCCTTCGAGCGCTTTATCTATACTTCCGCTGGCTGAGGTTTCAGAAGTGGTACTGGTGCTGTCTCCTACTACTGTTCGCCAATCTCGGGCCTCTCGTGTATATATTTCAGCCAGAAATACTCCATCACTATCTGAGTACTCTGGAGGCAGTTCTGGTGGTCTTGTCCGGCATCGGCGGGATTTGCATGCTGATGTACTTAAGTGCCTCAGGCATGGTGCACGGAATTTTGCTCTGCGGTGTTGGGGTACAGTTCTGGCGAAAGCTAAATTGCTGGCATCGGATGCTGGTGGTGGGCTGTCTTCTTGAGCTGCTGGTGGTCTTTACGCTGACCGGGGCTGGCCAGTGGCTATTCTCCTGACTGGTATTGCCTTCATGGTAGTGCTTATGATTACCATTTTGGGTGCTGGCATGCTTCGCCTACTCTGGCTCATGGCATACTCGCTATGGCAGGAGCGTAATATTATTCTAGCGATTCTGTTCGCACTGGCGGCTTATCCGATAGCTACCGATTCGATGATTCGCTCAGTTGTGGGACCAGTGTTAATGGGGGCACTCATGATTGGTGGAGCCTATAAAGCTCTCGATGAAGTCGTACCTGCTGCCATGGAGCTATGGCTCAGGCTACATCGTCTGCAGCGTCTTGCCCTTGTCGGTGTGTTGCTTGATGCCTCTGTCATCCTGCAATCTGTTCTGATGACGTTTATATAGTGCATCCCGCTCTATGACTGGATATTTGAGCGAGCAGAGTGGGTGTAGAATAGTAGGCATGAGACGCATCTTGCCTTTCTCCGCCGTTTTGCTTGCCAGCTTTCTCGCAGGCTGCTCGACTAACGAGGCTCCTGCGGAGCCCGCTCCTCCTACGCCGGACCCTGCTACTATTACAACACCCGCACCTGCGACGGAAGCCGATCCACACGCTGGTCATGCCCATGCGTCCGGCGAGGCGCATAATGATGCAGCGTCTGCACCGGTAGCGCCGTTTGCTGGCGGTGGAGGAATGGCTGAGGCAAGTGCGCCGCTGACTCCGACTCCAGACCTGGATAAGAAGATTGCTGAGGCGGAAAAAGGCAAAGACAAGAAAGCGACCGCTGCGGCCTACGCGGCTCGTGGCGTATCACGAATGAACGACGATAAAGCTGGCGCGAAGGTTAAGTACCGTGCCGCGCTCGAAGACTATCGCAAAGCCCTCTCGTTGGACCCTGAGAACGCGGAAGCGAAGTCCAACAAAGAGATGATTGAGAGTATCTACAAATCCATGGGCCGCCCTATTCCGGGCGAGGAAGACAGCGCCGCCAAGTGAATTTACCCAGCGACTATGAAGAGCGCGTTTATGCCGGTGTGCTCGGCAAAATAATTGGTGTCTATCTTGGTCGTCCGTTTGAAGGATGGACCAACGAACATATCGAGCGAGAGCTAGGTGAAGTCTGGTACTACGTCCACGAAAAGCTCAAGACTCCGCTGATTGTTACGGACGACGATATATCGGGCACCTTCACCTTCATCCGGGCGATTGCTGACAATGGCTATGCCTACGATGTCACCGAAGAGCAAGTGGGCAATACCTGGCTGAACTACCTCATCGAAGATCGCACGGTCCTCTGGTGGGGCGGCATGGGCAACAGCACCGAGCATACCGCCTTTCTGCGGCTCAAAGACGGTATCGTGCCGCCTCGCACGGGTAGCATTGCTCTAAATGGTCAAACGGTTGCGGAGCAGATAGGCGCGCAGATCTTCATAGATGGCTGGGCTATGCTAGCTCCGGGCGACCCAGAAAAGGCAGCGGCTTTCGCACGCAAGGCAGCCAGTGTCAGCCACGATGGCGAGGCCATATACGGCGCTCAGGTCATTGCTGCAATGGAGTCCTATGCCTTTGTCGAGCCTGACCTGAACAAACTCCTGGATGTTGCCCTAACCTTTATTCCTGCGGCATCGAAGATTCACCAGATGGTGACACAGATTCGTGGCTGGCATGCTGATGAGCCGAGAGACTGGCGCTCTACTTTTCATAAGATTCAGGAGAAATGGGGCTACAACTGCTATGGCGGCGGCTGCCATATGCTACCGAACCATGCGGTTATTCAGCTCGCTCTGCTCTATGGAGATGATGACTTCCAGAAGTCGCTTATGATTGCCAATACAGCCGGTTGGGATACTGACTGTAACTCCGGCAATGTGGGGTGTCTGATGGGCATCAAGAATGGCCTGGCTGGCATCGATAAAGGAGCGGACTTCCGGGGTCCGGTCGCAGACCGCCTCTATGTACCAACAGCAGACGGTGGTCGGGCTATTTCTGACGCGGCTACTAAGACGTATCGAATCGTCAACACAGCTCGGCAGATGCAGGACCTGAAACCCCTGGCTCCCAATGAAGGCATGCGGTACCACTTCGCACTGCCTGGCAGTGTGCAGGGCTTCATGGTGGAAGACTCCGTAGAGTGCCGGGGCACTGCCACCATTGCCAATGTGGTATTGGGCGAGCTGGCGGAAAACCCGGGAATTGCCGCAGATGAGCGAGCGCTGGCCATTCGCTATCAAAACGTCGCCACGGGCCGTGCGGCCCGCGTCGCGACGGCTACATTCACGTCACCTGAAGGACTGAAGATGCCAGGCTATGGCATGTATGCCTCCCCTATTCTTCATCCTGGGCAAACTCTCCGTGCCCGTGTTGTCACCGATGAAGCGAATGAGCGCCCCACGCATGTTGGGTTGTTCATCCGCTACTACGGCGAAAACGATACTCTGGAGATTCTGCGCGGCGATACGCATAATCTGGGGCGGGGCAGTGTAGCGAATCTTAGCTGGGAGCTGCCGGAGCTAGAAGGTCGCCCTATCGCCGAAGTCGGGATTGAAATTGGTGGTCAGTCCGGCACGGGCGCCATTTACCTGGACTGGCTAGGCTGGACAGGAACGCCGCAGATGGTCTTACGTCGGCCAGACACTGCGGGTACCGCCTGGCGACGCGCCTGGGTGAATGCTGCGGACCGTTACGAAGGTGGCAACTTCTCCTATGGCGCCAACTTCCGCATCATTCAGGATCGTGGCACGGGCCTGGCTTTGTACGGGGAGCGTGAATGGACCGACTACAGCGTAAAGACTACGGTGCAAGCACACCTGGCAGATGGTGTGGGAATCGCAGCGGCTGTACAGGGGCTGCGCCGCTATATCTCACTTACCCTTTCTCCTATTGATGGGGTCCGCATGGTTCTCCATAGAGATGGCCTGGCTACCCCTCTGGGTGAGGCGTCTATCCTCTGGAAGTCAGACCATGCGTATGAACTGACATTAAGCGTTGCGCGAGATGGCACAGTAAGCGCCGAGTTCCATGATGGAGAAGCTGCCCGATTCCTGACAGCAAATATAGACCCGGTTCAGGCACAGGGTGCCGTTGGTCTGGTAGCGACCGTGGGGCACTGCCTCTATGGTCCGGTCCGCATCGGCCCTATCGGAACTATTTAGTTCTCTCCTCTACCCCAGTCCTACTCAGGACTGGGGTAGACTAATTTTTATTTCCCTAAGATGATTCGTCTTCTTGTCTGTGCCGCAACTGAGTTCGAGGTCGCCTGCTTTCCAGATAGAGCTGAAGTCGCTCGCGTAGTTACAGGAGTAGGTATCCCTCACACCCTTCTCAGGCTTCCTAGGTACCTGACAGAGTATGCACCTGCTCAGGTGCTGAATATCGGTATTGCCGGAGCTTACCCGGACTGTGAGCTTGGAATTGGCAATCTGATATGTGCGGTGAGCGAGGTCTATGGCGACATCGGCTTTGAGCAGACTGATAGTTCCTTCCAGCCTATTCAAGGCAGTCCCTTCGGCCAGGGTTATGAGAGCTACGCTCTGTCTCCCTTGATGCACAGACAAGGCAATATGGCATCAGGCGGCGGATGCACAGTGAATAGTTGTACGGGCACACGTGCAACTGGTGAGTTCCGGCGAGACTGCTTTAAAGCACGTTTTGAAACTATGGAAGGTGCCGCCGTGGCGCAAGTATGCAATGCAGCGGGTATACCTGTTAGTGAGTTGCGCGCAATCTCCAACATTGCTGCGGAACGAGATATGCGCCCAGAAAATATTCGTCTGGCGCTGGAACGGTTAAAGGATTTTTTGCATCAGTGGGAAATGTGAACCTGAAGCTGGGCATCTCGCCATGCCCCAACGATGTCTATATCTTCGCTGGCATGCTGCTGGGCCACGTGCCGCACGAATACACTGTCGATTTCCAGGATGTACAGACCCTGAACGAGCGTGCTGCCGAAGGCATCTATGATGCTATCAAGATTAGCTATGCGGCGTATCCCGGCCTCAGTGGCTATGAGCTGCTATCCTGCGGTGGTGCCCTGGGACATGAATGCGGCCCGCTGCTGCTGACCAATGGCGGAGCCAAATTCGATCCAACCGGGCCAGTCCTGATTCCCGGAGCGCAGACCACAGCAAACTTCCTGCTGGACTTCTGGGCAGGCGACATACCGATTAAGAAAGAGTTTGCTCTGTTTGATGAGGTCTACGAACGGCTGGCCTGGCCGAACCCGGCACACAGGGGGTCGTGATTCATGAGAAACGCTTCACCTACGAGCGTGATGGCCTCACCTGCCTGGTAGATCTAGGCGAACACTGGGAGCACAAAACCGGGTTCCCTATCCCCCTGGGCGCCATCATTGCACGGCCCCAGCTTGCAGATCGCCTGAGCGCCCAGATTCGGGCCAGTCTTGCCTGGGCAGATGCCCACCCCACTGAGGCTCTGGAGCTTTGCCGAGAGCATGCTACCGATCTAGATGAATTGGTAATGAAGGCCCATATCGAGCTCTATGTGAATCACTTCAGCTATGATCTGGGAGCGGATGGAGAGGCAGCAGTCGAGTTTTTCCTCAGCAGCAAACAGAACGTTTGACAAACAGATCGATACCTGGTAAACTCCCCATCAGAACGGTAGTTTGCCTTTCCGGGTGGCGCAAGCCTTTCGGAGTGGCAATGCCAGAAGGTGAGGTTTTAGCCATGGTGATGCGAGAGACGGGTCCGGTTTCCTTCTGGACCAATAGTGAAGTGACATACTACTTCCCTGCTGAGCGAGCGACCTATCTGCGTAAGCGTTCTCAGCGACGACGACAGCGTACGCAGCGTTTGGTTGCTATGGGTCTGGTAGCCCTGGCGGCTACTCTGGGATTTGTGGCAGGCCGTGCGGCAGCGAGCGGTGAAGCTCGACCGGCTCCGGCACCCCGCTATGTCACGGTTGGAGAAGGAGATACTCTCTGGAGCCTGGCCAAGCGCCATGGTGATAGCTCTACTCCCCTTACTGAGCGCTTAGATGCTCTGGCGGCAGCCAACCCGCAAGCGGCCAACGGCATGCTGATTCCTGGTCAGCGCCTGCGTTTGCCCTAGTTCTTTACAAGCCATAGCAAACAGCCCGGTGCATTGTAGTGATGCACCGGGCTGTTTGCTTATTTGCTTAAAGGTCTTCGGAATAGGGACAGGCGCTAAAGTGACCAGGAGCCAGCTGAATCAGTGGTGGATTGTTCTTTGCGCACCCTTCGCGGGCAATGGGGCAGCGGGTACGGAACCGACAGCCAGACGGAATATCGACTGGTGATGGCGGATCTCCTTCCAGAGGAGCGCTCTGGCGGCGGTGAGTAGGATCCGGTACTGGGGCGGACGCCAGAAGGGAGCGGGTATAGGGATGGGCCGGATGTGCGTAGAGAGCTTCTGCAGACGCCAACTCTACAATCCGCCCCAGGTACATAACCGCAACCCTATGCGCTACATGGCGAATAAGGGAGAGGTCATGCCCCACAAAGAGATAGCTGATAGCACGCGCCTTCTGCAAATCAGCGAGAAGGTTCACTACCTGAGCGCGCACAGAGATATCTAGCGCAGACACAGGCTCATCCAATATCAGCAGCTCCGGGTCCAGCGCAAGAGCACGAGCAATACCGATACGCTGGCGCTGCCCTCCGGAAAACTCATGGGGATACCGAGGCGCCACTCCGGGCGAAAGCCCAACCTGAGTTAATAGGGAAGCGACCTTTGCCTTGCGCTCCTCGGGGGTACCTACTCCATGAATCTCCAGCGGCTCGGTCAGTATCTGCCCGATAGTCCGGCGGGGTGAGAGCGAAGCGTAGGGGTCTTGAAAGACCATTTGAATCCGCTTGCGTAGGGGGCGCAGTCCGGCCTCCGGAAGTGCCAGCAGGTCCTGGCCATCGAAGCGGACTTTCCCATCGGTGGCGGGAAGCAGGCGGAGAATCGCACGGGCAGTCGTAGACTTACCACAGCCTGACTCCCCTACCAGCCCCAGGGTCTCCCCTTTGCCCAGTGTGAAGCTCACCCCATCTACGGCTCGTACTACACGTCCACCTCCTATAGGAAAGTGGACAGAGAGATTCTCGACCTCAAGCATCAATCAGCGCTCCCTCGGAAGAGACACGATGGCACCGAGCGATATGGGAATCGCTCAATGTAACCAGGGGAAGCGGAGTATCACAGACATCTAATCTATATGGACAGCGCGGCGCGAAGGGGCAGCCTGGCAGCCTACCGGGTCGAAGAGGAGGCTGGCCGGGAATCGCCACTAAGCGCCCCTCTACGGCGTTCTCAGGAAGCGATGACAACAAGCCTTTGGTATAAGGATGAGCAGGCCGGGCAAACAGCTCTGTTGCGTTCGCTTGCTCCATAAGCTGCCCACCATAAAGCACCAGCACCCGGTCACAGGTCTCGGCAACGACCCCTAGATCATGAGTAATCATGAGCACAGCCATACCGCGCTCTTGCTGCAGCTCACGAATGAGGGCCAGAATCTGAGCCTGCACGGTAACATCCAGCGCTGTTGTCGGCTCATCGGCCAGAAGTATATCGGGCTCAGCAGCAAGCGCCATAGCTATCATGACACGCTGGCGCATACCACCGGAAAGCTCATGTGGGTATTGGCGGGCGCGGCGGACCGGATCGGGAATCTTTACCTGCCTCAGCGCCTCAACCGCGGCAGCTTGCGCCTCTGCGCGATTCTTTCCTCGGTGTAATCGCACCACCTCGGCAATCTGCTCCCCCACGGAAAAAACCGGGTTCAAGCAGGTCATGGGATCCTGGAAGATCATCGCGATGCGACCACCTCGTACGCTTCGCATGGCTTTCTCTGGTAGCGACAGAAGATCCTGGCCTTCTAAAAGGATCTTGCCGGTAGAGATTCGCCCAGGTTCTGGTATCAGGCGAAGCAGAGAAAGCGCTGTCATAGATTTGCCAGAGCCGCTCTCGCCTACGATTCCTAGGGTCTCTCCCGCCTTCAGCGAAAAGCTCACCCCGCTAACGACTTTCGCCTCGCCGAAGGTGATGGTCAGGTCCTGAACATCGAGCATCGGGCTATCGTACCACGCCCCCCAGAGTTGCCATATATTCGCGAGCTGCTCTACCACGACGCTCTGGCGCCTTTGCCCAGGAGCATATGGTTTCCCATTCCACCACCCTATACCCAGCCGTGCCCAATGCCAGTAATCCTAAGATGGTTAACTCCGAATCCGCTTCTTTAATTACGAGGTCTTCCAGTGTTCGGAGCTGGCTGGCAGTCAGATGTGCGGCAAGCTCTGGGTCGATCCGGTACAGCGGTACTCGCAGGCACTCCAATAGATCGGCTCCCAGCGCCTCCTCACTTCCACAGGAAATGACATCCAACAATGGCCCCACACAGGCTCCAGACTTCAGTCTTTGTGTCAGCTGGGTGAACTTTTTTATAGCCTGAGAAATTGCTGCCTTCCGACGAAAGCTCCAGAGCTCGGACAAAGAACCAGGCATAAGCAATACCACAAAGAAGAAGCCAGACATCTCCCACTTTCGGAGTATTCCGATGAGACCAAGCACAACTAATGCAGCAATAAAACTCAGATAGAGTCCCAGCGATTTCAGGAAAGAGCCATTCAGCCGACCTTGCTCGGTACAAATAAACTCGGCCAGCTTCTTTAGCAGAAGCTCCTCATTGACGTCTCTGAGCTTTTCCTCATAGGCATGTTTGCGCTCGCGATTTCGCTCCAGCAAAGAGGCAGCCACTATTCCAGAAAGGGTTTCCGGCTCTAAACGTCTGGATTTCATCGGCGGCTCTCCAGAGCAGATAGATACTCCAGTGCAGCAGCTCCACGTCGCCCAGGCTGATCTGCCCAGCTCTCCACCAGTGGGCGAAGCTGTGAGCCACTGTGCTCCGCACTGGCAAGGGTTAACAGCCCTAGAATAGCAACATCGGTATGGCGGTAGCTCTGGATTATTTCTTCCAGAGCACACCGCTGAGCATTAGTAAGCTGAGCGGCTTCGATCGTATCCAGTCGCCCAAGCATGCCGGTTAAGTGAGGTACAAAAGCATCGCGTTGAGTCTGAGAAAGCGTCGGCCAGACGTCTAGCCCCAGCCGAACCGCCTCGGCAGTATCGCACTCCAGCATACCCGCTAAAAACTCGACAAAAACCGCTGTTCTTGCCGAAGCGCCAAAGCCTACATCTTCGTTCAGGCTCCGACACAACCACCCCAGGCTTACGGTGAATAGAAGCACGGCGATAACAAACAGCACAGTAAGCCAGGTAGGCAGTTCTTCGGGTTTTGGAACCACAAGTAAGCCGAGTCCTAGCACCAGACTGCCCATAGCCGCAATTCGACGTTCTTTCCGACGTCTCAGGCTGCGGGTTCGTAGGCCGGTTACCAGCTTGGTAAGGCTATATTGCTGCACCAGAGGCTCAGTGTGCTTCCCCATTATTGTGCACTGTAATTGTAGCACAGTGCACCTGTTTTCAGGTATCGATGGGACGTCTTAATTGTATTGACTGAATGCCAAGCTCCCCAACGGGCAAGTTCAGGGCCTGCGTTACTCGGAAGGGTTCTTCTGTTTCTATACGCACCCAGGAACTATGTCGCAGGGACCGGAATTCTTTACCTGTAAGCATGCGTCCTGATTTAAAAATAATAATTTCGTCACTATCCCCGGTCAGTGCCGGCAATATGAGAATGGGAATTCGACGCTCCACAGCCTGGACGCCCTCTAAACTGGAGTGATTCCATATTGGTGAGTTTTTAGGAAAAATAAGATAACTCAGCGCAAGATTCACTCCGAAGGCTCCTTCTGTAAATGCAGTATTCTGGCCCGCTCCAGGGCAGCAGACACATGGGGTAGGATGTTTGCATCCCCTACATGCCGCTGAAACTCCGCTTGCTGCAATAGTTTGGCAGGTTGTTCTCGTGCTCCACAGAGAAGCAAGGTTCTACCAGATGCCTGCAGGCGGTCTGCAAGAGACTCCAATGCATGGATTCCGGTAGCATCCAATGCCGTCATGTTTCTTAGGCGAAGCACGACAACGTCACCAAAACTCGCAAGAGAGGCTGTCACTTCGGCCAGCTTCTCGGTTGCTCCAAACAGAAACGGTCCATGGATTCGGAGTATCGTCACGTAGTCAGGAATTTCCTTCCCCTGCAGTACATGGGCGCAGCCCTCAGCAATGTAGTTCCCATCGACAACGGCCACAGTAGTCGTCTGTGATACGCGGTAGATATAGAGAAGTGCTGCTAGAACCATTCCTACCTGTACAGCCAGAGTGAGATCGGCAAATACCGTAAGTAAAAGGGTAGCCAGCCAGACCGTTATATCCGCCTTAGACTGCTTGAGAACAACCCCAACTTCCTTCCACTCCCCCATGTTGTAGGCTACCACAAAGAGCACCGCCGAGAGTGTTGCCAGGGGGATGAACCGAGCCAGCGGTGCAGCAACCAGGAGAATGAGCAGCAACACCAGTGCATGGGTCATTCCCGCGACCGGAGTTTGCGCACCGGACCGAATATTGGTCGCTGTACGGGCAATAGCGCCTGTGGCTGGAATTCCTCCGAACAGCGGTGAAGCAATATTCGCGATTCCCTGTGCCACCAGCTCTACATTGGAGTTGTGCTTGTCTTTGCTCATGGAGTCCGCCACCACGGCAGAGAGAAGACTCTCTATCGCAGCCAGCAAGGCGACTGTAATCGCGGAAGGTAATAGTGTACCAACCAGCTCAGGCTTGAACTCAGGAATAGCAAATCGGGGCAGCCCCTGTGGAATCCCTCCAAACTTGCTCCCAATCGTCTCTACGGGTAGATGCAGTAGCGACGCGGCAATTGTCGCACCAAGCAGAGCGACTACAGCTCCCGGCACACGCCGGGTGAATCGAGGCATCAACAAAACGATGGCAAGGGAAACTAAGGAAAGAGCTACAGTGGGTAGCTGGATAGTTCCCAGATGCTGGAAAATGACCTTCAATCGCTCCACAAACTCACCAGGATTCGCTGAAGTCTTGAGCCCCAGAAAGTCCTTTATCTGGGTGGAGGCTATCAGTATCGCAATGCCATTGGTGAATCCGATAGTAACCGGGCGGGGAATGAACTTTATCGCGGCCCCCATACCGGTCAGCCCCATGGCTATCAGCATTACGCCTGCCATCAGCGTAACCATCGCCAACCCGGCAAGGCCGAATTTTGCGATGATACCGGCTACAATCACTACAAAGGCACCTGTAGGACCGCCTATCTGGCATCGTGATCCACCCAGGGCAGATATAAGGAAACCGGCTACGACAGCCGTGTAAATGCCCGCCTGTGGGGTGACTCCAGAGGCGATTCCAAAGGCCATTGCGAGCGGTAGAGCGACCAGCCCTACTGTGAGTCCAGCAATCAGATCGGCAATGAGTTTGTCTTTGGTGTAGTGACGAAGTGACTGAATAGACCTGGGCAGCCAGCGCTCCTTCTCGGTAACATCAGCCGCTGGAATACTCACACGCTAGCCTCGCCACCTGCATCCTCACGCAATTCTTCTATAACCCCCTGTGTCTGGCTCAGGTGCTCATAGAAGTAGCGTTTAAGAATGTCTAGCACTTCAATCAGCGCTTGATCTCGAATGGAATAAAACACCTGATTTCCTTCGCGACGACTAACGACGATGTTCTTCGTGCGAAGGATAGCGAGATGTTGAGACGCGTTGGCCTGCTCCAAACCCAACCGCCCTATCAGGGTACCTGCGGAGAGTTCTCCACTACGAAGCTGCTCCACAATCGCTACTCGCGTAGGATGGGCAAGCCCCTGAAAGCAGTCAGCTTTAAAACGCTGCAAAGAATTTCGCATAGTTTTGTGAACCAATTTATCGTATCACATCATATTCCAACATTCGATATTCCGAATATTGATGTAATCGTTTACTTTTTTGCTGTCCCCAACTCCAGGAGACATTCACGAGCCGCCGCCCGTACCCGATCTGAGGGATGATTAATAACTAACAGGCGGGCATCTACTAGAACCCGGGAATCCTGTGCGGAGCCGAGTGCAAGCAGAACAGCTACCAGTGTATCGGGTCTGTGCCGAAGCCGCTCTAACATGCAGCGGAGTTGCGCCCGTTGCGCTGGTGTGAGATGTTGTGCAGACTCCGTATCCAATCGAGGTAATAGGGCAGTGAGGCGCGGCCCTATTTCTCCACGAAGGGTACGACCGGGCCAGTGAGCAGGCAGCTTTTCCAGTGGGGCCGCCAGATCCAGCAAAACCCCGCAATGCCCCGGATTGCTCCCCTACCTAATAAATCCAGAGCAGCCGCTCGCGTGTTGTGCCATCTAACTGTCGGTCGCAGATAGCTCAAACCCAACGCTCCACAGAGCATAGCTAATCCTATAGGAATCCCCGCCAACATATAATTCTGTGTTGCAACCAGCGCTACAGCTATGGCTAGATAAATCGAGTAGTGCCACGATGATATAAGCCGAGCTCGCCGCTCATGGCCAACTCGTTCATATCGTAAAACTTCGGCTAACAGCGCCAGCGCCCGCTCCAGAGGTAGCTACGTAGCCGAGCCACGACTTCGGCTTGCGCTCCAAAGCTACGGTGCGCTAGCAGCCGTACCAGCGGGCGCTCGGCCTCACTCATGACTTCAGCGCCCTCAGGCACTCCTCAGCAGCGACCTGCACTCGCTCCGACACCATGGGGTGCTTTTGAGAAAGCCGCAATGCCATTGGCTGAATACGCGGCTCTTTCAGGCTCCCCAGAGTCAGTAGAGTGGCAATCTTTAGCTCTTCTCTTCTCCACGTTCCGTGAGTGTTATGAGCTTTTCTACCTGCCTTATTGTTAGAGTATTTAGTTCCGGGTCAAATCGGGACAACAACCGAACTAATGATGCCTCTAGCGCCTCAGCAGTCTGGGGATCATGGCGGCGGTGGGAAAGCCAGGCTAACTCTATCAGTTCTGGTAGCGCCACCGGATCGACCAGGCGCCGAGCTAGACGAAGTGCTGCCTGCCGTGTAAGTAAACCCCCGGTTAGAGACTTGCCAGTAAAGCAGCAGGGCCACAAACGCTCCACCACCACAGACATTGATAAGCCCCATAACTACGGCAAGAATAGTTCTCTAGCTACACCACATGCCAGTAGTAGCAGAGTCAAAACGAGGGGAAATCCGAGAGAGGCAGCCCCTATCCAGAGCGCTGTCCTTCGTGAGCGAGCAGCTTCTCTGGTTAGCAGTTCCACAGCAACGGGAAACATAACCTCAGCTTCTACATGCTCTAGCGGCTCCATAGCATCGCGGGTCATGACTTGATCTCGCGCCACGGAGGCTCTGGCTATCGCCTGAGAGACAGGGTTTTCTACCACAGGCAGGCTACGCTGTCTCACCCCGCCCCCTCTCCAGCGTCGCAAGGCACTCTACAGCCGCCATACGCACTCGTGGCTCCACATGGTGGCATAGGGACTGCGCAGCCGAACGTACCTGCCTATCACGGGCTGCTCCCAAGGTAAGCAATCCTGCTTATGCAGCAGTTCACGCCCTAGAGCGGTATCAGGTCGCGCACCAGCACGCTCTAGAGAAACCGCCAACCAACGGCGTTGCGCCGGGTGTAGCGCGGCAGCCTGTCCCTCCTCCAAACGTGGCAGGAGCCTTGCCAGAGCAGCAAAAGTGGCTCGCTGCCGGTCAGCGACTGGCCAGTGCCGAGTACCATCAGGGCCAACTCCTGGCAGTATAGGGGCAAGTTCTAGTCGTCGAGCCACATCCAGAAGCGGCCCAACTTCATGATCTGACTGCCATTGGCCCGACTACGGCGAATCACCCCCGGCGCCGCGAGCGACCAATTTGCTCACGTCACAGGCACCGGCCCTGGCGGCGC
>JASGJG010000030.1:0-190320 GCA_049840835.1 Armatimonas sp. | reverse complement strand
AAGGTTAATAGGGAAACACGATAGAATCCGAACAGCACCTATAGGAAAAACCTTGCTCCCTGAGCGACTATTAATGATTTTGATTATACATTTCTTGAATGTAATAATTTACCAGGATTAATACTTCAAATCCAAATCCGGAAAACGTCTGCAATTAAAAAAGCTTCTGATGGAAAAGTATATCTGCGAAGAGGCGCGCAAAACTTACCAATAACAACACATGATGGCCTAAAGCAACTCGAATTTGTAAAAGGCATAACATCATTTGAAGTTGAGACAGTTAATACTGATGAGAGTTATATTACTGAATCTCAACCGACATATGATTTCATGCAGTACCTCGTCCCAAGTGCGGATCCCAAAGTATGGCTTACTAAGCAGCAACTAATACGAAATGAACAACCAACTGTAGGAGGAATTATTCTTTTTGCAGAAGAACCGCAAGCATTGATCCCCAAGCATTGTGGAATAAAGATATATCGTTATACGACTAAAGATTTTGAAGGATCACGTGACACATTGGCATTTGACCCTATCACGATTGAAGGTCATGCATACTCACAAATACGAGACGCAGTAAGCAATACAACACGTATAGTTGAAGAAACTAGAAAAATGGGTACTGAAGGATTAGAAAATATCCGCTACCCAGACGTTACCTTGCATGAGATAATTACAAATGCAGTTCTGCATCGTGACTACAGCATTGCAGATGATATACACATAAGAATCTTCGATAATCGAGTCGAAATAGAAAGTCCAGGCCGGTTGCCTGCGCATATTACCACAAAGAATATCTTAAGTGAACGTTTTGCTAGAAACGGCATCATTGTTCGCCTAATCAATAAGTTTCCAGATCCACCAAATAAGGATGTAGGTGAAGGGCTAAATACTGCTTTTGATGCAATGACAAAACTGGGGCTAAAACCACCAGTCATTGAAGAACGTGACAATTCAGTCCGCATCCTTATACGTCATGAAACCCTGGCATCTCCTGAAGAAGTTATTCTGGAATATTTAAAAACAAATGAATCCATAAGAAACAAGACAGCAAGAGAAATAACGCATGTTAACGCTGACTACCGTATCAAGGCAATATTTGGGAGACTAGAATCTATCGGCTTAATTGAGAAGATTCCTGGGACAGATAGATCAACGACTGCCTATCGGAAAGGTACAAAATTTAAATAATTTTATATAGTGGTCTGACTCTCAACACAAATATTAGTGATCTTTGTAGAACTTTCTGCCTCTCAACGATTTCTATACTCCTCTCCATTCCTAGAACAAACTACGTTCTAAACGTATGTTGCTAATGGCGCTATAATCTTTCCAAATGGCAAGCGTGGCGGAGATTTTCAAGACAATGGACTATGGCCCGGCTCCTGAGGGTGCGGCCCCAGCATACGACTGGCTGAAAGAACACAACGGCGCGTTCGGGCACTTTATCGACGGCGCGTTTACTAAGCCGAGCAAGGGCACCTTTGAAACCACTAATCCGGCGACAGGAAAGCTACTGGCGACGATTTCACAGGGCACAGAAAAAGACATAGATACTGCTGTAAAAGCGGCTCGGGCCGCGCAGCCGGGCTGGGAAGCGCTCGGTGGCCATGCCCGTGCCAGACTCCTGTATGCCCTGGCACGCCAGATACAGAAGCACTCCCGGCTTTTCGCTGTGCTGGAAACACTGGATAACGGTAAGCCCATCCGCGAAACCCGTGACCTGGATATTCCGTTGGTGGCGCGGCATTTTTACCATCACGCAGGCTGGGCGCAGCTCCGAGATTCCGAGCTGCCAGGCTGCCAGCCTATAGGTGTAGTGGGGCAGATTATTCCCTGGAACTTCCCGCTGCTTATGCTCGCCTGGAAAATTTCCCCGGCCATTGCGATGGGCAATACCGTGGTGCTCAAGCCTGCCGAGTTTACTCCGCTTACTGCCCTGCTCTTCGCCGAGATCTGCCAGCGCGTGGGACTGCCTAAAGGTGTAGTGAATATCGTTACCGGAGACGGCGATACCGGTGCAGCACTGGTAGCGCACTCTGGAGTGGATAAAATCGCGTTCACTGGCTCTACCGAAGTTGGGCGCAAGATTCGACAGGCGACAGCGGGGACCGGCAAGAAACTCTCTCTGGAGCTGGGTGGCAAGTCACCGTTTATCGTGTTTGAAGATGCGGACTTAGATAGCGCCGTGGAAGGCGTGGTGGACGCTATCTGGTTCAACCAGGGTCAGGTCTGCTGCGCGGGAAGCCGCCTGTTGGTACAGGAAAGTGTAGAGACACAGTTCTTAGAGAAACTGAAGCGACGCATGGCGACTCTGCGGGTGGGTGACCCGCTGGACAAAGTGACTGATATCGGAGCCATTGTCGCTCCGGTTCAGCTTGCTCGTATTACTGATTTGGTGGGCAAAGGTGTCGCGGAGGGTGCCACGCTCTACCAGCCGACGCCTTGCCCCAAAGACGGTTGCTTCTATCCCCCCACCCTGCTGAGCGGAGTCGCGCCAGCCTCTCTTGTAGCTCAGGAAGAAATCTTCGGGCCGGTGCTTGTCTCCATGCCGTTCCGCACCGCTGCTGAAGCTGTGTCGCTGGCGAACAACACCCGCTATGGTCTCGCTGCCAGTCTCTGGACAGAGAACATTACGCTGGCCATTGATACGGCTGGCAAGCTGAAGGCAGGCACCGTCTGGGTGAACTCTACCAATTTCTTCGATGCTGCGTCCGGCTTCGGCGGCTATCGCGAGTCCGGCTACGGTCGTGAAGGCGGCAAAGAAGGCCTCTGGGAGTACGTGAAAAGCACGGCTTCTACCGAATTGCCCCCCTGCCCCCCAGTAATGGGGGGTTCTCAAACTCGTGAAGGGACCATCGACCAGACACCCAAGCTTTACATTGGCGGCAAGCAAGTACGGCCAGATTCCGGATACAGCATCACGGTAGGTGATTTTGAGGTGGGCGAAGGTAATCGCAAAGACATCCGAAACGCGGTAGAAGCCGCACGAGCGGCTGCGGGGAAGTGGGCGACGACCAGTGGGCATGGCCGTGCCCAGATTCTGTACTACCTGGCAGAGAACTTGGAACAGCGGGCCGCCGAGTTCAATGCGGAAGAGCTTGAGCGCAGCCTGGAGATTCTTTTTTCCTGCGCCGCATGGGCGGATAAATACGATGGCAATATGCACCGAGTGGCGCAGAAAGCCATTACGCTTGCTATTCCCGAGCCGCTCGGTGTGATTGGAGTCGCGTGCCCGGCAGAGTTCGGGCTGCTTGGACTGATAAACGCAGTAGCACCCGCGCTGGCCATTGGTAGTGTAGTGATTGCTGTGCCCAGTGAGGCCGACCCGGTTCCGGCTACTCGGCTATATCAGGTGCTGGAAACCAGCGATGTGCCTGCAGGCGTCGTGAATATCGTCACTGGGAAGCAAAAAGCGCTTTTAGAAACTCTGGCCGGGCATGATGATGTAGAGGGTGTCTGGGCAGTTGCTGCGCCACAAGAGCTGAAGAAATCCATAGAAGCGCTCTCGGCAGGCAATATGAAGCGGGTCTGGGCACCAGACTCCCCGCTGCCAGCACTCACGGAAGCTTTCCACGAAGCCACCCAGGTTAAAAACGTCTGGATTCCCTATACCGACGAGCTCCCCTGGTAATAATCGGCAGGAGCGAGGCGAGCCCATGGCGAAAAAGCGGTCATGCTACCGCTTTTTCCGGTGCTGCTGGTACAGACCGCGCCCGCTCCTACTCAGCCCCCTACTCTCGCTATCTCCGAGAACTCTCTGAGAGGGCATCTTAGCTTTATTGCGTCCGATGCGCTGGAGGGTCGCGGGACACCTTCCCGTGGACTGGACCTCGCGGCGGAGTACATCGCGGCGCAGTTTCGGCGAGCAGGGCTGGAGCCGGGCGGCGACAAGGGCACGTTCTTCCAGATGTCGGAGCTGGCCCCACGCGGCTCGGAGACTAAGGAGCCTGTGCGCAATGTGGTGGGTGTGCTGAAAGGCTCCGACCCGGAGCTTGCGAATACCTACATCCTGGTTACGGCACACTACGATCATCTGGGGAAACGAGAGACCACCGACGGCAGCGATGGCATCTTCAACGGCGCCAATGATGATGGTTCGGGCACGGTGGGAGTTATCGAACTGGCCAGTGCACTGGCTGCCCAGAAAGTTCGCCCCAAGCGCACCCTGGTCTTTATGACCTTCTTTGGTGAGGAGCGTGGCTTACTCGGCTCTCGCTACTATGGCAAGAATCCACTGTTTCCTATTGAAAAGACCATAGCCCATATCAACCTGGAACAGATTGGCCGCACGGATGATAATGAAGCCCCACGGGTAGGTGCGCTGAGCATGACTGGTTATGATTTCTCGGATATCGGGCCAATTTTCTCGAAAGCGGCAGGACCAGCGGGTATCAAGGTAGAGAAACATCCCCGGTTCTCGGATGCCTTCTTCGCACGCTCGGACAATCAGGCACTAGCCGATTTAGGTATTCCCGCTCACACACTCTGCGTCGCTTATGTCTATCCGGACTATCATGGTGCGGCGGACCACTGGGACAAGATCGACTATAAGAACATGGCGTCGGTGCTTCAGGGAGTAGGGCTCGGTCTGCTATCACTGGCAGACAGTGCCACGGAGCCACACTGGAACGCGGCAAATCCGAAGGCGGCAAAGTACCTCGCCGCCTGGAAAGAGCACCACCCATGAGCGGATTCCTATCCGGAATCGCGACACTACGGAATGTGAAATCTCGCCGTGTCGCGCCTCGATTGAGCACGGACATGGCAATTCCCGGCTCTCCCTGAGAAATCTGCCCGTGTGCCATTTCCGGGGGTAAAAGCTGTGGAAATTCACCGCTGGCGCGATGTGTGGCGACGTGAGCATGGCGGCGGCAATGCCTGGGGTACTGAGGTAGCACAGCCATGAGAAAGGCTATCCTTCTCCTTCCTATACTCACCCTCTGTCTAGGAACATGGGCACAGAAACCACCCGCACAACCCATAAAGCCAGCCCAATCAGAGGGACTTACTCGGCAGGAAATCGAGGCATACCGAAAATCTCTGAACATTACGGCAGCCCAGAAGCAAAAACTCAAACAGCTAGAGCAGAAATATGCCAAACTGACTCGTGCTATCCTTGCTAAGCATCAACCCGAAGAAGATAGACTTCGGAAAAGCAAAGGCGGGGGAAGCCGGGAAGAACGCTTTGCGATTGAGAGCAAACGCTCTGCGGAAATGAAGCCGATAATCGCTGCCTACCAAAAAGAAATGATGGCAGTCTATACACCCGAACAGCGGAAAAAGATGGCGGCGTTTCAAGCTCGAAACAAAGCGCTTTTATTGAAATCGCTGAAGAAATCTCAAAAGAGTAAATGATACACTGCACCGGAAGGAAGTCCTTATGACATTTCGTAGCATTATCGCGGCTGTAGCTCTGGCGCTGACCGCACTCATGCCTGTTGCACATGCACAGGGTCCTGCAGCCAACGTTCAGCAGGAAATTGCGGCATTTCAGAAGTCGCTGAATGTTACCCCGCAGCAGAAGGCAAAATTGGAAGCTATCGGCAAGAAGTATCAGCCGAAGCTGCTGGCGATTCAGAACAAGTATCAGCCACAGATGATGAAACTGCAGCAGTCCAAGGATCCCAAGGCCAAACAGGAGTTTATGGCGTTGGCCAAAAAAGCCAATGCGGAAGTGAAGCCTATTGTGGCGGCACAGCGCAAAGAGGCCGATCCTATCTTTACCCCCGAGCAGCGCAAGAAAATTGCCGCGTTCGAGGCCAAGATGAAGAAGCTAGGCGCAGGCGGTCCTCAGGGCTAAATTAGCTGAGTAATCTTCTGGCGCGTCTGGCGGAGGCTCTCTTCGCGGGCGCGCCTCGTTTAATTGCACTCACGGGTGGTGTCGCAGCGGGAAAAAGCACTCTAGCGGCACAACTGGCGGAGTTGCTCCACCAGCGTAAGGTAGAGATAGTCGCTACCGACGGTTTTTTGCTTCCCACTGCCGAACTAGAGCGACGCGGTATTCTCCACCGAAAAGGCTTCCCGGATAGCTATGATGCTCCGAAGCTGATGGCATTTCTTGAGGCGATTCGCGCGGGTAACCCCACTATCGCCCCCAAATACTCCCATATTCTTTATGACCCTCTCCCCGATGAACAGGGGCAACCTATCGAAGCACCGGATTTAGTTATTCTAGAAGGTGTGAATACGCTTCAGCCCGAGTTCCTCCCCTACTACGATAGAACTCTGTATCTGCACGCCGACGAAGCTGATTTGCACCGCTGGTATACCGACCGAGTCCAACGAGTGCGCGAAGCTGTGCGTGATCAACCGGATGCTTTCCTGCACTATCTAGCGCAGTTATCCGACGACGAGTTCACGGCGCGTATCAACCGGGTTTGGGAGGAAGTGAACTTGAAGAATCTTCGGGAGCATATTCTGCCCACCAAGCCCTATGCAGATTTAATTGCTGTTAAGGGTCCAGACCATGAGCTGGTTAATCTGATAGACCAGCAGCAACACTAGAAAAGCGCCTATTACCCCGATGGTAGTAGTCCCCCGATTGAAATCGGGGCTATCATCGCGAATTCGACCTGCGCCGGGCAAGCCCGACTTGTCGAATACCGCCCATTCTCTGTAGTCTGCGAAGGCAGACTTTGTGGCTGTAGCCCCGAATTCATTCGGTGGACTCATTCGACGTTCTTCCGCAACCCCAACAGTCTCTCATGCGTCTGACGGACGGAGTATAATTAACGTATGCCCGACGAACCCGTGCCTTCTTCCACCAATGGCGGAGCCACCCCGCCCCCGCTGCCTAATACTGGCGGTCCTGCGCCGGTCGCGACGGCGCAGACACTGGCTACCGATGAAGACCAGAAGCTCCGTGGCGTATCGCGCTCGCTGCTGATTGCGGTAGGTGGTACCGGCCACAAAATCTTAATGGACGTGCGCCAGCGCCTGATTCAGAAGTATGGGTCGCTGGAGAAGATTCCTATCGTCAGTTTCCTGCTGATCGACACTGATCAGGCCATCTTCGGCAAGAACCCGAACTACTCCGATGCCGCGAATCTGGACAACGCCGACAAGATTCATACCTCGGTGCATGGCGTGGAATCGCTACGTAAGAACCTGCGTGAGTACCCGCACTTAAGAGACTGGCTGGACCCACGCACGCTCTCCGGGGATATTCACCAAGGGGCCGGCGCGGTGCGCGCCCGTGGGCGCCTGGCCTATTTCTGGAACTATGACACTATTGCCAAGCGCATCGAGGAAGAGTACTCTGAAGTCACTAAAGACGCAGCCAAAGCCGCCGCGATTAAGAACGGGCTTCAGGTCTCCGAGGGCGTTACCGTCTATATTGTCGGGTCGCTGCTCGGTGGCACTGGTTCGGGTATGTTTCTGGACCTCGCGTACACGGTCAAAGACCTGCTGAAATCCCAGCGCATGCTGGAGACAGTAGGTATCTTCTCGATTCCGCCGAACACCAGCGCGGTATCGGTAGATAATCGCCCCAACGCCTATGCCTCGCTACTGGAGCTGAACCACTATACGGACAGCACCACGACTTTTACCGCGCAGTACAAGGCCGACCAGCCGGGTATTGAGAACGCTGACCCGCCGTTCCGCTATACCTATTTAGTGGATACGTCCAGCCCCAAAGCAAATCTTGGGTCCGTGGACAAGATGGTGGAGATGATCGGACACTCGGTCTTCTTAGACCTGACCTCGGAGTTCCAGCGCCAGAAGAAATCGAACCGAGATAACTTCGATCAGTTCCTGACCCAGCCCGATGAGCTGGGCTGCCCACAGAACTATCTGGCTATGGGTCTGGCTGCGATCAACTTCCCCAGAGACAAGGTCATGCACGCCTGCGCCTCCCGCCTGGCGCGGCAGATTCTGACCCGCTGGACCGAGCCGCTGGCGAAGGTCTCTAATGTCGGTGCCTTCACCGAGCAGGAAATCGGGCGTTTGGCGCTAGATCCGGATGCCGTGCAGCGGCAGGTCTCGGTGATGAACGCGGAGACCGGCGAGCTGGTGCGAGATACGGCGCTAGGGTTCTGGAACGGGGTGAATACTCAGTATGGCACGGCGTATCCGGGCCATGACAAGGTAGCGTCATTCCTGACTGCGCGGCAGTCTGAGCATCAGGTGCGGTTCAACGACACCGACCCGAACCCAGACCCACTGGCTAAACAGCGCCCGAACTTGGGGGAATACCTGTTCCAGCTTCAGCAGAACCTGAAGGGACTGCTCCCGGCTAAAGAGGCCGCTCTACGCAGTTTTCTAGCGGAGTGCGTGAACGACCCGAACCGACGACATGGTGTCGCGCGGGCGTTTCTGGACCACGCCGAGGAGCGGTTCCGCGCGTATTCAACGGAACTTCGCAAGATTGGTGATGGCGCCAAAGAAACCCTGGCTCCCACAGCCGAAGCGCGCGATGCGACCCTCAGTAAGATAAACGGCTACGCGGGTGACTTTGCACTGGGCCTGATTCCCAATGCCAAGAAGAAAGAGATAGACGAAGAAAAAGAAATCTATATCAGCCGTGCTCGCCAGTGGGAAAGCGCCCTGCTGGATATCCGAATCGCCGAGCATAGCGTGTACTTCTACGACCGCATGGTGGAGATCCTAGACGTTCTCAAGACCGAGATGGATGTCTACATAGAGCGTATGAAGGGCCTGGAGGCGTTCTATAAGAAAGAAGAGCAGCTCGCCATTGAGAACCCGGTCGATGTGAATGGCCTGGTGATCTTCGACCGTGGACGGCGTGTGGAAGGTGAGGGTGGTATCGCCAGCTACGAAGGCGGCGATATCGAGCAGCGCTACACGGCCTACGTGGGCAATGGGGCAGACCCCGGCAACTCGACGGTGAATACAACATCAGCAGATATTCTAAACGAGCTGGGCACAACCGGGAATATCTATGGCCTGCGCGAAATCGAGAACGCTCGCCTGCGTACCAGTATTCTCTCTCGCTGCAGACATGTATTCCGAAACGTGGAGCAGGAGTCGGTCTTAGAGAAGTTCTTCGAGAAGTTCGGAGTAGGAACAGATAGAGCCGTGGAAGAGCTTCGGCGTATCCATGGGCTGTCTCAGCCGTTTATCCACCTGCAGGAAAACGCGCCGAACTACAAGCACCACCAGAACAAAGAGCAAACCATTGTGGGCGTGCTGCACGGTTCGGAACCACGCTCCGAAGCGGGTCAGGTCTTCAAGCAAATGCTCAAAGACACGGTGCAGGGTATCCGAGATGGGCAGATAACTAACTCCAACGAGCCCCACCAGGCGCTGTTCCTGCGTGAGCGCGCCGCGTTCCCTCTGCGCCTTCTGGAAGGGATGGAGAACTATCGGTTCGCCTACGACCAGACCCGTGCGGCAGGCTCCAGCGCGAACCCCATTCATACCCGCAAGGACGTAAAGGAGTGGGTGCGAATCGCACCGCCGAGCTTCGAGGACCAGAAGGAAGCCTGGATGACCTTCTGCGTGGGCTGGGCCACCGGCGTGATTGCCGAAGATAAAGACGTTCGCTATACCGCCGTGGGTGCCAAAGAGACCGTGCGCTTTATTGCGCATTATCGGGACCGCTTCGGTATGGCGAAGTCTGACCCGCTTGGTACGTTTACATCAGTAACTGGGGACCTGGCCAAGCTGGTGCAGGCTGCTCAGACAGATGATGAAGCGGCGAATCGCCCACCGAAAGAAGGGCGAGAGATGGTGCTTCTGCTCTGCGACCAGCCCACCTTGAAAGATCAGATTGACCGCATGATAGAGGCCAAGCTGGTAGAGGTTGGTGTACAGCAGCTAGGGCGCGATCTTCTGGGGCATGTGGAGGCGCAGAACAATCGCTTCGAGCGCCCGATCATGCGCCCCTATCAGCAGGCCATCACGGACTACCTGGAGAAGATCAACTACAACCCGGATGCCGTGGCAGTCGCTCCAACTCCCACGCCCAAAGCGGTGGAACCGGAACCAGTAGCTCAGGTTTCCCCCGTTACAGTCGTGGTACCCGTAGCTCCGGCGGCTCCCGCGCCAACCGGAACTATCGAGGAGCGTTTGCTCAAGCTAAAGTCGCTGATGGATGCTGGTCTGATTACCAAAGACCAGTACGACCAGCGTGCTGCCTCGATTCTGGCCGAGGTATAACTCAGGATAGCCTAAGTGAAATTCAAATTCCATCCGGCACTCCTTAACGGCTATATTCTCGTTGTAGACGAGCCCGATATTGCTGAAAAGATTGCTGGATGGATTCAGAAAGCTGGTTATAACACTAAAATAGCTTACTCATATGGAGAAGCCATAAGGATATCCGAAGAATCACATCCTATATTATTTGTCATAAATACTACAATCGTTCATACAGATGTTTCCCTGAAAGATTTCCAGAGCATGCTTTGCAGTGAAGACTTTATGGATACACCGCGATATGGAATAATTGAGCCGATTATTAAACAAAAATATTTTGGGCATGGAAATGGTTTAGATGGTTATAGTGGCCAATACGATTATTTGTTATTCAAGCCCGTTGATCATAAATTGCTCATAGAATATATTAATAGAAGTTCGCGTGCTATTTATAGTGACGATCTTAGAGGCGCTATTCATAGATATGAAATTTGAACCAAACCCGGCAAGAAGCAAAGGGTATGTTCTAGTAGTAGACGTACCGAATATGGCTGAGCTGATTGCCGAGTGGCTACGAAAAGCAGGATATGTTACAAAATTCGCTCATACTTATGCGGCTGCCAAAGTAATAGCAAATGAGTGTCCACCGAAGTTATTTACGGTAAATACTACATTACGCGAGGGTATGTTTACCGATATTGTCGGAGAGATTTACTGGCGCGGTGACAAGAATTTCCCTGAAGCTATGCATTTATGGATAAATCAAGAAGATATTTATGGCCCAAAGAGCGTGGTTCAGTATGGTTTTTGCTGGTATGAAATGATTATTATCAAACCATTTAATCCAAGAGAATTGATTTACTATATTGATAAAATACTTTCACTTGATCCATATAGCCATGATATTGATTAGAAATGATATAAAAAACTCATTAGCATTATTTATTAGCAACAACACAATAATAAAGCGAATCAACATCACTATACATTCATTTACGAATGCAAAATCAAGCCACAACTCGCCTCTTTGACAGATGCAACGTTTGACTCTCCAAACGATAGGGTATACTGGCACATCCATTTCAGGGTACGAATGGGTAGCGTCTTTTCAATAGATCTGGAGAGAATCTTCATGAATCGTCGTGCTCTATTTTTGGCGGCAGGTGTGGGGCTTAGCCTGACCGCTCTATCGCTCACTCGTGTCCAATCCGCTCCTCCCATCGCCCATGGCCCCGATGGCCCCATCAAGATAGGTGACACTGTCTTTGAAAGCAAGGCTGCTTTTGTGGAGAGCGGGCGGCGCTGTGCCACGGAGATGCCCTCCGAAGAAGTCCGCGCCATGGTAGACAATGCCATTGCGCATGCTCCACCGCGCCACAGTAACTCCGGTCTGGTTTCCCCGCTTCGGGCAGGTGGTTCGGTCACCATTCCGGTGTACTTCCATGTCATTACCAATAGCGCGGGAGCGGGCAATGTCACCGATGCCCAGATTAACAATCAGATAGCCGTGCTGAATGCGGCCTATGCTGGCAGTGATAAGCTGCCTGGTGGCGGTACAACGAATGGTGCCGCTTTCAACACTCCCTTCCGATTTGTGCTCGCGGGAATCAATCGCACGGCCAACAACACCTGGTACACCATGGGCTATGGCTCTACCGCCGAAACTCAGGCCAAGACAGCGCTGCGCCAGGGTGGAGCAAACGCACTGAACCTGTACAGCGCTAATATTGGTGGTGGATTGCTGGGTTGGGCCACTTTCCCCTGGGAGTACAACGGTGCCCCGAAAAAAGACGGTGTGGTGCTCCTGAATGCCTCGCTGCCTGGTGGAAGCGCTGCGCCCTACAACCTGGGCGATACAGCCACGCATGAAATCGGGCACTGGCTGGGGTTGTACCATACGTTCCAGGGCGGCTGCGCAGGCAGTAATGACTCAGTCACGGATACCAATGCGGAGCGCACCGCGTTTTACGGTACATGGCCTCCAATCCCTGATACCTGTGCGGGCAAGAAATATCCTGGTCTTGATCCCGTGGAGAACTTCATGGATTACACCGATGATGCCTATATGTACCGTTTCACTTCCGGCCAGTCGTCGCGCATGGATAGCGCTGCTCTAACCTACCGCGGCCTGTAAGGTTACCTGGTACATTTCTTGCAGGGACCGTTGCTAATGCGTCTTTTCGTATGGGCGACGGTCCTTTCTTTGTTTCTGGTCTCAGCTGCGCAGGCGCGGGAAGAGCAAACCACCTACTTTGGGGTCTATCTGAAAGATGCCAAACTGGGCAATGTCACCCTTACGCGTGATGATTCCACGGAGCGCGATGGTCGCCCGGCAGTACGCACCGCCTCCACCATGCGCCTAATTCTTTCCGTGTTGGGTAAGGGCAACGAGCTATCCACTACCACCACGACCTGGTCGGACCGCTCTACTGGCCAGCCTATTGCCGTAGAGGTAAAAACGGAAGCGGCAGGCCGTACCACGAAGGTCTGGGCGAACTTCGAGCCCAGGGCTGTGCGTTTCAAGGCGGAGATTCAGGGAACGCTCAAAGAAGGGCGTTTTGATTTGGCGCCTGGTGAGGTATTTCTTTCCGAAGCCAGCGCCGGACTGCCCACCAAGCCTGAAGCAGGCAAGAAGCGCACAGGAAAAGTCTTCCTGGCGGACTCGCTCCAGCTGATTGACTCCGAGCAACAGGTAGAAGGCCCTACTGCCATGACTCTGGGCAAGACAGCGCTGCTGGCCTACAAACTGACCGAGAAGAATCCGCTGAACCCGGCAACCTACTACCTGGGAGAATCGGGAGAGCTGCTCACGGCGCAAGTAGCGCTGGGCATGGAGCTACGCCGCGAGGAGCGCGAGGCAGCCCTGGCTATGCCGACGGGTCCCTTGCCGGAACTGAGTGCGCTTTTAGCCTGTACGCCCACGGGTGTCCCTCTTACCGAAACGCACCGCTTGCGGGACATTACCTACGAACTGGAAGGGGTCACACGCCCCTTACCGAACTCCGATGGCATTCAGCAAGTCACTCGCAACGGGACTACAGTTCGGGTGAGTATTTCCAGCGGTGGTCTACCAATCACTGGCAGCCGCCTATTTCCAACTCCGGATGCCGCTCCAGAATCCCTGCGCCGGTTCCTCCAGTCCACAGCCTACATTGGCAGTGACTCTCCTGAGTTCCGAGCACTGGCACGGGCGATTTTAGGTAGTGAGAAAGACGCGGCACGTGCTGCGGCGAAGCTCTCTCAGTTTGTGCACGAATCTATCAAACCGGACTCTTCTATACCGGCACTGCGGACCGCACACGATGTGAACAAAGATCGCCGTGGTGTCTGCCGAGACTACACCACGTTCTTTACCGCGATAGCTCGTGCCGCCGGGCTGCCCACCCGCCAATGCGTAGGACTGGCCTATGTGAATGGCCTGTTTGTCTATCATGCCTGGCCTGAAGTCTGGGTCGGCGAGGACCGCTGGGTGGCCCTGGAGCCTACCTGGGGGGAACCGTTTGCCGATGCCACGCATATCAAGCTCGCCGAGGGCGAATTGACCGATATTTTCCTGGTAGCCGCGGATATGGGACGCTATCGTATTAAAGTTGTGTCCGCTCGTTAACCCTCTCCGTTTCATTTCTGTGATAAAGTTGCGGCGGAGGAAATTCTCGATGCGCAATTCTGTCCTTCTGACCCTCTCAATGCTTGCCGTAGCTACTGTGCCGCTACGGGCAGCGCAGGCAGAAGACTTCACCATTGGCGGCGACGCCCGGGCGTTCGCCATGGGAGGTGCCGGTGTGGCGACCAATGCGAGTGGTGGCGGAGCCAGCCGTAACAATGTTGCTTCTCTTGCCTTCGATAAGGGGAACACTCGGATCTACGCGCCTAACTTCGGCCTCCGCCAGCAGGGTGCAGTGAAACAGGATAAGGGGCTGGACTACTTGCTCGGCCTGGGGTCACTCGGCAGCGCTGCCAAGCTTGTCCGCCAGTTCGGAACCAGTGATTCCACCTTCGCGCTCAATGCCAGCGCTGGTCTGCGAGTCGGGCATTTAGAGGTGCTTACCAACGCTGTGGGTGTAGGCACGGTGCGCCGAAACGGTAACCAGTCCGATGTACAGATAAATGGCGCCTACGCCCTACCCTCCATTGGTTTTGCCAGCGTGATTCCTGGCCAGAAGGGGCGCATGAAGTTCGCCGTGGGCGGACGCCTCAAGTACGCCAATGTGGTGTACTCCCACCTGATTGTGGACTCCAACGGCAACGCCAGCCCAGCCCCAGAGATGAATGGGCGTGAGACGGAGACATCGCAGGGAGTCGCTGCCGATCTTGGCTTGATGTGGAAAGAAGACGACGGCCCGCTCTCCTTTGGAATCGCCGTCAGCAACCTCTTCAAGCCACGTGGCACGAATCCGAATGCCTCTACTCTGGTGACAGCAGCGTCGGTTGGCGCGGGTTATGTAACCAAGAACGCGACTTTCGCCGCAGATCTGGTCGACATCACAACGGTTTCGGGGAACGCCCAGTTCCGCACAGGAGCAGAGCTAATGGTAGGCAAACTGCCGCTTCGGGCGGGGTACTCGTCGGCTACCGGTTTTACCTATGGTACACGACTCCTGGGGCTGGACATCGCCATCTCGAAGCGCGCTCCGCTGGAGATAGGACAAAGCATCCGTTTCTAAGATGGCTTCGGAGTTCGCGCGCCTGCCGCTCTGGACAGAATCAGGCGGGCCAGACCGTGACATTGCGCTGACCGCGCGTGCCCGGCTGGCCCGCAATATCCCTGGCTTTCCCTTTCCCTCGCGGGCGTCTGAAAATCAGCTTCGCAAAGGGGCACAGCTCATTCGGCAAGCCGCCGCCGCGCGTAAAGCCGACTTGCCGCCTTTAGAGGCCCACGCTCTTCGGCGATTGAGCGAGGAAGACCGGAACAATCTAGTCGCGGCACAGCGACTCTCCCCCACTCTTGCCAATGGCGATCTTATGGAGCGCTGGGCACTTCTGGATCGCGTAGGCGCGACCTCGGTTCTTATCAACGAAGAAGACCACCTTCGGCTGCAGCAAGTCGTTGCCGGAAACGATATCCGCTCTGCTGCCACGCAAGCCCAGGCCATCGCAGCAATTTTAGAAGAAGAGATTCGCTTCTCTAAAACCGAGCGCTGGGGCTATCTCACAGCCTCCTTGGGCAATATCGGCACCGGGCTCCGAGTATCCGTGCTGGTGCATCTGCCAGGTATGGCAGCCCGCCAGCGACTGGGAGATGAGCTTGCTGTAGCCTATGACCTGGATACAGCCGTGCGCGGACTGCACGGGGAAGGCTCGGAAACCTGGGGCGACCTCTATCAGATTAGCAACCGGATTAGCTACGGGCGCACCGAGCGTGAGCTAACCGACAGGGTGGAGGGCACCGCGCGGCATCTGATTACGGAGGAGCGTGCCGCTCGTCGAATTCTAGGTCTGATGCATGCTGGCTTTGTGAAAACCCAGGCGCGCACCCGGCGTGAGCAGCTATTAGGGGCGGAGACTCTGACCGCGCAAGAGGCTCTGGAGATTCTTTCTGGTCTGCGCTTAGCCGCTGCCTGCGAGCTTATAGAAGGCCCCGGCCCCACTGTCTTCGCACGTATGGTCGCCTCACTCTGGGAATCGGAGAAGATGGTGGGCCAGCGGGCACAGATAGCCCGGGCCGCGATTCTACGCGAGGCCATGCGCCCCTATTTGCAGTTCTAAAGCTTCGCCAGAATCTGGCGCAGGTCGAATACCAGAAAGTTCTTAGGTCCAGAGTTCATGGCAACTAGAATCCCTCGGGGGAATTTGGGACCTAGCGGGCGCATGTCTATCTCAATGCCATCTGTCTCATCGGCGCCTGTAGCGAAAATAGCACGCTTTTTCAGGGTACGGCGATCATAGATGTGGAGCAGGCTCCCCCCTTGCGCTAGAGGTATCTGCTCATTGCAGGCAATGTAGTTGCCGAATAGCGCGATGCCTTCCTGGTCACCGGTGAACTCCGGACCAAGTAGCCCGATCTCCTTGCCCCCTCGCCAGACCCGAACGCCATGGCCTTCATCCGCATAGTAGACCTGGTTCCAGCGAGCATCTACGGCAATGGCCTCGATCTCTTTCTTTCCGGAGAACGTACCGATGGTTTGCAGCTTTATGCCTTCTACTTTGCCGCCTCGCTCTACCAGTTTCCAGCGGGTGAGCGGCTCTTTCAGAGGGCTTTTCTTAAGGCTCACAAGCACTGAGTCATTGCCCCAGGCGGCAATTCCCATGGGTTCGGGGCCGCAGGGAATCTCCCCCACAGGAGCAAGGTCAGGAAGTCGAAAAACACGCAGGCGGTTCTGCAGGCGCTCCGTGACCACCGCCCAGTTCTTTACAATAGCAACATTGTTCGGGCGATCTAACCCGGAAACTACCTTGACAATACTGCCGGAGAGCGAGAACACATACAGCGACCCGCCCTCCGCTTTGCTTACCTTGTTGGTCCCCAGAATCAAGCTGCGACCCGGGTTCCGACTATCTACCCAGACTGCCGGATCGTCTGGATCATTAGCAACGGGTGCGGTCTGCAGGCTAGTAGATAGTCGGAAAGGTGTCACTGGCAACTCTGCCCGGTTTCGTTGACAGCAGGAAGAGTGAGGTCGTTATCCGGCGCTGTCCAGCCGCCGAAATCGCACTCTCCACCACGTCGGCTGCTAGGCGGGAAGACCCAGTTGCTCCAGAGGCTAGGGGTGTTATTGCGGTAACTAAGCTTGCTCCACTTCACGTGTCCATCAATATACGCGATATTGATTCCCCCGCCATGGCCGCCCTCGCCACGAACACGCTGGGCAGCGGCACGGAGGCTTCCGGGAATCCCGTAGAGCTCATCCATCTCATCACCTTCGACTTCGCTGTCCCAGGCTTCCATCAGCAGGAAGCTCTCCGCGGGCGACTGCCACGCCGCGAGCATGGCGCTGCCTTTGCTAGGCTCACGGTCGGTGATGTGCTCATTGATGCTGTAGCTACACCAGTAACCGAGTGCCTGAGTTCCGGTTTCGTCAACAGTCGGGGTCAACCCCCACTGTCCGGCAGGCTCCGGTAGAACCTGGGTGGCGCGCGTACCGCTCAGATACTGCGGGCGAGCGGCAGGGTCACTGGGGCAGAAATACACACCGGTGCGCGGCTTGTTCCAGTTGGCGGCATACCCTTTGATGTAGGGCTGGAACATGAACATCCAGTAGTACTTGCCCCAGGAAATTTCATTACCTGCGCCATCGACTCCGTAGGCAGGAAACTGCTCGTCGTAGTCCTGCACATACATCATGGCCGCAGTTCCCAGCTGCTTCATGTTGGACAAGCAAGACGCCTGGCGGGCTTTGTCGCGAGCCTGCGCAAACACTGGAAAAAGAATAGCTGCCAGAATAGCAATGATTGCAATGACCACCAGAAGCTCTATCAACGTAAAGCCCCTACGTTTGTTCGTCATATCCCAATCCTCCCAGCGGACAAATTACCAGTAATCAATACAAGATAAAATTAAGAGTCAATTAAATATAGAAAACTAAAATCCATGCTATGTATGATTAGTCATACATAGCATGGATTTCTGTAATAGTCGAATTCTGGCCTATCGGGTGATTCGTATACGATCCAATTCCTGCCCCCAGGCATCGCGCTGAACTAGAGTCAGGGAATTCGAGTCCAGGTCTACCGTCGTTAGCGAGTGGCGGTCGCTCACGAATCTGGCCGTATAGTCCGCATGACCGTCTTCCGCGTGACGCCATTTTTCTGGGCGGGCATTCCAGTCCACATCGTACAGGGCTTTTCCTCCTGCTCCTGTCGTGATGTAGATAACGCCATCGGGCCGAGTCTTGTTTGCCCCATCGAAGCTGCGGTCAATGGTAAACGTGCCCGGTACCAGGCGGTCTTTGCTTCCCAGGTTCGCTGCCTTGCCCGGCCCACCAGGCGCGAACTTCATGGGACGAGTACGCTGGTAGTTGTGCTCATGCCCATGGAAGACAATAGTGACCCCATATTTTTCAAAGAGGGGTGAGAGCACGCGCATGTGCTGCTCGGCATAGTGATCGCCCCCAACATTGAAACTTGGATGGTGGAAGACCACAAATTTCCAGAAGCCGCTGGCATTCTCCAATTCACGCGCGACATAGCTCTGAAGAGCCTGGTCCGTGGGATCTACATAGAGATTGGAGTCCAGGCAGAGGAAGAAGGCATCTCCATAGAAGTAGGAGTAGTTCGCCATACCGGGAAAGCGCGCTCCCGCTGCCGCTTTAAAGTGGCTGATATCCTTTTCTGGTCCGACCATTATAGGAGCGGCTAACCCCTGCTTACTATTCAGCGGCAGGTGCATAGCTGTGAAATAGCCCAGCGAGTCAGGCACTTTGGCGAAGTCGGCGGCAGGCCACTTTCGCTCGTCTTTGCCATGCACATCGTGGTTGGCCAGCACAGTGTAGAAAGGTACAGAGGCCAGTAGCGGCGCTCCGGTACGCTCCCCTGCTGTCAATGCATTGTAGGCAGGAAAGAAATGGCGCGCGTACTCACTGTCGGAGCCGTCTTCGTACACATTATCGCCCGTGTTCATCACGAAGTCCGGGCGTGCTTTCCAGGCCTGGAAGGCGATCATGCGGTCGGAGATGTCGCCGAAGGAGTTATCGCCAAAAGCCACGAATCGCGTCGGCGCCCCCTTGACTTTTCGGGTCACCACACGCCCGGTCGCCAGGGTCTTACCGTTCATGCGCACCCTGTAGGCGACTGATTTACCTGCGGGAAGCCCGGTCAGTGTGGCGGCATAGTTGTAGCAAAGCTCCCCATCATCGCCATGGATACGCTCCACGCGACTGGGCCGGAACGTTTTACCAGCAGCTTCCACGATAAACTCGGCGGGCCGGTTATCGGTCTGCCAGGCAACGACGATTTGTTCCTGCCCGTCTACCACGGGGCCACCCTGGTAGCCCGGCTGCAGATACGGTAGCGCGGTGAATAGCACAGGCGCATCGTCTGCGGCCCAGCCACGCTCCACGGGAACGAGTGCCAGAAACGTGAGACCGCCGACGGCTTCGAGAAGCCGTCGGCGAGTCATAGAAGTACTCTGTTGCGTTGAGTTCATAACGGTGTCACTCTCACGGCGAAACGAATCGCCGGAAAGTTCCTGCTTAGCTACAGGGCGCACCCAGCGGCGAGTTCATGAAGGGAGCAGGATACCACTTATCACCCCAGTAGTAATCGTCCGGGTTCAGGGTCCGCTCCAGGCGCATCCACTTGGCGTGACCATCAAAGAAGGTGTAGTTCGCGCCCTGGTTGTGGCGATCCCACTTCACGCGGATAATCTCAGGCTTCTTGTCGTTCGCAGCACCGAGTCCAGCAACCGCTTCGGCAGCAGTAACGAAGCGCCAGTTGTCACCGGGGCAGATCTGACTACCACCCGACGACGAACCGTGCGAGGTGCTGGTGGCGTAGAATCCGCCCGCGCCTTTCCACTGCCCGATAACGGCGCCGGAGTTGAGCTTATCGCGGCGCTCACCCAGCACAATCAGGCTGGCAGGCCGCTCGAAAGCGGCTTCCGAGACTGGTAGCCAGTCATGTGCAGGAATCGCATTGTAGTTGTTCACGTAGCTGAACTTCGGCACCTGGGCATCACAGTTCAGACCAGGGGTCTGACCCGCAGCGCAGGGAGTGCTGGGCGTCACCGGATTCGGATCCGAGGGGCAGACGAAGATACCGACGTTCTTCACATACGGCTGCAGCACAAAGCTCCAGTGGACCTTGAGAGTAGGTACTTCGTAGGTGGTCTGCATGAGAGTGCCATCGTAGTCCTGGGCGTACATCATGAAAGCGGTACCGAGCTGCTTCATGTTGGAAAGACAGCTGGTCTGACGCGCTTTCTCACGGGCCTGGGCAAAAACAGGAAAGAGAATGGCAGCAAGGATGGCTATGATGGCGATGACTACCAGAAGCTCGATGAGCGTAAAAGCCGACTTGCGAGCATGGGTAGTATTAGAAATTCGGTTCATAGTAGCTATGAAATCCTCCGCTCCATAGATTAGCTCACATCTCTTAATCTTTATTAAGAATTTAATAACATAACATTATGACAATGTTAAATAAATGAACCCGTGGGAATTCCCACGGGTTCATTTAGCCGTTATTGGAGTGTTAAACTAGCTGCCGCAGCCCTGGTACTCGCCGGTTACCCAGAGGCAGAGATCGCCGATGGCATTGTTGTAGGGAACAGCCTTCGCGTGACCATCCACGAAAATCGCGTTGATGACACCGTTGTGGCGGCCCTTGCCCTTAACCAGCGCCTGGGCCGGGGTGACGGTTCCACCGCTGTAGCTCCAGTTCGAGTTACCGATGTTCATCCAGTAGTTCTGGTACTGAGCACCCTGACCATTCACATAGGTCTGAATCGCGCCCAGCTCAGCGGCAGAGAACTTGCCGGTCTGCAGCAGACCGCTCTGGTTCATGATGTCCGGCACAACGCCGTAGTAGGTAGCATCCGTCACCAGGATGGTGCCAGCAGGGCGGGAAACACCAGCCTGCGCAACCGACTGGGGGTTACCGTTCGGGTCGGCGAAAGGACCAGCCGGGCTCATCCAGGCATCGTTGTGGCCGTAGCTGTTCTGGCCACCGTAACCATTGCCAGAACAACCAGCAGCGGCGCAGTTAGGAGCCAGGGCGGTCTGGCCGGGGATAAAGGCGCTGGGGTTGCTAGGACACTTGAAGAGCTGGAAGTTCTTCACATAGGGCTGGAGCAGGTACACCCAGTAGTAGCGCTGCAGAGCGCCGCCACCCAGGATCAGGGAGTCCGTGGTCTGAGTCGCACCATTGAGGTACTGCGGGCAGGTAGCGCCGCCGCAGTTGAAGCGGTGCGGGTAGAACTGCTCATCGTAGTCCTGCACGTACATCATGGTCGCGGTACCGATCTGCTTGAGGTTGCTCAAGCAGCTGGTCTGGCGAGCCTTCTCGCGGGCCTGGGCGAACACAGGGAACAGGATCGCAGCCAGGATGGCGATGATCGCGATGACAACGAGGAGCTCAATGAGCGTAAAGGCCGAGTTACGGCGCATAGGAGTTTTTTCCTTTCAAATTTACGGTTGCCTTTACACTCTCCCCGAAAGACACGCCGCAAGAAACCGAGTCGGATGGTATCGCCCCAAAACGGGACATTTGTTAAGAAAAAGGCCATTTAATATTAATTCTTTATTATATTTAGTTTAAGAAAATATGAAAACAACATGTTATTTAACGCCGAATCAGCCAGTCGTACCCGTTTCCCCCTCGTAACGAGCCAAAATCCTAGCAATTAAAACAAAATTAAATAATCACACCGAAAGACTATTTTCATGTTAAGCGGGCGGCTAGCCAAATCGGCCCTGCACATAGTCTGCGGTTTGCTTCTGCTGCGGTCCCTCGAAAATCTGCGTGGTGGCATCGAACTCGATCAGGTCACCTTTATAGAAGAAACCCGTTGTATCCGATATTCGCCGAGCCTGCCCGAGATTGTGCGTGACAATCACAATCGCCAGACGCTGTTTCAGTTCCAGAATCAGCTCTTCGATACGCTCTGTACTGATAGGGTCCAGCGCCGAGCAGGGCTCGTCCATGAGGAGGACTTCGGGATTGGTAGCCAGTGTGCGTGCGATACACAGACGCTGCTGTTGCCCACCGGAGAGCGCCAGGGCAGACTGCTTGAGCTTGTCTTTCACTTCATCCCACAGGGCAGCGGCCTTGAGCGATGATTCTACACGCTCCGCCAAGCCCTGCTTGCTCAGACGTTCGTGCAACCGAGGACCATAGGCAATGTTGTCATAGATGCTCATGGGAAATGGGTTGGGCTTCTGAAAGACCATACCCACACGCCGTCGCAGCTCTGCCGGGTCTACCTGTGCTCCCTGAATATTCTCACCATCCAGGAGAATCGCTCCGGTTACTTGCGTTCCGTCGATAAGGTCGTTCATGCGATTCAGGCAGCGCAGAAACGTGGACTTGCCACAGCCGCTAGGACCTATGAATGCGGTTACCGCGCGGTCCAAGATATCCAGAGATACCCCGTGGAGCGCTTCGAAGGAGCCATATCGGACAACCACGGACTCGGCGGAGATTCGCGGAGATTCTTGAAGCAAATCTTCTTTGGTGGCGGAAGGAAATGAAGCGTAGGTCATGACCGTATCTCCTGCCGCTGGCGCAGTACAATCGCCACGGCATTGATCGAAAGCAGCACAAGAAGCAGAAGCAGGCTGGCAGCGGCGGCGTTCTGGTGAAACGCTTCCTGGGGCCGCCCCGCCCAGTCAAAGATCTGCAGAGGCAACGCGGTGAAGCCGCTCATGGGAGAGCTAGGCAGATAGGTGATAAATGTCGCGGCTCCGATAGTCACCAGCGGTGCGGTTTCACCCATCGCGCGTGAGATAGCCAGAATTACTCCCGTAAGAATTCCGCTAGAAGCGCTGGGCAAAACCGCACGTTGAATCGTTTGCCAGCGTGATGCTCCCAGCCCGAAACTGGCCTCACGCAGACTGGGAGGCACGGCCCGGAGCGCTTCCTGGGTAGCGAGTATCACAGTTGGCAGAATTAGTAGGGATAGAGTCAGCGCGCCTGAGAGAACCGAGCGCCCCAGCGCGAGTGTGCGTACAAAAACCGCCAGCCCCAGCAGTGCGTAGACTATGGATGGTACACCAGCCAGATTGGCTATATTGGTCTGCAACATCGTCACCCAGCGAGACTTTTTCGCGTACTCTTCTAGCCAGATAGCAGCGGCAACACCAATCGGAATCGCAAAGAGTGCGGTCAGCGAAACCACCCAGAGCGTACCGGCTATCGCCGCCTTTATCCCTGCTCTATCCGGAAAGCGCGACGGCAGGTTGTTCAGCAAGGCGGGAGTAATGCGTGCGGCGCCATCTCGCACCAGACCGAAGAGAAGTGTTGCCAGGAATACCGTGGCTAGTATGGTAGCCATCAGGCAGAGCGCTCCAAACGCTCTATCCAGCGCGCGCCTGCGGCTCATGAGTACACCAGCCTGTAGCGCGTGACCAGCTTACGGGCCAGTACGTTCATGCTAAGAGTAACCAGAAACAAGGTCAGCCCCACGGCAAAGATGGTCTGATAGCCGACCGAGCCAGCGGGCGTATCCCCCGCACTGACTTGGACGATATAGGCGGTCATGGTCTGCACGCTCTCACCAGGATTCAGAGTCAATTTAGGAGTGGAGCCAGCGGCCAAGGCAACCGCCATGGTCTCGCCAATTGCCCGTGAGAGCGCCAACAGAAACGCCGCTACAATTCCCGAGAGCGCAGCAGGTACTACAATCTTGCTCACTACTTCCAGGCGGGTCGCACCCAACCCGTAGCCGCCTTCTCGCAGGGCTTTTGGCACAGCACGAAGCGCATCTTCACAGAGGGAGCACACTAGGGGCAAGATCATAATGCCCACAACGATGGCGCCGCTGGCTCCGTTGAAAACCTCTACCTTCGGGAAGAGGCTTCGCAGCAGCGGAGTTACAAAAGTGACCCCGAAATAGCCATAGACTACGGTGGGAACGCCAGCTAGCAGCTCCAGAGCCGGTTTCAGAATCCGGCGCACACGAGGTTTCGCATATTCCGAGAGGTAGATGGCAGCTAGCAGTCCCAGAGGCAGCGCGAACAGCGCCGCACCGACAGTAATGAGAAACGTGCCGCAAACCAGTGGCAGCACTCCATAGCGTGGTGGGTGGAACAGCGGTGCCCACTCGGTTCCAAAGAGGAAGGTAAAGGGCGAGACCGCCTGGAAGAACTTTCCCGACTCGGTCAGCAGGACCGCCACAATCCCCAGAGTGACGAGCACACTGAGTGCCGCGCAAGCAAAAGTCCCCCAGCGCGCGAAGAACTCGCGCCAATATCCGGCGCGAGCCCCTCCCGCAAGTGTCCCCCTCTTCTCCGGCAGCGCAACCGCCAAGGGTGTTACTGCCCTTCCTTCGCCAGCAGGCCCTCTATCTTCACGCCCAGGGACTCTTTGCCACCGAAGATAGAGCCAGTCTTGCCAGACTCAAAGCGCTTCTGAGCCAGCTCGTACGCTTTATCGGGCAGCGGCACATAGCCAGTGGCTTTCACAAGGTCTTTGGCATTCTTCAGATAGAAGGCGACAAAACTCTTCACTTCGGGCTTGTCGGCAGCAGCCTTGTTCACATAGAGGAAAAGCGGGCGAGAGAGCGGCGTATACTCTCCAGAGGCAACCGTCGTCGCGTTGGGAAGAACCGGGCTCTTCCCTGCCCCACCGCTAATGCCCAGCAGTTTGAGCTTCTCTTTGTTTTCTTCGGCGTAGGCAAGACCGAAGTAGCCCAGCGCACCTTCGTCTCCCGCAACACCGGTCACCAGCGTGTTATCATCTTCACTGGCGGTATAGTCCGCGCGGGAATCGCCCTTCTTGCCACAGATAGCCTCGGTGAAGTAATCGAACGTTCCCGAATCGGTACCCGGCCCGTAGAGCTTGAGCGGCTTGTCTGGGAACCCTACCCGAACGTCTTTCCAGCTACTGATCTTGGAACTGCCCACCCAGATCTTCTTGAGCTCATCGACAGTCAAATCCGCCGCCCAGGTGTTCTTGGGATTGACAACGACCGAAAGGCCATCGTAGGCGATAGGCAGCTCGATGAACTCGACGCCAGCCGCCTTGGCCGCATCCAACTCTTTCTGCTCTATGGGCCGCGACGCATCAGCTATGTCGATTTCCTTGGCGATGAACTTCTTGAACCCACCGCCAGTACCAGACTTACCAACCGAGACGTTTAACGCAGCATTCTCTTTCTTGAACTCCTCAGCCACTGCCTCGGAAATGGGCAGAACCGTGCTGGAGCCATCTACTTTAATCTCTCCACTGGTCGCTGCAGGAGCCCCCGGAGTCGCAGCAGAACCCTCTCCAGTAGCAGGAGGAGTGGAGCTGGGGCAGCCCATAAGCAGCGAAAGAGAAAAGAAGGAAAGTGCCGTAAGGGCAAAACGTCGATTCAGGTTCATTTCTCCTGATGCTATCCCTGCATAAATCAACACAGGTTAATCATTCATTAACTTAATAATAATTTAACTTAACACAATCACTTCATAAATCAATATTGTGGATCATTCAAATAGAATTTCACAATTAATACTACCTCTTGTAGACCCAATGCATTCTTAGCACTCTTCTAAGGATTTAGCATTCTCTTAATAAACCCGTCTCTAAAGATTGATAAAGTCGCGCGCTGTACGACCAGAATAATCCTCTCTGCTCTCGCGTTGGCCGTACCCCTGAGTGCACTGGCTCAGACCACAAACACTCAAGATACTCAAAAGCGCCTGGATGATTTAGAGAAGCAACTCAAAGAACTGAGAGCCTCTCTGAAACAGGAGCACACCGATGTGGCAAAACACCATGTCAGTGGCTATCTCCAGCTTCGCTTTGACTCCTTACAGGTCGGCAAGGACCTGATTAAGGCGGCAGGGTCTGGCGGAACCGGACAGAGGCCAACGAATGGTGGTCCTTTTGTGGGGGGACCGCAAAGCAGTTTCTTAGTCCGCCGTGGACGTATGCGGGTCGATGGTCCGCTCAACCCAAAGGACAACTATGTCTTTCAGTTGGATTTCGGCAATGTTGGCGTAGTGAATCTGCGCGATGCCTGGGTAGATGTGAAGAGCGGTATGCCACGCAACACGAATCTGCGAATCGGGCAGTTCCCGCCGCACTTCACCTACACTATTACCCATACATCTCGCCTGCGCGAAGCGCCGGAGCGCCCGGTGGGATTCTCCGATAGCACCAACGCCGCTGTTATCTTCAAATCGAGCCAGAGCGCCACAGGTGGCGAGATAACGCCGGGGTCGATTATTCCGCTGCTGAACAACCAGGACCGAGATGCCGGTGCTGCCTATTCCTGGAATATACCTAACCTACATAAGAACACCACGGGGACACTGACCTACGGCCTGTTCAACGGCGAGGGACGAGACAGCAACGGCCTGCGTAACTTAGGTGCAGGTCTGACCAGCATCTACCGAGCAGAGGCCACCCAAAAACAGGCTGGGAATATGCTGATTCTGGGAGCCAGTGTCTACCGAGGCGCGATGCCGGTCCGCAGTGGCGCTCCGGTGAATGGCACGCCCGCCTCGTTTGTAAGCGCCGCCCGGAACTTCAATGGAGTAGACGCGCGCTGGGTAGCGAAGAATCGTGCGGAGCTGCGGGCGGAGTATCTTTCGGGGACCTTTGAAATGACTCCGGATCGCGCTCAGTTTCTACCGGGTAATAAAGTGCAGACATGGTACGCTACCGGGCGCTATCCGCTGAGCACTAGAACCGATTTCGCCGTGGTCTATGATGAGTTCCGCCCGACAAATCAGACGGTGGCGGGAGTTACTGCACATGACTATCAGCGCAACACGATGCAGTTTGGCTTGCTCTATCAGCTAGCTCAGAATACGCGCTGGCGGCTGTGGTACACCCAGGGACTCTCTAGCTTCGATCCCTCTGCCGCGGCTAACAGTCCACTTCACAAGCGAGTAGGTCTGCTCATTACTGAGCTTCAGGTGGAGTACTAAAAGAAACAACCCCTCGCCAGCGCACCGGCGAGGGGTTGTTTTCTAATCATGGCTACTTGGTAGTGGTATGTCGATATGCTCACCGTCGGCGGGCTTGAATCGAGCAACTGCGAAATTTAGAGTATTCAATGTGACAGTGCCCACCTGTGGCCAGAATGGGAGCACCTGAGCAGCCTGAGCCGCACAGTCATAGGCATCATCCAGGGTCTCAAAAAGGAAGACATAGTCTTCGTTACCTTCCCGATGAATTACCAGTTCTTCGGTTGGGGAGTCTGGAACCTTCAGACAAAAGGCGCGATGCCCGATTAAGATGTCATCAGTGAAAACCCTTTCGTTATCGTAGGAATACATAGTCAGGTTTTAACCGTCTCTTCTAGTTTGAGATAGCCTCCAAGTTACTGGCTGCAACAACAGTGCCGGACGGACCTTGGGCACTGGGTAAATTTCGCTCCATGGCATCTGCGGCCCATACCATGCTGCGGAGTTCTTCCAGCTCAGCCCAGCGCGCCGCATCAGGATTTACTGCTGGGACGATGGGAGAAGACTGCCAACCGGTCCCTCCAGACATAGAAGTGGACGAAAACGCGGGCGTGCTAGCCACATACGAAGGAGCGGGTGCCGACGGAAAACCGGTATTTAATGCAGATGAGGGAAAACCGGGTACCATCGGGGCTCCGAGCAGGCTTTTACCACTACTACCGCCCCCCCGCGCCGAGGCACGCTCGGGCAACGGTGTAGGGCGAGTGCCAAAGGTAGCAATGAGAAAGACGAGGAGCGCCGCGCATGCCGCCATAAGCGGCGCGCCGACCTGTACCAGCGCCGAAGTCCACCAGGGATCACAATTGGTGCAGCGCCCGTCGCCACCACGGCGGCGACCACATCGCTCACACCAACCGCTGGAATAGCTGTAACTCGTCATATTTGCGATTTCTCCGTCCAGTTTAATCCGCTCATCAATACCTTGTCAATGCGAGGTTTTCTCCGCAGCTTTATCCAACCACGGCTCCCAATCTGGCTTCACACCAGTGGTCCGCACATCCAGAGGATTGAACCCCAGTCCCAGCGCAGGTGAGCCTGTTTTCAGCCGAAAATCCCGCCCGGCCTGATTCACAAACAGCGGGTCGGCAATCCGACTGCTGCCATCATACTTTCCGCCCAGCGCCTTCTGCCAGACGGAGAAAGGTCCTTCTCCTGGCCCACCCCGCACCCCAATCTCTCCATCCGGACTGAAGAAGAGATTTCCATTCGAATCCTTGAAACGCTTATCGGTCCAATTCTCGAACTTATATATATAACGCAGCTGACCGGAACTGGTTTCTTCTCGCGCCGTTTCCGCCTGCACAGTTATCGCATTCGGCATATCGCTCACTGTCGGCTGGAAGTTGATGAAGGTGGTCAGCACAAAAGCGTCCCAATTCAGCCCCCCACCCTTCTCGTTTTTCCAAACGATTGTCCGCTGTCCTTTTTTGAGAGACAGTATCGCGCTCGGCTTCGGGGAGAAAGCGTACTTATCCCACCCGCCCGTATCCGGCAGGTTCGTGAGTGGTACTGCCGCTCCACCATCCACGGAGAGCGTTGTTCGGCCATCCATCTTGTCATTGCCAAACGGTTTATTGTCCGCCGCGTAGTAGAGATACACCCGATACTCTCCATCGACAGGTACATCCACATTCCAGGTCAATGTCTTGCCCACCGCCTGGAGATTTCCGATACCTCTTCCCCACGCCCCAGCCGCCTTCTGCCCCTGCCCTGCTGGATCGAACGCGACTACGTTTTTTCGGTAGACATGGTCTTCCGCAGGCTCCTCTGCCATAGCAAACGTACGAATCGCGCTTTCGTTACTGGGGTGGACTACAAAAAGATTTCCCTCGAAGCGATTTCCGATGCCTTTAGCAAATACCGGCTGGCTTCCATCAGCGCCCACAATGTCATGAACCACATTACCCACTACCGTAAAGTAGTCCGCTCCGTCGTCTAAATAGATACCGCTCTCCAGATCATGGTCTTTATTACCGGAGTCATGGATCCAGTTGCGCTCGATAACATTATCTCGCCCCGGTCCCCACGCTTCAATTGCTCCTGTATCCTGGGAGTCCTCATTCACATGGTGGATATTGTTGTAGGCGATCCGGTTCTCGCGGGCGGGAAAGTAGCTATAGCGATTCTCCCAGGTCAGTCCTGGCACGGTCTTTAAGTCAATAGCGTGAAACCGAATGCCTTTAATACTCACTCCGTAGCGCGGCATGTAGGCGATTTCATTGTGCTCGATTCGGTTCTTACCCGCATGGTTTATCTCTATGCCATAGCCATGCCCCTGCAGCCGTCCACAGTGCAGAATCTTGCAGCTCTCTACTACATTCCCGAAGCAGGTCTCTTCCTTCTGCGGTCCCTTCCCCACCAGCGAGACCCCCATGGCGCCGTTTTCCTGAATCTTGCAGCCATAGAGAGTGTTCTTCGATGCTTCCGGTCCGATATGCACGCCATCCGCCTGACCGTTCTCAATCCGGCATTCTCGCAGCACAGTCTCTGAGGCGCCACCATCTATCTGCACCACACTTCCCGCGCTCCCTGAGAGTATCAGACCTTCTATGTGAACGTTCTTTGCGCCATCGATATGAATCAGCGCCGGTGCCGTGGCTGCCCAGATATTTCCTAACATCCCCGAGTGTGGGCGTACCCGCGCCACCCCTTTGTGCAGCGTAGCCTCGCCAGGTTGATCTAAAAACGCATCGGCATTGTAGAGGTAGTAACGATTCCCCGCGCTGATATCATAGCCCTCATCACCCTGCAGGGTAACTGTCCGCGTGGCCTTGTTGTAGCCAGTCAGCGGCTTATCAGCGGTGAACCAGTCGTGCTGCGGCCAGTACAGAGCCCGCACATCTTCGGGCGAAAACTCGGGCAAGTCTCCTGGCCTCGTTACAAACGCGGTTCGTGGCTTACCCGGCACCGGGCTGGCGGTCTTCAGATAGCCCGTGTTCGGAAACCGGGCAAGAGTCAGCCGTTGCCCGTCTTCAAACAGTGCCACCGCAGCCTTCTCTGTACCCGCAGGCAACTGTGCCACCCAATCCGAGCCACTCTTGCTCCAGCCATCTATGGGAACGCCGCCCACCAGAGTCACCTTCCCCGGCTCAGAGCCTGTAATGGTTCTCCCGGAGAGCTTCTGGTCCAGCACCACCCCTTCTGGTGCGAAATGCACGCCTGGCAACAAAACCAGCTTCGTCTCTCCACTCTCGGCGGCTAATTCCAGGGCTTTCTTCAGGGTCGCCACCGGCTTCAGGCGGCTTCCCGAGTCGGCATCATTCCCCTTCCCATCAGGCGCGATATACAAATCGGCATGGGCAACAGAGGCGAGCAGGCAAAGCGACAGTGCAAGTGCGATCTTCATGGCGTTCGATTCAGAGTTTGTCTCTGTGTGTTAGAGGGTTGGAGCGCCGCCAGGGTTCCCGCCTTCAGTGCCAGTCTTCCACCACTTGATAATTTCAGGCATATACCGCCAACGGTTCAATCCATCTAATTTTGCCATGGCACTATCAAGTGAATCCATATCCTTTGTCATCACTAATGAATACTTCAGAGCCCCTATAGAATAAGGCTTCCAACTATAACACTGAGAAATACAATAAAAAAATATAGAGACAAGCGGTGCAGGTGCCAGCTCTGATTGTGGAAAGAGGTGTCCATAAATCTTAATAACAGACATAACAAAGATAAAATATCCTGCAAATAGGCTGATGCATTTCGCACCTCGCTTGAAAGCAGCATTATCCTGTCTTTCGTACAAACAAGCAGCTATCAGACACTTCTGTTCTTTTTCGTTCAGTTCCTTAAAGAAACAGTTGGTTAGCTCTATAGCACCATCCAGAAATACTCTGGGTTTTACTATACTGCTATCCCTCAGTCTTACTCTGCCAAGTTCTATACCAGCATCCCCAGCCAGGGAATCTATCGAGGCTCTAAGGGGACATCCAGGTTCAAGAATCCACCAAGATCGCATGCGAGCTATTGACCACAATACCTTGCCCAAAATATTAAAATGGAAAAACCACAGAGAAAAACTCAGGACAGATGGAAGCCGCGAAAAATAGAAGGCAGCGACAAAAGCAGACACAAAAAAGCTAACTCCATACAAAATAAGACCAAGAGTAATGCCACCTATTTTTGAGTGCGGAGGCACAGTAGACTCGTTCCATTGCCGGGGAGCTACAACTGCCAGGCCCATAGTAAGCAATCGACCAATCCATGGCATCACCAATATGCCCAGGAATAGTTCAAGAAACCAGTAAGCGACCTTAGGACAATAGAGAATCAGATATTTAAAAGGCAACATCTCGTATCGATTATCCATTATGGTTTATGCCCCAGTGTCTGCTGTTGCATCGGTACTGTGGCAGTGTGCGTAGTGATTGCTTGTGCTGACTGCCTGGTTTGCCACCAGAGGGATAACTCACTCAGACGTTGCTCTGCCATATTCGGATCTTCTTTGTGTATCGCTCGATACGCTACAGCATAGTCTCCCGTTAGTTCCAGAGCAAACTGTAGATCTTTCTTACTAAAGTGTGGCCTGGATTGAACTCGATTCATAACAGCAGACACACCCAGTATAGTTAAAATCCCCATCAGCATTGTATTTGACTCCATCATTGGAGCCAGATAGACCAGAAGGTCAATACAGGCTATTGCCAGAGCAACCACACCCAGCTGCTTCCAGCGACTTCTTTGCCGATATTGATGCAAAGTTGCTGCCTGTAGAAAGGCCTGCTCCTCATCAGGCAAATGGGTGAAGAAATTCGTTGTTAGCTCTATAGAGCCATCGGGGAAAATGCGCGGCAGAATCCGATTGCTCTCCCGCAATCTCACTCGCTTGGGAGCAAAGCCTGCCCGTTCCGAAAGTAAGTCCAGCTTCTCTCTAAGAGGACACCCAGGTTCCAGCAACCACCACAAATGCAGTTTCAGCAGAGAGTAGGTTCCCCACACAACTCCGGCGAGCGACAGCAAGATTGCAAAAATCTGATGCCAGGCTACCTCGGTGCCAATCAGCCCTCCTATAACTCCAGTACCAACAGCGAACAGAACAGCAAATAGAAGAAACTCTAACCCGAGATAAAAAGAAGCTGAGCTCGAAGGGCGTGGCAGGGAATGCTGGCACCAGGAGCGTGGAGCGAGTTTCTTGAAAAACAGGGTAAGTAGTCGCCCACCTGCAATAGATAGAGGCGCAATAAGGATGACTTCAAATACCCAGCTATTCACATAAAGATTATCGCTGAAAGGGCATCCAGAGTCAACGGCTATTGCTTATTTCTTGGCCGCTTCTCCACCTTCTGGCCCATAGAAAAACACCCAGGTGGCGAAATCATCCGTGAAGTCTTCAAAGCGATGCACAACACCTGCTGGAACAAAGAGAAACTCCCCTGGGGCAAAGGATTGCCTGGTCTCCCCATTCACAAACCAGCCTGTGCCGGAAATCACCACATAGATCTCATCCCGAGTGTGAGGCTGCTGACGGTCTATTTTCTCGGGCTTATATACCTCTACCGAAAGTGTACCGTGCTGAAAGACCTCTACGAACGGCGAATAGGAAAGACGCACCAGAGCCTCGGCAGGAGTCATTATTTTTTATCCCATACATTAGATATCTTTCGCTCTATCTCCTGATTCTCACCGCGCCGAATAATCTTTATTTTAACTTTCTTACCTACATTCTCTTTTATCAATCTTTTGAAATCTTGAAGAGATTCTACTTTAACACCGTCAACACTCAATATTACATCACCATCCTTAAAGGCCATTTTAAACGCTATAGAATCTCGATAGATGTACATCAACTGAGTAGGAAATGTAGACAAAAAACCGGCTCCCAAATCAAAGCCAACATCATCTTTCACTAAGCCAAATCGCACCTTCATATCAATCGGCATAGCATCTGAAAGTACTTTAGACTTAAATATTTCTCTTATCTCTTCTGAAGAAATTTCTATTAATCTCTTTTCTTTATGTACAGCCTCAGCTTCATTTATCATACTTCTTACAGATGCATTATATCCATTATTATCTTGCGCATTACGAATTGCACGTGCATATAAATCTAATTTTTTAAAATTTCGTAAAAGACCTTCAGCAAGACGCATTCGAAATGTATCTCTTGACCTATCTTTTGATTGCATATTTAGTAGCTCTTTAGCAAGATACGCAGTGTCATTTCGGATTGCAATCGCTCCCGAGGGGAATCCAGACTGATACCCGCTAATCTCCTGAAAAATATAAAAATCAACCCACTCAGCCCATAAGTGACCATCACTTTCCAACATAAGCCCTTTGGCAAAATACTTATCCAACACATCATCAGAAACTTCTATACCTTCTTTATTATCCGCATCGCCTATTGCTTTCGATGACTTTTGTGGTGTCGTAGATTTGACAGTGCTCCAGGGTTGTGTAGGTAAGGAACTATCTAACCCCAATACATAAGATATCGGAACTGCAAAATTCAGATTTTGCCCATCAACCACCTGCCATGAAACCACTCCCATTACTTCCCCATTGGCATTTACAAGAGGCCCTCCGCTATTACCTGGGGAGGCTGAAGAGGTAAACTGAAATTGCTTCACACCATCAATATTCTGAATCTGACTGATCAAACCATCCGAAAAGGAAAACTCGAGACCTTTGGGTGCGCCAATAACAAACGCCTTTGAGCCAACTTTAGGCTCATCCACAATGCTTGGCAACAGCTTTCTCCCAAAGACCTTAATTTTGATTAGCGCAATATCACGCTTCTCATCTTTATCAATCAATCCAGATACATCAAATTCCTCACCAGAGGAAAACTTTGCCGTAACCTGTTTCGCTCCTCTAACAACATGCCATGCGGTAACTGCAATACCATCTTTAACACACATAAATCCCGTACCAATGCCATTTTTTCCACCTTCAAAGTCGACCTTCAGAGTCATTACTGAGGGTAGCAGCTTAGCATATAGATCTTCTGGTTTCAATTCCTGAGCTTTAGCAGAAGCAGTCATGCAAATCGTCGCGCTCAGAACAAAAGTTAGCATCATAGTACTCTTCATGGCGTGAAGATTATACCAAACCAGTAATTTGCCCTGCCTCTATCATTGCTTTCAGTTTCTGGGTTGCTATTTCAACCTCATTCATGGGGCGAGTGGCAAACGTCGCAAAGCCGCAATCCGGGTTTAGAAAGAGTTTCTCGGTAGGCAGAAAGTGTTTCGCCTCTTGAACTCGAGCGCGAATCTGCTCTACAGTCTCGACCTCTGGAGTGCGCGGGTTGACAACACCGAAACCAAGCTCTTTGCCCGAGAAATCAGCGGCTTCAAAGAGACTGGAAAGCTCTCCGGCACGTGGTGTGGCGAACTCTAAAACCAGTTGGTCAACATCTAAGCGAACCAGATATGGAGCCAGCGGATGGTACGCACCACGTAGCAGTGTGGACTCGTTCACGCTCCAGTTGCCCCTGCAGACATGCAGCCCTAGCCGAGCCCCCTTGCCCCGGAACCCTTCGAGGGTGCGGTTAATAAGACTTACGGCCCACTCCAGCTCTTCGGTTGGATCAGCGCGAGATGCCAGGGCAGCACACATAAACGTGCGTGTACCGCCGGGGTTGAGCGCCACTTCGGTTAGCACAGGTTCATCGAGCTGAACAAATGCCGCACCGCCAGCAATTAAGTCCGCAATCTCGCCACGAAGTACTTCGATTACGTCTTCGGCCAGTGCCTCTTTGCTTTCATAGACATTACGGGTGACTTCTTTCACCCACATGGCACGGGTGAGCAAGTACGGTCCCGGCAGCGGTACTTTGACTGGCTTGCTAGTATGTGCTTTCACAAACTCTAATTCACCTAATGCCAGCGGCGCCTTACGCAAAACCTTGCCCACACAGGTGGGATTGAGAATGGAGTAGGCAGGCACATCTAAGCTCTGCAGCAGGCGCTCAAACCCTACCCGGTCTTCCACAATGTCTAGCATCTCGGCGAGACTCATGAGTGTCACGCCTTCCAGCTTCTCGGCAGCGAAACTGTAGAAGTTATCCCGGCGCTGCTCGCCATCCGTCACGATATCCAGGCCAAGCGTTTCTTGAAGCTTTAGCCAATCCAGCACGGCAGTATCGGCAAGGCGTGTAAACTCCTCTTCGCTCCCTCGTCCGGCCTTCCAGGCTTTGTGCGCTCGTACCAACGCCGTCGGCCTGGGCCAGGACCCCACCGTAGTGGTCTGCATCTACTTCCAAAAACCCTGGCGCTCTGTGGCTTCAGCAAGCTGAGCGAATCCACTGGTGCGGCCCTGCTCCCATTTCTTCAGGCCTTCCAGGTCCATCATCTCTTTGTGGTCGGGGTTAGCGTAGTCCATGCGAAACAGCACATCCAGCCAGTGCTTCTCTAACTCCGGGTCGAAGTCGGACTTTATAGTGAACACACAGTGGTCGAACGGTGGCGTAGTGGCCAGAACTTCCAGCTTCGCCGGGTCGGCAGTGCCGTTGGCACTCCAGGCCTGCCAGTTCAGATCCAGCACAGCACAGGCATCGGCATGGCCTTCCGAGAGGTCTTTGAGGGCTTCTAGCTCTCCGCCAATATGGTCGCCGTGCTTACCTACCAAAACGTTATGCAGAACGGGGTTGACGGTCACTCCCGCGTTTTGAATAAGATTGAGCGGGATGAGTTTGGCCTGGGGAGAATCCGAGGCTCCCAGCGCGACTGTCTTTCCTTCCAGGTCGCTCAGCGACTTTATCCCGCTGTCCTTCCGCACGAGAATATGGCTCACCCGGTCTCTATCGGTATCACGCATAGCAATAGCGCGACAGGCGCCGCTGGTCTTCCGACAGGCATCCAGCCAGGCCAGCGGCGAGTTCCAGGCAATGTCGATATCCCCACGGACCAGCGCATTCTGCATGAGCTCGTAGTTGCTGTAGAGCACGTAGTCACAGGGGCAGCCCTCCGCAAGGAAGAACTCCTTGATGATGTCCCAGATGGTCACCACGCGGGGGTCATAGGCCACCGCACCCACTAGAATCGTTTTCATATCTTCTCTCCCGGCCCTAAAAGGACCGGTCTATGGGAAAGCGCCCCTCCGGGGTGGCCCAGAGAAGGAGCTATTCTGTTGCCGGGCCGGAGGCCCGCTTATTGGCAGACCAGCCCTTTTAGGGCCGGGTCTGATTAGAACAACGGCATGCCACAGAGGGCTTTGCCGATGAAATCGTAGAGCACATCGCTGGTGGGCGCCATGACCGAAGCCGCGCGGCTATCGCGGAAATTGCGCTCCACGGAGAGGTGCTTGGAGAACGCGGCACCGCCGCAGGCGGCCATAGCAAGGTCGGTGACTTCCATTGCAGCCTGACTTGCTGAGGGCTTGGACTCCAGCACATAGACCTGGGCCATAGGATCCCCGGTCTCCACGGACCTTAGATTGCAGTACAGATGGGCGCGTGCGCGGTCGGTTGCCAGACGCATACGGGCCAGGCGCTCCCGGAGATTTGGTAGCTCGGCTAGAGGGGAGCTCAGATGCTGAAAGGAGTGACCGATCAAGTGCCCGGTAGTGGACTGGGTGGCGGCTTCGGCGATACCGATAGAGATAGCCGCATTCCCCAGCGCGAACCAGGGTAGAATCGCCATCATCTGGGGGAATCCTGCCCCCTTATCGCAGAGCAGGCGGTCTTCGCTGATTTCCACATCTTTCATATTCATAGGAGCAGAGGCATTGCCACGCAGCCCCAGACTGTTCCATGGCCCGCCAACCGTAAAACCAGCGGCGTCTTTGGGTACATAGGCCAGCAGGGTTTCCGTGGGGCCAGACGCATTGGGGACTTTTGCGCTGACCACATACCCATCGGCATACCCCGCGCTGGTGACCCAGGACTTCTCTGCGCTGAGCGTAAAGCCATCGCTGGACTCCACGACTTCACTCATTGGAGCCCAGAAGTGGGACCGGCTGCCTTTTTCACTCCAGGCAAGAGTCGAAAGATGATCTCCCCTGGCGGCAGCCTTCAGCTCTTTCTCGGTCGCTTCTGGGCGGGCGGCGTAGCAGGCTATGCCGCACAGATGCATGAGATAGATCATGGCTGTGGAAGCGCAGCGTTGGGCGATGATATCCAGAGCACCACAGGCGAGGCGCATATCTCCGCCCCAGCCACCATGACTCTCTGGTACGTTCAGACCGAGTGCACCGACACCAGCCAGGGCATCTATACTGGAGCGTGGGAATGCTCCGGTAACATCGGTTTCTTCCGCATTCGGCCCGATGACTTCATCGGCAATGCGGATTATCTTGTTGAGCAAGTGTTTTTCAGATTCATCGACACAGTACATTCAGGGACTCTCCTACAGAGTTATCTTCAGGGTAATGCTTGTGGGACAGGCACGTGCCAGAGTGGCATAGACCGGTCCACGAGTAAGAGCGGTATCGAGGGCGGCGCGGATGTCGCCTTCGGCATCAGGGGTAGCGACATAGAGAGTCGCGGCGAGCTTTCCCAGCGCGGGTGAGCCTTCTTCACCGATGACTCCAGCGGCCACCAACGGGTTTTCCAGGCTGGCGACCACTTGCACCTCGCAGGCATCTACCGTAAGCTGCTGGCGGTTGGCAACGGCCATAAACCCGCTGACTAGCTCCCCTGCTAGAGCGGCAAGTAGCCCCTCTAACGCAGAGGGAGCCGAGTCACCTTTGGGAAGAAATGAGACGGGGCGAGAAAAACTTAGCGTATGATCGCGGGCATGGACGACAGTATCCTTACCTTTGAGCCGTGCGCGAACAGACCAGGTGACGGATTCAGGCGCTCCCGCCGGGAGCGTATCGTAGGCGCTCAGCATAGCGGCGCTCCACAATGCCAGAGGGCCAGACCCAGAATCACAGTGGCTTAGTTTACCCTCATTCCCTCTTAATTTGTTTTAGCCTATAATGTAGCTGCAACTCAGAGGGCAGGGGTAATGTCTCTCTAGTTACGAAGTAGAGGAAGTATGAAGCTCGGAATCCAGACCCCGGTGCCAAGGCAGGCACACGCGGCCTTTGAACCTACTGACCCAAGGAACCTGCAAGACGCCCGGTGGGAAGAGACCCGCATTCCCAAACCTGTGCTGGCCTGGGGTAGTACAGACACACGCTACCTGCGGCATGCCCTGCCGGATCTGAAGCCGGAGGCGCCGCTGGCATTGACCGCCTGGCGCGGGGAGCGAGTGAGTGGGCAGGCCGTGCTCTGGTCACCCCGGCAAATGAACGAGGTTCGTATCCGCCTGGAGGGGATTCCTTTCGCCAGCGCCCGGTTCGTGAGATTTGTACGGGCAGACAACGCCCTGGTGCCCGATATCTTAGACGATGCCGAGAGTGTGGTAGTTGAGCCACAGACCACTCGCAGCATCTGGGTAAGTGTGGAGCCACCGCCCGGCACGAAGCCGGGCCGCTATGAGGGCGTTCTCTACGCTGAGGGTGGCCGAACGTCTCTGGCTCTTCCCTTTACGGTGGATGTGCTTCCCCGCACGTTGCCTCCCCCCTCGGAATGGCGCTTCTACTTAGACCTCTGGCAAAACCCCTACTCTATTGCGCGCTGGCACCGGGTGAAGCCGTTCTCCGAGGAGCATTTCCGGGTCATGCGCCCTCACCTGCGTTTGTTGGCAGACGCCGGACAGAAGGTGCTGACCACCACCTTGCTACACGATCCCTGGGGTGGCCAGACTTTCGACCCCTATAGCTCCATGGTGGAATGGATACGCTCTGCCGATGGCACCTACAAGTGGGACTTCTCTACCTTTGACCGCTATGTAGCGTTTGGAAAATCCTGTGGCGTGGGGCCATATGTCAATGTCTACTCCATGATTCCGTGGACCAACAAACTGCGAATACGCAACGAGCGTGGGGAGTATGAATGGCTGGCCCTGGAGCCGGGGAAGCTGAGTTATGAAGCTCTCTTCGCGCCGTTTCTAAAAGAGTTCACCCAGCACCTCAAGAAAAAAGGTTGGCTGGGCACCACACGGATCGCCATGGATGAGCGCCCACTCCCCGTGATGAAGGCCGCCTTCGATGTGGTGCGCCGTCACGCACCGCAGATTCCTATAGCACTGGCGGGTGATGCGAACCCGGAGTTCAAGGACTTCGTGGAAGACTGGTGTTTGATGCTGGGAGATGTGGCCCCTACCCTGCTCTCTGCTCGCCGCCAGATGCGCAAGCCGACTACGTTCTATGTGTGCTGCGTGCCGAACCGCCCAAACACCTTCACGGATGCCCCACCCGCCGAGAGCCATTGGATCGGTCACTGGGCCGCGGCCAAAGGCTATGGTGGTTTCCTTCGCTGGGCCTATGACTCCTGGACCGAGGACCCATTCTTCGATACCAAGCACACTACCTGGCCCGCAGGCGATTGCTTCGTGGTCTACCCAGGCGCGCGCAGCTCGATTCGTTTCGAGCGCCTCCGCGAGGGTATTCAGGACTTTGAAAAGCTCCGCATTCTACGGGAATCCCGTGTGGATGTAAGCGCCGTAGACGGCGCATTGGCCCGTCTCACCCGCCTTGCAGTCGCTACAGAAGATGCCGCACCTCAGGTCAACGCGGTGCGTGCAGCACTACTGGCTGCGGGGCGGGTGTAAGCCCTCATCCCCCTACCCCTTCTCCCAACGTCATTCGCAAACTCATGCCTTTCTGAGAGAAGGGGAGCAAGACACGCCAGGTTTTCCGGTTCCCCTCTCCCATGGAGGCGCGAAGTATGAGCGACGTTGGGAGAGGGGCTAGGGGTGAGGGCTAGTGATTAAACAGAAACTCCTTGGCATTGAGCAGCGCCCACAGCACATCCTCGGCGGCTTTCTGCTTGTCTTTGCCCTCGGTTAGTGCTTTCTTTGCGATGACTCGCTCAGTAGGTTCGGGGAAGCGACTCAGGGTGGCCAGGTAGAGTTCTTCTACGATAGCGTCATCGGTGGCTTTCGCGGCGATTAAGCGGGTGATTCGCCCGTCTTTCGCCGTGATCTTGTCGCTGACGTCTTTACCGTTCATGAAGTGCAGGAGCTGGCCCATGCTCGGTGCATCTAAGCGTTCGCACTGGCAGACCACGTTTCGGGCCGGGCGTCCGAAGAGGTCTAAGAAGTAGCTCTGGGAGGTAGTGTCAGGCAGCTCGGCGGCGCGAACTCCGGCGGGGACTCCCGCGAACTTCTCTGGCATCCCCGTTGCCTGTCCCACGGCGTCTAAGAGCGGTTCCGCGTCTAATCGCTTGAAGTAGAAGCGAGAGTAGAACTTGGTATCCGCTACGTTGGTCTTCGTGGGCAGAGAGCTGCGCTGGTAGGTCTTGCTGCGCAGAATCTGCCGCATGGCGTACTTGATATCGAACTCATGCGCCACGAAGTCTTTTGCCAGGTGGTCCAGTAGGGCTTCATTGCTGGGAGGGTTCGTGATTCTCACATCGTCTACGGGTTCAATCAGGCCTTGCCCAAGGAAATGCTTCCAGAGGCGGTTGACCAGAATTCTGGCGAAGAACGGATTCTTGGGGTCGGTGAGCCAGTCCGCGAACGCCACCCGGCGATCCCCAGTGAAGTTGGCGGGAAGCGGTGTGCCCCCCAGTGGAGTCGGCGCCATGACTTTACCCGTGCGCGGGTGCGTGGTCTCTCCGCCGTTTACGGTGTAAACGATGCGCTCATCGGACGCTTCGCCGGACTTAGTGCGGACTCGGTTGAAGAACGCCGCGAGCTGGTAGTACTCGTGCTGCTTCCACTTCTCATAGGGGTGGTTGTGGCACTTGGCGCACTGAATGCGTACCCCCAGGAAGACCTGGCTGGTCATCTCAGTCAGGGCATCCGGTGAGGCAGCAGCGCGGAAGTAGTTCGCGGGGCCCTCTTCATACATGCTGCCCCGTGCGGTCAAGAGTTCGCGGGCCATGCGGTCCCAGGGCTTGTTGTCCGCCACGGAGCGCCGAATCCAGGCGTTCAGGCTGGTCAGCCCCTTCTCGTTCAGGATATTCCGGTTGCTCTTGAGCAGGTCCCCCCACTTCAGGGTCCAGTAGTCCACAAACTCCGGGCGGTTGAGCAGCTTCTCTATTAGCTTTTCGCGCTTGTAGGTGTCTTTGTCGGCTAAAAACCCACGGACTTCATCGGGAGTTGGCAGCAATCCGATGGTGTCTAAGGTGGCGCGACGAATGAAGTCCTCATCGGAGCACTTCGGGGACGCATCTAAGCCCAGGGAAGCAAGCTTTTCTTCTACGATCCGGTCGATGGGTCCGAGGTTCTTGGTAACAGGAGTCCGTGCAGCGTTGAAGGGCGCTCTCAGTGTTGCCGTCGCTACTCGGTCACGGTAGCGCACCAGCACAGAAGCCTCCCCCTTGCTGGAGAGCTTGGCCACACCTTCCGGAGTTACCGACGCGAGGGATGGATCGGAGACGGAGAATAGCGCATCCTCGGTGACATCGTGCACGGAGTTATCCGAGAAGGTCGCCAGAGCGCGGAATGCCTGGTCTTTGCCAGGAGTCACATCGCGCAGAGGCGGTTCTACAGTAATGCTGACCGCTTCGGGTTCGCCATCTTTCGGACCAGGCATACCGGCAGAGAGCCAGTCTACGAGTAAATTGTAGTTCGGGTCTCCAGGCCGAAGGAGCATGCCGCCTTTATGGGGCACAACGCCGGTGGGCTTACGCAAGAGCAGGCTGTTCTCGGGCTGTGCAGGAGTCACACGGCGGCCCGCAGCGGCGCGGGTAATGGATTCCCAGTCGGCCTGTGGGTCGTAGCCCTGCAGACTGAGCTTGAAGCCGCCCTTGCCCTGCGCCGCCCCATGGCATCCGCCCTGGTTACAGCCCAGGCGTGTGAGAGTCGGCACAACCTCGGAGATAAAGCGCGGCGCAGCGGGTTTATCACATCCAGAGATAGTCACTGGTAGCGTGACTTGCTGGCCTTCGTACTGGAGCAGAAGCAGTGTTTTCCCATCCCGCTTGCCACGGACTACCCCATCGGTGATAGTGACCATGTCCGGGTCGAAGGCTTCTACTTTCGCGCTGGCGCTGATATCGCGCGCACCGGCACTGGTTTCGGCTTCCAGAAGTAGTCGGGCGCTGTCGTAAGGCCCCTTGAGAACTACCTCTGTCTGCCCTCCGGTAAGCTTCAGTGCTACCGGAGCCGGGCGTGCTGAGAGTGCCAGTCCGCCCGCCAGAAATAGGGTCGCCGCAACCGCCTTCGCTTGCATGTTCATGAGATAGTTCCATTGTAGCATTAATCAGGCCGGTGTATCTGACCTTCCTTAGAGCGCAAAGTCTCGTACATGCCCCCCTGCCCCGCAGTAATGGGGGGTTCTCTTTTAGGCTCCTTCCTATAAGCCGCTACGCGGCGATATCTCATTTGCCGAATCGCCTGCCGTAATATGCACCGATGCCGCCTCTGGCGGCTAAAAGTGCCCGCAGGGCATAGCATCATAGGAACCCCCTATTATTGGGGGCAGGGGGCATAATCAAGTGATAGCTGTCTGCCGCCGATACTAAGGGGAGAGGTAGAATTTAAGGTTATGAAGCGACGGAGTCTTCTGAAGGCGGCAGCGAGTATGGCACTGGCGGGAGCGGCACATGCGGCGCAGGATACCGGGGCGGCGCTCTATGTCTCTCCTAAAGGCGATGATACGAGCGGCAACGGGCGGTCGGATAAACCGTTCGCGACTCTTTCGCGGGCGCTAACAGCGGCGCGTGCCAGCAGTTCGAAGCGAATTTTCCTACGGGGTGGAGTGTACGAGCTTCCCGAAACCCTCTCCCTGACAGCGGCAGACTCCGGGCTGCGTATCGAAGCCTGGCCGGGGGATGCGGTTGTTCTCTCCGGCGGCACGAAGCTCGCCAATGTACGGCAGGTAGCAAACAGCCGCTGGGAGGTAAAGACACCTCTAGCCTTCGAGCAGCTCTATGTGAATGGCCAGCGACGATATCGTCCACGCTTCCCAAAAGCCGGTTATTACTATGTCGCGCGTGAGCTGCCATTAGCAGATGGCCGGAATTATGACCGACTGGCCTTTGAGGCGGGCAATATCAAGCAGAGCTGGGCGAACGCGACCGATATCGAAGTGCTGTGCTTCCAGATCTGGACTATGGCCCGTATGAAGGTCAAGCGCATTGTGGAGAGCGCAGGTATTGCCGAGTTCACGGGGCAGACGATTGGGCGAGAAGGGTACCAGGCGATTGCTGAGGGCAAGCGCTATATTGTCGAGAATGTCAAAGAGGCCCTCACTGAGCCGGGTGAATGGTACTTAGACAAACCTACCCAGACCCTGACCTATCTGCCCCAGTTCGAGGAAAAGCTGAGTCAGACCACTCTAGTTGTGCCACGGTTAGAGCAGCTCTTGAAAATCGATGGGGCGAAAGACGTCGTTATCAAAGGTATCACGCTGGCGCATGCAGCCTGGAACTGCCCGGCTGGCGGTGACAGCTTCTATCAGGCGGAAGCACACCAGAATGCCGCTGTGGCTCTGACTGGCGCGCGCAGTGTGCGATTCGAGAGCTGCACGTTCACGAACTTGGGCGCGTGGGGCGTGAGCTTCGGGCCAGGGTGCAAAGACTGCGCCCTCTCTGGCTGCACCATTACCGACCTGGGTGCAGGTGGTGTGAAGATCGGCGAGACGAATCTTCAAAAAGACGAGGAGAAGCTAGCCGAGCGCATCACGGTGGAAGACTGCCTGATTGCGCACGGTGGGCGTATCTCTCCAGCGGGAATCGGGGTGTGGCTGGGGCATAGCCCGTACAACAAAATCCTGCGCAATGAGATTACCGACTTCTACTACACTGGTATCTCTCCCGGCTGGTCCTGGGGCTACGGCGAGAGTGGCGCGCACCACAACGAGATTGCCTATAACCGTATCTCCAATATCGGGCAGGGCGTGCTCTCCGATATGGGCGGCATCTATACCCTCGGTGTGGCGCCGGGTACCACACTGCACCACAACGTAATCTCTGATATCGAGTCGGATGAGTACGGTGGCTGGGGCATCTACTTCGATGAGGGCACGACAGGTGTTGTGGCCGAGAACAACCTTGTCTACCGTACCAAGTCCGCCCCGTTTCACCAGCACTACGGCAGAGATAACACAGTTAGAAATAATATCTTTGCTTTCGGACGGCAGGCGCAGCTCATGCGTACCCGCGCCGAGGACCACCTGAGTTTTACTCTGACCAAGAACATCATTCTCTGGAAAGAGGGACCGCTGCTTGGGTCGAACTGGAGCGGTGAGCCGGGCAAGAACTTCGCGCTAGTTAGCAACCTGTACTGGCAGGTAGGCGGTGGGGCAAAAGTGCCTGCCAGCGATGCCACCGGAGTTGCCGCCGACCCGAAGTTCCAGGATCCAGATAAGGGCGACTTCCGGCTGAAGTCGGGCTCCCCGGCCACGCAAATCGGCTTTGTGGAGTGGGACTATTCCGAGTCTGGCAGGAAAGGGCAAAAGCCCTACACCGGTGAAGTACCTCGTGCCTATCCCCCGCTGCCTCCCCCGCCGCCACCGAAGCCGATTACAGAGGATTTCGAGGCCTGGGCCGTGGGCCAGACACCTTCCGGGCGACGACTTCAGGTGTATACGACACCGGGGCAGACTACCTCTAAAGTCATTGTCTCCACCGAACAGGCTCTCTCGGGGCAGAAGTCGCTTAAGGTAATCGACGCGCCGGGCCAGCCAGCACGCTACAACCCGCACCTGGTCTATAGCCCCGGCGAGCTCGGCAGGAACATGACTGGCTCATTCGCCTTGCGCCTAGAGCCAGGCGCGGTGTTCTACCATGAGTGGCGAGATAATGTGTCTCCGTATCGGGTAGGGCCATCGTTGCGGATTGAAGGCGGGCAGCTTGTGGTGGGCGGTAAGACTCTGATGAGCATCCCCACAGATTCCTGGGTGCGCTATGAGATTCGCTGCGCGCTGGGCTCAGGCGTGTGGGAGCTTACCTTAAGGCTGCCAGGTCGCACGCCTCCACGCAAGTTCAGTGGGCTGGCCTGTGGCTCGGGGAAAGAATTCGCGGCACTGACCTGGTGGGGCTTTGTGTCGGATGCCGATGCGAACACGGTGTTCTGGCTGGATGACCTCTCTCTACAGGGAAGCTAATACTCATGTCTAACGATTGTCTAACGCGACGCTAACACGGAGCTGCTATTCCATCCTTTAAACGCAAAGGATGGAATAGTATGAAACGACGGAACTTTCTGGCACTGGCGCTCAGCATTGTAACGACTGGGATGATTGCTGGCTGCGGCGGCGGTGGAGGCAACGGCGCTCCACCCGATGCCACCATACTTACCGGGCGAGTAACCTTGCCTTCGGGAATCAGTCTCACAGGTGTTCAGGTCGCCGGACTGCTGGGCACACAACCAATTACGCCCGATGGTACCTTTACTACCAGTGTCCTCAGTGGCGCGGTTTCTCTGGCTATGGCAACCGGCTCTGGCGGCGGCCCTCTGCTATTGGGATTCGTCCGTGACGGTAAGACAGACCTATCACCGCGATCTACTGCCGAGGTCTTAGCCTTCGCTGCTCTGGGGGCGACTTGCCTTCCTGTTTCTGTCCAGCAGCTTTACCTGGAGGAACTGAGCAAGCCTGACAAGCTAACGAACCTCGAAAACGCCTTAGCTGCTCTGATTGCTGCCAAGGGTGAAACCTGGATGGATTCGGCGGATGCCACTCTCAAAAGCGCCCTGCTTCAGGATATTCAGCCATTCCATCCCACCGTCACTCGTGGTGCCATTGTTACGCCAACGGAAAAGACCAGCGGTATCACTGTGGAGACGGATGGCAACGGTAGCACCACAGTCACGAACTATTTCCGGCGACGCGCCTACTTCTATGCCCAGCGAGAGTCCTACACGGACACGAACCGGGTAGAGCACCCCAGCTTTGCCAACCTCACTGAGCAAGCTATTAGCATCTCACCGGTTAAAGGCTCCACCAGCGCCCTTCCCACGATTGCAGAATGGCTGGGCGGCTCCAGAGACTTCTTTGCGCCGGTAGCTAGCGACCCTATATCACTGCCGCTGACTCCTTCTGATGCCCGCTCCACGAAATACACCCTCACGGCTGTGGGTATGGGTGGGTCAGACGGGGATTTCAGTAAGCTCAATCCCCAACAACAGTCGGACTATGTAGATGCTTGCTTGCGCTCCGCCGTGATCGACTTCATCGTGCCGCTGGTTACCGGCATCATCTTCCCGCTCAAGGGAGAGCTCATCGATCAGTGGTTGGGCTTTGTGGGTAGCAGCGCGGTGCTGAAAGACATGATTACCCTATATTCCGGGTCGGTGGACATAGTCACGAAGATAAAAGGAGGACAGTACAAAGATGCTGGCTACGATATGCTCCAGCTTCTCATCGGCACCGAGAAAGTGAAAGAGGCACTGTTCCAATTGCTGGAGACCTTCCTGAGAAACACGGCAGGCTCTGCAAACGCCGACTTTATGAAGAAGGCGGCGGAGAAACTCAATGGTCTGCTGGGCAAGATCGACCTGTTCTTGCAGGTGTTCGATATTATCTTCCAGCTTATGGATCTGGGTCGAGCACAGAAAGCTACGCAGTGGGAGGTAATCGTTACCAAAGCTAAGATTCAGCTCACGCCCGATGAAGTCATCGTAGCGCGCGGCGACGTCTTCCCAGGCATCAAGGTCACCGCCGTGGATACTACAGCCCCTGGTGGCTCCGCCTTTGCTTATGCCTGGAAGTGCAGCACCGGCAAGATCTCCGACGGTACTAACTTCGCTCCGGTCATTGAATCCACTACCGCAGACTCGGTCACCTACGCTGCCGGGCTAACGGCAGGCATGCAAGACACAATAGAAGCTATGATTTCTATCAAAGGCGGCAGCAAAACAGAGCCGCTGGGCTCTGCCAAGATCAACGTTTACGTGACTGGTGTGGTGGCCAGTCCCAGCTCGGCGAAGCTAAAAGCCAAAGAAACCGTGGAGCTGAAAGCAGAGGTTCAGGGGATGCGCCCTCTGAAGTCCAGCGAAAAAATCACTTACAAATGGCTCACCACACGCAATGCTGGTGAGCTGTTAGGTTCCGCCGATGGTGGTACCACGATTCCGGTAGAAACACAGACCGCCACCTACAAGGCACACGATACGAAAGAGGGAGTCGATACTGTTACGCTAGAAGCCTATCTGGGCAGCACAAAGCTCGGTTCGAGTACGGTAAAAGTCACGGTGGGCTCGAACACCATCCAGGTGGCGGGTCGCTGGTATGTGGAACAGAAAGACCTCAATAATGGTTACATGGGCTTCCGCGCGCTACTTGTGGTGCCTAAGATAGATGGTGGTAAGTCCTACAGCGTCTATTGCCACGACTTCAACGATAGGGATTACTATGGCACCACGTACCGGCGTAGCTGGAACATTCCCGGCCTGCCTCCCGATTGGGCGGACTGGGACACGGAGTTCGCGTTCGGCCTGGCGGGTACGACCGGTCCGCCCGAGTCCGCTGCCAGCAACATTGCCTACTACACGAACCGCTTCCAGGGCATGATCGTCGATGTCACAGTGACACTGTAGGGCAGTTACCTGTCCTCGCAGTAGAGTGGGTACGATGGGTATGATGGGTGTAATTGCACCCCTATACATATTTGGGTCTTCTTTCATTCCGTATGTGGCAGGGAAATGCCCCATCATTCCCATCGTACCCACTCTCTCAGCTAGCAAAGTCAAATACCAGTCGGCATCTTAGAGTAGGCCGCCAAGGTTCCGATTTTCGCTCTCGACTATTCCTGCGCATGTGGGAACGCATCGGCCTCCTACCGTGTCTTACTTCCCTGTAGGGAACTTCCTGACCTCTCTAAAAGAATAACATCGGCTATAATACAGACCATACAAATGAGCCTTCTTCATCTATTCTCAACCGGCAAATCCACCAGAAGCCAGTGGGATGGATACTATGAACAGGACGGCCAGAAATACTATTTTCGCGCGGAACTCGAACATACGAAACACAGATTTCGCGGGAATATCATAGATAAAGAGCCCACGTACAGCCGCTTGGTAATAGAGGAGTATATGGATCTCTCCTTGATTCCCCCATCAGAACAACTCGCCTACAAGCGAAAAATAGCTCAGAGTTTGGGTTGTGCGGAAACAGACACTATTGAAGTATCGCGAGAGCAGACAGATAGATCCTTTGTGGATGGCGATATAAAAAATAATGCTGTCTCTTTTGTAAAAACCTATGAGAGTGGTGTCGTTATCACCATTTTTACCGATAGGCACAAAACCCGCCATGAAACCAAGCCTTACTCTATTCTTTATGAAGGCACTCTGTCGGAGGATGGCAACCAGATAACTGGAAAGTGGTTCCTTCACGAGAAAGCAGCGGATCTCTTGCTGGAAGGTACCTTCGCCATGAATCGTTCATGACTCTCCAAATGAACCCGGCGCTGGCCGCCGGATACACCAGTGCCTCACAGATGGCGCGGCTCATCACTGAGGACTGGGGAGCGAATAATCTCTATTGCTGCGCCTGCCAAACAGATACCCTGGTTTCTGCTCCTAATAATGAACCTGCTTATGATTACTTTTGTGGAAGTTGTAAGGCTCGCTATCAACTAAAAAGCGGCAAGAAGTGGGTAAAAACAAAAATCACTGATGGCGCGCTTGGCAAGATGACTGAGGCAGTGGAGTGTGGCAACACCCCTAACTTGCTCTATCTGCACTATCACGCCGCCCCAGGTTGGACCGTGGCGAATCTTCTCCTTGTCCCTTCATTTTTCTTTACAATGTCTATGATTGAGGCCAGAAAGCCACTAGGCCCAGACGCCAAACGTGCGGGCTGGCAGGGCTGCAACTTGCGTATGGACTATGTCGCGCCCGACGGTAAACGCAAGCTGATAGATAGCGACATTGTTACGCCGAAAGCCGAGATTCGCGCCTGGTATGCGCGAGTTCAGCCTCTCAAAGAGATACCTATAACAGCACGCGGTTGGACATTGGATGTTTTGAATATCGTGCAGCATCTAGGCACTGAATTCAACCTATCCGACGTTTATGCCCACGAAGCGACCTTGAGTGAGCTACACCCGGATAACCGCCATGTGAAAGACAAGATTAGGCAGCAACTTCAGGTTTTGCGTGACCTTGGCTTTATCGAGTTTCTAGGCAGAGGACGCTATCTGAGGCGATAACGCGCTCGGCCCACCACTTCAAAACGCTTCGATTGCCGAACTATACGACGTACCGTGGCGGGCCAGGTAGGACAGGACCTAGTGCGTGGACTCCGACCTACTTGCCGTGTGATAGTTCTCAAGTCTGCCTCACCGCCAAGAGACTCTAACGCAGCGACTACAACTTCTGCCCAAGCAATAACTGGTGTAGAGACAAACGGCTCGAAATCTACCACGGGAATCACGAAAAGCAGACTTGGCTGCTGTGCTTCATCTCGCAGGCGTTTCTGGGCATGGTCCAGATAATTGTCCTCCTGGTCAAAGCCTATGAAAATTCGGCCCAGGCGTAGCGCAGCCACTCCCGTAGTCGCACTGCCGCAGAATGGATCCAGTACCCGCTCGCCGAGGCGCGACGATGCCTCGATGATTCTCAGCAATAGCGCCTCTGGTTTCTGGGTGGGGTGTTTCCCATAGCGCTTCTCCCAGGTAGCGGGTGGCTTGATAGACCACAGCGACTGCATCTGCTTACCACCATTCGCTGCCTTCATAGTCTCATAGTCAAACGTATGCCGAGCCGACTGGTCCTTGCGCGCCCAGAGCACGGTCTCCGTGGCATGGGTAAAGTAACGGCAAGACAGGTTTGGGGGCGGATTCACCTTGTACCAGGCAATATCGTTCAACACCTTGAAGCCCAGTGTCTGCAGCGCGTAGCCCACGGAGAAAATATTATGCTGTGTACCCGATACCCACAGCGAGCCGTTTGGGGTCAGCGCCCGCTGACACAAGCTCAGCCAGGTCATGTTGAACGCGTGCATCTCTTCCAGAGTAGACGGTACATCCCACGCGCCTTTATTTACGCTCACACGCTTTCCGCTCTGGCAGGTCATTCCCCCACCAGAAAGAAAGTACGGTGGGTCTGCGAAAATCAACTCGAACGACTCAGGCTTCAGTCGCCCTAAAAGCTCCAGCGCATCGCCCTTATAGAGCCGTGCCTCCCCATTCGCGGTGGCCCAATACGGCTTCGTTTCCGGTGCTGGTTTCAGAGTTCGCTCCAGCATCTCCCGCACCAGTGGGTCAGTGATATGAGCAAACTCAGGGTCGGAAAGGTCCATCAGGATCGCGATCCTACCGCAAGGCAAACAAAAGATCCAGTGGCGATTTTACGGCACTATCAGCAGCTCGTGGCACTCCACCAGACTTGGCATCTCCCAACGGTCGATGTATTTCCCTAAGACTTTCTCGGGCACCGCTGCGGCCCGGTTTCGATTCTGGGCGAACAGACGGTTATGAGGAGCTTCCCTATAGACGATTCGCACCCGAAACCCATAGTCCGCTGCCAGCCCAATCGGTCGCGCTCGCATCTCCTGGCGGAGGTTTGTGGCGTTCCACACGAAATCCTGGCCAGCTCGCAAATACCCGCGCGAACGATCCAGCGCTGTTAATATGATCTGTTCCTGTGGGTCCGACGGATGGATACCGAGTTCTGTGCGCAGGGCATCCAGGCTGACTACTGGTTGGTCAAAGGCGTTCTGCTGTACCCAGGTGTCTTTTCCCGCGCCAGGTAGCCCGCACATAAGGGTCAGGGTGCTTTTCGTATCATCGAACGCTGCGTAGTGTGGGTCGCGGCCCGGTGTGCGGAAGTACTGGAACCGGCTATGGTCGCTGGCAAAGGGAAATGGTCCTTCCCAGATACCCAGTTCCTTGCAGGCTTCCCCGAACAGCCCTACTCGTACCAGAGCGTCGGTGGTATCCGGTGCGATTCGTCCCCGTGTATCTGCCTCAGCTAGCCGGGTGAGCCAGTCACACCGCGCCGTCTGCCCGATAGTGATAGCCGTTCGGTCCGGGTCGTCGTAGTTCAGGAAATGACCGGGGCGCATGTGCCAGTGCACCAGTGCACAGACTGCCTCGCGCTCGGCCAGAGGTACAGCCTGCTCCCAGAGAATCCGGCGCGCCATAACCGCCCCTACTCGTGCATGTCCCCGTGAGGTAATCGCGCCATCGTCTTCGGTGCGCGTGGTGGCAGGTTTCCCAATGTCATGGAGCAGCGCCGCCAGCCGCAGGATTCTCTTTTCGGTGTCGGGCAGGTCCGTAAAACCGACGCTGCTCTCCAGCTCGTCGCAGACCATGCGGGTATGGGTAGCTACATCTCCCTCTCCGTGGTAGCGAGCATCCTGCGGGCAAGCTTCCATGGTCTTCCACCAGAGTGCGTTCTCCACGGCGGCCCAGTCTATACCTTGCTCCCCTACCACAGGTTCACTCCCTCACGAAGCTGATTGGGAATAATGGGCCGGGCTTTCCAGTGACTCCCAGACTCCAGAATGGTTTGCAGGAAATCGGGGCGCACCCACTTGTAGCGCTCTATGACTGCGCCATTCTCCTCGATTTTTATATACAGCCCCTCAGAAAGCCGAGATTTATCCGTCTCACTCAGCACAATCTCGGGATTCAGATTGCTTGCCTCAGCAGCCAGCTTTGAGCGCCTCTCCCCAGCTCTCGGATTTGTACACCGAATACGCTACCAATCGGGTGAGGTCGGTAAGTTTGGTAAATGCCGCCGTTTGTAGCACAGGCACGGAGACCACAGGGCCACCTGCCAGCAGGGCATGGCGACGTGGGGTGCTCAGGAAAGTATCCGTTTCTAAGTCCAACACATCGAACTCGTGGAAGTAGTGCGGCAGGGCATCGTAGAACTCGGTGTGCTTGGCGTAGAGCCACTCCCCATAGAGCACGTAGCGCGTGCCCAGGGTCTCCCAGAGCCACTGGCAATGCGTCTGTGCCCAGGGCTTGAAGAGCTGGAACTGCGCCTCGGTCGGCCCGCCGGTCAGATAGTGCCCGCGGCACTGCAGCCGCAGTTCGCCATTCTCGGAGAACGAGATGCCGGTATTCGCACCATCCAGCTTTTCCTCTACTACAAGAGTTCGGCCCCGCAGCATTACCCAGGAAGCCACATCCGGGTCATCGTCTTTCTGTAGCCCGGAGCCTTCCAGGTGCCGCGTGCGCGGATATTTGCGAATACTGTCCATCTCCCTTTACTCTCCACTCTCCGACAGACGGTATCGCAGGATATTCCGAAACGCTAAACTGGTGGCATGAACATATTGGTCTTAGGCGGTACGCAATTCGTGGGCAGGCATATCGTGGAGGCGATGGTGAGCGCCGGGCATGACGTCACCATTCTTACGCGCGGCATCACTCCCGATGCGCTGTCAGCGAATGTGGAGCACCTGCGGGGCGATAGAGACGGCGGCAGAGAGAGTTTAGCGGCCCTGGGTACAGAGCGCACCTGGGATGCCTGTATCGATGTCACGGGCTACCTGCCAGGCCAGGTACAGCCAAGCGCGGAGTTTCTGCGAGATCGAGTGAGTCGCTATGTATTTGTAAGCGCGGTACGCACCTATGGCGACCCTCCGCATGGTCCCGTAACCGAGGACTTTCCTACCGTGGCTCCTGCAGTTCCCGGTGTTACGGAGATAGACAACGATACCTACGGCCCGCTCAAAGTCGCCTGTGAACAGCTTGTGCAAAGCGCCTTGGGGAGCGTGCCACCGTACTTCGTCCTCAGATAGTCGTCGGCCCCTATGACCCCAGCGGGCGGTACACCTACTGGATGCAGCGTGCGCGGCAAGGTGGTGAGATGCTGGCACCGGGCGATGGCTCGGACTATCTGCAGATGATCGATGCGCGAGATATGGCCCGGTTCGTAGTCACGGTATTGGAGAAGAACCTGTCCGGTATCTTCAACCTGGCCGGTCCACGATTCACCTGGGCAGCGTTTCTTCGCCTTCTGGGCATAGAGAACCCGGTCTGGGTGCCTGCAGACTTACTGGTAGACCTCACTTTTCAGGAGCTACCTCTGTATCGCCCCAATGGTGGCCCACTCAGCAGCCTGATGGATATCAGCAATGAACGCGCCCAAAACGCAGGGTTGGAACTCACAAGCCCGGCTTCTACGCTGGAAACCGTTAGAGCCTGGTGCAATGACCTTTCTACACCTGCTGGCCTCACTTTAGAGAGAAATGGCCCTCATTCAGCAAGCAAAGGCACGGATTTAGCCTTGCCGTATACCCGTTTACGGCGTTATACTAAAGGATAGAAAGCGAGTCTATGACGATATCTCGACGCGCGCTTATCGCGATGCTTGCAGTGAGCGCCCTCTCTCCCATGGCCCTGGCAAAGCCTCCCAAGAAACTCCTGGTAGTCACTGTTACCAAGGGATTCCGACATGGCGATTCCATTCCCGTGGCAGAGAAGATTCTGGCGGATCTGGGAGCCAAAAGCGGCGCCTTTACCGTGGACTATGTGCGTGATGACGCCGAGATGGCGCAGAAGATGACCCTGGAGTCATTGAAGAACTATGATGGTGTGTTCTTCGCTTCCACCACGGGTGAGCTTCCCTTGCCGGATAAAGATGGTTTCCTGAAGTGGATTGCCTCGGGAAAAGCCTTTATCGGAACGCATGCGGCTTCGGACACTTTTCATGAATACAAGCCGTATTTAGAGATGATAGGCGGAGAGTTCAAGACCCATGGCGCTCAGGTAGATGTGGAGTGCCTGGTGCAAGATATGAAACATCCGGCCACAAAAGGACTCGGAAAGAGTGTCACGGTCTTCGATGAAATCTATCAGTTTCAAAGCTACGATAAAAACACGTTTCATGAGCTGATGGTCCTCGATAAGCACCCGAACACGAAAGAGCCGGGATACTATCCCATTGCCTGGTGCAAACGCTACGGAAAAGGGCGTGTGTTCTACACCGCACTGGGCCACCGACCGGATGTCTGGCAGAAACCCTGGTACCAGGAGCATGTGCTTGGGGGAATCCTCTATGCTCTCGGCCTGGCGAAGGGCAACGACAAACTACCGAAACACTGAGAACTTACACACACATGGATGATAACAACGTAACGCGACGTGAGCTTCTGGGGCTCGGAGCTATGGGGGCGCTGCTGGGACTTGGTTCCTACGCGCATGCCGCCGAGCTAGTCCCCCAGCCCAACCTGTTAGATGACCCGGTTCCGGCGACTCCGGTTACTGTAGCGGTTATCGGGCTGGGTGAGCGGGGTCGCGAGATTCTGACGTCGCTCTCCTACCTGGAGGGCGTGACTGTCGGGCAGATCTGCGACAATTATGAAGGAGCGCAGAAGCGTGGTCAGGAGCTGGCGCCCAAGGCAGCTTTCACTAAAGACTATAAGGCTGTACTCTCGGATGCCAAGGTGCAGGGCGTGTTCATTGCCACCCCTACCCACCTGCACAAACAGATTGCCATAGACGCCCTGGCAGCGGGCAAGCATGTCTTTTGCGAGGCGCCACTGGCGCACACGGCGGATGATGCCAAAGCTATCGCGCAGGCCGCAATCGCTGCACCGAAGCTTATCTTCCAGAGCGGTCTTCAGAGCCGCACCAACCCCCAGCACAGCCACGTGAAGCATTTTGTGGACACCCGTGTGCTGGGCGAGTCTGTGGCACGTTGCGAGTCCGCATGGAACAAGAAGACCAGCTGGCGCCGCGCGGCGGCGAGTGGGGATCGCGAGCGTGATCTGAACTGGCGTCTGGATAAAGCGACCAGCGGCGGTCTTATCTCCGAGATCGGTATCCACTCGGTCGATGTGGCGAGCTGGTTCTTGCGCGCCAACCCCACCAGTGTGTCTGGCTTCGGTTCCGTAAGCACCTGGAAGGACGGACGCGAGGTGCCGGATACCATCTCCGCTATCTTCGAGTATCCGAACGGTATCCGCCTGACCTACGATGCCACGCTGGGTAGCTCGTTTGGCGGCACCTACGAGCAGTTCCAGGGTACGGGAGCGACCGTGCTCCTCCGTGGCACCCGCGCCTGGATGTTCAAGGAAGCCGACGCCGAGGCGCTGGGCTGGGAAGTCTACGCCAGCCGCGAGAAAGTCGGCGATGAGACTGGGATCATGCTGGTGGCCGATGCCTCCAAACTGCTGGCTCTGGGCAAAGAGCCAGGCAAGAACATGGATACAGATCCCAAACGCAACCCGACCTACTTTACCTGCGAGGCGTTCCTGAATGCCATTCGCACGGGAAAACCCAACGGCAGCGGGCCGAAAGAAGGGTATGCGGCAACGGTTGTCGCACTTAAGGCAAACGAGGCGATCACCGGCGGCACTCGTGTCGCCATCGCGAGCGAAGCTCTGACGCTTTAGAGCGTTACAGGAATTTTTGAGAGGATCCTCGGTTTTTATGAACGAGCGTGAAGAAATGACAGAGACGACAGACGAGTCCAAGAACGGCGCATCTCGCCGTGAGTTTCTCTCCGTCGGCGCTACCGTAGCCGGACTGGTTGCAGCAGGCGTCGTCACGGCTAAGCCCGCTGAGGCGGCCAACAAGGTTGCAGGTGGCATCCCGGTTCCAACGGCGGATACCAAGGCGCTCAAAGCGGGTAAGTACCCCATGGGCACCAAGATGGCCAGCATGAAGGCCATTGGCGCCAACAGCCGCGTGAACATCGGCTTCGTGGGTGTAGGTGGTCAGGGCTTCAATGCCCACGTGCGCTCCTACTCCGAGCATACAGCCGACTGGAACGTGATGCCGGTCGCCGCGTGCGATGCGTACCAGGGCAACCTGAATCGCGCTGTGAACCACATAAAGGAGAAGGCGGGCAACGCCGATGTCTATGGCGACCGTGACTACCGCAAGCTCCTGGAGCGCGGCGATATCGACGCCATTGTGGTTGCTACCCCGGAGCACTGGCACGGTCAGGTAGCTGTTCACGCCATGCAGGCTGGTAAGCATGTGTACTGCGAAAAGCCCATGGTGCGCTATGTGGACGAAGCCTTCCAGCTCTACGATACCGCCAAGAGCACCAAGGCCGTGGTTCAGATCGGCTCCCAGGGTTGTACCGATGTACGGTGGCATGCCACCGCCAAGGCGATTCGCGAAGGCAAGATCGGTAAACTGGTCATGGGCCAGGGTTCCTACTGCCGCAACAACCGCAAGGGCGAATGGAACTACCCGATTCCGGGTGACCTGAGCCTGGCTACCCTGGAGTGGGAGCGCTGGCTCGGCTCCGCTCCCAATCGTCCGTTCGCCAGCGCCAGTGGCGCCGGTGGCGATGAGTTCCCGGACCGCGATGACTCTGGCTCCCGATGGGCACGCTACCGCAAGTACTGGGACTACTCCGCAGGTATCCTCGGTGACCTCATGCCGCACAAGCTGCACCCGTTCCTGGTGGCCTCCGGCAACCCCGAGTTCCCCACCCGTGTGTTGTCCATCGGTACCCACGGCGTGCAGAACAAGGACCGTGAAGTAGCCGACACCGTGCAGGTCATGGCGGAGTTCCCATCGGGCTGGTCCATGCTCTTCATCGGTTCTACCGTGAACGAGCAGGGTCTGGACGATGTCATCCGTGGCGACAAGGCCACGATTCGCTTCGGCAATCGTGTTCAGCTCAACCCCGAGCGCCCCTACGCCGAGGAAGTGGAGCCGATGGAAATCGACACCAACGCTCCTGACCTGGCCCGGTTCGCTCGCTACGAGAACATTCCTGCCCACCAGCAGAACTGGCTGGAGTCGATCCGCAAGGGCGATCAGATGAACTGCAACGCCAACATCGAGCTGGCGATTCGAGTGCAGACCATCATCTCCCTGGCAGAGATGAGCCAGCGCCTCAACAAGGCGATGCTCTTCGACGCCAAGACTCGCAAGATCACTGCAGGCTAATCTCCCTCACCAGCCCCTCTCTCAGTGCCTGAGAGAGGGGCTTTCTACCATCAGGACATACGCGCAAATATGACAACAAAACTTCAGCGACGTGGTTTTCTAGCTGCTCTCTCGGGAGCGCTCCTGCTGCTTGCAGGTTGCCCGAGCAGCAATCCCGGCGGAGATACACCCGCTGGAGGTGGCACCACTGCAGCCGCAGGTGGTGGCGGTGGTGACAAAAAGCTGGTGATTGCCTGGGCGCAATGGAAGCCCGCTGATCAGCTTCAGAAGCTCACCGAAGACTTCACCAAAGAGAGCGGTATCAAGGTAGAGGTGCAGCAAATCCCCTGGTCCGACTTCGAGACCAAGGTAAACGCCGCCTGGACCGCCAAGGATTCCACCTTCGACATGGTCGTAGGCGATTCGCAGTGGCTCGGTAAAGCCTCTACCAGCGGCCACTATGTGGACCTCTCGGAGTGGGTCAACGATCCCAAGAACTTCCCCAAAGCCGACAACGAAGAAGCTGCTGTAAAGAACTACGGCGAGTACGCTGGTAAGCTCTATGCCATACCGTGTATGGCAGATGGCATTGCGTTTGCCTATCGTAAAGATCTCTTTGAAGATGCGGCGGAAAAGACTGCCTTCAAGGCCAAGTACAACCGCGAGCTGGCCACTCCCACCACCTGGGATGAGCTTCAGCAGGTAGCCGAGTTCTTTACCCGGCCAGATAAGAAGCTCTACGGCGTAGCCCTGTTCTACTCCAAGGAAGTCGACGGTGCGACCATGGGCTTCGATCAGGTGCTCTGGAGTTTCGGCGGCGAGCTTCAGAAAGATGGTAAGGCCACGGGCGCCATCAACTCCCCGGATGCTGTGAAAGCGCTGGAGTTCTACGTGGGTCTGAAGAAATTCTGCCCGCCTGGTGCACAGAGTTTCTACTTCCAGCAGTGCAACGAAGCGTTCATGGGTGGTCAGGTGGCCATGGCCGAGAACTGGTTTGCCTTCTTCCCGGATCTGGCAGACCCTGCCAAGAACAAATTCATGGATAAGACGGGCTACTTTGTGGTACCGAAAGGCCCCAAAGGGCAGTTCGTAAGCCTGGGTGGACAGGGGCTATCCCTCTCCAGCTACTCGAAGAACACGGATGACGCCAAGAAGTTCTTAGCCTGGTTCTCTAAAGAAGAGACTCAGAAGAAGTGGGTGGCTCTGGGCGGTCTGACCGCGAACAAGAAGGTGGCCGCCACCGACGAGTTCAAGAAAGCCAACCCGTACAACGAAGTGTTCGCACAGACTGTGCCCCACCTCAAGGACTTCGACAACTCGCCCAAGTACTCCGAGCTGCTGAAAATCAGCCAGGACAACCTGTTCGCCGCTGCCTCTGGTGCCAAGACCCCGAAAGAGGCGCTGGATTTCATCGCCGCCGAGCAGGACAAGGTTCTGAGCGCGAAGTAATAACCACCAAGTTCTCATAACCCCCTCTCTTTAAAGCGAGGGGGTTGTTTTGTTTTAAAAGGGGTAAGATATTAGCAAGTGATGCTATGAAACAGGCAATCCTTGCTTTCGCCCTGATTCTTTGCCTTGGTGCGGCTGGTTTCTCTATTTACCGCTCGGAGCAGCAGAGGGAATCAAAGGCCCGTCGCGCAGAGCGGCAGAAACAGCAGGATAGTCTCAACGATGGTCTGTTATTCTGCGCTAAGGGCGGAAATGTCCGTGTTCTTCGTGAGGAGCTAGACAAAGGAGCGGATGTCAACGCTCGTGAAGTGCGCCCTTTGATTGACCCAGTTGCCGATGGTGTCGGAAAAGCCATAAGTCTGCTGGATCCGTGGCACTCCACTGCTGCGACTCCCGCTCCAATCGCCAGCCAGTACACCGCGCTCATGCTTGCTGTTCGCGAGGGACATACTGAGGCAGTGCGGCTACTTCTATTGCGTGGAGCGGATACTCATGCACGCGCGCCGGACAACCAGACAGCACTGAGTCTTGCCCGTTCCTCTGCCCGCCCGGAGCGGCAAGCCATCGCCCAAATACTGATACAGGCGGGAGCAGACAGGTAGGACTCCCCACTCGATTGGGTCAGGCAGACTTGGTCCGTACTGGGTACCTGGCAAATCCATTACGATTTCTCACCGGCAGAATTACCAGTTTTTATTCTATAAACTAGTAATTTACGAAATTTCCAGTTTACATATTTTCAGAAGCTATGGTACAGTCTAAACCACTAGCACCTGACATGGGTCGGTGACAGGTAGGTAAAGGAACCGAACATATGAAATCATCACTGCGCTCTCTTTTCCTGGCAACGGCTGCCGGACTCGGCATCCTAGCCCTGACTACACAGCAGGCATACGCCGCCGACCTGGTTACCAACGGCGGTTTCGAGACAGGCAACCTCAGTGGCTGGACACTGACCGGCAACACCGGCTTCTCTGGTGTGACCACATCGCCCTACAACCACAGCGGAAGCTTTGGGTACTTTAACGGTGCCGTTGGAAGCACGGGCACTCTCTCGCAGACCCTGTCAACCATGATTGGGCAGACCTACACCTTCTCGTACTGGGTAGTAAACTTCTCCAGCGGCGGAACGAACTCGTTCGAGGCTCGGTGGAATGGTACCGCTCTTCAGAGCTTCGCGAATTCCCCTTCCTTTGGCTATACGCACTACACCCAATCGGTTGTTGCTACCAGCACCAGCACCTTGCTTGAGTTCGAAACCCGCCACGATCCGTCCTTCTGGGGCGTGGACGATGTTTCGGTGACCGCGCTGACTCCGGAAATGCCCGGTGGCACGCTGCTCCTCGTCGCCCTCGTGCCGGTTGGCTTCCTGCTCATGCGAAATCGCCGCGCCTAATCTGGCTCGCCCAAAATAAAGCCTCCTATCGGAGTTTCTGATAGGAGGCTTTATTCTTTTTACGGCCCACAGTACCTCCAGATGGTCTATCGTCTGATAGAATAGCGAGCGTCATGCCTGACCGCGCGCCACGACGGGCGCTCTCTGACCGCGCAGTTGCGAATCTCTTTCTTCTTCCCACGATTCTGTTGCTCGTGGCGATGAACGTCTTCCCTCTCTTCTGGTCCCTGGGGCTGAGCTTTACCAAGTACCAGGCCAACACGACCGTTCCACCCGAGGGAGTCGGAGTCGCGAACTATACCGAGATGCTCCTTAAAGAGAGTGTCTGGAAAAGCTTTTCTCAGACCGCCGCGTTTGTGGCGCTTGCCGTCTCACTTCAGCTCGGCCTCGGGTTCGGGCTTGCGGTGTTGCTGAACCGGGCCTTTCGGCTCAAGGGCATCGTGACCACGCTGTTCCTGCTACCCATGATGCTGTCGTCGGTGGTGGTTGGCCTGTTCTGGCGCTACCTGCTGGACACCAACTTTGGCCTGGTCAACTTCCTGCTGGGCAAGCTGGGGCAGATGGACCACCTGAATCCTATCGACTGGACCGATGCCCGGCACTCGCTCTGGGCCGTGGTTATCGCCGATACGTGGCAGTGGACCCCCTTCGTGATGCTGATAGCCCTCGCCGGGCTTGCCAGCGTACCCAAAACACTCTACGAGGCTGCCAGCGTGGACCGCGCCAGTGAGTGGTTCCGGTTCCGCTACATCACCCTGCCGTTTATCGCACCGCTGCTTATGATCGCGCTGGCTGTTCCGCACCCTGGACAGCTTCAAGATGTTCGACCTGGCCTGGATAATCACAGAGCGTGGCGCAACGGTAGAGACGGTCAGTATTCAGGTCTTCCGTGAGGCTCTCCGGAACTGGAACACAGGTAAGGCCTGTGCCCTAGCGTACATTGTGTTGCTGGTCATCATCGGTCTCACGAACCTGTATCTGATGTTCATGGCACGCGTGCGCGGCGAGAATCGCCCGGATGCCACGCCGCTCTTCGACCCGAATAGCCCCGCTCTCCGCATGGTGCAAGCAGCCCTGCCCTGGAGCTTCGGTGTGCTTGGCCTCTGGGGAGCCTACAGCGTAGGCGGTCCTATGTTCGTGGGCATTCTGGCTGCCCTAGGCGCTTTCTGCGCCCTGCTGTTCATCATTCCGCCCAAGGTCCGGCAGGCCATGGCCTGGGTGGGAATCACTGTTGCCCTGATTGTGTACCTCTTCCCGCTGTTCTGGATGATTCTGACCAGCTTCAAGAAGTTCACGGATATGAACGCCGTGCCACCCCTGCTGACCTTCGAGCCCACCTTCCAGAACTACATCGATGTCTTCGGGTCCAAAGAACAAAGAGTTTGTCGGTCAGCTCATCAACAGCCTCTGGGTAGCGATTATCAGTACCGCGATCTCGGTATTCATGGGCACTCTGGCTGCCTACTCGTTCAGCCGGTTCAAGATCAAGGCCAAGGGCGATGCCCTGTTCTTCATTCTGAGCACCCGTATGCTGCCCCCTGTGGTGGTCCTGGTGCCGGTGTATATGATGTTCCAGCGCCTCAACCTTCTGAACACGCTGGCCGGTCTGATTCTGCTCTACACCACAGTCGGTGTGGCATTCGCTACCTGGCTCATGAAGGGCTTTACCGATGATGTGCCGCCCGAGTACGAAGAGGCCGCTCTTCTGGACCGCTACTCACGCTTGAAGGCCATGCAGAAGACTGTGCTGCCGCTGATTGCCTCCGGCATGGCGACCACCGCTGTCTTCGTGTTCCTGAACACATGGAACGAGTACGCGTTCGGGTACTTCCTCTCCGGCCTGAAGCCGCTGACCGCGCCACCGTCGATTACAGCCTCAGCGAACGCGGGGGGCTCGGTGCCGTGGAACGAAGTCGCGGCCCGCGCCATTGTCTTCCTGCTGCCCGCAGCAGTGTTCACCTTCCTGTTCCGCAATCAGCTCCTGCGAGGCATGACCTTCGGAGCGATCAAGGGACGATAAACGATTTTTACCGAAACGACGGGGATTAAAGCTTAATGGCAAGCGTTCGAGTTGAGAAGCTGGTGAAGAAGTACGGCGATTTCACCGCCGTAAAGGGCATGGACCTGTCTGTGGAAGACGGGGAATTCATGGTGTTCCTGGGACCATCCGGGTGTGGTAAGACGACCACTCTGCGGTGCATTGCGGGTCTGGAGATTCCCGATGGCGGCGCGATTCGCATTGGCGAGCGCGAGGTCACCAGAGAGCTGCCCGCAGATCGGGACATTGCCTTCGTGTTCCAGAGCTTCTCGCTCTATCCGCACATGACTGTGAAGGAAAACCTCAGCTTCCCCCTGAGAGCGGTCAAGACTCCACAGAAGACTATTGATGAGCGTGTGGCGATGGCGGCTCGTATGCTGCATATCGAAGACAAGCTGGAGCGCCGCCCCACGCAGCTATCCGGTGGTGAGCAACAGCGCGTGACGATTGGCCGCGCCATTGTGCGTCGCCCACAGGTCTTCCTGATGGACGAGCCACTCTCTGCCCTGGATGCCAAACTGCGCACTGAGATGCGTGCGGAGATCAAGCGCCTCCAGACGGATCTGGGAGCGACGACCATCTATGTGACCCACGATCAGCTAGAGGCTATGTCTATGGGAGACAAAATCGCCATTATGTACGGTGGTCTGCTCCAGCAGGTAGGCACTCCCATGGAGGTCTACGACAACCCGCGCAACCTCTTTGTGGCGGGCTTTATCGGATCTCCGGCCATGAACCTGGTTCCCTGCCGCAAAGATGGGAGTCACTTGAAGCTGGACTCCGATACGGCCATTCCTATTGAGAGCGAGTGTGCTTCCCGTTTCGAGAAGGCCCCAGAAGGCGTTGATCTGGTCCTGGGTGTACGCCCCGAGGACATCGACCTGCGCACTCAGATAACACCGGGCCATCTACCCGCGCAGGTAGTCGTGGTCGAGCTTCTGGGTGCAGAGAACATCATCAATGTAGAGATAGGTGGGCATACGTTAAAAGCACGTACCGCGCCCACATTCCGCCCTGCCGTTCACGATACCCTCTATCTGAAGCTGAACCAGAGCCGCACCCACCTGTTCGATGCGAAAACGGAGATAAATGTCCATGCTGAGCGGTAGATTCGCCCAAGCAATGGAGTTCGCGGGAATCGCCTGCCTGCTCCTGGGAGTGGTCGCGCTCTGTCAGCCGTTCTCTATGTGGATCTATACACAGGGTTTCAAGCCGCTGCTTCTGGGCTGGGTGCTGCTCACTATCTTCTCCCATCGCAAACCGATCCAGGCTGATACGAGGGATTAATATCCCTCGCGCGTTGTGGGATTTCTATCCCTCAGCAGTCTTGTTATAATAGCGCTATGAAAGCGCAATGGGGCGATACGATTCAAGTTCGCTACGATCTATTCGTAGAGGATAACGGAGTCCGTGCCGATGTGGAGAGCGAGCTTATGCTTCGCCCTGGCCCCACCCCAACCGCACTTGTAAATGCGCTCATCGGTGTCGAGCGGAACGAAGAACGGTGGGTGCATCTACTTAGCTGGCAGGTCTGGGGTCACTCGGACTACCCGAAGGATATCCCTGCCAACTGCCCCGTATCGTATCGCTTCGTGGTGACTGGTGTGACAGCAAACCCGATAGAGCCATCCGAAGCCACCGGTGGTAGCGTGGCTGCACGGATGCGCCGCGTGGATCCTACCCTCTCCGAACGCTATCGTCAGCGTGCTGGACAATGATGACACTTACAGAAACCTCACGACGGGCATTTCGGTATTTCTGGGAGCAATCCCATCCCCAGACCGGCCTGACCAAAGACCGGGCGAAAAACGATGGTACCAAGGATACCTATACTGTCTGCTCCATCGCCGCCACAGGCTATGCGCTGGCTGCGCTAACTATTGGCGTACAGCGCAAGTGGATAAGCAAGAGTGAGGCAGAAGCGCGCGCCCTGCTCACGTTGCGCTTTATCTCCGAAAAGCTAGAAGGCAACCACGGCTTCTCACTACCACTTCACCGACTGGAGCACGGGTAAGCGGGTCTGGGACTGCGAGCTGTCTCCTATAGACACCAGCCTCATGGTGCTTGGTGCAGTGGCAGCAGGCGAGTTTTTCCAGGGCGAGTGCCGTGCTATCGCCAATAGATTAATTAGCCAAATGGACTGGCGCTGGATGCAGAATGGCCCCGAGGCTATCGCTCCTACAATGGGCTGGAGGCCCGATGGCAAGTTCTTAGACGCACGCTGGGCCGGTTACTCGGAGGCACTTTATCTGTACCTGCTGGGACTGGCAGGAAGCCTCCCACAGGCTTCCTGGGACTCCTGGAAGGATGCCATCGGTATCGGGCCGCTGTTTTTCGCGCAGATGACACCCAGCTACTACGACTTGAAGGGCAAGCGAGATACCCATAAGAGAGACTGGTGGAAGGGCTACGAAAAGTCACACAAAACTCACGTAGCTTTTTGCGCGAAGCACCCAACCCTCTACCCAGATGGGCTTTTCGGTATCAACGCCTGCGACCAGCCCCCGCCCGTTGGCTATGGCGCTCAGGAGCCTGTAGAAGGATGGCATGATGGCACGGTTTGCCCCACAGCCATTCTTGCCTCTATGCTCTTTGTACCAAAAGACGCACAGAAGGCATTGGTAGCCTTAGAGAAGCGAGTTCCGCCAGGTACCTATGGGTGGCCCAACGCCGTGAATTTCTCGAAGAACTGGACCGATACCGATGTGCTGGGCATCGATCTGGGAATGGCTCTTCTTGCACTGGAAAACCGGCAGAGCAAACATATCTGGAAGTTGCTCCGTAAAAACGAACAAATCCAGCGTGGATTGAGCCGCGCCGGATTGAGCTAAGCCAACAAAAATGCCCAGCCATAGGCTGGGCATTTTTCATTTTCTATTGGTGACTAGCGGATCACGCCTTTGAGGTCGTGCACCCAGCCATTGCTGGCGGCAATATCGGAGCGGGTCACTTCTATCCCCTCTATGTACGCTTTACCATCACGCTGAGTCAGGGTCACGGTTGCCCCGGAAAGGGTTAGAAGTTTCTTCTCGCCAGCGGTAAGAAGATCCTGATACTTGTAGCGCCCTAGAACCGTGTGCTTCTGCAGGAATGCGCAAAGCTTGGTCTTATCTCCTCGAAGCGCAGAGACTTCTTCCGAGGAAATCTTCGCGACCTCAGGGTTGCTGGGGGAAAAGAAGGTAAACGGTCCACTGTCTTTCAGTGCACTGGCCACATCGTCGCAACCGTCGACCAGGCCCTTAACAGCCGAATACTGGTTAGGCATGCTATCCAATACCTCGTAGATAGGCTTGTTCGAATCACCAGCCACCGGAAGGTTGCCATTGCCAGCTGCCGGAGAAGTAGCGCCACCGGCCTTCTTCTCTCGCAGTACTGCGGCTCCCAGCACACCCAGAATACCTGCGGTAAAAACCTGCTCTGTAGTAATGCTGGTCCCAAGGAATCGCCCACTGCTGTTCGGATAGCCATCGCGAGCCAGCGCAACACCACCCTGCATGGGAATCTGACTTCCTATTAGCACTGCGACCCCTAAGGCGGCAGTTAGTCGGACGAAACGCTGTTTTCTAAGAAGGCTCATGCCGGAGATTGTCGGCAAAAATGAGCCTTCTCTTCAGGTTCAAAACAGAGAAAAAGCCCCTTAAAAATAAGGGGCTTTTGCGAAGAAAGGTGAAATTTTGGGAGCTTACTTGATCAGACCACCGAGCGGGTGCACGTAGCCATTCGAGCAGGACATATCGACAGGCATCACCTGGACACCGTTCAGGAACACCTCGCCATCCTTATGGGTGACCTTTACGGTGTTGCCAGAGAGGGTCAGAATGTTCTTGCCATCTGCCATAGTGCAGAGATCCTCGTACTTATAGCGACCGATCAGAGTGTGGGTCTGGAGGAGCTCAGCCAGCTTGGCTTTATCAGACCGGAGCGCGGAAACGGTAGCAGGTGGAACAGCACCCAGCGCGGTGTTGTTCGGTGCAATCAGCGTAAACGGCCCCTCGTTCTTGAGGGAGTCAGCGATACCAGAATCGTCGACCAGGCCCTTGATCGCAGAGTAGTTATTGGGCGCGCCCGCAAGGGTATCGTAGATGGACTTAGAGCCATCACCAACCAGAGTAGCCGCCGGGCAATCCTTAGTACCAGCTACCGGAGTGCCGCCGGTACCACTGGTAGTCGTGGTCGTGGTGGTCTCGCCCTTGTCTCGCAGGGAGCGGATCAGAGAGGCGCCAAGCAGTCCCAGTGCAGCACCGGTGAAGACCTGCTCGTTTGTCAGGCTGGTTCCGAGGAACTTACCGCCACTGTTCGGGTAACCATCACGGGCCAGCGCAACACCACCCTGCATGGGAATCTGAGAAGAAATCAGAGTCGCCACACCCAGTGCCGCTGCCAAACGCATGAATCGCTGCTTTTTGCTCATTAAAACTGCTCCTTTTGCCACCAATCACTTCGCTCGCAGAGTTGTTTTTCTCTGCTAATTCGAGGGGAAGTATACCTGAAAATTACCAGGTTTGCCCATTGTTTTTGCCAGCCTGGTAAAATTTATTGTGAAATTTTGGTGTGGGAACCGAAACAAATAGGATATGTTCTTATAGCCGTGCCAAAACTGACCTTGCGCCGCCGCGCCCTATTTTCTGCGGCTCATGCCTACTGGTTGCCGGATAGATCCGAGGCAGAAAACCAGGCTCTCTTTGGGCGCTGGGCATCGCGCTGGGGGCATGGGCACAACTATACAATCGAAGCCTGTGTAACCGGCGAATTGAACCCTCTAGACGGTATGGTGGTGAATATCACCGATGTAGACCGGGTACTAAAATCAGAGATTCTTGGCGCCCTGCACGAGAAGCATCTGACCTACGAAGTGCCCTACTTTACCAACACCCCGCCGACTCTAGAGAATATCGTCAGGTTCATAGTAGAGCGCTTCAACGAGGCGTTTCCCCACCAAAACGCGCAGCTCTCCCGATTAACTTTATGGGAACTTCCAACCCTCTGGGTTGGTTGGAGTAGTGTAGAAAACGAAATGCTGACCCTCACACGCAAGCTGGACTTCGCGGCCTCCCATAGATTACACGCACCGGGGCTTACCGATGCCGAGAATCTGGAGATTTTCGGCAAGTGTAATAACCCGCGCGGCCATGGGCACAATTATGGCATAGAGGTCACAGTAGCAGGCACGCCAGATCCGGTTACGGGTATGCTGGTGGATCTGGGAAGATTGGATGCGGTGCTGGAAGCAGAGGTAATGCAGCGCTTCGACCATAAGAATCTCAATGAAGATGTCCCGGAGCTTGCGGGTCTGAATCCCACCAGTGAACAACTAACCCTGACTCTCTGGAATCTTCTGAAAGATAAGATTCCCGCTCCCGCGCAACTACACAAAGTAGTCGTTCAGGAAACCGAACGGAACTACTTTGAATACGATGGAAAGTGAATAAAGACGCCAGCTAAGCCGCTTGCGGCCTACGGTTATCGTCACAACCGCCTGGCACTTGAATCATCAAGGTGAAAAACGAAATGTCTGCTAAAACGGCGCATCTGGCGCCCCTATCCCGCCGCTACGACGACGCTTTTGTTCCCGACGACGCTTACCGCGCATCGCTGCCTGACCTGAGCTTATCCTCACCTGATGCTATCGCCGGGGCCAATGTCGCCATTCCTCAAGTGGGTATCAGCGGCTTCAAACTTCCCCTGCAGTTCGTCACCGCCGAAGGTCCGCGGATTCTAGAGGCACGAATCACAGGTACGGTTTCTCTAGAAGCCGACCTGAAGGGCATCAATATGAGCCGCCTGATTCGGACTTTCTATGAGCATGAAGGGGAAACGTTCTCTCTAGAGACTCTGAGCGGGGTACTAGAAGGCTATCGGGAAAAACTGGGCAGCCTGAAAGCACGGGTGCGAATCGCGTTTTCCTATCCTCTTCTGCGCCCCAGCCTGCGCTCTGGCCTGGCTGGCTGGCAGTTCTACAACATGGCCTATGAAGCCCGCGTAACCCCAGAGCGCGGAGTACGACGCTTCATCAGTTTCGACTTTGTGTACTCCTCGGCATGCCCCTGCTCTTCGGAGCTTTCCGAGCACGCTCGTGAGGTCCGTGGCATCTATGCCATCCCCCACTCGCAGCGCTCCAAGGCACGGATTACCGTCGAAGTCACCCCAGGTGCAACCCTGACACCAGAAGATCTGCATGCCCACTGCTTGAAGGCTCTGGTCACAGAAACGCAGGTAATGGTAAAGCGAGAAGATGAGCAGGCATTTGCAGAGCTGAATGGTGCGAATGTAAAGTTCGTGGAAGACGCCGCCCGCCTGCTCTATCAGGAGCTAAACTCAGATCCGCGTATCGCTGACTTCGAAGCCGCCTGTGCCCACCTGGAGTCCCTGCACAGCCACGATGCGGTCTCGGTTATCTGCAAAGGCATCGAAGGCGGCTTCACTGCCGACTTCATGGACTTTCCAGATCTGGTGGTCTAAGGCCCTCATCCCCCTGCCCCTTCTCCCAACGTCGCTCGCAAGCTCGTGCCTCTCTGGGAGAAGGGGAGCAAGACACGCCAGGTTTTCCGGTTCCCCTCTCCCATTAGGGCCGGAGGCACGACGGACTTTGGGAGAGGGGCTAGGGTGAGGGCCTACTTCCTAATAACCCCAGTCAGGTTCTCGGAGCCATTCGCGGTTATTAGAAGGTCGTCCTCGATTCGGATACCCAGCTTCTTATCTAACAGATAGATACCGGGCTCTATGGTGACTACCATACCCTCTAAAAGCCCACCGTCTGGGCCAGCTTCGTGGACATCCAGGCCAAGCGGATGCCCTATGGAATACGGATAGGGGTCCAGGTAGCCCGCTTTGGTAAATACAGCACGAGCGGCTTTGTCGGCTTCCATCAGGGTAGAACCGGGCTTTAGAGTGGCAATGGCAGCATCCATGGAGTCACGTACCAGGCTGTAGAGAGACTGTTGCTCCGGGGTAAGTGTGCCTGACACTGGGTAGGTGCGAGTTACATCGGCGGCGTAGCCACCAATGGCCGCGCCCGCATCTATCAGTACTACATCGCCTGCATTCAGAGGGGCGGAGTTTTCCATGTAGTGAAACACACAGGCATTGATGCCAGAGCCCACAATCGGGTTGTAGGCATGCTCACCGCCATGTTTCTCAAATGCGGTGGTCAGAGCGCGTGCTACCTCGGTTTCACTGCCACCGGGGCGGATTACCTCTAATGCAGCCGCGTAGCCGTCTATCGTGGCCTGCGCCGCTTTGCGCATGAGCATCAGCTCGGTATCGGATTTCTGTGCCCGCTGCAGAATCAGGAGCTGCGTTCTATCCTCGATACTGACTCCTAATACGCGCTCTGCCACCTGGCGATAGAGGGCTAGATCCGGGCTTACAGGGGATGGAGGAACCGCAAACGGAGCCAGGCAGGCCAATTTCTTACAGCGCCGCGCCGCACTACTGAGCATAGAGTTCAGCGCACCTGTGCGCATTACATGGCTTATGCCGTATTTCTCGCGCAGTGGTGCACCAATAGGATCGCGCAGGCCATCCCAAACATCGGCTTCGGGGTTTATGGGGCGCAGGAACAGTGTAACCTGACGCTCCGGATCGGGGGCAGACGGATCAAAAAGCAGTGCGGCTCCCGGTTCACTGGTGATGCCGGTCAGATAGACAAAATTCTTGTTGGCATGCCAACGACCTAGCAGAGGCGCATGACCTTCTCCAGCGAAGACCACAGCAGCCGACCCGTTCAGAGCATCCAGCACTCGCGCGCGGCGCGCGGCATATTCCGACGATGAAATCAGCGACATGGCCGCATTCTACCCTCGGCTGTCTACTTTTCCATTCTCCCATTTAGAACTTTGGAACCTGGATATGTGTCTCTACTATGTGAAGGAGACATGAGCATGAAGAATTCCCCAAACCTGCAGACGGTGACAGCGATCAACACGCACCCCGGTGCGCCCGGCTGGAGTTTAGATGCCTATGGCCGCAGAAGTCGGCTCCGCACAATTCAACAGAGTATTCGCTTGTTTTTGCTGACCGCACTTGCACTTACCATTGCCGCGTATTTCACACTAGGGCGGGTCCAGGTATCCGGCGACTCTATGGAGCCTAGCTTCAAATCCGGGCAAAAGCTGACCTTTCTGAAAAACTTTGGTTCTGCATTTCCTATCAATGTTGGTGATGTGATTATCGTCCGCCCCAACCTTGCTATTGAAAACCGTGATGAAGAGATTATCAAACGCGTGGTTTTCGTTCAGAATGCAGAAGGGACTCTCCCGAATCCCAAGATGATCCCGACCATTAACGGCCCGGTACCGACTAACATGCTCTTTGGTGGGCGCAAAAAATTAAATGCACCCGGCGGTGTCTATGTTCTGGGAGATAACTCGGAGATCTCTATAGACTCCAGAGACTTTGGCGCTATCCAGAAACAGGAAATTCTGGGTAAGGTCCTCTAAAGAAACCAATGACCTCCGTGCCTGGAAATTTCCAGGCACGGAGGCAAGCTTTACAAATACTTACTTTGCGGGACCACCTATTGTTTTGATAACCATTCCAGAACCGGCTCCGGGTGTTGCCGTCAGAACTTTCTGCTGTGCGGGAGTGAGAAACGCTAACTTCTCTTTCTTTTCTTTGTCTGCGATGCCCTGAAGCTGCTGGAAATTGCTCATCATGTCCCCGCCCCCACTCTGAAGTTTCTTTATCAGAGCGGAGCGTTGTTCTTTGTACTTCACCTCTGTGGCATCCCACTTTTTCTTTTGTTCCGGAGTGAGTTTGAGGTCTTTCAGGAGCTTCTGGCGAGCCTCCTTCATTTTTTTCGCTATCTCTGGGCTAGGCTTGCCCATCTTAATGGTCGGGCCAGGTGCGCCCTGATTCATACTGGCGGAAAAACCGCCGCCCTGTGCCAGCGTGGGAATAGACAGTGCCGCTATCGCGAGCGCGGTCAGAGAAATGCGAACCGTGGTCATAAAAGTAAAAAGCCTCCGCCGAAAGAGACGACGAAGGCTTTAACATTCCGCGAAAGCGCCTGGGTGGTTTTATTTACTTTTTAAGAGATCGCGAATCTCGGTGAGCAGAACCACATCGGCAGGTGGTGGAGGCGCTTCCGCGGGCGCTTCGACCTGCTTCGCTTTCATTTTATTGATGGCTTTCACCACGAGAAATACAGCGAAGGCCGTAATCAAGACTGTGAGCATGGTACTGATGAACTGCCCATAGCCCAATACGACCGCATGCGGAACCTTGCGGGCCTCCGCAAGTGCAGCTCCCGAGGGCACGTCCCCTTTAAGAACCAGGTAGCTGGCGCTCAGGTCGCCAGGCAGGGGCAGCAAGCCGACCAGCGGCACAATCAGTTCATCGACGAACGATTGGATGATCTTGGTCATTGCCGCACCGACAATGACTGCCACGGCCAGGTCCATGACATTGCCGCTACCGATGAATTTTTTGAACTCTTCGAGCATGTTAACAACTCCCTCCGTTTGCTCTTTACAAAATCGCCTCTAACCCCGCGATTGTACCGGTGCGCCCTCTACACAGCAAGATGTTGAAATTTTTTCCCCTGTTAGGCTTTCTGGCACGTATCTTGCACAGCCAAAAACCTGGTATCTCTCCGAGCGTGGCAGGTACCATCACCAGCCGACATTTTTGTTGTGTGAGGCGGCGCGAGCCGCGGAGAGAAAGAGGATCAAATAGTATGAGTGTGTACGCAGCCCATCGTGGCGGTGCAGATGAAGCCAACGTGAAACTGACAAAGCGCGAAGTCGAAGTTCTGACCCTGGTCATTGAGGGGAAAAGCTCCAAGGATGTAGCCGATGAACTGTTCGTCAGCAAGCGAACCGTCGACTTCCATCTGGCCAATGTCTACAGCAAGCTTGGGGTGAAGAATCGCCTCCAGGCATTCCGTGAAGCCAACCGGCGCGGTCTCCTGCCCCGCGTTGGCGCGGCCTGAACGCGTACGGCTCCGCGACGCCAGGAAGATACCTCCGACGAGTAAATCGTCGGGGGTATTCCGCGTTCTACGGGTAAAATAACCCGATGATAGTCGTACGCCTCTGCACATCTGATGCAGAGATAGAGCAGGCCTTCTCCGTGCGCCGCGCCGTGTTCATTGAAGAACAGGGCGTTCCTGAATCCCTGGAGCACGATACCGACGATGCCACGGCCTACCACTTCCTTTTAACCGATGCCGACTCCCCTATAGGTGCCGCCCGCTTACTACGCCGGAATGACACTCTGGGGAAAGTTGGGCGAGTAGCTATTCTAGCTACTCGCCGCAGTGGCGGGCTCGGGCGGACCCTGATGGATGGCATTGAAGCCGAAGCGAGGAGCCATGGCTTCACACATCTGTATCTGCACGCCCAAACTCCAGTAGTCGGTTTCTACGAACGCCTTGGCTGGCAAGCTGAAGGCGACGAGTTCTACGAAGCGGACATCCCCCACTACAAAATGAGCAAGACCCTATGACCTTCTCTGAGTTCCGGGCTCAATTCCCCAGCGCCCAGCACTGCATTCATCTGAACCATGCTGGTCTCTCTCCGATTGCCACCCCGGTCGCAGAAGCTGCCGCGACTGTTAGTCAGAGCCTCATGGGGAATGGGGATACTCTGGCGGGCTACATCGCTCATATGGGGCGTGAGAGACCCCTGCGCGAGATTCTGGGACGCATGCTTGGAGTCGGCACGGAGAACCTTGCTTTCGTGCGCAACACAAGCCATGGACTGACGATTGCCGCTCAGGCGCTCCCGCTGGAGTTCGGTGCAAAAGTTGTCTGTATGAGGACCGACTACCCGTCTACCCTCTACCCCTGGCAGGCACGTGGTGCCCAGGTCACGCTGGCTGAGCCCGATGAAGAAAGCCTGCTCAATGCCTGTGAGGAAATCCGTCCGGCAGTGCTCTGCGCCAGCTGGGTGCACTGGGGTACCGGGAATGTTATCGATCTGAATCGAGTAGGCCGCTTCTGTCGAGAGCGTAACATTATCTTTGTGGCTGATATCGTGCAGGGCCTGGGTGCATTGGTACCAGATTTGACTTATGTCGATATCGCGGCTGCCGGGTGTCACAAGTGGCTTCTAACCCCAGCGGGCATCGGAGTGCTCTATATCCGCCCCGAGTTACTCCCTACTCTATTACCCACCAATGTGGGATGGAACTGGCCGGAGCGCCCCATGGAATGGCGGGAAACAGGCTTCCAGGAGCCCAAAGCCACCGCAGCCCGCTTTGAAGAAGGTAGCCCCTCGCTCTACTCCACGGCTGCTTTTCTTGCCAGTGTTACGCTGCTTGAGTCCGTCGGATTCAAAGCCATTGAGGAGCGAGTGATCACTCTCGCTCGCTTTGCGCACCAAAAGCTATCCGAGCATGGCATGAAGCTAGCCTGCCCGGATGCCAGCCTACTTCAGAGCGGCATTGTCGGCTTCCAGCACCCAGCAATCCCTAACCCGGATATCGAAGCCATTCTCACGGAAAATAACGTTCGCGTGGCGGTTCGGGCAGGCTGGGTGCGCTTCTCACCACATGGTTATTCCACCGAAGAAGAAATCGAACGCGCCGTTGCAACCCTGCCGTAAATCATGGGTCCTACTGCATAGGTAAGAAAGAGATAATTCGCAGTGGTAGCACAGACCTATATCTTGATATTTCTGGCTATTGTGGCGGCGCTCGCAATGCTGGGCTGGCTTTTTCGGCCACAGTTACTGCGTGTAAAGCAATACTTCGTTGGCTGGGCCGAGCGAGATAAACGCGCGGAAGAACAGGCGCGAGCAGAGAAAGCCCAACGTAAGCAGGCCGAAGCGGAGCTCCGTGAGAAGTTAGTGGAAGACGAGCCGGAGGCTCCGGTTCAGAAAGTGAAGCAATGAAACTCAAGACGTTTCTTGCGACGAGCGGTGCCGTAGTGGGTATCGGGCTGCTCTCGTGGGCGTTTTATGAAGGCCGGTCGTCGTGGATAGACGCTGGCTATGTAGGAATTCTCTACAATGCAACCGGGGGCGTGGTCCCCAAACCGATCAAACCAGGGCGTATCTTTGTAGGCTGGCGACAGAAGCTCTTTATCTTTCCCACCAAGCTCATGAGCGCCAAGTACGTACAGGATGCCGAGGAAGGTGAGCAGCGCGCCGCCGATGGCATCTTGATCACTACCAGCGACAACGCCAATACGACCTTCGATGTCAGTGTCATCTACCGAATCCCGGAAGAAAATGCGATTCAGGTCTTCAACAGCTTCGGGCCGGTGGATATGGAGACCATTCAATCCAACCACCTGCGCCGCGCTATTAAAGACGTGGTGAACGAAATTGGCCCAAAATACGAGGTCTTCGATCTTATGGGGCCGAAACGAGCGGAGTTTTGTGAGGCGGCCACGAAGGCATTGCAAGAGCGCATGAAGTCTAAAGGAATCGAAATTGATTCCCTGATGCTCATGACCGCCTATCCAGCCCCGGAGACCATGGAAAAAATAACCCGCCGGGTGAATCAGTACACCGAGTACGACATCGCGGTTCTCCGCAGGCAGATCGCCGAGGTTACCCGCCAGACCAATGTGATTACGGCAAACGCGAAGATGTTGGCCGCACGCGCCACTAGCGCCACCGCCAAAGACAAGGGGCTGGAACAACTCCAACTCCAGGCCGATGAAGACGCCGTAGAAAAATGGGACGGCAGGCTCCCAGCCATTCGAAGTGGCTCCGGGCAGACCGTGATCGTCGATTCCAACATGCTCAAGACACTTCAGAGTAGCCAGGGACCGCGCCCACAGAATCCCCCACAGGCAGGAGGGCAAGATCAATGAAACGAACGATTGGCCTGACTGCTCTTCTAGGCGTTTTACTAACTGGCTGCGCTCGTGAGATTCCCCCGGCGCAAGTTGGCGTCAAATTCTCCGCTACCAGTGGCGCTGAGGAGCAGCTTCTAAAACCTGAAGTGGTGTGGGTCATGCCCAGGCAGCGCCTGGTGCTCTACCCAACTAACATTCGCAATGCGAGCTATACACGCGGCGGACATGGTGGCGCCGAGCGTGGTGGCGGTAATGACTCCATACTGGCCTCCACGAACGAAGGTGCGATTCTGCCGGTCGATGTCACGGTGAGCTACCACGTGGACCCCAGCAATGTGATGAAGGTCTATCGGAACTTCGGCACCAATGACATTCAGCAAATTCAGACCGAGTTCATTCGCCCGGCAACAAACTGGGCAGTAAATACGGTCAGTGGGCAGAAGTCGGTGTTCGAGCTCACCAGCAAGGAGCGTGCACAGTTCGGGCAGCGTATCAAAACCCTGCTGGTGCCGAAGTTGGGTAACTGGGGGCTTACGGTAGATGATGTCTTCACCGGAGAGGTCTATCCTCCCGAGGAAGTCAAGCAGAAGGTCAATGAGCGTATCTCAGTCCGTGCGGAGCTAGACACGGCTCAGGTCGCCCTGAAGCGTGCCCGTGTGGAGGCGGATACGATTCAGACCAAGGCCAGGGAGCAGGCCGAAGTCAACCGGCTCTTAGGCGAAGCTGGTGATAAGGCAATAGCCCTGAAGCGCATCGAGCTACGCCGCAAAGCGATTGATAAGTGGGATGGTGTCGCCCCGCTTACCGGAGATGGAAAGATCCCTTTCACAGACATCTCGCCATCGCGTTGAAGTTCGGCAAAATTCGGGGTATCCAAGGAGTCAGATGAACCGTCTGGCTCCTTTTGCTCTTCTGCCGCTACTGGCCCTCTCCTGCGCACGTATTCCTCCCGGCTCGGAGCAGAGCGGGCGACTCCTGCGCGTGACATTCAAAGTACGCGGCCAGATCTCCAGCGGTGGTGTGAACACGAACCGCTATTTTGTGCTGATAAACCGGGTGGATACTCCCGCAGATGCCGGGCCGGTTCCGATTGTCACTCGTCCCTGGGGAAATGGCTTCGCGGCACCCAGCCAGGTCGGTGCCCAAGGCTTTGTGGGTTTCGTGCTCTACGATGCCTTTCAGGGCATCGGCGGTTATGGCCTCTACTCCCTCCAGGTGCCGGGCACCACTACCCTACTCCAACCAGCCTCTCTAGGATTCGCAGCGTTTGAAGGCCTACGAATCGGTGTACCCACCAACTATGTCACACCTCAGGCTGGGGAGAGCCAGCTCAGCTTTCAGATAGACCTGAACCAGCTTCCGTTGCCAGACAAGCCCTATCTCCAGATAAACATTCTGGCAACTAATGCAATTCCCCAGGGCGCGGACGATACCCCGAAGTATTGGGATGCTTTAGGCGATGGCACGAACTCCGAACCCGGCTCTCTGAACTCCTGGATAACCATACCTGTGGAGCAGAGTACGATTCGCACGAACACGGAAACGCGCCTGGAGCCCGATGTACCTGATGTTCGTGACCGGGATCTGCCAGGACTGGTTAGCCAGCCGGATATAGACATCACAGACTGGAGCATAGAGCTTCGTAACAATACATCGTCTAGTTCATAACTACCCGTAACTAAAAGCCGGGTTAGTACGTTACAATCTCTCAGGAGACGTAATCTCGATGAGCCTGTTTCGTGCGAACCCGGTCCTGGGCCGGGAGGTTGGGGTCCGGCTGCGATTATCGCGCTACTCAAAGGTTAATAAAATTGCCATCTTCGGCACGCTTTTCGGCGTGCTGCCGATCATTTATATGCTGACCCTGCGCCTGCTATTCAACCGCACTTCTATCAATGCCGGACGTGACTTCTACTCCGCCTGGATGATGCTCATTGAGATGACAGCGGCGCTGCTCCTGCCTGCAGCTCTTACGGCAAGCACCATCACTAGCGAGCGCGAGAAGCAGACCTGGAACGCCCTGTTGCTCTCTCGCCTCTCTGATGGGCAAATTGTGCTGGGGAAACTAGTAGGAGCGCTCACACCGGCCTTCTTACTCTTTGCCCTGTTCTTCCCCATCAATCTGGTGGCAGCCAGTGTGGCTGAGATTCCCGCTTCGACCTTTATAGCCGGACACGCGGTACTTCTGGTCTCTGCTTTGCTCTCCGCCTGTATCGGGCTCTTCTGCTCCTGGGCGTTTCGTAGAACTCAGATTGCGCTGGTCCTGACTGTATTGAGCCTTCTCGTCGTTATGTTAGGCGCACCGCTGCTGTACGTGCTGGCTACGATGACGACTCCCTCTACGGTCCACACGGAAGACTTCTTCCCCTACTGGTTCAATCCGCATTATGTCATCTATCGCTTGGCGGAGAATCCGGATAATCTGGCGCAAAAAGAAAACATACCGGCGACCACAATAGCCTACCTGGTCTCGGCCACAATAGCCTCTCTGATGATGCTATTCACTGTCACCAAGCGGTTGAAGCTAGGCCCTGAGGAGCTAAACCACTGATGGGTTTGCCGCTCCCTATTCCCGCTCCCACGCTTTTAGTGCAGGCCCCGGCAGAGTCTGGCGGCCTGGCTGTCTCTGGAGTAGGTACTGTGCTAGCAAAGCCGGACCAGGTTCGGCTTACGCTAAGTGTCGTTACAAAAAATAAAGATGCTACTGCTGCTGCCAAAGCCAATGCCACACGCCTAGATGCTGTACTGCGCACCCTCCGCAAATTCGGGGTAGTGGAGAAAGATATCCAGACAAATGGCCTGGAGGTCAGCACCGACAAACTAAACATAAGCACTATCTCTAACTCGGTTGAAGTGTTCGTTCGTGACCTGAAGAAGCTTGGTAGATTGATAGATACCTCACTGAGCGCGGGGGCCAATGGTGTTAGCTCGCTTACCTTCGAGGCCAAAGATCCTGCGGCGCTCTATGACGAAGCCCTTCGGCGTGCGATAGCAGATGCCCGACGTAAGGCGCGAGTAATGTCTGCTGCGGTAAATGCTCCCATTGAGTTGCTAACCATTACAGAGGGATTTCGTGAAGACCCCTTTAGTTCGTTTGTCGCTCTCAAAATAGAGCCCCCTGCTTACAGCCTGTCTGTACCGAATCGCCTGGCAACTCCGATTACACCGGGCAAGATAAAGGTCGAGGCTTCCGTAACACTGCGCTACCGGTTCACGGATGCGCCGCAGAGAGAGAAGGAATAACACGCTATGCCGCTGGTTGAAGTACGACACCTGAAAAAAGAGTACGGCGAGTTTACGGCTGTAAAGGATCTCTCTATCAGTCTGGAGCCGGGAGAGATTTTCGGATTCATCGGGCCGAACGGTGCGGGCAAAACTACCACCATCAAGATTCTGGCGACACTGCTGGAACCCACGGCGGGGCATGCCTGGGTAGATGGTATCGATGTCACGCAAGACCCGGAAGCGGTGCGCAGCCGAATTGGTTATATGCCGGATGCCTTCGGTGTCTATGATGACTTCAAGGTCTGGGAGTATCTGGACTTCTTCTCTGCTGCCTACAAAGTACCAAAGGTAGATCGCCCCGGCCTGATTGACCTGGTGCTGGAGCTGACGAACCTTACCGTCAAGAAAGACGCGTATGTGGAGTCGCTGAGCCGTGGTATGAAACAGCGCCTCTGCCTGGCGCGCACCCTGGTACACGACCCCAAGCTGCTGCTCCTAGACGAACCAGCATCTGGGTTGGACCCTCGTGCCCGTATAGAAATAAAAGAGTTGCTCAAAGAGCTGCGGGCCATGGGTAAGACCATCATCGTCAGCTCGCACATCCTGCCGGAGCTGGCGGATTTCTGTACCTCGGTCGGCATCATCGAGCGCGGTGAGCTCATCGTCGCCGGACCGGTAGATAAAATCATGCACGAGGTGCTAGGCTGCCGCGTGCTGGAGATTCGGGTGCCTGAGGACGACCGCCAGCGTGCCAGTGCGATTCTGCGCGAGCTAGAGCATGTACGCGGTGTGGCAACGGTTTCCGAAGACATTCGTGTGGACTATGAAGGCACCCTGGATGACCAATCTCAGGTGCTGTTGGCCTTGATTCAAAACGGAGTCCGTGTTCAGCGATTCGCGGAACAAGACACCGACCTCGAAGACATCTTTCTGCGGGTCACGAAAGGACTTGTGGCATGACATCCTCCTGGGAAAACCCGGTTCTACAGCGGGAGCTACGCGCTCGTATGCGGGGCGCCAAAGCGTTCTGGCTGCTATTCGGGTTCGTAGGCATCCTCGCACTGATTCTCTCTGTTTCCTACTGGCAGTGGTGGCGTAACGCCGATGATTACGCCGAGAGCACGTTTACCATAGGCCGTCAGTTCTACTTCACCCTCTTTGGGGTACTGGCCGCTCTGGTCTGCCTGATAACGCCCGCACTCACCAGTGGTGCCCTCTCTCTGGAGCGGGAGATGCACACCTATGAGGCGCTGGAGGTCTCGCTACTCTCCCGCAGGACCATTGTGGTCGGTAAACTGGGCAGCGCCGTGGCGTTCGTGGGCCTGTTGCTCAGCGCCTCTCTGCCACTCACCGCGACTTCGTTCCTGCTTGGCGGAGTCTCCCCAAGCGAGGTCATGGGAGCCTATATCCTGCTGCTTGCCAGCGCCTTCGTGTATGGCGCGCTTGGGCTGGCGCTTAGCTCCTTCGTAAAAACAACGGTTGGCGCAACGCTGCTGACCTATGTCTCTGCAGCCGCGCTCTTTGCAGTCACTTTGATGCTCTCCCTGGGCGGGGCCTCAAATGCCTTCTCCTCGACTCCGATTCCAGGGCGAGCCTGTTTGGTAGCCCTCAACCCCATCGGGGCCATGGTCGGTGCGACTATCTCCGAGGGGTACTTTAATGTCCAGGTTCCTGCTTGGCTGACCAGCCTGATAGTGAACAGCCTGCTGGGCACCATCTTCACTCTGGTCGCGGTACACCGACTCGGCCTTCCTAAGGCCGACCGAAGCCCACTCCTACGCGGCTTGACCACTGGACTCACCCTCCTGCTAACGTTGCTCTTGAGCGGTAGCTTTATCGGCAACAACCTTCTGGGTGACAGTGGTGGCGATGGTTCCACGACCGTCGGTGTCGCGCTCTGTGGCGCAGGGGCACTTCTTACCATGCTCTTCGCTACCGGCAATAGTAGCCGCGGCAGCTTCGTCGCTCTGAAGCGTGGCGAGGCGCCAAGTGGCTTTACCTACTCCCTCCTCACCATCGCGGTTGGCTGTGCCATCTTCGCCATAAGCCGCCTCACACTGAGCCTCCATGGTTCCCTATTCGATCATAGATGCTGGAGCCCGATCCTTGTTGCCCAGGCAGCAACCTTCGGGCTGGGAGGTATCGGTCTAGGTGCCTCGGCGGTTACTCGTAATCGCTGGGTCGCCATGGGTATCGTTGGAGCCCTCGCCGTCATTCTCTTTGCCTTACCCATCGTGGAGTACAGTACTAGCAGTAACCAGACGCTGGATAGAATCTTGTTCTTATCTGCCCCGGCTGGTATCAGCGATGCGGTGAACGATGGCGGTGCGTTCCGGGCGGCTACAAAACTGGTCACCTACCCCAACTCATCCCACACCTACCTCAATACGTTCTGGGAGGCCACCGCAGGGTTTTACTTCCTGCTCGGCGTGATAGGACTGGCAGTACGTAAGGCAGCTTTACGCCGAGCCTGAGCGCACAGAAAACCAGAAAGTCCCGCTCAGCCAGTTAGCAGAGCGGGGCTTTGTTATTTCAGCACGTTGCCGATTTCTTGTTGCCAGAGAGCTTGAACCACAAGTTCGACACCTTCACCGAGATGCCGCCGATAGGTAGAGAACGGCAGATCTAAAATCTCAGCCGCCTTTTCCTGGCTCGGAGCCGGGCGCAGAATCGTATGCAAGAGCGCACGGTAGGCTCGGTCACGGCGAGGATGGCCTTCCAGCCCAGCTATAGTTTCCCGCAGAAGGGACTTCAAGGCAGAGGCGCGGTCTACTAGGCCAGCCTCCGTACCACGAACTCGCTCCCCTACCACGCGTGAGCGCAACAGTGGAGACTGCATCAAATCTCCGCCACGAGCCAGCCGCTTCAAGCCTTCACGCACCGCTTGCGCGAAATCTTCCTGAGAGAGCACTAGAAGTGTAGGAACAGCTACTGGGCGTGCACTCGTGGCTACTTGCGCGGCATGCCCGGCAAGCTCTTTTTCTGCCAGGGCATCTAACCAGAGCGGCGATGGCTGCACTCGCCAGTCATGAGCGAAAGTACAGGCAGTCCGGTCTCCTATGGCATAATCCGCCGACTCTACCCGTACAAACTCGGCATAGTTGAGCGCTGGTCCCCACACCTTCGCATCCAGCACAGGGAAGAAACTATAGGCTAGCCCCGCCGTGGTGAGATAGTAGCGCACACAGCTCACAAGAATCAGACTCTGCACGGGTGAGATACCGTGGTAGGTATCGCGGGCCATCCAGAACCGCCACAGGGTCGCTGTCTCCCCAGTTCGGAGTGGCGCCACGTTTTCTAAATACGCCTTCGCTTTCACCACAGCTTCATCGGCAGCGGCTTCTTCGTCGGTGATGCGCTCCAGTGCCAATCCCAGCAGGAATCCCAGTGGGGTAGAGTCTGGTCCAGCCTGGCGGTAGACGGTGCAGCTCATAGCCGGATGCTGCCACCAGCGGCTAAATTGCTCCGCTGATGCCTCACCCTCAAGCTGGGCAGTCATCTCACGTAGTGCATCGTAGTCCGTGGGGCGCCAGCGATCTGCATAGGCGCTTTGCGTTTCCTGCCAGGTAAACGATTGCCGAATCAGCGGGTTTTCTCGGTGCAGAAAGATATAGTCCAGCAGAATCCGTAGCTGCTCGGACTCTCCCCCCTGCGCCAGTCCCTCTTTATAGACCGCACGAGCTCGGCGATGTAGCTCCGCGTAGCGGTCGGGAGAGCGCCAGCGCAGGTCCGCCAGTAGCGCTTCGCGGGCCACCTCCTGCGGATAGACTCCCGGATGCCCCGGCTCAATGAAGCTCAAACTTCTAAGCCAATCGAACAAGTCATGAGCATCATCGCGGTCCAGGATCCGTGCCAGGGTGGGTTCGGTTGTGACTCGCAGTAAGGCACAGACTTCCAGTGCTGCCCGGTGCTCCGAGGAAGGAACTCCTTCTATAAAGCGCTCCAGTAGCACCTGAACGACATCCGGTGGCGGCTCCATGCCCAGGGTAAGACTGACTCGCTGCTGGGCTAGCTCCGCCACCAGCACCAGAGCGAGTGGATAGCCATGTGTCAGCCGCAGCGCCGCGTCTAGCTCCTCATCCGCAATTCCACGATCCGCCAGATACTGGCGGGCCGCATCCGGGGGCAAGTTGCGCAAAGGGAGTGTGTGCAGCAACTCCTGCCAGTCGTTATCTGTGCGCCATGCCGCGGAGAGTGGTCGGCGGCCAGCCAGCACGAAAAGCGTATCACCCGTGTGATTGGGGAGATAGACACTATGGAACCAGCCCTCTAATGGCGCGATGTAGTCGAAGCCATCGAGGATTACGACCTCGCGACCGCCACTCTCACCAACACCACGCAGGGCTGTACCAACCGACATGGGGGTGGGTTCCAGCAGCCTACCATCTAAAACACGGCAAGGGATATTTCCAGACTGGCAGAATTCCGCATAGGCGCGGAGCAGTGCGGTCTTCCCTACTCCACCAGGACCAAAGAGAGAGAGCACCACAAAAGGAAGCTCTGGCGCCGATATCGCGGCTTCAAATAGGGATAGTTCGTGGTCTCGCCCGGCAAGGGGACGCTTACGAGACTGCTGTAAGCGTTCCGCGATATTGGGCATAGTTGTGAATTCGTTCTCAGCCAGGTAATTCCTCCTCCTTCACATTTCGCTGTACAATTCAATTGATGGCATGCTGGCGCTTCGAGCTTCTAGGTGGACTGCGAGCAACCAGGGACGGTCAAACACTGGACGGATTGACCGGGCGCAAAACGGGGGCTTTACTGGGTCTCCTGGCGCTGTCTCCCGGGCGTATGAGGCCTCGCGAAGAAGTTATTGATCTGCTCTGGCCGGAAACAGAGTTTGAAGAAGCGCGTAACCGGTTTAAGCAAACCCTTGCTGTATTACGCAAGCAACTGGAGCCAGATGGCGTGATAGCCGGCAGCGTACTAGTAGCGGACCGTATGCAGGTTGGTCTGGCCGCCGGGCACTTCGTCGATGTCGTCGCGTTTCAAGAAGCCCTTCGCGCGGGGCGCCTACAAGAAGCCTGTGCTTTGTATACCGGCGAGCTGCTGCCCGGTTTCTATATCGATGCGCTTTTGATAGAGCGAGAACGGCTTGCGGAGCTGTATCGCGGCGCCCAAGAAAAGCTGGGGAGTGAGGTTATCGCCGTTGTCGCAGCCCCTATACCAGCAGCAACGCAGCCCCTGCGCCCTACAGATGCTTTCTTTGGACGTGAGTTGGAGCGAGAGCAGCTAGCGGAGCTGCTGATCCGGCATCGGCTGATAACTATTCTGGGGCCGGGGGGCACGGGGAAGACCCGCCTGACTCAAGAAATCCTCTCCCAGTACCCAGATGCTCATTTTGTGCCCCTGGCAGACCTGCGCCATGGGCGTGGCATTATAGATGCGGTTCTGGCGACTCTTGAGGTCACAGAGCTATCCGAGCTTCAGGGGCGCCCGCTCTTACTGGCATTAGATAATCTGGAACAGCTCTGCGATGCAGATGGCCCCGAGGCCGTGGCCGAACTGCTGAACGCTCTACCGGCGATGCGCCTTCTGGCGACCTCGCGCCAGCGATTGAATCTCCCGGAAGAGCAGGTATTCCCTCTGGCGCCGCTCTCCGTGCCTGAGATGCCCGGCTCTCCAGAGCGTCTCCTGGAGTTCCCGGCGGTGGCACTCTTCCTAGATCGAGCCCGCCGTGTTCGCCCGGATCTGGATCTGACCAGTGAAAACTCTGTGGCTATCTCCGCTCTCTGCCGACAGCTAGACGGTCTGCCGCTCGCTATCGAACTAGCAGCTGCCCGGAGCGCTGTGCTGACCCCGGTGCAGATTCTACAGAGGCTGGAGCGCCGTTTCGACTTGCTGGCTGACTCCCGCCGTGACCGCAGTGAGCGACATAGGAGCCTGCGTGCTGCGCTGGATTGGAGCCACGCCTTACTCTCACCTGATCTGCAGTATTTCTTTGCGATGCTCAGTGTGTTCCGGGGCAGCTTCTCTATAGAAGCCACCGAAGCCCTGACCCAGGAAGTGCTGGCAGTCGACTTTCTACAGAGCCTCCGAGACGCCTCTCTGCTAGTCGCCGAAGAGACAGGCGGCGTAATGCGGTTCCGGCTTCTGGAAACCCTACGAGAGTACAGCAGCGAGCATCTTTCGGCCACGGAGCGAGCAGTTCTGGAGAAGCGGCACTATGACTTCTTCCTGGAGCAGGCCACTGGCTGGAACAACGAGCTCAGCGGTCCAGGAATGCGCACCGCCAAGACCGCCTATCGCACCGACCTGGATAACCTGCGCGCCGCTTTCGACAGGTCTGTGTGCCGAGAGCCCAGAGAAGCGCTGAAGCTGCTCAATAAGATGTCTATCTTCTACGATTACGCCTACCTACGGCGTGAGAGTCTGGAGCGGCATCAGCGTGCCATGAAGGCCGTGCCGAACCTGGAGGCGCTACCTTATGATACGCGCTCCCGCTTGTTTGGAACCATGGCCAACCTGCATCTGGATTCTCACGAGAATGCGGAGGCGTTCTACTGGTATCAAAAAGCGCTATCTGTAAGACGCCAGGAGCTAGATGCCGCTATTCAATCAGGGGCCGATTCGGAGGGGCTTCTCCCTATTCGGCGCCAGATGGCAGGCACGCTCCACAATATAGCGCTTGTGTACAGCGCTCAGGATCAGCTAGAGGATGCCTGGAACCTGGTCTCCGAAGCTGCCGATATCAACCGCTCTATTGGCAATGACTCCTGGCTAGCGCGTAATCTGAACGTATTAAGCTTTCTGGCGCTGCATCGTGGTAATCCTCAAGAAGCGCTACAACTATGCGACGAAGGCCTGGCACGGGTGCGGCCTTTGAATCAGGAGCACTTTTTGAGCGCTCTGTTGATTGTTCGTATGGATGTGCTGCTGGCTCTGGAGCAGGAAGTAGAAGCGCTTACCAGTTTAGAAGAGGGATTCCCTCTGAGCCTGGAGCTGGAGCACTGGAGCAATGTTGCTGCCTTTCTTGTACATGGCTATACTCTTGCCTTGAACCGAGGAGCCGACGACCTCGCTGCTCAGCTCCAGGGAGCCATTACCAGAATCTACGAAACCTGGGATCTCGGTCCGGTCAATCTGAACTCAACCTCTATTGAGGCGCTCACTCAGCGCATAGGCCTCCCGGAGCATACCCGCCTCTATCAGATCGGCTTCCATGCCTCGCAAGAGACGCTGCGGCAGCTTGTTTCCCGGCTTACTCGCCCCACCCCACAAAAAATCTTCTCGTAATTTTTCGCTTTCCAGCAAAACTTACGGAGGGCTTACGATGGCCCTATAGACTGCACGGCATGACAAGGAGGCCAAGCCATGCAGCCAGACTACCTCGCCTACATAGACATCGCCTGTCTCGCACTCGCCATCGTCAATCCTGCCGACGCCGACGCCTCGACTCTCCCTGGAAAGGAAACAACAGCTTTATGAAACGCCTACTTACGGCCCTGGCCGTTCTCCTTATGCTGATTCAGGTCGCACTTGCCCATGCCGCGGAACCGAAGATTCCGATGACCTCTGTCAAGATTACGACCCAGCGTTTCACTCGCTGGAACCCGGATGGACGAAAAGAGCCAGTCTATGGCCAGTGGTCCTGGACTCCCCGAATTACGTTTAACGTGGTAGGCCCACTGGAGGGCGGCAGCCAGCTAGTGGTCAACTTTTCCAAGCCCGATGGCTCCGCCTGGCTCTCCGTTCCGCTCAAGACTCCTGAGCTAGACGAAGATCACTGGGAGACCATCGACATGCCCGACTTCCCAGAGGGCAAAGCGGTCACGTTTGTTGGTAGCTGCCCGGTGCAGATCGTGCTGAAGAACTCGCTCACGAACACCAAGAAGGTTCTCTTCACCGGCAAGTACGAGATGAAGAAGTTCAAGGATCCGTTCGATAAGGCTCCCGGTGCCACCGAGTTCTATGTGGACCATGACTGGACCCTGGGCCATGGCTTCGCTGTGGAAAACGAAGATGAGACTGCGCCCAATGTCGAGCTCCGAATGTGGATGCGCGGCACCTCCAGAGACATCAGCGATCACCTGGCTGGCTACCTGTTCTTCAACGGCAAGCAGATTTCCAGCTCCAAGAACGGTAGCAACGGTTCTCAGTTAATCATGGCGGATGACAAGGTCATCACTACTCCCGGCGTGAACAAGGGCGATCCCTGCTGGTACCGCCTGAAGGTTGTGACCTACAATGTCCGTGCTTTCGTCAACCCCGAGTTCGCCGACCGAATGAAGGGTAATACAATCCACTATCTCAAGGATAATCCTGGCGAATACGAGCTAAAAATCACCTGGGATGGCAAGCCAATTCGCTCTATGAAGTTCACCGCAGACAAGGACGGCAAGATTGTGGACAACGGACAGAATAAGAAGCTGAATACCCCATGGATTGTACTGCCCGTGACCACCGAGCCGGGTGGCATGCCCGGAGCGAACCTGACTGCCTTCAAGACCGGCGCCTTCTACGGTAACCCGCTCTAATGATTTCCGAATCTCCTCTCTCAACACCCTGAACGATTTGCACGCAGGGAGATCACACACGGAGATTACACAAGTCGAAAAGCCCTTGGTCCCTCCCTGGGGCTTTTCGAGATTAGGAACCGGACTCACTATGAAACGCCTTCTCACCGCTATCGCCATCTTGCTGATGCTGCTTCAGACAGCCTTTGCCCATGCTGCCGAGCCCAAGATCATTCTCCCCACCCTGAAAATCTGGACTCAGCGCTTCACTCGCTACTCTCCCCCTGGCCGCAAAGAGCCTATCTATGGCCAATGGTCCTGGACTCCCAGGCTGGAGTTTACAATCACTGGTCCGCTGGAAGGTGGCAGCCAGCTTGTAGTGAATTTCAGCAAGCCGGATGGTTCTCCCTGGCTCTCTACCCCACTCGCAACTCCCGAGATCGGTGAGGGGGCGTGGCAGCAGATTCAGATGCCCGATTTCCCAGAAACCAAGGCCGCGACCTTTGTCGGTAGCTGCCCGATTCAGATTATCCTTAAGAATTCTCTGACCAATACCAAGAAGGTTCTCTTCACCGGTAAGTATGAAGTCAAGAAGTTTAAGGATCCATTTGACAAAGCCCCTGGCGCCACGGAATTCTATGTAGACCAGGACTGGACTCTGCCCCTGGCTTATATGGGTATGAACCTCAAAGAGGAAGCGCCACCGCTAGAGTTCCGTATCTGGATGCGCGGCAGAACCGAAGATATCGACAAGCATCTGGGTGGCTATATCTTCCTGAATGGCAAGCAAGTCTCCAGCTCCAAACACAAGGGCGACGGTGGCTCACCCGATGAGCTGAGCCTGTACTATGACACCTTGATCACCACGCCGGGAATGAACCAGGGTGACCCTATCTGGTATCGCCTGCTGGTAACGACAGTGAAGATTCGGGCCTATCTGGATCAGACACGTGCCAGCAGCGCCAATAACTATAGCTTCTATCACTTCCTGGCGACGAACCCCGGTGAGTACGAGCTGAAACTCAACCTGGGACGGCAAGCCGATTCGCTCGCTTAAATTCACGGTCGACAAGAGCGGCCAGATAGTCAACAACGGCATGAACGCGAAACTGAACACACTCTGGTACGCCTACCCGGTCACTACCGAACCCGGCGGCCAGCCCGGCGCCAACCTGAATACGTATAAGACCGGCGCGTTCTACGGCAACCCTCTGTAGGAGAAAAGCGCATCACACAGCGCGTAGATAGTCGAAAAGCTCCTGGGCCACCTTCTGGTTCATTCCAGGGGCTTTTCGCAGATCTTCTACAGTCGCCGCCTTCATCTTCTCTACCGACCCGAAGAACTTCAGCAGGGCCTTGCGCCGGGTGGGGCCAATGCCCGGAATCTCATCCAGCACAGACATTTTCGCGGCACTCCCACGCACTTGCCGGTGATAGGTAATCGCCCAGCGGTGCACTTCATCACGCACACGCTGTAGCAGGAACAGCGCCTGGGAGTTTCGGGGCAGCTCTATCGGCTCACTTTCCCCTGGCAAATAGACTTGCTCGAACTGCTTAGCAAGACCAATCATGGGAAAATCATAGCCGAACTGGCGCATTGCATCTAGAGCGGAGGCGAGCTGGCCTTTGCCGCCATCAATCAAGATTAAGCTAGGCTCCGGGGTGAACTTGGGATTGCCCTCCGCCATCTGCGCGAAACGCCGTGAAAGCACTTCGAACATCATGGCGAAGTCATCGCCCCCCGCCACAGTTTGTATCTTGAAGCGCCGATACTCGCTCTTTTTGGGCTTACCTTCCTCAAAGACAATCATGCCACCAATGGCATGCCTGCCCTGTACGTGGGAGTTGTCGTAGGCCTCTATGCGCCGAAGTGTGTTGTCTGGCATTCCCAGTGCGTTCGCCAGCTCACGCAGTGCCACGTTCAAGCGGCTCTGCTCGGCGGCGCTTCGCTCACGAATCTGGTTCAGAGCCAGGGTGGCGTTTGTGGCGGCAAGCTCCACCAGTTTCTTCTTCTCTCCGCGCTCGGGCACGGCGAGAGTCACCTTGGCTCCCTTCTTCTGTCGGAGCCAGCTCTCCATGATTTCCAGCTCCTCTACATGGGTAGGAAGCAGAATCTCGCCGGGCACATAGCTGGCGTCTTGATAGTACTGCTTCACGAACTCCGCGGTAGCTTCTTCGACACCACCTTCGGTCTCCGCGCCATCTAATAAGAAGTGTTCCTGCCCAATTAACTTACCGCCACGAATGAAGAACATCTGCACGGCGGCTCCCAGCTCATCGGCAACAACGGCGAGTACATCCTGGTCGCCACCCTGTGTGTTTACGACTTTCTGGCGCTCTACTATTTGTGAGATAGCATTTATCTGGTCACGAAGGCGGGCGGCGCGCTCGAACTCCAGGTCTTCCGCCGCTGCCTCCATCTTGGTTTTCAGGTCTTTGAGCAGTTTGTCTTGCCGACCAGAGAGAAACAGTTCTACGTCTTTCACTCCCTGGGCGTAGCGCTCTTTATCCGCCATACCAGCACACGGAGCCTCAGGGCAGCGGCCCATGTGATAGTAGAGACAGGGCTTTTGCTCCGGCTTGTTGGTCCATGGCTTTCGGCAGGTAACCAGCGGGGAAAAGCTTATAGACCAGATTCATAGACTCACTCACAGCGTGGGAGTTGGTGAATGGTCCAAAGTAGCGATTCTTATCATCTTGCTTTACCCGCCGGGTGATTAGCAGGCGCGGGAAAGGCTCCGAAGTAGTGAGCTGCAAATACGGGTAATGCTTATCGTCGCGCAGCCGAATGTTGTACTTGGGCTGGTGCTTCTTAATCAGGTTGCACTCTAAGATCAGCGCTTCTAGCTCAGAGTCGGTGACAATCCACTCCATATCTACAATATGACTGACAAGCCGCTTGGTCTTGGGAGAGTGATTGGCAGATTTCTGGAAGTAGGACCGTACTCGATTGCGGAGGTTTATGGCTTTCCCTACATAGATAATTTGCCCCTCGGCGCTCTTATAAATATAGCAGCCGGGATTTGTAGGGAGCGATTTTAGCTTCTCAGCCAGTGTAAGTGGTTGCACAAAAATAGTATAGCCCGGCGCGAGAACTCGCGCCGGGCTATACATATCGTCTAATCCTTATCTAGGGAAGACGCGTGCGAGAGGAGTAGGTAACAGTTCCCGGTGCTGGGGCTCCCAGGTAGCCGTAGTTGACCATAAACTGCGCAAGCGCTCCTGGTGTCCCTGCGCTACCAGGATAGCGCAAAGCAACAGATCGAGAAGTGCCAGGCCCAATCGTCCCCAGGAAGATTGAACCGCCGGTGGGGATGCTAGTGGTGGCAGTACTCTGCGTACCTACCTGAATCTCACTGGAGTTAAGCGTTACATTAAACGCCGGTCCGACAGTGCTGCCAGAGGCATTCTTCACAGTTACCACCGAGAAAATTTCGTTTCCACTTCGGCTTAGTGCATAGGTAACCGACAGAGACGGATTCCGCTGCCTGCTCTACCGCAGTCGCCAGATTGAATCGCCATGCTCCTCGTCCATAGGTGGCCACATTCAGAAAACCAGTTACTGAATTGGCCCGAATAGATGTAGTCTTTACAGCAGGCAGCCCTAGCGGTACCGTAGCATCATACCAGTTGGATCCCTTGTCCTGGGTAGCGAATACGCCAGCATCAGAAGATACATACCAGGTATTGACCGGATCCTGCGGATCACGAGTGATACCGTTGAACGGTACATCCGGCAAAGATGTCAGGTCAGCTGGGTTCAGTCCATCCTGCGGGGTATAGAGTATCTGGCCTGCGAGGGTATCCTGGCAGCGCCAGATATGCTGATGTCCCGTGCCTCCCTGGGTTAGGAGGATATCCGCTGCGTTCAGTGGGTTGATGCTGATATCCGTAATCGGACCTGCAGGAAGATTAGAGGAGATATTCAACCAGGTGGTAGTTAGATTACCCGTGGTTGGGTCAGTCTGCCGTCCCGTGAACATGTTAATGCCCGGAGAAACCGCAGACACATACACCTTACCCGTGGTCGTACCAACATACAGCGCTCCACCACCACTTCCGATAGCAATCGCTGAAACTACGCCATCAAAGGTAGTTGTCCCCACCTGTCGCCACTGGCCATTAGCCTCTATCTGGTTGACAGGGTCCGTGGTACGCTTGGTGCCAGGCGGCGGATCAAAACGCCACAGAGCATTGGTACCAATGTACATGGGATTAACAGCAACGTTTCCAGAACCTAACTGCGCTACAGTAGCAGTATTAGGATCTACAGCAATTGTTGGAGTGACCGGTTGGGTTTGTCCGTTGAAGGTACCTCCTACTGAGGAATCAGTATTGCCCTGCCAGGGCCAGAGATAAATCGTTCCATTTGGTCCCTGGAAGTTCTGACCGGGGCTTACTTCAAGGTTGCTAGCCCAGTTGTTACTCGTGTAGAAGATATTCCAGGCCTGCCATCCACCGGTCGGAGCCGCTCGAATAATCGCATATTGTTCGGCGGGTTTGCTGGGATTGAAAATTCCGGCAACGCCCCATCTGCCACCCAGATACTGCCAGTTATTCAGGTCACCATTGGAGAGAACCACTCCCACCAGGCTTGCTCCACCGATTACTCGTGTGGAATCAGTGGGGTGGAAGGATGCCTGGAAGAACTGAGTCACGCCCAGAGTACGGTTAATACTTGTCTGATACGACCAAGAGGCATTATCAACATCGTAGCGAACTCCGTAAACGCCTGTGTCTGTGGCAGTAAACTGGTTCGCTCCGTTGAAGGGGTCATATTTCACAGCTTGAACACGGCCAATGACCGAAGTTCCGCTCAGTGTTGTCCAGCCCGGGCCGCCGTTGAACGCGCTGGCCAGGTTACCAATGCCAGCGTATACCAGATCCGTATCTAGAATCACGAAGGGATCGTTTGCATCGGCTACCTGAATAGGTGAAGCCGCTAGAGCTCCTGCTAGTCCTCCATCAAGATAGTTGTTCGCGCTTCCTCCCATTGTGGGAAAGGTGCCCGTCACATCTGTCCAGCGATAGACGCCATTGATCAACTCTCCACGAAATATACGTCCATCAGAGAAACGCCCATCCACATCCAGAATGTAGACAACGTTGGATTTGTAAGGAGACGGCTGTGCATAGAGAGAGTACTGATTACTTCCCCCATTCGCTCCATTGTTGAACCGGAGCGGGGCATCGATTTTTGTCCAGGTTGCGCCACGGTCATCAGAGCGGAAAACCCCAGCGCCTTCACAGGTAGCAAAGTAAGGTCGTACACCCGTGGTTCGTGGGCGATTGTACTGGTTGAAGACACGCACGGATCCCCAACCACGGCCCAGAGAAGTTACGCCCGCTGGAGTAACATTGGTCCAGGTAGTACCGCCATCCGTAGAGCGCATAATACCTGCCCTCAGGACCCTGGCCAAGTGTGGCAACAATAACGCGTGGATTATCTGGATCAACGACAATATCACTGACCGCAGAGCCACTCATCTCGTTCTGTCCGATATTGACCCAAGTGTTTCCCCCATTCACGGACTTCATAATGCCACTAGCACGGGCATTGGAGAAGGTATCTACATCTCGAACCAGTTCCCCTTTGTAGTCGCCGAGTCCCACATAGAGGTTTCTACCGTTAACAGGATCAACCGCAACTGAGCTAGTAGCAAGATAGGGAAATTGATCTCCAAGTGGAAGCCAGGTCAGACCGAAGTTCTCGGACTTCCAGAGACCACCATAAGCGGAGGCAGAATAAACGGTTCCTGTACGGGTGTTATCCCAGGCGAGTTCGCTAACACGGCCTGACATGAAGGCAGTGCCGCGGCGTATGCCACGAGGACCGATAAACTCCCAGCGGTTATCTGATTTGACGATATTTCCAGCAGCTAAGATCTGCACTCCCCCGGGGTTAGACTTCGAGCCACGCTGCATCATCCAGGTAGCAGGCGGAAGTTTCTTAGCGAATCCCGTCCCATTTTGCGCTAGCGCCGGAGTCGCTAGCGCGCTGACAGCCACAGAGGCTGTCAGCAAAACGGTGTTCATGCTCCTCATAGTTAGCATTTTCATTCTTTCATTAGTCCTCAGGACGCCAGAGCGTAGACGCTACCACTAGCTCCGCCGATGTAGATCTTCCCATCTGTAGATATGGCAAACGACGAGTCGAAGAACTCATCGACGCCAACCCCTGCAGGAGCAACAGTCCAGGAAACCGCACCGGTGAGTGTATCGATTCCATAGAGCTTGCCATCATAACAACCGACGTAGACCTGGCTACCATCTGCGCTTAGTGCAGGTGAGGAGACGACTCCTGCCGGTAGAACTTCGCCGACGACTATCGCCTGACCCGCACTGGCATCTAGCACCCAGAGGCGGTTCTCATCCAAGCCAGAAACGTTGTCGTAAGTTGTTACACAGAGGCGTCCATCCGAAGACAGCGCGGGAGTTCCAAAGACCTGCCCCTGCGTATCGAAAGGCGTTAGCCAGACTTCTGTCCCCGATGCCGCATCAAGTGCATAGACAAATCCCTGTTGGGTAGTAGCAAACACCGTCTCAGCACCGCCAACAGTACCAATGACCGGGGATGAGGTAAACGTAGTGCCATCCATCTGGAAGGTCCAGCGAACCGTTCCGGTCTGGCTGTTCAGCGCTACCACTCGACCTGCTCCAGTTGTAACAACTAGGGTGTCTTCAGCCGCATTCAAGGCTGGTGAACCAAGTACACTATCGCCGAGTCGTATGGCCCAGCGTACAACTCCATTGAGCGAGTCAACCGAAGCAACATCGTTACCGCTGCCGCCAGACTCACTGGCCGCATAGATGAACCCGTTGCGATCCATGGTCAATGAGCCATTGACTCGGCCTGCCAGGGAGGGAGAGTTACTCCATGCAGCCTCCGCCGAGGTTACGTTGTCGCGGAATGCGGTAACCGAACCATCTCCAGAAGCAACGTAGACAATGCCATTGATGCCAACCATCGGCGCGCCCTCAATGGCACCGCCGGTCTGGACAGACCAGCGCTCAGAACCATTTGGATTGAACGCAAAGAGTCGCCCATTGGTTGAACCTATATAGATGGCACCATTGGGGCCAATAGTGGGAGAACTGAACTCCACATTTGCCGCTTGCGCTGGCCAACCAGCAACAAGAGACGGCGTGCTCGCAATGGCGGGACCAGCAGAGGCTTCACCTGTATTGCGTGAATTCCCATGGAACTTGGGCCAGTTGGTTTGCGCCAGACCTGTCGTAATAACGTTGACTACCGCCGCCGTAGAAGTGACCTTGGATTCGTTGTCCTGCGCCGTTACATTCGTCGTTCCCAGACTGCTCGCGGTCAGCGTGGCAGGATTACCCGTTGGGGTGATCGTCGCTGCCGCGCTATTGCTCACTGTCCACAGAATCTGCGAAGGTGTGGTGAGAACCACGTTATTGCTTGCATCAAATGCAGTCGCAGTCAGCGCAAGCGTGTCTCCAATTCGAAGATCCTGTACTGCAGGCGTAACCACCAAACGAGTGATGGTGCTACCCATAGTCAGTGGCACATGTGACGAGGGATTCTCCGTTGTTAGCCGAATGGCTGCCGCCGCCGTTTGGCCAGCAGCCTGCGGATTACCCGCTGCATCGCGCTGCGGGAACGCGGTCGCACGTATGGTGTACTCCACAGGAACAGCGGTGCTGCCTACTTCCAGGCCGCTGAAAGCTGTGGTTACAGTCACAGGTGTCTGCCCGCTTGTATAGTTCTCCGGCTTGTTCAGAATCACTGGCGTGGCAACCTCAGTTGCGCCACGGAAGAGGCGCAACTGAATGCTATTGGCTGCCAGCGGAATCAAGCGGCTTGGTTGTGGCCAAGTCAGAGTGAACGTAATCTCACCGTTCTTCTGCCGACTCGCCGCTGCATTGTGACCGCCACCAGCACCACAGCCGCTCAGGGGCAAGATTGCCAATGACGTGCTCAGCGCTACGGTCGCAGCACAGAACGTCCAGAACGAGTTTTTCAAAGCGCTCCTCATTAGTTTATGTCCACCCCGATGCTTCCAGAGACAATCTCAATCGGAATATCTCTAAACTTGGTCGGATCGTAGGCAGGTGTCACGCGAATGAAGCATTTCCCATCTGCTGTAGGCCTCACAGCTGGAGCCGTATAGACACCAGCAGTCGTCACTGCACCGAACTGCGGGCCAGTAACAGGTTGCTTGGAGCCATCAAGAAGCCTCCAGGTTACAGCCTGATCTACAGGAGACAGATTGCCATTGGACACGACTGCATCGAAGTCCACCACCTGGTTGATCGAGACCTTGTTGGGTCCGGGCTCACCAAGAACTGGATTGCCTCCATCAGCAGTGACAGCGACACTCGTTAGCGAGCGTACCGTAACGGGGATTTCTACAAACTTCGCGGGATCAAAGTTGCTACTCACCTTGATGACAAGGTTCTTATCCGCCTTGGGGGCGGTATAGGTAGCCGTCAGCGTTCCCGTCGGGGTTATCGTCCCCTTGGTGCTATCATCATCCTCGATCACCCAGGTCACACCCAGATTGGAGCCACTCAGACCGCTGGGAAGCCCAGGCAGCGCAGCAGTGAAGCCGAGGGTGTTCTGCCAGCCTACAGTACCGGGCGCGTTCGGGCTCACGGTAATTGTGGTCGGCGACGTAATCGTAATGGTCTCAGCGGGACTGATCTTGTCTTCGACCTGAACTGTAACCTGAGCGCTCGAGGGTTTGAGCGCCGTTATGGAGCCATTGGGCTCCACCTTAAGATTGTTTTCAAAGCCAGAAACCACTGCAACCTGAGCACCACCATAGGTAATACCGGAGCTGGCTCCAGGTTCCGCCAGCGTAACCTCGTGCCCCTCACGGTCAATTACCTTGAAGTCAACAGTCTTGTTCTCACCATAGGCAATCGACTGCCCCGGCGTAACCACCACGCGCTGAATGCCAATGTTATAGGTGGCAATCGTTCCCGTGAGGTCGCCATTCGCCGCCAGGGTTGCACTGGTATCTGCGAAACCGACTTCGGTTCCCTGTCCATTCGGCTGTGAGAAGAACTGAATTCGGAAGCGATAGTTCGTTCCCGGAATTGCGGCTACTGGCGACGTATAGGTCTCCGTGTAGGCAGCGGTCCGGGCGAGGTCACGATTGATAGTAAACGTGTTGTCGCTTCCGCCTATGTTCGCCCCATAGAGCGTGATTCGCGCTGAGAGCGCGGACGCCAGGCCAGTTGCTTCGATACGGGTTCGGGCGCGCCAGAGAATCGTCGCGCGGAACGTCGTTGTCGCAGGCCCCACCGTCGGCGTCGGAGTGGGTGTGGGTGTAGGTTGGTCGTCTGATCCGCCACCTCCACAGCCTGCCGTCAGGCCCAGTACCAGCCCCAGCGCTCCGACGCTGAGGGCCAGCCACATCGAGTACCGGTTCCATTTACTCCCGGTGCGATTCCGCATGCTCCCATATCTCCTTTCGAGCGAGACGTGTTTACGCCCCGACGAAAACCTGCAGTTACTAAAAAACCTGCCGACCGTATTCACCACCCTACCTTCAAACTCCTCCCGGAGTCTGACTTTATCGGAGATCTAGCGACATTGCTGTTGACAATCGGGCACAGTTTGACCGTCAGGTCGCTGGTATTGTTCCTTATGCCCGTCATTCTGTCAAGTGGGCTAGTTCACAGACAAAGTGAGCTCAATGCCCTCAGTAACAGACGATTACTTGCTATTCTTGAAGCTTTCGCTCCGCATTCTCTTGCGCATAGTCTATGGCCGCTCCAACTCGCTGACATGCCTCCGCCAGATCATCCTCTGGTGTCACAAAAAGCGGCTCACTCCAGACTACCGCTGCCCTGGCAAATGGCTTCGGTATCAAATACCTGTCCCAACTTTTCAGATGCCAGGCTGGCTCTGCCGCCGCGCCAACCGCCACAATGGGCTTACCGGTCTTTCGAGCGAAGTAGACTGCGCCCTCTTGTGCCACACGGGCTGGCCCACGCGGACCATCTGGAGTGAAAGCAAGGACTCCACCCGCTTCCATTTCCTTCAATATTTCCCTGGTTGCCGCCGCCCCGCGCCGTCCTGTGGACCCACGCACGATTCGATATCCCAAGGAAGCAAAGTTCCGTGCCTGAATATCCCCATCCTTACTGAGTGAGATAAGCGCCAGGAACCCTCGCTTTTTCACTCGCCATAAGGGAATCATAGTTCGCCCGTGCCAGGTTACAAGGATAGCGCCATGATGCTCCACAATGACCTTCTCCATGGCCTCCCGCCCCGATTCTTTTAGGCGAAGGGTAGCACAGATGGTATTGACCAACCCTATTAGCGCGCCAGACAGGAACTTTGTCTTTAGAGTCGTCGGTCTGGGTTTCTCGGTCTCGCCCTTACTCACCGGGTCTGCTTCTCCCAGAGATCGGCATAGACTCCGCCTTTCGCTAGCCAGCTCGCTATGGGAACCTATCTCTATAATTCGGCCCGGTTTTTCCAGCACCACGATTCGATCTGCATTGGAAATTGTACTGAGCCTGTGAGCAATGACCAGTGTAGTACGCCCCTTCATGAGAGTCTGTAGGGCTTCTTGGACCAGCGCCTCGGTCTGGTTATCTAGCGCACTGGTGGCCTCATCTAATATCAGTATCTTCGGATCCTGCAACAGCGCCCGAGCAATGGCGATACGTTGGCGCTGTCCTCCAGAGAGGGTCTGCCCTCTATCCCCCACTAGAGTTTGATAGCCCTCTGGGAACTCCCTAATAAACTTATCCGCATTGGCCGCACAGGCGGCGGCAATTATCTGGTCCTCGGTAGCCTCTGGCCTTCCATATCGCAGGTTCTCCGCAATGGTGCCATAAAACAGCCGGGTTTCTTGCGGCACGATTCCAATCTGCGCCCGCAGAGCTACTCAGTTTGATATCGCGCAGATCTATGCCATCCAGCAGAACTGTCCCTTCCGTGGGGTCATAGAACCTCGGTACGAAGTCGGCCAGAGTAGACTTGCCGGCCCCAGTCTCCCCTACTAGTGCCACGACTTCACCGGGCTGAATTGTAAGATTGATGTCCTGCAGCACAGGCACGCCAGGCTGGAAGGCAAAGTTCAGGTTATGAAACTCAATCTCTCCACGAACTTCGGAAAGCTCTCGGGCTCCTTCTTTATCACGAATCTCTGGAGCCACATCGAGAACTTCTCCGAAGATACGATCCGAAGCGCCAAGCATATCCTCCCAGCCCGTTTTGAGATTACCAAGCTGCCCTACATAGGTACCCATGTTCGAGAGTAGTAAGAGAATCTGGATAAGGCGCTCAATAGGTTTGAAGTATTGCAATCCCCCATAAAGCACAATGGCGACAGCTATTGCACCGATTAGATCTCCGACAGGCCCAAGCATGGCTCGACGGCGCTCAGTTTTAAGTTGTGTTGCAATTTGAGCCTCGCTCGTGTTTTCAAAACGAGACAATTCACGAGCCTCGGCACTAAATGCCTGCACTGTTCTTGGTGCAGAAAGCGCCTCCTCCATTACTGAGGAGACACCTGCTTGTTGCTGCTGGGCTTCTTTGCTCAGAGCTCGCACTCTCCTGGTAAGTCTTTGCGCCGGCAGCACCATCAATGGAAGCACAGCAAAGGCAATCAATAATTGAGGCCAGTTCTCACCCGCCGCTATAAAAAGCCAGACCAGGCATACTACTATCTGCACCGGGGTAGCGACGAAGTCTTTGAGCATCATCGCACCATTTTGCAGCTTACCAATATCATTGGTTAGTGCTGAGATCAGAGCTCCGGTCTGGCGCTTGTGATAGTAGGAAAGTGGTTGGTGCAGCAAATGAGCAAAAACATCCGAGCGAATTTCCAGGCCTGTACGTAGCGCTGCTTTTGCAAGCAGCGTTCCCTGAAAGTATTTGAAGATACCGAGCACAACATACAGGCCCACAATAGCAAGACAGAATAAACCTTGAGCGCGGGTATTTTCTGGAGTATGTGCAGCGATACCAACAAATTTTCTTAGCGCCCAGACCACCCCACCCTGAGTTGCTGCTACCAATGCTCCGGCCAGGACTCCCCCGAGCACTGTTCCTTTATGCCGCAATAGATAACCTAACAGGCGTTTTCTTACTTCGCCAGTGCGTAGCGGCTCAGTCACGGTTTGCGAGCTCCAGCACCATTTTGGCAGCACGTGCCGCACCGCCCGGCTCTCCCAGCAGCTTTATCGTCTCTACTAAAGCAGCACGCATTGCCATGAGTCTTTCTGGCTCTAACAGTAATCCGATAACTTCTTGAGCGATAGGCTCAGGTTTGCAGTTCTCTTGAATAAACTCCGGGCAGATAATGCGCTCTGCGAGTAAGTTCGGCATTCCAATCATTGAGACTTTCTTACGGACAAAGTGCGCTTCGATAGCATTCTCTGGCCCTAACTTGTACACAATCACCATGGGCTTTTTCAGAATCGCGGCTTCCAGGGTAGCTGTGCCTGAGGTGGAAATCAGGGCATCACTGACCGCCATCACGTCATAGGTGGCCCCTTCTACGATAACTAAGGGAAAGTTACCATCGCCTGGTTCCCCACCGGCGCGCTCTATCCAGGCACGCTGCCTGCGAACCAGCTCTTCCGCACTTCCATCGGCGACTACGATATTGTCTGGCAGCTTAGGACCGGGGTGCCTATCCGTCTGTTCGATTCGTTGATGTCGAATACGCTCGAGGCACGTCACGACCTCATTTCTATCAACCGTGGGAGCCAGCGCCAGCACGAATTGAACGCCAGGTACTCGTCGATGAATCAGGCTGGCCGCCTGTAGCTGAACAGGCAAGATATGGCGAATTTCCTGGCGGCGACTACCGGGCAGTAGCCCAACAATAGGATGATCTAGATCGAGGCCATACCGAGTGGCGAAGGCCTCCATGGACTCGGACGGCTTTACCAGGTCCAACAGAGGATGCCCCACCCAGGTTGCGTTCACCCCAAGCCGCTGAAGTTCCGAGGCGTTCCACTCAAAGGGAGACGCTACGGCATCAGTCACTGGGCCGAGTGTGGAGTATTTCAGAGTGCGGCGCCAGGAACCAGGCGGAAAGTAATAGAAGAGCTTAGTATTGGGTAGATGCTTGCGCGCCCAGGGCAAGATGCCTTCCCATGGTCCGAAGCCTAAATGCACAGCTCCGGCATCGATAGCGACTATAACATCGGGTTTGCGCTTTTTGAGCTCCACCAGAAGTCGCTTACGAGCAGTCACCATCTTGGGGAGCAGAGCAAGACCAGAGGCGATACCAACCACGCCGAAGCCACTGGTCTCCAGCACGACATCTACACCTGCTTCACGAAGGTACTTGCCACCCGCTCCCCAGAGCGTGACACCCGGTTCCAGGGTGAGCAGCTCGCGTGCAAGCTGCCCTCCCACGCGGTCTCCCGATGCCTCTCCGGCAATGATGGAGATGTTCACTTCCTTGGGCGAGAGTCCTGGCGGCCCAAAGAGCCTTCGCTCATCCGCTTGATAAACGCAACCAGGTAATCCAGTTCCGGATTGGTGTCCAGTTCCTCAGCAATCAGCTCCAGTGCCTGGGTCTTGTTCAGCTTATTACGGTAGAGCATCTTGTACGCCTGCCGGAGCGTGGAGCGAGTCGATGGGCCGATACCCGCGCGCTTGAGGCCATGTACATTCACTTCGATAATCTCTGCAGGGCGGCCATCTGCCATCATGTACGGCGGAACATCTTGCACGAGCTTGGAGTAGGCTCCCAGCATGGCGTACTTACCCACGCGGACGAACTGATGGATACCGACCATACCACCGGCAACCACGCCGTCTTCAATCGTGATATGTCCGGCAAGACCATCGTAAGAACTGAGCATGACCCGATTGCCCACGTGGCAATTATGCCCGATATGGGCATAGGCCATTATCAGACAATCATCGCCAACTGTGGTCGCTTCTCCCTCACCGGTAGCCCGGTGAATGGTCACGAACTCGCGAATGCTGGTCCGATTCCCGATACGAACCCAGCTCTGCTCACCCTTAAACTTGAGGTCCTGGGGTGGACCGCCGAGCACGGTGCCTGCGCGCACGGAGCAGTCATCGCCCATCTCCGTGTATTGCTCCACAACGACGTGCGGGCCAATAACGGTTCGGGCGCCGATGTAGCAGTCTGGACCGATGACCGAATAGGCGCCAATCTCCACGTCCTCACCGATCTCAGCGGTGGGGTCGATGATGGCTGTGGGATGAATCTTGCTCATTCGGTCTCCCCTCCCTCAGGCTTCACAAGGGCGAAAGACATCTCGCACTCGCTGACCGTTTTACCGTCTACTGTGGCTTCTGCCTTCGCCCAGCCCATGCTGCCACGCGTTTTGATGGTCTCCACAGTAACTTCAATGATGTCCCCAGGCACAACAGGGCGGCGGAAGCGAGCGTTGTCGATGCCCGCAAAGCGCGGCTCCCAGCCGCTGAATTCGGGCATTACCAGAAACATCACGCAAGCTGCCTGAGCCATAAGCTCCAGCTGCATGACACCCGGCATAATCGGATTTTCAGGGAAGTGCCCCACGAAGTACGGCTCGTTGTTCGTGACGTTTTTCCGCACGACAATACGTTTGCCCGGCTCAACCTCCAGCACCCGGTCTACCAGCAGAAAGGGGTAGCGGTGCGGCAGGATTTTCAGGAGCTTCCTGGCGTCGATTTCCAAAATATTCAATGTCCCTCAGGTGAGCTTGGAAGTCAGCAACTTTTTGCTTCTAACAGTTTATCTAGCTGTTCGGCTGCTCGCAGCTTTGCTGCTAGTGCAACATTGAGCGTGTGGCTGGGCTTCACGGCGATTATATCCGCTCTTGGCAAGCTTCCCGAGAGATAGAGGTCTCCGAGCAGGTCTAAAATTTTATGACGGGCTAGTTCATTGGGAAAACGCAGGGGTGTAGAGTAGCCATCGTCCTCTACGACAATGGCATTGTCGAGGCTCCCACCCTTTGCCAGCCCAGCCGCCAAAAGGGCATCTACCTCGGAGCGTAACCCGAAGGTTCGCGCAGAGGCTATTTCCGCCTCATAATCATCTTCACCCTCAACGAAGGTGGCTGTTTGCGTGCCGATAACGGGATGGTCGTAGATGATGCTGAGGGTGATACGGAGTTTATCCGATGGCGTCGCCTTGATATAGCTGCCGTTCTTGCCCTCAACCATGATAGGCTCGGAAATAGGTGTTGAATGAAGCCTGGACCAGGGTATTTGCACCGCCTTTTCGATCCCATCTCGCCTTATCCCAGATTTGCTTATCACCTTTACCCATGCATCAGCACTACCATCTAAAATAGGAAGTTCTGGACCATCTATGTGAACATCAGCGGAGTCAATTCCAAGCCCAGCAAAAGCAGACATAAGATGCTCCACGGTTGCGACACTCGTGTTATCAGCTTCTAAGCGAGTGCAGCGTGTAGTATCAATGACATACTCAGTATTAGCCGGAACGCTGATACCATCTCGGATAAAGCGAATTCCAGGTCGCGTTTCTCTGCCACTTTCAATAGTGACACGGCACGGCTTTCCCGTGTGAATACCAACACCTTCTACTGTAACAGGGCCAAACCAGCTAACCAGTGTCACTCAGCGGCCTTTTCTAGAGCAGCAAGGCGCTTCTCTAAGTCCTTCACGCGACTCATCAGGTCGGGCACTTTGCCAAGGGCTGCCTGCCCTTTCAGTGCTTCACGATGCGGACGGGCAGGATGCCCGGAAACGAATGCGCCAGGAGCGATATCACCAAAGACGCCAGATTGACCGGCGATGACAGCCCCTGCACCGATTTTGACCTGCTCTTTTACGCCTGCTTGCCCAGCGATAACAACTCGGTCTCCCAGACTTACACCACCGGCCAGACCAACTTGAGCGATCACCAGGCAGTGTTCCCCGATCTGGACGTTATGTGCAATATGCACCAGGTTGTCTATCTTGGAGCCATTGCCAATGCGAGTTGCCCCTGTGCGAGCGCGGTCGATAGTGACATTGGCCCCTATCTCGCAGTCATCGCCGATCCAGACATGGCCAATCTGTGGAATCTTCTGGTGAACGCCGCCCACAGTCACGAAACCGTAGCCATCGGCTCCATAGACTCCACCAGCGTGGAGCACACAGCGGGCGCCTACAATCGTCCCACGCAAGATAGTGGTGTTCGGGTAGATAACCGTGTCATCGCCAATCTCACAGTCATCGCCGATAAAGGCCAGTGGATAGATGGTGACATTGTTACCGAGCTGTACGTTTTCGCCAATGACCGCTCCGGCGCCGATAGCAACATTCGCTCCGGCACGCAAGTCATTCCCCACAACTGCCTGAGGATGTATCTCGCGGGCAAGGAACTGTTCTGGGGCGAAGATATTCAGAAGCTGGGCAAAGGCAAAGCGGGGGTTTTCTACTTGAATAAAGGCTTTGGAGACATTGATGGCGAGGTCAACGCTCGGCGAGGTCAGAATGGCCGAAGCCGACGACTGCTGAGCGTCTTCTAAGAAGCGTTCGCTCTCGGCGAAGGTAATATCGCCACTACGCGCCTCTTCGATGGATGCGATTCCGCGGATAACCGTGTGCGGGTCACCATGAACCCTGCCACGGACCACCTCCGCCAGTTCCCCAACGGTTCGTGCTGTATCTTTCATTGCTTCACTTCACGCCCTTCTAACAAGCCTACCCAGCCCCCAATCTGTGAGGTACGATCCGGCACACCCGGCGCTCGCACCGCACGTAGCGCCAACCCCTGGCGCTGTGCCGCGTCTTTCACACGTGCTCGAACATCTTCGGCTAGAAGCTGTTCCATAAGCGCGGCTCTATTCCCCGTATTCAGTTGTGTTCCTTTAGTGGCAGGTACTCTAAAGGCTACTTGCTTCCCCCCGGCTGCCTGCACGCGCTTGCCCGCCAGCGTTTGCTCCACCTGCAGTGTCTCCGCCAACTCCTGGCGGATCGTGCTTCGGTTCTGTGTGGTACGAGGGCGCTGACTGGCGATTTGTTTCAAGCGTTCCTCGACCCGCGCTTCCATTTCTTCACGGGCCTTTCGCGCGACTTCTTCTCGCTCCTGCAAGCCTGCGTTCCAGATAGAGTTCATCTGTGACCGCATCTGCCGCGCGGCTCCCCCAGCAGCCTCTGCCATTACCGTCATGCGGGAGCGCGGCGCGGGCATGAAGTCAATCGGCCCCTTCAGGAGATTCACCGTCTCCCGCAGAGACGCGGCATCTGTTGGTGGAGTGCTTACCAATGGTCGCAGGCGCTTGATTTCTTCGTCCGTCAAATCCGGGTCTGCCGGTCCCAACACGCCATCGCGAAGCTGTGCACGGTAGATTTGCTCCGCTATCTCCAGATGCGATAGTGTTCCCACTTTGGCATCCAGAGCCGCACGAGTGCGCAGGTCGCTCTGCTCCTGGAGCAGCCGCTGCTGCTCCGCCAGTGCTCCGCGCTCGGAGGCAAGAAGCTCCGCGCGCCGCTGCTCCAGGCGCCTGGCCCGTCGCTTGGCTCGTGCCTCCGCTTCTTTGGCTTCGGCCTGTATCAGCTCATCGGCCAGGCGGGTTCGGGCGGTAAAGCGGCGTGTACCGCTCTCCAGCCCACCGCCAGAGGTAGCGGGCAATGCTCCTGCCCAGCTCCCACCGGGTGTTCCTGCAGACACAGAAACCCCACCGCCCGCACTACGTAGCCGTGCTAGCTCACCCGCCAGGGGGTGGCGGCTCTGTAGGGCAGCCATGTCTACAAAGACAGGCTGGTTCGCAGTTGTCGAGCCGGGTCCACCAGACTTGCATCCCCCCGCTATCAGCAGGGCTGACAGCAAGGGGAGAGTCAGAGGCAGCCCCCTACTTAACGACCTTGAGCACATCCTCGGTAATATCCACCTGAGCGTAGACCACCTGATCGGCACCGAACACCATAGCCAGGTTTTTCTCCTTGGCTACCTTGGCCACAGCTTCGCGAACACCCTTAGCGATGTTGGCGCTTAGCTCGCCATCCTTCTGCTCCAGCTTGCCCTGATAGACTCGCTGAATCTCTTTCAGGGCTACCACCCCGTTCTGCTGAGCATCCGCCAGAGCCTGAATCTGCTTCTTCTGGTCGTCGCTGAGCGGGTTGGTAGACTCCAGGCGCTTCATGGCCCCGATCTGCTGATCGGCCTTGGTCTCCAGCTCCCCAATGCGCTTCTTCTCGGCATCTGAGGGAGCAGTTTTTTCGTAGAGCCCCAGAAGCTCGGTAATCTCTGCCTTGCTTAAAAAGGCAACACCGGGCTGATCTAGCTTGCCCAGAACGGCATTGAGAGATTTCTGAAGGGCATCGAACTCCGTGGCTGCTTGCTGACGAGCTTTAGACTCCGCAACGCAGCGCTGGAAATCGACGACGCCAAACTGTCCCTGCGCCCGGCCCGGCGCAGCACAGGCCAGTAGAGCAACAGCGGCCACGAGAGCAACCCGAAGTGTGTGAATAAGTTTCATTCGTCTTATTTTTCGATTCTAATTTTTGTTTACCAGGGCACACCAATGGCGAAGTGCCCTCGCCCACGCCCATTTTGAGCGAAGCCGTAGTCTAATCGCACGACCCCTAGCGGGATCCGCACGCGCAGACCAAGCCCATATCCTACGTTTGGCCGGAAGCTCTTACGCTGCTCAAAGCCAGCGACACTGTCACGGTTGATATCCGATGCCCCCCAGGCATCGCCGATATCTACGAACAAGGTTCCACCGAGCTGTCCCTGCTTGTCGAACGGTACGCGAAGTTCGGTATTAAGCAAGAGCTGATTGTTGCCCCAGAACCGGTCATCATAGTAGCCACGCAGGCTGTCTACACCACCAATGAAGTACTGCTCGTTGAAGGCCAGGGTCCCGGAGGCTCGCCCCAGCAGCAGGCGCGTTGCCAGTACTCGCTTGGGCTCGGTCAAGTCTACACGCTGCCCATTCAGAGACCAGTACTTGCGTAGCTCCAGATTGTACTTAGTAAACGGTCCCTTCGCGGAGTTGGTATCCACCAGCACACGCGGGATGTTCGGAGTCTCGGTAGCGCTGATGTAATCTGGATTCAGACGGGGTCGTTCGTAGTGGAAGTTGCCAGCACCTATTTCTATAGACGGCTCAAAGAAGTATCCGCGTGACGGATCGTTGATATTGTCTACAGGTTGTGAGGTGGTTCCGAAGGAAACCGAGGAGATGTTACCTGTCTGTACCAGCGAGCCACGAATATTGTTAATCTCCGCATCGGTGAGCAAGTCGTAGTTGGGGCGCAGGTTGTTGGAGCGAACCGATTCTGTACGCGCCGAGGCAAACGCACGCGTGAAGCGGTCTGCCGTGAGTGGTCGCCCCACGCGGATAGAACCACCGCGCCGCTGCTCGTAGTACTGATTGGTATCGACATCATTGGTAACCGCTGTCGCAAAGATTCGGTTGAATCGGAACAGCGACTGGTCGTAGACACTCACACCAACCGAGGTGTTCTTCTTATCGACCCAGGGCTCCGAGAAACTCAGCGAGTAGGAGTTTCGGGCGATACCTCCGGCCACGGTCCACTCCGCGTTCAGCGCCTGGTTCTTGCCGTTAAAGTTCCCCTCAGAGAGCTGCAGGGTACCCGTGAGGCGCTGGCGTTGGTCGTAGCCGAACTGCACACCTACCTGCCCAGTGCGCTGCTCTACAACCACTACAGTGAGTTTCACCTTACCGATATCGGAACCTGGTTCCGGTGTCAGCGCTGTGACATTTTGGAAGATACGCAGGTTGAGCAGTCGGTTCAGATCTTCCTGAAAAACGCGCTCGTTGTAGGGCTCACCCATCTTGGTTCGCAGCTCACGCAGAACCACGAACTTCTGGGTCTTGGTCAGCCCCTGAACCTGAATGTCTTCAACTGTAATCTCGGTTATTGGAATAGTGAGCACGCCTGTGCGTGGGTCTATCTCTACCTGCTCTACGACTTCCGCGATATACCCGCGCTTCTTGTACTCATTGCGAATAGCGAGCACGCTGGCTTCGAGAGCGGCCCGGTTGAGAATCTTGCCGGGCTCCAGAGTCACCAGGGAAAGCAGGTCGGCCATAGGCAGGGCGCGCACTCCTTCCAGGCGCACACTGCGAACGACCGGGTTCTCGATAACCTCGAAGATAATCTTCAGCCGCTTATCGGCACGAGTCTCTACCCGGCTGCGAACCGAGGAATAGAGCCCACGGGCTTCCAGCGCTTCTTCGGCCTTTTTCAGGATTTCCGCGCGGAAAATCTGGCCCTCTTTAATGCCAGCCCCACCTGCCGCAAGTTTAACGACTTCCGGTGGGGTGTTGACAGTACCGACAACTTCTATCTCCGCAATAGGCAGCCCTTCCTGCGCCGGGGTCTGCGCCCAGGCAGGCGCTACTATGGCCGCTACTGCGGCTAATCCGATTGTCTGCAATCGCCAGCTCACGTATCTGCTATTTCCGTTCTACGATCTTTGCCGGGCCATCCAGCCCTGGTAATAAGGCTCTAGCCGCTGCCGCACTTTCAAGCGCGCTCTATGCAAACGCGTCTTGACTGTGGGCACGGTTAGCCCGGTGATGCTTGCGATCTCCTCGTACGGGAGGTCTTCGTACTGCGCCAGCAAGAGTACTTCACGATACTCCGGTGCCAGGGCTTCGATAGCCTCCTGTATCTTTTGTTGAAACTCACTCTCCAAAAGGAGTTTCTCCGGTGCGGCGGTCCAGTCTGCCACCTCTCGGCTCATTTCGCCAGAGTCGGTCTCGATACTGTCATCGAGCGACATTACCTCGCGCCCCCGCTGCCGGTCTCGCTGCTTGAAGCGGTTCTTACAGTTATTGATGGCAATCTGGTGTAGCCAGGTAGATACCTGCGCGTCTCCCCGGAATCGGTCCCAGTGCCGCCATGCGTTTACGAATGTCTCTACGGTCAGGTCTTCCGCATCATCACGGTCGCCAACCATGCGATAGATCACGCTGTAGATGCGGCTCTGATACTTAGCCTGAATCTGTTCAAAGCTAAGTTTTCTGTCTTCGTCTTTAGTATCACGAGGTGTGACATTGCCTTCTTGCGGAAGTTTCTCCGATTTACGGGGTTCTGGGAAGAAAGGCCGACGCACGGCGTAAAGTATACACTGCGCATTAAGAGCCGTCCTCTACCCTCAAAAACGGTGTTACTTAGAGGAATTTCTCACCTCTTAGAAACATCAACACTTGAAGTTTTTCGGTATACTATGCCGACACTCATCATTGAGGAGCGGGTTTCAGAATGCTGACGATTCGGGGACGATCCAGCGGGCGGTTTTGCGATGGCCTTTCACGGCGTGATTTTCTCACTGTCGGAGGGCTTGCGCTCGGCGGCCTTACTTTGCCACAGCTACTTGCGGCAGAGGCACACGCGGGCGTACGCACAAACCACAAGGCCGTGATTATGGTCTTTCTGCCGGGTGGCCCTGCGCATCATGACATGTTCGATATGAAGCCGGATGCGCCGTCGGATATTCGTGGTGAGTTCAAGCCCATCAAAACCAACGTCTCTGGCATAGAGATCTGCGAGCACATGCCCAAGATCGCCGCCATGATGGACAAGTTCGCTCTGATTCGGTCCATCACCGGCATGCGCGATGAGCATGACTCCCACCACTGTATGTCTGGCTACTCTGCTGGGGAGTCCAGCCAGAACAAAGCGCCCTGCATGGGATCTGTTATCTCTCGGCTCGAAGGCCCGGTGGATAAAACGGTCCCCCCCTTTATTGGACTGCAGGGCAAGGCGGGGCATATGGAGTGGGCCGACCCCGGTGACCCCGGCTTTCTGGGCCTGAGCTACTCAGCTATGCGCCCCAGCGGTGACCTGATGAAAGACATGACCTTAGAGGGCATGACTTTAGATCGCTTGGCTAATCGCCGCCAGCTGCTTACCAGCTTGGATAAGTTCCGCCGACGCCGAGATACCCTGCCTGAGCTGGATGCCATGAGTGCGCAGGCGTTCGACATTCTTACCTCCAGCAAGCTATTGAACGCTCTGGACCTGACCAAGGAAGATAAGAAGATTCGTGAGCGCTACGGTGTGGGACGCTTAGAGCCAGTAGATGATGGCTTGCCTATGCTGAACGACCAGTTCTTAGCTGCCGTCCGCCTGGTAGAAGCGGGTGCGCGCTGCGTGAGCATCGGCTATGGCCGCTGGGATCATCACGGCGATAACTTCGGGCAGTTGAAGCGCTACCTGCCCATGCTGGACTCCGCGTTGAGTTCTATGGTTCAGGATATTCATTCTCGCGGTTTAGACAAAGATGTGTCCGTAATCGTGTGGGGTGAGTTCGGACGAACGCCCAAGGTCAACAAAGATGGCGGACGAGACCACTGGCCCCGCGCTAACTTCGCTCTACTCGCCGGTGGTGGCATGAAGACCGCACAGGTTATTGGTAGCACGAACAAATTTGGCGAGGAGCCTGACGAGCGCCCTGTAGATATGAAAGAGGTCATGGTGACTCTCTACAAAAACATGGGCATCGATATTGTGAATACTCCTGTACCCGATATGACCGGGCGACCGAACTACCTTTTCGCGGGTACAGAAGCGATTCCGGAGCTGGCATAAGATGCTGACCATTCGCGGTACCGGTGAGGGACGGTTCTGCGATGGTCTCTCACGCCGACAGTTCCTGACCATAGGCGCCATGGGCGGGCTTGCCCTGCCCCAGCTTCTTGCTGCCGAAGCTCACGCGGGTATCCGCAACAGCCATAAAGCGGTTATCGTCATCTACCTGCCTGGCGGACCGGGTCACCAGGATACGTTTGACCTCAAGCCAGACGCGCCGTCTGATATTCGTGGTGAGTTCAAGCCAATCAAGACCAATGTGCCGGGCATTGAAATCTGTGAGCACCTGCCCAAGCTGGCACAGCGCATGGATAAAGTGGCCCTGATGCGGTCTCTGGTGGGCGCACGTGATGAGCATTCGTCGAACCTCTGTCTCTCCGGTTACACAGAAGCAGAGTTCCGACAGAACAACGCGCCGACTATGGGTGCGGTTCTCTCTAAGCTCCAGGGGCCAATAGATAAGACCGTGCCCCCGTTTGTCAATCTGGCAGCCCGCACGCAGCACCCACCCTACAACGATCCTGGTCCCGGTTTTGTAGGACTCGCTCACGCCGCTCTCAATCCGAACGGCCCTATGATGCCAGATATGACTCTGAGCGGCGTGACCATGGACCGGCTCAATCATCGGCGCCAGCTACTCTCCAGTCTGGATCGGTTCCGACGACGAGTAGACACTCTGCCGGAAATAGATGCGCTCAGTGCCAAGGCGTTTGATATTCTCACCTCCAGCAAAGTAATTCAGGCACTGGATCTAAGCAAAGAAGACCCAAAAATCCGGGAGCGCTACGGCAAGGGTATCGATAAGCCCCAGGGCGATGCCTCGCCCATGATCAATGAGCAGTTCCTGGCCGCACGCCGGCTAGTAGAAGCAGGTGCCCGCTTCGTAACCGTGTCTTACGGATTCTGGGACTGGCACGGCACTAGCTTCCCGCTACTGAAAGACCACCTGCCCATTCTGGATCAGGGACTTTCCGCCCTCTGTGATGATCTTCACGAGCGCGGGTTAGATAAAGATGTCTCCGTGGTTGTCTGGGGAGACTTCGGGCGCACTCCCAAGATCAACAAAGATGGTGGGCGCGACCACTGGCCCCGCGTGGCCTCTGCCCTGCTTATGGGTGGCGGTATGCGCACCGGCCAGGTTATCGGAAGCACGAACAAGTTCGCCGAAGAGGCGGATGACCGCCCGGTAGACTACAAAGATGTTTTTGTGACCCTCTACAAAAACTTAGGGATAGACATCATCAATACTCCCGTGCCCGATATGACAGGCCGCCCTAATTATCTGTTCGCCGGGCATGAGGCAATTCCGGAGCTATCATAACTCGCTCTGCTGCTTCAGCACTTGCTGACGTAATTTTTCGACTTCTGCTTCGGTTAGTTTTCGGTATATCTTGCGAACGTTCACCCAGTTATGATGTACCCGTGCCTGATACTCATCCAAAACTACTTTCCACTGGTCTACGGTTTGGTAGCCGACTATAGACTCGCCCTGCAATACCCGCTCCATACGCTCCTGCTGAATGCGCTGCCATAGACGATCTATGGAAGCGCCTGGCATGGCGATGATCTTGGAAGAGTTAATTGGATCGAAATAGTCCTTCGTATCCTTCACCCCAATACATCTTCCCGAACGGCAGTAAAACTGAATAGTTTTGGATACAGTTGGCTCTACTGTCTGAATATCCTGGTAATTGATGGTCACCAAAAACTCTCCTGATGTATGTATAAGAGTAGCGCCGCAACTCTCCACTAAATTTGGCCAGATTCCTTGGATCAGCTTATTATAGCTAATCAGATGAAAGTGTTCTCGCTCAAACATGGCAATAAAAGGTAATACTGCCTCCATACCCCGCTCCGATATTTCCTCGGGTGCGACAAAAGTACTTCCCCAGTAGGAAGGTAACCAAATGCCAGATACTGGTGAGAAGTCTGTGAGGAGACTACGACATAAGCCAAGAACGAGGCCGACTACTCTGTTATTATTCATGCGCTGGAACTCGCCCCAGCTAAGACGACTCATATCGAGTCCATAATAACCAGGTTCCACGGGTCTTACTTCTGATAAATCCGACATGACTTCGTTTTTTATCGGTTCGCGGTCATTCGCTGAAGCGCGGCTTCTATTTGTTCATTGGACATGCGTACCATAACACGGCGCACGTTTATCCGGTCGTGCCAGTTCCTCTCCTCTTCCGAATTTAAGGTATGCTTTAACTCCTCCACCAAGCGTATCAGACGTGGTTGCTCTCCCTGGGTGTTCAGATATTGCCGCTCCTTCTGCGCTCGCTCCCAGAGTACGGCCACAGTGGCATCTTTCAAAGCAACAATCTTGCGAAGCGGCGGTGGATCCAAGTACAGACTGGAGTTCAACACGGTAACGACTTTGCCAGATACGCAGCTCATGCCGATAGCCACCGTCAGCAGCTTCAGTTCTTCGGACTGTGGAGTGGGCTTACGATTCTTAATCCAGATCACTGGCGCTACGAACTCTCCGCTGGAGTGCAGCAGAAATGCACCACCATTGTCCATCGTCGTGGGATAGAGATGCCTGCGCACTCTCTGATAACTGGCCAGGTAAAATCCCAGTCGTTCCAGCTCTGCGAGTGGCGGAAGCAGAGCGTCCAAACACTCCTGTGTTAGCTCGCTGGAATCCGACGCAATATCGTCCCAATACTGCGGCAACCAATGTCCTTCTTTGAAATCTGCCGGAAGCGCGCTCCGAAAGATATACGACAGTGCTGCGGTGAATAGATTACCGCCGCCCAAGCGGCGGAATTCGCCAAAGCTGCAGTTGCGAATATTGTTGGCATAATAGCCGGGCTCTATGGGTAGTATCTGCGGCATCTCTGGCATAGCGCAGCTACTGTATCCCAAAGTGCCTGACACGAAAAGGCTGCCTCGTGTATACTTCCAGTAGATAGCAATGTTGCCGCAAGCCCCCCCGCCTCCTGTCTCGTACACCCGTCAGATTCTTCCGCTCCTGCATACTGCCTGTCTGGGCTGCCATGGAGTACAGAACCCGGCGGCAAAACTTTCCGTCGGGTCATTGACCGACCTGATGAAAGGTGGCGCGCATGGCGCAGCCATTGTGCCGGGCAAGAGTGGGCAGAGCCGACTCTATCAGATGCTCACGGGCACCGTAAAGCCCATCATGCCGCCGGGTCCGGGGCTGAAGGCCGCTGAGATAGAGCTATTCCGGCGCTGGATAGACGAAGGCGCGAAAGACGATGCGGCAAGTACCACATCTACGTCTATAGCAAAACCAACCCGACCTGCAGCCCCTGTGATAACGGCACCGAAGCCGATTGGAAAGGCACTCTCAGTGGGCGCGCCCATTAACGCCCTGGCCTACTCTCCTGATGGTAAGTTGCTGGCGGTCGGTACCTACCAGCGGGTTCTGCTCTATGATGCAGCGACTAAAGCCATCTCCAAAATCTGGACCGGGCATGGAGATGCCGTTCGGGCTTTACGCTTCTCCCCAGATGGAAAGTGGCTGGCAGCTGGTGGCGGTGCGCCGGGTGCTATCGGGCAGGTGCGGCTCTGGTCGGTAGCGGAAAAGCGAGAAATACGCTCCTATGGCATACAGACCGACACTGTAAACGCAGTCGCCTTCTCGCCGGACTCGACAAAGCTGGCCGCGGCCAGCAGCGACCGAACCATAGTCATCTACGATGCGATTCTGGGGCGCCCTCTGCAAACTCTGCGCGACCATGCGGATGCAGTACTCGGTGTGGCCTGGCAACCCGGCGGGAAACTCCTGGCTTCTTGTAGTGTCGATAAGAGCGTGAAGATCTGGGATGCAACCAGTGGCAAGCGCCTGTACTCGCCGGGTGGGCATGATGACGCTGTGAACGCACTGGCTTTCACGCCCAACGGCGCCCAGCTTGTCTCCGGTGGCTCGGACCGACTGGCGCGCCTCTGGAATATCGGGCCAGAGAGCGGCGGGCAGGTTCGCGCGATGGGCGGGCACAGCTCTCCTCTGTTCGGGGTGAGTATCTCGCCGGATAGTCAGGTTGCCGCCACGGTATCAGGCGACCGCATGGTGCGACTCTGGCGGCTCTCGGATGGTGTTAACACTTCGACGCTTATAGATGCGAAAGACTGGCTCTACTCAGTGGCGATTCGCCCGGATGGCAAACAGATCACCGCAGGCGCCTGGGATGGTACGCTTTATTTTTGGACTTTAGATCCCAACACCCTGGTTGGCACGGTGGAAACATGGCGCTGAGGTCGCTTCTGGTCTTTGTCGTTGCCGTAGTATCGTTACCCGTATCTGCACAGACGTTGCGACCAAAGGTACGAACACTAACTCCAGCAGGTGGTCAAAAAGGCGCCACGGTATCTATCACCGTAGCCGGAGCGAATATCGGGTATGGTACCCAGCTCCTCTTTGAGCGGCCTGGAATCATGGTCGAGTCTGTAACGCCACAGACACCGCCTGCCAATGCGAAGAACCCAGATGGCACGCTGACCGCAAAGCTGCGTATTGCGCCGGACGCCGCACCGGGGCAATATGTCTTTCGAGTCGTAACCCCTTTTGGCGCCTCAGAGCATGGGATCTTTACGGTTGGTGAGTGGCCCGAAGCCGCGGAAACGGAACCAAACAACACCCGAGAGACTGCTCAGAAGCTCACCAGCCCCGTAACAATCAACGCCCGCAGCGATGCCGGAGAGGATATCGACTGGTATCAGTTCGTGGGGAAGCCCGGTGAGACCTGGGTTTTTGAAGCCGGCGGCGCGGCCTGCTTCGGTTCGCCTATGGAGCCAGTACTGACACTTCAGGATGCTACGGGTCAGGAAGTAGGCAATAGTGCCGGACTGGTGCGAGCGGAAACTCGCCTGACTTACCTGGTGCGTAAAGCGGGAACGTATTATCTGCGAGTTCGTGACCTGCGCTACAGCGGCAGCTCCGATCATCAGTATCGACTCAGTGCTGGTCTGTTGCCCGTTGTCACCAGCACCTGGCCTCTGGGAGGTCCTGTCGGAGTGACCACCAGTCTGAGCGTGAGCGGAATCAACTTGCCACAGGGCTCCGCTGCTTTGAGCATGCCACAGACAGGTGGGCTCTGGGAAACGCCAATCCTCTCCCGGTTAGTCACGCTGGATGTTGCTCCCATGCCCTCAGTAGTTGAAGTAGAGCCAAACGAAACTGTAGAGAAAGCCACTCGCGTTACACTTCCTGTCACCGTAGATGGACGTATCGGCACGCGCGGCGATACGGACTGTTTCCGGTTCTCGGCCACGAAAAGTCAGGTTATCGAGCTGGAAGTTCGCGCCGCACGCCTGGGAAGTAAGCTAGACGGAGTTCTGCGCGTTCTGGCTGCTGATGGCCGAGAGCTTGCCAGCAACGATGATGGTCGAGGTAAAGACCCCTACCTGGCTTTTACAGCACCAGACAACGGCGAGTATATTGCTGCGCTTACCGATCTGAACGGACTCGGTGGAGATGCCTGGACCTACCGCCTGCGCCTTGCTCCGGCAGCGCCGGATTTCTCGCTCACAGTCGCGCCAGACAGCCTCAATGTCGGAGCGGGTGACCGAATTCCGGTCACCGTGACAGCTACACGGGCCTTCGGCTTCAATGAGGAAATCAATCTGGAGGGCATCAATCTGCCGCCGGGGCTTACTCTTCAAGGACCGCTTAAGCTAGCGCCAGGGCAGAACGAAATTCAGCTGTTTGCCGTAGCGGATGCGAATGCTGCGCCCGCCATGGTGCCGCTGCGGCTTGTTGGGCGTGCCAGTGTGGGTGAGCGTACTGCCAGTGCTCTTCTGGAAGAGTACTCCAAGAGCCCGGAAGGCAATCTAGTTCGGGGCACTCGTCCGGTTCCATTCCCAGTCACCAGCGTAACGGCGGCTCCGGACATTATTGTTTCGCTGGGTGGGGAGAAGCTGGAGCTAAAAGCTGGCGGCACGGCGGAGCTAGTGGTCAAGCTAACCCGCAAAGCAGGCTTCACTGCCAAGGTTCCGCTGATACTAACTGGCCTACCTGCGGGAGTGAGCGCAACGCCGCTAGAAGTCCCGGAGAACCAGAGTGAGGTGAAACTTACGCTGAAAGCGGAAGCGAACGCTGCTGTGGGTGAGAATCGAGTACTGCTGGTCGGACGCTCGGTGGTGGATGAGCTTCGCTTCACTCCCCATGCCGCTCCGCCATTTTTACTACAGGTAGTAAAATAAAAGAAGCCCCCTGATTAGCAGGGGGCTTTTCCGTTACTGTGGTCTGGATTCCAATGCCTTGATTCTGGCCTTGGCACGCTCCCAGGCGACACGTGTGAGACCGCCTTTACTGAGTGCCTGCTGATAGCTCGTCAGTGCATCTCGGCGCTCTATCTTGTGCTCCTGCGCTTCGGCCAGAAGGAACCAGTCTACACCGGTGCCCCGAAGCTGACAGAGATCGCGGCGAACGTCTACTTCGTTCGGAGCGTCATCAGAAAAACGATAGAGATATCCCAGTGCCGCCAGGCAACGGATCTCATTGGCCTTCGAAGGTGTCCCGCCCGTTATACTCACCCCGGTGGAGGCATTCGCCCCAACTCCCGTGCGAGCAATAGAGAGCTGGGTCACGTAGTAAGCGATCTCCTTCTCTATCAGGCCACGCTTGTTGATCGCCTGCAGCGTCTCCTGCGGATTCAGTCCCTGCTCAGCCTCCAATGCCTGCCGCAGGTCTTCCTCCATAGCGGTGCTATCACCCAGCGATTCATGGGCCTGCGCCGACAGACGCTCCCAGATTGGTACCAGGTCGGGCTCTTGCTCCGCAGCTTCTCTGAGGGTGCTCAAAGCGTCTGCGGGACGCCCGGCAGAAAGCTGTGCCTCGGTCAGCGCGCGAAATAGACTGGGCTGGGCATCAAACAGGCCGCTCTCACGGGTAAGCTTCAGTGCCTGAGTGTAAGCGCTGGCCGCTCCTGAGTAGTCTCCCTGCTTACTGCGGACTACGCCCTGCATCACGCTGGCGTTCGGGTCACGTGGAGACGATTTCTGAGCACGGTCGGCGTAGTTCTCTGCCGCATTGAGCTTTCCCTGAGACAGATTGGCGCGTGCCAGGATATTCAGCACGGTAGCGCTATCGATATGCTCCAGCTTTTGAACGGTTAAAATCGCCTCTTTGGGCTTACCCGCACGCACCAGTGCCTCGCCTTTGGCGATCTGCGCGGGTACATTATCCGGGTCCTCGCGAAGAGCAGCTTCCACAGTCTCTACGGCACGCTGAGACTGCCCCTGGGCAATCTGTACGCGAGCAAGACTCAAACGCGGCTTCACCCATTTTGGGGCCAGTTTGAGACTCTGCCGGTACGCCGCCTCAGCTTGGGGAAACGATCCCATAAGCTGCTCCGCATCGCCAATAAGCAATGCTATCGTCGGTGAGCCAGGAAACGCAGCGGCTGCCTGTTTTAGATAGGCAATAGAGCTAGAGGCATCGAAGCCGGGCCTACCAGCGGTGTGGAACCTTGGGTCACGCGCGGTCTGAAGATAAAGCTCCTGTGCCGCTGCTTGATCACCAACCGCTTCCAGCGCCCCAATGAGCATAAATGTAGTCAGCAGGTCGCTCTCTGCTAGCCGATGCGCCTCTTTAAACGAGTTGGCGGCCAGCGTGAGTCGCTGTGACGATGTCAGAGCAACGCCTGCAAGTAGCCGTGGTAGGAGTGCATCTGGTGCGGCTTGAGCCGCACGCACGTAACTGGCCACGGCGCCGCTCAAATCGGCGCGCGCCATGGCACTATCCCCTGAGCGTATCAGCCGGGCAGACTCAGCAGGGAGAATGTCAGCGGCAACGTCGGAGCGCGTTTGTACTGTAGGCGGAACCGGCTGCCGTGCGGGTACCTGCGCATACGCCCCAGCACCTAGGGCCAGTATGGAAACGCTGACACTCCAGAGCTTTCTCATGGGAAAAGTTTCCTTGGCTGAGCCGCACGGGCCACAGCATCTAGGGGAGATCCCAGAGCCTCAGCAGCCCGTCGTTCTGCCGCCTCGGCATCTGCTGCAGCATCTCGGCGAGCGGTCCGCGCTGGAGCAGGGCGTTCCACTTGAATAATCTCCTGCGGCTCCTCTTGCTCTTTGGATGTCTTCGCCACCGGGTTTACCTCAGGCTCGCCAGAAGGAGGGCCAGCTATAATCACCGGGATATCGTCAACGACTTCACCATCTTTGCTCCAGTAATCCGGGCGCGGCGTGGCCTTTAGCTTTTCTGTAGGCGCAAAGGGGTCTTTACGCGGAGAGATAGCAGGACGGCGCATCTTGGGGCGAGCTGTTTTCGGTGTCGGAGCCGGAGTAGGATCTACCTCAATCGGTTCTGGAGTGGGTTCCGGAGTTGCGATAACCCTGGCCACAGTGACTACAGGCCCAGCAGCCTCTAGCGTGTGCGCAGATTCTGCGATCACTTTAGGAGTAGCAGCAGGCTCCGGGGTTAATAGCCCCAGACCACTAGTGGCGGCGAATACGCCAGCGCAAGCCACGGCAGCGCCCACTGGCACTGCGGCTACCCTCCAGCGCGGAGCCGGTGAGGGTGTTGCAGGAGCGGGCTCTAAGATATCCGCTTCTATTCGGCTCCAGAGATTTAGTGCGGGGACTACGGGTTCTGGTGGCGTGGCGCGCAGCACCTCGGCCACTCCCGCAAGAGTTTCCCACTCTTTGCGGCAATGCTCACAGACAGCTAAGTGTGCCGCCAGCGCCTCCGCTCGCTCGGGCGGTAGTTCTCCGCTCTCGAACGCCGGGAGGTCTTTTCGCCTCTGCCAGCAGTCTAAGAAGTTGAGTTTCATGGATGTATGACTTATAAATTCTCACCTGGCAGCAGCTCTTTGAGCCGCTTACAGGCGTAGTGCAGGCGCGACCACACGGTTCCCACGGAACAGTTCAGTATACGCCCGATTTCCTCACAGGAATGACCTTCAAAATAATGCAGCACCACAACCGCTCGGTGCTTTTCCGAAAGAGATTGTAGAGCCCGACGTACGCGCTCGTGCTGATCGCGCCGAGCCGCCTCTACCCAGGGATCCCCACCCGAACGCGCAGGGGCGTCGGTAGGAGCAGCCCATTGATCCGCGCCTCCCGTCAGATCATCTGTGGAAAGCGGGCGATGATCTCGCTCCGACTTGCGCCGCGAGCGATGCTTGATCGTGGTATTGACAGCGATGCGGTAGAGCCAGGTAGAGAACTGAGCGTCTCCTCGGAAAGTTGGCAGCCCCTTCCAGGCTCTTAGAAAGACCTCCTGTAGGATGTCATCGACATCATCGGAGTTCCCTGTCATTCGGCTGACGAGTGCAGCCATCGGGCGCTGATAGCGCTCGTAGAGCTGCTTGAAGAGCAGCCACATCGCCTAGCCCAGCACGAGACGCGAGCGCACGGTCCTCGGCGGTATGGTCACCTGCCGAGAGTCTTGCGTTAGGCTCAGTCGCCTCTCGAATGCCAGTCTGGTCCACCGTCACTCCGGCGGTCATCTCCCCTCTCTCACACTAATATGACGCCTTTTGTGGAAAATCCCTTCAAAAACTTTCTTGAAAGGCCCGGAGATGTTGTGTATAATCCCTTTTGGATGAGGACGGACTCACAAATGCGCGGCTCCCGCGCCGCGACATCGATGTCAGCAGGGGGCGACCCCACTCATTTTAAGGCCGACACTAAGATCGGCAGAAAAAAGCAGCAGTGAGGACAAGTGGCGTGACCGCGACGACCAGACCGTTTATGGACGTTCCCCGAAGCAGTCTCCTTCGATATGCCGAGCTTTCCGACCGAGAGGTTGTCACCCGCGCCCAGCGAGGGGAAGACGAGGCTGCCGAATATCTACTCTATAAGTATCGGAACCTGGTGAAAACCAAGGTGAAGTCCTATTTCCTTATTGGTGCGGAAAAGGACGACCTTATTCAACTGGGAATGATCGGCCTATGGCAGGCCGTGATCGATTTCCGATGCGATAAGGCTATCTCATTTCCCGCCTTTGCCAAGGTCTGTATTCAGCGCCACATCATCACGGCGATTAAGACAGCCACACGGCAGAGGCAGCAACCGCTTAATACATCGCTTTCGCTGGAGTCCCCCTCGGAAGATCCATCGGCAGACTGGAATCTGGCCGATATTCTGACTTCCGAGATCGCCTGTGACCCGGAAACCCTGGTCCTGAAGTCTGAGGATACCCGTGAGCTACACACTCGCTTGCGGCAAGTTCTCTCAGATTTCGAATGGCGTGTGCTCTCTGGTTACCAGCTTGGCAAGAGCTATCGGGAAATAGCTGATGAGCTTAATTGCAAAACAAAGTCAGTAGATAACGCATTGGCCCGTATCAAGCGAAAAGTCGCCGGGGTGACCCTCGGAGAGGCTGATTTGAGCCTTGCGGTTTTAGGGGCGTAACGATACACTGACGCCCATGAAGAAAGGGTTCGCTTCGCATGCCGGATGAGGCGACGGCGCGCTTCGCCAAGGCGCTTGAGCACAAAATCAACGGTGAGTACGACGAGGCGGAGTCCCTGTTCAAGGCAGTTATCGCAGAGCAGCCAGAGAACGCGGACGCCTACCACGAGCTGGGACTAACCTACAGCTATCGCGTCTATATGGATGAAAGTATCGAATGCCTGAACAAGGCTGTCGCGCTTCGTCCTGACTCCACTCAGTTCCTCATAAGCCTGGGCAAGACCCATGCGATGTACGGCGACGTTGATATGGCCAAACCTATCTTCCTAAAAGTACAGGAGATGGACCCCTTCAACGTCGAAGCCGCCGAACAGCTCCAGTTCCTGGACTACTAAGGTGCGGCGGCAGGCAGCATTCTTTCTGCTGCTGATTCCGCTCGTCCTCTTTGGAAAGGCCCTTATTGGTCGGCAGGCTTTCGTGGCCGCCGACCTTCTGGACCATATTGCCCCCTGGGAGCGCCCGCAGCCACGGAGCGCCTGGAATGTGCTGCGCTACGATAGCATCACCGAGTTCTACCCCTGGCGCTTAGAGGTAGCACGGCAGCTTCAAAGTGGTAAACTGCCGCTCTACAATCCCTATGCCTTCGCAGCAGACGGTGGCACAACACTCTTGGCCAACTCTCAGTCTGCTCCGCTCTACCCGCTTAATATTCTCTTTTGGCTAACCCCGCCTGGCGCTATCTGGTACACGTTCGGCCTTTCTGCTGCCCTGCATTTATTGATTGCCGCAGTAGGAGTCTATAGGTTGGCCAGAGGTATCGGCCTGAAGCGCCCTGCGGCCCTACTAGCTACTACGGCGTTCTCGCTCAGTGGCCCGGTCGTCTGCTGGCTCGCCCTGCCCACGTTCCTCTGTGTTGCCTGCTGGCTACCCTGGCTTCTACTGGCGATTCGCAACGCACTCATCCACGCGCGTACCCGGCGCGGCTTGCAAGCTGCCCTCGGCGCAGGCTTTGCCGCAGGAATGGCACTACTAGCCGGGCATCTACAGATCGCCTTCTATGTCATTCTCTGTGGTCTGGTCTGGCTGGTCTATATGGCTCTCGAGGAAAAGATAGACGCACGCCGCTGGCTGCCTGGTGCAGTCGCCATGCTCGCACTGGCAGGCTGCCTGGCCGCGCCCCAGATGCTCCCCTCTGTAGAGCTTTCGAAAAATTCGCATCGAGCCTCTGCTACCGGTCCTTCGCTCACGGGCTACAACGACTATGTCAAACTCGCCTTTCCCGCGCGTAGCCTGCCCACGTTCCTCTTTCCCGATTACTTTGGCCATCCGATAGATGGCTCCCACTGGAACGATAGCGAGGTCCATGGCCTCATGGTCGGCGGCAACAACTACGCCGAATGGGCCTGCTATGTAGGTGTGCTTCCTCTGCTGCTCGCCGCCGTAGCGCTCTGCCATCCCTGGAAGCGAACGGATACCGAGTTGCTTCGTCTGCGGCGCCCATTGGCGCTGATTCTAGTGCTGGCCCTACTTCTTGCCTTTGGTACCCCGCTGAACCTGCTACTCTACTTTGGTATTCCTGGCTTCTCGCAGACAGGTAGCCCCGCGCGCGTGCTGGTAATCGCCGCCCTTGCTCTCTCCTTATTAGCAGGCACCGGTCTGCAAGTGCTCCTAACCTCACCGCTAGAGCGCCCACTACTCCGCCGCTGCATCTGGATAGGGGTTGCTCTTCTAATATTGCTCTCTGCGGCTGGTGCCGCCATGAGCATGCGCTGGGTACAAGAAAACACCAACTTTGTATTCGGCGTATTAATCCAGGCAGGCATGCCCGATATTCTGCGCGGACTAGTGCTGTTGGTCGTGGCTATAGCGCTGGCAGCGGCGCTCCCCTCTCTTGGCCCACGTACTCGTTGGGGTCTGGGGTTGGCAATTGCCCTAACCTTTATAGATCTCATGCCGCGCGCACTGCGCTACTACCCACAAGCCGAACCGGGCGATGTCTACCCCGAAACACCGGGACTGACCTGGCTAAAAGCAAACGCGAAAAACGAGCTCATCGCTCCTTTAAATGTAGGATGGAGTATGGGGAGCACATCTCCTACAGCCATACTGCCACCCAATGCGCTCACGGTCTTCCAGCTTAGAGACGCTGCCGGATACGATTCACTCTTCCCCGCGAATCGCCGTGAGCGATTAAAAGAGGCTCTGGGGGGCCAGGATCCGGCGCCCCCGCAGAACGGCAACATGGCCTTTGTCAAAAGCTTCAGTGCAGCTCAGGCACTGGGCGCCCGCTATATTGTGGTCCCTCCCAAGCTAGCGCGGGAGCGCGTCGGGCTGGAAGCGGTTTACAGCGGCTCCGATATGACAATTTATGACACAGGAGCCCCCACCACTACTCCTCCTTCCCTACCACCACCGTCCGTGGGTTTGCGAGCGGGTCTGTCTCCTGGGAGCAATCGGACTATTGGCACTCACGGCGCTGACAGTTGCGTTTTCGGGAAAACAACGGTTATAATCCGGTATGGAGCTGGATGAGCGTAAGCGCCAGATTCTGCAGGCTATCGTATTAGACTATGTTGCCACTGCCGAGCCCGTTGGCAGTCATGCACTGATAGAGCGCCACGCTATCGGGGTTAAGTCCGCCACGATTCGCAATGAAATGGCCGAGCTTTCTGAGCGTGGTTTCCTGCGACAACCCCACACCTCTGCCGGGCGCGTGCCTGCCGTTCAAGGCTATCGGTACTTCGTCAACAATCTCATGGCCACACCTTCGCTGCCCGTCAGTGAGAGCCGAGAGGCTGAGGCATCGTTGAAGAAAGCTGCCGCAGAGCTGGAAACTACCCTGCGTCGCACCTGCCAGCTGCTCGCTCAGCTAACTCAGCTACCTGCTATTGCCACTCCCCCAGATGCCGACGATACCCGCCTGAAGAAACTCTTCGTCACGGCGGTTGCTCCTGGCGCGGCTCTGCTGGTACTGCTTTTCTCCAATGGCCGCACAGAGAATCGCCTTCTAACCGGAGTCTCGGTAGACGCTACCGAAGCCCTCATGCTTGCTGAGGGTCTCCAGACTATCTTTGGAGAGCAGAGCCTGCGCTCACTGGCTCGCCCAGAGACGGCGCGAGAGGCAGCCCCACCGACCCTGCTCTCGCAAAACCCGCTCTGGCGCCGCATTGTGCAAGAGCTTCAGGGAGTTGCCCGAGCCCTTCACGCCGAAGCTCCTGTCTTCGTAGAAGGCACTCAGTCTGTCCTGCGCCAGCCAGAGTTCCGCGAGATTGAGCGCCTGGAACATTTCCTGTCTCTGCTTCAAGAGCGTGCTGCCCTGGTGGCGCTCATGGGTCAGAAAAGTGCCCCGGCTCGTTCTCCGTACAGATCGGTGATGAGTTAGGTCGCCCGGAGCTCTCCGACTACGCCGTAGTCCGCTCTCCTTACTTCGTTGGTGAGCGCCTTACCGGCACTATCGGCGTCGTCGGTCCCACCCGCATGGACTACGCCCGCGTCTCCGCCGCCGTGCAACTCATGGCCCGCGCCGTAGGCCAAGCCCTCACTCGCCTTTCTGTGGCATAAAGGTCATGAGGGATTCCAATCCCTGGCTTTTTAAGTTTTTCGCGCAGGAATCCCTTAGACGGAAAACGAACCCGACCGCATGGCAAACGATGTACGTGTTGGCATGATTGCGACTGGCGGGATGGCCCGCCACCATATCGGCCAGCTTCTGAGAATCCCTGGAGTTACCATTACGGCGCTGTGTGACACCGCACCCGAGCAGTTAGAGCGCGCCAAGACGGCGTTTCCTGCGCTGAAGGATACGGACACCACTCCTGACTATAAGGAGCTTCTAGCCCGCGCCGATGTGGACGCCGTGGTGATTGCAACCCCCCACACCCCGCACTATGAGCACGCGATGGCAGCTATCGATGCTGCAAAGCATGTGCTTTTAGAGAAGCCCATGGTCGGCTCCGTGACTGAGGCGACTTCGCTCCTGAAGCGATTGGAGAGCTTCGATAAGATCTTCGCACTGGCCTACCAGCGGCATGCCATGGGGCAGTTCAAGTACATCAAAGAGAAGATTGCCTCTGGGGAGGTCGGCGCAGTTACCTATCTCACGGCGCTGCAGTGCCAGGGTTGGAAGAAAGGTACCGCGGGTAGCTGGCGACAAGATCCTGTCCTCTCTGGGGGCGGGCAGATCAACGACTCCGGCAGCCACCTGGTAGATATTCTGCTCTACATCACGGGCCTGACCGTGGCGCAAGTTGCTGCGTTCCAGGACTTCCGTGGCACACCAGTCGATATCGACTCGGCACTTTCGATTCAGTTCACCAATGGCGCACTGGGGAATATCTCGGTTATTGGTGACTCGATTGTGGGCTGGCACGAAGACATCACAATCTGGTGTGAGAAGGGCGCGTTCTTCTATCGCAATGGCCAGCTCAGCTTCAGCGATGCGAACAATGTACGTACCACGCTGGATGGCGCGAACCTGCCTCCTACTCAGAACATCGATGAGAACTTCATCGGGGCCATTCGTGGCGAGAACCCGATTGCTGCTCCACCTCAGTGTGGTCTGCGCACCATTGAGATGACCGAAGCTGCCTGGGAAAGCGCCAAGCAGAACGGTGCACCCGTTCGGATGAATTAATTTGAGGGGGCGAGGACGATTAGTATTCCGACTGATAACGGCGCTGGCAGCAATTGCCATCGTCATCGTTCTCGCCCCTAAAGAAACCCCTCTAGATGGTGTCTGGCAGCTCGCCGGACGCATGCTGAAGGGGGAAGTCGGCTTTGCGGAGCGTACCGGCTGGTGGGAGATGTACGAGCGGAATGGCCGCTTTTATCTGCCCTATGCTCCACTTGCCGCTGTTGTTCTGATTCCTTTTGCCGCAGCGTTCGGTACCGAGCGGCTCGGGTTGCCGGTTGTGAATGCCGTGCTCCTCCTGGGTTCTGCTCTTCTACTCTGGAAGTTGCTGGCGAATCGGCGGCGAACCCGCCCTATAGCCGAGCTGGTCGCCCTGGCCTATCTCTTTGCAACTCCTCTTCTCTCCTCTATCAGCACAGGTACAGTCTGGTACCTGCTGCACTCTGAGGGGAATCTCTTTCTCTTTGCGGCTCTGCTCTGCCGCCAGAAGCACCGCTGGTTCGCGTTCGGCTTTTTTGTAGCCATAGCCATAGGGTGCCGCAATGGACTTCTCCCCTCGCTGTTGGGCTTGATACTTCTTCTGGGAAAGCGCCCTAAGCGCTATGCATGGGCTCTGGCAGGTGCTGCGATTCCTACGGGAGTTGCTCTCTGGCTCAACTGGCTGGCCGCTGGTAGCCTGCGTACTACTACCTATCAGCTTGCGTATGCCGAGTGGAAATGCTCCCGGTATACGCTCTTGAGAATGTGCCCATTAATGCCCCGGTCTACTTTCTGTCTCACCCGGTGCTAGAACCCCGCTGGCCCTATCTGAACTTTGACACCAATGGAAATGCGCTGTGGAGCATGAGCCCCTTCTTTTTGCTCCTCATATTGGCACGCCCGTGGCGTAGTAGAGAGGGGCGTGCGTTCACTCTAGCTGCTATCTGTGCCTTTATTCCCTATCTATTCTTTCGGTGGCACGGAGAGCGGCAGCTCGGAACGCGCTATACAACCGACCTGTTTCCGTTCCTCTTTCCATTGCTGGCTCAGACAGCCGTTGCCCGGAAATCCTGGATATATCGAGGAATATGGATTGTGCTTGCTACTGGTCGCGCTCTACATTAATATGGCGGCTTCGGTGATGATCAAGCAGGAGCGCCTGACGTTTTAGTCAGACACCAACGTACTTTCCGCCAGCCACATGACGGGCAGACAAAGCGAATCGCGACCTCCTCGCGATGCAGGTTACTCTTACGAGACTCTTCACGTGCAAGCGCATTGCAGCGTGGACATAAACAGACGAAGGGCGTTTCCGGCGTAGCGGCATGTGATACTGCCGCCGCACTGAGTTTCGGCGTTGTACAACCATCCTTCATTGGACGATGCTGACCCCCTATGGAATAAGACGCAAGAGTGACTTGTAGGTTCCCGGTAAAATGGTTCTATGCCACAGCTTCCGCTTCCTCCCCCTTCTGCAATTGTTGGACCACGAATGCCCGCTCTCTCTCCAGATGGTAAACGCCTTGCCTTTGTCTGGCGCGGCGACATCTGGCTTGCCTCTACCGAAGGCGGCGATGCAAAGAGAATCACCGACAATGTAGAGTGGGATGCCTACCCTGTCTTCTCCCCTGATGGAAACTGGATTGCGTTCAGTTCCTTGCGAAATGGTAACTGGGACATCTACCTAGTTCCGACCAATGGCGGCACACCGCGGCAGCTTACCCGCTCCAGTGGTGGCGAGATCGTAACGGGCTGGTCCGCAGACGGAAAACGTGTCCTATTCTCGGGTCAGCGAGACATTCCCCGCCCGACTCTGTTCTCTATCGATGTACAGACAGGCGCGTTCACCAAACTGACCGAAGACTACATGGGGCTAGCCCGCCCCTCGTACTCTCCCGATGGCCAGAAGCTTGTCTTCGAGCGTAGCGGGTTCCCCTGGACCCGCCCTCGCTACCATGGCTCTGCAGCGGCGCAGCTCTGGACCATGGATATCCCAACAGGGAAGCGAACCCTCTGGCCAGTAACAGCCTCCAGCACCTCTGGCCACACTACACCCCCGATGGCAAAGAGATTATCTGTGTCACTCCAGGTGAGGAAACCCCCGGCAACCCGGTACTCGGCAAGCCAGTCCACTACACAGACTCGGCTCAGAAGACTCCGAACCTCTGGCGCTTCCCTACAGGTGGCGGTAAACCAACCCGCCTAACCAACTTCACGGGGGGCTCGGTTCGCTTCCCCACCATCGCCAGTACAACCGGAGATGTAGTGTTTGAGTACGAGGCCGATCTCTATCTCCTACCAGCCAATGGAAAAGAGCCACGCAAACTGTCCTTTACCTGTACCGCCGACGACAAGCTCGCTCCGCTCCAGCGCCAGGTGATTCAAAACGGCGAGGTAGAGGAGTCGGAGATCAGCCCGGATGGCAAGACTATCGGGTTCAAGCTGCGGGGCGACCTGTGGACGATACCGATAGAGAAGCCGAAGAACCAGCGCAACGCGGAAGATGCCAAGCGCCTGACCACGCATCCCGGTTTCGATGGCGACTTCGTATGGGCCGAAGGCGGTCAGAGCATGTTCTTCATCAGCGACCGAGATGGCCTTTCACGCCTCTACCGCATGAACATAATGACCAGTGAGGTAAAGCCCGCCTGGACCGGTAAGGAAGACGCCCGCGCACCGTGGACTACTCCCGACGGGAAATCGGTCCTATTCTGGGTAGCAGGCACATCGGATAGCCCCGATGCCGGACTCTGGCAGGTTCCTGCGGATCTCAGCGCCCCCGCGAAGCAGCTGGTCAAGCTGGCAGGTGCGGCGCAGGGCGAGTTCCATGTCTCTCCGGATTTGAAATGGCTTGCCTATACCCGCCGGGGCGTGGAATCACCAGGCACCAATATCTACCTGGTTCCCATGGATGGCTCGAAACCAGCAGTCAATGTAACCAAACTCAACGCTGGGCACGCCCTGCCGCGCTTCTCTCCAGACGGTAAGTATCTCTTCTTTGCCAGCGACAGAGAGGGAGCGGGTATCTATGTGCTTCCATTGCTACCCGAGACTGCGAGAGCCGATGAGCAGGAGATGAAGTGGGAGAAACCCGCGGGCCCGGTGACACTCACCATAGATTTCACCGACATCGATGACCGCATTCGCAAGATCATCAGCCAGAACATAGATGCCGACCTATCGTTCACCGACGAAGGCCAGCTGATCTTTGTCTCTGGTGGCGATGTCTATACCGCCAGCTACGATGGCAAGGAAGTTCAGCGCCGCACGACCACTGGTGGCATCTCGCAGTTGCGCCTGGTAGATGGTGGCAAGAGAATCTTCTACCAGCGCGGTGGGCAGGTCTTTGTGCAGCCCCTTATGGCGCCCGCAGCTACGGCAACGACTTTCCGCGCCGTATGGGAGCGCAATGTACGTGCAGAGCGACATGCCGCTTTCGATGAGTTCTGGCGCACCTACAACCGCCGCTTCCATGACCCGAACTTCCATGGGCGAGACTGGGCTGCTATCAAGAAGCGCTATGAGCCGCTGCTCGCCAGCGTGGACACTCGCGATGAAATGGCTGCCCTGCTGAACATGATGGTGGGTGAGTTGGAATCCTCCCACTCCGAGGTCGGCGCGGCGGCGGGCGGACCTCCAGCGCCAGACACTCGGAACCTGGGTATCTACTTTGACTACGCCTATACCGGCCCAGGTATCCGTATCAAAGACGTGCCACGCCGCTCACCGGGCAGCTTCGCCAAGACTCAGCTCAAGCCAGGCGAGTACATTATGGCGATAGATGGTACCCCTGTGTCTTTGAACGAAGACCTCTACAAAGTCCTCAATGACAAGGGCGACCGGGATTTCGAGCTACTGGTGAACTCTAGCTCCAGCCTGGTAGGCGTCCGTATCGTGCAATACCGTGCCCTGAGCGGTGGCGACTGGAATAACCTGCACTACCGCAACCGCATTGAAAACCGCCGCAAAACCGTGGAGAAGATCTCCGACGGTAAGATTGGCTACGTGCATATAGCGGGCATGGGTGGAGAGAATAGGGAGCGGTTCGAGAAAGAGTTCTACGAAGCTGCCGAGGGCAAAAGCGCTATGATTATCGATGTCCGTGAAAACGGTGGCGGTAATATCGGCGACACCCTGATTTCCTGGCTCGCTATCAAGCCCTATGGCACGTACTTGCCACGCGATGGCTACCCGGTGATGTCTCCCACCCGAACTTTTCGCCCCGCGCCGCCTGGAACCGGCCTATTGTGGTGCTCATGGGCGAGAGTAGTTTCTCGAACGCAGAGATGTTCCCCTACGGCATGCGCGCCAGCGGCCTGGCCACTCTGGTGGGTATGCCGACTCCCGGCTATGTCATCTGGACCTTCGGCGGCAATCTGGTCGATGGAACGAGCATTCGTATTCCTGGCCAGAGTGTGTTCCGCAAAGACGGCACCAGTATGGAAAACAAGGGTGAAGAGCCAGACATCAAGGTTCCGTGGAGCACAGAAGATTACCTGGCGGGCAAAGACCCGCAGCTAGATAAGGCAATCTCTGTATTGTTGAAAAAGTAAAACCAAAACTCCCTGGTGCTAAGCACCAGGGAGTTTTTTATTGCGGCACCTGTAGTAGTCTTGTGCGGGTCGCTGCCACAGCCGAGCGTAGACCCGATAGTTCCAGCCGGGGAAAGCGCCCGGCTTCATACTGCACCTCGCCGCCTACCACCGTTGCCAGAACATCGGAAGCACGGGCGGAGTAAACCAATCCGCCTTCTACATTGTCTTCCGGGGTCGGGTGCAGATGCAGACCATCTAAGCGAACTGCAGTAAAGTCGGCGCGCTTGCCGACCTGCAGCGTGCCCAGCTCATCATCGGCGCCCAGCACTTTAGCGCCACCCAGCGTGGCCATTTCCAGCGCCTGGCGTGCGGTCAGTGCCATCGGATCGCTCTCACGAGCACGGGCATTATAGAGGGCGAAACGTAGCTCCTCAAAGATATCGGCGCTGTTGCCGCTCACCATGGAATCGGTACCGATTCCCACACTCAACCCCGCGTTTAAGAACGCCTTTAGTGGAGCAAATCCAGCTGCCAGCTTCCCATTGGAGCGCGGGCAGTGAGCAATAGCTGCGTTCTTCTCTTTCAGGAGAGCAATATCGCTCTCCGTCGCCCAGACCCCATGTACGGCCACCGTGGGAGCATCCAGTCCCCCCGAAGTAGATACATGACGGATAGCCGTCTCCGCGCGGCGCTCAAACTTAATTCCCCGGCGCGTAAACATCTCAGCGAACTCTCCAGTGCCTTGAGCGAATAGCTCGCGCTCAGCCACAGATTCCGCCAGGTGAATCTGCTGCCGTACACCGCGCCGATTGGCTAGCGCCGCCAGCGGCTCAAATAGAGAGGCGCGAACGGTATAGGGAGCGTGTGGCGAGATTCCTACACCTACCCGCTCTTCAGCTCCAGCACGGAGAATATGCGCCTGCATATCCGCCAGCTTGCGGTCCAGATTGCGCACTATTGTCTGGTCATCGGGAGTGGCTTCGACACCGAAGACTTCCCGGAAGACAATGCCGCGCATGCCCGAGGCAATTAGAGCGTTCACCGTCGCTCCAGCATCGGCGCAGTCTCCGATGCAGGTAACGCCCGCCGCCAACATCTCTGCCGCTCCCAGAGTGGCGCTACCTACCCAGTCATCCAGGGTCAGGTGAGCCTTGAGTGCCGTGAGCCGTCGCACCCAGGGAAAGAACGCCATGTCTTCCAGCAGACCCCGAAGCGCCGTGTACTCAATATGCGTGTGGACATTTACGAACCCCGGGAGTAGTGCCACGTTGCCCAGATCTATGTCTGCGCGCCCCGTGGACTTGCCCACATGCAGCACCCCGACCCGCTTCGACGACCAGCTCCCCGTCCGAGATCGGCGGCAGATAGATAGGCAGCACCCAGCGCGCCCGAACGCGAACCGGGCCATCGGAAAAGCGTAGAACTTCAGTGAGGGTCATGGCTTACGCTGCCCAATAACGATCGGTACGTAGCCAACCTCTTTTCCTTTTGGCGGAGTCACACGGAGCGCAGAGTCCAGCCGGACCAGCTTACCTGCCGTTGGCGGAGGCAGATACTCCTGGTCCGGTTTCCAGCGGGCGTGAATCCCCTCAATCAGCTTCTGAAGGCGCTCTCGCCGACGCCGAATCCCAGGCATACTGCCCGAATACGGGCTGGTCGATGAATCGATACCAGGCGTAGGTTACTTCGGAGCCATCTTGTAGCCTGACCATGCTGGGTGGCGTGGCCGGGCCGGGCCGAGTCCAGGCCGGGCTTGTGGGAGTGACATAGGTTGCGCCTTTTTCCGCCAACTGGAACGATGCTGCCTTCAAACCTGTTTCCACAGGCACATCCTTCGGTGCAATGGGAATAATACGCTCCCCGTCGTGGCGGAAATACTCGGGAAACTCGCCCGATTGAGTCACCGAGTTCGTCTGCCACTCCATTCCCCAGCGGTTGCCCGCAAAGATATGTGTGGCACAGATTCCTTCGATACCTTCAATGGTCTTGCCTGCCTGATCGTAGCGTGTCGCTCGGGTGCTCAGAGACGGTTTCCAGCTACCTGCTGGATGGAAGCGCCCTGTGCAGGCCACGCCCTCATCGCGCCACTTCCGAACCGCATCCGCAAGCGCCTGGCCTGAGAAATAGGTCACGTCTTGCACCAGCACTGCTTTTCCTTCTCTATCTACAGGAAAGCGCAGCTTGGGAATCCGAGAAAATAGCCTCCCTTGTGCATCGCGAGCCTCAAGGCGTGGCACCGTGTTGATCTCAATGGCGCCGCCACCTACCACACCCGCTCGGGCATCCAGGCCACGCCCATACAGAAACGGCTCCTGAAACAGCGCCCCGATTTTACTCCAGGTCTCAGGCACATAGTAGGCAATTGGTCCCTTGAAGTTGGCAGCATTGATAAAGCAGGTCCAGCACTGCTCTCCGGTGGACGGTGGCCCGACGGTAGGTTCTGTCAATGGCAGCGCAAGCCAGGCGTAGCCAAACAAATCTCCCTCGCGCCCTTTTTGAAACGTCAGCCCATCCGGGGGTATCAGCAGTCGGTTGCTGAGCTGTGCGATTCCAAGGCGATTGTCTGGCAGAGTCTGGTTATCGTAGAAAAACGACCAACCGGGCGAACCGATCTCGTAGTCGTAGCACTGTGGCGTGGCGTTCATGCTGAACTTGGGCCAACCATAGCGGAAGTGGTTGCCTGCCCAGTATCCAAGCCCACCCTCTACCGTCTGGAACACACTGCTCCAGGTCGGTCCGCGTTCTTTCCATTTTCGGGCCAGCGTTCCCTCGGGGGCCAGTGGGCGATCTTTATTGTCTGAGTTATCCGGCAGAATCCAGCAGCCCGGCAGCCCGATCTGGAACCCGGCTAGTGGCTGCTCTGTTAGCGCCCAGACAGCGGAGTAAAACCCGATTCCCGCGTTAAATGCTCCACGTTCCGGACGAGCCTGCGTATCATACGAAATATAACCGTGCAAACCGTCGGAATGAGACGTTACCTGAGAACCTGCGTCCCGCTTCATGTTGCCAAAACCTCTGGTGAAATAGGATAAGAATCTAGCCCAGTCTCTCTAAAAGGTAGCTCAGAGGCATGAGCTATGTCACTCAGTTGATTAGGTGAAATTCCGTGTTTTCTATGCCTCATAGAACTCGACTTCCTAGTCTGCGATAGCCCTCTGAATGAGTTCAACGCAGCGGTTCCAGTGAGAGAGTGAAGAGAGCTTTTGCGGGTTGAGCCGTGAGAGAAGCTCAAAAGAGATCTTCCCTTTAGCATACTGCTTGAGCAGCTTTTGGAAGCAGTTTCCAATGCTTTCTGAACGACATCACGCTTCCGATTCTCTAAATCGGAATCTGTACCAAGAGCCTTATCATTAAACTTCTGACCGAAATAGGCAGCTACAGAGTCTCTATCAGTTACCATCCACGTTTCCATGCAGGTTGCCATAAACAGAATTTGCTCGTCGGAGATTCCGTCAGGCCTTCCCCACTTGTCGCGCTTTTCTACATGCTCCCATCCCTCATTGGAAATAGGGTCTTCGCTATCTACCAACAAAATTGGGAATCCCTCAACTTTAGCTAGATTCAATGCGTGTGTATTGAAGCGGTCAAATGCCGCATTGCGTCCGCCACAAGCTACAAACCTTACTCGAATTCCGACTTTCTCAAATAATCCACGAAATCCATCACGGCATCGTGTATCCAGGTCTGCATTTCCACCACCCTCTACATAAACTACTACCTTCACGAACGAACACCACCAATTTGCCCACTTGTCCAAAGTTGACCTAAGCTATAGTCTTTCAGCCAAACTTTTATCTCTTCTGAATTTAGACGCTTGATCTGTGTAGATTGATCTATTTTGTCACATACTCGAATAACTTCCGGCTTATCTGAAAAAGAATCTACTAGTTGAACTGAATGGGTAGTGATAATGATTTGTGTACGTCCTGCTGCCTCTACTAACAGATCAGATAGAATAGCAATCGAATCAGGATGCATTCCTAATTCTGGTTCCTCAATACAAATTAGAGGAGGTGGATTAGGATCACACAATAAAGCAACCAAAACAAGAAATCGCAAACTACCATCGGAGATACGATTAGCGGGAATTTTGACATCACCTTCTTCAAAATCCAGATGAAGATAGCCACTAAATGGAGTGATATTAAAATCCGTAATATATCTATAAAACCGTCCTAAAATTTCAATTATCCTCCTTCTTACAGGAGGCATACTACGAAGTCGCGCCAAATAAATATAAAAATTCGATAAATCATCATCCAAAACATCATTTCTAAGGTCTGATTTCTGCGGTATCTTTAGAATTGACTGACTACCAAATTCCCATCTTCTATAAAATGCCATGTTTTCGTATTTGACACACATAGCATCAACAGCATCATTAAACAAAGACCCTTCGATACTTCTAAACATCATTCGACTATCAGACAGAATAGAATGATCACTCTTACTAAAATCCAAAGAACCTTTCGATGATATTTTCCTCCCAATTCTCCCGTAAAGTTCTAAATGTTCATTGTCAATTATATAATCATTATTTGTATCAAAAAATCTCACCTCATATGAGATGTAACTATCACCAGCATCATGCTTCATTTTTCCGGACAGCGTAATTTTTTCGTCTACATTATATTTATTTTTAATTTCCTGAATAAAACCGGGAATTTTATTCTTCTCGTTTCTTGAAAGAAATCTCAGAATCCACAATATATCAACGAAATTTGACTTTCCAGACCCATTAGGCCCGATTAGTATATTTAGTGAACCAAGTTGAATTGGCTTAGTATTAGTTCCAAAGGAGAGAATATTTTTCGGTGTAATTTCTTTTATAAACACTGACATCTATATTCTCTCCTTGGTTGATTTCGTCAACTTCTAGTTGACTTTCTAGCGCAGAAACGCCTCAGTCAATCCGCCATCTACGGGAAGCACCTGCCCGGTGGTTAGCGGCAGGCGATTCGGCGTACAGAGCAGGTACGCGGCCTCGGCGATATCCGTGGGGTTTACGCGGGCTTTTAAGAGCGTGCGCTGGGCGTAGAAGTCGGCCAGACGCTCGCGGAGCACCTCGTCATCTTCCTCAGCGGAGTACGGCAGGTTGTACTTAGCCAGTGATGCGATGACTCGGTCTTTGGGGAACATCTGGCTGCCTGCTACCACAGTGGCTGGCGCTACGGCATTCACACGGATTTTCGGGGCGTAGGTCACGGCTAGCTCTCGCACCAGATGGTTCAGTGCAGTCTTGCTGGTGTCATAGGCGAGACTACCCTTCTTGGCAACGACGGCGTTGGCACTGGAAATAAGCACAATGCTTCCGCCACTGCCCTGTGCCAGCATTCGCTTGGCGCCTTCGTCTGCCGCTATGAAACTGCCCAGTACATTGACCTCGAAGGTCTTCTGGAAGAGAGCATCGGAGAGGTTCCCCTTCTCATCTGGTGGGAAGAAGACAGCAGCGACGATGACTAGAATATCGATACCGCCGTAGCGCAGGCAGGCAGCATCCAGAGCGGCCTTTACGCTCTCGCGGTTGGTGATGTCTACAGGTACGCCATACGCACTGTCTTTGCCGAATTTTTCGCACAGCGCGCTAGCACTCGCTTCGGCCAGTTCTGCTTTGATATCGGCGCAGACAACATGCGCGCCCTCAGTCAGCAGGCGAGTGGCGATATTGCGCCCGATACCCGGTCCAGCGCCCACAACTACAGCCACCTTGCGCGCCACTTCCTTCTCGGCGGGCATGCGCTGCAGCTTGGCTTCTTCTAGCGCCCAGTACTCGATATTGAACGCTTCTTTGCGGGTCAGAGAGACATAGTTATCGCAGATCAGTGCGGGGTCTAAATCCGCCTGAACCTCGCCGATGCCGGTGAGGCTTGTGGCGCCCTCCATGACATGGATGGCATTGATGAAGAACTCACCAGTGATTCGGGCTTCAGCCGCGTTCTTGCCGAAGCTGAGCAGCCCAACACCAGGCACCAGCACCACTGTGGGGTCGGCAGCGCGCATGGCGGGCGATTCGGGGTCTTTGTTCTGGTCGTAGTAGACCGCATAGGAGTCACGGTACTCCGGCAGCGCGGCTTCGGCGGCGGCAATCAGCTCCGCCTCGGTGCCATTGGCGGCATCCCACTGCAGAAAGAGCGGCTCTACCTTGGTACGCAGGAAATGATCAGGGCAGCTAGTGCCACGCGCGGCCAGCTTCTTGGCGTCTTTGGCATTCACAAAGCGCAGTACATCCTCTCCGGTATGGTAGTGACCTACCGGAGTCTTGGCGAACCGGCCACGCAGCACCGGCATCAGAGCAGCAGCCAGAGATTCGCGGTCTGAGCGAGTAGCAGTTGCCTGACCTCCGAACACAGACTCGCCACGGGCTTCAATTTTCGGCACCACGAAGCTACCGATAGCATCCAATACTTTCAGCGTGCTTTCGTAGCTGGAGCGAGACGTATCGCCCCAGGTGAAGATGCCATGGGAGCCCAGAATCACACCATCGCAGCCGGGGTTGTCGGCAATGGCTTTCTCCAGCCAGAGGCCCAGCTCAAAGCCGGGGCGCTTCCAGGGCAGCCAGACCAGATGAATTCCGGTGTCTTCGCGGAATTTCTCTAAGAGCGCAGGACCATTTGCACTGGCGGCGAGAGCAATCGCCCAGTCAGGATGAAGGTGGTCCACATGTTTTGCAGGTACAAAGGCATGGAGCGGAGTATCAATCGACGGCGCAACAGTGCTCTGACCAAACGCGCAGAGGGGGTAAAGCGCGACCATTTCGTCTTCGAAATCAATGCCCTTGTAGCGGCCTTTCAGAGCCTCTAACTTGTCCTGGTAGAGTCGGGCGAACCCGGAGCGGGTAATGGTGCCTAAATCCCCGCCGCTGCCCTTGACCCAGAGAACGGGGACACTCTCGCCGGTAACCGGGTCGGTCTCGGTAATCTTGGCGGATGTGTTTCCTCCACCGAAGTTGGTGATACGCGGGTCGGAGCCGAGGAGGTTGGAGCGGTAGCGCAGGAGCTCCGGCTCATCCATCTTAGAAGCCAGTGCCTCATCCCAGAGGTCGGAAAGATAGGTAAGGTTCACGACAGAAAGGGTACCACAAAAACCCACGGCAAAAGTCGTGAGATTTTAGCGAGGATTTAATAATCGGACTAACTCAGCGGCGGGCAGTACATCGTTGATTTGGTCCAACCCCAGCCCCGCCTCTAGAGAAGACGTGCCATGGTCATAGCCGGGTAGTGGCAACCGTCGGCGTGGAGCACAGGGCCAATCTCCGATAAGCCGCGTGTCTAAAAGCAGGTCCATGCTATGAGCGGCTACTAGCGCCGATTTGTGCTCTTGCGGGGCAATCGCTTCCTCGGAGAGCAAGAAGCGGGTCCCTAGCAGCGCCGCATCTGCCCCGAGCGCCAGTACTTCGTGCACATCCTCACGTGTGGCGAGGCCACCGCCTGCGATAAGTGAGCCGGAAAACTGGGTACGTACGGCAGAAATCAGCTCACCTAGGGAGAGGGGTGAGCGAACCGGGCCACCGGCTCTTGTGCCCTGAGCGACTATTCCATCTACGTCGCGCTCCAGAGCATCGTTTAGCTGGGATAGCGTTCCGACTTGCTGAATGGCGAAGGCGCCTACGGCCCGAATGCGGGGAACCAGCCGGGGTGCATTCCACCAGAAGACCTGGAAGTAGCGATGCCCGGCCTCTATGCAGGCATCTAAAACTTCTTCCTGCTCCCAGGGACCCGTGAAAGCAATCAGAACAGTTTTCTGGGTCAGTGATGCCAGTTTCGAAAGCCGTTCCACGGCTTCATCTGGCGCCAGGGCATGGAAACTCAGGGTGCCCAGGGCTCCGGCCTCGCTAACGGCGGCAGCAAGAGCCGGTGAGTCACAGGATCCTAGTGTTGCCTGAACGACGGGAATGGTCCAGGGCATCTCTACAGGCATACGCTGGATTATACGACTTTATCGAAACCCGGTTCCAGCTACCCCTTTGGGAACAATTCTTGCACCTCAGCGGTACAATAGAGTAGAACATTATGGTCAATGACGCCCTTGTTGCCCCCTCTTCTCCACCGAAAGCCCTGCTGGTGAGCGAACCTCTGCTCTCAGTTGCCATTCCGGTCTATAACGAGCGAGCGACCCTGATTACCATTCTGGAGAAAATCCAGGATGTGCCGCTGGATATGGAGCTGATTCTGGTAGAGGATGGCTCTACCGATGGTACGCGTGAACTCCTGAAGACGGAGGTAGAGGGCCAGTACGACAATGTGCGGGTGCTCTACCACGAACAGAATCAGGGTAAAGGCGCGGCAATTGTAACGGCTATAGGGGCCGCACGGGGCAAGTTTCTGATCGTGCAGGATGCCGACTTAGAGTACGATCCACAGGATTACCCCCGCCTATTAGCTCCGCTAATCTCTGGGGATGCTACGGTGGTCTACGGCTCCCGATTCAAAGGCAAGGTAAGCAATATGAAGCTACCAAACCTGGTGGCCAACAAACTGCTGACCCTGACGGCGAATATTCTCTACCCCGGCGCGCATATCTCCGACGAAGCGACTTGCTACAAGGTCTTCCGCACGGACTTTCTGCAGACCCTGACCCTGAAATCCCGGCGCTTCGACTTCTGCCCGGAGGTCACCGCCAAGACCCTGAAGCGCGGTATCAAAATCCACGAGATTCCGATTGAGTACACCGCCCGCAGCATCTCTCAGGGGAAGAAAATCCGCTGGACTGACGCCTTCGATGCGTTCTGGACCCTGGTAAAGTATCGCTTCAAAGACTAGGCCCTCATCCCCCTACCCCTTCTCCCAAAGTCGCTCATTCTTCGCGCCTCTCTGGGAGAAGGGGAGAAGCTAACAATTAAGCTCTTCCGGTTCCCCTCTCCCATTGGGGCCTGAGGAACGAAGGACTTTGGGAGAGGGGCTAGGGGTGAGGGCCTACAGCGGCAGCACTTCCACGCGACGGAACTCGCAGGGGTGACTTTCGGATTGCAGGCACAGATATCCGCTTGTTAGAAGTTTAGGCGTACCTGCTGCTAAGAGACGTTTCGCGGAACCATCGCTATCGTCTAGCTGGGGCTCTGTGTAGGTAATCACGGGTTTTCCGTCCACGAAGTGCGTGATTTTGTCGCTGCCCAACACCTCGGCTTCCACCACTACCCAGCCATCACCGTTGAAGGTGGGAGACGTCGAATCGGTGCAGTGGCGGGTAATCAACTTGCCGTCCATGACCACATTGGTGCCGGGTGTGCAGAGATTGGCGGTCGGGCGCTCCCCCTTTCCCAGCCCACCTAAGAGCTGATACTCAATAGACACCGGAAAGTCCTGGTCCAGTGCCATGGTCTTGGGGTCCTGACTATGGAGCATGATTCCAGAATTGCGAGTGGCCCACCCTGCCCCGCCTTTGCACTGGTCTCCAACAAACCGGTACTCCACCCTCAGGCGATAGCGTGAATAGGGCGATTTGTAAAATAAGTGGCCGAACTTATCGTCGAAGTTCGTGTAGCGGTCGTAGCGGACGCAGATAACGCCCTTCTCCACACGAAAGGTATCGCCCCAGTTCTCGCCGAGCTTATACCCGCGAATCTTGGGAGTCCAGCCACTCAGATTTCGTCCGTTGAAAAGTCGTATCCACCCCATGGTTCGTTCTACCGCCATGTACTGAACCCGGCAAGCGCCGGAAAGGGACCTGCTGACTTCAGGATATTATCGAACAGCCACTCACTCACATCGGCGTTGCGATAGATAGTAACATGGTTGGTTTTATCCCACGGTCCGGTTGTTAGTCGGTACCAGGGGCCGGGCACAAGAGTTCTGTCTATCTGCACGCGTCGGGAGTGGTCAAACGGCTCTATGACAGAGCCGCCCATAGTCATCCCTAGCCCCGAAGTGATGGGCACTAGGCCATCGGCATCGGCGCCACCGTCGTTGTTATCCAGATCTCCCTCGCGGCGACGGACATAGTACACCGGGAACGCAAACTCAGGGAAGATTCCATCTAGTTTCGGCATTGGGTTAGGTTTTGAGGTCTCAGAACCGAACTTGAGTCGGGCATAGCGCGCCGTGGTATCCATGCCACGGGCACCCAGGGGAATCGGCGCCCAGGCATTCTTTGATTGCGCCACGGCGTGGATAGCCCAATCCACCACCATAGTGCCAAGGCACTGGCTGTCCTCTGTGGTCATACTGGTAAGCGGAAAGTTCCCCAGTGGCCAGTCCTTGGGTGACGTGAAATACGGCCCGCCAGGAGTGCGCCCGGAGAGCGTATAGATAGGAATCAGCGTGCCATCGGAGCGGGTCATCTTGAGCGGTGAGAGCGTGCCCCGGTTCAGAGTCCGCCACAGCGCCGTTTTGAGCTGATACTGGTTCGCATTGCCTATCAGCCCGCCCGTTATCTCGCTCAGATCGATACGTCCCAACCCTACTTTATCGGTTGGGATTTTTCGCACGACATCCCGAATTTCGGTGCTTCTATCCGCCACCGGGCTTCCCTCATGCGGTGTGGCCAGCGTAATCAGATAGAGGGTCTTGTCGGCAATCGCGCTTGCTCTCCGGCGGTCGGAAACGCTCAGGCGCTCGCCGTCTATCGAATCGTCCGACGCCGTTAGCAACGTGCGCATGACCAGCCCGCCCATGCTGTGCGCCATAAAACTGTAGTTTGCCTGGGCGAGATTCAGCGTATCAATCGCCTCCTGAATTTTGTCGATAACCTCACGGGTCTGCACAACCAGATGCCGAGAGCCATCGTAGGGAATCAGCACCAGAATCCGATCTAAGGTCCTTGGTTGTATTGTCAGAATCTGGTTCTCTACCCGGTCACCCAGCGCCGTTTTCTCCCAGTTCGGTGCCGTCAGTTCTACCCCACCCCGCGTAAAGAGCCGTAGGGACTCTCCCAGTAGCTTTCGAGTGAAGCCGAAACTAAAGTACTGTCGGGCGAAAGCAAGGGAGCCAGGCTGTGCGGGCTTACCCCGCTCAGGAATGGCTGTGGAGCCATGCAGCAAAAACAACACTCGCGGCGCACGTTCGATGAAAGTCAGAGGCATATTGGAATTGTATACTTTTGTCTGTGAATTCAAACACTAACTTTCGTCAGGGGTCCGAGCGCCTGCTGGAGGTCGTGCTCCATGCGCCTGATATGCCGCAGAACACGGGGAATATAGTTCGGCTCTGCGCCAACACGGGAGCGGGCTTGCATCTGATAGAGCCGCTAGGTTTCGCCTGGGACGACAAGCGCCTGCGCCGCGCACATTTAGACTACGATGAGTTCGCAGACGTGAAGATTCATGCGGATTGGAGCGCGGCGAAAGCTGCCCTGAGCGGGCGACGTATCTTCGCCATAGAGACCGGCGGAACGAAGACGCTCTACCAGAATACATTTCAGCCCGGTGATGTGCTGCTCTACGGCTCCGAGTCCGAGGGACTGCCTGAGGAAATTCTAAGCGAAGTAGAGATTCTGACCCTGCCCATGATGCCGGGCAGCCGCTCCCTGAATCTTTCTAACGCTGTGGCTATCGGGGTCTATGAAGCCTGGCGCCAGTTAGAGTTCGCCGGGGGAACACTGCCCCCACCTCTCCCCTTCTCGTTCTTCAACGGCAACCCGAATCAGGCTCTCCAGCGCAACACCTGATTGGCTTTACTTAGCGCCTTCTCTAGCTCGGTGTACGGGACATCCTGCACGCTGGGATAGCCATTACAAAGATAGAGACTGGCGGCAAGTGCGCAGGACTCGCCCAGAATCATAAAGACCGGCTCCATACGGATAGAACCATAGGCAATGTGGCTGGACGCCAGGCAGACCGGTACCAGCAGGTTCGTGCACTCCCGGCGGCGCGGCACCACGGAGCGATACGAGATGCCATACGGCGGCGTGCTCACTTGCACATCGCCTTCGTTTTTCACCACCCCATCTACCACCACACGATTACAGTTGTGGGAGTCCATGTTGTAGCTACCCAGCCCCACAGAGTCCTCTATACGCACCGTTCCCCGGCAGTGATTCTCGGTCATCACCGTATCCGTAATCATCCGGCGGGCTTCGCGGATGTAGAGCTGTGGCGACCAGCCACCAGTATCTACAAACTCATCGCGGCAGAGGCCCCACTGGCTCCACTGGTCTCGGAACTCCGGGAGCACGCCAGGTGAGTTGCTCATGCACCACATCAGGCCCTTCTGATAGCGCACATGAGCCTGGAAGATCTTCTCGCGATCCGCGTAACTACCATTCGGATATCTATGGTTCGCTCCAATATAGTCTGTAGAGAACGCGCCGTGGTTGTTCTTATCGAACTTACCGTTTTGCAGTGCATCGAACTTCTTGAAGAGGTCGGAGCCGCCCGCGCGGATATAGCGCAGTAGCAGCTCGTAATCCCGCTCGTCGTACCCGGTTGGGCGCTCGTAGGCGATTTTGTTCGCGGGGTCTTTGGTCAAACAGAGCCGAAAGCAATACGCCTGCACACTTCTATCGCCCGAGCCATTGGGCAGCGCGAAGGGCTGCACACCGGGTAACAGCTCACTCTTGGAATCGCCTTCCACTACATAGGGAGACACCAGCTTATCGAACTGGTGCTTATCGCGCACCTGCACCCCGGCCAGACTCTCTGTGTAGATATGGCTCCCCTCTCGCCCTACCATGAACGATACCCCGGCCTTTGCCATGAGATCGCCTTCGTAGGTAGCATCGATAAAAACGCCCGCTTCTACGGTCAGCCCTTCCTCGGTGGTAATCGCTTTGAGTACGCTGCCTTCTTTTTTAATTCCGGCCAGAAAGTGCCCATGCAGAACCGGCACACCGGCCTCTTTGAGCAGGGCCAGCAGCACGCTCTCTGCCACATGCGGCTCAAAGTTCCATTCCTCGGGCTTGTTGTAGACTGCACCGATTCGCTTGTAGACCTCACGCGCCATACCCCCGATAGCTTCTTTGCGACCGGTATCGGTGTAGGAAAGTCCGCCTGTGGTCAGTCCGCCGACCCGTGTAGCCGGATTGATGATGATAGCCGTCAGTCCCGCCCGCGCCGCCGCAACCGCCGCTATCACTCCGCTGGCAGTGCCACCATAGATACAGACATCCGCCCGCCGTGTGGCCCATCGTCGGGATTTCGTGGCAGGCTTCCAGTAGAGGAGTCCCTCGCTCATGCAGCGAGTATACCGACCGTCTCCTTAAAATCTTCCATGTAGCGGAAAACCCAGTTTTCGAAATCTACCTGATGATGTAGGTACTCTGTCTCGGATATCTTTAGATCTGCTCCAGAAATAGTCTCAATATGGGACCAGAGGGCATCATCCTTGATATAGCTGTCCTGAATAATGAACATCATGGCCCAGTTCGCAGCTTCTTCCCTGGTAATTTCATTTGTTGCCAACCTCTGGTAGATATTCCAGGCATCTCGTTTTACTTTTTCTTCATTCATGCCGGTCTTCCCCCAAATGCACACGTGTTTTCCTCTCTTATGCATAAATGATACCCAAAGGTCCCATATTTCATCGAGGCAAATGACCTTCTCTATCTGAAGTTTTGTTGATAGACTGATGCCATGTCGCTTCAGATTGGCGGAGTGTCACCGCGATTCTTTGTGAAGAAGGATGGCAGCGTGCTTGTCTCCGGTAGAAATGCCCCAGAAATGGTGCCGGGGTATGAGTGGAGATCGAATCCTGAGCTGCGCTTTGTCCGGATCGATGTCGGTGGGCCTGTCAAGCAGCTGGAAGCCCTGACGAATCAGGCCATGATCCTGATGCAAGATGGCACCGTTTCTATGTGGGGAAGCTCAAGCCATAGCTTGCTCGGAAATGGTGTTGAGAAGACGAGCAAGCCCACTAAGATTGTCGGCCTGAACAACATTGTTCAGATTGGCATAGGTTGGAACCATGCCGTGGCGCTTCGGAGCGATGGCAAGGTTTTTATCTGGGGGCAGCGACACCTACGGAGTGCTGGGGGACGGTCTGGACGACGACAAGGAAGACGGAACTCCCAAAGAAGTAGCGGGCCTGAGCGATGTCGATTGCAATCTCCGTGGGTGGTCGCACAACGCTTGCTCTGCGTAAGGATAAGACTCTGTGGGCCTGGGGCGCCAACCGAGGCGGGCAGCTAGGGCAAGGCGATACCAGTCGATGCATCGGAACGCCGGTCCGCGTGAAGGGCCTTTCCAATGTCAAGACCTTTGCGGCAGACAAAAACGACGATGGGGCAAATGCTGCCATCACCGCCGATGGCCGCGTTTGGGTCTGGGGTGCGAATGGTTCCAGCATGCTGGGGAACGGCCTGCGAGAAGGAACAGCACTCCTACCGATTCCGGTCAAGGGTGTTACCGGCGCGAAGCAGGTCGCAGTCGGCGCTGGCTTTATGGTTGTGGTCCATACGAATGGCAACTGTAACCAGCTGGGGATTCAACGGTTTCGGCGGCCTGGGCGTCGGTAACGTTGGCAGCTACAATATCAGACCCATGAAGCCGCCTGTTTCCGAAATTGCCATGGCCTATGCTTCCGGGTACGCGACGTTTCTAGTGAAAACCGACGGTACGTTACTCTGGTCCGGCAGTGGAGACGGAGCCAAGGCTGGCCAGATGGCCAAGAAGGTATCCCGGTACACCGTCGTCAAGATTCCGTAGGTAAGCCAGAGTAAGCTACGCTCCCCCACCTATGTCCTATAGGCAGCTTGTGAGGGAAACGCCCTCAGGCTTCGGGTGCAGATACTTCCGCAGCAATCTCTTCTGTGAGGCGCTCCCAGTCTTCCAGGGTGTCGATATCCCACTCCCCAGCCGGGAATGGCACACAGGCCACCTCATCCAGAGATAGTCGCGCGATCATGCGCTTGGCTCCCTGCTCGCCTTTCATAGAAAGCAGGTTGGGGAACAGCTCAGCAGAGAAAAGGCACGGCGGCCCCATAACGCCGCTTTCGTAGACAGAGACTGCGGCAGACTTATCTTTGAAGGCGCGGGTCTTCGCCAGAGTGCGCAGTACATCGGCAGTTAGATAGGGCTGGTCGCAGATAAGCAGGAAAGTGCTGCCAGGAGGAGCATGAGATGCAAGTAATCCTTGCAATCCGGCACGCACCGACGAGGCCATGCCCGATTCCCAGTGCAGGTTGACGACTATCTCCACGGGAAGATCGGCCACCTCCTGCCACATTCGCTCCGCCTCCGAGCCCAGGACCACGGCCACAGGATTGCACCCGGCTTCCAGTGCGATTTTCGCCGCCCGACGCAACAGACTCTCCCCACCCAGCATAAGAAGCTGTTTGGGTTGTCCAAAGCGTGATGATTGGCCTGCCGCTAGTAGAACCGCCCCTACAGCAAGACTGCCAGAGCGCATTATAGGGAGTCACTCCTCTGATCCGATATCGTAAGTCCCCATAGCCGTCGCTACTATCTGCGGTTCCCTGTTCGTGCTGGTACAGGTCCCAGAAAAATTAGGACTCTCTATGCGCCCATCTACCCACGTGAGCAGACAACTCCTCGTGCGATACTTCCACTATGGAAGAGCTTGCCAAACTCGATTTTCTACTGGCGGAGATGCGACGCTGGTGGGAGGCGGGCCGAATACCGCCCGCCCTGCTGCAGCCACTCTATGAGGAGTATGCAACACGCCGGGCATCGCTCATTGCGCGGCTTACCGGACCGACAGTTCCTCAGCCAGTGACGGCAGCTATTACGGAGTACGATCTCACGGAAGAAGCCCCAGCGCCGCGCTGGACTCTGATGGCCTTTCTAGAGAAGAACAATATCGCCGCCCTACATTTGGTAGGAGCGGCCTTGTTGCTGGTGGGCCTTATTGCGCTGGTGCAGTGGCAGTGGGCCAGTTGGGGTCGTTTTCTACTGCCTGTTCTTCTAGGCGGCACAGCTATTGGCCTGATGCTGGGCGGCGATCACCTACGCAAAACAGAGCCGCAGAGCGGGCGTGTACTTAGCCTGCTGGGGGCGGCTATTGTGCCATTGACCGTGATTGCCTTCCAGGCTCTTCAGCTCTCCGAAGGGCTCATGAACTGGACAACTGCCTGGGCGCTGGCTGGGGGTATCGGCGCAGCGGTAAGTGCATGGCGCTGGTTCCACACAAAAGACATTCTTCTTATTCCGCTGTTCTTTACAGAGGCGGCAACGCTTATCGGTGTCGTTACGCCCTATGTCGTTGTCCGTGAGTTGGGCTGGCTGACTCTGGCTGCAGGGGCGCTTCTGGTGGCCCGGCAGCAGGAGAGCAAAGACGCCCGAGAAGCCTTCGGTGGTTCCGGCCTGGTCCTGACCGCGCTCAGTCTGGTTGGCGGCATCGTACATGGTAGCGATTCTATGGGGGGTGGATTCCTACTAGGTGGTGCCATCACTCTGGGACTTGCCGCTATCGTTCTGCGTATCGGCTGGCTGGGCTATGGCGCCTCGGCATTCGCGTTACTGGGAGCCGCCTGGCTGGTTCCGAATTCGGCGACCGACAGCATGGCCTTTGCCCTCGCCGCCATGGGGTTGGTTCTAGCCGCTGTAGCAGCCTGGCACCGCCGACGAGATATAGGTATGGCAGCCCCCTACCAGCATAGCTCCTGGGTGGCCGTGCTGCTCAGCATTGCCCTTAGTCGCGTTTTCCGCAAACCATGCAACCTGGGGCTTCGCTTTCGCTGGTATCGCTCTGCTGTGGGGTGGACTTGCCCGCGCCGAAGAAAAGGAAGATGTTGGAGCGCTTCATGCTGCTATAGGAGTCGGATTGCTGGCGGCACGCTATGCAGCGATTCCAGTCGATACGGCCTTTGTCGCGGCCACACAGCTAGCCCCTTGCCCCGAGCGCTGGTTATTGTTGGCCGCTCTGGGGTTGAGCGCTTTCCCTGGAAAAGCGCCGCGACACATGGCCGGTGCGGCACTGGCCTGGGCCTGCGCGTTCCAGTTTCCCCTGCTCGATAAACCAGAAGGACTGTCCGTATTGCTACTTGCCGCAACAGGTACTGCGCTCTGGAGCTGCCTCGTGCGCTCGACCATTGGGGCGAGTGTCGCCCTGATTCCACTGTTCACGGCGGCAATCTCTATCTGGGGTACACGGGCTTTTGGTACGGGCAGCACCTGGTTACTGCCTCCCTGGGCACTGGCGATTAGTTTCGGAGTTTGCGGTCTTGCGTGGCGACAGAAACCAGTCGCGGCAGCTACGCTCTGGTGCGTTGCAACTTCCCATCTCGCTGCGTCTCTCCTGCCGGGTACCTTTATCGACTTCTCGGCCGCTGGCCACTCTGCCCGTACTCTTCTGGCTGAGCACTGCCGACAATGACTCTCCTGGCTGGTTGGCCGTGACCACCTTCGCCGTGTTCATTGCTATCTCAGCCCCGGAACAGTTGGCCCTGAGCATAATAGGTGGCTCTATGGCGCTCACAGCCCTCGGGTTGGGTTTGTACCGGGAGCGCGGTTTATCTATGGGGCTGGGTGGCGGAGTTGCTACAGCGACTCTGCTACTCGCCACAGATGGCACTCTGGCCTACCATGGATTCTTAGCCTCGCTGATTGCTGTTGTCTGGCAGGGTGTCGCCGCTACCCTGCGGCGTGGTGCGGAGTGGCGCTGGCGCTCGTTCTCTACGCTCGGGCTTGTGGCTAGCGGCGTAAGTGCAACACTATCTCTGGCCGGGGTGCTTGAAGCAAACCAGGGTCGCTGGGCAGTACTGGCTCTTGCCACAGTAGCGGCGGGGCTTTCCGGAGCGGCGGGGATTCGGCGGGAAGTTGCCTGTCTGCACGCCGCCTTTGCTTCTGCATTGACCGCTTTTAGCCTGTTCCTCTTTGACCGTATCGGATTCGGGCCGGACCGCTTAGACTGGTTCCTGCTGCCTCTGGGCATCTATCTGCTTCTTATTGCCGAGGTTCGCCGACAGAACATGCTGCGGCTGCCTGGTGTGCTGTTCACCCTGGCCCCCTCGCTGCTGGCTGCCTGGTTGAGCCCGGATCTATGGAGCCACTCTATTCTGTTGGCCGCGGAGTGCCTGGCGTTTATCGCACTGGGTATCGGGCGACACACACGTGCCTATCTAGGCGGCGGTCTCCTGTTCTTAGTGTCTCTGCTGATAGTCCGACTGTGGGATCCGCTGAAGGAAATCAACTACGGTGTGTATCTGACTATGCTGGGAGTCGGTGTATTGGCGGCTGCCATTGTGTTCGAGCGACGGCGGGAAGCTATGCTGGCCTGGGCGCAGTCCGTAAAGGAAAAATACGATGACTGGGAGTAGGGCACTGGAAATATATTTCCGCCCCTATGTATTTTTCCCGCGGATGCGGCATTCTAATAGGCATCATGCGACGCGACGACTCTCTGGAGAAGGATTTACCCCGTGCCCTGGCCACACCGCAGTCGCAGGTCCCGGCGGCAGCGCTTGCTGCCGCCAGGGGCCTATTTTCGGAGCGCCAGTCCGAGCGACCTGGCCTTCTGGCTCGCCTACTTTTCGATGGACGACAGGGGCTCTCTCTTGCCCGTGACAGTGGGGTTACATCGTCGTTTCAGCGGCTCTTTGAGACAGACACACATCTGATAGACCTCTGGGAAGAGCGAAACGGTCAGAGCAGCTACTTAATCGGCCAGGTCTACGATAAAGCCATTGGCTCCGCACTCACTCCAGACACGGCTATACTACTTGCTTCGGATGGCACCACGCTCTGCGCCAGTGCCGAAGGAACAGAGTGGCATGTGGGAAGCGTGCCTGCCGGGCTCTGGTCGGTACAGCTCTACCTGGGCGAGGACGCTGTAGTTCTAGAGGCGGTCGAGGTCGGCGCGTGACTCCCGTTGAGACCGTGCGAGCTGCCCTTGCTCTCTCTCCCGAAGCCGCACTTACGGAGCTAACCCAGTTCCCGCCTACCACCGACCTTGCCCTACTCAAGGCACGCGCTCTTCGCTTGCTAGGGCGCCACGACGAAGCCCTGGCTGCTTTCGATGAAGCGGAAAGTTTGGCTACGGATCCGCTCCAGTCTGCGCGCACTCGTATTGGGAAAATCGACTCCCTGGGAATGCTGGGGCGCTACGACGAAGCCCTGAGCCTGGGCGAGGAGGCCATTTCCCGGCTAGAAGCTCTCGGAGCGGATGGGGATGCCGCCCGTGCCCGCTGCAATGTGGGGAGCCTCTACTGGCGCTTAGACCGCTACGACGAAGCGCTGGCCCGCTATGAAGCTGCCGCAGCAACCTTCGAGTCTCAAAAGGATATGCTGGCGCTGGCTGTGGCTGCGACTAACCGAGCGAACGCCCTGGCGTGCCTGGGCCGCGTAGAAGAGGGACTCCCCCTGCACGAGCAGGCCCGCGATGTCTATACCGGTCGTGGTATGGAGGTCGAGGCAGCAGAAGTCGAGACCAATATCGGCTATCTTCACCATATCTCCGGCAGGCACACGGCGGCACTGGCAGCACTCGCTCGTGCCCGCAAGGTTTTTCTTAGAAAACGCCAATGTGCATCAGGCAGCCCGCGCCGCTTTAGATCAGGCGGAAGCCTCTCTGGCACTGAACCTCTGGGCGGAAGCCCTGCGCTTCACCCAGGAGGCTCTGGAGACATTTACTCACCTCCCCCTGCCCGATGATGAGGGAAGAGCCTATATCCTCCAGGCAGCCGCTCTGGGTGCCTTGAATCGAACCGAGGAGGCCCAGACAGCCCTGACTCGTGCCGAAGCTATCTTCGCTCGCCGACGCAATGGGGTCCGCCTGGCATTGGTGCGCCTCACCCGTGCGTCGCTTCCTGGCGGCTCTACCGGAGAGCTGAAGTCTGTAGCACAGACTTTTACTCGCTACAGGTTGCCTGGCTGGACGGCGGAAGCGCGATTCCTGCAAGGAAATCATACTCCTCGCACTCTGGGGGCGATTCGCCGTATCGCTCGCCAGACTCATAGAGGCTGGCTGGAGTGCCGAGCCGAGCAGGCGCTGGGTCGCCTGTATCAGAGCGAAGGCCAGCTCCCACAGGCAATCCCCTGTTTCCGCCGCGCCGTAGCGGCTCTGGAAGCTGCCCGTACACAGATTGCGCCTGAGGCCCTGCATGTGGCCTATCTCTCTGACAAGCTTTCTGTCTATGAAGATCTGATTGGAGCCCTATTGGAGCGTGGTCGAAATCCGGACATCGCCGAGGCACTCTCTGTCGTAGAGCGGGCGAAATCCCGCTTGCTGCTGGAGCGCCTGGTGCAGCAGGAGCCACTGACCGCCGAAGCCTCCGAGGCACGAGCGCGGCTGGCTCGGGCTTATAGAGAGGCACATGCTCTGGAAAGTACCGACCCGGATGATCCACGGCGTTTCCGCGCCTCGGAAACACCGCTAGCGGAGCTGGAGCAGGCCTGGGAATCCGCCCTGCGCGCAGATGAGCTGCAGCGTAGTGGGGAATCCCGACTGGCTGGGCGAGAAGGGGTACGTCTGACAGCCCTTCAGAAAGCTTTGACCAAAAATGAAAGCCTGCTGATCTACTTTGCTACCGGAAATCAGCTTGGCGCTTTTGTGGTCAGCAAAAAGCGAGTAGCCGTTCACAAGAACCTGGTGTCGCTGGATGCCCTGCGCCATAGCGCCCGGCGTCTGCGCTATCACCTGCAGAAGCCGGAGCGAGAAACACCACTCACCCGCCTTCTTCCGAATGCTCTCCAGGGTGGCGTAGACAGTGTCTTGCGCGAGCTGTTTGATGCTCTGCTGCGCCCGCTTTTGCCGGACCTCAATCACCAGAAATTGGTAATCGTGCCACATGGCCCCGTGCATAGCCTGCCGCTTCACGCGTTTTTAGATGGTAACTGCCCGGCTCTAGAGCGCTGGGAAATCGTCACTGCGCCAAGTGCGGCTCTCTGGCTTGCCCTCACTCATCGCTCAGTCCCGAAGACTCAAGGGGTACTGCTTCTGGGTATACCGGAACCAAATATTGCTCGGGTAGCGAATGAGATAGAGGCCATAGCTCCCGTTTTTCCAGGAGCCCGAGTGGAAACGGGGAACAAGGCGAGCCTGGAAACCCTACAAAAAACAGCTCCATCGCTCCGGCTGCTTCATATCGCTACCCACGCCCGATTCCGAGATGACAACCCGCTGTTCTCCGGGCTGAAAATGGCAGATGGCTGGCTACTGGCGCGGATCTGTACAACCTGCCGCTTGACTTGGAGTTGGCAACACTGTCTGCCTGCCAGACGGCGCAAGCAACTGTGGAGCCTGGCGATGAGCTATTCGGGCTGACCCGCGGCTTCTTGGCGGCGGGGGCGCGGCGCGTGGCAGCCAGCCTGTGGCCCGCCGATGATGAGGCAACCAGCGAATTGATGACACACTTTTATGCACTTCTGCCCACGATGACCGTGGCAGCCGCCCTGAGAAAGGCACAGCGCACCCTGCGCTCTCGTCGCCCGCACCCCTATCATTGGGCCGCCTTCACCCTGGCAGGTCTTCGATGAAGCACCGCGTTTTCTGGGCTATTACCCTGGCTAGCGCAGGCGTACTAGCTGGTCTTATAGGCGGTTGCGGGGGTGGAGGTGGTAACCCGGCTGCGACTCCGACACCTACCCCCATGGCAACTGTGCCTCCGGCGCCGGGTCCTCGCTCTGTGCTGCTCTACCTCAATCCGGGTGCCGACCGTTTGGCGATAGAGCGAGAGCAGGGAGTTACCCTGGAAGATGGTGGCAATGGCCTCTGGCGAGTGCGGCTGCGCGATGATCAGAATGAGGATGAGGTCACGAATCGCCTCTCTCAAGACAGTCGAATCAGCGATGCTGAGGAGAATCTGGCGCTAAGCTCTCCGGAAGTGCATGGCTCCCCCATTCACCAGGCGTTCGATGTGAATCTCAATGCCCTGGGCCAGCGTGATGTCAACTTTGAGAATCAGGCTGCCTGGAATCAGGTAGATCTGGCGGCAGCACAGACAATCACTCGTGGGGCGGGAGTTACGGTTGCGGTGCTGGATACCGGTGTGGCAGCACAGCACCCGGACCTGAGTGGCAAGCTCCTGCCGGGCTACAACGCTCTGAATCCCGGCGCAACTCCCGATGATGCTTCCGACGGCACGCTGAACAATGTGGTCGGCCATGGCACCATGGTCAGTGGGGTCATCGCTCAGATCGCCCCAGAGGCTAGGATTCTTCCGGTGCGTGTGCTGAATGGTGATGGCGTTCGGCAGCGCTCTAGTTGTTTCTTCAGGGGATGCAGTGGGCAATAGATCATGGCGCCACTGTAATCAACCTCAGCCTGGGCACAGACCAGTCTTCCCGGTTCTTGAAGCAGGCCATAGATGCCGCTCGCAATCGTGGCGTTATTGTGGTTGCCGCGGCGGGTAACGATGGGTCGAATCGGGTGGACTTTCCCGCCAGGGAGAGCAGCGTAGTCTGCACAACTGCCATCAATGCGGATAACACGCGGGCATCGTTCGCCAACTATGGGTCGCCGGTGGATCTGGTAGCGCCGGGCACGGGTATTCGGTCCACTTTTGGAGCCAAAGGCTATGCTTCCTGGTCGGGCACCAGCTTCGCGGTTCCCTTTGTCGCTGGCGCTGCTGCTCTGGTGCGAGCCGCTAATCCCGGTCTGCGCTTGGACAAAGTGATTGACCAGCTAGAGAACGGCGCACTCGGTGAATCCGCAAAACCCAACCCTATCTGGGCAGTTAGGTGAGGGAATCTTAGATATCGGTGAGGCTGTGAAACAGCAGAACTGATGTTAGATGCGGCGGGGCGGGATTCTGTAGCGAGAGTCGCCCACGCCGCGGGGCGAGTGCCCTGCCGAAAGCATACCCTGGCAGGGCGAGAAAGACAATGGAGGAAAAAACATGAATAAGCGACTCTTTTTCTCTGCTCGGTCTGGCGGGCGTGCTTCCCGCGGCACTGTGGCTAGCTGGCTGTGGTGGGGGCAGCTCCTCAACTGGTTCGGGTAGCACCGGTCGGGCAACCGTGATGCTGACCGACAGCCTGCGCGATGATTACTCCTCGGTATGGGCCACGGTGCTCAAAGCCGAGCTTATCAGCGCCGATGGCAGCGTCGTCGTCCTGTTCGACGATCCCGATGGCCAGATACTTGATCTGCGCCGCCTGCGTGACCTGGCAGGCGCCCGGTACTCGTTCCTGGCAAGCGGGGATATCCCGGCAGGCACCTATACGGGTATCCGTGTTACGGTCGCGCCGACCATGACCCTATTTCCGGTAGGCAGCATTACCAGGGCAGACCTTGCCGATTACCGATGCAATAGCGAGAGATGCCAACGGCAACGTGCCATTGGCATTGACCTTCGCTACTCCTAAGACCCTGGGCGCTGGCAGCGATACAAATTTAATCGTTGACTTCGATCTGGCGAACTTCAAGGTAGAGGGTGGCAAGGTCATTCCCGCGCTACGAGAAGGACTGCCAGACGGCTTGAACAATCCGGAGCGGCACGAGCGCTGTGAGCTTCAGGGAGTCATTTCAACCCTGGACGGTACCGCGCCCACGCAGACCTTCACGACTACGCCGCCGAGATAATCGAACTCTCGTGGTGGCCACCACGGCGGATACCGCTATCTTCTTCCGGGGAACCACGGATACCGCAGCCCTGGCGGTCAACCAGGTAGTCGAAGTAGAGGGGCGCTTCAATACCGACACGAACCGATTCGTGGCCACCAAGGTAGTTATCAAGAACGATACCGACTCCGGACTCGGACTACCGGGTTGAGGTACGCGGTACTGTAGCGGAGCCGAACGTGGATAGTAAGACTTTTGTGGTCGTCGCGTCCGAAGTCTCCGGCACCACCCCCACTCAGTCACGCTTCCCCACGATTACGGATGGCAAGACTATCTTCCGCTCGGATCGGGGTAGACCGCTGACCGCAGCAGCGTTCTTCACCTATCTGGCGGCGACTCCGAGTGCCACGGTAGAGGTAAAGGGAAGCCTGAACACCTCCAGCCAGATCCTCGCCCGCATCGTGAAGATTGAAGACGATAGCAACGATGGCGGCTGGGAAGACGGCAGCCACAACGGTGGCGATGACCGTGGCGGTGGTGACGACCACGGAAATAGTGGGCGCCAGTAAAATTTTTGTCACAACCAGGCCGAGTTCTGTCGTCATATAAGTTATAGAGGTTAATGAAATGACGACAAAACTGGCTCTGCTTGCAATGGTGGGTGGTGTGCTACTTGCGCCTACGACGGCACGAGCGCAGATCTATGATGATGATACTACGCCTCTGGCTCCCCCAGTGCGCAACTCTGGCTCGTCCTACAGCGATGGGTTCGATTGGCGCGATATTTCCTATGGGGAGCGAGTGGAGATTTCACGCGCCGCTTTCGACCAGGATGGATATCTGCTTTTTGACCGACGTGGTCAGACGATCTCGGTCCCGTTTGAAGGCAACAACCTGTATGTGATGCGCTTCGGGCAGACATCGGGCCGAACGTTCTTCGTGAACGACGGCGGTGTGCCTACGCTCTATCTACCTGCAGATGGCTATCTGGAGAACCTGGCGGCCTCGGGAGCCCGCTGGTATCCGTTTCCACAGCAGTTCAACTACACCCGCCCCATCTACATCGGTCTGGCGCCAAGCTGGAACGACTACGTGAGCATGGGTTGGTATCCGGGCATGACCTACTGGGGCGGCTACTGGGACTACAATCCCTGGCATGTGGGTTACCGCTACGCACCAATGAGCAGCTGGAGCATTCGCATCGGTAGTTTCTCATACACCCGCTGGGGTGACTACTGCGACTACTGGCGCGTGACCCCGGCCCGCCGCATTGTGTTTATCGATCGGCCCAGCCGCATCGTCTACCGGGATCGTGGCCGAGACTGGGATCGCCGAGATCGGTACCCATCCTACTCGCGCAACGAGCCGCAGAAGGATCGCATCGTTCGCCCCGGCAACGGTAACAACGACCGATTCGACCGAGGTCGGTTCGATAACAACAATCGCAACGATGACCGGTTCGACCGCAGCCGTTTCGGTAGCTCATCACGAGACCGTGAGAGTGGCCGTACTGGCGATGATTCCCGCTTCTCCCGCTCCGGTGGGTTCTCGCGAGATAGCGATAGTCGCTTCGGTAGCTCCGGCTCCAGCCGAGATGATCGATTCTCGCGCCCTGGCGGCTTCGACCGAGGTAGCAGCAGCAACGACCGAAGCTCAGACCGACGACCAACCGGTATCGGCCAGTCGGACCGTAAACCAAGCGGCAGCTCCCGCGCTCCTGAGTCGCGTGGCTCGTCTAGCGGGCGCAGCGGTGGCGGTAGCAGCCGTGACCGCGAGGCACGCCGTCAGTAATATCCTGACAGGCGAGATAATTCCCCTCAATGACCCTGGTAGAAATACCAGGGTCATTTTGCTTAACACTTGAAACATATTGAAAATTCGTTTATACTTGTCCTAACGGCATCGAGGATGCTGCCTACCCCGTCGTCGCCCTGGCACCTGAACGGGTCAGGGCGAACACAAAAATCACTCGGTTCAAATTTCAAGGAGGTCTGCCTCATTGTTGGCAGGGCAAGTAGACAACGCTTGGCTCTGGTCCCCCATAGGGATTGGTGCCATCGGCCTCATCGTCGCGCTTTTTTTCTTTATAGCTACAAAGCGTCGACCTGAAGGCACAGAGCAAATGAATCGCATCGCTCGCGTATGTACGCGAGGGTGCGATGGCTTTTTTGATGCGAGAGTACAAAGTACTCTTCATCTATGCCGTCGTCGTGTTTGGTCTGCTGACTCTGAAACTGGGCTTCGGAGCGGGTCTGGCCTTCGCTCTCGGCGCCTTCCTTTCCCTCCTGGCCGGGTTCTTCGGCATGCAGGCAGCCACCCTCGCCAATGTTCGCACCGCAGAAGCTGCGCGAAAAGGCAGCCGCCCTGCCGCCCTGCTGACCGCTCTAGATGGCGGTGCGGTCATGGGCCTGGCCGTCGCTGGTCTTGGCCTGATCGGTCTGACCGGGCTGTTCCTGGGCCTGCACATGAGCGGTAACAATCAGCTCGGCATCTATCTAGATGCCTTTGCTGTTGGTGCCAGCTCCATTGCCCTCTTCGCCCGAATCGGTGGTGGCATCTACACCAAAGCTGCTGATGTCGGAGCGGATATCGCCGGTAAAGTCGTACAGGGCATTCCGGAAGACGATCCCCGCAACCCTGGTGTTATCGCGGACAACGTGGGAGACAATGTCGGCGATGTCGCCGGTATGGGCGCGGACATCTACGAGTCCATGGTCGCGGCTATCGTTGCTGCCATTGCGATTGCCATTACCAGTGATGTAAAGGGACTCACGGCTTCTGGCTCGTCGAACCTGCTCCTGGGCGCCGCGCTGCCTCTGGTACTATCCGGCCTCGGGCTGGGAGTGAGCCTGGCAGGTATCTTCGTGGCTCGTGCGCTGCGCCACTTGAAGCCCGCGCTGGTGCTCCGGCTCTGCCTGATTCTGCCGCCACTGGTTCTGGTCGCCCTCTCCGCTGTGGTCTGCCCGATTCTAGGCGCCACCCAGAATGTCACGCTCTGCCTTGGTGCAGGCGCCGTGGGCGGCGCGCTTATCGGACTGGTTACCGAGTTCTACACCGCAGGCAGCCCCATTCGCCGCATTGCGGAAGCATCGATTTCCGGCTACGCCACCAACATAATTCGCGGTCTCGCGGTCGGCCTGGAGAGCGTCGGGATTCCGATGTTCATCGTCTGCCTTGTGGCCTTTGGCGCCAACAAATGGCTCGGTCTCTACGGTATTGCTATGGCCGCCGTGGGCATGCTTGCTGGTACCGCCATTGTGATGACCGTAGACGCCTACGGCCCCATCTCTGACAATGCCGGTGGCATCGCCGAGATGAGTCACCTGGGTAAAGACGTTCGCTCCATTACCGATGAGTTGGACTCCGTGGGCAATACTACTGCCGCCATTGGCAAGGGCTTCGCCATCGGCTCTGCTACCCTCACCGTCGTTGCCCTGTTCTCCGCGTTCTCTCTGGAGTGCGCGCATGCTCTGGGTCATCCGCTTAAAATCGAACTGACCGATGCCAACGTGCTCATCGGTGTCCTCTTAGGCGCGCTCCTACCCTACCTGGTCGGGGCCTCCACTATGCTCGCCGTTGGCAAGGCATCCGAGGCCATCGTTCAGGAAATCAAGCGCCAGTTCGCCGAGATCAACGGTCTCCTGGAAGGCGACGCGGAGCCAGAGCCTGCTGTCATTGTGGATATCGCTACTAAAGCCGCTCTGATAGAGATGATTCTCCCCGGTGTCATAGCCGTTCTTGCCCCTGTAGTGGTTGGCTTTGTTCTGGGACCGGAAGCGCTGGCCGGGCTCCTGGCCGGTGCACTCGGCGTAGGCGCCACCATGTCGCTGTTCATGGCGAACGCTGGCGGCGCGTGGGACAACGCGAAAAAGTACATTGAAGCAGGCCAATTAGAGGGTCACGCCAAGGGCAGCGAAGCGCACAAAGCCGCTGTTGTAGGTGATACCGTCGGTGACCCCTTCAAAGATACCTCTGGCCCCGGCGTTGCCATTCTCATCAAAGTCATGAGCGTGGTGAGTCTGTTAATCGCCAACCTGATCGCGCATCACTGAGGGAATGCCCCCAAGTGTAGGCCCAGTGTTATTACCGCTTCTTTGTTTCGTAGATAGCGTGAGCTAATACATGACAGAGCGCCTGCCGCCACTTGGGGTCCAGGGCTAGCTTCCGGTCATCCGGGTCAGAGAGTGTGGCGCACTCTACCAGCACCCGATCTGGCACCGGGTTGCGTGCTGGTGAGAGAACTCCCAGTTTCTGCATCTGAGGAAACGCTGGAAAAGAGCGATTAAGCTCAGCTTGCCCAAGCCGAGTGGCAATGATTTTCGCGAGCCGGGAGGGTTGTCCGGAGCGCTCCGGTAAGTCCCAGAGGGCATGCCCACCTCGGATACCAGGATCACGCGAATCGAAGTGCAGCGAGACAAAGTAGAGTGGGCGAGCCTTTTTCTCCCAGTAGCGTGCCGCTAGATCCGCACGAGCATAGATATCCTCCGGGTTGTCTTTGGCGCTTCTTAGCGGACGATTGGGAGCAGTAACGGGAGAGGCATCCCGCGGGGCATGTGGCGAGCCTTTTTCGGTAAGCGCAGCGCTGCGAACGGTGAAATGGGTTTTGGCACCAGCAGCTCGTAATACGCGCGCCAGAGTCGCCGCTGTCCGATACGTTAGAGTCGCTTCGTACACCCCACCCTGGATAGTGCCAGGGTCTTCTCCTCCGTGGCCAGGGTCGATAACCACCGTGACCCCTTTCAGAGAGTTGGCGGGTAGTGGGCCGGGATCGAACGCATAGTTAGTAGACATCAGCTTCAGTGGTGACCGGGCGTCACACCGTAGTATCCCAGCGAGAACAATAAGGCCGACCAACCCCAGACAGCCATGGCCGGGCCGACGACGAAGCCGCTTTAGTATCTGCTTGGTAGGAACGCGTGCGGCAGGCATGAATTCTCTCAGGCCATGGGGTGATGATGGTACGCCGCGTAGCGCCCGGTGACAAAGTGCTCTAGCTGTCGCTCAATATCCGAGAGTAGACTGCTAGCTCCCAGGCGGAATAGCTCCGGGGTGAGCCACTCATTGCCCAGTTCTTCCTTCATAAGAATCAACCAGTCTGCCGCTTGCTTTGCGGTGCGGATTCCCCCGGCGGGTTTGAACCCCACAATATGCCCTGTGCGCTCCTGGAACTCCCGAATGGCACGCACCATAATCAGGCTATTCCCCAGGGTAGCATTCGTGCCTTCTTTCCCTGTGCTGGTTTTGATAAAATCCGCGCCCGCCATCATGCAGACCAGGCTGGCTTTATAGACATTCTTCAGGCTCCCTAGCTCACCAGTGGCTAGAATCGTTTTCAGGTGCGCTTCACCACAGGCGTCGCGCATCTGCTTCACTTCATCATAGAGCCTATCCCAGTCTCCGGTGAGTACATGGCGACGCGAAATAACAATGTCGATTTCCTTCGCCCCCAGCGCTACAGACTCACGGATTTCCTGAATACGCAATAGAAAAGGCGAGAGGCCTGCCGGAAACCCTGTAGAGACAGCAGCAACCGGAATGCCGCTACCCTCAAGGGCTTGCACCGCATACGGAATCATCTCGTGATAAACGCAGACAGCCCCTACTGTGAGGTTGAGTTCCTGAATACCGAGTGCTTCCATCAAATCGCTACGCACGGGGCGGCGTGCTTTGGCGCAGAGCCGGGCTACATTGCTCGGTGTATCGTCGCCGGCCAGAGTGGTGAGGTCCATGCAGGCAATGGCTTTTAAGAGCCACGCGGCCTGCCATTCTTTTTTTACCGTCCGGCGACCGGGCAACGTAGCGACACGCCGCTCCACAGCAGGACGATTGACACGCACACTCTCAATCCACGAAAGGTCGAGCGGCGTGCCAGGATTGCGGGTCATGCCCAAATTATAGCCCATGAGCTACCGTGCTCATGGGCAATGGCTTACTAACTACTGTGCGGTGAGCCCGCTCAGCCAGACTGTGTTCTCTGAAAGCGTCTGACTGGCCAGACCGCTGGGATCTATGAGGGAAATTTGCTTGATACGGGCCAGGTCCATCTTGGCATCCTGGTCCTTAGAGTCCTGCGATGCCTGCCAGTCCGTCAGCGCCAGCCGAACACTCTTCTTTTTCTTTTCGCCCGGTACCTCTATGGGCACATTCCACTTCGCGCCACGATCATCTTCCAGCTGCACTATGAGGCTGATGGATTTCTCTGAGGCCACATTCAGCATCAGAGCTTTCTTCCCCACAAGCGCTCCCGGCACCAGCGGGCGCATGAGCCCCCCGACTCGCATAGCTCCCGAGCGGTACTTCGCTTCCAGAGCGACTCCTTCTAAAGGCGAGGTCTCCACTTTTCGAATGCGAAGTCCCCCTATTGGCAACCAGCTTGCCTGAGGTCGAGCAAGGCCATCTAGCCCTGCCGGAGCGGCGGGGGCAGCCTCAGAAAAAGCGACATTGCGCACATTCAATACACGTGGGCCAGCTATCGCATCCGGAAAGAAAAGTTGCGCGGCAGGGCTCTTGTCTTTAATGAAAAACCCATCCATATCGAACAGTGCCAGGTTCTGCACCTTGGGGAGATCCAGCTTGTTGTTGGGGTCTTTCGGGTCGTTCTCCCCCATAGACAGCGCGAAGTCGGATTCGCTCAGCTCTATCTTCTGCCAGCCATCTTTGGGAAGCGCTACGAGCGCAGTCCAGCGCCCACCCTGCTTCTCTTCCAGTGCTACAGCGACAGTGCGATTGCCATCGGCTTTGACTTCCAGCTTTAGTGTCTTCGCATCACCAAACCCGCCCGCTAGTGGGAGTAGGATAACGCTCAGATCTTCCGGAGCTACTTTGTAGTCGAACTGTAGTTGCCCCGACTCTGGAATGCTCTTCTTCACATCACCGTGAACCACCCAGTCCCCCGGCTCGATAGTGGGAACACCATCTGCCAGTGCAAGCGCCGCCAGCGCAAAAAGTACAGGTTTCATGCCGTTAAGACAGGGCCACTCTCGCTCTGGTTGCGCGACCTGCTGACTATCGCCAGGGCCAGAAGCAGACTTTGATAGCCTCCTGCCGCTCCAGCAGGTCAATGGCTTCGTCGTATTCTTCTAGCGGCAGGTTGTGTGTGATCAGTGGAGCCAGATTCAGTGCCCCACGCTCGATAAGCCCGACTGCGTACTCGGCAGCGGCACGGCTATGCCCCGAATACCCCAGGAGCCGCTTTGTATAGTGACGCACCGCAAACGTGTAGTCTTCGCGCTGTACGCCAAACAGCGCTAGGTTCTCACGGGTGCGGTCTAAGAGCCACTCCACAGTAGCTTTTGCCCCCACACAGTCGATAGAAGTATCCAGGAGTGGGATTTGAGCGGCGGCCACCTCACGGCTATCCCATGCCTCCGTAAGGCCAAGCTCCAGGCCCTTCTCTCGGCGCTGTGCAGAGAGATCGAACCCGATTACCTCCGTAGCTCCTTCGGCGCGGGCCATTTGGAGTGCTATCAGCCCGGCGGGGCCGAGCCCCATGACTCCGAAGCGGCGACCCGCAATTAGCTGCATCTGGCGCAGCATTAGAAAGCTGGCGCCTACGCACATGGCCAGCTCCACCGGGGCCAGTGCCTCCGCGGGATGGCCATTGGGTACATGAATCAGGCTCTCTGCCTTATGCACCACATACTGGGCATAACAACCAGGAACATTGTGCCCGGCATCCCTCCAGGCGCTTACTCGGTCACCTACGGACAGCTCGGCCACCCCTGCGCCGACGGCTTCCACGGTTCCCGTGGCTTCATGACCGGGTTGACCGGGCGTATACGGATAGTGGAACTGATGCCCCGCGAACATAGGCTCGTTGTGGCGCAGATGCAGGTCCCACTGTGGGCAGGTTGTCACGGCTTCAATCTTAAGCAGAGCCTCTCCTGGCCCTGGCATGGGAATCGGAACCTCAAGAATCTCGAAGGAGCGCCCGGCGCCTACCTGTAGCTGCTTCATTGCTAAGCTCCCTCCCAGTCCAACACGACTCCAAGGACCGGCTCGGAGCGGCTCAATATCAGGTCGAATGCTTCGGCGGCCATACTTGCCGGGAATCGGTGGGTAATCAAGTGTGTTGTGGTCAGTACTCCCTGTGTTAGCAGTTCCAGCGTGGCATCCATGCGGCCTTTCGTCCACCCGGCGGGCGCGTGTAGAGTCAGCTCTTTGGCGCGGAGCTTCTGGACATCAATCTGCCCCTGTGTGCCCACGAATCCGGCACTGACTACATGCCCGAAATGCTTCAGGCAGGGGTAGAGGGATTCCACGGTTTCGATATCCCCTGCCGTGTGTGCAACTGCAGCTACAGGTTCGTTTCTCGTCCATGCCTGCACGCACTCCAGTGCAGCTCGCCCAGTGATGTTTACGACGCCATCCCCCTCACGAAGCGTGAATTTGCTCAACCGGTCATCATGCTTTCCCAGGAGCAGCACTTTTGCGCCCCGGTGCTGGAACGTCTGTGCGGCCCAGTGCCCTACCATGCCATCTCCGAGTACAACGACGCGATCTCCGGGGGTAATTTCTGGACGAATACCGACGTTGTAGCCGACCTGGGTAAGCACCAGCCCGCTGGCGGCAACTGGGTCTAGTTCCGCTGGCAGCTTCCATATCTGGGACTTATGAGTCACGGCTGGTGAGATATGCCCGCCATGGTCGAAGAGAGATCCGAGACTCTAGACACAGTAGCGAAGACTCGGTCGCCTACCTGCAAATCATCTACGTTCTCCCCGACCCACTCCAGAACGCCGACCTTCTGATAGCCCGTTATGTGAGGGAAAGGAGATGGGTCACCTGGTTTCCACGGTGTATCTCCTGCGATACGCTCACCACGCACGAACGAGCCTTCGGTACCATTGCTAATCCAGGAATGTGTCACACGGAGGATCACATCCTCTGGTCCCGGTTCCGGAGAGTTTACCTGCTGGAACACCACACGCCCCCGGCGACACCGCCACTGCTGCCAAAGAAGTCCTCATTGTCCTGGTGCCTATGATACCCTTTAGCCCGAATGGACGAGGACGCCAGTTATCTGCCACCTGCCGAAGGTTTCGGGCTGCTTGCAGATACCTATGATTCCCGTCTGGCGGGAGACGCGAACCTGCAGCTCGAGAGCCGCGCGATGGTAGAGCTACTCCCATCCCTAAAGGGACTACGTGTAGGAGATATCGGCTGTGGCACCGGGCGCTATGCGCTTGTCTTCGCCCGAGCCGGAGCGGCGGAAGTTATCGGGCTGGACCTTTCCCCCACATATGCTCGCCCGAGCCCGCCATAAAGCAACCCACGCGGAGCTTCCTGTCAAACTGGCTCGCGGTGATCTGCTTGCGTCGCTGCCTCTGCCGAATCAGTATCTCCATCTGACTGTCTGTGCCCTTACCCTGAGCTTAGTAGAAGATCTAAATCGAGCTTTTTCCGAGCTGGCACGGGTACTGGTTCCCGGTGGTACGCTGGTCATCAGTGAGATACACCCCCACGTGCTTTGCGCGGCCCGAGCGGCCAGCGCCGCCGCGTTCGTAAAGACCATGCTCCCTACTTGCGCTTTATGGACTATGAAGGGCAGGAGCGGCGTATCGCTCGGCACCCTCATCTGATATCCGACTACTTGGCGGCAGCAAATCACGCCGGCCTGATATTGGAAAAGCTATTGGAACCAGTAGCGGACTCCCATCTGGCAGCACGCAGCACCCCCAGCTGAACGAGTCTATCGGTGTTCCCCTGATACTGGCCATGCGGTTTCGGGCCGGGTAAATAAGTAACAGATATGGAGCAGCGAAGCGACCAGAGGCTGGTGACAGCATGCCTGCACGGGGAAGAAGCCGCCTGGAATGCACTGATTGAGCGCTACGCACCGCTTATCTGGGGAATCTTGCACCGCTGTGGTATTCCCTCGCCAGATGCTGAAGACCTCTTCCAGAATGTCTGTATCAAACTCTACACTCAACTCTACACCCTTCAAAAGATAGAGCGATTGGCTGGCTGGCTCGCCGCGATTACCCGGCAAGAAGCCGCTGGTTGGGCACGCAGGCGCCAGGCTCTGCCCGATGTACCTGAAACTCTCCCAGATAACCGCCCTTCTCCGGAAGAGGCCGCTATTACCGAGGAGCGTCTGTTTCTCCTTCGCAATGCTCTTGCTGCGCTGCCAGAGCCCTGTCATGGCCTGCTCACACGTCTTTATTCGGAGAACCCATCTTCCTATGCCGACCTCTCGGAAGAGCTCGATATTCCGCTCGGCTCTATCGGTCCTCGCCGTGCCCGCTGTCTGGAGAGACTACGCAAGCTCCTAGGCGAGTAGCGCACGATACACTGAGTACCGTGACGGGAATGGTTTTTCTGGTAGGTGCGGGTCCAGGCGATCCGGGGCTGTTGACACTGGCGGGGCGCGATGCCCTCGCTGCGGCGGATGTGGTGTTCTACGATGCGCTGACACACCCGGCGTTGCTGGAGCACTGCACAGGCACCTGTGAGAAAGTGTTCGTAGGCAAGCGCGCCGAGAAGCACTTTGTCAAACAAGAAGATACCAATACCCTGATTGCAAATGCCGCCTTAGAGGGTAAGACCGTGGTCCGCCTGAAGGGGGGCGATCCCATGGTCTTCGGGCGCGGCGGCGAGGAGTGTGCCTATCTTCAGGAGCGCGGTGTACCGTTCGTGGTCGTGCCGGGCATCACCAGTGCGATTGCCGCCCCTACCTATGCTGGGATTCCCGTAACACATCGGGATGCCGCAAGCAGTTTTGCCGTGATTACGGGGCATGAGCGCGGCGACCGAGCGGAGAGTACCACTCGCGATGGCGGAGCCGCCGAGGGACGCCGCAAGTGGGAGCTCATCGCGCACGCCGCCGATACGCTGATTTTCCTGATGGGCATAGAGTCTCTGAGCGAGAACATGGCCCGCCTGACCGAGCAGGGGCGCAGACCCGCAGACCCCGGTTGCCGTGATTCAGTGGGGTACCTGGCCCCAACAGAAAGTCGCCACGGGAACCATGGCAACCATTGCCGATGAAGTGCTGCGCCTTGGCATCACCGCCCCCGCCGTAACCGTGATCGGCGATGTGGTGCGCTACCGCGAAACTCTGCGCTGGTTCGATAACCGTCCACTATCTGGTCAGCGAATCGTCGTCACTCGCGCCCGTGAGCAGGCCTCGGCACTGAGTGAGAAGCTGCGCGCGCTAGGCGCCGAGCCGGTTGAATTCCCCACCATAAAGATTGCGCCACCTGTCGATGGCTTTACCGCCTTAGATGACGCTCTCCGCCAGGTTGCCACTTATCATTGGATTGTCTTTACCAGCGCAAATGGCGTACGATTCTTCTTCGAACGGCTGGCGGACGCGGGCAAAGATGCCCGTGCTCTGGGAGCATCGAAAGTAGCCGCTATCGGTCCAGCGACTGCGGAGGCTCTGGAAAAGCATGGTATCCGCGCGGACTTCATGCCGAGCGAATATGTGGCTGAGAAGGTCTTAGAGCAGTTCCCGGAGAGCGTAGCAGGCCAGCGGATTCTTATTCCCCGCGCCGCAGAGGCCCGAGAGGTTCTGCCCGAAACCTGGCGTGAACAGGGCGCAGAGGTAGATGTGGTTCCGGCCTACTGTACCCTGCCCGATTCTACAGGCGCCGAAGACATTCGGCAGCAGCTTGCCGATGGCAAGATTGACGCAGTTACCTTCGCCAGCTCGTCTACGGTCACGAACTTTGTGGAAGCCATTGGTGCGGAGAATGTGCCTGATACCGTAAAACTTGTCTGCATCGGCCCGATTACCGCACAGACCTGCCGCGAGAAGCTTCGAGAGCCTGATGCTATAGCAGATACCTATACGCTGGATGGGCTTTTGACAACACTGACAGCAGGCGGATAAGCCGGTATCAATTCCGCTCTTTGTAAGGTTATCTCCTACCCCTTTCGGGGTACACTGATACCGATATGAGCGATTCCTCTCTGAACCCGTTTCAGATGGCCCAGGACCAGCTTGCCTCCGTCGCCGAGCTGATGAACCTGCGCCCAGATGTCCATGAGATGCTCAAGTGGCCTAAGCGCGAACTGAGTGTCAACTTTCCCGTTTCCATGCGCGATGGTTCGACGAAAATGTTCCAGGGCTACCGCGTGCATCACTCCCTGGTCCGCGGCCCAGCCAAGGGCGGTATCCGTTTCCACCCGGCCACCGACCTGAACGAAGTCCGCGCTCTGGCGTTCTGGATGACGATCAAGTGCGCCGTGGTGAACATTCCTTATGGTGGTGCCAAAGGCGGTGTCGCCTGTGATCCCAGCATACTGAATGCGGCGGAGTTAGAAGACCTGACCCGGCGCTACACCACTGAGATTGCTATTCTGCTAGGGCCGGAGAAAGATATTCCTGCGCCGGACATGGGCACCAATCCACAGATCATGGCATGGCTCATGGATACCTACTCCATGCTGGTAGGCCATACCGTCCCGGCTGTTGTCACCGGCAAGCCGATTGCTATCGGCGGCTCGGAGGGACGCGCGGATGCTACCGGGCGCGGCGTCGTCACCGTCGCTCGTGAGGCGCTCCTGGCTGCCGGGAGCCAGCTACCGAACTCTACTGTGGCTGTACAGGGCTTCGGCAACGTCGGGGGTGCGGCGGCACGCCTCTTCCATCTGGCGGGTGCCAGAGTTGTTGCCCTGAGCGATGTCCACGGCGCTATCTACAATAAAGACGGCCTGGATGTGTTCGATGTTATCCATTATCGGGATACTACTGAGCGTAAGACCATTGTGGGCTATCCGGGCGCAGAGGAGCTAGATCCCAAAGACCTGCTGCTCTTGCCTGTTGATCTTCTGATTCCTGCCGCTCTAGAGAAGCAAATTACGGAGGATAACGCGCCCAATGTAAAAGCGCGCTTTATCATCGAAGGCGCGAACGGCCCCACTACCCCCGCCGCCGACAAGATTCTGCGGGAAAACGGTACGACTGTGGTGCCGGATGTTCTTGCCAATGCCGGCGGCGTGACAGTGAGCTACTTTGAATGGGTACAGGGGCTTCAGAGTTTCTTCTGGACTGAGCAGGAGGTAAACTCCAAATTGGACCAGATTATGAAACGCGCCTATGACCAGGTAGCCGCCGCCGCCAAGAAACACGATACCGACCTGCGTAGCGCCGCGTTTATCGTAGGCGTAGGTCGGGTAGCCGATGCGATTACCTCGCTGGGTGTGTTCCCCTAACGTGCGGGTTTCCGTTATCGGAGCCGGGTTAGCCGGACTTACTTGCGCCCGCGCGCTTCTGCGCGCGGGCGTAGATGTTACTGTCTATGAGGCATCTGATGGTGTCGGCGGGCGTGTTCGTTCGGACTACAGAGACAGTTTTATCTTAGACCGGGGGTTCCAGGTCCTCTTTACGGCCTATCCTGCCGTGCAGCGCTTGGTCAATCTCCCCGCACTGGAACCAAGAATTCTGCCGCCCGGTGCCCAGATAGCGCTTGGCGACCGTATCCAGACCCTCTCAGACCCCGCCCGTGATCCGAAATCGCTTCCCGCCTCAGCGCTCTGTAACCTGGTTACGCCCACAGACAAGCTGCGTACCTGGCTGCTCTCGGGTGAGCTGGAGTCCCGACCTATTAGCGCTCTCATAGATGGCCCCGACCAGACTATCGAGCGATACTTAAAGCGCCGCGAGTTCTCAGCCAGCTTTATTGAGAACTTCGCACGCCCGTTCTTTGGCAGTATCTTCCTGGACCGCTCGCTCCAGACCTCGGCGCAGGCCCTTCAGTTTGTCTGGAAGATGCTGGTCGAAGGAGACACAGTGCTGCCCGCGCAAGGTATGGGCCAGCTTGCGGAGCAAATCGCAGGTCCCTTGAAAGACGCAGGGCGCGTAAAGCTCAACGCTCCCATAGCATCCCTGAGCGACTTGAGGGAGACTACGGATGTAACGGTGATAGCGACCCCGGCGCCCGAAGCCGCGCGACTCACTGGCGTAGTGGTTCCTGCAGGCGCTCAATCCGTAACCACGCTTTACTTTGCCGGGCCGGAGCCCCTCTGGGATGAACGGAAGATTCTGCTGAATGCGAATGCGCGCCCGCTGGTGAGCCACGCAGCCATGCTGACCAATGTAGTGCCAGACTACGCTCCAGAGAGTCAGCACCTGCTTAGCGTTTCGGTTCTTGGTATCCCCAGCCTATCGGATGATGCCCTGTACGAAGCTGTCCGTGCGGACCTGGCCCGAATGCTAACAGGCTCTCCAACAGCGCAGAGTTTACTACGGGGCTATTGCCCACTGGCAATATATCGGATTCCCTATGCGCAGTACGCGCAACCACCGGGCATCTTCCGAAAGCTCCCTCCCCAGCACACAGCACAACCTAATGTCTACCTGGCCGGGGAGTTTACTCACTTTTCTGGTATCGAAGGCGCCCTGGCCTCTGGAGAGGCCTGCGCTAACGCGATTCTAGAGCTGTAGCGGCGGGGTGCTTACATCCCCCCGCCGCCACCACCTGCCAGGCCAGACATACTGGGCATGGTCGGAGGCTCATAGGGAACTTGCTTAAAGCCTTTCTGAGGGGCAAAGAGACCAGCATCCACGGCATCGGTTTTCAGGCTGACCACATTCATCTTGATTACAAGGTTGCGACCACCGCCTTTGCCCTCCATACCCGGCATACTGCCTCCAACAGTCTTCTGAGTCATGGTGGACTCCAGAGGGAAGCCCTTGATTTTCTGAAAGCTGGCCGCCGCACTCTTGGCGGTGCTCCCCAGCATACCCAGGTTGCGGAAGGCGGCTCCCGGTGTCATCGCGGCAGCACTGGCAGGCGGGGCAGGCAAAGCTTCCGTTGTCCAGGTCTCTCCGATGGTCTGAAACGTAGGGAGGCGCATTTGCCCCTTACCCGTGGCATTCTTCGGACCACTACCCGGTTTGAAGTTCATGCGCATGGTCATGGTGTAGAGATAGTTCTTCGCAGGCTTGCCCAGAATGGTACGGGTTTTTCCTCCGGGCTTGACGGAGACATCCATCTTCATGTCTATCATCTGGTTGAACTGCTCCATCATCGGGTTGGCAGTAGAATCCAGCTTCTTGTTCGCTATCACGGAGTAGGTCTTTTTCTCCGTATTTATAAGGTAGGTCCGGGTGCCGTCTGTGATGGTAATTCGCCCCTCTGCCTCAGTGCGGACACGAATTCCCTTCATGTAGGTCGTGGTCTCTAAATCGCGCCCATTCCCTGCAGAAACCTTGGTGGTATAGGTAAGGTCGGCATGAGCGATTCCGCCCCCGATTGACATTAAAATTGCCAGGGTCCCAACTTTTTTCAAAACCATTTTTGTGCTTATCCTCCGCCCGTAGGGCGGAACTTTCCTCTCTTGTTTTACCCGATTGTAGCCGATACCACCGTTTGACACCCCGGCCAAATCGGGGTAGAGTTTGCCGGACCTTAGCGTCCCAGACTACTTCAACGAAAAGACACGGACCTGCCAATTTCGGTTGCACTTAGGTCCGCACGGAAAGGATGGACGATTGGAATTTCGCGCACTAAGCCGCCTGAACCGACTGTTCGCTGTCCTGGGTACCATCACTCTCACCTCCTCTTACTTGATCGCCGCTCCCGAGTTCCCTAAAACTCCTGGCGCATTCACTGCTTCCGCTACCACCCTCCGCTCGCAGCCTTCTGAGTCTGCTCCCAAGGTCGCTACCCTGGGTACGGGTATTCGTGGGGAAGTCGTCGGCCACAAAGGTGGCTGGGTCAAGCTTCGCACTCCTTCCGGCAAGACCGGCTGGGCACCGGCAGACCGCCTGGCGCTCAACGAGCCTGCCAAAGAACTGATTCTTAAGGGCGCTCCCCAGCGCCGTGCTGCACAGATCGCCTCGAATCGTGGCGCAGGCGCTCCTGCTCCTCGTAGTGTCGCCTCTTCCCAAGAGACTATTGAGGCGACGGTAGAACCTACCGAGTCCAGCCAGCCTACGCTTTCTGAGCCTCCTATTGAGGACCTGCCGGAAACTGGCGGAACTCCCGTGGCTGTAGAGAACATCTCGATTCCCAGTGTAAACCGGGACAGCCGTGGTGATCGTCTGGCACGCAAGGCTCTCTCCTATCGTGGCTGGCGCTATCGATGGGGCGCAACGGGCAACGGCGCGTTCGACTGCTCTGGCCTGACTCAGTTCCTTTACGCCAAAGAAGGAAAGTTCATTCCCCGCACAGCCCACGAGCAATTCAAGGCGGGCCAGCCGATTCCTAAGCCTGAGATGCAGCCAGGCGATCTGGTATTCTTCCGTAACACAGGCCGCTCCGGTATCTCGCACGTAGGAATGTTCATTGGCAATGGTCAGTTCCTGCATGCTGCTGGCCGTAAGAAGGGTGTTCGTGTAGACGACATCAATGGCAAGTACTATGTAGCCCACTGGGCTGGTGCCCGCCGCTTCTAAACAAAGCTCTCTATAAATAGAAACCCTGGCAGTGCCCGCGGGCACTGCCAGGGTTTTGTTCTTTTTCCTCACCCCGGCTACACCGACCCTCTCCCATGTTCCAGCTCGCTACGCGGCGGGCGGAGGATGAGGGAATACTCTTCATCTGTTTTTAAGGAAACGAATCCCAAACGGATTACGTCTTAATAGATAGGATGAAACGATTCACCGCTCTCGTCGCTCTGGGTGTTCTTGCTATACCAGTGCTCGCACAGACTCCAGCACCACCGCCTAAGGAAGACCCTGACATCACCCTGGGTAAGCAGTCTCATGAAGAGCTGCTCAAGGGCGGTATGAAGCTTATAGCCGACCCGGAGCTGCAGAAGCGGATAGACACCATCGGGCAGAAGATGGCGGTCATTGTCAACAAAGAGGTCATTAAGGCCCAGTTCGGTGTGGACAACACGGTTCCGTTTACCTATAAGTTCCATATCGTAGATGACAAAGACATCAATGCGTTCTCTTTGCCGGGTGGGTATCTGTACTTCAATAAAGGCCTGCTGAACTACGTACAGTCCGACGATGAGCTGGCGGGTGTCATGGGGCATGAAATGATTCACGCCGCGCACCGCCATGTGGCCAAACTGATGAAGGAGCAAAACAAGCTCAACACGCAGATGGCTCTCGGTGCATTGGCGGCTATTCTCGCCAAGGTCCCGCAGCAGGACACAGGAAACTTGCTACAAGGCTTCCAATTGGTGGCTCTGCAGAAAGTTAGCGGACACAGCCAGAACGCGGAGCGCGATGCAGATAACGGAGGCATCCAGCTTGCCATGAAAGCAGGCTACAACCCTGTGGGCATGCTCACGTTCATGGAGCGCCTGGAGCGAGACCGCAAGCTGCGCCCGGATATTGATATGGGTATCTTTCGCACTCACCCGCCGGAGAAAGAGCGCGCCACAAACATGATCAAGCAGCTCACAGCGCTCGGGCTGCCTATCAACCGGCGTGAGACCACCCAGATGCTCAAGGTCAGTGTCCAGCAAGGTACAGGCGCCCCAACCGTAGGCAGCTCTAATGTTCAGGACGTGCTTATAGATGGCAAGCTATTCTTTCGCACGACATCGGCGGAGCGTGCCAAGTCTGTGGCTCAGACTCTAGATAAGGCCTTAGACAAGCCACTCCAGCTCTATGACATCACGCGCCGCGGCTCTTCTGTGCTGGTGCGTGGGCAGAATATTGTGACCATAGAGGCAAGCGATGTCCCTGGTACATCTACGGATACGCAAGCCGAAACGGCCACGAAAAACCTGAGAAATGCACTGTATCGCTACATTTTAGAAGGCGTTTACTAACGCAACTAAATAGCGTTTAAATCACAACAAACACGTATATGTGCGGCTAACTTAACACAGTCATCTCTCCAGAATTCAATTGACTCTTTCTGGAGAGATAAAATGAAACAAGTTATTTTCGTGCTTGGAGCGGCAGCGATCTGCTCCCTACAAGGAACCCCCAGCTACGCCCAACGAGTACCCGACTACTTCGTTCCCAACCGGGTGCTGGTCCATTTTCGGGAAGAAGCTACTCCTGTAGCCAAGTACCTGTTCCGCGCTTCCGCGGGAGCGACGGACCTCGGCGAGATACACGGCACCGGGATTCGGGTGATGCACATTCCCCGTGGCTTCTCCGAAGCCGCCATGATGGCCGCCATGGCGCGCCAGCCCGAGGTAGAGTCGGTAGAGCTAGATGAAATCTATCCCCCTTCCGATCTGATTCCCAACGACACACTGTTCAGCAATCAGTGGGCGCTTGGCAAGATAGCGGGACCGACAGCGTGGTCTACCTCCACTGGCAGCAACACCATCACTATCGCCATTCTGGATTCCGGAGTAGATAGCACTCACCCGGACCTGGCAAATAAGATTGTCCCCGGATGGAACTTCTATGACAATAACAGCAATACTAGCGATGTTTTTGGCCATGGCACTGCGGTGGCAGGCACAGCGACAGCGGCGAGCAATAACAGTACCGGGGTCGCCTCGGTAGCCTGGCAGTGTCGCCTGATGCCCATTCGTATTTCGGATACGAGTGGGAATGCGAGTACCACCACGATTGCCTCAGGCCTTACCTGGGCTGCCGATCATGGGGCGCGTGTGGCGAATATCAGCTATGCCTGTTCCAGCAGTAGCACGGTGGCCACAGCGGCGAAGTACTTTCAGGATAAGGGCGGAGTGGTTGTTGTCAGCGCCGGAAACTCGGGGACCACGAGTGTCGCACTCGATAATCCCTATGTGCTCAATGTCAGCGCCACCGATGCGAACGATGCGCTGTACTCCTGGTCAAACCGCGGCACCGATGTGGATCTGGCAGCACCGGGCGTTGTCTACACCACCAACCGTGGTGGCGGCTATGGAGGCTGGCAAGGCACTTCGTTCTCTTCTCCCCTTGTGGCGGGAGTAGCCGCTCTGGTCCTCTCTGTCCGGCCTGCCCTATCGGGTGCCGATGTACAGAACATCCTCTGCCAGAGTGCAGACGATAAAGGACTCATCGGAAAAGACACCAGCTACGGTTGGGGGCGTGTGAACGCCGCCCGTGCGGTCGCGATGGCACTGAGCAGCGCAGCAGATACCACACCGCCGGTAGTAGGAATAGCCTCCCCAACAACAGGCGCTATCGTATCTGGCACAACATCGGTTTCTGTCAATGCCACAGATAACAGAGGCGTGCGGTCTGTTGATTTCTACATAGATGGCAGCCTTCAGACCAGCACCACCATCACGCCCTACGCCTACTCGTGGAACACCAAAAACTGGCCGAATGGGATACACACCGTTGGTGTCGTTGCCACAGATACCTCCGGGAATACTGCCAGTGCCCAGGTGATAGTCACTGTGAACAACATCGTAGACATCATAGCTCCCACGGTTGCCATCACTTCCCCAGCCTATGGCAGCAAGGTTGGTAAGAGCTTTACGGTAACTGCCAATGCATCGGACAATATCGGTGTCGTCCGTGTGGAGCTCTGGATAGATGGTACTCTGGACTCCACAGATACCAGCGCGCCCTACAGCTTCAGTGTCAACACCAACGCCCGTAAATGGGCGGCGAATACATCGCACGCGCTTATCTGCCGCGCCTACGATGCCAAGGGCAACGTCGGTGTAAGTACCACCATCAGCGTGAAAAACTAGAGCTTTGTCATAATGCCACATGCCCTCTCTACAATTTCCATTGTAGAGAGGGCATAGTTTTTTAGTTGAAGTGATCGTCCAGGTCACCCCAGATGGTTTGTAGATACTCTACCTGGCCGATGTGCCCTGCCAGATGGCCGGGACCTTGTTCTATCCAGAACTGGACGGGAATAGGCCCGAATGGACTGCGTCGCAGGGCTTCTATCGTTCCTGCATGGACACCAGAGACAGCGCTGGTAAGCTCCACTGTAGTCTCTTCCAACAGTGCGACAGCCTCTTCGCGAGAGGCGATTTTGCCTGCCCCTTCACGTAAACCATCGAAAAACTCCTGAGGCGTTGGCATCGTCTCGGGCATAGTGTCCGTAATGATGCTGGCAAAGAACCGATTCACCAACGCGCAGTGAGCGGCGATTGTAAGTGGCGACCTCGCTGTGGATGATGGCGCCCAGGTCAGCTTTTCCTCAGGAACAAAGGACATGAGGTGGAGGAGACGTGCACTGAGGCGATCCAGGTCCGCAGTAGTTCGTGTCACAATTTCAGGCGTTGAGCTCGCCAAATGCTGTTGCATCTCTATTTTTCTCTCTTTCTGTACGTTAGTCCGTGAGTGCGGAATCCAGGCGGGTAAGGAGTGGTTCCCAGCCGCTGTAGTGGTCGTCGCGGGCGCCGGTAGAGGCGAAGCGCTCATGCGTGAGCGTGAGGTAGGTACCTCGCTCTGTCGGGGCAAGATCAATCGTCACCAGGGTTTCCTCCGACAGAATTGGGTTCTGTGTCCACTGCCAGGTAAAGACAATCTTCCTGTGTGGCTCCAGTTGCTGATACGTTCCCGTCAGTTGCACGCGGTCGCCATCATCAAAGACCATAGTGACATCGTAGCGACCACCCACGCGGCAGTCGAAGTGGTCGATCTCCAGGCGCCCGTTCCCCTTCGGTGGACCGAACCAGGTAGATAGCAACTCTGGCTCTGTCCATGCGGCGAACACCTTCTCGGGCGGCGCTTTGATTTCGATTCGGCCTTCCAGCGCAGAATCGCTCAAGTTCTGAAACTTTACTCGTGTGTCTGTCATTTATTCTTTCTCCAATTGCTCGGCCAATCGTGTGAGGTTGGCAGCCCAGAAGCCGCGGACCTCAGCCATCCACTGTTCCCCAGTAACCAGGCGCTCCGCTTCCAGGCGGCAGTAGCGGCTGCGCCCTCGTTTTTCGGTGACCACAAGCCCACTGCGCTCCAGAATGGCAAGGTGCTTCATTACGCCCGGCGTGCTGAAACCAAGAGGCCTACCTAGCTCCTCTACTGTCGTCTCCCCAGAGCGGAGAGTCAGTACCATCTGCCTCCGAGAGGGGTCTGCCAGTGCCCCGAAGAGGAGGTCTAGATTATCCTTCTCATACTTAACCATTTGGTTAAGTATAAAGCCATAGAAACGAATTGTCAAGGGAGTTTTGCGAAGGGATTGCCATCTCCCTTGAATGCTCACTTCGTGAGCTTCGTCCCTCTTCCAGCGAAGCGAGCATTCAAGGGAGATGGCAAAGAACTACGTTAGATGCTTGGTGCGGACCTGGCTGACATCCACATCTTGCTGAAGTTTTCTGGCCATGGGAGGATCGATTTCTCCAGCATCGCGCATGCGTTGGAGCTCTCTTTGCTCGAACTTCAGCAAGTGTGACCGTAGTTCCTGAATCTCTGGCAACAGGCTCTTGAAGCTCTCATCGTCTGACTCTTCCTCGCTCTGTAGCTCCTCCAGGCGGCTAATACGGCTGTTGTAGGAACTGAGCACTGCTTTCACCACGGCATCCGGGTATTTCCCCTCACTGGTAATCGCTTCCAGATAGTCTCGGGCGGCTTCCGCGATACTGAGCCGGGCCGCCAGCTCTCGCTCTACACCGTCGCTCTTGTCAGATGCCATGCCCAGGCGCCGAATCAGTGCAGGCAGCGAGAGCCCCTGCCCTATCAGTGTCACCAGAATCACCGCAAACGTAATAAAGACAATCAGGTCGCGCTCCAAAAATGGCTGGCCGTTTTCTAGCATCTGCGGCAGAGACAGTGCGATCGCCAGAGAGACCACCCCGCGCATACCGGCCCAGCTCACTATGAGCAGTCCAGAGCGTGTCACCGTGGATGGGCTCTCACCATGCCGCACTCCCATATTGAACCGACGCAGAAGCGCCGCGACGCCGAATACCCACAATGGGCGTACCAGAATCACGGTCAGGCAGACGGCAATACTGACAATGCCGACTTGCCGCACGGAATACGAAGCAAGCCCAATGACCACGGATCTTAGCTGTAGTCCGACCAGCACGAAGGAAAGCCCGGTCAGCAGGAAATCAATCATTTCCCAGACTGCCCGCCCAACTAGTCTTCCCTTAGAGGACATGCTTTTATTGCCGTACTGATTCACCTGGAGCGCCAGAACCAGCACCGCGAGCACGCCAGATGCATGTACATGCTCTGCGAGTAAATAAGTAAAGAAGGGCAACAGCAGCAGGATGGTATTTTCCGTAACCGGGTCACTGAGCTTGCGGATTATTTTGAGGCCAAACAGGCTGACTATGAACCCTACCCCAAGTGCCATAACCGCCGCGTAGCAGAGCCGGTAGGCGGATTGCCCGATATGGAACCCGTCTCCTGTCATTACAGAAGCACTGGCAATCTGGAAAGCTACCAGTGCCGTGGCATCGTTGATCAGTCCCTCCCCTTCCAGAACTGCCACCAGGCGCCGGGGCAGGTGTAGCGTATCCGAGATAGCTTTGGCAGCCACAGCATCCGGCGGCCCCACAATCGCTCCCAGAGTCAGAGCTGCTGCCCAGGAAAAGCTGGGAACCAGCGCATGCGTTACCAGTGCCACGGCGCCCATGGTTACGAGAACTAGCCCGACCGCTAGCAGCAAGATGGGCCGCGCATGCTCCTTAATTTCGGACCAGGTTGTATCCTGCGCCGCCGCGTAGATAAGTGGCGGTAGGAAAACCGTGAGCACCACGGCTGGCGACATCGCAATTCGCGGTATGCCAGGCAGGATGGCGAGCACCACGCCGCCGAGTGCGAATACGATCGGGTCGGGCAGGGAGATCTTTCTTCCCACCGCCGCCAGAACAGCGATAACCGCCAGCAGACCCAGAACGATTTCAAAACTCGGCATCAGTAGTAGAGTCTACCGGATGTTTGGCTAAGTAGGCGGCCCCTCAGAGATAAACGAAAAGGTGTCCGGTAAACTCAAAACACAAGATGCGAAATGAGGGACTAAATCACCCAAAGCTGGAGGCCAGCTACAGCTTCAATGATTTCTGTTTCGCGGAGCTTCGCTATTCGGCAGGATTTTCACTACCTGTCCACACACATCCTCAGGCGTTTCTGGATTTTTGCCTTCAGGGTCATATCCACCAGGAGAACGGTAAACGCACCTGGACTCAGGCGTCAAAAACGCTCTACTTCATGCCGATTGATGCGCCACATGCCAGTCGCTTCCCTACTGATAGCCGGACCTTCCAGGTTATCTTGCCTCCCGCATGGATAGAGCGGGTTCAACAGGTAGCTGCACTTCCCCATCGGCTCTCCTCATTTGAGCAAAGTCAAATAACCTGGATAGCGGAACGCCTCTACCGCGAATTCCAGCGCCGCGATGCCCTCTCTCCCTTACTGCTGGAAGGGATGCTATTAGAGCTGTTCGGGGAGATGGCACGCCCTGCCTCTTTCCCGTCGGCCAATGATTGCCCCTACTGGCTAGGGCAGGTCCGCGACTTTCTGCACGCGCATTTTGTAGAAAGTCTCTCCATAGAGGCCATCGCGCTGACCGTGGGAATACATCCGTCGCATCTGATGCGCACGTTCCGCCAGCGCTTCCACTGCACGATTGGTGACTATGTTCGCAAGCTGCGTATAGAGCGCGCCTGCCAGCTACTCTCTCAGAGAGATAGCACTGTCGCGCAAGTTGCCTTCTCTGTGGGATTTGCCGACCAGAGTCACTTTACCCGCGCCTTTAAAATTGTTATGGGCATGACTCCTGCTGCTTTCCAGAAAACGGTCACCGGGGCAAGTCACAGACCAGACACGCAATTTTAAGACAAGACAGAGGTATGGTTCGCGCGTTGAATACAGTACGTATGCAACCACTCTCTCGCGGCGATCTTCTACGCTCTCTGGCAGTTCTCACTCTGGCGACGGCAACAGAGGCCCAATCAGCTAAACCGGAATCTCTTACCTTGCCAGATACCCCTATTGCAAAACAGCTGACGGCGTTTCTAAGTGCGCTGAACAGTGGCAAGCCTCAGACCATTCGAGCGTTTGTGGCAGAGCACATGGAGAGCCCACCGAACGCGCCAGGCTTTGTAGAAGAGAACACAAACCGATACATGGACATGTATCGGCAGACGCAGGGCTTCACAATTCGCAAGATTATTGAGACCACAGCAGTGAGCATTAAAGCTGCCGTTCAAGCGAAGTCAACCGGTGCCTGGATGAACCTGACCCTGTTCATAAGCGCGCAGGCCCCGGAATATACTGTAGCTATTCCGCCCTATAAAATCGTCGGAATGGGACTCGGTAATACCGATGCGCCTCTGGAGTTCCTGCCGAAAGAGAAGCTATCTAACCATCAGATTCAAGAGCGTATTCGTACGCTGATGAACACCCTGGTTGCCGCAGATGCTTTCTCCGGGACTGTCCTGGTAGCCCAACATGGCAAGCCGATCTTCGCGAAAGCCTATGGGCTAGCCAGCAGAGCATGGGGCATACCGAATCGGATGGATACGCGTTTCCATCTGGCATCCATTACCAAGATGTTTACTGCGGTTGCCATTGCCCAGCTAGTAGAGCAAAAGAAGCTGGCCTACACCAATATGGTTGGCGAGATTCTTCCGGACTATCCCAATAAAGAGGTTGCCGGAAAAGTCAGGCTGCACCATCTATTATCCCATCGGTCCGGATTGATTGGAGCCCGCGCTCTTGTAGAGAAATCTACACCTTCCCCACATATTCGAACGATTGCAGAGCTGCTGCCCAAGTTTGTAAATGAGCCACTCTCCTTCCCGCCAGGTCAGCAGTACGATTACAGTAACGCTGGTTTCGAGCTACTGGGCGCGGTTATCGAAAAAGCGTCCGGCCAGAACTACTACGACTATGTCCGCTCGCATATTTTTAAGCCTGCCGGAATGACGCATACGGATTTCTTAGAGCTTGACTCAGACCCACCTAATATGGCAACAGGCTATAAAGATGGTCCCAACCGAACCAGGCAGAGCAATATCTTCGATTTGGGCGTGATCGGCACTCCTGCTGGAGGCGCCTACTCCACCGGGGAAGATATGGTCCGTTTTCAGCTTGCTCTCACGAACCATGTTCTGCTGCAAGCGGCCTCGCTAGCCACTCTCTGGACCGGAGTTAGCGATATGCAGGATCGCGAGTACGGCTACGGCGCGGAGCTTGCCCACTACAATGGCACCCGTATTGTAGGGCATGGCGGCGGGTGGCAGGGCATCACGAACCGCTTTGAGATGTATCCCGATCTGGGCTATACAGTGGTCATTCTCTCCAACATCGACAGCGATCCTAACCTGATTGCCCTCAAGCTACGCGAATGGCTCACTCAGGGCGCCATGGTAGTAACTCCAACTGCCCCAGTTCCTCCCCGAATAGAGCTAGAGGCGACAGTCTCTTCACCATCAGTAGCGATTGGCAGTGTGGTGACTATAGAGATAAAGGTGCGCAATCGTGGCGGCGATGTCCGTGCTGGCATCGTCGATATGGAAATCAAAGACGCGCAGGATAAGAAGGTGAACCAGCAGTTCACTATGGACCAGCGCCTCAGCACAGGAAGCGTCCGAACGTATACCTATACCTGGCAGCCAACGGTAGCGGGAATATACACGGTAGAGGCTGGTCTCTTTGCCCATGGATGGCGAACGAAGCATGCTTTCGAGAAGCGCCTTGCCACTATAGAGGTACGCTAACAGGGGCGATAGAATCCCTCTGTGAGGCGGGCAGTTAAAGGCAGTCTAATACTGGGAATGACCGTTGGTGTGGCCGCTGCCGCACTTCCTGTGGCGCTAGCGTATTTCTTTTTGCACCCTCCTCGTCGATTTCACCGTAAGACTCCTAAAAGCGCTTTCGGACTGGACTATCAGCGAGTACGACTGACCACCAGCGACCAGCATGTGCTCTCTGGCTGGTGGGTTCCTCACCCGGAGCCGCGTGGTATGGTGGTTCTCTGCCATGGCTATTACGGCAACCGGGAGACCATGCTGCCGTATTTAGAGTTTCTGCACGCTGCTGGTTACAGCGCCTTTCTCTTCGACTTCCGACGGCATGGTTGGAGCGAAGGCAAGCATACCAGCTTCGGGCATATCGAAGTCCGGGATCTGGATGCGGCTTTAGACTGGGTATTTGAGTCAGGGGTATTAGACAATGGCCTGCCTCTGGCGGTACTTGGTGAGAGCATGGGCGCTGCCGTTGCGCTTCAAGTAGCGGCACGTGAGCCACGGATTCAGGCTATCGTGGCGGATTCTTCGTATGCCCGGCTGGATTCTGCAGTCAAGGGGCGCCTCACACTGGCGTTCGGGCCAGCGCTTGCCAATGTAGTCACTCCACCCACGCAGTGGGTAGGCGAGAAGATCCTGGGGGTCTCTACGCATAGCATCGCCCCAGTAGAGGCCGTTCCTGCGCTCAGTGGACGCCCTACTCTGTTGATCCATGGCGATGCCGATGGGCTTATCGCTGTTGAAAACGCCTATCTGCTTCATCCTGCCTGCGGCGAAAGCACCGAACTCTGGATAACGCCAGGGATTCGACATGTGCGAAGTATCCATGAGGTCAGCGAGTACGGAGACAGGGTGCTCTCGTTTTTAGATCGTGCTCTTTTTGGGAACTCCTGATAACCGCCTGTCGTTGAGACGGGCATCATGGTCTATCGCAATGGCGCATCGACGCTGGATTCGACACCCTGTCAGCACGGGAATACCTGGCGCTCCGATATCGAAGCAGCGCGGCGGCTCCATAAGCAGCATGGCACCAGCTACTACTTCGCTACCCGCTTTTTCCCTCAAGCACAGCGCGAGGCCACGTTCGCACTCTACGCCTTCTTTCGCGTTCCAGATGAGCTGGTAGACAATCCGGCTCCCGGCACAGACGCCCGCCGAAGCCTGGAAAACTGGCGCAATGCCTGGCGGCGAGCGTACCGCACGGGGCATGCGGACCACCCGGTGCTGCGAGTAACCGCACATGTGTTCCACCACTACAAGATTCCCTATGACTACTCCGAAGCGTTTTTAGCTGCTATGCTACGAGACTTAGATGACTCCACCTATGCCACCTACGCAGACCTGGAAAGCTATATGTACGGCTCTGCTGCCGTGGTTGGTCTCATGATGACGCATATCATAGGGTTCTCTGACCCGGCAGCGCTTCCTCTGGCTGAGAAGCTAGGCTATGCCATGCAGCTCACCAACTTCCTGAGAGACATCGACGAAGACTGGCAACTCCGAGGCCGTATCTACCTACCCCTGGACGAGATGCATAACTTCGGGGTATCGTCGAACCAGATTCTGGAGCAGCGTTATGATGCGAACTTCGCCTCTCTGATGCGCTTCCAGATAGAACGCGCACACCGGCTCTACGACGAAGCCGCAGAGGGCATCCCCCTGCTGGCACCGGAAGGCAGGCGTGCCGTGCGAGTGGCCAGTACACTCTACCGAGGAATTCTGGATAAACTTGCCGCGCAGAACGGTAACCCGTTCGCCGGGCGCGCTCGAACGAACACTCTGGAGAAGTTGATTCTGGCAGCGAGGGCATGGAATGGCTGATACAAAATCGGCAATCGTGGTGGGTGGTGGTATTGGCGGGCTGGGAGCGGCCTGTCTGCTGGCGAAAAAGGGCTATAAAGTCCAACTCTTTGAGAAGAACCCGAACCTGGGAGGCGTGGCTAATACCTTCTCCGCTGAAGGCTTTACGTTCGACATGGGGCCGAGCTGGTACCTCATGCCGGATGTCTTCGAGAATTTCTTTAACTTACTAGGCGAGCATGTAGAAGACCACCTCACCCTGCGTAAGCTAGGTCCCTCTTACAAAATTTTCTTTAAAGACAAAGACCGAGCTGTAGAACTGTACTCCGACCTGGAGCGAGATATCCCCACCCTGGAAGCTATTGAGCCCGGCTGTGGCAAAGCCCTACGCACGTATTTAGAGAAAAGCAAGTTCCAGTACGACATTGCCTTAGAAGGCTTTGTCTATAAAAACTACGACACGGTCTTTGATTTTTTTAATGCCCAGACCATGGTTCAGGGCAGCAAACTCAAGGTCTTCCAGAAGATGAACAAGTACGTGGAGAGTTATTTCTCTACAGACGAAGTTCAGAAAATCATGGAGTACCAGCTTGTGTTCCTGGGCTCCTCTCCCTATGACACCCCGGCTCTGTACAACATCATGAGCCATATCGATTTCAACATGGGGGTGTATTATCCCATGGGTGGTATTCACGAAATTCCGAAAGCCCTGGCCAATATCGCTCGGAAAAACGGCGCGGAGTTGTACCCGGCCTCTCCCGTTTCTAAAATCCTGACCCGAAATGGCCGTGCCTATGGTGTGCGGCTGGCATCTGGTGAGGAACACCGAGCGGACCTGGTGGTCTGTAACGCTAATATTCGGCACGCAGAGAGCCTGCTGGAGCCTACCGAGCGCCAGTTTGATGACGCTTACTGGGAAAGCCGCACTCTAGCCCCCAGCGCGTTTATTCTCTTCTTAGGCGTCGAAGGTCGCTGCCCCACCCTGACTCACCACAATCTCATCTTCTCCCAGGACTGGCGAGCGAACTTCGCGGAAATCTTCGATAACCCGGTCTGGCCCACAGACCCATCTCTGTATGTCTGCGCCCCTTCGATTACTGACCCCACTGTTGCCCCAGAGGGATGTGAGAACCTGTTCGTACTGGTGCCCATGGCTCCTGGCATGACAGCTACAGACGAACAATTGGAAGCCTATGCCCAGAAGACCCTGACAACCATGGAGAAAGTCATGGACATTCCTAACCTGCGGGAGCGAATCAAATACCAGCGCATCTTCTGGGCAAAAGATTTTATCGAAAACTACAACAACTACAAAGGCACCGCACTTGGCCTGGCGCACACTCTGAATCAGACAGCGATTCTACGCCCCAACAACATCAGTAAGAAAGTAAAAGACCTGTACTTTGTAGGAGCGAATACAAATCCGGGCATCGGCATGCCTATCTGCTTGATTTCCGCAGAGCTCGCCTACAAGCGCATTGCAGGAGACAAAAGTGCCGGGCATTTGAAATCCCTATAGCGCCGCCCGGAAAAACAGAGCCATGCCGCATAGAGTGTTGATTACCGGGAAGTAGCGGTATAGGCGCATAACGCCTTCTTCAGTACTGGCGCGTAGAGAGAGCAGCATGAGCAACAGATACACACTGCCCAGGATAGGAGAAAGCCACACGAGAGCGGGATAGGCGAGGATGGCGGCGGCAAAATAGAGCGCCAGACAAAGCCACAGGCTCAATTTGAGGCCGAGCGCGGTAGCTGTAGTTGGAGTGTTGCTATCCCTATCGGCGGTAATATCCGGCACAGCGGAGTAGAGCTGCATGGCCATAACCCAGCACCAGGAGGCTAGTAGCACGAAAGGCGACAGTACGGGGCCTGGAAATGCCAGATAGCCTGCGATTCCGGGGCAGACATAGAGAAAGTTAAACGGAGCATCTATAAACGGACGTGCCTTGGCGCGAATAGGCGGCGCGGAATAGAACACGGAGAGAAAGAGAAAGGCTAGCAGAGCCAGGCGAGCGCCTGTTGGAGCCAACCAGAAGAGTGCGGCAAGCAGAGGCAGATTGGTAAGCGCAACGGCTTTCCAGAGCGCTGGGCGTTCATCCGGTGGGACAGCGACTTCGTAGCCACGCTTCTTGGCATTGCGCAGGTCGGTTTCCCAGTCGAAAATATCGTTGATGCCGTAGATAAGCAGGTTTGCTGGGAGCGTGAAGTAGGTGAGAAAGAGATACGTGAGCGGACTTTTCAGAACAGTCGGGTCTTTGTGGGCAGCGAGCCCCACCACCAGTGGTCCCAGTACATAGGTCCAGAACCGTGGGCGACTTACCCGCCACAACCAGAGAATCGACACAATGCATTCTACCCGTCAGCGACTTCTGCTCAGCGCCCTGCTCTTTGCCGCCATCAGCGGGTTCTTCGTGGCACGCTTTCCCGTGCGTCCAGAGCTGGCAGTAGTCTCCGCTATCTTTGTGCTGGCTTTCGCCGCGCCGAGTTTTCTAGGCGTCTGTCGCTGGCTCGGGTGGAAACGAGGCATACTGGTCCTCACTGCACTGGGGCTTTACGCCATGATTTTAGAAACTGTGGCGGTCAAAACAGGAGTGCCTTACGGAAACTTCTCGTATGGTCCGAAAATCGGCACGCTGCTCTTCGGTGCCGTACCCTGGACTGTGCCGTTTTCCTGGACACCATTGCTACTCTGGGCATGGTGGCTGGGGCGTGGGCGTATCTGGGCAGCAGGAGTCTTTCTAGTGCTTGCCGATCTGTGTTTAGACCCTGGCGCCGTGGCACAGGGGTTCTGGCACTACTCTGTCGGGGGAGCTTACTACCAGGTTCCTATCTCCAATTTCCTGGGCTGGATACTTTCTGGAACCTTCGGTGCAGCAATCGCGTCTGGGTTAGTAAGCTCGCCAGGCAGGGAAGTTGTTACCGTCGTTGCCCTGCCTGTGAGCGGTCTCCTCTCGCTGGCCTTCTGGACCAGCGTTACTTTTTTTATGGGGCTCTGGATTCCGGCGCTGGTAGGCGCTCTCCTTCTGATAACCTCTCTTTACATACTGCTATGGCCCAAGAACGCGTAATCTTAGTTACAGAAGCTGATGAAGAAGTCGGCACTCAGGAGAAGCTGGCAGCACACCAGAACGGTGGGCAGCTCCACCGCGCGTTCTCCGTATTTCTGTTTCATCCAGATGGCCGAATGCTACTCCAGTGCCGCGCTCTGACCAAGTACCACTTCGGCGGACTCTGGACGAATGCGTGCTGCTCTCATCCCCACCCCGGCGAAGCTACCCCAGATGCTGCCGCACGTCGGCTCCAGGAAGAACTGAGTATCTCGGCAGAGCTGACCGAAGCGTTCTCGTTTGTCTACCGTGCGGAGGATAGTGCTACTGGTCTGACTGAGCATGAGTTCGACCATGTGTTTATCGGCCGCTTTGATGGTGTGCTCGTGCCAAACCCGGAGGAAGTGGCTGAAGTGGCCTGGGTTGAGCCAGAAGTTCTGTTAGCAGATCTGGCGCAGAACCCGACGCGCTACACACCCTGGTTTCACATCGCGCTGGAGCGGGTTATGGCGGTGGTCCGCCACCCAGAGCAATAACAACCGTCAGAACACCCGTAACAGTAATCGCAGAGAGCAGCGTGGTCCAGAAAACGCACTCGGCGGCTAGCTCGACATCGTTTCCCTGCTCCATGGCCAACAGCATTGTGTTCACAGCAGTAGGTCCTGCCGCCGCTACGATAATCAGTGCGCCGGGCCACGGCCAGAGCTTCAACGCCCAGACTACCAGCGCCGCCATAGCAGGTAGCCCTAATAGCTTGAGAGCGGCTACAGGCAGTACGATATGCCAGCGCGGCCTGCGCCACTGGCTCATAAGCTGTGCTCCCAGGGTCATCTGTGCCAACACCACAATGGTATCGGCCATTCCCCGAAAGGGATAGAGCAACGGTTCGGGGGGTACCAAATGAAATCCTTTGAGCGCCAGCGCGGCCACCATCGCCCAGAACATAGGGAGCTTGAAGTAAGTCTTAATCGCGTCCCAGGCGTCTCCGGCTTTTCCACCACCGATTGCAGCGCTCAGGGCATATCCCACTGCCCAGAGGGAGAGGTTGGCGGCCAGTACGATGCAGGCCTGAACCGCCCCACCCACTTTCCCGAAGGCACGCTCAGCGACTGGAATCCCGAAGTTCCCGGCGTTGAATACCGTGGCAGCGAGCAGAGTTGCCGATAGCGTGGAGGGCGATACCCGGCGCAATCTGCCCGCCAGATACACCACTACCCCCAGCAGAAGCTGAATGAGTAATGAGGTGAAGGCAACTGTGGCTATCTGCCTTCCAGAGAGAGTGGACTCAAAGAGGCGTACGAAGAGAAAAGCGGGCAACAGTACTCGCACCTGAAGAAAAGAAAGGGTAGCGATGTCTAGCGGACGAGCCCGTTGCGCCAGTGCCCCAATGCTGATGACCAGCAACATAGGGGCGATGATTTTATAGAACAGCGAGGCCGCGAGCAGAAGAAACGAGATCAAAACCACTCCACGGCCCCAGTGTACCGCCGAATTACCTCTTTACCGTATTGGCTCGTAGAGCTGTGTCAGTAACTGTTCCTCAGACACAACGCTGCAATCGTTCAGATAGACCTCGTAACACGGGCGCTCGAAATCGATGTGCTCGCCGCTAGTAGGAATCCACTTGCCAATGAACTGGCTCCAGGCATCGCCTAGCCCGGCGTAACTACCCGTGTGCGTCGCTACCGCATAACGACCACCGGGGAGGTCAATAGCCTGAACATCCGGGTCTGTGGACGTAAAGTCCGCCACTACAGGAATGCAGGCATCGGATCGGAGTTGTTCGGAAGAAACACTCTCCGGATCATCATGGAATATGGCAAGCCCCGGCCCGACCATGGATACATTGTTGGCGCCTGCCCAGACCACTAGCTTCTGGAAAACAGGACCGATTTGATTGTAGGGTCCGATATGCCGTATGGCGATTACACGCTGGGGAACAATACTCTCTTGAATCTCGACGTTCATGCTTTTCTTTCCTCGGTGAAGATGTGGCAGCACTATAAGGCATGGGCTGCCATCCGGTGTCATGTGGAGACTCGATGGTGCAGGCAGACAGGCAACATGGTTAGTTGTTGCAAACTGCGAAGGAGAACACCCGAAGGCATTGCGGAACGCGCGGCTGAACGCCTCCAGGCTTTCGTACCCCGCATCGAAAGCGACCTCGGTTACTCGTTGCCGTGCCTTCAGACTCAGGGCCGCTCGCTCCAATCGGAGTCGTTTGAGTAGCTCCCCAGGGCTCTCCCCTACCATTCCCGCGAACATTCTGGAGAAGTGGAAGGCAGAAAACCCGGCGGCATCGGCTAAGTCAGCAGGACAGCAGTTGGGGTCCTCCAGCGCCCGCATCAGCGCACGGTGGATCGCCGCTTCGTATTCCTGAACTGTCGTCTCTCTCACAGCACGCACTGTACTGGCTCACACGCCCGTTTGCCTGATGATTCTTGCGCAGTTAGCGCCCTCGGCTACGAATCCAGCGGTCGATAGTCTGCCGCGAGAGGGAGATTGCTCCAGGAAGAAGCGTTTCGGCCAGCTCATCCACATGGAACCACTTTGCTTCTTTCAGCTCATCCGTATCTAAAACAATCGGCTGCGTGGGATCCGCTTTCGCCCAGAAGGCCACCATGAGCTGATGGGGAAACGGCCAGGGCTGAGAACCATCGTAGCGCGGCTCCGTCACAGTTATTCCGGCCTCTTCTTCGGACTCTCTCAGACAGGTATCTTCCAGAGACTCACCGGGCTCGGTGAATCCTGCCAGAATCGAATAGCGGGCGCCCCAGCCCTCTTTGGTCGCCAGCAGAATCTGATCGGCACCATCATGTACCAAGCAGAGCACAGCCGGGGTTGCAGGTGGATAGTGCGAGAACCCGCAGGCTTCGCACTTCACGCCCCAGCCATCGTGGCGCTCGGTGCGTTCCCCGCAGGAAGGGCAGAAGCGGGAGTTCTTAGTCCAGCGCAGAAGCTGGCTGGCGTACCCGGCAATCCCCCATTCGTCATCGCTCAGAACTCCGAATAACTCACGCAGGCTGCGTGGGCGAACTTCGGGTTCCGCCTGATCGTTGTCCGGCGGCGCATCCGCATAAAACGCAAAGCAGGGAGTGCCATCTAGAGTCCCCAAATAGAGCGCCGCTTCGGGAGCCTCACCAGTAGTCAATGTGCCATTGTTATGGCAAAGCAGATCATCTCCTACGAAAGGAAACAGCAAAGCGGCAGTGCTTCCCTGTGGTAGAGCGGGCGGATAGGCGCGAACGAAGCGTGGCATGGATTCTATGGTATCTTACTCAGCATGAAACAAGCGCCAATGTCGCCGCTCGCAGACCTTATTGTCTTTGAGAAGGCCACTCTATTTGTCGTCGGTAAGGCAGATGACACGCAAGTTAAAGAGCTGTTAGCCGGGTTAGCCAAGTTTTTAAAAGACAACCCGAATGCCGTTGTCAAGATGCTTACTCCTGCAGAGGCGGCTAAAGCGAAGCTGACGGAAGTGCCCATAGCCATCGTAGTAGATCGGCGCGGGCGCGAGCAGGGGCGCGGAATCACTCCAGATGCCGTACTTCCAGCCCTGAAAAAAGCGGTCCAGATCGGGCGTATCGACTGGGCAATGGAAGGCGAACCGAGTGGCGATGCTGTCAAGAAGCTGATGCCGACCTTGCCCTCGGTAGACGTGCTGCCGGGAATCATGCGAGCTATGAGTTTGAATCCGGAAGCTATGATGGGCATGATTCAAATGGCCCAGCGCATGCATTTCCGGGATGGCGTACTGCCCGTGCGGGTGCATGAGCTGATTGCCACCTATGTCTCATCGCTGAACCAGTGCCAGTTCTGCCTGACCAGTCACGCAGGCTTCTTAGGAGCGCGCGGGCAGGACAAGAAAGACGTAGATGCCGTAGCGCTCGGCGATCCCTCAAAAGCCCCTGGACTGAAACCGGCGGAACGCGCTCTGCTCTCCTACATCAAGCGGCTGACCCTGGAGCCCGCCAAGATCAACGACCTGGATATCGAAGCTCTGCGCAAAGTTGGCTGGAAAGACGCGGAGATTTATGAGGCCACCTTTGTGGGTTCCCTCTTCGCGTTCTACAACCGCATGGCAAACGCCTATGGCCTGGACATGGCTCCCGACGGCTGGCGTCCCCCAACGACAGCTACCTCGAAATCCTGACAGCTATGAAACAGACGCCACCATCGCCGCTGGCCGATCAGATAGTTCCTGAGAAAGCCACAGCCTTTCTCTTTTATAAGTCTGCCGACCTGGCTCAGAAGCAATTCTTTACGGAAGCCAGCGGCCTCGCGAAAGACTACCGAAATCTGGTAGTGAAGGCTATCCCTGCCGCTCAAGCAGCCCAGTACGGCGTTATCCAGTTGCCTGTAGCTGTTGTGCTGGACAGGCGTGGACGTGAAGTCGGGCGCGCTTCTACTGCATTCAAGCTGGCTCCCCTATTCCGCAAAGCCAGCAATGTTGGGCGTATTGATTGGGCCATGGAAGGCGAGCCCAGTGGCGAGGCGGTCAAGCGAGTGGTGCGGATTCCGAATGTAGAACAGCTCCCTGGCATTCTGCGTACCATGAGCCTGAACCCGGAGGCCATGATGGGTATTCAGGGCATCGCCAACCTGATGCACTTCCGAGATAGCGCCCTGCCCCGCCGCCAGAAAGAAATGGTCGCGGCTTACGTCTCCGCGCTCAATAAGTGTAAGTACTGAGTGTCTAGCCATGCAGGCTTCCTGCGGTCGCAGGGCCAGGATATGAGCGATGTAGATGCCGTGGGTATGGGTGACCTTACCAAGGCAAAAAGCCTCACCAAAAAAGAAATCGCCCTGCTGGGTCTGGTAAAGCGCCTGACACTGGAGCAATCAAAGGTAAACGACCTTGATATAGAGGCACTCCGCAGTATTGGCTGGAAAGACGCCGAAATCTACGAAGCCGTCTTCGATACCGCTCTATTCGCGTTCTTCAACCGCATGGCCGATGCCTATGGCCTGGACTGGGAGACCCGTGGGTGGCTTCCCCCAGAAATGCGCAATAAACCAGGAGAGACAGAGTCTCATCACGATTGAGAAAATCAGACGGATAATGAATAACAAAAATGCTAAATAATAAACACCATAGTATAGGACAGGGTTTAATTGTTATCGGATTGCTTTTCGGATTTTCCAAACACGATTCTTATGCCAAGCAAGCAAAATTTTCACCTATTCCCAAATCCCTAACACTTAAAAAAGAGCTAGAACAACAGGGCGTCACAATAACTACCAATAAAACATTTTACCCAAATGAGAAATCGTTTACAGCACTAGTAGCAACCATACCTATGAAGGAATCTCTTAAGTACCAACGCTTACTAGAATTAAAAAGTATTCCTAGTGGTGACTCCTGTGATCTTGGTGCCTGTGGCATCTATGTAGATATTAGAGATTTCTATCGCAGTGCAAAAATTCTTCGCAAGGTTGTGCCATCAGATAAAAGATACTGGGTATGGCATCCTAAAGGGAAAACAAGAATTTCTCCGCGAAAACGACTTTGACTATCAATGTCGCGTAGAGAGTTCACGCAGACCGCCTGGTTTGGCAGGCGGTCTGCGTGGCCTTACCTTTAAGGATGCTATTTCTTAACGGCGAAGTCTTTGAGGTCTAGATAGTAGAAATCTGCCGAGGGCATCCACTGGCGCTTACCATTGTAGATGGCGTAGTTGGGGAAGCCAACTTCAAAGCTCATTCGCGAGACCTCTTCGGGAGTCGCGTTGAATCGGAAGATGAGCTGGTCAGTGCCCACACGTTTGAATTTCACCGGGCGGACTCCCTCAAACCCGAAGTTTTTATCGGTCTGAAGGATGCGGACGACCTCGCCCTGATTAGGCTTCATGAACCGAGCGTAGTCCAATGCTTTGCGATGGATAATGACCTCGTATTCGGTCGTATCGCTTCCCTTCGTTGTCCTGGCGGATACGGTAAAACCGACCGAGAACGTGCCCATGTTTTCGGGTGTCACGCGATTCGAGGTGTAATCTGCGCGGGCGGGAAGAATCATTGCAGCGGACGCTGCCGCCAGTAGCATCAAGCGTGAAGTGATGTTCAAGGTACTTTCCTTTCTCCGGTATTACGACCTTGAGACTTCTATACCTATTCCCTTTATCGGTTTCGGTACTATGGGAAAACTCACACCACTCCACACTCTCCTTAGCGATACACCTCCCGGAGATCGCGTGTGCCACGCTCGGAGTAGGGTACGCCCTTATCCATCCACTCCGGGCGAGGTGCACCCAGAAGGTAATGGTCGAAGAACTCGGCCATGTGCACGGTCCAGTGCTTCATGTTGTCTCGGTTGGTCAGGCCATGACCTTCGCCGTTGTAGTTGAACAGGTAGGCTTCTTTCCCTAGCCGCCGAAGCGCCATGAAGAACTCAATGCCCTGGGTCCACGGCACCGCCCCATCGTTATCGTTGTGAATGGTCAGGTAAGGAGTCTCCACTTTATCTGCCCAGAAGATGGGCGAGTTCTCCATATAGGCCAGCGGCTTCTGCCAGGGTGTGGCCCCAATTCGACTCTGGGTCTTTTCGTACTGGAACTGTCGGCTGACACCGCTCTCGTAGCGAATTCCCCCATAAGCGCTGAACATATCAGAAACAGCGGCTCCAGCCTCTACCGCTCGGAAGATATTGGTGCGAGTCACCAGATACGCGGTCTGATACGCGCCCCAGCTATGCCCTTGAAGCCCGATACGCTTTTCATCGATGTAGCCCCGCCGCAGGACTTCTTGCACAGCAGGAATCACACAATTCTGTGCGGACTCGCCGGGATATCCATCTCTATACTCGATGTCGGGCTGGAGAATGATGTACCCATTGCTGACATAGCGACTTACATTGATGCTGGTGCCCGGTCCGGGCCGAACATATCGGTGTAGTCCCTGGCTCAGCTTTTCATAGATGTACACCATCAGGGGATATTTTTTGTTCGGGTCGAAGTTCTCTGGCAGGGTCAGAATAGCGGGCAGCTCGCGGCCCCACCCTGTGCGGTAGAGAATACGCTCCGAGCGCCCCCAGTTGATGCCAGCCTGTTGCGGGTTAGCGTCCGTTAAGCGAGTTGCCTGCTCCGCTTTCGCTACAGTCGGCGCTGTCCAGAGGTCGGGAAAGATCTCAAAGCGCTCTTTGGTAAAGAGAACTGTATCTGAATTCTTCGCTTTTTGAAGCCCGCCCAGAGCCCCTTCGTACACCGTGAACTTTGTCAGAGTCGGGTTTGTGAGTGAGGCACGCTGCCACCAGCCTGTTGCCTTCGTCTCGTCGTCCACTGATGACAACAGGAGCGGCTTGCCTTCGGGAATCTGGCGCTCTTCTGGGTCCAGGCGGGTATATCGGAAAGTGGTACCACGCTCACGCCCCTGTGTCAGGCGCTCTGCCTGACCGGTCGCCGGGTCTATTGCCCAGAGGTCGAAGCGGTCATAGAGCACAACTCGCTTATCGCCTGCGGTCCATCCGGCAGAGCCATACGAGGATGGTGCGCCCGGCGTATCCCAATCCTCTTCCTGGAACTTGACTTTCAGGCTACTCGTGAGGTCACGTGGCGGGAGCTTGCCCTCCACATCCTGCGCCCACCAGGAACGTTTCTCGCCATCCCACCAGAGCAGCCATTTCTCATCGGGCGAGAGCGAGATACCCCCGGAGTGCTTCCGTATAGGTCGCCGCGTGCCCGTGGTGATGTCCACCAAGGAGTAGTCTCGATACCCGGCATCATAGTCCATCTCAGCCAGATAGGGTATGGGGTCGCTGCCTAACACCAGGCGCTTTGATTCAGCGCCGACTCCCACATCCCGCAGTTTGTCATCAGCCAGGGCAATGGCTTTGTGGTTCTTAATCCAGTAGATGTTGGTGAAAGTGCGGCGCTGCTCCGCAGTAAGTTGCAGCTTCTGAACAGTCTGGATAAGCCCATCTCGGGTAGACCAGATATCGACAGCAATCGGCTCTGGCGCGTCTTTGGGTCTGGGTTTCACAACAGGCGCCGTTCCAAACACCAGATAGCTGCCATCTTTCGAAAATCGAGGAGGGGCGTTTTCGCTAGCCACTCCTACCTCCCCAGGTTTCGCTTCCCCTGCATGCCAGACAAATAGCTTACTGACTGGCGCGGGCGCGTCTGCAGGCTGCGGACCACGCGCTACGGGCGACTTCCTCAAAAACGCGACTTGCTCCCCAGCCTCATCCACGGTAACAGTGCTCACCTCACCAGGACCAGTCGCTATAGCAGTGGTTTCACCGGTCGCCAGTACACGGGTATAGAGTCCATCTTTGGTATCGTCCTTGCTGTCGACAATATAGACCAGCCGCGTGCCCTTCTGGTCGAACTGGAAGCTGGCAACATCGGGAATCGTAGCAGCCGTTCCGCCTGCCAGTGGGCGCAGAGTAAGCTCGCTTCCCCCCTGGCGTGGTGCTCCCGGCGCTCCAGCCCCGGCCCCTCCTGGTGCGCCGCCCCTACCAGGACCACCTGCCCCACCTGGCCGACGTCCCTGCCCCTGTGGGCGCTGCTGGTCGGTTCCGCCACCTGCAGGCGGATTCGCGGGTGCAGTTGTAGCCGCAGGCGGTATCTCTGCATGGAGTGCCAGCCAGCCGCTACCTTCTTCGGGGAATGCCGCACGTCGGATTTTCTCTAAAGTCTCAACCTTGCCGGTTGCCAGATCTATCAGCGCCGTGCTGCTTCTGGGAGCCTCGCGCTTGGCCTTGCGGGCCGCCTCAGCATCGGCAAACTTCGGGGCAATCGTTATCAGAGCCACCTTACTATCCGCTGAGAATCGCACTGCCCCACCGCGCTCCACTTTCCAGGTCGCGCTACCATCTAGCTTTTTGAAGAATAGCTCACCGTCGCCTTCAGCAGGATTGATCGCATAGCTGGTCCAGAGCCCGTCTGCCGAGAGCTGCGCCCCAACAATCCCCTTCCAGCCCGCATAGTCCGAGTGCTTCAGCGCCCGCTTTGCCGATATTGGTATTGGCACGGTGCCACCACCGTTCACGCGCGCAGGCAAACCCCCATCCTGCCCGTAGACCGTCCCAGTCAGTAACAGCGCTCCAAGAACGCCGAGTT
>JASGJG010000029.1:0-76434 GCA_049840835.1 Armatimonas sp. | reverse complement strand
AGCGATTACCGCCACAGAGCCGGTAGACAGAGCGCCCCAGGAACTTCTCCCGGGGAAGACGTGTGGTGCGAACGCCATGGCCTTCTAGCAGAAGCAATTTTGCATCCGGCCCGATCACAAAGATGGTTACCGGGGTGCGGTCCACAACCTCCTGGAAACGCTGCTGCGTTTCTTGCAGAGATACCAGGCTGGTTTGTAGCGCCGCAGTACGCTCAACCACACGCTGCTCCAGCACCTCGTTGGATTCCCGCAAGGCTTCCCGGTACTCAAAAAACGCAGTTACCAGGCGTCCCAGTTCGCTAAACTCTCTCCCAGCCAGGGAGTTAGATGGCGGGGAGACTTTATTCTGCAAACTATCTATTAGAGTACGTAGGGGTGCGTTCACCCAGCGCATCAAGGAGAGTGCGATTGCCAGAATCAGCACCATGCCACAAATAAAGAACAGTGCCATGGTCTCTTCGGAGAAACGCTCCAGCTGCCGAGTCAGTGTCACATCGAAATCGCCCACCAGGCGAATCGGCTGCGAGCCAGAGTTTTCATTCAGCACCACGCTGGTTCGTATCTGATCAGGGGCGGGAGTAGGGCGAATTTGTTCTCCGGGCTGATCTAACTCCAGCTTTAACTGCGCTCCTGTAAGCCCCTCCAGTTCCTGCAGGCGCGCGGGAGTCCAGCAACGTGCCGCCGCCAGATAGCCAAAAACAGGACCTTGATGCTGCGGATCATTGCCCTTACAAATGGGTGCAACATGCACTTCCCATATATCCCCTGCTGGAGATACGGTGAAAAATTTATCGGGGGTCCGCTTCAGTGCCCGATTTGCCATAAAAATAATCCATTTATCAGAGGGGAAATCAGGAGTATCAGGATTTTTAGATTTTTTGTAGACCTCTGTTAATGTTTTCCTAAGCACAAAAACTGCATCTATAGATTTCTCATTACTTATATCAAGACTTTTATCCGCCCAATTCATATTGTTTGTATTGAGAAAATCAACCAATTCATTCCAATATGAGTTAGTATTTACATAGGAATTGATAGGCTGGCTATAAGTTTTGAGTGATTCCGCAAAGATACGCTTACGTTCATCTTGAACACCCAATAATATCTGATGTATTTGATCTGCTTGGCGTTGACGCCATGTAACAAAAATCAATGAGCATAGCAGAATACTCGCCATGACCATACCCAGAATTCGTATCTGCAGGCTAAGATTGCGAAAGAATTGCACGACAAGGGTAAGTTTCGGCTGTTTTCGATTCTACTTGGAGGTCACGATAGAATCGTTTTGTGCCTGTTCGGATTGTTTTTCCTACCGAAACCGTTTTAAGTGAGGCTGCAGAGCGCCTGCGGGCGGGCGAATTAGTCGCGTTTCCCACGGAAACAGTCTATGGTCTTGGAGCGAATGCGCTCGATGCTAACGCAGTCGGTAAGATATTCACGGCGAAGGGGCGACCTGCCAGCAACCCGTTGATCGTTCATGTAGCCAGCGAATCCGCCGCGCGTAATCTAGCAGCTTCCTGGCCCGAATCGGCGGAGCAACTGGCAGCCACCTACTGGCCCGGACCGCTGACCCTGGTAGTGGAAAAAACAGAGGGGATTCCTGAGATTGTTACAGCTGGCGGCTCTACTGTCGGGCTACGAGTCCCTGCCCACCCAGTCGCTCTGGAGCTGCTAAAAGCGTGCGGCTTGCCACTGGCTGCCCCCAGTGCAAACCGCTCCGAGGAGACCTCACCCACCACAGCGCAACACGTAGCAGACTCTCTGGGGCCATATGTAGATGATCTATTGATTATCGATGGCGGCCCCTGTCAGGTGGGTATCGAATCCACTGTGGTGGATGTTACCGGCCCCACTCCCATAGTTCTACGCCCTGGAATGATCTCGCTGGAAACCGCCATATCTGCCAATGCAAACACAAGCGATGCCTCTATTTCTCGCTCGCCGGGGCAGATGCTGAGGCACTATGCCCCACGGAAGCCATTCATTATCATTCAGAGCGCCCAGGATCAGTTCTCGCTCATGCCTACAGATGGACTGCTGCGCCTGACCGGCAATCCTGAAGAGGCCGCACGGCGTCTCTATGCCGAGCTGAGGCGCCTGGATACTCTGGAGTACATTACGCGCATTGTTGTCCTTGCCCCACCAGACACTGCGGAGTGGGCTGCTATCCATGACCGCTTGAGGCGAGCCGCCGCATCATGAGACTGGAAACGGCGCGGCTTGTTCTGCGCCCGGTAGCACTGACCGACGCCGAGGCTCTGTGTGAGATGGACGCGGACGCGGAAGTTCGGCGCTGGCTGGACTTGCCAGATGCGACGCCCCTAGAGAAAATCCATACCTGGCTGGAAAGTCTGGGCAATTTGCGAGAGCGCGGGCCGGGCATGGATTTCTGGGCCATAGAAGAAAAGAGCAGTGGTCAGTTCCTGGGCTGGGTGCACCTGAAACCTTTCTCTATCTCCCGAGTTGCCCGCCTTCATCCCGAGTTAGCTGTTGGAGACGACGAGTGGGACATCGGCTGGCGGCTTCAGCGGCAATCCTGGGGCCAAGGGTTCGCCACGGAAGCGGCACAGGCGCTGACGCATAAGGCTTTGGAAGACTGGGGAGCCTCCCGATTGATAGCAGTAGCCCTGGTAGGCAATACTCCCTCGTTTCGGGTTATGGAGAAGTGTGGTCTGCGCCTGGAGCGGGAGTTTGTCTACGATAATCGGCTGCCTGCACAGAAGTGGAGCCGTGTACGTTAAAATAAGCCAGTATGCTGCGCCAGAGTTCCACATCCTCCACTATCAGCAGCTTCGCCATTGACCCGCGCCCAACTTCAGGCGGCCATTGATGCCGAAGAGCAGCGGCAGGGACTCTTACCCGATAGCCTGATTGCCGAGTCTACTCTGGAAGAGGCGGCAAAGCGGCTCGGACTTTCCCCCGATGAGCTTCGTGAGCGCGCTCTGAAAGCGACTCAACCCAAATCCTCTTCTTATGTAAAGCGCCCACGCCCTCTACCTCCTCTCTGGACTATTCCAAATAGGAAGTTATTTACGGCTGGGCTCGTTGTTGCCCTGTTCATCACGGGGATAGAAGGCATTTCTCGGCTCCAGGCACTCCCTCAGGTTAAGCTCCCAAGTTTTACATTGCCCAATACTCGCTCTGGAGTATCCTCGCCTACCCAATTTTCTCCTCTTGACCAGCATTTCAAGTCGCTTCTGGCGCAGACAGTTGGCCCAAACGCGACTCTGCGTATGGTTGCGAAAGATGGCACGAGATGGCTTGCTGCTGGCCAGAAGCAAGGAGAGATGTTTTCGCTAGAGGGTGTTCCAGATGGTTATGAGGTGTTTTTCCCCGGAGCAGAGCGCTATCATTTTCAATCCAACATGTCTAACTATCTCGGAGTATCTTTCCAACCCATAGGGCAGTCTCTGGAAAGTTTTGATTCCACCCGCCAAACCGAAGCAATCTCCTCCTGGCACTATGTCCGTTATGGGAATACCTGGTACATACGCGCCTGGGTAAACGCCGCAGATCTTGTTGGGCTATCGAAGAACCCCTTTAATCAGGTGAAGGCCTCCCCAATCTCAAATCCTGCTATGACGGAAATCGTGGTTCCCGCAGGAAGCGCCGAAATACGCCGACCGTATCTAGGCAGCAATGCCTCCAGCGGGACGATAACCGAATACTATGTCACTCTCCCGGCTAACTTCAAATCGGACCAAGGTCTTGTGACGGCAACGAAACGACTGGGGGCATTTCGCACCGAGGTTCCGGTTATCCAGCCGACTGGCCCGACCAGTATGGAGGCGATGGACTTCCGCACCGCGGGTTTTACGGCCAGCTCGAACCTGGTGGATGTGAACGAGATTCACGAGGGAACTCCCTTCGTTGTGCCAGATAACGCTCTGGGTCTGCTTGGTAACGGTCGAACGGTATCTCAGGGCTATGGCCAGAAGAGGCAGTCCGTAAGGTCGATCTGCGTCCAGAAGTTATTGGTAAGTGGAAACTGGTGCGCTATGGGAAAACCCTCTATCTGAGGGGCTGGATTGCTGGCCCTGTGCGCAAAGAAGGCCTGAACGGTAAAAATCTACTCGTCAGTAGTTCTCCAGAGAACCCCCATATGGGCTATCAGCCCGTTCCGATTACCCTGTCGCTGTCTCGCTTTGGGGGAGGCCAGCAATATGGAAACGACTGGTCCACCGCCACGTTTTCCGAGGTGACTCTGGATTCGCATGCCTGGGAGAAATGGTGAGTAGCATTCCGAAGGTTCTGGTTATCGGCGGGGGTGCGGCAGGGCTGATTGCCGCCTGGCGTGCGGCGTCATTGGGCGCTGAGGTCACGCTCTTAGAAAAAGGCAAGCGCCTGGGCACCAAGATTCTTATCTCCGGGGGGGGCAAGTGCAATGTCACCCACGCTGGACCTTTAGAAGATGTGCGCCGGGCCTTTCGCCCCAACGAAGCGGGCTTTTTAAAGCCCGGCTTCTATAAGTTCACCAACACGGATTTCGCGCAGCTACTGACCGATGCCGGTATGGAGCTCTACACCCGCCCGGATGGACGTATCTTCCCTGTACCGCCTGCCGATGCCAAAGACGTGGTGGACGTGCTGGAGAATCTGGTGCGTGGCGTGGGCGTAAAATCTCGTTGGATGCCCCGGTGAGCGAGGTGCTGACAGAGAACGGAACCATCTCCGGCGTTCGGCTGGCCGATGGACAGAGCATCCCTGCCGAGCGCGTGATTCTGGCAACCGGGGGCAGCAGCTATCCTGCAACAGGCTGTACCGGCGATGGCTGGCGCTGGGCGACGGCGCTGGGCCATACCCTGGTGCGCCTCACGGCGGCGTTGGCGCCGCTCTATCTGGAGCCCACCCCCTCTGAGAAGTTCAACGGGGTCGCGCTGAGAGACAGCGTACTGAAGGCCCGAAAGCGTAATGCAGATGGCACCAGAGGCGAAAGAGCGTATGCGCTGGCGTGGGCGATATGGTCTCTACCTATAAGGGCGTCTCCGGCCCAATCGCGCTCGGGGTCAGCCGTGAGATTGCTGAAGCGATGCCCGAAGACTCGGTGGTGGAGGCGGACTTCCTGCCCGATGAGTCCTTTGAGGCCCTCACCGAGCGCCTGGGTCGCTGGGCGAAAGACAACCCGCGCAAAGGGGTAGCAGCGTTTGTAGACACCTATGTACCCGAGCGGCTGGTAGATGTTGTGCTGAGCGCCGCCGGGGTTGCTCCCGATGCCAGAGGAGCCTATTTGACCGCGAAAGAGCGTAACCGACTGGCGAACACACTGAAAGGCTGGTCGCTCGGTCGGGTGCGCTCCGTACCTCTGGAGCGGGGAGAGGTCGTGGCGGGGGGTGTGGCGCTGCAGGAAGTGGACTCTCGAACCATGCGCAGCAAGCGTGTGCCAGGCCTGTGGCTGTGCGGGGAGATTTTAGATATTGCGGGGCCAGTAGGCGGCTACAACCTGCAAGCCGCCTGGTCTACCGGCTATGTGGCGGGCGAAGACGCGGCCAGCTCCTCAGCGAGCTGAGCCAATAGCAGTTCCAGCCCTTCCTGGAAGGCTTCCTCTAAGTAGGCCGCTCCTAAAAAAGGAGCGCTTTTAGCAACCGCGTACAGCTCTGCTGGTCCGCCTGCATCCACTGCGGAGCCTGTGGAGTCCGGGCGCTGACCGGAAATCGTCAGCTCGGAGAGCAAGGCACCGTTCAGGAAATACCCCATCAGGCGGAACCGGCGGGCGGCGCGTTCAGGCGATAGCCCTGCCTCTTGAAGCAGTGCCAGAATACTCTCCAGCAGTGCCAGTGCACCGGGGGTGTTGTAGCGCCGAGCCGCAATCAATAGAAACGATTGAGGGTAGGTGCGGGCGACTTTCCGATAGTGCAGGCAGGTCTGCCGGAACCGCTCCACCGGATCATTTGCGGGTGTGTCGGGCACAGTGACCTCGGTGAGAATCCGGTCGGCCACGGCATCCAGAAGGTGCCCTTTGCTGGGGAAGTAATGGTAAAGCGACATGGCCTCGATACCGAGCGCTGCCCCCAGTTTCCTTGTACTGAAGCGCTCCAGGCCACTCTCTTCGATCTGGGCCAGTGCGACGGTGACGATTTGCTCGTGAGTGAGCGAAGTTTTTTTCACAGCTACTTGACAACTTACACTGTAAGGCTTATATTGTCAAACATGACTTACACTGTAAGACAAGAAGCGGAGCGGATTCATCGATTAGCCTGGACCGCTCAGTATGCCGCAGCGCCGCGAGAGTTTACAGAAGCAACCGGGTTGAGAGTAGCGGAGCTTGCCGAAGGCGTCAGCCAGTACTTTCTGCCCGCCGTGCCCTACCGAATGTTCAACCGAGTACTGGGGCTGGGCATCACTACCCTGCTCACAGAAGAGCTAATCGACACCGCGCTGGCGAATTTCGCGCAGGCAGGCTGCGAAGCGATTGCACTCTCCCTGACAGAGTCAGAACCCGCCGAAAAACTGACAGCGCGCGGACTGGTTCCCATAGATGAGTGGGTGCTTCTGACGCGTGCCACGGAGCCTCCCTATACTCCCGCGAGTGACTTAGAGGTGATAGAGGCTGATCCAGAAACCTTTGGCAGCGTCTTAGCAAAAGGCTACGAAGTTCCTGATGCCATAGCCGCCTGGGGAGCTGCTCTGGTGGGCTGTCTCGGCTGGAAAACCTATCTGGCCTGCGACGGCACCCAGGCCGTGGGATGCGCCGCTATGTTCCTTGCCGACGAGCTGGCCTGGTTCGGCCCGGCGGCAACTCTGCCGGAGAGCCGGGGGCGCGGCGCACAGAGCGCCTGCTTTGCACGTCGTATCGCGGACGCTCACGCTCTGGGATGCCGCCTGATAGTCATCGAAGCTGCGCCCGGCAGCACGTCTCACCGAAATATGCTTCGCGCTGGCTTCACCGAGCTGGGGCGGCGCGTGAACTTTGGAGTACCGGAATGAAAACCTTGCTTTCTCTGCTCACCATCGTCACTCTCGTGAGTGCAGTCTGTGCAGCTCCGTCACCACGCCGTCAGTTTCAGGCCGAACATAACCGCCAGGTGAGCGCCTTCAACCATAAAGACCTGAATGGGTTTATGGCGCATTACGCACCGGCTCTACAGGTGCATCAGAGAGATGGAAAAACACTGGACCTGGCTGGCTGGCGCGGTTTTATAGGCTCTGTTATGCCCTGTATTCTCAAGGTGCGGACACACCAGCACCATGTGACCGCGCTAACTGCCGTGGGAGACGAGTGGAAAGCCCGTATTGCAGAGCGCGAAGACTACTCTATCAAAGACAATCTGAGTCTATTCGGCAAGAAAGGGGCACACCATCAGCTACGTGTGAACTCGATCTACGAGGAAATCTGGACGAAAACCCCTCAGGGCTGGCGAGTACGCGACCTCAAGTTCCTGAGTGAGAAGCAAGTCTTAGACGGTAAGCCTATTCCCTAGGAGAGGGCTTCGTCGCGATACTGCTGGATTTTCTCAGCCAGCGCCGCTCCAGAGTAGCCGAAGGTCAGGGCATTGAGCCCGATGCCGCCCGGCCACCAGTACATCCAGTAGGAGCTTCCCAGGAGCGCTTTGAGGCGCTTCTGTGGGTCGCGAATACGAACAATGGGCAGCCCCAGTGCGGAGGCGCCTTCGATAGTCCCCATAGCCTCCCAGGGCAGGAGAGCAGGCTTTATCATGGGAGACTCAACCTGCAGACCCTCTGGCCGCAGTACCAGTACAGGGCGTTTCTTCTGCGGCCAGTACTTTGCCATCAGGGTCGTCTGTACCCAGAGCATCAAGGCAACGAAGCCGACAGCAAACGCAACAATCCCCAGAAACACCGGAGAGACATGTCCCCGAATCAGGGTGATGAGAACAATCGCTATAGTGTAGGCGATACAGATTAGCGCCAGCACCCAGCGGCGCAGATACTTCATTCCACCCTGCGCCACACCCTCGATTCGTATCTCCTCTTGAGCTGTGCTGTAGTCGTAGGAGTCCGAGGGTATCTGCTGCTGCATAATTTAAATTCTATCAATATCCAACAAATCCGCGCTATTTAGACTCTAACGCGGTGAAATGCCTGATTCCCCCGACCCGGAGCTGGTTTGCAGACTGGAGGAAAGCGCCGAGCGCCTCTTCCGCTTCTGCCTGCACCTGACCGGTGGGCACCGCGCGGATGCCGAGGACCTCACTCAGGAAACACTGGTATCCGGGTTTCGGGCGCTGCCGGGCTTTCTGCGCCGGGCGCAATTGACCACGTATCTATACACCATTGCTACTCATGCCTGGCGTCGGCAGGCGAAACGCCCTGATTCGGGCGCACTGGCCTGGAACGAGGCGGACTCTCCCACGCACGACCCGACTCCGGATCATCTGCATCGGCTCCGGCTCTATGAGGCTATCGACACACTGCCAGCCCCGCTCCGTGAAGCGTTCGTGCTGGTCAAAGTCCAGCAACTCACGCATCGAGAGGCCGCCGAGATATTAGGAGTCCCCACAGGCACTGTTCAGTCTCGTGTGCACGAGGCCATTCGCCACCTGCGCAAAGCTCTTTCCGAGGATGTTTTGAAATGACCTGCACCCAGTTCAGCGAGGAAACCCTCTCCGACTATCAAGATGGCGCCCTGCCCGTGCTCACCCGCTGGAGCATCGCTCGCCATGTAAAAACTTGCCCGGACTGCGCACGCCGACTTGCCGAGTTGACTGAGCTGGCAGACACAGCTCGTGCTCGCTTCTCTACTGTGGAGCTACCTGGCTCCCTGCTTCCTGAAGTGAAGAAGATGCTTCTCCATCCCATCGCTGAGAAAGAGGTTCAAAAAATGATTCGTCGCTTCCGTATTCAGACCGCCTTTACCACTGCCGGAGCGCTCGCTGCCGTGGGCGGCATCGGGTTCGCTGTGCTGACTCCCCTTCTTCACCCCATGCCCGCTCTGGCCGATGTGGCCCAGGAGATGAAGAAAGTCAGCACCATACAGTGGGACGAGGTTACCGAGCAAACTCGCAATCAGCCGGAGACCTGGTCCGAGAGTTTTCAGCGCAACCGACAGCACTGGGCTGCGAACCTGACCGATGGCGCTATCCGCATCGACTCTTCCCCGGAATCCTACTCTGTTTCTAGCCCGACTGAGGGAGTGCTGACAGTGAACGGCAAGTATGCCCGGCGGGATAAAAAAACGCATACTGTTCTCCCGCATGTGATTCAGATTCTCACTACACCGGAGCTGCATGCCCACTTCCACCAGCAGATGCCCGAGGGCGTGAAACACAGCGAGGAGGTAATAGATGGAGTTCGGCGCATTCGCATCGACGCTCAGGCGCCGTTTCTAGAGAGCAATCACAAGCTGAGTATCTGGATAGACCCACAAATCAAGCTGCCTATCCGGACCCGTGAGGAATATACGGATACTCACAATCTCAACGTGGTGACGATTCGTGAGAACTTCCGCTACAACGAACCGATTCCCGCCGAGCGATTCTCCGCGAAACTGCCAGAAGGCACCAACCTGGCGGATTAACAATAAACTATTGTGCACCGTCGCGCCTGATAGGGTATATCAGAGGCGTGACGGTGCGTATTCTTTTTTTCGGCCATTGGCGTGACAGAGCCGGTACCGGGGAATTAACTCTGGCCCTGCCGGAGCCTGCCACCGTGGCTGATGCCGCCAACACCCTTGCCGCCCAGAACCCGAACCTGGCAGGCATCTTAGACAAAGTACGCGTGGCCGTGGGCGAAGAGTTCGCCACCCCCGAAACGCCCCTCAAAAATGGCGATGAACTCGCCTTCCTACCACCCATGAGCGGAGGTTAATCATAGTGATTTTTGTAGGTGGTCCGATATTAATTTTGTTTCCAGCGAGCCTTGTGCTTGGATTCATCTTGCTGGTTCTCGGCCTAATGCGCTTGCGCGGCGGCTGGAAAAAAGCGATGCCCATGATTGCGGGAGCCTTGCTTTTACAGTCCTGGTGGATAGTCATTTATCTGTGGATAACACTAAAACCCAATATTGGGTTGTACCAGGATTACGGTATCAAGGCAGAAACACCTCAGTAATGGTTCTTCTGACCACAGATTCGCTTGACTCTCAAATCGCTATCGACCATGTGATGACCGATGCGGATGGGGCGCATGTGCTTTTTACGGGTGTGGTGCGGGACCATGCCAAGGGGCGCAAAGTCACGGGGTTGGAATACCAGGTCTACGCGCCTATGGCCGAGAAGCAGATGGCGAGACTGGTGGCAGAAGTAAAGAGTCGATGGAAGCTGAAGGCGGCGATTCTGCACCGGCATGGTGCTATTCCCGTGGGCGAGGCTGCCGTGGTGGTGTGTGTGGCGAGTCCGCATCGGGCAGAGGCGTTTGACGCCTGCCGCTGGCTGATAGACACGCTCAAGGCGGATGTACCTATCTGGAAGAAAGAGTTCGCGGCGGACGGTACCTATTGGATAGAAGGCGACGAGGCGATTCCGGCGGAATGAGTGTCTGTGTGCGTGCGATGAATGAGGCCGATATCGAGGCGGTGGTCAATATCGAGAAAGCTGCACTCGGCTCTACCTGGTCGGTGGCAGCGTATCGCAATGAGCTTACTAATCCTGCTGCCTACTATGTCATTGCGGAGCAGACTCCTGGTGGCGAAAAGATCGGCTACGGAGGCGTCTGGATTGTCTTGGATGAGATTCATGTGACCGCTCTGGCCGTCACGCCGGACTTTCGAGGGCAGAAGGTCGGCGAGCGCCTGCTGGCTGCTATGCTCGCCGAAGGCGCGGCGCGCGGCGCCACTCGTGCTACCCTGGAGGTCCGTAAGAGCAATGAAGCCGCGCATGGACTCTATGCCAAGTATGGCTTTGTCAAAGCCGCTGTGCGCAAACGTTACTACCCCGATAACAACGAAGACGCCGATATCCTCTGGCTCCATGACATGACCGATACCGCCTGGAAGCAACGTTTCGCCGAGAATCAGAAGACGCTGGCCACTATTTCCGTCGCCCAGTCCAGGTTGTAGGCAGCTCTATCAGCCCGTACACACACTCTTTGGCGCCTACACGCACGGCCCACCCGGCATCCCCCCAGGAGTAGTGCCAGAACTCCTCGCCGCAGTTGGAGAAGCCTGCTGAGATCATAGCGGCAAAGAGAATCTCCCGGTTTTTGGTAGCGCGCGGCCCCAGCCCGTGCACATCGCTTCGGGCCGCTTTCCAGCCACTCAGGGGCTTTACTAAGTCCGCTTTGTGGCCGGAGGGGAGAAGCAGGTGCACATCTACCGCGGCGCCAGTACAGTGACCGGGTGGGGCTTTCTGGTCATACGGCGCAAAGAACCGGCAGGTCTGGCGGCGCAGGGTGGCGTAGCTCCAGTCCGGGTGCTTTTCCTTTAGCTCAGCGAAGTAGCGGTCAAAGAGCGCCTTCTGCATGGCATAGGAGCGCATACAGGTACGCACCGAGAACGCGTACCCTTCTGGCAGGGAATCGGCAGCCATAATGAGCTTCTGCGCCACACGCTCCCGCAGAAACGGTATACAGCGTCGCCCGATTATCAACCTGGGATGGCTCTTGCGCAGGTCTACCAGCGACTCCCCGCACTCGATTTCTTTGATCGCGTTCAACGCCGCAATCGGCTCTCGTCGGCTGACTGCCTCTAATCTCTCATGAAGCGTCTCGTTCACTTCTGGGCCAGACCCGGAATGTACTCCGCCGCAATGCCTGAGAGAAACACTTCCGGGTTGGTGTAGCCGCTATTGGTCAGCACGATAACGGTCAGTTCATCGTCTATGTACCGACCGATCACCGAGCGAAATCCGGGCAGCGAACCACCATGACTGATCAGCTTGTGGCCACTCGGGCTGCTTATTGTCCAACCAAACCCATAGGGATACGTCTTGCCATCGTTCAATTTCACCGGGGTCCACATCTGCGCGCGGGTCTCCGGCTTCAGAATGCTGTCCGTGTAGAGCGCGGCATCCCACCTCGCGAGGTCCAGAACGGTGGAGAGAAAGGCGCCGCTGGGGCGCAGAGCGATCCAATTCGGCGCGTTCTGGTGCTCGTTGCCTTTCCTGTCATACCCGCTGGCCCGATTGTACACTATCGTCGTAGTGCTAGTAGTCTGTGTGGCATTCATGAGTAGTGGCGCGAACACCCGCTCTTTCAAGAACTCACCCCATGACTTGCCACTGACCTTGCGGATAATCTCTGCCAGTGAGAAGTACCCCACGTTACAATACTCGTACTTCTCGCCCGGCGTAAAGCGCAGTGGAAGCGGGTAGGCGGTCTTAATCACCTCGGCATCACTCTGGATTTTCAGCGGGTCAAACCCCGGTGCCTCTCGCACAATCCCTGAGGTATGGGTGAGCAGATGCCGAATCGTGATGTCTTTCCAGGTCTCTGGTGTGCCCTCTAGATACTTACTGATCTTGTCGTCTACACTCAGCTTGCCATCCTGCACTAAGAGCATGATGCCTGTGGCTAAAAACTGCTTGCTGATAGAGGCGATTTTGTACACAGTCTCCGGCTTCGCAAGCGTATAGGTTTCTAGATTCGCAAACCCGTAGCCCTGCGTCTTAACGATTTTCCCCTGCTTCACCACAGCGATAGAGAGGCCGAGAACATGCTCCCTTATCATGGTGGTCCTCACGAAATCGTCTACCTTGTCGTCCACCTTACCCGCCCACGCAGGAGCTACGGCAGCAAGGCAGAGAACCAGGGAAGTGAGAAGAACTTGTTTACGGTGCATGTTTTTTTACGCTCGTGAGATGCTGTAGAGCATCTGTGTTTGAGGCTAATCTTACCACTGTAAGCAAATGGTGACAGAATGACGGAATAGCCCCTGTTTTTGGTAACTTTCCCTATGCACTCTCTTGTGAAGCTGAGTTACTAAAAATGCCCCTTTTTCCGTCATTCTGTCACCAATAGGAAGCACCTATTTATTCCGGGTAGGCGAGTATACGGGTAGTATCTAAGAGTAGGATGTATACACCATGACTGACCGAGCGACAGTAGACAAGCTGGCGGAACTGCTCCAACCCTGGGGCGAAGTGCGCGTGAAGCCGATGTTCGGCGAGTGGGGCGTGTATATCGATGAAAAGTTCGCCTCCATTATTGGGGAGGGCAAGCTCTTTCTGAAGGTGAAGGGCGTTCCCGAGGAAACGATTGAGTCGGTCTTTGGCGGACGAACGGAACCCTACCCTGGTGCGAATAACTATGCATTGATAGCACCGGAAAAGTTCGACGATGCTACGTGGTGCCAGTCTGCTGAGACAGCTCTGCGTAGCGCAAAAGTACTGGCGGTGAAGTAGCTATGTGTGGACGATTTACCCTGCACCATAACCCCGACGAGATTTTTAATCGCTTCGGGATTCAAGGCTCGCTGTTTCCTGATCTGGCGCCTCGATTCAACATCGCACCCAGTCAGCCAGTCGCCGTAGTGACCACGCATGGTCCGCGCCATGAGCGGTTGTTGGAGCCGATGCAGTGGGGCCTGGTACCGTTCTGGGCGAAGGATACGGAGCTTGGCAAGAAGCTGATCAATGCCCGCGCGGAGACCGCCGCCGAGAAACCCAGCTTCAAGCACTCGCTGAAACGCCGTCGGTGCCTGGTGCCTGCCGATGGGTTCTATGAATGGGACAAAGCCACCAAGCAACCCATGCACTTCCGCCGCAAAGGCGGAGCGCTGTTCGCCTTTGCCGGGTTGTTCGATGAGTGGCAGAGCCCGGATGGGAGCCAGCTTCGTAGCTTTACGATTCTGACCACCGCGCCGAACGAGCTGGTAGAGCGTATCCACGACCGTATGCCGGTGATACTGAGAGATGAAGACGCGGAAGAAGCCTGGCTGGATGTACAGGGCACCCCGGTGTCTGACCTGGAACCATTCTTCATCCCACTGGAAACCCGCGAGATGGACGCCTACGCAGTGGGTAAACGGGTAGGCTCACCGCCAACGATGACGCTGGCCTGCTCACGCCAGTGACATAGGGCTAGCTACTGCTTCTGTCCGTACTCACGGACGGCGACCCCACACTCCGTAAAAATCTCTATTACTATATCGAAGTAAGTAGGGGCATCAGGTAATGGTTCAGACTGATTCTGCTGTGCTCTGTGCCATGCTTCTTCGGCATCCAGGGCATCACGAACTTTCTCCAGGCCGATAACCTCAAGGGTAAAGGGGGTCGCAAGCCCAAAGCCACCGCGCAGGCAATCGTTCAGAGCATCCAGGTTGCCGCCGAAGTAGCCACCGGGACCATTTACGGCCTCTCCCAGAGCAATATAGAACGTGGGTATGTCGGATATACAGGAGCCGTCCAACAGTATGGTGGCGGCTTTTCTATCGTCCTCGGGCAAGCCCTGGCGGCCCGAGCTGAACCATTCCTCGCGAATCTTATCCAGCTGGGCCATATGACAGGCTAAGGAATCGGCCGTCATGAGAGCATGCTATTCGTCATCCTGTTTTCTTGCGGCGGATGGAGTAGAGTTTGGTCTCGGTGCGGATTAGCAGGCGTTCGCCTACCAGAGCCGGGGGTGGCCTGTGCCATTTCATCGAGCTGGTTGGTGTGCAGGACTTTGAAATTCTCGCCTGCAGTGACCACGAAGGTCACTCCCTCTTCGCTCAGGCAGAAGATCTTGCCGTTGTAAGCCCAGGGAGATGTGGTGAAGTTGCCCGCACCCAGACGCTCTTTATAGGTCTGCTTTCCGGTCTTGGCATCGAAGCGGCTCAGCATTCCGGTCTCGGCCAGAACGTAGATGCCACCCTGATAGGCCACGGGCGATGGCAGATACGTGCCGCCCCGTGCCTGGGACCAGGCCACAAACTCATTGGAGTCCACGCTTCGAGAGAGTGAGATGTCTCCGGTAGCGCCGGGTTTTACAGCGAACAGAGGGCGACCACGACCACCATCGATATAGAGCAGGCCATCGTAGGCGAAGGGAGTGGGGATAGGCGCGGGAGACATTCCCGACAGGCGCCATAGCTCCTTGCCCGCCAGGTCATAGCTCACCGCGACTACTGGCCCGACAGTGACGATCTCGGTGCGGAGTGCATGTTTCCAGACAAAGGGAGTGGCCCAGCCGGAGCGGAACTGGGGCGGGCCGACCTCGCGGTTCGTGCGCCAGAGCTGCTTACCGGTCTTGGTGTCGAACGCGGCGATGTACTGCTGTTTCTGGTTGTCACTTAGAATGACTAGCTGACCTCCCGCCAGAACTGGTGAGCTGCCCGTGCCGAAGTCCAGATAGATGGGGTTGACTTCAACCGGTGTCTTCCAGACCTGCTTACCGGCCAGGTCATAAGCCCATACCCCAAGGTTGGCGATGTAGATATAGACATACTTGCCATCTGTTACTGGGGTTTCCGACGTGAAACTGTTCTTACGGTGCCGCCCGCCCCGGTGGATGCCCGGCGTGGAACTCTTTCTTCCACTGCACCTTACCGCTTTTGAGATCCAGGCAATAGAGAACATAGTGCAGGTTGACTTCATTGGGCATCTCGAAGTCCCGCTCATTGACCCGCTTTGTGATTTCTTCGTCGCTGAGCCCCTGCTTTGCCAGCTCAGCGACGTACTCGTTGCTGTACTCGGTCCCGACCTGCGGGGCTTTGGATTTACCGTCCGTGGTTGCCGCCGTGACAAAGACCTTCTCGCCAACGACGATTGCCGACGAGTACCCGCGCCCTGGAATCGTCTGCGCCCACTCGACGTTTTCGGTCTTCGACCAGCGATCCGCGAGCTTGGCATTCGCCCCCACCGGATTCGCATTCGGCCCCCGGAACTGTGGCCAGCTAACGCTGTCCTGCGCGTGCGCCTTATACGCGCCCAACAATACCGCGCAGGACAGACCGGCAAATAGCACGAGCGGTTTTCTCATGCGGGCACTATACCTTAGATATCGGCTACCGAAACACCGCTCTCAGCCAGAGCGCGACGACTCTCGGTAGGCAGTGCTACCACCACCGTGTTGCCGTGCTCCGCAGCCTTCTCAATCGTCTCCAGCTCACGCATTCGCAGCAATGCCGGAGACTCAGAGAGCAACTTCGCCGTGTTAGCACGAGCACGTGCAGCCGCCGTCTCCTCACGGGCAGAAGCCAGAGCGGCGCGCCCCTCACGCACGGCCTCGGCCTCACGGGCTAATAGCTTCTTCAACTCACCCGGCAGTACGATGTCCTTGAGGGCCACGGCGCTGACCTCCAGGCCAAGCGTATCAGCCTCGGGCTGTAGCGCCTCGGTGACCTCTTGCCCAATTGTCGCACGGTCCGAGAGCAACACATCTATGGTGCGACTCTGCACGGCGACACGCAGGGCGAGCTGAATCGCGTTGTAGAGCGCCATGGAGTGACTCACCGACGAGTGCAGGGCGGTAGGCGCATCGACCACGCGCCAGTCTGCGGTAGCGTTCAGGCGCACAGAGAAACCATCTGCCGTGAGGACTTCCTGCCCCTGAACGCTAAGCTGTTGGCGGCGGGTATCTACCTTGATCACCTTCTGCTCCACGCGAGTCCAGGGAAAGCCCAGCAAGCGGTGGCGGCCCGGCTCTAAAACACGCACGAACTTACCGTCGGCGTACAACAGCCCGACCTCCCACTCCGAAATCGTGATGTAAGAAATTCCAATCATGTGCGTACTCTCCTTCTTGCTCTTTCTCTGATTTGAGACCCTCCGGCGCATCGCGATAGGGGTGGCGGGGAGAGCAGACCGAAGCCAGCTTCCGCAGGGCCACACCCACCGAACCCGATGGGCCGGAGAGCCATGACACAGGAGTTGAACCTGCTCACCTTAGAGGTTTACCTTGTTGCAAAGGAAATGGTTAACAGCCATTGGTCCAGAGTCTCTGCGGAACAGGGTCGGCACATCGCCTACCTGCCACTCGTCTGGCAGAGCTGTATCGGAGGAGAGAGGGCGCGCGCTAAACGGCGCGCAGGTGGTGAATGGCTAGCTCAGGCGCGCAGCTAAAGCGCATGGGGAATCCTGTGTTACCGATGCCGCGGCTCACAAAGAGTCGGGCCTTACCGAAGTCGCCCCAGCCCTGGTAGAGAGAGAAGCCCTCCATACCGCCGGGCAGGTGCAGAGCGCGGTCTCCCACCCGAATCTGGCCGCCATGGGTATGCCCGGAAAGCGCTACCCAGGAGCGATCTTCCACCAGATCTATGCCGGGCGGCTCATGGACCAGGAATAGGCAGGCGGCATTCTCCGGTACCCGACTTGCAAACGGCGCAACAGTGGGGAAACCCTTGAACCGGTCCTCCACACCCGCCACCCAGAAGCCGGGCAGGACTTCCTGGGCATCGTTGCGCAGAACGCGGACCTTGGCGTGTCGCTCCAGCGCATCGGTCACCTTCTCGGCGGATGTGCCATAGTCATGGTTGCCCAGACAGGCCCAGAGTCCCAGGCGCGGAGTCAGCATAGCCAGCATACGGGCTAGCGGCTCTGCATCTCGGTCATGCCCATGTACAAAGTCGCCGGTCAGTACCACTAAATCGGGCTTAAGCCTCTGTGTATGATAGATGGATTCTAGAATCGTGTGGTCCGGAGTGAGCGCCCCACGGTGCAGGTCGGTCAGGTGCGCCACGCGAAGCCCATCTAGCGCGGCGGGCAGGTGCGGCATAGGCACCTCGTGGTTCGTGACCTCAAGGGTGTAGGGTTCCGCCAGCGCCGCCGCGGTCGGCACAGCTATCGCCGTGGCCCCGAGCCGTATCAATCGTCGCCGTGTCAGTAAACCCATGCCCTCTATTATGGGAATCGAGTTAGAAAAAGTTCCCGGCCTGATTGTCGTAGTGGCGGCGCATCATGGCTTTGCCAGCGGTAAATCCATGCCGCTCATAGTAGGTGATCAGGGCATCATCACACACGATATCGATGGCGTACATCGGTTTCAGTGTCTCGCACATACGCCGTACCAGCTCCCCGCCAATTCCCTGTCCCTGATATTCCGGTAGAACTTCCAGGAGCGGAATGAAGGCATAGAACACACCATCGGAGAGCGCATTGATAAATCCAACACAGCGCTCCCCGTCCCACGCCAGCCACAAGGCGGCGCTGCGGCGTAGTATCTCCTGATGGGTTTCGGGCGACGGTGGATTCGGCCAGCCCACAAAGAATCCCTGGAGCTGCTCCGCTGTCACCCCTGCCGCATCGTTCGTGTACGTGACGATTTTAGTACACGCCCTCGATAGTCTTGTTGGCAATGGCCCCAAACGGGCGCACCTCGCCCACACCATCCCATGCGAAACGCCCGAAGGGCTCACGGCGAATAGCCTCATCGCGCTCCAGGAATCGCGGCATGAAGAACTCCTTGGTCAGCGTGCTCAGCTCCACCCGCCCCCAGGCACCATAATCCACAGTTTCCGTCGTATCGTCCGGGTTGACGACTCGGAGCACGGCGCGAGGCTGAGGTGCGTGGTAGGTAATCGAGTAGCCGTCTTCCGGCGAAAGTGGACGGGAGCAGGCCAGCCCCATGAGTGTGTTGCCGTAGGTGGGCACGAACCGGGCGCGATTCTCTAAAACCTCTTCGATTAAGAACCGCACCGTCTGTGGGTTCATCTGGGTGCCGCCGCAGAAAATGCCAGTGATGCCGCAATCCGGCACGTTTACGAACTCATCTAAGACTTCCAGCAGCTTGGGCGTGGTGAACAGACAGGAAATCTTGCGGTTCTTGAGCAGGTTCGCCCCCTGTTCCGCACAGTGCCGCCCATAGCGCTTGGCGGTCTCGAAGTCTTTTTCCGAAATCAGCCGCTTGACCCAGCGCGGATCTAAGTCTGTGTGATAGCAGCTACCGCCACGCACATGGGCCAGGTGCTCAATGGTCAGGCGCAGACGGCGCGGCCCGGTGGGACCGAGCATAAGCCAGTTCGCGTTTTTGGGGAAGAACTTGTCGTCCAGTCCTTCGGAGAATTCTTCATAGTCCCGCAGGTGGTCCTCCCACCCGATACGCTGCTTGGGCATCCCCGTCGTGCCACCCGTCTCAAAGATGTAAAACGGGCGTCCGGTGTATTGCTTGGGAATCCAGACCTCGTTGGGCAGATCGCGCAGCCACTCATCCTGGAAGTGCGGGAACTTGCTCAGGTCTGCGGCGCTCTGCACCGCCTGAATGGGGTCGAAGTCCGCTTTCTTGGCCCAATCCAACCAGAACGGAGTACCCGTTTCCGGCGAGAAGTGCCAGGCGATAATCTCGCGAACATGCGCATCCAGGGCATCCTGTGCGGCCTTTACGACATCGGGGGAAACTGTGCTCATAAGTATAGATTTCTCTTGGAGAGGATACCTCAGAAAAGTCAGAATTTACGTGCTAGAGCCGCAGCAGAGTAGGCCGTAGATTCCGCCCTACTTCTTGAATCTGCCAGCCATTATTGCTCGTTCGGCTTACCGTAAAATGCGCCTGCCGCTTTTCTTTAGCGATACGAACAGCGAACTGGCCTCCAGGCTTGGTGAAGGTAATCGCTCCCGACTTCCTGATCTGACTTTGCAATCTATCCTCAGAGTTTCTATCGCCAGGAATCTCGTAATCGTTGGGCAGCTCCCACTTCCATACAGGTCGGGCATCGGGCATAACTAACGTAAAACACGCCCCTACCCGCCACTCAGCAAAGCGCCACCAATGAAGCAAAATAAAAGGCGTATCAGGCACCGGACGGGCATCTAAGATGAAGCGCTCAGGGCTATCTCGCCTATTGAACCGGGCAGGGATTATAGTATCTAGCTTCTTCCCTGTAGAAAGTTGAAACTGTACCCAGTATTCCTGACCTCGATTAGGGTCCGCATCAGCAGTACGGATTATCAGTCGGTTATGCTCTCCATCTACAATCACCCCTTCCGCCCGTGGGTCAGGACTGGCATCTGGAAAGCGGCTCATCTTACGAATGGTTTTATGACAGAGTCGCACCCGGCCAGCAGAGTCCATAATCACTGCATCCAGGGTGCCTTCGCCATCTGACCCCATGCCTTCCAGCCCATAGGAATAGCCATATCCCCCGACGGTGCCAGAGTCCGTGACTCCGGCTTTCTGTAGGGTGAAGGGCCGTACTGCCTGCCAGACAGTTTTGCCATCGAGAGTCAATCGGTAGCGCCCCTTGCCTGTCCCGCCCCATGTGGTTGGCTCTACCAGAAGTGTGTATTTTCCGGAGGGAGATAGGTAACGATTGGGGAGGAGTCTTGGGGGAGTACCGAACTGCATTTCTGTACCTATACTGGGGGAAGAGCTAGCCGAGTAAACGCCTCGCCATCGAACAGTAGCAGCGTGCGGCTGTTCTCTGTGAGGAAAGGTCGCCACATGTAATTCGAGCCTTTAGGATGAGGAAAGTCTGCCTGCCAGCGCGGTTTGCCATCCGCTTCCCAGCACCATAATTTTTGCTCACCACTGACTACAACCAGCTTTCCATCGTAGGCGATATCTGGGTAGGGACCAGCCTCTGTTGGCACGACTATCGTGCGGAGCGGGGTATTACGACGGTCAAACAGGCTCGCGCGGCCACGCGAAAGAATGGCGACATCGCCTTCTGGGGTCACAGATATATTGGTCCAACCATCCGTTATCCAAGCTCCATCTGCATGGCGCTGAATAGGTTGCAGTCGCTCCTTTGCAGGGCGGAACCCGACGGGTAGTGACTTGCGAGTGCCACTGGCATCGAACCATACTCCCTCATAGTAGAAGCCTCCATTGGGGCCACATTCCAACTCCATGGAGCGTGAACCAAGATCAGGGTCCTCCTCTTTCAGTTTTCCGGGCGAGCACACATGGAGCCAGCGACCATCGGGGGCGAAGACATGGACCGACTTGCTTCGAGCGTCTTCCGCTAGAATACCTCCATCTGGAAAGACCTGTATCATGCCCAACTTCGATAGGCGATCCCTACGCGGCGGTTCGCCCAGGCGAAGATTCGCCCTGCCATCTGGACCGATACGGAGAATAGAGTGATTATCGCTGACCCAGAGCTGCCCGGAATCGCTCACACAGAACTCCGGATTGATAATAGGAGCCCCACTGGAGTAGCGCATGGCGTACCTCCGCCGAACGGTACCTTCTGTATTCATCCAGTATATAGATGGATTATCATCAAAGTCATGCACAACAAACCCACCATCTGGAGTGGCGATAATATCCGCAGGATAGCTGGGCTGGCTGCTTCCAGGCTTTCTCTAGAGAGATGAAGCGTAAGAACTTACCGTGGCTATTGAAGAACTGTACGTTGTTGGCAATGTTATCCAGAACGGCTATTGTTCCGCCCTTGAGTACGGTAACTGCTTCTGGCGCGAATAGCTCTGCCGGATTGCCGGTATACCCATCTTTTACTTTCTCCCAGCGCTTTTTTCCTTGGATATCCCAGCGAGTGAGCTTCTGTGTACTGGTGTACTTTTCTTGCACTGATTCCAGCACGGCAAATCCGCCATCTGCAAATGCTGCAACTGACCTTATATAGGTGGCTTGAAATTTAGTTAGCGGAGCCAGCTTGCCCGTGGGGATATTGACAACGATAGCACGTCCCATCGTGCCGCGCGGCTTGAGGTCACGCTCAGTAAAGATAATCAGGTTGCTATCACTGCGGGTTAGAAGGAACATTGCGCGCTCCTCTGCTAGAAGCACCCCGGCCAGTGAGATAGTCTTGACTAGCTTTCCTGCCTCGCTAATGACTACAATAGCAGGGGGCTCAGAATTCCGTAGGAAGGCAAATCGGCCTGCTCCGGCGGTCGCAATGGTCCAGATATTCTGTATGGGCGAAGGCGTATCTTTCGAGGGAACTTTGAGGGCAATGCGCCCGCGCACAGTCAGGTTCAGTTTAGAACCTGTAGAGGTGGCGCCCCGAGGCAATATGTCAGCGGTGCGATCTACCTCACGAACTTTCCCTTCTTTAGGGTCCGGGTGGCCGTGACCTATACGACCAGGTTGGCGGGTAGTTTTCTGATACAGAATCACCTGCCCGGTTGGGTTCAGAATCACCCTGTCCAGAGTGCCGTATCCTAATCGCGGACCAGGATTCTTTGCCCAACCTTCCAGGCCCTGTGAGTAGCCATATCCCCCCACAATTCCGGTGTCTGTTACTCCTGCCTCACGCAGAGTAAAGGGGTGGGTTCTCTCCCAGATTGTTTTCCCGCTGAGAGTTAGCCGGTAGAAGGCGCTCCCCGAACCAGTCGGGGAGCTTGGATCGACGAAGAGGGCGTAGCGCCCCGATGGCGAGTAGTAACGCTTTGGATCTAGCGGAGGCACCATAGCGTACTGCATGCCATTAGCACCAGTGCGCGCCTTGGGTGTTGACATAGACGGAGTAGAGCGACTGGCCCGCCGTAACAAAGAGCCGGTTTCGCTTGGACCCGCCGAAGCACAGATTCGAGCCGATCTCGGGAAGGAGAATTTTCCCGATCAGAGTGCCGTCGGGAGCAAAGGTCTGAACACCATCGTAGCCCGCGCCGACCCAGCCCGTCGCTGCCCAGAGGTTGCCCTCGATATCGCAGCGAATGCCATCGGCGTTGCCCGACTTACCGTCCAGGTTCATCTTGACGAACTCTTTGGCTTTGGAGAGCTTGGCGCCGTTCACATCGAAAACAACAATGTTATGGGGATCGCCCGTGTCAGCGATGTAGAGTTTCTTGTAGTCGGGCGAGAAACAGATGCCGTTGGGCTTCGCCGGCTCATCGGTCACTTTCTCCACCTTTCCGCTCTGGCCATCGATGCGATACACCGCTTCTTTTAGTTCCAGCGGGCCTTTGAAGCCTTCATAGTTCCCCGTGGAGCCGTAGCCGGGGTCGGTGAACCAGATGGAGCCGTCTGGATGCACTACTACATCGTTAGGGGCGTTGAACGGCTTGCCGTTGAACTTATCGGCCAGCACGGTGATACTGCCGTTGTGCTCGTAGCGGGCAACGCGCCGGGTGCCGTGTTCACAGGAGATAAGCCGTCCCTCACGGTCGAACGTGTTACCGTTGGAGTTGTGGGAGTCACGAATCACCGATGTATGGTCGTCGTCCCAGAGCCAGCGCCGGTGGATGGAGTTCGGGATGTCCGACCACAGCACGTAGCGCCCGACACTGCTCCAGCAGCACCCCTCGACCCAGAGCGAGCCAGTGTGGAGCCGCTGGATCGGCGTATTGCCAACCTTCAAGGCATCGTAGCGCTTTTCCAGAACAACTATGTCCGGGTCAGGGTAGCGCACAGGCGGTGCACCTGGGGAGTAGCGGTCTCCATCTTTGGCAAGAGCAGCAGTGGCGAGCGTCGTGGCGCCTGCCGTCAGCAGTGAGCGGCGTGAAAGATTTTCCATGGCGCCTATCGTACACAAACCTGCCCCGAACTGGCAAGCCGGGTACACTTTTTCTTGATGATTGTTCCGGTGCAAAAAGACGAGGCGCTTCTGGCAGATATTGCTGTAGCGGAAGCCGATACAGAAGCGCTTCACGTATGGTGGTTGGGCCAGAGCGGATTTCTGGCAAGCCATAATGGCGTGCGAGTACTGTTCGACCCCTACTTGTCTGATTCGCTAACAGTGAAGTATGCCCAGACTGACAAGCCGCACACTCGCATGACGGAGCGCGTAATAGCGCCAGAGAGGCTCACCGGGCTCTCGCTGATCACCAGCACCCACAATCACACGGACCACTTAGACGCAGAAACTCTGCTGCCACTCTTTGCCAGCAACCCGGAAGCGCAGTTGGTGCTGCCCGCCGTAAACACTGGCTTTGCGGCGAACCGATTGGGCTGGGGCGAAACCGACTCGCGCTTTCTGCCGCTGGAGATCAAGCAGTTTAAAGACCTGGGAGCTATTAGCGTTTATGGAATAGCTGCAGCCCACGAGAATCTATCCCCAGAGTTCATGGGATTCGTCGTAAAAATCGGACCATGGGTGCTCTATCACAGCGGGGACACGATTCCTTATGAGGGCATGGCGGACTCTCTGGCGGCGCTGAGCATCCATGTAGCATTGCTACCTATCAATGGACGACTGCCGGAGCGACGGGTCTCTGGGAATCTCTGGGGCGATGAAGCCGCGTATCTGGCGGAGGCTATCGGCGCTCAGGTAGCCGTGCCCTGTCACTACGAAATGTTCGAGTTCAACACCGAACCGCCCGCGCTCTTCGAAGCTACTTGCCAGGATCTCGGCCAGCCCTATCGAACGCTGAAGGCAGGGGAGCGACTGACCCTGGCCTGAGATACAATTCGGGCACTATGAGCAACGTTCTTGAAGATTTACTGTCGCAGCTCGACCCGGCCACCGTTGGCCAAATCGCAAACCAGCTCGGTGTCGATGAAGGCACCGCACAGAACGGCATCCAGGCAGCTCTGCCGCTGCTAATCGGCGGACTTGCCCGCAATACCCAGACCGACGATGGAGCACAGGCGCTCTCCACGGCACTGGAAAATGATCACCAGGGCGATGTTTTGAGTGATCTCATGGGTGCGGTCAGTGGCTATCAGAACGGCCCCGGCGGCGCCATTCTTGGGCATATCTTCGGCGGGCAGCAGCAGGGCATCGGGGCGGCTGTTGGGCAGGCTATGGGCACCAATAGCGGCAACGGTGCAGCCCTGCTTCAGATGCTCGCGCCTATCGTGCTGGGCTATCTGGGTCAGCGTCAGCAGAACCAGGGTTTGAACGCTGGGGACTTGGCGGGCCTCTTAGGTGGACAGACGCAGCAGATGGAACAGCAGGGCAGCGGCAACCTGATGGGTACGCTGAGCCAGCTCTTAGACGGTAACCACGACGGTTCCCCCATCGACGACATCATTGGCATGGCCGGACGCTTCCTGAAACGATAATCCTTTGCCCCCCCAAGCGCTAAGCGCTTGGGAGGGCTTCTTAAACCTTCGAAATCGTTTTGTGGGGTATCATAAACCGACATGAGCAACGCGATGAAGTATGGCTCGATTCCGGGTGTCTCCAAGCCCGTTTCGCGCCTGGTGCAGGGAATCATTCAGGTAGACCGCAACGATGAAGCGAAGGGCTTCGCGCAGCTAGATTCTGCCTTTGCGTCGGGTATCAACTGTGTGGATACCGCCTATATCTATGGCAACTCCGATGCCTTCTTAGGCAAGTGGATTCGCGAGCGTGGCATCCGCGACCAGGTAGCCATTCTCGCCAAGGGCGCACACGATTCCATTCGGAAAAAGGTTACCCCGTTCGATATTCAGCACGACCTGCACGAGACTCTGGCGCGTATGCAGGTGACGCATATTGACCTCTATGTGCTGCATCGTGACGACCCGGCGTACCCGGTAGAGCCGATTGTGGATGTACTCAATCAGCTGGTCAAAGAAGGCAAAATCGGTGCGTTCGGCGGCTCCAACTGGAGCGCGGAGCGCCTTCAGAAAGCGAATGAGTACGCCGAGAAGTCCGGGCAGATTCCGTTCGCCGTATCGTCGCCGAACTTCTCGCTGGCAGACCCGCTTCAGGTGCCGTGGGCTGGCTGTGTGACCATCTCTGGTGACCAGCATCAGATAGAGCGTGAGTGGTACAAGGAAAACCAGATGCCTATCTTCTCCTGGTCCTCCATGGCAGGTGGCTTCTGGTCCGGGCGCTACAGCAAGAACGATCTGGATAGATATACCGAGGGTCAGGATAAACTGGTCAAAGACTGCTATTGCTCCGATGCGAACTTCGAGCGCCTGGCCCGAGTGGAGGCGCTTGGCCAGAAGAAGGGTCTCACTGTGGCGCAGGTCGCTCTGGCGTATATCTTCAACTACCCTATGAATGTCTTCGCCCTGGTCGGCGCGCAGACTCAGGAAGAAGTAGACGCCAACCTGGCAGCGGTGAATACTACGCTCACAGAGCAAGAGCTTCTCTGGCTTGACCTGAAAGCGGAAAACCCCGAATAGCTAAGAATTATCCTCGTATGGCCGTCGAACCGAAGAACCGAATTGATGTCCTCGACGGCCTGCGGGGCCTGGCAATTGCCCTGGTAGTCATCTTCCATGTCTGGCAGCTCTCCTGGCTTAACTTTGGCAACTATACCTGGCTCCCCCGTGTTGGATTCGTTGGCGTAGAGATCTTCTTCGTTCTCAGCGGATTCTGTATCGCCTATCCCTTTCTGTGCGGGCATATCCTCAAACTTGGGGAGTTTTATCGCCGCCGAACGCTCAAGATTCTACCATCGTATCTACTTGCTCTAACTATCGCTGCTCCTTTTTCGATGACGGTACGGTGGCATCTAAACCGTTCCTGCACATACTCACCCATCTGGCCTTTATCCATAACTGGTCGTTTGAGACCTACTACTCCACACTGGGTCCGGCGTGGTCTCTGGCGGTAGAGGTGCAGTTCTACCTGCTTTTTCCGCTGCTCTGGCCACTCTTCCGCAGGCAGCCCATAATCACCGCCATGGCGCTGGCACTGATCTCTATCCTGGCGCGCCGCTGGGCATGGAATGTCTCCGGCGGAGACTCGTCCAACTACACCATGCGTCTGAACCAGCTACCGGGCTGTCTGGACCTGTTCGGGTGTGGCATGCTAGCGGCCTGGGCCACCGTGCGACTCAAAACCATAAAGCAGAAAGGCTGGATTGCCAGCGTTCTCTGTATAGGCGCTCTAGTGGGGCTTTTCTGGCTCTTCCGCTGCTATGAGTTCAGTGCTTTCCAACCATCAGGGACACCGCTCTGGCAGGCACGCTGGCGGCTGGTCATCGGGGTTCTCGTCGGCATTATTGCCGTAACGGGTTCGCTGAGTGTACGCCCGCTACAGGTGGCTATTGCCAACCCGATTCTGAGATTCCTGGGATTCGTATCCTACAACCTGTATCTCTGGCACAAAGTCATAGCCGATGCCTTGTTCCATGCAAAGATTCCCGCGCCGAAAACCGAGGACCCGCATAATGATCCTGCCTGGCAGTTGACCTACACATTGGTGACTATCGGTATCTCGGTGCTGATTGCCACGGTTATCACTCTCGCTCTGGAGCAGCCTATTCTGCGCTGGGGCAAGCGCCAGCGAGCCAGTGCGGTACAATAGGCCGTTATGAGTCTGTTTCTGAAGCTTCCCTTTGTGGTACGCGCTGTGGTGCTCTGGTGCGGGGTTCTTTTTGGAATTGTGACCGCTCTGTACTTCAGCATCGCTGAGCACGGTAGCAACGATCAGCCGCTTCAGCTTTTCGGTGCGGCGGGTGGGCATATCATTGCCTGGACCAGCGGCATCCTTGCCTTCCTGATGCCCTCTCCCTGGAGCACCGAGGACTAGCTATTGCTCCGTAAGGGGTATATCGAGCAGCAGATAGAGGGCCTGACGCTGGCTATGGCGCGCCTGCTTGGTCTCGGTGCGGAAGATAAAGCCACTGCGCTTCAGGAGATATCCCTGGCGGCCCGTGACCTCACCGGCCTCAACCCTGAATCCCTGGTTGCCCTCAGCGACGACAGCGTGCTCACCATGTTCGTGGGAGGCGACCGCAGTCGGACTGCGGGCAACTCCTATGTGATGGCGCGGCTCTTAACCGAGCGTGCTGAGTGGGATGAGCCGAACGCACGCCGCTTACGCCGCAAAGCTCTGGTGCTGTTCGCCGAAGCGCTGGCGCAAGAGCCTACTCTGCACTCCAATGATGTCATCGCTGAGTTCGGCGCCCTGCTCAAGCGAGTTCCCCAGGCCGATTGGACTCCGCTACTCCTGGCTCAGCTCAAGCGGGCTCAGGAAGTAATGGCCGAAGTCAAAGCCGACCGGGAAAATCCTGGCCCGCCGGGAACCTGAAGAGGATTCCTACTGTCTCCTATAATTAGGTACGTCCTGTCGCCGGGCGCTTGCGAGAACGAAGATGCTCTCGAAAAAGCGGACCCGGCGGCTTTTGTTTTTCCGGTAGAATATCCCTATGGACCCGCTTGACCCGCTCGCGCTGACGCGGCGGCATTTTCTCCGAAACGCGACTCTGGGCTTAGGTGCGCTTGGTTTAGGCGCACTGGAAACGAAGGCCGCGCCTGTGGGCAACGGAAAAGCCAAGCGAGTCATCTATCTTTTTCAAAGCGGCGGTCCGGCAGCTCAGGACTTATTCGATAACAAGCCCCTTCTCCGGGAGAAACATGGGGAACAGCTCCCGGAGTCGGTGCGGCGCGGGCAGCGTCTGACCGGCATGAGCGCAAACCAGGCAAGTCTACCACTAGCAGGGTCAGTGTTCGACTTTGTGCGCGCCGGTAAGTGTGGTATGGAACTGTCTTCCGTTATCCCCAATACCCACAAAATCGCGGATGATATCTGCCTGGTCCGCTCCCTCTGGACCGAGGCTATCAACCACGACCCGGCCATCACGTTTTTCCAGACCGGCAGCCAGATTGCGGGCCGCCCCAGCATGGGCGCCTGGCTCTCCTATGGCCTGGGCTCCATGAATGAGAACCTACCCGCCTTTGTGGTGCTGGTAACGGCAGGTCAGGGCGACCAGCCGCTCTACTCCCGGCTCTGGGGCAGTGGGTTCTTAGATGCTCGCTATCAAGGCACGCAGCTTCGGGCGGGTAGAGAACCGGTGCTCTATCTGAGCAACCCGGAAGGCGTAAGCCGTGAGAGCCGCCGCGTGGTGTTGGACACCCTGAACGCGCTGAACAAGCTTCAGAGCGAACGAACACTGGACCCGGCTATAGAGTCTCGTACGGCGCAGTACGAACTGGCCTACCGGATGCAGACCAGCGTGCCAGAAGTAACCGACCTCTCGAAAGAGTCCGAAGATACGTTCGCACTCTACGGCGAAGATGCGCGCAAGCCGGGTACGTTTGCTGCGAACTGTCTTCTGGCCCGCAGGCTCGCTGAGCGCGGTGTGCGGTTCATTCAGCTCTATCACCAGGGCTGGGACCACCACGGTGGCCTGCCCGGAGGGATGCGCCAGCAGGCGAAGATGACCGACCAGGCATCAGCAGCCCTGATAATGGATCTGAAACGCCGGGGGATGCTTGAAGACACCCTGGTTATCTGGGGCGGTGAATTCGGGCGTACGAGCTACAGCCAGGGCAAGCTAGAGAAAGACGATTACGGGCGCGATCACCATCCGCGCAGCTTTAGCCTCTGGATGGCAGGTGGTGGCGTGAAGCCCGGCTTTACCTACGGCCATACGGACGCCTATGGCTACAACCTGGCCGATGAAAAGGGCAACGCGATTACCCCCACCAAAGATGAAAAAACGCAGGGCGCAGTTCATGTGCATGACCTGCAGGCGACGATTCTAAAGTGCCTGGGAATCGACCACACACAGCTGCACTTTCCCTACCAGGGCCGCGACTTCCGCCTGACGGATGTCCACGGCCATGTCATAGACGAGCTATTGCTCTAGGGAGCATAGCCGCCAACAGCTTCCTGGTACTTGCGCCAGTGGCACTCCTGCGCACTCCGCACCCAGTTCTCCCGGCGAATGCGCCCCTTGAATTGAGGAAGCTTTTCCTCTACCCGGTCGATATCGGAATCACTCCAGAGGGCTACCTGTTTATAGGTATGCACACCAAGCTCATGCAGCAACAGCGCTAGCTGCGGCCCGATACCATGGATTTCTTCCAGGTCATCGTTGTCCATGCTCCGCGCCAGTGATGCCCAGGCTGCCCCCTCAGGAGTGGCACTCCTGGCGGCTTCCGGCTCCTCTTCCATAGATACGGGTTCAGACTCGATTTCCGGTGTAGCGAGTTCTTCAATCGGATTAGTAACAGGTGCGGCTTCCGGTTCACTGTCCACTGATGTCGATGTAGCGATGCGTTCCGCTTTTTCCGCCTCCATGACTCGCAGGCGAACTTCCAGCTCGGCAGCGCGGCTTTTGTTGGAAACCAGCGCTTTCTCTAAATCCCCTACACGCGCTTCCAGCTCCTTGCGGGTCTCCGCGCAGGCATCAAACTCTTCATAGGCAGCTTTGAGTTTGGTCTTTAGCGTGCCGATTTCTTCTGAAGCAGGCGTTGGCTTTTTCTCCAGGCGCTGCCATGCGATTCCTAGCGCCACCCCGGCCACCATGGCAATAGCAAGAAACATCCAGACAATAGCGAGAATCTGGCTCCACATAACTTCTACTTTAACTCCGTGAACTCTATGCGGCGGTTGCGGGCGCGGTTTGTATCATTATCATTCGGGGCTAGAGGGCGAGTCTCGCCGTAACCCTGTGTCTCAAGGCGCTCTGGTGCGATCCCTTGATCCATGAGTTGCTTGCGCACGGCATCTGCACGACGTTCGGAGATATTCAGGTTGGCATCATCGGCCCCGGTATCGTCCGTATTTCCTCCAATTTCGTAGCGTGTTGCCCCGGTCGTCGCCATAACCTCGGCGGCCTCATCTAAAAGAGTACGGCCTTCGTCGGTAAGCTCCGCGCTTCCAGGTCGAAACGCAACTGTCTTGAATTTTTGGAGATTGGGTGGTGTCGTATCGTTCGGATTCATACCGGTGGAAATCGAGCCAGGGGTTGGCGACGCCACTGGTGTCGGGCTGGCTAATATCGCTGACAAGGGCGATGGAGAGCTACTGGGCGCCTCCATCTGGTCCTCAAGTCCCCAGTTAGTTGGGAGAGCGTTCTTGATATAGGCGTATCGTTTATTCTTAGCATCTGCACTGGGCTGCTTACCGCGTAAAGTTAGAATCTTGCCGTCTATAGCGATGTCACCCAGGCTACCCCAGACCACACTCTTCAGGGCTATGGTTTCCCAATCTACCTCTGCCGAACCTGCTGGCGAGGCGACCGTGAGTTTATCGACAAAGCCACTGGCTCCATAGTGTCTGGCAGCTTCCATGGTCAGGGTGTCTTTGAATTCTTGAGTAGGGATACTACCTGCTAGAAAGATTTTCCCATCTCTGTGCCACACATTGAGTTTCCCTGAGACACCGGCGACCGCCTGTGGGCTCGCAGTCGATATGGGTGAGGTTGGAGCAGGCGGATTGGCTATTGCTGAGAGCTCGCCACTATGCTGACAGGTACACGCATAGCACAATAACACATACGTAAAAATACCTATACCAACAAGCCCGAGCTTACTCACTACTTTATTTCCTCAGGGTAAATATACCAGAACGCTATCAGCTATGCAGTTAATCTGGCAGTATTTACAGTTTGTTGCATTCCAGCCAGAGCTCCAACGTGAGCACCAGCCAGAGTTTCACCCCATGGCGTGGGAAGGGCATCGGGGCGTAGTCCAGCCAGTTCTTCAGCAGCTTCTGTTCGAGGTAGGGAGCAACGCGAGCACTCTTTGCCAAAAGCCGGGCGCGGGCTGGCTTCTGAAGGTCGTTTTTGAACCAGCGCTGTACCGGCACCATCATGCCGGACTTGGGGCGCAGCAGAATCGCCTCGGGGAGTAGATCGCTGACCGCCTCTTTCAGCACGGCTTTCTCCCGTGCGCCATCTAGCTTATAGCGCCCCGGAATAGCGAAACCTGCCTCTACAATGGTGGGATCAAAGAGCGGAGAGGCCGCACGTAATCCGTGGGCACTGGTGAGATTCGCCACCTTGGTAAGAATCTGATCCGCGCCTTTGAGCCGGACATTGATGAGCATGAGCTTGTTGAGATAGCTCCTCATGGGGCTGTCTTCGCCTAAGAAAGGGTCCAGAAGGCTCTCTTGCGGCGAGGCATTCTTTAGTGCGGCCTGGAACGAAGGGGTAATCAGGTTGGGAAGATCATCATAACATTTCTGGTAGCTGCGAAAATAAGCGCTCCGGATATCTTCGCTACTGCCATCATAGAGGGCATGCAGCACCATGGGGAGGTTCTTGGGGCCACCAAACACCGGGTCGCCGCCCTCTCCATTGAAGATAACGCTCAGTCCTTCGGCTTTTGCGGCGCGCCCTAGCAGAAAGTTAGGCACTGTCAGTGGGTCACCGATAGGATCATCTAGAGCATCCAGCGTCTCTTCTAAGTGCTGGTAGATGGTCTTGCCATCGAAGCCTAAGATATGGTGTTCGCTACGAATATGATCCGCCACCATGCTGGACCACTGCAGCTCATTCGGTGTCTCATCGCCGAAGTGAATGGAGAACGTATGCACCGGGCCATCGTGCAGGTGACGTACCAGCGCGGCTACCAGCGAGGAATCCAGCCCGCCGGAGAGATAGATACCTACAGGTTCACCGCGAGCTGGCAGGCGACTACGGACAGCTTCTTCTAAGAGAGGGCGTAGCCTCTGGGCATGCGCTTCCAGCGGTTCTTCATCGCTCCAGGTGCCTTCGGTTAGCTCCGGGCCGGACGTGACTTCCCCAGTTTCCACATCCAACGAGGCGCCGGGGCGAAGCTCTCGGACTCCAGCGTAGAGGGTGCGCTCACCGGGCACAAAAGCGCAGCAGAGGTAGTCGCGCAGAGCTTCTAAATCGACTCCACCAGCATGGGGGCGTAAGTCTCGAAGCCGGGTGGCACTACTGCCCGATGCGTAATAGACGGTCTGCTCCCCCACCGTGTCTCGGGAGACAGTCATCCGTTCCCTGGAGGCGCTCCGCTACCATCTTCTGGCCAGCGGAGAGATTTGAACACTAAGATCAGGTCAGAGAGCGAAGCGGATTCGGAGACTCGAATGGCATCGTAGGCCCCAATCTCAGCGATCAGGGCGGGAATAGTGGTCCCTGGCGCCTTGAGCGTAATCTGAATCGTCTTTACTCGGGCATCCGAGTGAGAGACCTCGGCAGCCATTCGGAGCGCCTGCCGAACCAGAACTTCCCGGTTATCAGGCGCCTGCGGGATACTCTCGCGCAGTGCCAGACCGGTAGCCGGGTTCAGGTAGGCGACATCGGTTCCTAAGCGCAGTGTGATTCCCGCCGCATTGGCAGCGTTCGCCGGAGCAGGGGCCACTGTCGGAGTTGCCTGAGGAGTACCATTCGGACTCGGGGAGGCAGGCAGCGGAGTCTGCGCCTGACTGACATCTGGCCCGGCCAGCTTCTGGGGCAGGGCATCATCTGGCATGGGTTTCTGGCGCCCTCGCTGAGCGCCAATATTGGGGAGCACAAAGAAGAGGAAGAGTATCAGCACAACAAAGAAGAGCACCCCGCAGATAGCCCATACAATGCGGGCGGCATAACTCCCTTTGGATTGTGCTTCCAGTTCGAGAGTCCGCTCTTTTTTAGGCGCGACAAGGGCTTCTTCGGTGCGCTGTTTTTCTAAGGAGGCCTGCTTTTGCTCGGCCAGGCGCTTGAGATGCTCACGGTAGCTGGGATTACCAGGGGTGTTATCTACCGCCATGCCGTACCACTGCAGAGCATCGTCTAACTTGCCCTGGGCTTCGTAGATCTCCGCCAGCATGGCGCAGGCATCTCCAGAGAGAGGAGCTAGCCGGAGCGCTTCGGCGCAGGCTTCAATGGCATCTTGAAGCTGACCGCGTACTCGTAGCAGGTTCGCTTTCGAGAGCAGTAGCTGTGCCTGCCGCTCGTTTTCGTTCTCCGGCCCCAGCGCGCTCATGGCTTCCTTAGCCTACTCCGGTGTGTCCGAAGCCGCCCGCGCCACGCTCGGTGGTATCTAGCGACTCCACTTCATTCCAGCTCGCCTGGATCACCGGCGCAATAATGAGCTGTGCGATTCGCTCCCCACGCCTAACCACAAAGGGCTCCTGGCCATGGTTGATAAGAATCACCTTTACCTCGCCCCGATAGTCGGCGTCTATCGTACCAGGGGAGTTCACCATGGAGAGGCCGAACTTGAACGCCAGTCCCGAGCGGGGGCGCACCTGGGCTTCATAGCCTGGTGGCAGAGCGAAGGCGAGCCCGGTGGGCACAGCAGCCCGCTCACCCGGTGCAAGAGTCAGCGGAGACTCTTCGGGAACGGCGGCGCGGAGATCCATGCCTGCCGCCTGCGCACTCTCATACGCGGGCAGTGGAAGCCCTTCGGAGTGTGGTAGGCGGCAGATAGAGACAATCACAAAAATCTACCCGGCGACGCTGGCTGCGAGAGAGCCCGCAGGGGCATCTTCGTGCTGATGAACCGGCATGGTGAAGTAGATGGTAGTGCCCTTGCCCAGACCATCGGAGTGGGGCCACATGGTCCCGCCATGCCCTTCGATAAAGTTCTTCACCAGGAAGATACCAATACCGGTTCCATTGATAGAGCGGGTATCGCGGTTATCAGCGCGGGCGAACTTCTCACCGAACTTCTTCAAGAACTCCGGGGTCATGCCCAGGCCTTCGTCGCTGACCGCGAAGAGCAGGGTTTCCGGATTCTCCATACCCACATGGACTTTTACGTTGCCGCCATCCGGGGAGTACTTCAGGGAGTTACCGATGACATTGTGCAGAATCTGCTCGAACTTGTCGGCATCCGCATCAATCTCTTGCGGCACGCTCGCATCCACGTCATAGGTGAGCGTGTGGTTTTCTTTTTTGTAGGTGGAGCCGTTGTCGATAAGCACGACCTTTTTGAGGGTGTCGCGCAAGTCCATCTTGTCGAACTCCAACTGCATGGCTGCATTGGCTTCGATACGGCTGACGTTCAGCAGGTCATCGATCAGGCGGCGCAGACGGTCGCACTCTTTATCGATAATGCCGTAGAACTCGACTCGCTCTTCATTGGAGAACATGCTGCCGTCTTCATCGTAGAGCAGAGTAGAGATAAATCCCTTGATACTGGTCATGGGGGTTCGCAGCTCGTGGCTCACGGTAGAGACGAAGGCAGTCTTCATCTTATCGATGTTCTTCAGTTCGGTGATATCGTTAAAGATAGCCGCTGTACCCATCACATCGCCCGCTTCGTTGCGTACCACAGTGGACTGAATCTGGAACGTGCGTGAGGCATCCTCGGCATCTGAGAGCGCGACTTCCTCTTCGATATCCGCCTGCTCATCGATAGCCTTCTTGAGAACATCACGGACTTCGTCGTTCTGGATAATCTGCTCGTAGGTCTTCGCCCCCAATGCCTCTGCCGGTGCGAGACCGAAGACACGGCGCGCAGACGCGTTCATCTGAAGCACACGGCCATTGCGACCGATCATGATCAGACCTGCCGTAAGGGCATCGGTCATCTCGTGGAGCTGCTCTTTTTCCTCCACGATTTCCGAGATGAACTTGGCCTGGTTGATAACCGCTGCCATACGTGCGGCCAGTGTGCGGAACAGGAACACATCCTCATCGGAGAAGATGCCGCCGCCACGTTTGTTGAACACCCAGAGCACACCCACCGTGCGGCGCTCAACTACCTGATTGGTGTCTTCATCGCGCTTTTCCACCACCAGTGGAAACGCCAGACCGTTCTTGACCCCCAGGTTGCTAAAAATCTCCTGTGAGGCCAGGTTATCGGTCTCTACATCATAGAGGAACGTAGGCTCACCACTGGAGAAGCAGTTTCCCGAAAGGCCGGTGGTAGAAGGAATCCGCATATCCGCCAAGTCGTTCTCTTCAAACCCGATGGCGGGTTTACCAGCGTAAAGCTCTTTGGTATTGGGGTCCTGAACCAGATAGAGACACTTGCTTCCCTGCAAGATCATAGCGGTTCGGGTCAGCATACCGGTCAGGGTTTTTTCCAGCTCAGTCAGATCGATACCGGGCTGGGCGGCGGCACCCTGGACCTTCTCATTGAGGTCTTTGTTAACCTTCTCTAACTGGAGGATTCGCTGATTCTTGCGCTCCAGCTCGGTTCTCAGGGATTCAATACTCTCTTCAGGGGCCATAGCGTTGAAGGGTGACTCTTTCTCTCGGCGACGAAATAGGGATACGGGTCTGCCCGTGCAAGGCACAGTATAGCATTTGAGCGGCTATAGCCGCAACGCACGGGCCTTAATCAAGGACAGTGTATCGACAAGCGTCTCTAGAAGCGCCTCGCCATCTGCAGGTCGCCAGGCAGGCACATGAATAAACGTAAATGGCAGTTGCTCACTGTATCCCGAGAGGAAATAACCGATTCGGTTACAGAGAAAACGCCCGGCATCATCACTGATTCGCACCGGCATCGGAGCCCCTTCCCCCAGCCTATCCAGAGCCAATGTGGAATATTGCATAGAGGGGCCGCCCTCCTGAATCGGCAGTCCGCGTCGCTCATTTCCCGCGTTATCCGGAATCCGGAAATCGTCCAAGTTATAGTATGTCCGCTCCAGGCGAACCTCCCAAGGCTCCCGCGCCGCCTCACCCAACGACAGGCACAGCGCAGGCTGCGCTCCTGCCAGTGCCTCTTCTGCAATCCGCTCGGCTTCCCCTGCAACCACAGGCAGCACTGTCAAATGCAGGGAATCATCCCGCTCACACCAGCGCCGCGCCGCCTCCAGGCTGGCATTGACTGCTGCGCCGCCGAATGGTTCAAAAGCAAAAAGGATAGTCTTCAACGTGATGTTTCAACAGCATAGCCCACCGCTGCAATCAATGCTACCAGCATAATAATCGCATTCACACAAAAAATACTGCCTACGGCTTGAACGGCATGTTGCCCTGATCCTTTCCATTTCAAATGCGGGTGGCAATTCTCTGCCCAATGTTGAATCAAGGCTTTCGGCCAGTACTTTTTCGGAACGATACTAACCGTGCCATCCGGCAATACGGCAACTGGGAAAAACGGGAAGAGTAAGAATCCATAGGGCAGGTCACTTCTATCCACGAGAATCGTGGAGAACATTAAGTTATGGCTATTCTCAATAGGACAGGGTATTCCATCTGCCCGATGAAGGTCATTTTGAATATGCCTGTAAAAGTCAGTCCCTTTTTCCGATTCGGGGGGATCCGTTTTTAAGTCAAATAGCCTGTGGGCAATCTCGGAGAGATAGACAGGATTCACTTCTAGAGACGGATAGGGGCTAAAGAGCACATCAGCAGGAGCGCTCTCTGTACCTGGACTGAAGAGAGATACATTTGCCTGGACTATATGCCCCCATACAATGGTCCCCTTGCTCAATACGGACCATTTTCTGGCTTCCATTCTACGAATGGGATCTTTATACGCCCAGGAGGGCATTTTTGATCGGAACCATCGTTCCCAAACGGGAAAACGCCGGGGTGCGGGACCCAATATGTGGTTGCACTCCGATATGACACTGTCCCAGAATCTTCGCTTGTCTGCGATGACATCCAGGCTCGGCTCAACATTACTTGCCATTTTGAAATAACGACCCTATTTTATTTTGGTCGTCTGCTTATCAGGCTGGACCCACTTGATATTAATTCTTCAACCTATACATGGTTTTGCCGCACAAAGGATTCCCACGAAGATAGCCCAAGCTGCTGTGCTCGCCTGCGGGTGGTTACCGCCAGTGCCAGGCCAAATACCAGTCCGCTCCCCATAAAGAGAAGTACCAGCGAGTCTACGGTCATCTTTCGGAGTAGCCCTGCTCCAAATAGCAAGCACATCACGCCGCCAAAGAGAAGGCCGAAGTAGCTTCCGGCGAACCAGAGAAGCTGCCAGAAACTCATGAAAAGCCGGGGTGGCAGTTTTACATTCCAGCGCCAGAGAAGACGCCATAGTGGAGGGGCTGCATCCAGGGAGGAAACGCCGCGCCCCTCTAGCTCCGCGACGGCGCGGGTTACTAGTTCCTGATGGGATAACTGCAGGGGCGCTAGCTCTTCAAGCGGGCGTCGCCCCTGCAGTTGCATAGTGGTCCTAGCGCCCCATTTTCCGGACGTTCTGGAGGCAGCGGTCGATGCCTTCCAGCGCGGGCAAAGCTGCGTCTTCGTACTCCACGATGTACCACTCGGTATTGCCCGTGGTCTCGCAGACTTTGAAGATTTCATCGAATGGGACATCACCATCGCCTACGGGCGGGGCGTAGGAATCGTTGGCGATATCGTAGTCTTTGAGGTGAATGGTCAGCGCACGGCCTGGATAGCGAGTCAGAAAGTCGAGCGCTTTACCCGATGAGCCACCATGAAGCGCGTTACCGGTGTCGAACTGCATGACTATCGACTTATCCGTGTTGCCAAAGAACGTATCCCAGGGCAGCTCGCCCCCATCTTCAAACGGCTGAAACTCGGTGTGGTGGTTGTGATACCCAGTGACCATGCCGTGCGGCACGAGGCGCTGGGAGATCTCGTTGAAAGTCTCCGCAGTCTTGCGCCATGCAGCAGTAGACTCGGTCCACTCACGCCCCAGTCCGGGCACGATCAGGTACTTATTGCCCAGTGTGCGGTGGAACTCCACGGACTTCTCCAGTTCGTCGCCCAGCAGGGTCTGGATACCGATATGCGCTCCGGCGCACTGAAGCCCGTTTTCGTCTAAGAGCCCTTTCAGCGTTTCGGCATCGCGGCCATACCAGCCTGCGAACTCCACGCCCTCGTAGCCCATCGCTTTAATCTGCTTTAACGTGCCTTCCAGGTCCTTCTCGCACTCATGGCGGACGGAAAAAAGCTGGACAGCCACAGGAATCTTTGCCATGGCCTCCGGTTCTGCGCGGAGTTAGTAAGTTCCTGCTCTAGCGCTTATGGGGAATATGCGGTACCAGGTTCGGGTCGTAGGTCGCTCCAGCGGCCACCTGAATCATGGTGATTCGCACTCGCGTGGGCAGGAATTTTTCGGGGTCAGGGCGCGTGTGGACCTTGTTACCGTCTTTATCTTTCATCACCAGGTCCATCTGCTTGATGCCTTCATTCCAGACGATTCCCTGATTTTCCCAGAACGAGGTCATGGAAACATCTTTCTCATAAACCCCTTTGCTCACATAGCGGTCCGTGCCGGTGCATCCATACCCGTTGCCCTGCCCCTTATTAGGGATATAGCAGAGACTCCACTGCACTGCTTCGTCACTCTTCGGTTTCCGGAGAACCTCGGTACGGATATGCACAGTGCCATTCCGGTAGTCCACCGGCTGAGTCCAGTCAATAGGTCGCTTGGGGTTAATGGCCTTGCCAACCACATAGTAGTGCGACAGGCTGGGGGTCGACGTATCCGCGTCCTTCTTCGTGTAGTTGAACGTAACATCAAAGAGTACAAACTGTTTCGGTAGCTCCGCCTGCGGCTTTACAGGCGCATGTGGCTTCAGTGCCAGGCCCCCGGTGGGCAACAGAAGTAGAGCGGCAGCACCAAGCCAAAACATCCTCGTTTTTCTCATAGCCTAAGCATACACTTAGCATCTATGCCAAGTCAATGGATAGAGAGATGTGAAACAAAGGAGATTCGGGCAAAAAGTTCAGAATTGGCACCGTCCTCTGCACCCCAACGAGCTGAGCGCCCACTATCGCCGCCTGCGCAAGACTCCAGCGGGCGTTCTCACGCAAGGAGGTATCAGCCAGGAGCTGCCGGAAATCGAGTACGACGATTACGATGACCGGGATTACTGGGGCTGGGATTGTGAAGGACCAGACTCGCCTATCTTGCATAACAACAATCTGGTCTGGTCGATCTGCCACCCCAATCGCCCTCTGAGTGCCCTAGGGCAGCTCTTTCCTAACGAAGCCTTCTCACCTCCCCTGGCCCATTGCCCACCAGAGGAACTTATCGAGTTGCTTGCCGAGCATGTGGAGCGCATCCAGACGTACCGATCAGATGACCCGGAGCTGGCAGAAGTTATCAACGATGTCATTGGTAATGAGGAAGCCCGAAAGGTAGTTCAGCAATATTCCCCTAGATCGGCTGAAGTAATCTGCCTCTTCGCTCCCTTCTGGGTACGTTCTCCCCTGACCTGGAATCAGGAGTACAACCAGTCTCTAGAAGAGCATCTTTTCACGCTCTACCCCGCTCCCCCGTTTCTAGCTCTAACGCCCAGCGATTCTTTCAACTATAAGTGGCTTTGCTGGCTAATTCTGCTAGGGAGAAGCATCTCTTTGAAAGCGGCGGCCAGGGTTTTTGATTGGGTTATTCCAGGCAAGCTTCCCCACTACCTGATGCAGGCAGATGTTCCGGTCTGGAGCCCTGTTCAGGGCGTTATCTACGCAGAGATACTTCGACTGGGCGGCCTAGAGCAAGACTTCCGCCGAATCATAGCAGATGCCTCTTACCAGATCGACATTACAGACCCTGATATATCCGAGGCCGACCTGAGCTTCTGGCGCGAAGCAGTGCTGTGGCTGATGGCTCATCGGGGAGAGCTAACGGATACGGACGCTCAATGGATTCTTGCCTGGGCACGCCATTGTTATACGGAGGGACTGGCTGGGCGTGGCGCGAGTTTTTCCTGGAGTGGCCGCTCTGTTAGAGTCGCCCGTGAGCGAGCAGAGGTTTACCGGCAAGAGCAGCAGGCCTGGCTCTATTGGGGTGGGAAGGACTATACCTGGAGTCCGCACGGATGGGATTGGAAATCAGAGGATGGCTGGAGCATTACAGAGCTAACCAGTAGCAGGAATTTAGCGATAGAAGGAGCCGCTATGCACCACTGTGTTGGGAGTTATGGCTGGCGATGCTATACGGATGCTTCCTCGATTTTCTCTGTGTGCTATCAGGACCAGCGACAGGTAACAGTAGAGCTAAATCCACAAACGAAAACAATAGTGCAAATACACGGGCTCTATAATCGCAATGCGACTCCAGAGGAGCGAGCCGTGGTAATCGATTGGCTCGGCAAAGTCGTTAGCATGCCGAAGAGAGATTCCCCCTCTGGCAATAGGCTAGATGAGGAAATCTCTCCCTTAAGCAACCTGGCGGCAGATACTACAGCCAGTTAGATCTGCTCGGTATCGTCGCTTACGTCTTCCGAGCCGTGCTTTTTCTTACTTTCTTCTTCTAACTGGCGCTCTGCACGCTCGAAGGCTTTCATCGCCTCGGACATGATAGCCAGAAGCACCAGAGCGGCGACTAGCAAGAGTATCAGTGTGTTTCTATCCATAATCTCAAACCTCCACAGAGATAGCGCGGCCTGTCTTCAAGGATTCGGATGCGGCGGCGGCTACAGCGATAGCAGCCCGTCCATCCTTTGCTGTGACGACTAGAGGAGCTTCGCCACGGACCGCTCGGGCGAACGCAAGGCATTGTTTGTAGTACGGGTCATCGTCGGTATGGAGCGGACTGGTGCCACCCTGGTGCGTTTCCGTTCGGTAGGAGAGCGAGCTAGAGAGGCGTGCATCATGGGAGAGCAAGCCCCCATCGCCCGCGATCTCGAAGCGGGTACCGCCCCCCTGAGGGTCGGCCCAGATAGCCTCCACATGGCTCACGCAGCCACTGGCATGGCGCAGGGTAATCAGTGCCAGATCGCATTTCTCATAGCGCCCGGTAATGGCCTTGGCATATACCCGTATCACAGGGCCGAAGCACCAGAGCAGCCAGTCGAACTCATGTACCGCCAGGTCGAAGATAATCCCCCCAGTGCGGTTCACATCGGCGAACCACTCAGACCACCCCGGAAAACCACCCCCACGGCGTGCACGCACCGCTGCCGGTTTTCCGACAGCGCCAGAATCTACCATGCGTTTGGCGTTGGCGTACTCAGGAAAGAAGCGGACTACCTGCCCGACAGAGAGTAGCTTTCCGGCTTTCTCGGCGGCGACAACCATGGCATCACAGTCTTCTAGAGTTAGCGCCATGGGTTTCTCACAGAGCACATGGCAGCCTGCTGCCAGCGCTTGCTCTGCAAGAATTCGGTGACTATCGGTGGGAGTGCAGATACTGACGACATCACACCCGGACGCCAGCAGTGTTTCCGCGCTGGAAAATGCCTGCGCCTCTATACTTGCTGCCAGCTGCTCTGCTTTTGCCAGGTCGAAAAGGTCCGCAATCGCGGTAACTTTTACACCGGGCACTCGTGACCAGTGCCGTACGTGCCTGCTGCCCATACCGCCTGCGCCGATAACTCCAACCGAAAACTCCATCGGCTCAGGGTTCGGCGATACCTCCCCAATCTCCTGCACAAAGAGTCTGGCATAGGAAAGCCTAGCACGAAAATCGTGCGGCTAATAGGGCGGCAAGCCGCCAACGCTTCTCCGAAGCAGGGAGATAGACAACCCGTTTATATGGGTTACGCCTCCGAAGGAGGCTTGGCGCTTCGCCCTCGAGCCGCACGATTTTCGTGCCAGGCACTTCGAGCCTATCTCACCCTGGATAGGAAGCTTTTCGTGCGTTCGTTTTGAGGGTTGTCGAAGATCTGGGAGGGTGGGCCTTCTTCTAAGATACGGCCCTCGTCTAAGAAGCAGACCCGATGAGCGACTTCGCGGCAGAAGCCCATTTCGTGGGTCACAACGACCATGGTGCGGCCTTCGGCGGCGAGAGACTGCATCACTTCCAGAACTTCGCCTACCAGCTCGGGATCCAGAGCAGAGGTTGGTTCATCGAAAAGGAGCACATCGGGCTCCATGGCGAGCATGCGGGCAATAGCCACGCGCTGCTGCTGGCCGCCAGAAAGCTGCGACGGATAGGCATTGGCGCGCTCGGCAAGCTGCACCCGGCTCAACCACTCGTGAGCTGCTTTCTCGGCAGTCGCCTTCGGGGTCTTCTTTACTTTCTGGGGAGCCAGCGCCACGTTTTGCAGGGCGGTGAGGTGGGAGAACAGATGGAAGCGCTGGAAGACCATGCCGACCTTCTGGCGCAGGGCATCCGGGCTCAAGTTATCAGCGTCGCGGAAGACAATCTCGCCGCCATCGGGAGTCTCCAGGCGGTTCAGGCAGCGCAGCAAAGTAGATTTGCCGGAGCCGCTGGCGCCGATTAGGCCCAGTACCTGCCCCTCGGCTACAGCGAGCGAGACTCCTTTCAAGACATTGACCGAACCAAATGTCTTGGTCAGGTTGGTGACTTTTAGTACCTCGCTCATGATGCTCTCCCTAAGCGCTGCTCAAAGCGACGGGCCAGGGCGGTAAGTGGCAGAGTGAGCAGTAGGTAGATAAGCGCAACGGCGAGATAGATGGTGGTCGGTGCACCTGCCGTGGTAGCCCGCTCTTTACCGATACGCATAAGCTCGGAGATGGCGACCACGGAGACCAGAGACGAATCTTTGAGTAGCGCCACGGCTTCATTGGTGAGAGGTGGCAACACCCGGCGCAGGGTCTGCGGCAGAATCACATGAGTCAACGCCTGCACGCCGCTGAGGCCCAGAGCACGCGCAGCTTCATTCTGGCCGGGGTCTATGCTCTGAATACCACCCCGGAATATCTCTGCGGAGTACGCAGCGGCATTTAATGAGAGCGCCGCCAGACCGGCTACAAACGGATTCAGCGCCAAACCGGTAGCGGGCAGCACGAAGTAGAGCACGTAGATCTGCATGAGCAGTGGTGTCCCGCGCACAGCTTCCACATAGGCCGTGGCAACAGCTCGTAGAGGTGCAGGACCATAGAGCCGCAGTAGCGCCACCCCCAGGCCCAGCGGCACACCCAAAAGTAGGGTGAGTACTGTGAGCAAGATAGTCGTCAGCGCCCCTTTGCCCAGTGCAGGCAAAGCCTCTTTCAGTACATCGAAGCGGATGGAGAGAGCGCTGCTACTCTCCGATTTGCTGCCAGGCTCGACCGGCGCAGGTGGTTTGGAGAGGTCATAAACGGGCACCGGGGTGCCGTCTGCCTTGACGGCTTCCATGCGTGCGACCATGGCGAGCGTGGCAGGGGTGCCGGTCCACTTTTCGTAGATCTTCGCATAGCGGCCATCTACCAGGGTTTTCTCCAGCGCGGCATTCAGGCCCGATACCAGGGAGAGGGCGTCTTTTTTGGCGACAATACCCAGGTTTTCCAGCACAAACGGGCCGCCGGGAGCCAACTCCAGCTCCGGATAGCCTTTGCGGATCATGTCTCGCAGGGGTGGTTCATCGCCTACGGCCACATCAGAGCTGCCGTTTTTCACGTCTAACAGCGCATCGGGCAGGGTATCGAAGCGGTGCAGGCGGTCTTTAGGAATGCCTGCTTTCTCCATGGCGAACTGCCCGGTGGTTTCCTGCTGGACAGCGGCAGTTCTGTTATTGCCTACAAAATCGGCGGGCAGGGCTAGCGTGCTGCCCTTCTTGCGGGCGAAGATCTGGCCGGAGAGGAAGTAGGGGCGGGTGAAGGCATTGCCTTTTTTACGCTCCGTGGTAATCGTCACCCCGGCCATGACCAGGTCGCACTTGCCGGTTTCCAGAGCGGCGAAGACCCCACTCCACTCCATGGAGACGAACTCTGCCTTTACGCCCAGCTCTTTGGCCAACTCCTGCGCGATATCCACATCGAAGCCCACGATGTTCTCGCCATCCATGGACTCGAACGGGGGATAGGTGGCATCGGTGGCGATTCGCAGTATGCCACGCTCCCGGACCCTAGCCAGCGCATCGTCTGCCCGTGCCAGGGTTCCCAGCAGGAGAAGACAAACCGCGCAGAGCCAGAGTCTGAGGGAGGAGCGGTTCATTTCAACTCGCGAATGTAAACGTTCTTGAAGAAGATGGGATTGCCGTGGTGCTGCAATTCAATCTGCCCGGTGGGGAAGATAGGCTGCGAGCGATCCCAGTAGTTCTCCATGACCACATTGTGCACTACTAATTGACCATTTAAATAAACCGTGACTTTGTCTCCCACCATGAGAATCACAAAGTGGTTCCACTGACCCACAGGCTTGTCGGCTACAGCGGTTGGCTTACTGGGATTCTTCTGGTTGTTGTAGAGTCCACCGGAGCCAACCTGTGCTCCTACATTGGTGAGCGCTGTGTCCCAGATTTGAACCTGGGGAGAGCCACGAAGGTATATGCCGGAGTCGCCGCCGGGACCGATTTTCCAGTCGACGTGTAGCTCGAAGTTCGCGTAGTCTTTCAGAGTGCAGAGGCTGTCGGCCTTGCCATCGTAGGCAATCTCACCGTTCTTGGCGCTCCAGTGTTGGAAGGTCTTTTCGTCCGCCGCGCGCTGTTTATTCGCCAGTTCGGCGGCAGACATCTGCGCTCGCTTGACAGGGTTCTCTACCAGCCCCTTCCAGTTCTTCAGGCTCTTGCCATCGAAGAGGGAGGTGAAGCCCTTGGGCGCCGTGTTGTCTTTGGTGGGCTTCTCTAAGTTCTTGAGCTGGATATTGCGGAACTTAACCAGGGAGCCATGGCCCAGGAATCCGACATGTCCGCGGTCACGCAGAATGCCAGGATGGTTGGCCAGTGTCTCCGGATCCATGACCGTGTTCAGGTCGCAGTCCACCGTTTTCTTGCCATTCACAATGACCTGGATACGCCGCCCGGTGGCAATGATTTCCTCACGGTTCCACTGCCCGGTGGGTTTCAGCGCACCGCGCTTGGCCGCACAGACTTTGTAGATAGAGCCATGGTACTGACCAGGCTCCAGCTTGGAGTACATAGGCGCGTCATCATCGAGAACCTGAATCTCCATGCCCACATAGGCGGCATCGCCTTCCAGGGGCGCACGGATACCGATGCCATTGTTACCACCCGGCGAGAGCAGGAACTCGAACTTGAGATGAAAGTCAGAGTACTCTTTTTCTGAGAAAAGATTACCGCCACCATCGGCGGGGCAAGTCAGCGTATTGCCTGACTCCACCACATAGCCTGGTCCATGGCCACCCACCAGTTGCCACCCGCTCAGGCTCTTGCCATCGAAGAGCTTTTCGAAGCCAGTGGCGTTCGCGCTCCCTATCAGCGCCAGCAGGGTTGCCAGCACTCCCAGAATCCGTAACATGCACCGCCGTTCGGCGCAGTCCCCGTATTTTCCTGCACAGCTATCACCTAAATGCCCAGCCCTGAAAGGGCCGGTCTGCCAATGAGCGGGCCTCCGGCCCGACAAACCTACAATACCGCCCCGGAGGGGTGCTTTTCCGTAGACTGACCCTTTCAGGGCCGGGAATTGGGCCGGACCATAAAGCTCGGATAGGTGAGATGCTATAATTCCCTTGAGACAAACTCCATGGACGATGGCTCTTGGGAGTTCCTGACGCAGCTGTTAGGGACAAAAATAGTAGGACTGGGACCTGTGCGCGAGGTACTGGCGCACAATGGTTCCGGTGACGAGTATCCGCGCGTGGTGGCGTTAGTAGCGGGCGAGCGAACCCTACCGCTGAATGCACTTTCCGATGGGGAGAGCGGCTGGACCCTGAAAGATGGAGCCGCAGACTATACCCCCGGCGCATTCGACCTGCACTTGAAGCGCGATGTTCTCGATAAGCAAATCGTAGATACGGGCGATGCCCGCGTGGTCCGTGTCTCCGATGTCCGCCTGACTCGAGCGCCCGATGGCAGCCTGATTGTTGTAGGCGTAGACCCCGGCCAGAAAGCCGTACTGCGTCGTCTGTTGCCATCCGGGTGGGGCGAGGCACTGGCCCGTACCCTGAAGATGCGGGAATCGACCTTCATCAAGTGGAGTGACGTCGCCTCTACCCCGCAATCCGATAGAGAAGATGGAGCCGGGGTGATTCGCCTGCGTACCAGCCGGGAGGGATTGCACGAGCTTCACCCTGCGGATATCGCGGACATTCTAGAGCAGCTCAGCCCGCATGACCAGGATGCTGTTATCGAATCCCTGGGTGTCGATGTCGCCGCCGATGTCGTTACCGAGATGGAGGAGAAAGACGCGGCGGATCTTATCGGGCGCATGGAGGTGGAGAAGGCCGCAGACATCTTAGAGGAGATGGAGCCGGACGATGCGGCGGACCTGGTTCAGGACCTGCCTGGCTCCAAGCGAAAAGAACTCCTGGATGAGATGGAGGACGAAGAGGCGGAAGATGTAAAAGAGCTTCTGACCTACGATGAGCACACAGCAGGCGGCATGATGACCACCGAGTTCGTGGCTCTCCATTTCGACCTGACCGCCGAAGGCGCGATTCAGCACCTGCGCGAGCTAGCCCCCAGCGCGGAGACTATCTACTATGTCTACGTGGTAGAGCCCGATGAAAAACTGGCGGGCGTTATCTCCCTCCGTGACCTGATTGTGGCCGCACCGACCACACCCCTCTGGAATATCATGGTGGAGAATGTGGCACGTGTGAGCGTAGATGCCCCTCTGGAAGAAGTCTCCGAAGCCATGGACCACTACGACCTACTCGCTCTACCTGTGGTAGACAAAGAAGACCGCATTCAGGGCATCGTCACCGTAGATGACGCCTTAGAAGAACTGGTAGAGCTTCTCCCCGAACGCTTCCGTCGCCGAAGAAGCCGAAGGAACTGATTTCACATGAAGACTCTGACCCAGCCCACTGTCGTGCCGGGGAACGCGGTCGAGCCCTCACAGAAGCTTCTGGAAACCGTCTCCTATGAAGAAGGCTTGAGGCTTGCTATCGGATACAGCCGCATAGAGGCATACTCGCGCGAAACTCGTCCCCTTCTCGCGGCAAGAGTCAACAAAAAGTATCCTCCTGGTCTGGATGAGGATGTTTATGCTCATTGCTTTATTACCGCTGCAAATGCTGCCTATGACGGCCATTATCCTCTGGTTATTTCGCCAGATATGATCTGGCTTCTAATCGCACAGGGCTTTGCCATTCACGTAAGAGAAAATGCAGAAGTATTGCGCGGAAATCTCGTGGCTCATGAAGGCAAAGCAAAGCTGGAAATCCGCCGAGATGAGTTCCTACGCGGTTTTGCGGGTAACGATTGGGAAAGCGTCTTTTCTGAGTTCTCTGAACAGATTAAAAGCCACATTGGGCAGGAAACTCACGATACTATTGCGCCCACATTTTCTACTACAGGTATCGTCGAAAAAGCCGCCTTTGAAATCACTCTCATGGATGCCATGCAGGAATATTTTGACTATGGCCTACTGACCGCCTGCGGAATCCCCTATTACTACATTGAAGGAACTCCTGAGGATTGGAAACTTCTACGTGAGAAGGCCAGGAACTTAGATCAGTTTCAGCTTGACTGGTGGCTCACTTTTCTAAATCCGATTCTTGATGAGTTTGTTGCCGCAAGTGAAGGCAATCCGAATACCATATTCTGGAGAGATTTCTACAAAATCCAGGGGCAAAGCGGCGGACCATATATTCAGGGCTACATCGTCAATCTATTTCCCTATGATGTCCCCAGGCAATGGCCACGCGAATCTGAGGAGGAAACACTTAGAAGGGTACATAGGTGGATAGAAGGCTGGAACCGCCCTGAAGAGGAAAGGCAGAAGAAGATAGAGGAACGCTATAACCAACTTCGGAAAGAGCAAGATGAGCTCCAGCCAGTCCGTAGAAATTCCTACCTTGGTTATACTCTTCCGGAGGATCATGATACTCCCGACTACTCCCCTTTTATTCAAAGTCCAGACAGCAAGCTTCTTCTCAAAAGGCAACCCAATGAATTCTTTATCGATAATGGAATGATGTCTTGCGATTTTCCCAGCGGCTTATCAGTTGCCCCCTTTACCTGGAAATATCACCAAACCGAACTTCCTATGAAGTTTGTCGCTGGATTCGTGGGGGCCTCTCAGAATACAGACACATTCGCGATTCGCCCTGAAATCGGGTGGGCCATAGTTGAGGCGGATTCGCTATAAAATACATTTGATAATAATGGAAGCTCAAACCTCACTTCGCATCGTACCTGGAAACTCTGTCTCCATCTCAGAGGATATTCTTAAAACAGTTCCTTACGAAGAAGTCTTGCAGCATGCTATCGGGAATAGCCCGATAGAAGCCTATTCAAGAGACACGAGGCCACTAATCAATCCAAAGCTCAGCGGAGGGTATGCGCACGGATTTGTGGCTGCCGCCAATGCGGCTTATGACAGGCACTATCCTCTGGTTCTATCGCCAGATATGATCTGGCTCTTGATTGCTCAGGGCTTCGCCATTCATGTACGGGAAAACGCGGAGGCACTACGTAATCATTTCGTTGCTCATGAAGGCAAAGTAGAGCTACAGGTTGTTCGCGATACGTTTGTGCGTGGCTTCGCAGGTAACGATTGGGAAGGAGTTTTCTCTGAGTTCTCTGAGCAGATCAAAGGTCATATTGGACAGCCAGCTCACGAAACGATTGTTCCCCAATTCTCCACCACAGGCATTGTAGAAAAAGCGGCTTTCGAGATTACCCTCATGGATGCCATGCAGGAGTATTTTGACTACAGCGTAACGACCCGATGTGGAATTCCTGAATATTATATGGAAGGGACGCCTGAAGATTGGCGCCTCCTGAGAGAGAAAGCCGAGGGCCTGTGTCAATTCGAGCTGGACTGGTGGATTACCTTTCTGAGTCCTGTGCTCGAGGAATTTATCGCCGCTGCAGAGGGTAGGCCGAATGCGGCTTTCTGGAGAGACTTCTTCAAAGTTCGAGACATGAGCGGCGGTCCCTATATTCAGGGGCATATCGTCAATCTGTTTCCCTACTTTGTCTCCAAGGAGCAGTCTCGCGAAACGAAGGTTGAAATCAATCAAAAAGGTCTAGCGAACCGCAGAAATCCCTATCTCGGATTTACTCTTCCCGAGGATAACCAGTTCTCCAATAAGCCTGGTGAGTTTGCGATACATGGAGGAATGACTTCGCATGTTCTTCCCAGCAGCTTATCAGTTGCGCCTTTCATCTGGAAGTATAGCGGTTCTAAGCTATCTATGAAGTTTGTGGCAGGTTTTGTCGGTGCCTCTCAGGATCGGGAGACATTCGCAATTCGGCCTGAAATTGGGTGGGCAATTGTAGAGGACCAATAAGTCCTGGACCGAGATGGTCCGGCTATGGGCGTTCCGCCGTCGCCTTCGGTGAGGGATTGGGCCTGTGTATCGAGCGAAGCGAGACGGCACGAAGTGCCCATAGCCGGACGTTCACCGTCCTGGAACAGATCGTCTTGGCACAATTCAGCTCTACAGATAACAAAATCCCCCGGAGTCATATGGCTCCGGGGGATTTTTAGTTTTCTAGCGATTTCTATTCGTCGTAGACGACTTTGGCGAGCACATCGCCCACAGCCTTCAGGGACTCGGGGGAGCACTGGTCGGGGGTATCGTCTAGCGTATGCCAGGGACCGTAATCGAAGTCGATGAGGTCCACGGCTTTCCAGCCTGCGGCTTGCATGGAGAGGTGGTCGTCCATGATCTCCGGGCCGGGCTGGTTCACGAATTGGGTGATGCCCAGTGACTTGGCCGCGCCGAAGATCTTATCCAGAATCTGTGGGGCCATGCGGTCCGAGTTCGGCTCGCGGGGAATCTGGAGGTCTTTATCCCCGATCATGTCGATCAGGATCGCGTAGTCCGGCTTGGGAAGCGCCGGGTGCTTGGAGTAATCATCCGCGCCCAGGAACATGCGGTCGTGTGAGGGCCGTAGTCCTCGCCATCAAAGAATACGAACTGCACGCCTGCGTTTTTCGGTGGGTTCTTCTGAAGCTGGCGAGCTAGCTCCAATAGCACAGACACGCCGCTCGCGCCATCGTTTGCGCCGGGAATCGGCTTGTGGATTTTATCGTTGTCGATTTCCTGGTCGGCGCTGGGGCGGGTGTCCCAGTGGGCACAGAGCAGAACCTGCTTCTTAGCTTCCGGGTTTATCTGCGCCAGGATATTGGTCATGGGCAGCTTCTTGCCATCCAGCGTGAGCGAGAAGTCCTGGCGGGTAGCCTTTACGCCCGCTGTCTTTAGCTCAGCCAGTATCCAGTCTCGACAGGCCACGTGCCCTGGAGTGGCGGGAACACGTGGGCCGAAAGCGACCTGCTTCTTGAGGTCAGCATAGGCGCGCTTGCTATCGAACGTAATAGGCGAGGTCGATGCCGCCGGAGTAGGGGTGGCGGTTGGTTCCGGCGGAGCCTGCCCATTCGATGGTTGAGTGCAGCCAGCGACCCCAAGAGCTATCAACAGCGAGACGGGTAATTTCATTACTTCACCGCAATTCGGCCATCGGTGGCCAGAGCGACATCGCCACCCTGGCTGGCGGCCCACTCGCGAATGGCCGCGGCCAGTGTTTTCTGGGCGTCGCCCGCTATGTCGTCCTTGCCCCATATCTGGAAGTAACCGCTCGCGCCGTTTGCCAGCGGGCGGGTAGTAGCTACTTTATACTTCTTATTCGGGTCCAATGCCTGCCCGCCCACGGAGATTGCCGTAATTCGGCTACCTTCCGCGTTGCCAGGAGCCACCGTGATTTTCAGCCCGGAGACCTGCAGGAAGCCCGCGAAGCCCTTGGAGCCATAACGCACGGAGCGCTCCAGGGCTTCTTTAATCTGGGAGCCGCTGAGGTTCAAAATGGTAATGAGGTCGCTGGGTGGGTCCAGCAGCGCGGCCAGGGAATCGGCGCTCATACGAGCAGGAACCGGGACGCCTGTGCGAAACGCGGCAGCGGGGACGAGCGCGATGGGAGTTCCGGCGGCAGCGCGAACGGCATCTGCTACGGCGTTTCCGGCTCCGCTCTCGCCAACCCGAATCGCAGCCGTTGTGCTATCGCCCTGAGCATGGGCGGTCCGGACGGCAAAAGTTGCCAGCCCGGCGCACAGCCCGATTGCCAGTGCCAAACTCACCCATCGTTTATTCGATATCTTCTCCACCGCCGTCACCCCCCTTACCGGCAAGCCACCGGAGGTAGCCCAGTTGCAGTTCCTCCAGCTCGCCGTCCATCACCCTCTGAATGTCGCCTATGGCAACACCAGAACGCAGGTCTTTCACCATCGTGTAGGGCTGGAACACATAGCTCCGAATCTGACTCCCCCACTCGATATTGCGTTGCTCACCCCGCAGCGCCGCGATTTTCTTTTCTTCCTCGCGGGCCTGCACTTCGGCCAGCTTGGAGCGGAGCACCTGCATCGCGACCTCTCGGTTCTGCAGCTGGCTACGCTCGTTCTGACACGTCACCACGATATTTGTTGGCAGGTGTGTCAGACGCACCGCACTACTCGTTTTATTGACGTGCTGTCCACCCGCACCACTCGCCCGGTAGACATCCATCTTGATGTCCTTATCGTCGATAACGACAGCGCCTGCATCTTCTACTTTTGGCAGCACTTCCACCGCCGCAAAGCTGGTCTGGCGCTTCCCCGCTGCATTGAACGGGCTGATGCGCACCAGTCGGTGCACTCCATGCTCACTCTTCAGCATTCCGTAGGCGTTCGGGCCTGATATAAAGACCGTCGCCGAACTGATTCCCGCGACTTCACCGGGAAACTCGTCGTGAATCTCGGCGGTAAAACCATTCTTCTCCGCCCAGCGCAGATACATACGTAGCAGCATCTGTGCCCAATCACACGCCTCGGTCCCACCTGCGCCCGGCTTCAGCTCCAGAATGGCATCGGTACTGTCGTAGCTTCCCGAAAGAAGCGTGGCGTTTTCCAGCGCCACAATGCCTTCTTTAATGGCCGCGATCTCGGCCTTTATCTCTTCCGCGTAGGCACTCGGATCGTCTTCCGCCTCGGCCATCTCTATCAGCGTCGCCGAATCTTCGGCCCGCTGGCGCAGCGCATAGTAAGGGTCTACCCCCGCCTTTGCCGCCGCCAGTCGCTGCATCACTTTTTGCGCGGTTGCCGGATCATCCCATAGAGTGGGCTCCGCCGCTTTGGCCTCTAGTTCGCTTAGCTCTCTCTCACGTCTAGGAAGGTCAAAGATGCCTCCCGAGATCGCCGAGGGCGCTACGAAGCTCAGCTATATCTTTAGACAGATTATCTAGCATTTCGTTTCACCTTATGACGAAAGTACGGGCCGCCCGACCGATCTGGTCATGGCGGCCCATCTGTATGAATTTTATCACGCAGGGTAAAACAGAGCCGTGAAACTCTGTGTTCTGGAAGCCCAGCCGCTCCTGGGCGATGATCTCGCCCCGGCTCCGCTGCTCGCTCTTGCCGATGATGTTCTGCTCTTCGACCAGACCGCCCCTGCCGATGTGCTGGCGCGGCTCGATGGCGCGCGGGTAGCCGTGACCAACAAAGTTCGCCTGGGAGCAGAGCAGTTCTCGGCTCTGCCCCAGCTCGGCTGCGTGAGCGTACTCGCGACCGGCTACGACGCCATAGATGTCGCTGCTGCCCGCGCCCATGGGGTCGTGGTCTGCAACGTGCGGGGCTACTCCACCCCTTCTACGGCTCAGCATGCGCTCGCGCTGTTACTGGAATTGACCAACCAGGTCGGGGAGCACGCCCGGCAGGTGGCCGCAGGCGAGTGGGCACGGCGTGGGATATGGAGCTATTCGGCGACGCCCCTTTTCGAACTCGACGGTAAGACGGTGCTGATCATTGGGATGGGAGCCATCGGAAGCCGGATGGCCCGCTTCTGCGAGGCGCTGGGAATGCGCGTTCTGGCAGGGTCCGCCCGACGCAAGGACGAGCTTTTCGCGCTTCTGCCGCAGGCGGATGTCGTCAGCCTGCACTGCCCGCTCAGCGACAATTCGCGGGCGCTGGTGAATGAAGCGTTTCTTTCCTCGCTGAAGCCCGGCGCGCTGCTGGTCAACGTCGCTCGTGGTCCGATTGTAGTCGAAGAAGCCATCGTCGCGGCCCTGAAAAGCGGACAACTCGGCGGCTACGGCGCAGACGTGACGGCAACCGAGCCTCCGCCTACCGACTCCTCCTTGCTCTCTGCTCCGAACTGCCTGCTTACGCCCCATAACGCCTGGGCCAGCGGAGCATCCCGTGCTCGTCTGCTTGATGAGACTATCGCCAACATCCGCGCTTACCTCGCCAGAGAGCCCCGCAACGTTGTCTCTTAAAGCACGAACTATGGTGGCACGCCCGTATGAATTTCCTCACGCAAGGCGCTTCTTACCCCGACTAGCGCAACTTTTCAGGCTGTTTTAGCGTCATTACTAACAGAACGTTTTCGAGATTAGAAATGCGATACAATCATCCTATGCGAAAAAGAGCCGTTGCTAAGGCGCAGGCCCGACCTCGTCTGGCAAGCTTCCTGCCTGCTTTTGCCCTGTTCCTGACCATCAGTGCAATGGCATGGTTTGGCTGGTGGGCGTTCTGGTCCGTCCGCTAACCACCTATCTGCGTCTTTGATACGCTCCCTCTCCATATCCGGGTACCGGTCTGTTCGTGATCTGACCCTGGATTTAGGCCCGCTCAATGTTGTCACCGGGCCGAATGGGTGTGGGAAATCGAACCTCTACCGAGCCGTGTGGCTACTGCATCAGGCAGCAGTCGGTGGTTTCTCGCGCACCCTGGCTGAAGAAGGCGGTATGCCCTCAGCGCTCTGGGCAGGCGAGCGTAAACGTGGCCCTGTGCGCCTGGCCCTTGGCGTTCACCTTTCGGATGGCTTCGCGTACTCTCTGGAAGCCGGACTGCCAGAGCCGAATGATCTGCCCAGAGATCGTGACGAGCCATACTTTGCTCTAGACCCTTTGATAAAGTCAGAAACCATTACCTACAGTGGCTCCCTGCTCTGTGAACGTGGCAAGAGCGGCGTGACTCTGCGAGATGATTCCGGCAAGCGGGTCAGCCTGCCCATGTCTCTTACTCGTGGAGAGTCTGTGCTCACGCAGCTTGCCGAGCCGCATCGCTATCCCTATTTAGTAGCGCTCCGGCATCATCTGAGTAGCTGGCGCTTCTACCATGGATTCCGCACCGATGCAGACTCGCCTCTGCGGCAACCCCAGGTAGGTGTCTTCACTCCCACCCTGGCCCACGATGGCCGGGATTTAGCGGCTGCCTTCGCCACAATTTTTGAGCTTGGCGATGAAGAGGAAGTGCAGAGCGCCATTCGCAGAGCATTGGGCGGAGCCGCACTGGTTGTTGCGCATGAAGCCGACCGTGCCCGCTTTCGGGTGCAGCTTGCCGTGCCCGGTCTGCGGCGTGGATTGGAGCCCGCTGAGCTTTCCGATGGGTCGCTCCGCTTTCTCTGCCTGACTGCAGCTCTTCTATCACCACGCCTGCCCCCGCTGCTGGCCCTGAACGAGCCGGAGACCAGTCTGCATCCGGATTTATTGGAGCCGCTGGCGGGTCTGATCGTGAAAGCTTCGACTCGTGCTCAGCTCTGGGTAGTCACCCATTCCCAGTTCCTTGTTCGAGAGATAGAGCGACTCTCTCAGGTCGCTCCCATACGACTTCGGCTGAGCGATGGCGCGACGGTTCTCAGCCAGTAAAAAATAGACCCTCTGGAGAAAGCTCTCCAGAGGGTTATCTGCGCTTAAGAGTTAGGGAGTCTAGCGCAGAGTGGGTGGAGCGCAGTGTTTAGAGCGCTCCTACTTCCTCGATACGGATATGGAGGGTGGAGTCACCGTTCTGCCCACCGCCTCGGTACGACTTCTCTGCTGTGAAGACATTCATACCGTCGATCTTGGTGAACTTCGGGTTCTTGAGAGCTCCTGCGAACTTCTTGTCGTTAAAGATCTCGCGGGGGTTGATCGTGAAGTGATAGTCGCCCATGTAGTCGTCTTTGCTGGCTGCTGTCGGCATCCTTCACAAACAGGTCCAGCTTGTAGATGGGACGCTGCTCCTCGTAGCAGTTCATGGTAAACGGCGCGCCGACCATACCTGGGGTCTTTGCAGCAGTGTCGGTATAGGGCTCTCCCTGTTTGGTCAGCAGGTCGATCATGTCGCCGCTACGCCGGGCCTGTGCCGAGCGCCCGTTGTTCTCGCGGGTCCAGGCCCAGACCGGTTCGCCCTCCATGCGTAGCTCGCCATACATCTCACCGGCTCGGTTGCCGACTTCAGGCTTGGAGTCGATACGCAGATAGGCCGTAAGCTGGTAGCGGCGGCCCGGCGCATTGCCGATGTACTGGATATCGGTGTACTCGTCGGTCTGGAGCACTACCACGGGATCGTTGCCGACCACCGAGTTGATCGCATAGGAGATGGGTACCAGAGAGCCAGGCGACGGCTTGGCGCTGAAGTAGGCTTTCAGGTTTCCTTTGAGCAGCAGGTCCGAGATCTGGTCCGGTCCGGGGCCGCCCTGACCTGCCACGGTAATCGTTGTCTCACCATCATTGAGGACCTTACCCACGCTGAGTTTGACATCGCCCCCTACCTTCTTGCCACCAAAACCAACCTCCAGCGCGTTTTTCATTTCTGAGTGGCTGAAGCGCGATGTCAGATTGAAGATCAAGCGGCGGCCATAGGTGACCGAGGAGACATAGCAAGGAACATTATCGAACCGAGAGATATCGTCGTCGCCTACCAGCTTATTGATGACATCCATGGTAAAGGCAGGAGTCACCCAGAGATCGGCTGTTTTGTACTTGTCTCTGCTACCAGGGCGGGCGCTTACCGTGAAGGCACGCTCAATAAACGACACAGTGATAGTCTTGAGGCCGCTTTTCTTTCCTGCACTCAGGTCTTCTTTGACATGGGCGTTCATGTAGCGAGCATTGATTCCCAGCGCGATTGCGGTCTGCTGCTCGTTGTGATTCTCCACATATTTGAAGCTGTAGGCTTCCGAGAGGCCGCCACTGGCGCCCCAGCTCTGGCGCTGCTTGATGGCTTTATTAAGCAAGTCCCCAATAGCTTCATTGACATCGCCCTTGGACGGTTGCTTGACGATGGTACTGGTATCGGTGCCCAGGCTAGAGATGGAGATTTCCAGCGGTGCGCGCATGGCTGGGGGAATAGGAACTTCGTGGACAGCCCGACCTCCACTACGCACTCCCTTCTCGGAGACAATGCCCCCGAGCCACAGCGCGGGAATCTCGCCCATGCTTACAAACTCACTGGGAGTCTGGGAGAGCGTGTAGGTCTTGGCGATATAGTTCGCCCCCTTCGGTTTTGGATCGCCTTTTTGTTTGGGTTTGGGCGACTCGATGGGTTTGTCCATACGCATCTTGGGAATGCTGTCAAACCATTCCACAACCGACATTTTCTTGACGACTTTGGGACCCGGAACTCCTTTGGTGGTAGTCGTCGTTCTGCCGACAGGCGTCTGTGCCTGCGCTCCTGTTAGTATTAGGGCGCTCAGTCCCACAAGAGCGCTGTATCGTGTGATCGGAAATGTCATTCTTTTAACCCTTTCGGTTTGGGATGCCCTGAGTATTTGGTTTCAAAGGGGACAAAATAGGGGACATAACAGCAAGAGTTTTGGGGACAAGATAAAATTTGCAATGGTGAGAGAATCGCTGAGCTTGCGCCTGCTGGGTACGCCGCTGATGACAGTGGGTGGCGAAGCCTTGCCTCGCCTGCGCTCCCGCAAGAGCTTACACCTGCTGGCGTTACTCGCTCTCAAGGCGGGCGCCGCTGTGGAGCGCGATTTTCTTATTGGAACCCTGTGGCCCGAGAGTAACCAGAGTGCAGGGCAGGAGAGCCTCAAGAAAACCCTGGCAGATCTACGCACGGCCTTAGGCAGTGAAGCAGAGCGCCTGTGCACTCCAGGCCGTGGCCAGCTCCGGCTGGATCTGAGCGGCGGTGCGTTCTGCGATATTCTTACCTTCGATCTGGCTATGGCTCGCTTTGCCAAGACCGGAGACCCATCTACGGCGGAAGATGCTGTCACTCTGTATCGTGGCCCACTCTTAGAGGGCGCCAATGAAGACTGGATCCTGGGTGAGCGCGCCCTGCGTGAACGAAGCGCCCTGGAAGCTCTGGAGCTACTGGGCCGCCGAGCGCGAGACTTAGGGGAGTCCGCGAAAGCCTTGACTCTGTTGCGCCGGGCAGAGCGTATCGACCCGCTCAATGAGAGCGTGCAGCGGGAGCTGATACAGACCCTGGCCGCGTCGGGGGATATCAATGCAGCTCGGCGCACGTTTCGGGAGCTACGGCTGCGCCTGCATGAGGAGCTGCGCCAGGAACCTTCCGCCGCAACTCGCACTCTGATGCAGCGTTTGACCGAAGCGCCTACTCAGAATAGCCCTGCCTCTGCGGGCGCAGAGAGTTTCCCCCGGTTTGCCACACCCCTTATCGGGCGAGAAGCAGAACTGGAGGCCGTGCGAGAGCGGCTATCTCGTGGCGTACTGACCACGCTGGTAGGCATCGGGGGCATGGGTAAGACCCGGCTGGCCACCGCTCTGGCACGCTCCCACACGCGCGCCATCTTTATTGATCTCGCTCTGCTTCCCGCTGGCTCCGATACAGATACCGTCGCACGGGCAATTGCTCAGGCACTCGGGCAGAGCGGCGCGGCTCGCCTGCGTAACTTGCTGGCCTGCGATGAAGCCTTGATCGTGCTGGATAACTGTGAGCACTTGATAGAGGGGGTGAGGGGCGCTCTCCGGGCTTATCTCCCAGAGGAGGCAGCAGTACGTATTCTGGCGACCAGCCGGGAGCCGCTAGGTCTGCGCGGGGAGCAGGTGGTGTATCTGGAAACTCTCTCGGCGGAGTGGGCGACCCGGCTCTTCCGAGAGCGAGCACAGGATGCTGGGGCTACCCTGACCGAGGCGGAAGAAGCAGCCATTACTCGTATCTGCACCCGGCTGGATGGCCTGCCGCTGGCTATCGAGCTGGCAGCAGCTCGGTGCGGGGCTCTCTCACCGCAGGAGCTACTGCGGCGTTTAGATGAGCCTCTGAGGGTGCTTTCCACGCGCCAGCCCGATCTACCCGAGCGACAGCGGACAATGCGGGCCACTCTGGACGACTCCTGGGCGACGCTTTCGGAAGAAGAGCAGAACGCCTGCGCTGTTCTCTCGGTATTCGTCGCACCGTTTACCATAGAGGATGCGGCAGCTGTGATTGAAGTAGATGAGGCGCTGGACACGGTGCTGACTCTCCACGCGCGCTCACTGCTTACCACTCGCTCTGGCGGCTGGACCTTTCTCCAGCCCGTGCGGGTTTACGCCGCCGAAAAGCTGGCGGAGCATCCCGACAGAAAAGCTGTCGCTCACTCCCGCCATGCCGAGCATCTAGCAGCACTCTCGGAGCGGGAGCAGGCCCGGCACTACTCCGATGCACGCCAGCAAGCGTTTCGGCGGATGATCGCCACCCGCCAGGACCGTGATGCGGCACTGTTATGGGCCACATCGCACGATCTTGCCCTCTTTGTGCGACTGGCTCTGCCCCAGGTCGCTCTACTGCGTGACCTTGGCTTCGGTGAGGATGCCAGAGCGCTTATCCGCACCACCTGGGAGCTCACTACAGACCCGGATATCCGTGCGACTTTGAAGCTAGAGGAATCTCGTACTCTGGCACGTGGACAGCAGGCCATGCTAGAAGAAGCTATCGCTCTGGCGCAGCGGCCTGCCACACGTGCCCCGATTCTCTTCGAACTAGCAAGACTGATTCAGACGGACCGTAAGTTTGAGGCAATTCCGCTGTACGAGCGATGCCTTGCGGACTGCCTTGAGGGAGGCAATCTCTATCTGACCGGATTTACTGCCATTCGCCTGAATCACCTCGTTCCTTCGGGTGAGGGAGAGGCTCGTGCACGAGTAGAGTGCACTGTCCGGAAAGTTCTAGAACATGTGGAGGACATAAGGCAGGCGGCTCGGCGAAGTGCGAACCGGGAGACAGAGGCTACAGCGCTACGAACAATAGGCAACCTGCACTATGCGCTCGGACAAAAAGAAGAGTCAGTTCTGCCTTTCCAGCGTGTTACGGAGCTTTGGCGTGAGGCGGATGACCGAGAACGTACTGCGGATGCCCTGCGGACGGAAGCGTTGCAGTGGGCGCTGATAAAAAACCGCGCAGAAACGATACGTACTTTTAAGGAAGGATTCGCTCTCAGCGATACCCTCGTCAATAGAGAAGAGCAGGTGCTCTCACGCTGCTACGCGGCTACTGCGGCAACCAGTCACGGCTGGTTCGGTGTGGTACGCCATTTCATGGATCAGTGCCTCCCTTACCTGCACTCTTGCTCTCCTGCAATTCAGGCTCCTGCTCTCGGTCATCTCTCTGTAGCCTATTACTATTCGGGCTCAGGCCATCGCTCTGAGGAATATATCCGGCGATGCCGTGAGCTTCGTATCCAAATGGGGGACGAACAGATGCAGCAGCATGCGGAGCGCATGCTGGCTCTAACGCTGATAGAGCTAGGAGAGCTTACCGAAGCCCGAACTCTGTTGGACCGGCTCTATAGGCTTTACACCAGCCAGGAACATATGGCCTCGCGGTGCATCGTATTAATTCTTCTAGCCCGTGCGGCACGCAAATCAGGAGATTGGGCACAGGGACATGCCTACCTTGAAGAAACAGATGCACTCTATCCTGGTACAGGGAGCTACCACTGGGATCGACGCCGTTTGGAAGGGGCGATGTTATATCGTGCCCAGGGCGACCTGGCGCATGCAAGGCAGGAGTTAGATAAGTTCTGGCAGACCCCTTCTCCGCAACCTCACGTTAGCCTGGAAGCCCAACTAACAGGCGCCTGGCTTGATTTGGAAGAGGGATTCTTAGACAAGGCGGCCCAGATATTTTCTGCTACCCGTGATGAGGCCTTGCCCAACGAGAACCTTCTATCTGCTGCAGATGCAGAAAACGGACTCGCGGAAGTCGCCGGGCAACAGGGGCGTGATACTGATGCCACCACTCATGCTCAAGAGGCGGCACGCCTGTGGGCAATCTTAGATCGCCCACGCCCCATTTATAGTAGACCAGGCTTATAGATCGGCCTGCGGCCAGATGCGGTCCCAGGCTTCCATCCAATCTTTGCCGTAGCTCTTGACCTTGAGTGGCTCTACCACTTCCACGCCTTCGCGCCCACGGAATCGACCCACTTTATCCACTGTTTCCACTTCGATAGTGATGGTGCAGGGATTGCCGGGATTGTAGACACGGCCTTTTTGTACTCTTGAAAGAGCCTCTTTGGCGCCATCTTCAATTCGCTGGCGAGCTTTCACGGGGGGAACCTGCCGTGCTGAGTAGCGGGAGAGGCCGGTCTTTACCGACACGTAGACAGCATCATCGCCCAAGATCTCGCGGCTTTCACGCAGCACGGCATCGTCTCCGGTGACTAAGGCCACCGGGCAGCCGTAGTGCCCGCAGAGCGCGGCGTTCACGCCGAGTTCACCGACCAGGTCATCGTTGAACCAGAGATTACGCCAGGTAACAGTGGAGATGGTGTGGCAGAGCACGCCATCAGGAGTTCCGGCGCGGGCGTGCATACCGACCATGAGCGCGGCATCACAGCCTTTTTCTAATAGCTCGGTGTAGCGCCCCCAGGCGTGGTGAGCAACCCACTCGCACTCAGGATGCAGCAGCTCGGGCACAAACGAGTTGAAGGTCCAGTCACCGCCCGCACCATGGCAGTCCACAGCCACGATTTCGGTGGCACCGGCAGCCAGCGCGCCACGCACAGCGGCGTTGATTTCCTCGGTGTAGAGCCGCCGGGCTTCCTCGAACATCGGCGAGCCGCCCTCTACCTGCTTCCAGGTGACGATTCCGCTCACACCTTCCATATCCGACATGATTAAAACGCGCATGTAGTTACCCCTTCACTGTCAGGCCATCAAACTCAAAGCGAAACGGAATCTCGCGAGCACCTGCCGTTGCCAGGGCAGCCGCAAGCGAATCCCGCTTTCCTTCCGACGAAATAAAGTAGAGGCAACCGCCCCCGCCCGCGCCACAGGCTTTTCCGCCAACAGCCCCGGCCTCTCGGGCGATTGTAAATAACCGCTCTATCTGTGGGTTGGTTACAGAATCGTAGAGCGCTTTCTGGCAGGTCCAGTTTTCGGCAAGCAGAGCTGCAAACCCATCTACATCGCCAGCGTTCAACTTGCCTGGCATAGTCAGCGCGATCTCTTTCAAGCGATGTAAAGCGGCCACGGTTTCTGGCCTACCGGATTGGTAGGCGCCCCACACGCTCTCATGGATTCGGCCAGAGAGGCGAGGAGTTCCTGTGTAGACCAGCACACTTCGGCTCTGAAGCGCTTCCAGCGTTTCCGGAGATAGGGAGATCGACTGCGTTTCTACGCCATCTTTGCTGAAACGCAAGAGATTGAATCCGCCGAGAGCAGAGGCCCACTGGTCCTGCTTGCCACCCAGGTTTCCGAGCACCTCTTCGATTCGGTAAGCTTGCTCAGCAATCTCACCACGCTCTCGCCCTTCGCGGATACCGCCGCCAATGAGGGCCAGCCAGACCACATTTAGCGCTGCGCTGGTGCCGAGCCCGGAGCCAGAAGGAAGGTCGAAGCCGTAGTTCACGCTAAGCCCCTCGCGCGCCTCTACTCCTTCGCCACGCTGTCGGACCTCGAAGGTCCCTAGAGCGTACTGATCTATGGTTGCGTTGAAGACGGCGCCTCCGTGCTCGTTGGCATAGATGCCAACATCGGTCCATGCTCCGCCAAAATCGATTCGTACTGGTGCCTGCACCCGGACTGTCAAGCGTTCGTTCCCTCTATGATAAACTGGAATTTGTGAATATCATTCGCCGCATTAACTCGTTCCACCTGCTGGGGGTTTTGCTGTTGCTCGTCGCTATCGTCGGGCTGGCATCCGGCGGCAAGATGGTCTACGATCCGGGTCGGGTCGTAAAGGGCAACGAGTGGATGATCTATGGGCTGGCCGGGGTGCTGATGTTTGTCAATGGCGTCCTCCCTTCCAATGAGCCCAAGCAGCGCGGCGATAAAGCCGAGAGGAAGTAAGTAATGGCTAAAGAGAGCACGGCCACGGTAGCCGCGCCCGAAGAAGAGGCCGACGTTCGCGAGGTCCGCTGTAGTGTCAGCGGTATGCCTATTCCCACGATACCGCTGTGGTATGCGGATGTGAAGGTCAAGTTTGTCTCTGATGCTGCACGCACGCGCTCCGGCGCAACCCGGCTTGCGGAAGCTATCGTCGAAGAGGATGCCGACGAAGAAGAGACCGAAGACAACGACGGTGAGATCTCCCTGGAAGACGCTGAAGGCGAGCTTGCGGTGGAAGATATCGATATCGACCTGGATGAAACAGGCGATGAAGAGAGCGAAGAAGACGCCGAGGTCTGAGCCCGCTCAATGGCTTTAAGCGCCCCCGGCCAGAGATAGGCCGGGGGCGTTTTTCGTTCGGTAGAATAACACTGTGGCCGCCCCCAATGATGCTCTCTACCGCCCGGTAACGGCCCTGAAAGGGGTAGGTGAAAAGGTCGCTGGTGACCTCGCCCGCCTGGGTCTGCTTACGCTGGGCGACCTGCTCTATCACTTCCCCCGCCGCTGGGAAGACCGATCTAACTTCGTACGCCTGGCGGACACTCAAAACGGTCAGACTGCTCTGGTCTCCGGCAAGATTACCGCCGTAGAGAACCGCCCCACTAAGAACCGCCTGGTTATCACCAAAGTGACTTTAGATGATGGCAGCCGCGCTGTAGCGAGCATGGTCTGGTTCAACCAGTGGCGCATGAAGGCCACCTTTGAAAAACTCATCGGGCGTCGTGTGGTGGCTTATGGCACTATCAAACGTGGATACGCTTCTATAGACATAGCTCAGCCCGAGTGGGAAGCCATAGATGAAGATGGCACCGTGGACTCACTGGCCCTGGGTCGCATCGTGCCGGTTTATCCACTGACTGAGGGTCTTTCACAGACTCGCCTGCGCCGCTGGATTTTTACGGCTTTAGAGAGCCTGGCGGACTCAGTTCCAGAGTCTCTGCCCGAGCGCCTTCGTAAGAAGCGCAGCCTGCCTGGTATTGCTGAGGCTCTCAAAGGTCTGCACTTCCCGGAGGCCGAGCTTCAGCGGGAAGCAGGCAGGCGACGATTGGCCTACGAGGAACTTTTAGGGGTACAGCTCTTAGTCGCAGACCGTCGGCGCTCTGTAGCTACCCTGCCCGGTGTCTCATTTGCGGATATCACTGGCCCGGTAGAGGAGCTGCGTGCGGTCCTGCCCTTCGCCCTCACGGGAGCCCAACAGCGCGCGATTGCTGAGATAGGCGAAGATATGCACCGCCCGGAGCCCATGAGCCGCTTAGTGCAGGGCGATGTCGGGGCAGGAAAGACTGCAGTGGCCATGGCAGCGCTGACCATAGCCGCGCGAAATGGCTACCAGGCCGCGCTCATGGCTCCCACGGAGATACTGGCCGAGCAACATTTAAAAGGCGTACGCGCCCGCTTAGAGGATCTGGGTATTCGGGTCGATTTGCTGACCGGCAGCCGGCCCGCCAAAGAGAAACGCGCGGTGTTGGAGCGCCTGGCTTCTGGGGAAACGGGAATTGTAGTGGGCACTCATGCGCTCATACAAGAAGGAGTGCGATTCCATAAGCTCGGGCTCGCCATTATTGACGAACAGCACCGATTCGGCGTGCTTCAGCGTGCGGCTCTCTCGGATAAAGGGGTGCGCCCGGATATCCTTGTCATGACCGCAACCCCGATTCCCCGGACCCTGACTCTCACCGTGTATGGCGACTTAGATGTTTCTATACTCGATGAGCTGCCCCCAGGCCGCAAACCGATCCGAACCCATTGGAAAAAGCTGGAAGACAAGCCGGGTGTCTGGGAAGGCGTGCGCAAGATGCTAGCCCAGGGGCGGCAAGCGTATGTGATCTGCCCGCTGGTAGAAGAGAGCGAGAAGCGGCAGGCGCAAGCCGCCGTACAGCTCTCTGCCCACTTAGAAGAGCATGTCTTTCCCGAGTTTTCCGTAGCATTAGTACATGGACAGCTATCGTCTGATGACAAAGACGCTGCCATGGAGCGGTTCCGGAATAACGAAGCGCAGGTGCTGGTAGCGACCACGGTAATCGAGGTGGGGGTAGATGTGCCCAATGCCGCTGTGATTGTGATTCTAGATGCGGATGCCTTCGGGCTGGCACAGTTGCACCAGCTTCGAGGTCGTGTGGGCCGAGGCGAGCATGCTAGCTTCTGCGTACTGGTTGCCGACCCGAAGACTACAGACGGCGAGCGGCGTATGGAAGCCCTGGTAGGCAGCAGTGATGGTTTCGTAATAGCCGAAGAAGACCTGAAGCTGCGAGGTCCCGGCGAGTTCTTCGGAACAAAGCAAAGCGGGCTACCGTCTCTTCGTGCGGCAGACGTTTTACGAGATATCGACCTGCTGCACGAAGCGCGGGAAGATGCTCTGGCACTTCTAGCTGCTGACCCGAAGCTCTCCCGCCCAGAGAACCGTTACCTCCGTGAAACATTCGTGAAACGGAAAAATGAGGTAGAATGGACAGCGACGACATGAGAGAGTCCGTCACAGCAATCTACCCAGGCTCATTCGACCCGATCACTAATGGTCATATGGACATTATTGAGCGGGCGGCAGGAACTTTTGACCGGGTTCAGGTGGCCGTAGGCCGCAACTCGGGAAAGTCTCCCTACTTCACTGTAGAGGAGCGCCTGGAGATGATTGGAGAAGCATGCGCTGCCTGGGAGAACGTAGAGGTAGTCAGCTTCGAGGGACTACTGGTGGAGTTTGTTCGGAGTCAGGGAGCGGATGTTATTGTGCGTGGACTGCGCGCGGTAAGCGATTTTGAGTTCGAGTTTCAGATTGCCCTGGCAAACCGGCAGATGGCCCCGGATATCAAAACGTTTTTTTTAATGACGAGCGTGGAGTATCTCTACCTCTCGTCGTCGTTGGTGAAGGAGATTGCGCGTCTGGGCGGAGATGTCTCTGCCCTGGTCCCCGAGGCGGTACAGCGACGCCTGAGGGATCGAAAATGACGCATGAAGGAGCGGCAAAACCATAGATACTTTGAAGAATTTAGAGCGTCTGGAGGCGCTCGTGACGGAATCAGGCGGATTTCTGGGCTACCGCAAGTTCGACGCGGACGAGTTTTATATGCTCATCCAGAAAATCCGGGCATCTCTGCCAGAGGTTGTGCGACGTGCGGAGCGCATCGCTGAGAGCACCGACGAGCTTTTGACCTCGGCACAATCGGAAGCGGACCATCTTCGTGAATCGGCGCGTATGGACGCCGAGCACATGCGTTCGGCTGCTCAAGAGCAGGAGCGCCATGTGCTCACCCACGCTCGCTCTGAGTCGGAGAAAACTGTCTACGATGCTCAGAAGGAAGCGGAACGCATTATCGCTGAGGCGAAGCGTGCCGCTGAAGAGATGGTAAACGAATCCAAGGTAATGCAAATGGCCACACAGCAGGCCAAGCAGCTTGTTGCCAGCGCTGAGGCGGAGTCCGCACAGCTACGTCAGGATACCGACCGTGTGCTTCAGGAAGCGCGTAACGAGACCGAGAACTACGCTCGTGATCTGAAGGCAGACGCCGAGGGTTATGCCCGCGATATCCTGCTGACTCTGGAAAAAGATATCTGCGCTGCCATGAACCACGTGGAAGACCGCACCCGCTCTGTGCTGGATGAAGTCCGTCGGGGCCGCGCGCACTTAGAGCAGAAGCCGGGCCGCGAGCCAGTCGGCGCCGGGCGCAACGGTAAACACTAAGAAATGCAGCATAAAAAACGCCCCTGGGAAGTCTCCCAGGGGCGTTTTGCTTTTACTACTGCGATGTCGCGATGCGCCGGTTCTCTACTTCACCATCTTCCCAGATCTCGCCATCTCGGAAGCGAATGATACGGGTGGCATGCTCCGCAATATCCTGCTCGTGGGTAACCATGATCACGGTCTTACCTTCCCGGTTTAGCTCCTGAAAGATAGACATGATCTCCTCGCTAGTGCGGGTATCCAGAGCGCCGGTAGGCTCATCGGCCATGAGCACCAGAGGGTCGTTTACGAGCGCACGGGCAATCGCCACGCGCTGCTGCTGACCACCAGATAGCTCGGTAGGCTTGTGGTGCATGCGGTCCTTCAGTCCCACACGCTCCAGCGCCCAGGTAGCCCGCTCCCGCCGCCGAAGGCGCCCCGCATAGAGCATGGGCAGCTCTACCTGCTCTATAGCCGCGCGGCGCGGCAGAAGGTGGAAGCTCTGAAATACGAAGCCAAACTTATGGCAGCGGACCTCGGCCAGGGCGTCATCGGAGAGCTTGGAGACATCCTGGCTATCGAAAAGATAGCTTCCAGAAGTCGGTCGGTCTAAACACCCTAAGATGTTCATGTAGGTAGATTTGCCCGACCCACTCGGCCCCATAATAGCCACGAACTCCCCTGGCTGAATGGAGAGCGTGATTCCCTTAAGAACCGGCACTTCCATAGGAGTATCTTTGTTATAGGTCTTGGTCAGGTCAACGGTTTGAAGCAGTGATTCCATTGAGTCGCTTGATACGCTCGGGGGCATCCCCAGGAGAGCAGTAATGCTCCCAGAGGAAGGTCTTGACAGGTGGGGTCTGTTTCTGCCCCGGCGGTACTGTCATCTCGAGCATATACCAGACAACCAGAGACCGCAGTTGGTTGCCCTTGGAATCATGTAATTGTGACGAGCGGCAAGCCCATTCCCCAAAGTTTTGCCACTGGTATCGATAGTCTTTTATCCAGAGGTTCATAAGGTACTTGCGCCACCGCTCATCGGGGAACATGCGATTGACATGATCGGGCTTATCCCAAGCCACAGGCAGGCGGGTGTACAGGTCCATAGTTTTCCCGTTCTGCCAGACAGCGGGCATAGCGAACCAGCCATCATCATGAGAGGGAAACGGGGCGAACATGGCCCACTTCTGATCCAAGCGGATGAAGGCATTCAGCCAGCGTACTTGTGAGGGAACATAGTTGGCAGGGTTCTTATTAGGAAGCGTTCCTATGTTCCAGGCGGTAACGAACCAGACAAAGAACGCGGCAATAAATTGAGTGGGCAGCCATGGGGCTATGTTCGGCAGTGGCTTACGAGCAGCGACTCGGGCTCTTACACGGCGATTCCGCCACTCAACCAGCGTATTATAGTGAGCTGTCAGGCGAGCTGGTAGAGGCCTTTCTCTGACTTTGCTCCAGCGTGCCGAAAGCCCATCCCAGAACTCTCCTGGGAGTAGCCCTATCCAGAGCAATACGGAGCACCAGGAGAGCGGCCCGACATCCATGAACAACCCAATGCCCAGCAGGTGAAACGCCAGAAACATCAGGACCGTGGCGATACGCACCCGTGGCAATGGTACAAATAGAAATAGAGGTCCAACCGCCTCCCAGAATAGCGAAGCGCGGGTTAGCAGCCAGCACAACCCCGGAGACTGGCGGAGAATACGCCCGGTCCAGGTGCCATAGAGATCTATGTTGAGAGCGTAGTAGAGCGCCGTACCGTCCTTTAGCCAGTCATCTCCTGTTTTCAGCAATGCCGTAAAGAAATAGACCAGGCACACCTGCCAGATTAGACCGAAGGTACCTACAGAGAGAACTGCCTTCGGTACTGAAGCGCCATAGGCTCGGCGAATGGCGCAGGAGCCATCTAAGGACCAGCGCGCACCCAGTGGCAGGAACTGGCACCAGAACAGCAGCATCCGCACCATCAGGTCGCCGCCGTGCAACACCATCATGTTGCGATTCTGAAGCGACAAGTTCAGAATCCAGCAGACAAGAACCATGAAGCGAGTTTTGTAACCCACCAACATGCCTATCAGAAAAAGGGCATTCAGCGCGAAGACAAAACCCACCCACGCCCCGGTATCACCAGGAAAAGAGTGAAACGACCAGTAGTTCGGCCAGTGGATATTCCACTGTTCCCACCAGTACCCCTGGGAGTATTGCTCCTGCTGCAGAAAGGCAACGGGGTAGACTCCTACATCGGAGTAGTGCGCTTCTAGAGAGCGCCCGCGATCCCAGAGGTCCCAGAGCAAGTAGAGCGCCAGTCCGATCCGCAGGAACGCAAGGGAGCGTAGATCCAGGGCGAAAAGGCGCTCTAAGACTGATTTGAACTTATCTGAAATCCGCAACATTCGCATCCAGTATATCGGACACCATTGTTACAAAAACCTTCAGATCAGCCGATATCGGAGCTGTGATTCTGCGGTGTCGGCGAGGCTGGTAATCTTGTGGGAAACCTCTAATGCCTGAGGGCTATCCCCACGGAAGTTCAGCATAGCCCGGCAGAGACGAATCCGCTCCAACGCTTCGTCGCGCTTACCATCTTTCCCCTGTTTCAGGGAGGCCTCTATCATAGCCTTGCTTAACCGTAGCAGTGCCTGCGCCTGCGTCCGAAATGCATCCGTATTGGGAATGGCATCCATCGAAATCGGCGCGGTGGGCATGGCGACTAGAAGCGGCTCTGCTTCGGTGAGGCGGCCCTGCTCCAAAAGTTCGGCTATGTGTTGGCATTGCGATACAGGCGATTCATCTCTTGCAAATGCCTCGGTCAGACTTAGCCCTCCCTGCCGATTTTCCGGGCGGATAGCATGGGTTAACAGGGCGGTTCCCAGCAGCAACGCCAGTGCTGTCATGCTGGGGATCAGCGTGCGCATTCGGGTAGCGCGAAGATTTCTCATGTCTCTTTCTCCTTTTCCAGTCCAGATAATTGCTTAAATAATTGTCAGGCAGAGTCTCTCTGATGTTGCCAGAGAGACTCCATCCTGGGATAAATGAGTAACGGAGTTACTGATTGGAAACAGCAGCGCCCGTTCTCTGTTGAACCTGGGAACCACCACTCTGAGTCGTTCCCTGAGTAACTCCCGGCGGGGGAGCACGCAGGCTTAGGCGCCTCCGGCTCCTGAGAGCAACCCGCAAGAGCCAAAAGCCCGAGTACAAAGCAGAGGAGAATCAGCGTTTTCATAGGTTTCTCTCCCGAGCCTTAACCAGCCGGATCAAAGTCCGGGCGGGAGCGCCAGTCGTGGCAGCTATTCCACCAGTGGCCCTGCGGGGTACCGTTGGCGTTGTAGCGAGACCACATCTCCTTCAGGTAGTTCGAGTCCACACTGGGAGTGGTAGTGAACTTCACGAACTTGGTGTGACCATCGGCAAAGGCATAGTTCTGCCCACCGGCATGCACCCACTGGTTCGGGTTAGGACCGTACCAGCTCGTAGAGCCACCGTTACCGGCAACACAGCCCGCGCTGGTTCGAGGAACATAGACACAGGCGCTGTTCGGGGTCGGGCAGTTGAGTGGAAAGGTCGGTCCAATCAGACCCAACGGGACATTCTTGGAAGGCATTTCCCACAGAAGCAGAACATCCGCAGGGAACGTGAGAGCGGCCTGCGATGAGGACATCAGCACGGAGTTGTACTCATAGCTGTTGGCCTGAGGCGGCACCACCGGAGCGGAGTAGTCCACACCGGCAAGATTAGTGACCTGGCCTTCTGGGCAGCGATATACACCGTAGTTCTTCACATACGGATAGATAGCGTTTGCCCAGCCCACAGCCCCATGGGCGATATAGGACGCGGATGAACCCGGGCGCCAGTTCGGAGGAAATGGCACATAGGATCCCACTCGCCAGGCACCGGCAGCGTCGGTACCAAAGGCTAAGGGGAAAACTTCATCATAGTCCTGGGTATACATCATAATTCCGGTAGCAAGTTGTTTCTGATTGGAAAGACAACTGGTTTGACGTGCCTTAGCACGAGCCTGAGCAAAAACCGGGAAGAGAATAGCGGCAAGAATCGCGATGATTGCGATTACGACGAGTAGCTCAATGAGCGTAAAGGCATGACGCCGATGCGACATGATGCGAGTTCCTCCAAAAGGATGAATTTCAACAATAGAAAACCTTTAAAGATTTCCTTGTTGTACTTATTCATCTCTTAAAAGAGCATCTCTATTACTAAAAATCCGGGGATTGCAGAATATTTTTCTGCAAACCCCCGTAGACTATCGCATCACTTATATAATCGTTGAAACTATTGGCAATATTACAAACTGCCAGATAAATTTTCCTCGACCTTGATCAAGGTGAAATCGGACTCACGCACCAGAACATCCAGAGCCGCCGCACCGGTCGAGACTTTCAAACCGAGTCAGCACAGCAGGAACCCCTTCCACGCTGACTCGCTGGTCCGGAAGTCGCCGCATGCGATTGGCCTTGCTCCAGAAATGCTGTACCTCGGGCAGGCCATGGTGAATGCGTCCCAGTCGCGTAGTGAAATTCGTCTGCCCACACGGACAGGAAACCACCACATGAAACGTATTCTGGAGCGGGCCATTACCCTGCCCCGCCGGGATTCGCTGCAGAGTCGCTCTCTGACCACAGTGGTCGCAGACAGCCCCCCGCTTATCGTTCAGCCCGGCGTTCAACCACCGGGTCCCCGCTGCATCCAGCCTCTTTAAGATAGGACGATAGCCCCGCACTCCATCCACGACTTTCTTCATGTCGGGCGTGGACAGGTCAGCAAAGAGATAGACCGAGCGAGGAAGCGTACAGCAAGACGGGCAGACAAGGCGGAACTGGTCCGTCGAGGCATCGGCACGCGGCGCAAAAACTAATCGTGCGCTACCGCAGTCCGGACACCAGATATTCGTGGTGGTTCGCGCCCCCTGCGTGGGCTGAACCAGCCCGAAGGTCAGAGCATCCTGATGAAAGTGAGTCGTCACCACACGCTGGAGCGCCTGGCGCCCTCGGTGTAGCCGAACCGCTACAGTGCCTTCACTGGTATGCTGCCGCTCCGCCAGCTCGGAGAGTGGCAGTTCTTCCACATAGCGGCCTACCAGAAGCTGCCGGGTTTCCAGGGGCAGAGTTGCCATCGCCTGATCCAGTAGCTTCCCCACCTCAGCCTGCTCCAGGGTGTCCGGGAACGGCGTGCTCATGTCTTCAGGGAGCTCGGCCGCTATCCCCTGCTGCCCTCGCAAGCGGCGCCAGCGTAGGCAGACATTGCGAGCGATCTTATAGAGCCAGCCGGGAGAGAAGTACCGGCGAAATCAGCTTGTGCCGATTTCGCCATGCTTCTATAAAGGTCTCCTGAACCAGATCCTCAGCGACCTCGGACTGTCCGCAATGGCGCATGCACAGGCGGTAAATTCCACCGCGCTCTTGCTCCATAAGCTGGGTCAGCCGCCGCGTGATCTCTGGTGTCGGCATAGACACATCTCTCTCCTGAAACTTCATCGCAATATTAGACGCGCCAGAGCTATAAAATCAGCGGACTTTTTTCAGGTACACTCCGACGATGCGAATCTACACCCGGACGGGCGACTCGGGCGAGACCGGGCTCTTCGGCGGCCAGCGAGTTAGCAAGGACGAACTGCGTGTTGAAAGCTATGGCACGGTAGATGAGGCAAGCGCCGCTATTGCAATAGCAGCCGCCTTTCTACAAGAAGTAGAGTCTCTGCACAGCGTTTTGTTACAGCTAATGAACACGCTTTTTACGGTGGGAGCCGACCTGGCGACGCCACTACCGCGTGCCGTACCCCGTATCGAATCACGCCACATAGAAGCCCTGGAAAAAGAGATAGATACCTGGGAAGCGACCCTGCCGCCCCTCCAGACCTTTATCTTGCCCGGCGGAACGCCTGCCGCAGCCGCATTGCACCAGGCACGCACCATTGTGCGCCGTGCCGAGCGCCGGGTGGTAACCCTGTGCCGAGTGGAACCAGACACCACAAATCCGGAATTAATACGGTATTTGAATCGCTTGAGCGATTTGCTTTTGTGCTGGCGCGCGCCGCCAATGCCAGTGCTGACCAGCCTGATATTCCCTGGAAGAAAGAAGACGAAAAACAATGAGCCGACCTGACGTGGGTACACCTGCCCCCGCCTTTTCTTTACCCACACAGACCGAAGGTGAGACTATCTCGCTAGAGGGGTTGCGCGGCAAACCCGTGGTGCTCTACTTCTACCCGAAAGACGACACACCGGGCTGCACCACCGAGTCCTGTGCCTTTCGTGATTTGAAAGGTGCGTTCGATGCTGCAGGCGCTGTCATCTTAGGCATCTCACGAGATGACTCGGACTCCCACGCCAAGTTTGCCAAGAAGTTCGAGCTAAACTTTCCACTACTTGCCGATGTGGATGGCAGCATCTCCGAAGCCTACGGCGTGTGGGTGGAGAAGAATAACTACGGCAAGAAGTACATGGGTGTCGAGCGTACGACCTTTGTGATAGATGCCGAAGGCAAGATCGCCAAAGTCTTCCCCAAGGTCAAAGTCGAAGGCCACGTAGACAAAGTCCTGGAAGCCGTAAAAGCTCTCTAGGAGAGTTGCTTACGGGTGCCTTACAGACTTTGCGTGCCCATCGGCGAACGTAATACTGCCGCGCTGATCTGCATGCCGATATGCCACGGCATCCGGCGCGGCGAATGCGTTTCTACCAAGCGCATCGCTATCGAAAATAATCTCGCACGGTGTAGGGCTCCGCTAGCTTTGTTAGCTTTCTGCCAGCACCCCTTCGGTACTCATGGCATATCCGGGGCCAGAGTTTACGGGAGGGGCACTGATACAACAGTCGGCTGCTTCGTGGGAGCGGTCATCTCTACGCCAGTGCTCTTCGTATAGGGTTCCAGCAAGTCTATCCATGCGCTGTTTTTTGGCGGCAGAACATCATCGTAGTCCTGGGCATAGAGAAGTGTAGCCATTCCTATCTTCTGGCTATGGCTCAGACAGACAATACCGCGCGCTCTTTCACGTCCCCGAGAGAGCATGGGAAAGAGTATGGCGGCAAAAACAAGCAGAACAATAATTGGCACGATCACGCACCCTATTAGGGCTACCACTCCCCAGACCGGCATTCCCTTTTTCGGGGCGCCTCAGAGATCGCCCCCTCATAGTTCGGCGTCATAGGCGCAGCTTGCTCAGTTGCTCGCCGGATCGGTCATTGTCTTCGCATGCCCATCGGCAAATGCCACATTGCCATACTTTCGGACATGGCGGTAAGCAATCCCCGTCGGCGCTGCCAGCTCGTTCGGCCCGGGAGACATTGCTATCAAAAATAAGATAAAGCGTCTCCATATCTTTTATTTTTTCCAGCTTCTTGCCCAGAGGCTCTGAATTCATGGCATAGCCATAGGGATTAGAACCATACGAAGGACACCGATAGACTTGCGGGCTCTTGGTATAGGGCTCCGAGAGGTCCATCCATTTCGCCCCTTTTGGAGGCATGACCTCATCGTAGTCCTGCATATACATCATAGCCCCCAGGGCCATTTGCTTGCAGTTGCTCAAGCAACTAGTCTGACGTGCTTTCTCGCGCGCCTGAGCAAAAACAGGAAAGGTAATTGCCGCTAAGATAAGAAGCAACAGCGGCGAAATAACCGCACAGCCTATCAATCCCCATGCCCATCCAGGTAGCCCCGGCTTTTTCGGCGGTTTGGTTGGGGCATCTTCGTAATTCGGCGTCATTGTCTTGCCTCCCTTGCCTGGCCTTTCGCGCCAGTAGCTTCGTTTTCCTGCGCGACTACTTTATAGTTTAAAGGGAATAGCTATTGTTTTTTTACGGTGAAGAGATTTGGCATGACCATCGGCGTACACTACACTGCCAAAACCATCATGACGTGCCGCAAGCTCTTCTCCTGAACTGTAGGCATTTTTCTGCTTATTAGTCGACTCCATAAGCAAAGTTACATGCTCAGGGATTGCCAGGGTCTTCGGGTCTCTTTCCTGCCATTCTTGTATCAAACGCATACCCATATTCCTTCGCATTTAATGATGGACAGTGATACACATCCCAACTCTTTACATACTTCTTAGAAAGATCCATCCAGATAGAGGGATTCGCAGGAAACTGCTCATCATAATCCTGCGCATACATCATCAAAGCTAACCCTTGCTGGCTTTGTATTAGAAAGACACACGATACGACAAGTTTTAGCTCTGCTACCGTAGCAGCAGGAACATACAGGGAACAGCAGTGCCGCCATGACTCCTATGATAAGCAACACAAGACATAGTTCTAAAAGAGTAAATGCGTTTCTGCGGCTCATGCCTACAACAACGAAAAGCGTAACCAAGTAGTTACGCTTTTCTCTGTGAATTGGTGGCCCGGATTCAGACGCGCTCGTAGCGAGTGTTACGGCGGGCGGGAGTGTAGCCTGCATCTAGAATCAGGCGTTCCATTTCTTCAATGGGTACGGCGAAAGTACAACCGGCGGCGCTCACCACGGTTCTCTTCCATCATGGTCTGACCGAAGTCATCCACGCCATACGAGAGGGAGAGTTGTCCTACTTTCGGTCCCTGGGTCACCCAGGATGCCTGGAAGTGCGGGAAGTTATCCAGCATGAGCCGCGCGACGGCAATGGTACGCAGATAGTCGAAGCCAGAGGCGCGAACGCCGCCCAGTTCCGTGCCATCGGGCTGGTAGTTCCAGGCCGCGAATGCGGTGAAAGCTGCCGGGGAGTTTGCCAGCGATTCATCCTGAAGATCTCGCAGCTTTATCAGGTGCTCTACCCGGTCCTCAAACGTATCCACGGAGCCATACATCATGGTGGCGGTGGATGGAATGCCGACCTTATGGGCAACTCGCATACAATCTAGCCACTCATCGGCAGTGTCCTTGTAGGGGCTGATGAAATTGCGGACTCTATCCGTTAGAATCTCTGCCCCACCGCCAGGAATCGACTGATGCCCAGCCGCCTTGAGCCGGGTCAGAAGTTCCTCCATAGTGAGCTTGCTAATCTTGGCCAGGTAGATAAGTTCAGCAGGCGAGAAGCAGTGGCGAATGATGTGCGGAAACTCCTCACGCATCCAGCTCAACAGTTCTTCGTACCACTCCACTTTTAGCTTCGGATTCAGGCCACCCTGCATGAGCATCTCGACCCCGCCGACATCGGAAAGCTCCTGGAGCTTCTGGCGAATCTGCTCGCGGCTGAGCACGTAAGAATCCCCAGACGTATCACCGGGCGTGCGATAGAAGTTGCAGAAGCTGCAGCGCACCCAGCAGACATTGGTGTAGTTGATGTCGCGGCTGACGATGTAGGTAACGACCCGCTCGGGGTTCTTCTGTCGCCGCACAGCATCGGCGAGAATAGCCAATTCGTCTAAGTTCGGATGCTCAAAAAGCCGGAGTCCATCTTCGGCGCTCAGGCGCTCTCCGTTCCAGACCTTCTCAGCCAGATCATCGATATTACTCTCCGGCGCACGGCGTGCGGCGGGGAGAGTAGGTAGGGCGTACTCGGGCGCGAGAATACTCATTTCTGACTTTGTGCCTCTTTTCACAAAGTATACACATGTCGGGGCAAAACTGTCAAGCCGCAGGCGCTAGCAACATTTTTTCTCTATTTTTTAGGATTAGTGAACTTTCCGAATTCCCATTGGTTCTTCTAGCAACCAGCGCTTACTGCACTCCAGTAACGCAAAATAAACTTTAAAAAGGTCGTTTATGAAACGAATCACGCTTCTCGTGTCAGGTATGGCCCTGACTTCCGCCGCTGTCTTGCTCTCTGGTTGTGGTTCTGGAACCAATCCTGCTACAACTCGCACCTTCGATGTCACACTTACCGACTTAACGAACTCCGCAGCCAATAGTGGTCAGCCTTTTTCGCCACCGGTGTTCGTTACGCACGATTCCAGTGTGAAACTCTGGGAAATGAACGGTATTGCCTCTCTGGGTGTGCAGAACATTGCGGAGGGTGGAAACCGCACCGAGCAGGTCAATGCGCTGCAGCCAATGATGGGTACCAGCGTGATGAGCCTGGAAACACCGCTGACCTCACCGCTCCTGCCCGGTTCCTCTGTCACTGTGCGTGTGACCGTGGATGCCGCGCACCCTTATCTCTCCCATGTCTGGATGCTGGGCCGAACCAACGATGGCTTCGGTGGCCAGGCTGGAGTCAATATCTACAGTCAGATAGGCACTCGCACCTATGACATCATGGGCATGGATGCTGGCACCGAAGTCAACAACGAGAAAACCGGCTTTCTAGGCGCACTGGGTGGCGGCAATGCACGCAGTCCGGAAAATGGCACCATTCATATGCACGAAGGCATCACCGGGCGTGGTGATGCGCCGACTGCCTGGAACTGGGCAAATGGCTCACTCCCCCGCAAATCAGACCCCCGTTGCTCGTGTGACCATCACCCCGGTGGAAACCGAGGGTAGGCCTGATGTTCTCTCCTGGATATCGAAAGTATCTGGGAGAGAGCGATAGCGCCACTGCCAGCATGTCTGTGCCAGCAGGCCACCTGCGGCGTAGCTGCATATATCCCACGGATCTGCTACAGAGCGAGTAGAGAGCCGCGGCAGAAAGACTTCAAAGGTCCATCCCCAGACCAATAGCGGCACCAGGATTTCTATGCCAGAGGGCGCTTCATCGTGTTTCCGCAAACCTACTCGCCGAGCAAGAAAGAGTAGTATCGGTAGCCAGAAAGGCAAACAAAGTACGTCATTTAGATGAGAGTGCAGAAACGGCCAGGAGAGATTCGGGCGTAGCAGCAGGCGGTTCAGAAAATACAGCCCCAGGCTGAATAAACAACTCATCTCTGAGATAGCGAAATGCCATGGCCTCACATCCCCGAGGGGTAATCGAGCGAGGCGATGAATACCGCTCCCATAACGCTGATTCAGGTGCTGTTCGGATTCTATCGTGTTTCCCTATTAACCTT
>JASGJG010000028.1:0-56802 GCA_049840835.1 Armatimonas sp. | reverse complement strand
CTTTACCGCCGGTCACTAAGGAAAACCTGCCCCGCATGACTATAAGGCAGAACTGCTGCCTTATAGTCATAGAGGGGTTGTACTTATTTTAGGAGAAACGAAAAATGTCTACTCCCGGTCCAGAGTCGCAGCCACCCGCAACGCCTCAGCCTGAAACTCCCCCCACACCGTCGGGGCCAGCCGCTATGGCCGCCGCGCGTGTCCGCTCCCTGGAAGATGCGCACATCGATGAGCTTCTGCACTTAGTCGTAGAAACCAAGGGTAGCTCGGACCTGCATATCGCAGTCGGCCTGCCGCCGGTACTGCGTGTAGATGGTAAGCTGCTTCAGGCCCCTTACGAGCCGTTCACCCCCCAGACCAGTCAGCGCATCGTCTATGATATTTTGACCGATGAGCAGATTCAGAAGTTTGAGTCCACCTTCGAGCTGGACTTCTCCTATGCACTTGGCCGCACCAGCCGCTTCCGTGTAAACGTGTTCCGAGACAAAGGTACCGTCGCGGCGGCCTTCCGAACCATTCCGACCAAGATTCCTACCCTTACCGACCTGAACCTGCCGCCGGTTATCGAGAAGCTGACCCATATCACTCGTGGTCTGATCCTGGTGACCGGACCTACGGGTTCTGGTAAGTCCACCACACTCGCGGCCATGATCAACTCGATCAACATGGGCCGCTCCGAGCACATCATCACAGTGGAAGACCCCATTGAGTACCTGCATACCCACAAGATGTCGGTTATCAACCAGCGCGAGCTGGGTCAGGACACCAAGACCTTCCCGAACGCTCTGCGTGCTGCTCTCCGCGAAGACCCGGACGTGATCCTGGTCGGTGAGATGCGTGACCTGGAAACCATGCAGATGGCCGTGTCTTCTGCAGAAACAGGCCACCTTGTTTTCGCCACCCTGCACACCAACTCGGCGGCGTCTACCGTCGACCGCATCGTTGACTCATTCCCGCCCGGTCAGCAGGAGCAGATCCGCCTGCAGCTCTCTAACAACCTGCAAGCTGTACTTACCCAGCAGCTTCTGCCGCGCAACAACGCCCCAGGCCGCGTCTGCGCCCAGGAAATCATGATTGCTACCCCGGCTATCCGCAACCTCATCCGTGAGGCGAAGGCACACCAGATTACCTCTATGATTCAGACCTCCGGCGCCATCGGAATGATGACCATGGATATGTGTCTGCGTGACCTCTATATGAAGGGTGTTATCTCCAAGGAGCTAGCTCTGAGCCGCGCCATGAACCGCACGGAGCTGGAGAACATGATTATGCAGGCTGAAATGTCTGCCCAGTCTACCAACCCCAACGACCCGCGCATCCGCCGCATGTAAGCAGATACGCACACGTAATACAAAAGCCCGGCGAATGCCGGGCTTTTTTGGCTTTCGGAATGCCATCTCCCTTGAATCTCGCGTTGCTCGTTCGTCCCTCTTCCCGTTCTCGCTCGTTCCTCGCTGGAAGAGGGATAACACACCACAACTGCAACAAAGAGCTACAAACTTTGGCAAGGTGCCGCGCCGGAGGGGAGCCACTGTAAAGCTGGAGTGCGCTGAATTCCCCTCTTCCAGCGAAGCAAGATTGGGAAGAGGGGCGAGGGAGCGACAGCGACACTCAGGGGAGATGGCAAAAAGCCCGGCGAAAGCCGGGCTTTTCTAGTATAAAGACTACTCCCTACTGAACAGGCTTGTCTACCTTCGGGCGGTTTGGCAGATCGGCAAGAGTAGCCGCGGTCAGAAAGACAGTGCGGGTTATCTTCTCCATTTTAATAAAGTCGATCTTGCTTACTTCATCGCCGGGGCGGTGATAGTCTACATGCACCCCATCGAACCAGAAGGTAATCGGAATTCCCTTCCGGGCATAGTTATAGTGGTCCGAACGGTAGTAGAACCGGTTCGGGTCTTTGGGGTCATCGTAGCGCGTATCGTAGGTCAGCTTGTAGGTACTGGCATTCACGCCATCTACAATATTGCCCAAGTCCGTGCTCAGCATGCGAGAGCCAATCACATAGATCTGCTCGGGGCCGGAAAGAGTCGCATCGCGCGGGTCTTCGTCTCCGGCGGGCTTGCTGCGACCGATCATATCGATATTGAGCTGCGCCGTAATCTTATCTATGGGCACCGTGGGTTTGTTGGTGAAGTATTCGGAGCCCCATAGCCCCTTCTCTTCGCCGCAGTGCCACACAATAATCAGGCTGCGCTTGGTCTTTACCCGACCACGGGCCAGCGCCTCACAGATACCGATTAAGGCTGTAGTGCCAGAGCCATCATCGTCGGCACCGTTGAAGATATTGTCGCCAGGCATGTTCGGGTTCGCGCCTACATGGTCGTAGTGCGCTCCCATAGCCACGTACTCATCCTTTAGTTTTGCATCCGAACCAGGCCAGATAGCCACAACATTCTGCGTATTGATGTTCTCCACGCGGCCTTCGACCGTAAACGAAACCGTTTTGGTCATGGGCTGCGGTACATCCATGGCTGTCGGCTGGCCTTCCAGCAGAGCCGTGCCCGCGTCGGGAGAGAGATCGATACTGGGCAGACCGGCGGGCGTCTCACCCGTGCCTACTCTATAACCGCCACGCTGTCGAAAACCTGCGAACTGCTCCCACTGTGCCTGTGCCCCCTGCGCAAGCCGCACCAGACCGGTAGCACCGTTCTTCTTGGCGTAGGCCATGGCATCGAACTCGCGCCGCTGCCCTAAGACGACTAGAATCTTTCCGGTCAGGTCTGTATCCGTAGGTAGCGCGGTGGAAACTCGCAGGAGCATAGCCGCGCCTGTGGTAGAGCCAAAGCCGCTACCGGCACTCAGCGCGAAGTCTTTGCTGGGAGTCAGAGCGGCTCCCCCGACTGAGATATTGCTCTTACTGAGATCGTAGCTGGTGCGAGTCAGCGGAATTTTCTGGAAGTAGGTTCCATCTCCACCGCCGGGCAAGAATCCCCAGCGCTTCAAAAAGAAGCCGATAAATTGGGCTGCGGTATCCAGACCAGGTGAGGGCGTATCACGCCCCATGAGAGCATCGGATGCGATAAAGCTGAGGTAATCTTTCAGACCAGCAGCGGTGATAATTTCGGAAGCCTTTTTAGCTCCGGTAGACGGTTTCTGGGCAAAGGCAGGTCCAGAAATCAATGCTCCCAGGGTCAGGGAAGCAGCGGCAAGAACACGAAAATGCACTAATGTCCTCCAATGGGCGCATCCTCGGTGCCGAGCCGCGCCTGGATTTCGTCGCGGAACTCTATCTTATCGATAAGCCCATCGCGGATAATGACGGCACGATCAGAAACACGCACCATCTTATCATCGTGGGTGGCGGTGATGACCGTAACCCCCTTCTCCTGATTCAACTGGCGTAGGAGCTGGATAATCTCCGTACCCGTGCGCTGGTCCAGGTTTCCGGTCGGCTCATCAGCGAGGACGATAGAAGGGTTATTGGCCAGGGCGCGCGCGATAGCCACACGCTGCTGCTGACCACCGGAGAGCTGCCCCGGCTTGTGATGCAAGCGATGTCCCAGTCCAACAATTTCACAGAGCTCCACGGCGCGCGCCACTCCCTCTTCGGAAGGCACACCGGCGAAGATAGTCGGCAGAGTCACGTTCTCCAGTGCTGTCATCACGGGAATCAGATTAAAGGTCTGGAAGATGTAGCCAATCGTATGGCACCGCAGGAACGCCAGTTCCTGGGCATCGAGCTGGGCCATGTCCACATCGTTGATGAACACGGTGCCGCCATTGGGCTTATCCAGCCCCCCGATCATGTTGAAGAAGGTCGATTTACCGGAGCCGGAAGGGCCAATAATCGAGACATATTCGCCGCGCTTGATATCCAGCGAGATACCTTTGAGGGCGCGGGTAACTTCCGTGCCCATCACAAACTCTTTGGTAAGGTCCTTGGCCCGAACAACGTACTCTGTCTTGCCCGTAACCGCACGCATCGCTTCCGTTGACATAGTTCTTCTCTAAACGTCCATTCTGAGTGCCCCGGCGGGCGGGATTTGGGAGGCATAGCGTGCAGGGAAAAACGCGGCCACCATAGTTAGCAGCGTGCCGATTCCAGCACAAAGCAGGAAGATTCCTCCAGCATCCCCCCCGGTAAGCGCACCATGCCAGGTCTTCCCGGCCTCCATAGCTTCCTTGGGAACGCCGACAAGCATCTTCACCAGCACCATCAGGCCCATACCGATAACGGCTCCTAAAGCGCTAGCAAGCAGCCCCATTGCCGCTGCTTCGATCATGAAGATACGCAGCACGAACCCATTCATAGCGCCCAGGCACTTCATGGTGCCGATCTCTCGGTAACGCTCGGTCACGCTCATGAGCATGGAGTTCGTGATACCGACCGTACACACCAGTAAAGAGAGAGCTACCAGCCAGTTATTACGCGCCGCTTCATCCGGGGTGATATCTGCACCTGCTATCGCCTTAGTGATGAGCACCGATGCCAGAAACGCGATGCCTAGAAAGACACCGCCTGCGGTGACTATGGAGCGCCCCAGTCGAATCCGGACACTCTTCCAGGCGAACTCCATCGCCTTGTTCCAGGGCAGCTGAGGCTGCCGTAGCTCTTTATGCTCGCTCATGCTTTCTTCCGTTTGGGTGCCGGGCGCGGCCCGTTATTCGCTCGGGCGCTGGCTCCAGTCTTTGACGCCTCTCCGGTACGCAATCCAATCAGCCGCCGCTCCGCCAACATCTTTAGATAGGCCGTTACCGATGCCTCACTCTGGCGCGCGTTCAGGCGGTATTTCTGAGAGATCTTCTTCGAAATTTCCCCCACGCCAGACTTGCCATCGCACCACTCCCACACATCGCTGCCGATTTCATCCAGTTCGATTTTCTTGTGGTCGGGCAGTCGAAACCAGCGCGCCACAAAGTTCCCCCAGCGGTCACTCCGGCGCGGCACTTTGAGCAGCATTAGACCGCTTTGCTCATGTCGTTCAAATGTCACTGCGGGATGCCGATGCGGGCGCGCCGCCATGACCTGGCTTCGGGCAGGACGCTGTTTACGCCCTTCTACCATGGCCTTTAGCTGCGCAATCATGCCACGCCTCCATGGCAATAGACTCGCTTAGCCGCCACTTCCGCGAGGTCTGCTGCCTTGCGAGTGCGGGTGTGCTGCACCAGATAAAGTTTGTTGCCTTCGGGGCACTCCCAGGCGTAGGCCATAAACCGCAGAGCGGGCGCTTTGAACTGCCGTAGAGACTCTTTCAGTGCGTTCCAGAGAGGCAAGCCAATTTGAGGACGCCCCTCGAAATGAATGGCATCGTGCCCATGCACACCGCCTTCGACTTCGTTGGCATCGACCTTCATCAGACCAAGCTCACCCTTCGTGTTCATGCTCATCCAGATATCTAGATAACTGTCTTTCCGCGCCACGTCTGCCACGCCCCATTGCTCTATGGTCAGGCGTTCACAGCCCCGCGCGAAACTCAGCATCATATAGACATTCATTACCTGCTGGGTGCTGAGCAGAAAATCGCTCGGCACATCGCAGCATAGATCATAGAGCGCCCAGCGCCGCCAGCCCTCAACTGCGTCGCGTACCTCTATCGAGGCGAGCACTGCCTCGGCAATCTTTGCCGTGGCTCCTTGCACCTGCGCAATCAGCACTCGGTGGCTCTCTTTGCAATACAGCGAGATGCCAGCCGCTCTATTTTCGCCCGTGAAAGCGAACCCAGTTATCAATCGCTCAGGCCGCACCGCCCCCTTCGGTGGCGTAGTCAGCTTTCCGGTCAGGCTCTGCTTTTTCTTCTTCGCCGTTCGCTCCAGAGTACCCAGGTACGACTCCGCGCGTACTTCTACATCTGGCTCTTTCTTTTCGCGCTTATCCCAGCTACCCCACTTCAGCTCGCAGCTCTGACTCTCTCCATCATCTATACGCAGGTAGCCCTCTTTATAGTCCCCGGAAAATCCGGTCACTTCCCAGCCCTCTGGAACCTCCAGAGTCATCCCCTGCCAGCCAATTTGCTTCTGCGGCATCAGAACGGCAACGGCTGTACGGCTTTGGAGATAAGCGCCAGTGCAATCGCCGCCATGGTGATAAGCCCGGTTCCACACGCAAAGCCCGCCATAAGCACCGGGCTCCAGTTACGCCAGACTTCTGTGCCATAGCGCTTGGCAAAGTAGAACTTCCCTAAGCACGCACCCACGAACGTCGGGAACGTATCCGCCACGAAGGCGTTCGCTCCACCTGCTGCACCATAGAACGCTAGAATCGGAATCTTCAGGAACGACATGATTCCAAAGATACCGAGCGTGGCCGCTCCACCCGCCGCAATCACAGTTGGCTTGATAGAGTCCAACATCCAGTTCGCGCCACCCGCTTTGTTGATCTGAGTCCAGATAGCCTGCCCGGTAGCACGAATCGGCCAGATTTTCTGCGCGTTCGGGAACTGGCTGGATGGAATCTGAGACGTATGCCAGATGAACTGCCAGTACAGGAAGCCCCCCAGCAGAATCAGCGGGAACATCAGCAGCTCGGCTTTTAGAATCGATGTGAACTTGGTCTTGGTCAGCTCCACCTCACGGAATCGCTGTGAGGCCCAGCCGTGGTCGTGCAGCGGCATAGGAGCGAACCAGACATCGATCTGCTGATAGCCGGACTTCATCACCGCCATCTCTTTGAGATACGGGAAGGTGACATCCTGGCTTGTCAGACCATACATACGAGCCGCAATGTAGGAGTTGAGCGGACTCCACACCAGCCCGAAGAAGAGAAGTATCCAGATCGGGAAGTTCGGCAGCAGGTAGTGCACCAGCCCGATATAGAGCATGGTCATTCCCAGGAACATCGCCAGCGCAATCTTCCACCAGTGCGCCTTATCGCCGCGGCCTCTCGGTACCTCGTTCCAGGAGCCACGCTGGCCGCTCAGTCCCTTGGTAGCTTCTCGCGCCGCCTTGACGATGATCCAGATACCGATAACTGCGATAGCAAGCTGAACACCGATACCAATCGACATCCACATGTCGAAGTCGTTGGTAATCTTAGTCTCGATAGAGTCCGTACCCGGATGCCACTGCTTCAACATTCCCATGCGATAGAACATGGGGTTCAACCCGAGCTGGCAGATCACCGACGAAAGGAAGGATCCGAGGACCATCTCAAAGGGCAGAACGAACCCGGCGAGAACTTTCCCCAGGTCACCCGAAATACCGATTGGCGACGCGGGCAGCACGGTCTCTGTAGAAGACATCAGATCCAGGAACGGAATCGGAATCAGAGTAACCGCCTTGCCAAACGCAACGCCAGTCAGAACGGGGATAGCCACATAGAACGCGCCGAAGATGAGCCCGATAACGGTTCCCGTGGAGAAGATGCGCCAGCGCCAGGAGTCTTCCTTAGAGCCAGCTTCCGCCAGGGCCGTGGCTCCCGAAGCAGCGACGGATGCCAGTGGGAACGGCAGGCGCTCTACATCGCTGGTAGCACGGAACAGCAGGTAGCCTGCGGGCAGCCAGAGAAGTCGCCCCATCAGCTCAGAGGCAATCAGAACCCCGAGGGGGCCAAACCAGTCTTTATGGAAGAACGTTCGCTGATCTAGCGCCGGTGAACCAGGCTGTGGCGTGGCAAACCAGGGAATCTCCTTGGCTATCGGCGCGGCCTGTGGACTCTGGATAAAGTACTGATTCCAGATAAGTGCTCCAATTGGTCCACCAGAGATACCTCTATCCGCCAGTGCGACGGAGGCAAGACCACCTGCTACATAGTAGAGAATAAAGATCTCTTGCCGTTTAAGCGGTAAGAAAGATCGGCGAGCAACTTCAGCAAAGAGAACAATCGTCACCCACTGTGCCGCAGCGCCAAGCCCACTTCCGGCCACCAGACCGAGATAGATGGCTCCCGCCGTCATAATCAGGGTAACGAAGATAGACCCGATAACGGTCTTGGGAGTGAAACCTTCTTCAAACCCACCGTGCTCGTCGTCTTCGGCCTCTTCCTCTACCACCGCGCGCGCGGCGGCGATAGAGTCCAGCTTTTCTAACTTTTCGTCTTCTGCTGCCATGGTCGTTATGCCACTGCCTCTGCCGGAGTCGCTACTTCGTCTTCTTCAGGCTCGGTAAGATACTTTTCTCGCTCGGCGGCGCTTAGAGTGCGCCAGATAAGGAACTGCTTGCGTAGGGTGTTCAGGAAGCGGCGGTTCACGCGTTTCCAGTTGCTCACATCTCCCGAAACACGAACCAGGTTCAGATGAATATCGAACACATCTTCCAGGTCTGTAGGCGTTGTTTCTAAGTTGATGAACTGGCTGACACCGAGGTCGAACGGCGCGAGCCACGCCTTACACCCGATGCGATAAGACGTTCCGTATTCGTTGGTAAATGTCTCCGACGTAATGTTCTCGGTGATGAAGTCTCCCACGGAGTACCCTTCATAGCTCTTGAACCATTCGGCCAGGTAACCATTCACACCGCGCGCCTGATCACCAGTAACCGCAAACGGGAGTCGGATACGCCAGGTATCGCCCTCAGGGTCGGGAATCGCCCAGGTACGGCTGGTACTCGGGGTCGCAACCTCGGAGGCCTTCTTGGCAGGCCAGAGTGTGGAGAGCATCACCACACCCACGACAATCAAAGTCGCTCCCACAGCGGCCACCGAGCTGAAGTTCAGCGAGAGGCCCTTGAGCCAGCCTGTGGAAGCCAGAATGTAGCTCACTAACTGGCCCAGGATGTAGCCGGACACCGCCCCGATAATGGCATAGACCAGCGCCTCAGCCATAAACAGGGTCCCGATATTGGTCGGCGAAAGCCCGATAGAGCTAAAGATATGAATCTCTTTGATACGCTCATAGACCGAGCCCAGCATGGTGTTGAGAACGATCAGGGCTGCGATCAGAATCGGCACTACAATGGTCTCTACCCCCTTACCACTGGTAGAGGCAATAGAGCTGAATCGCTCGATTTTATCCCCAGATGCCGCGTAGAGGTTCATATCGAACCGCTTCATCAGGTTGTCATTCAGATCTTTCTTAACGGCAGCGGCAGCATCGGTTCCTTCATATCCCACGGCCACGGAGCGGAGGTCGCCGCCCAGGTCCACCAGTGTCTGGTAGGGAATGAAGAAGATGACATCCGGGTCTAAGTGCAGGTACTGCTGGAAGCCTGAGCTGCTATCGGTCTTACCCTGGCGCTGAAGCTGCTGCATCTGCACAAAGTCAGCAGGGGTCAGGGTCTCCTGATCCAGGTCCATGACCTGCTTGAACTTATCTTGATCCAGGATTCCGATAACCGTGTAGTCCTGTCCGGAGAAGCTAAGGCGGGCGCTGCCCACATCGGCATCTGTGATACGCAGGGAGTCCGCGATCTTGCGCGGCAGAATCATGGTCAGCTTGTCGGTCGGCTCAAACCAGCGGCCCGCCGCCAGCGCTTCATTGGCTTTAGTAACGTAGCGCTCATTGGAACTGAGACCAACCGCTCCCTTGGCACCGAACTCTCGGTCGGCACGCTTCAGAGTTAAGAACGTCTGCTCACCGGGCGCGGTACCCAGGTACCAGCCGCGCGGCGCCACCCGACGCGCCTTGCCGAACTCATCGTCTAACAGGCGGTAGGCCACCTGCTGGAGAGAGTTCCAGTTCGGGTCACGCAGCAGGATACCGTTGTAGGATGGTTTACCCGGCGCGGGCACCTGGTTGAAGCGCAGGTCCTGCACAATCGACGTAAACGCCAACACAGTAAACGTCAGCAGAATCAGCGTGATACAGGTCAGAATCGTTCGGGCTTTGCGACGCCGCATGTTCGCCACACCAAGGGCGAACGCGGCCAGTGCGATAGAGCCGGTTCCTGCATCTCTCTCATGCGTGCCCTGCGATTCGCGGGCGGACTGCTTGAGCTGCTGCTCAAACTTCTGCCATACCAGCACGGTCACTAAGACCGAGAGCGCCAGCATGATAAACGCCAGCAGAATAATCCCCGCGTTCAGCGTGATTTTAAACGCCGGGTGAATCTGCGAGAACACCGCGAAGACCACCAGGAAGATAGCAAACGCGGCCCCCAGCTGGCGCTTGAGGTCAGAGAACCCGAAGAACAACCGCTCTAAGAAGTACGCAAACGGCAACATGAGCGCCAGGTAGAAGATGACGCCATTGACGACATCCTGCTGGGTCTTGGTGACATCCGGGTAGGCGCGGCTCTCGAAGCCCCAGGCAGCACGGGCAAAGGTATCGAAACTCTGGTAGTCCATACGTTCCAGAGCGGCTTTTGCCTTCGCAATATACTCACCGGCCTGTTCGTGGAGTTTGACGACGCCTTCGTTGCGGATGTTGTTCTTGACAAGTCGCCCGATACGGAACGCATCAATGCCATGCATGTCTTCGGCAACCCGCAGGGAGGTATGGGTAATGGCCGAAGAGCGCGAGGAATCAATGGCAGCAGCGACTCCCTTATCATCGCTGCCCGCCCCCATGATGTAGCCTTCGCCTTCGGGGTTCTTCTCGGTGGAGTTAATGAGCAGGAAGCGGGTCGCCGCCGGGCCAGAGCCCATAATAATCTTGAACTGGCGCAGTTTGTTGGTAGGATCGTCTGCCTTAGCCGTCTCGCCCGCCTTCACATATTCGTTGCCACGGCGAGCAAAGACAACAGCGGTGTCTTCCACATAGCTCACTCCCGGTTCCGGGCGAGAAAGCGCATAGCCGTACTGCCTCGGTTCTCCATTGTTCACGCCATCGAAGATGGTCATCGTGGAGAGCGTGCGCAGAGCCTGCTGGTCTACCAGGTCATAGATAGAGGTCGCCACACAGGGAAAGGCAACTGCGGTCAGCTCTTTTTCCGCATTGGTAATGCGGAACAGAGTGGGATAGCCAGTAGCCGTAATGCCCTTATCGGAAGCGTAGTCGATATCGCCCGTTTCCGGATTTACCCGGTAGACCGTAATCGAGTGTTCCCGGTTGTCCGCTGTGGTCGGAGGCAGGCCATGGAAGGCAAATGCTGCCTTCGCCTCATCCCCTTTACGTCCGTTGGCGCCGTCTTCCACCATCTGGATGATGTTGCCCCGAACTCCGATAAAGCTCTTGGTACCAGTGGCAGGCGGATAGACCACCAGCGCCTTGTCAATCGGCTCAGCGGGTACCAGAGACTTCTTGGGGTCCCATTCCCGCACCAGACCTTTGAGCGTGGCGAAGCCATTGCGCAGGCCCATGCGTTGGAACTGGCAAGGCTTGTAGAGCGGAATCTGAACCTTGGGGTCGGCGTTCTGGTCGTTTGTGTCGTTTAAGTAGTGCTGTAGCAGACAGAGAAAGGTCTTCATCTGCGTGGCTACATTGGCTACATTGACCTTCTCGAAGGTATCGAACGGTGTGTCTACCAGGTTACGCGAGTCATCGACAGAGGCGAAGGTGATGCCATAGCCACCCGCCATACCAACCACTTCGGAGTCGAACGCGGGGCGACCGGGGATAAAGTTACGCCAGCTCTTGCCATCGACCGGGTTCACGCCATCGGAGAACCGCTTCTTGGCATCGTAGCCCAGAACCTCGGCGACTTTATCGTTGTTCTCACGGGCCACTCGGGCGATATCGGAGAAGTTATTCTGGGTGTCTTCTCGCACATCGATAAAGTGCGCCTTGTAGAAGATGCCCAGTGCGCGAGTCTGACTGGCGAAGTCTAAACCAATCCAGAGATAGATGGGGTCCTTCGGGTCGGTGTTGCGCCCGCTCATCTTGGCCCAGAGTTTTTCGAAGGGGCCGGGGACCTGCCAATCGTCGATGTGGTTGTCTAAGAACTCGCGAACGCCCTGGAGCCCTAAGAAGTGCCCGCTAGTAGCCAGGAACCAGACCGTACGCCCACTGCCGAGCTTCTTCAGGGTCTTTGCGGTCTGCAGCATGGCTGCCATGCCGCAGGCAGACTCAGCGCCGGGTGCGAGCGACGGTACAACCGACATGCCATCGTAGTAGGCCTGGATGACGATGATCTGGTCTTTGAGCTTGGGGTCGTTGCCGGGCAGGATTCCCAGGAAATTCTTCGCTTCCACCTGCTCCCAGGTCATACTGCCCTTGACAACGGCAGGAGTTTCGCGCTTACCCAGTGCCAGTGCCTTCAGCGCAGTAGCATCACCTGCTTTAATGAAAAAGCGAGGAATGGTTAGCGGAATGGAGACAAACTTGCTCTCCGCCTCACCGCGCATGGTGGTTTCCGGCTCGATAAACACCACGGCTTTTGCGCCCAACCGAGGAGCGTTCAGCCAGTCCGTGCCGGAGTTGAAATCCGCCAGCACAATAGAGCCAGCAACCTTCTTACCGTTGAAGTTGCCAAGCAGCCCATTGCCCGCGTAGATCAGTGGCCCGGAGAGTCCTTCGGGCGGGGTCTGACTGGGGCGCACCAGATTCGGCCAAACCCCGTACATGGTGTAGGTCTTGCCACCAGCACTCAGGGTCGCGCCCTTGTCCATGGGTACAGTGGCTTTGAATGTCTCGGTCTTGACGTTGGATTCGCCGAAGAGCGACTTGAACTCTTTCTCCACATACCCTGCGGCGTAACGCTCACCGGGATAGCCGACCACACGGGAGCCATGGGTGGAGAGATCACGAATCGTGGCGGCCATCGCCTCGGGTTCTACGCTCGCGGCGTGTTGACGGTACTTCTCCGCCAGTTTCTCGTCTACCGCTCCAAGCGCCATCGCCGAGAACAGACAAAAGAGACAGCAAAGAAGCGTCCAACACCGGAGCGCACGTTTCGTCATCGAGGAGTATCTTTCGGGGTTAACGTACCGATAATAACATACGTCGCGCGACATGGGTAATGTGACCTTTCGCCGCCCCCCCTTCGATTCCTGCTATCGCTCAGGGGAGTTGCAACCGATAGGCTTCTTTTTGGCCGCTCGGGTTGGTTCCGTAACCTATCAGCACCTTTCCGTTTTGTGAGATGCCATTTACCGTGTGTAGTTTCCAGCCATTTAGGCCGACCACGCCTTGCCCTTGTGCATAGGTGCGTAAATTGACCATACCCAGATCCATGGTCCAGAGAAACGCCTCGGGAATCAGCCCCACCCGAGCGGAACCACCGACAATCCCCCCATCGGGCGAAATCGCGTAGGCGTGTGACTCCTGGCTGCCACCCGGAACATCTCCCAGGTTGATAGGCGCGCCACCATCTCGCCAGAGACAGGCTTGCTCTCCTACCGCTGTGGTTCCCCAGCCCGCCACAATCCGGCCATCGGCAGACACGGCATAGGCCCGGCTGTGATAGGCACCACCCTCGAAATCCCCCAACCCTGTGAGCACTCCGCCCTTGTGCCAGATGAAGGCTTCCTCGCCCTGTACGGAGTTTGCCCAGCCCACAACTACATTTCCATCAGGGGTCATTCCATAGGCCTGACTGTCATGAGCGCCACCTGGCAGATCGCCTAAGGAAACTAGCCCCGTTGCCTCCGACCACCAGAATGCCTCTTTGCCTTCTGCTGTAGTACCGTAGCCCGCCACGATGCTTCCATCCGCAGACAGCGCATATCCGTAGCTATCGACTTCGCCTCCAGGAAAATCACCCAGTGAGGTCATGACTCCGTTGCGATACTGGTACGCCACCTCGCCGGTGTCATCGTGCGCATAGCCGGTTATCGTGGAGCCATCTGCGGAGATAGCCCATGCCAGACTATCGTACTCCCCACCCGGCAGGTCTCCCAGCCCTGTTATGCCCCCGGCCTCGGTCCAGTGGTAGGCTTCCTCGCCCTGCGCTCCAACCCCGAAGCCGATTACAATGCTGCCATCGGCGGAGATACCGTAGGCGTTGCTCTCAAACGAGCCGCCGGAAAGGTCACCCAGCCCTACAAAGCGCCCGAGGCCAGCTCCTGTTTCTTCTGCTCCGCCGCCACCACAGCCCAGCAGAGCGAGTGCCAGGCTCGCCCCGAGAACGGAGCGAGCCTGTGCGAGCTTAAAACGCCTTGCCAACAGACAGGCTCAGCGAGGTGGTCTTTACTTTAGCATTGCCCACCTTCACCTGTGGCGTGATGTTGTAGGCTCCCTCGATAATCAGCCCCCCTTTGAGCATGACACCCACCAGCAGTCGGCCTGCGACTCCAGTGTCATCGGCGCTAGTCGATACAGCCTGTTCACCAACTTGTGCCGTGTTGGTTTTGTACTTGGACTGCGCCACTCCCAAACTGGCGCCATAGTAGAACTGGCTGTCCGACTTGCCTTCAGGTGCTTTTCGCAGACTGTAGAACAACCCCATGGTTTCAATGCGGTTCCCATGCCCTGAGTTGGAATTGAACAGGAAGTCCACGCTGTTTCCATAGCCTTTAACCGGACTGCTGGGCATCAGATACCCCAATCCCACCTGGAATCCGGTGGAGTTGGTAGCATTGCGGGACGCTTTGTTGTCCAGCAATCTGCCCCCACCTGCACCCGGAACTTTTCCACTGGTCCCTGAGCATGGGCGCTCATTGCGGGAACTAACAAGATGCCTGAGATGGCAATGACTGTGTAGAGATTCTTCATCTTTGACTCTTCCTCCAGCGCTAGGTTCACAGGTGTGATAGAGAATTCCTTCGCCTTCAACCTGGTATTTGTGAAGAGGAATCGAAACGACTGAAGGTGAACCGAGCCACCATGCCAGACCTGCTTGTTGCGCTCTATAAACTTCCCCCTACGCCTGCCCCACCAGAGGGCTATACCGTGCGCCGCGCCTATCCCTTCGAGCTTTCCCGCGTGCGCCGATTCATCGAAAAGCACTTCGCAGAGGGTTGGGCCGACGAGGTCGAGGTTGCCTTCGCCCGCCAGCCGATCTCGGTCTGGATAGCCATTCACGAAAAGAAGATCGTTGGTTTTGCCGCTACCGATTCCACTGCCAAAGGCATGTTCGGCCCCACCGGTGTCAATGAAGCCTTCCGTGGCAAGGGCTTAGGTGCTGTACTACTCCTGGCTGCCCTGCACGGTCTTCGTGAAAACGGATACGCCTATGGAGTCATCGGCGGCGCTGGCCCGGTGGCTTTCTACGAAAAATGCTGCGGCGCCGTGGTGATAGAAGGCTCCACCCCTGGCATCTACGTAGACATGCTGGATAAAGACCAGTAGCGAAAGAGTTAGAGACTTACTCCAGGATGGTGTAGGAGCACTAGCAGGTCACCTTTGGTACAGGAAATAGTCACGGTTTCCGCCGTGACTTTGTTTAGCGTGCCATCTCGCACGCCCGGTTCGAGGAACTCACTGTTGAGCGGCCACTGAACGCCCGTTGTGATGATGCCTTCTACTAATCCCAGAGCAAGCAGAGATAGCGTGCGCCCAGGTAGGTCCTCTCCCACAAGTTCCATAGCCCCCTGTACGTAGAAGGTCTCGCCGACGGTATCTATCAGTCGTATCTCCCGTGACCGCCCGTGCTTGATTAGTGTGGAGAGCACGGAGTAGAGATGGTCCAGGCGCCCCCCCGTGCCGCCATAGATATGAGCCGAGGTCGCGCCGAGGGTATCGAAGGCGAACATGAGGGCTTTGTCTAAATCGGTGTAGTCCTGATCCGGGGTGGGAACGATTGCCACGCCCTGCCCTGCCAGTTCTTCGCGCTCCGCAATGGTCAGAGAGTCGAAATCTCCGGTTACGTAGGTGGGAGTCAACTCCAGCCGTAGCAGCGCGTGTGTGCCGCCATCCACCCCTATCAGAGCACTCGCTTCGGAGGCAGCCAGGCGCAGGCGTTCCTGGGGGATATCCTCGAAAGGGCCGTTCGCGACTAACACAACATGCATCTAAGCCATCGTAGCCCGTGATAAAATGCCGCGCAAATGGCCCTGAGCGACGAGGAGCGAGAAAAGCTCGCCGCGAAGTACGAAAGCCCTGCCTGGAAACCGTCGCCCGTAGTCGTTCCCCCTGTCTGGAAGAACGCCCGCGCCGGAGTCTGGGCTACCATCCTGCTGGTCTTTTTCTGGCTGCTCTCCACTACACGAGTCCCCCTGCAGCGCTGCGATGATTTCTATGTCTACGTGGGCGCAGCCAGTATTGCCTCCGGGCAGGGTTTCTCGGACATCAGTCGCCCGGATAAGCCGCCGCTGCTCAAGTATCCGCCGCTGCGCTCGCTGATACAGGTGCCCTTTCTGCCTCTGCTGAAAGACAATATTCGCCCCCTGCGTTATGTCGCTATCTTCTGCTTTGCTGTAGGTCTGTTTGTTCTGTATCCAGTTCTTCGACGGCTGCTCACTCATCGCCAGGCTCTGTTCGTACTACTCGCCATAGGCTTCAACTCGGCCACAGTCCGTGTAGCCAACTTCGAAGGGAATGCCGGAATCACGTTTCTGCTCTGGATTCTGACCTACCGGGTTGTAGACAAGTTTGTAGAGAAACCGGGCAATCCTATAGCATCAGGGGCAATTCTGGGTGGCTTACTCACTCTCTGCTTCTACTGCCACCGTATGGCGTTCTCTTTGATTCCCGTGGTGCTACTCTACTTGTACTGGCGTAAACAACAGAAAGTCGCCGCAATTGCCGGGGCCATCACTCTGCTCTGCTGCTTCCCCTGGCTTCTGCGGAGCTGGCAGTACAGCGGCCACTGGATTAGCCCGGAATACGAGTGGGAAATCACGACCCGAATCGAGCAATCCAGCACGCAGTCACGTGGTGGTCTTCTCCAGACAATACTCTATGCCGCAAAAGAACTGCTCAAGCTCCCCTTAGAGATTGGCTATGGCCTCTTTCCCTGGTGGAAGGGCAGTGGCGGTGCTCCCTGGCAGCTTCTCAGTAAACTGCACCTGGAAATTATTGGACCAGTGAGCAGCTACATTGTGGGACTATTATCGCTCTTTGGATTCGTGAAGCAGATTCGCGAAAAACGGAGCGTGGCGGAGTTCCACTTCATTGCCCACTGCCTCATGCTGGCGCTGTTCTTCATGGCGTTTCAGTATCTGATTATTTTCATTCCCTACTTCTACCTCTGGCTTTTTGTGGGGCTGCAGCCGTGGCCAAAAATCCGGCGCGTGGTGCTTCTTCTATGCTTGAGTATCAGCATAGCAAAAAGCATAGTGGCTTTCTGGTTCTTCCCGGCAGCGCTGGAAGATAAAGATGTGCGCTGGGCCTGGGTCCCCAAGGTAGTACCTGCCAGCGATACCGTGTACTACTTAGGGCTGGATAACTATGCCTTGGCTCCCCTGCGCTGGTTCGATACCAACCGTATGGCGATGGGAGTTACGGAAGCGGAGATCCAGCGGATACTGGACTACGGCAAGAATCAATCGATTCACTGGGTAAGCTTGCCGATAAACCACCCGCTGGCAAACTCTTTAGAGGCGAATGGGTGGACGCAGGTAGCCTGGGAGAACCTCAGCGATACGCCGCCCGAGATGCAGTCTGCACTCTCCGATGCCCAGCGGAACTTCCTGCGCCTGCGTGAGGGACCGCAGGCGCTCTGGAAACGCCCCGACTAGCTCTCGTTTTGCTCGTACTTCGCGCGAATCTCATCGCGGAGGGCACGCAGCTCAGAAGGCAGCTCGTTATCTGAGGTAGATTTTGGAGTCGGAGTCGGCAACGGGCGAGTCCAGCCGTCGGGTAGGCGGTCGTTTTCCCAGCGGTTTCGAGCACGCACGCGTAAGTCGCGCAGTGCTTCTTCGTCCTCCGGGGTGGGGACGAAATGAAGCTCAACTTCCTCGCCTCGCGACTCACGGTAAACCGCCTCCGCTATGGAGACGTACAGGACGTCGCCGCGCTGGACGCTTGCTCCGGACGCCAGGTCCGGGTGACCGACGACACGCGTCGGCTCTTTTTTGCGTGTGGTGCTCATCAGGATCAGACCTCCCTCGATTCGCGGCCATCGCCCCGTTATAAACGGACGCGTGTCCGCACTCACCTCTACAATCCGCCCGCCCAATACAACCGCCAGTGGTGTTGGACGAGGGATCAGCAACAGGCCGGATGGCCCGTCGCCGGGTGTCCAAAGCCTTCGCTCCGCTCTCACATCCTATTGTATCGGCAACTTTACCCTGCTTGCCTCACTTCGGCAACTGCTGGGAGTAAAAGTAGCTCTCGCAATGTTGTCAGTACAGGTTCTTCTGTTTCTATGACACCCGAACCATCCCGAAAGATGCGTGCATTTTTCCAGCCCGCATTACGAGCACCAGCAATATCGGAATCCGGATCGTTTCCTACAAATAGGAGTTCTTCGGGTTTTAGTTCCGCCTGCGCCGCAGCCCACTCAAAGATACCCTTATCTGGCTTGGTGAACCCCACCTCGGTATCGACCCCGATTACCGAGAAATACGGCATCAGAGAAAACCGCTCCAGCTTCTCGCGCTGCATGGGACCGGGACCATTGGTAATGACTCCCAGAATGAAATCGGGCTTTAGCGCCGCCAGGACCTCATGCACTTCTGGAAACACATACATCTGGGCATTACAGGCGGCTTCGTGGGCCTCTACCAGCGCGGCTACATTGTCGTCTATTCCCAGGCGCTCCAGAGCGGCTACCGTCAACTCTTCCCGCAGGGCACGGGTTGGCAGTGTAGCCAATCGAGCAAAGCCGGGCTGACCCCACCGGTAGTCTTCCACATACGCCTCTACCACAGCACGGCGTAGCATGGCTGCTGATACGCCGGACATAGAGGCAGCCGTGGCGACAAACGCAGCATTCTCCGCAGGCTCATAAGACACCAGTGTCTCATCGAGATCGAAGAAGATGCCGCGCAGGGGCATGCTCAGTACGGCCCGCCGTCGTCGTCTGGTCCCAGGTCCTCTCCCTCGGTTTCAGGGCGATAGAGCGTGGCCCGCACAGAGTCTTCTACAAACGAGCTAACCGCCTCTTCCTCGGCCAGGACACTTACCTGTTCCTTTAACTCGCGCATCTTACGCTCCAGAGTCGTCCGTCCACCATCCAGCTCCGGAAGGGCATCATACTCCGCCGTGACAATTCGCAGTCGGGTCTGAAGCGTCTCCTTTAGCTCTCGAAGCTCGCTTGCGCGCGTATTCTCGCCAAAGAACGAATCAACAATTTCCTCGTCTTCCGAGTTCATATTGGTACTACTTTCTGCTGCCATATATCCGGCGAGGACATGCCCCTATTTTATCAGTTTACGAGGGTAAAGTCGCACTCAAAAGTCCGCTTCCAGGGCAGTGCCACAGAGCCCGGTTGGATACGAAGCCCCACCCCAACCCCACGCTCCTGAAGCCTTGTCAGGCGTGGCTGTAGCCCTTCGTAGATACTGGTGCAGGTATAGGTCTGCTGCTCAGCACTCATCGGGTCCGGATCCTGGTACCAGCCCCGCTCCACGTTCTTGGCGCGAGCGATTTTGCGAACCTCGGTCTGATAGCCCCACCCTTCCAAGAAGTGATGGGCCAGAGCGACATTCTGCGCCGCTCTATCCGCACTATCTCCCGCAACCCAGAGAGCCACTGCCTGCGCCACGGTCGTTCCCAGGGAGTTACCCGCCGTGTTCCAGGCACCAAAGCTAGCCAGTTCCGCCAGGTTCACCGAGGAATCCGAAGACAGTAGCATCTCCATAGCCAGGGGGTCGGCTCCATTGGGATACGCCACATCTCCCAATGCCACTAGCCTGCCCTCTGCTTGCCATGCCCCAACTCGCTCAAAAAGAGCCTGGTATCCCGCCGTGCGGCTCTCTCGCTCTGACTGCGCAAAGCTCTCCCGCCATTCGGTCCGTACGGGCGATGGAGTAAGAACGGCGAGTAATATATCAGCGCCCTCAGGATCGTGAGTGAGCACGCCGCCACAGGCCCCAATCTGCCCCTCTACAGTCAGACGCACAGCCCGGTCTTCGTAAGGTGCTGTGATTTCCTCGCCACCAGGGTGCGAGTACACCGGGCAGATTTTCGGAGCGCGCCCGGTTTTCGTGGTCAACATGCGAGCTACCAATGCACTTCCTACTTCGTCGGCGCCGGGATGCATCATTGTCTTGCCTGCTACCGCGCTGCCCAGCCGCGCCAGCCAGCCCTCTAACCAGGCTTTCTCATAGCTGGGCATACCCCAGGCTGATGTGTCATCCGATGTAATCAGCAGAAAGTCCAGGCCACCACGCGCCAGCAGGTCTACCAGAGCCAGATTTACGGCATGGTTCCGCTCCCGGCGCATCAGCCAGTCATTCACATGCTCCTGGGGCAGCTCCGCGCTAAGCGCTTTCAGGGACTCTTCCTCGCCAGACTCTAAAGCGCCTGCTCCCTGCTTATGCAGCAATTGAGAGAGCCGATAGAAGCGAGTGCCGTATTGCTTCCAGTACAGCGGCTCTTCGACGCAGTCATCCGCGTTGGATACACGGGTAATTAGCGCAAAGAGAGAGACTGGGCAGGGTGCCGCACTCAGCGCCGAGATTCGAGATAGTCCCTGAATCGCAGAGTCTTGAGAGATACGTGAGTTGATAAGATTGCCCCAGGCCAGGTACTCCGCGCTGGCCACAATGCCATCTGCCTCTTTCGCTTCCTGTCGTAGCCACGCCGCTACCGCATCGGTATCCGCCGGGGTTCGACCAGAGCCACGAATCTCTAGTGGAGGCAGAGCCAGCTCTGCCCCTGCAATGGTAGCAATCATCTGTGGGTAGCGTGTATTTACAGGCCGCTCATCTAGCGGCACCAGGACAATCTTCACGCGGCCATTCTACCGCTTTACGCCACTCCACTATTCGCCATCGCTGCTGAAGCGGGAGCGTAAAACAGCAATGTCTAGCACACATTTCTCTCGGTCTTCGGGATCAGGTTCTGCCCGTAGATATCCTTCTTTTGCCTCAAGCAGGCACTCGCCACTCACCGCAGGGCAGGTCACAGTATCCAACTGAGCAACCGGGGCGGAAAAAGCCCCATCGGGCCAGCGCCAATCTGCCCAGTAGATGCCTCCATCAGCGCCGGGATAGATAAACATCACATCCATCTGCTGTCCCTGATTGGAAAAATGGGTATGCAAATGGCTCTCCTCGGCAGGAGGAGGTTCTTCTAGATATCCCAGTGTCCCTAGCACCTCACGCGCACGGGCAGCGTCCTCTAACCATAGAACCAGATCAATATCATGGTGTGGGCGGGTGATTTTCCCCACTCGAAAATCTACAGCCCAGCCTCCGAATAGCCAGTGATCTATCGTCGCCTGTTTTAGTTGCTGAGTTAGTTCATCTATCAGGGACAATTGAATATTTGTCGCATCGTTGAGAGCCATAGTTACACACCTGACCTATAGGTATCGGGGTCAGCAGGCTTCCCCTGCGCTTCCAGGTATGCTCTCTGGCGTGTTCCCCACTCTGACCCCGGCGACGGACCGATTCGAACGGTCATATATTTCTCTCAGTTTCTACCCTGGCGGGGTAGGCGAGGGTCTTACCTTTAGACGACGTCGCAGAATAGGACTACCACGCCACCGCCTGAAAGTCCTTCAGTAGCTGCCCGGAGCAGAGCGTACCTTCGGTCAGGAACAGCAACAGCGGATCCAGTACACGCGCGGCGGCATCTTCAAAATCGAATGGAGCCGCGATTCCTGCGGGTGCCTGGCTGGTGTGCTGGAGGCTCACCCAGCCAGGGTCCACGGCGTTTACCCAGATTCCGGAGCGTCGGTACTCATCAGCTATTGTGCGTGTGAAGATATTCAGTGCTGCTTTTGCCATGTTAGTGTGCGGGTGAAACTCCGACTTACGTTTCTTTTCGAACCGTCCCTCTTGCGATGTGACATTAACTACGAACGAGGGAGCGCTTTTTTGTAGTAGTGGTTTCAGGCGACTGGTGAGTAGAAACGGCGCGACGGCATTGATTAGCTGCGCCTCTACCAGTTCCAGTGCGCTAACCTCATGGTCTCGCAGCCGCCAGGAGTCCGAGTGCGCCGCAGTGCTTTGTACGGGCACGGGCAAGCCTAAGGGTGGCAGCATCAACGGGGCCTTCTCTCCCGCCTCCAAAGCAGCATAGGCGGTGGGTGGCAGCCGTAGAGTCTGTGCAGCGTTGTTCACCAGTAGATCCAGCCGGGGCAGCGTGGTGGCCAGATGGACAGCGTACTCCTCTACCCCAACCACATGCCGAAAATCCAACCCGTGAACTGTCAGGCGCTCACGCCAGCAAGAGGCATCTGGTTGTGTTTCATAACGCCGTACGGCATCCGTGGGAAAGCGTGTCAGCGCGATCACCCGCGCCCCGGATCGGAGTAGTCGTAGCGCGACAGCTTCCCCGATGCCGATACGCGCACCAGTCACCAGCGCTACATATCCACTCAGGTTTGGTAGTGGTGTGTCGCGTTTTTTCTGGCACAGTGCTCCACAACTAGGGCAGCACAATCGATACAATGTATGAGTGTCTTTGCTTCGTTGTTTGCAGACAATACACCGTAGCCCTTTCATTTGCGCTCTCAGGATACCGCAGTGTTTTTTTGGAAGAACTGGAAAAAAAAGAAGCTGGCTCCACCGCCGATAAAGCCGACGCCCCCTGTGCCTCCATCACCGCCACCTATGGAGCCGCTAGTGCCGCCCACTGCTACGGCACGAGAGTTGGAGACAAAATATAAAAAGCGCTGGCAAGCTATGGATTTCCGCTCGGAGCCGTATAAAGCACTGGGTGGCGCGCTGGCACGGCACCCGAATATAAGTCCCAGCTTCCTAAAAGAGATGATCGGTTTCTATCCGAGAAAGGCGGCAGAGAATCCGGCACTACCACTGATATTGCTGGAGAACCCGGACTTTTTCCATACGGTGTATAAACCGAATTTGTTAGATTGGCTCCGCGATAGCGCCACACCCGATATTTTGATACAGGGACTTCTCACCCATCCGGACACGGCAGTTGCAGCAGCAGCACGGTACCACGTGGCAATCGCTGGTGAGGCAGGCGCAGATTGGTATGCACAAATTACCACGCACTTTAGAGGTATTCGCTGGAAAAAGAAGCTGGAGTGGTTTCTAGCAGAGCAGGCACTGCAAGACCGGCTTCCGGACTGGCTTCGTATGCAGCTCGCAGGCAGTTCTACCGGCGAGATTCGCGCGATAGCCCTGAACAGCCCCGAGTTGCGGCCTTTAAGGGAGTTATTGATACGTGCCTCTGGAATTCGTGATGTTTCACGACTTGGTCCCACCGCGTCTGGCTATGTCTCAAAAGCAGAGCTTGCCTGGCTGGCCGAAGGGCCGCACTGGTTTCGTGTTCTGGCTGCCCGCCATCCGGTAACGCCACCTGAGAACCTGGCCCGGCTACTCACCGATTCTGATGGCTTTATTCGAATCCGGGTGCTTCGTAACCCGGCCACACCGCCGGAGATTCTGCGCCGTCATGCCAGCTCTGAGATAGAAGCAGAACGAATCGCGGTGGCACGAAATCCAGCCTGCCCGGCGGATGTACTGGCTCTGCTACAAAGCGCGCCATCGGATCGACTTCAGCCTATTCTTGCGCACCGCGAGTCTGCCGAGCAGGTGTGTACATCAAAGAAAATAAAGAAGGAGAAGCGCCTGCCTCTCTCCCAGACCGCACCACGGCGTCCGGTATCCTCTCCTTTCCACGATCCGAATCTCACGCAATCGCAGCTTCATGAACTAACCAACGACTACGATAGAAACGTTCGCCGGTTGGCCATGCGCCGTGGGGGCAGATCAAAGCTGAAATGGTCTCTTCGATACCAGTGGGACCATCAACTGCAGCGGCTCACGCTTCCCGAGGTCCTGAGCCTGATGACCCTTCAGGACTATGGGGAGATTCGTAAAGCCACGCAGGCAATGAGCTGGGAGATACGGCTGACAATACTGGCGAACCCGCTTCTCACCCACGACCTGACCCAGGAGCTTACTCGGGATGGGCATCAGTGGATCCGCGCCGCTGCCCGCGCCCGGCTCAAAGTAGGCGTTCCCCTCCCTCTCTTCGGCATGATAGAGTTGCCCTAGCGGCGTCGTCTAAAGGTAAGGCCACCGGCCCGACTGCCAATCGGGATTCTCAGGAGCAGATGACCGTTCGAATCGGTCCGCCGCCGGAGCCGGAGTGGGGAACATGCCGGGAGCACACCCGGAGGCACAGGGGAGGCCTGTCGGCTCCGACCAATACCGCGTGTTTTAGACCAGCCGAACTGCTTCTCCAAAAGGAAAGCCATTCAAGTCCAGCCCGCCTGCGTTTACTACCCAGAGCGTCGCTAGAGAAGGCGCGGGGTCCGGAAACGTGCCGTAACCGTCGGTCAGGTAGACACAGAGGCCATCGGCAACACCTTCCTCGGAAACAAGCTTCTCAACAGCCTTGAAAAAGGGGCGGAAGTCGGTTCCCCCTCCTCCCTGCGGGCGTGGAATGTTATCGCCCACGCTTTCCATCCGGTACGGGCCATAGACATCGGCATCGCCCCACCAGAGATCGGCCTGTATATGTGGGTAGGCACTCAGAATCCCCATTAGCTCTCCCACAAAGAGCTTCAATTCCTCATTGCCGATAGAGCCAGACGTATCGATACAGACAAAGACCCGCACCGATTCGGATTGCAAGGTTTCCACATACAGCCCCCGGTGAACCAGTCGCCTATCCAGCTCAGAGAAATCCGTGGGTGTGCGCACCAGATAGCGCCACAGGTAGCTGCGCCAGTTTAGTTGGGCCGGTTCCAGCCCAAACAGTTCGCGGTCCAGCCCTGCGGGCAGACTCCCCTGTCCTTGTGAATGGCTAATGGTCTTGGCCTGCGCCAACGCCTGCTTCCAGTGCGCCTCTATGCTCTCCTGTCCGCCGGGACCGGGCTCTAGCAGATCGGCCCAACCGTCGGGGATAGTGATGCGAATCGCATGCTTATCCAGAAGCGCGTAGACCTCCTCTACCGCGAACTTCTCCCACTCTTTCTTGCGCACAGCCCCTTTGGGAAGCTTCAAGCCCGCCTCTTCGACAATACCGTTCACCACGATATCGCAGGCGATGTTCCAGAGATAAGCATCCCTTGGGCCACGGCGTGTGACATGTAGAAGTGCGGCATGCAAAAGTTCGTGGAGCAGTACGCCATCCACCTCCACTGAGGTCAGCCCCGCCAGAAACTCCCGATTCCAGAAGATATCGCGCCCATCCGTAGCGGCGGTTCCAATATCATCCCGAAAGATCTGGCGGCAAAAGAAGGCCAGTGTCGCAAAGAAGGGCTGATTCCTCCGCAGGCGCATCTGCGCTCCAGAAAGCCGCCGCTCCAGCTCTGTATCCGCACTCACGAGGCATAGGCTTTCTGATGCTCAAAGACTGCCTGCCACACTTTCGGGTCTTTCTTCGCCAGAACTGCAGCGGCCCCCATCTGGCCTCGGGAGCGCAGTAAGCCGAATAAGTCTTTGGCGTAGAAAGCGAACCACTCCGGCTCAGCTTTATCCAGAAGCCAGATGATGCTGTTGTACACTCGCTCACCGACCACCACATCGTCATTCCCTAGAGGAGCGCGCGATGTTAGCCCGATAACCGTGGCATAGCGTGCGCTGGGCTCCGAAGGGAATTTAATGGTTGCTCCCTTGCCTTCCAGAATTGTCTCTAGCGATGGCAGGTTGGCATAGACTTTCTCAAACGCCCAGAACTCCGCTGCTGCTCCCTCTCCTACCGCGGCCGAGATGTTCAAATCAGCGCTCAGCAGCTGCGACGCCATCTCCCAGGACCGTGGCGACGGCCACGACGGCTGATGTGGGTCCAGCTTGTGCAGCAACGTTGGTCGAAACGCTAGAAAAGCAATCAATCGATCCGAGATTCCCTTGTTCAGCGCATACGCCTTGAAACTATCTAAATCCGGCTCTACGGTCAGATGTAGAAAGCGGTTCGCCAGCGGCGCGGGCATATCGAATACCGAAGCCCGGTCTTCTTTGCGGTTCCCTGCAGCCCACACGAACCAACCAGATGGAACTGTATAGCTACCTACTTTTCGGTCTAAGATAAGCTGCTGTGCGATGCCCTGCATGACAGGTGGGGCCATGTTCAGTTCATCTAAAAACAGAATTCCCTCACCGTCGGTCGGCAGAAACTCCGGTGGGAGCCAGCGTGAGACGTGCCCATCCGGCACCGGCAGCCCTCGGAGGTCTGTGGGGGCGAGCTGCGAGAGCCGCACATCGATATTCCCGATGCCCGCTGCGCTCGCTACCTGCGCCACCAGCGATGATTTCCCCACGCCGGGTGGCCCCCAGAGCATGGTAGATAGTGTGACTCGCTTTGCAACAAGCTTTTCCAGATAGGTCTTCAGTTCCTGTGGTGTCAAAAAGTCTCTCCCTGTCCCCCACACGCGGCGGGGGGAAATACCCACGCAGTATCACTCAGCCGTGCCTTTGCGCTAAAACGAACATACCGATTCGCATCGTCTACAAGTTTCTCCAGCGTCTTAGGTTTCGTGCTAGGGTGAATGGCTATGGCGAATCGAGTGAACCAGTTGGCCGAACGTACATTCTTAGATAACCGCTTCTGATCTTCCAAGGCAAGCAGGCCACAAAACCAGGGCAGGTAGGCGCGGCGTTTCTGAATCTCTTGCATCAGCCCTTCCGCGACCAGCCAGCGTGGGACATTATCGCGCCCACGCACCTCCTCTAAAGCCCATTGCCCACCCGCTAGAAACAAAGTCTCTAACTCTGCCGTGGTCCGAAAGCGTCCGAGAGAGGCATCGTATACGTTTAGCCCCTCCAGTCGCTTTGCGAGCTCCGGGGTGCATGCGGGGTGGAATCCGACTCGATCCATGACATAATCTGGCCCTGTTACCTGAACTTTGTCTATCAGCCTGGAAAGCAGCTCCGGTGTCATAGAAGGATTGCCAACCAGCTCATAGAGACACCCGTGAGTCTCCATTAGTTTTTCCAGCCAGGATAAGGGAGTTACGGGATTTCTGGCGGCATATGTGGCGACAATATCAGGAGCATGCTCCAGTAAAAATACAACCTCCTCGATGGATTTCGTCGTCATCGCAATCTGGCGCTGCTTGTGCTCTGGACTTGCCCGTAGAGTCTGCTTCTGCTCCTCAGTCAACGGCAATGGTTCAAGGGGTTTTCTAACTCTGGGTTGTACCTTTTTTGGCGGAGCAGATGGCTCTAGATAGGGTTGAAGCCAGCCCGGAATCAATTCATACTTTTCTAGAATGCCCCTGTCTTCCCGATAGCAGTTCAGCGCAGCAAGATTCCTAAGAAGGGGCTCCCAATCAGTCACCTCTGTCCCTAGCGCCACGTGCATCTTTGCATTAACTACTATGGGCTGGCGGGGATTTTGTGTCATGGGCTCCACCAGATAGGCGGGCAATCCAGAAGTGTTCAGCAGTTTGAGAAGTCGCTCGGTATCGATTTCATCCAGCCAGCCGGGATTCTCCAACAGAATTAAAGGGAGCGCGGGATTTTCTAGAACATCACTTGTGAAGCCATAGAGAAGTTCGGCAAGCCGCTTTGGGGAAGTATTGGGGTCGCGGGCTTCCTGCTTCGGGTCGGTCACAGCAAGATACTACCGGAAAGCCCTCTAAAACGGAAAGGAAAGAGGCTATCCGAGCCGTTCTTGAGCGGCGGCGCGGACCAATACATTGGCATCCTGAGCCAGGGTTTTGAGGATCTTTGCCGGGGTACTCTCGGTCAGCGCCAGATGCAGTCGCACAGTGAAATCGGGGGCTGTTAGAGCGCCACGGCGCGGGGCTTGCTTTAGCACAAAAGCGGAACCAAACGCGACACCGGGTTCACCTCCCAGCCCGATACGGAGTGCAGTGGGATAGAGCGGGTCCTCCGGGTGAGGCAACACCGGGTTTGGCAGGCGACGCACGACATCGTAGCCATGGGAGGTCGGCTCGGTCATGCGGGCTTTCAGGGATTCGGGTGTTGCTTTATTCTTCAGAACGGCGGTGCGCACATCGATAGCATCTGTGGCAAGCCAGGCTAGAAGGTCTTCCGGGGCATTGGGATGGCGTGCCGCTAGCCGCCGTGCCCAGATGCCTCCACCTGCCAGCCGTATCAGCTCGGCTTCGGTCAGGTCGGGGTCATATTTAGTATGGATACGATCGAGCGCTTTGCCACCGGAGGCACGCTGGAGAAGCTGCTTCCAGCCAGATAAACGCCCATCACTATCCGCCTCTAAGATTTCCAGGCGTAGCGATCTTTCATCGGCACTGGCCAGGCGCTCTCCTGCCCAAACTGGCAGTATGCCCTGAGCCCATGCGGCAGTGAGTGCCTTTATCTCGCTTCCGTGAATTCCATAGCTATGATCCCAGAGCGGAAGAGCCGGTATCAGGGTCTCAAGCGCCGCTCGCCAGTCCGTAGCCGGGTGCTGGCTCACATGCCAGCGCGCAGCCAGTACCACGGGTACACGCGGGTGCTCTAAAAGCCACTTTAGAATCCACTCCGGTGTGTCTACACGATTCAAGAGACGTCGCCAGAGAGCCCAGGGCACCTTATCGAAGAACTCCGGATTGGCAAGAGCGTGCAGAGGAAAGGCGGGGTTATCGGGCGCGACTTTCATGCTAGAGGGTCGCTGCTCCAGAAGAGTGAGCAGATCCTCTGGAGACAGGTTTGGGTTGGCAGCCAGGGCAAGCACCAGCGGACGAGCCTCATTGGCATCCGTGCGCAGCGCATAGCTCACAAGCGCATGTAGCTCGGCTTCCGGAGTGCTGGCGTTTTCGGCGCGAGTGATCCAGTCCGGATTCATTGCAGCCTCTCTAAAGCCGCCGCCCGCACTCGCTGGTCAGCATCATGCTTCAGGTGATGCAGACGCTGGCGGGTTGCCTTCGGGTTCAGCGCGACTCCCAGCCGCTCTGCCGGGTCGTAGGAGCAAGCGGCTTTGGTCAGGGCTTTCCCGTTTTCCAGGCCCGCGGCAAGCGCGCACCGGAGCCAGGGAGCAGAAGGGCGTAGCTCGCGCCACTGCCAGACAGACAGGGGATCGGGTGTAAACACAGGCGCTTCCCAGCCAAGCTGCTCTAATAGCCAGCCAGGTAGCATACCTTCGTCACGCCAGCGCCGCAGGGTCTGTGAGCGCCGAGTGAGCTTTTCCTGCAGCCAGGGTCGGAACTCTCCACTACCGCCACATGCGACATGATGGCGTACGGCATCTGCCACTTGCGGAGAGGGATAGGTAGCGAGTAAGTCCAGAAGCCAGCCGGTTAGCTCGGGATGGCGCAGCAGACGCATCAGCCTTACGGTTCCACGCGCGGCCAGCATATCCGGGTGTTCTAATAGGAGCAGCGGGGCAGCAGGGTTGGCACAGAAGGCGACGGGCAGACGGACCAGAAGTAAGGCCAATACATCGGGGGGTGAGTTGGGATTTCGGGCAATATCCTCCAGCACCGAACCAGGACGGGCTCGCTCCATCCGATGCGCTTCAAATAAAGCGCGCAGCTCGTCTGCCGTCTCCATCTTGTTCATGCTCGGATACTGTGCCAGGCGGCTTTATTCGGGAAAAGGCCTACTCAGAACCGAAACTCCAGGTTGGTAAGTCGTGCCTGAGCCAGCGCACGTACCAACCTATGGCTGTCTATAGCGCGGGTAGAGAGAGCGCTACGCCCCAGGCGAGGATTGAGCAGCGCGCCCATACGAACATACGGAGATGATGCCCCAATGTACTCATCTGGATCGACACGCAGGGAACGAAGAGCCAGTAACTGAAGCTGAGTGCCTTCCTGCGCCAGCGCCTGCCCTATGGGTGGCGCTTCGGTAGATGGCGAGACCACTGTTCCACGCGGTAGCCAGCGCCGCTCCAGGGCACCGGCAGCTACGAGAGTAGTTCGTAGTTCCAAATCCCCCGGCGGAAGTGCCTTGAAGAAAGACTTGAAGTCCTCGTAGGTAGCTTCTCCCGCCAGAGTGACATGACCGGCAGCGGCCTCGGCGATAACCGGGTCGGGGTGAGCGGCGAGCAGCATTATCAACGAGAGCGGCGCCTCCGGGCGCATGAGAAAGCGCCCAAGAGCGTAGGGGGAGGCACGCAACAGGAACTCGGGATCTTCCAGCGGCGCCAGCACCAGCACCGGGTTCTTCGCCACAGCAAACGGCACGCGCATGAGCAGCACCCCCAGAGCCTGCGGTGGCGCCGAGGTGTTTTTAGCCAGGGTTTCCGCTACTGCCGGGTGATGTGCCCAGCGCTCGGCAATCGCAGTCAGGCGCTCCGGAGATGCAAAGATATCTCCAGCCTCACGCAGCGCCACACCGACCTCTCGGGCTTTTGCCGACCGCTCCGCCCGCCGAATCGCTCGCGCAGGCATAGTCAGTCTGCCCCCAGATCATCAACGAAACGAGCATCATCAGGGAACGACACTACTTCCAGCCTATCGGTCACTATCTGCCGAACGCGTAATAGCACTTCTTCGCCGGTCCAGGGTCCTGAAGTCCGCTCCAGTTGGCAGGTGGCTACGTGCCGGGCGAGCTCACCAGGCGTACGCAGCCCATAAGGCAACATAGTCTCCTGGGTTCGTTTACGCCAGATAGAGTCCTTTGGCAGAGCAGGCCATTCCACAACTCCCAAGGTTTTACCCAGCAGAGGCCAGACATCGGGGTGAGCCAGTACTGGTTTGAGTGTGTAGAGACCAGCCTGCGGCGTAATCGCGGCGCGTGGGATATCCAGGCGCATCAGCACCTTGCGTACTAGCTGGAAGCTGCGCTGAGTCAGACATTCACGCCCACTCCGTCGCTCCACACGCCGGGCCACAAAGAGCGCCAATTCGCGTACTGTAGTCAGCCGCTCAGCGTCTCTATCACGAATGGTGATGTCGAACGCTTTCTCGGTTGCCAGGATTAGCTCTACAATATCCAGACCCATAGTTATTTCGACTCCGGAGCGGTCTTGCTGGTCAGAATATGGTCCTCCCAGCGCCCATTGATTTGTAGATAGTCGCGTGCGTAGCCCTCTACCACAAATCCCAGTCGGCGTAAGAGACGTCCACTTCGCTCGTTTCTGGGCATGTAGTTCGCCTGTACTCGGTGCAGTTCCAGGGTAGTAAAGACATAGTCAATAGCAGCAGGCAATGCCTCAGTAAGATAGCCGTGGCCCTGGGCTTTTTCGGCCAGGTTGTAGCCCAGGTTGCACATCAGCGCCGGGCCACGGTTGATGGACGAGAAAACCGCCATACCAAGCACAGCATCGCTTTCCTGGCAGCGGACCAGTAGCGGCAGCTCGCTCTCCTCTTCCCTGCGCCGCAGGATATAGCGTTCCCAGTGCTCTGGAGTGAAGTAGATTGCCGGGCGGCGCGGCATCCAGGGCTCTAAGAAAGTCCAGTTCTCGGTGAGGTAATTGGCGATAAGCCCTGCATCTCCGACAACAGGCGTACAAATGCGCAGGCGCCGGGTGTATAGCTCTACCGGAGTCACACCTTACTGTATCAGACAGGCCGCTCCCACAATAGCCGCATCTCGCCCCAGGCCCGCAGGTAGAATCGGCGTTGGTGCTAGAGAGCGCAGGGTGCGTGACATGAAGACCTTGCGGGCAGGCTCCAGAATGTACTGTCCCAGTCCATCTATTAGTCCGCCACCAATCAGAAATGCTTCTGGCCCATAGATATTCGCCAGACTCACCAGCCCGAGCCCCAAATCCTCCCCGATTTGCCGAGCGGCGCTCAGAGCAGCCGGGGTTGCCAGGGTTACTAAGTGAGCGATTTCCGGACCTTCCAGGTTCGGGTCGCCACCATTCTCTACAAAATTAGCTTTCAGCGCCGCACCACAGCAAAACTGCTCTAGAGAACCGCGTGTAGTGTAGCTGACCGAAGGCGCTTCGGGGTAGAGAATCATATGCCCCAGCTCAGTTCCCTGTCCGCGTGGGCCATGCACTAGCTTTCCGTCATGCACCAGCGCACCACCCACTCCGGTACCCAGCGCCAGAAAGACGACATGGGAGTAGTTCTGCCCGGCTCCGAATCGCATTTCCCCGGCAGCAAGTGCGTTCACATCGTTGTCCGCCGCCGCAGGAATGCCCATTGCTTTAGTGAACGATTTGGAGAGTTCCTGACCAGCCCAGCCGGGCAGAATCGGTGTAGCATCGACTACCAGGCCCTCTACCGGGTCTATCTGCCCGGCAGCTCCGATACCGACTCCGGCAATGTCCCCATGTTGATCGCGAAGTTTCTGTGCTAGAGCGATAGCGCGAGCCAGAACCGAATCGCCGCCATCGGTAGCGTTGGTAGGGATGCGCTCGCTGGCAATGACCTCACCGGTTTCGCCATCCACCACACCCGCCGCGATTTTCGTACCGCCGACATCCACTCCCAGAAATCGCATGGCGCCATTGTACGCTAAAAAATCATTGATTCCGGGAAGAAAGCGCAATACTGTATCGTCCAAAGAGTGAATGTGGAGTCTGACAAGAGCTCACAACGGTGAGAATAGTCTGATAACCGCCTGCAAGCAGGGGGACTCCGAAGCGCTACGCCATCTTTTTCTCAACCATAAAGACCGCGTGTACCGTGTGGCCCTGGCCTGCCTGGGGGATAGCCAGCGCCGCCGAAGACATTACTCAGGAAGTCTTTGTTACCCTGCCCGAGCGCCTCCGCGGATTTCGAAACGAGGCTACCCTTTCCACGTTTCTGTACCGCGTGACTGTGAACCTGTGTCGCGACGAGCTTCGGCGGCGCCAGCGAGCCGGGCGCCCGGTCCCAACAGTAGAGCCACCTGATGCGCTGGCTGGGGTCTTAGAGCGCCGCGAGCTACATACCGCGCTGGCATCCCTGCCAGATGATTTACGCGCTCCCCTGCTGCTCCGCTATTTTGAGGAGCTTAGCTACGACGAAGTAGCGGAGACTCTGGCACTGCCTCCCGGAACCGTGGCCTCACGCCTGCACCGGGGATTGAAGCGACTGGCGCATCTGCTAGGAGAGAAAGATGAGTGAGGAGACACCAGAAACACCAATGGAGCGCCGCTTACGGGAATCTCTACCCGAAGCCAGCGCCCCGGAGAGCCTCTGGGAACGTATAGAGGCGGAGGGGACGAAGCGTAAGGGCACTCACCCCATGCAACGCCGGTGGCTTTTCCCGGTACTGACTACGGGAGCCATTGCTGCCACAGTCGGTGGAATAGGCATGGCTGTATTCCTGCGTCCCGCTCCACGCCTCTCGGCATGGACCTACGGAGAACGCCAGCTTAAAATCGGCGAGACAATCACAGCAAGCTACGGTATAGCCGAGAAGCTCTATGAACCCTCTATAGGTACCCTTACTCTTGAACCAGAGACAAGTCTACGCATCACTGATTCTTCTAAACAGAAACGGTTGAAGTTAATGCGCGGCAAGATTTCTGCTCGGGTTACCGCTCCTCCACGTCTGTTCGCCGTGGAGACGGACAGCGGAGTAGCTACGGACTTAGGCTGTACGTATGAACTGGAAGCCCGCCCGGTTCGGGCGCCCGGTATCCTCGGACTCCTTGGAAACACACGCTCCGTGACCGAACTCACGGTGACAACAGGTTGGGTAGAGCTGCTAGACAACAGGGGGAAGACTGTGCTGGTACCTGCTGGAGCCTCCTGCGAGATGGTGCCCAGTAGCGTAGGGCTTCCCAGCTTCAATGATGCTCCTGAGGCACTGCGCACTCTGCATCCCAATACAAACGGAGAGTGGCCCGAACTGGCCGAGGCGCTGAAAGCGGCCAGGCGTCCCAAAGACACGCTCACTCTTTTCTATCTGCTTCAACGCGTAACCGAAGCGGAGACTCCCCGCATCTGGAACCGGCTGCTACAGCTGGCCCCTCCCCCGAAAGGTGTTATAAGAGCAGACCTTCTGGCAGGAAATCCGAAAGCCTTAGACGCCTATGAAGAACACTTAAAGGAAATCTGGAATCCATCGTCGCCCGAGTTCTGGAACCAACTTATCAACAGCATAAGGAGTACAAAATGAAAAACAGCCTGGTTGTTCACGAATGGGGAACGTTTCTTTCCCTATCTTCCTCTAGTGGCACTATTTTAGACGGCATGTACCACGAAGAACACGCCCTCCCAAGTTTCGTCCACTCGCTGCAAAAAGACCGTCTGCAGGTCCCTCAAGCACGCATTAAGGGGGAAACTCCGGTCATCTATTTCTATACAGACGAGCCGCTTGTAGCACGAGTGCAAGTGCGTTTCCCAAAAGGCCGCTGGACCCACTGGTTCCCCCAGGCCAGCGTGCTTGGTGGCAGCACCATGAGTACCAATGACACCGCGCTCAAAGGCGATCTTATCGGCTGGAAAGTACGCCTGAGTCCGCCAGATGACCTCAAGGGAATCCCGGCTGCACCCGATGACCTGCTCTGGAAGCACACTCGCGGTGTGCCAAACGCCGCAACAGTGACTATGGATCAGCAGGCGTTCCTTGGCGGCAAACCTTCGGGCGAAAAAGAGCGGTTCCTGTTCTACCGGGGTCTCGGCGCTACTCCCCTGCCAGTTCGCTTTTCCGCCGAAAACGGCGGCACGCTGCTATCCCAGGTCCCTCTACGCCATGTCTTCATCGTCCGCACCGAAAAAGGCCAGGTATCGTTTCGTCACTTGCCTACGGTACTACCTGGTCAGCGTCTGTCTGGACTAATCCCAGACTATAAAGCCACCGGCAACCTGCCTAATGACCTGCATGCAGCGCTGGTAGATACGGGTCTATTCCCGGATGAAGCCACCGGCATGGTGCGTACCTGGCAATCTAGCTGGCTTGGCACCGAAGGTGTCCGCGCCCTCTTCCTGCTTCCTCAGAGCTGGACAGATACGGCAATTCCGATAAACATCTATCCCAAACCAACCTCTCTGGTGCGAGTGATGCTTGGCCGTATCGAGCTACTTACTCCCACCCGCGAGCAAGCCGCAGCGAAAGCTGTGCTTCAGGCTTCCTCAGCGGACGCTAACCTGCGCCAGATAGGTAACACTCGCTTGCGTGCCGAGGGACGCTATCTGGAGTCGATTCTGCGTCACTTGCATAATACCCATTCCGACACTCGGGTGCGTGCTGCCTGCGAGAAGCTATTGAAGACCTCACTCGTGGCCTAGTTACTAGCAGGAACAGCCCCTCGGTAGCACGAACCGAGGGGCATGCCGCAGACGCTTTCTCTCAACGGTGACTGGTCGCTTTCCTGGCACGATGAGTTTCCACAATTCCTGACCGCCGAAACTGCGCCTTTTCGCGCCCAACTCACTGCGCAGATTCCGGAGCCAGTCCATGCCACCCTTATGCGGCATGGACTGCTTCAGGACCCTCGTGTGGGCATGAACAGCCTCTCGGCTCGCTGGGTAGAGGAGCAGTACTGGGTCTACCGCAAGACTTTCTCAAGCCCGGCACTCCAGGAAGGGCATGCTTTTCTTACTTTCACCCTCCTGGAATTCGATGCCGTGGTGTATTTGAATGGCCAGGAAATCGGTAAGCACGCCAGTGCCCATGTACCTGCCCGATTCGATGTAACTAATAAACTGCGCCCAGAGGGTGAGGAGAACGTGCTGGTCGTGCGTATAGATGCCGGGCTGTACAACGTAGCCGAAAAACCCGCGAAGGACTATCAGGCATCGTCGCAAGCATCGCTCTCTAAAATCCACTGGATGCGCCGAGGACAATGGCAACGCGGATGGGACTGGCAACAGCGACTACTCAACATTGGCATTCTCGGCGATGTCACTCTGGAGTGGAGTCGTGCACCTTTCCTTGTTCAGAGCCAGATTTATGCAACAGTTCAGGATGATCTCTGCCAGGCTACAGTCACAGTAAAGGCAAAAGTCTTCAATCCGGAGTCAGAGCCAGTACAAGCAAGCCTCCGGGTCGGAGTTCATAACACAGACGCACTTGACTTTTCTCACCCCTTACTGCCACCCGGCGAAAGCATTCAGCTAGTTGAAACCATAATCGACAATCCAACCCTATGGTGGCCGGTCGGGCATGGAGATCCCCATCTTTACACAGTCGAATTGATTTTCTCAGCTTCCTCAGACAATGCTGGTGCATACGAACCTATACGCCAGCAGATTGGTATACGAAAGGTGGAGATAGACCAGTCTCCCCATCCTGAAGTTGGGAAGCACTTCATTCTCAAGATCAATAATAAGCCTATCTTCTGTAAGGGTGGTAACTGGGTCCCACCAGATATGCTCTACTCCACCGTCACGGCGGAGCATATTACCGAGTTGGTAGACCTCGCCCTTGGTGCGAACTTTAATCTACTGCGTATCTGGGGCGGTGGTACCTGGGCAGGGCATGAACTACTGCGCCAATGTGATGAAAAGGGAGTTCTGGTCTGGCACGATTTGCTGTTTGCTTGCTCCAAGTACCCAGGTGACTACCCGGAGTGGGCGCGACAGGTACGCGACGAAGTGCGCTGGGGCATGCGGGAGTTCGCTCACCACCCAAGCTTAGTAGTCTGGTGTGGTAATAATGAAATCGAAGAGGGCGACTGGGAGTGGGGCTATGACAATCACTACCGCACCCACCCACACTATGCTCTCTTCCACCATGACTTCCCCATGATTGCCAGTCAGGAAGCGCCGCATGTGTTCTACTGGATTTCGTCTCCCTATTCCCCGGACTACAAACGCCCCAACGATCCTACGGTAGGCGACCAGCATCCCTGGGGCGTCTCTCTGCGGCAAAACGGGCCGACGGATTGGTGGGTTTACAGAGACTATGTAGACCGCTTCCCCAATGAAGGCGGCGTACTGGGCGCTTCTACCCCAGCTACTCTGCGCGAGTTCCTACCGACAGATCAATGCTACATCAACTCCCCAGCCTGGGATCACCACGACAATCCCTATGCCATGCAGCCGATGACTCCGGGGCAGCCGGGGCGTATGTGCCAGACTATTGCCCACTGGACCGGCCTGAACCCGGCCACGCTAGACTGGGAAACCTGGGCCTTCGCGAGTTCCCTCCTACAAGCTGAGGGCATTACAGAGTACATCACTAACTATCGCCGCCGTATGTTTTCGTCTGCCGCCGCGATTTTCTGGATGTACAACGATTCCTGGCCCACCACGCACTCCTGGACAATCGTAGATTACTACCGCCGTAAGAAGCTAGCCTACCACCCGGTACGCCGCGCCTTTCAGCCAGTAACCGTTGCGTGTGCAAAAGAAGCAGATGGGTCTTACTCCGCTTACTGTGTCAACGAAACCAATACATACTGGTCAGGGCGCATATATTTTGGTGTACTGAATGCTGAGGGAGCGCCCCTACACCAACGCTACGACATCGGCATCAAGCCTAACTCTGTCCACCGTATCCGCTGTCGCTTCCCCAAGAGACTACTGAAAGATGCCTATGGTATCTACGCCTATCTTCGCGATAATGAGACAGCTTATGTGGCGCAACATCGGCTTTTGTTCAAACGATTCCACGAACTAAATCTCGACCCTGATTTCACCCTTAGCATACAGAATGGCTACGCGGTAGGTGTACCGAACCCTGAGCAGTGGGTAACCCTGGTATCCGATGAGTTCGTGTGGGGAGTTTGCCTGGATATAAATGGAGAGGAGGAGGTAATAGATAACTGCTTCGATCTCCTACCAGGTGTTCCCTACCATGTACCCTGGGATGTAGAGAAGCTAGGTGAACCGGAGATTCTACGTACCGGAAACGAACTTTTCCGCAAGCCTACCCCAGAAGCTTAGCCAGCCAGTCCGGATGGAAGGCCCAGCCCAGAAACCCAGAGAGACCTAGCGATACTCCAATGGCGGCTAAGACCATGGCGAAGATAAACAGGCCACGCTTGCGAGTGAGGGCGGAGACACCGAAGAGAGCCAGCGCGACGGAGAGGCTTGCCTCGGCCATGTCGAATTGGTCATCGTGAATATTAAGGCGGTCGTACTCTTTCTCCAGTCCTTCCGCCTCATCCTTGATCTCACCTTTCTCTTTCTCATAACGAGTTACCTCGCCCTTCTCGAAGGCCAGGCGCTTCTGAATCTCTGGGCGAGCTGTAGCCGGAGCCGTAATGGCCACCACTTCGAGTGAGGCGACAGTGCTCTCGGCCAGGTTTTGCTTGGTGCTCTTAGACTGGTACTGGCTCCACTTACTCACCGAGCGAGACTGTGCCTGCGCCATGGCCTGCACGATATTGCCATCTTTGATATTGCAGACCGCCATGAAAGTCGCCGCTATTGCGACCAACAGGGCAATAGCGCTATCAAAGCCTGAGGAGGGATGTTTTTCCACAACCTCAGCGACTGCGTTTTCTATCTCGCTCATTCTGAGAGTATCAGGCGTAATAGCAACGCAGGAAAGTTCCGCATCTCTGGAGTAGAGTCTGCCATGAAACCATCTGCTATTCTTCCCCTCTGGCCGGGCACCATGCCCGGTCAGGCTCCCGATGTCACTGGCCCGGAAGCCGACCAGAGCAAGCCCGGCGAAGGGCGCACCGGTGGCAAAACGGTAATCCGCCTGGGTAATGTCGCCAAACCGGAGCTGCATGTCTTTCTGCCCGCCAAGAAAGCGACCATGGGAGTAGTTATCTGCCCCGGCGGTGGGCACCAGATTCTGGCGTGGGATTTGGAGGGCACCGAGATAGCGGAGTGGCTGAATAAAAAAGGTATCGCGGCGTTTGTGCTGAAGTACCGGGTGCCCACGGGTCGCCAGAATCCGAACTGGCTCGGTCCTTCTATGGACGCACAACGCGCGCTCCGCATGGTTCGCGCGGGTGGCTATGGGATAGAGAAACTGGGTATATTAGGCTTCTCCGCAGGGGGCAAGACAGCGGGAGTCGCCACTCTTCAGAACGGCACCTCGCTCTATGAAGCCGCCGATGCCACAGACCGCGCTTCGTGCCGCCCGGACTTTGCCTGCCTTATCTACCCCGCGTATTTCTGTGATGATAAGAATCAGCTTCAACCGGAGTGGGGCAGCAAGTTCACGAAAGAGACTCCCCCGCTCTTTCTGGCTCACGCTGCAGATGACCCTGTAACCTGTCATTCGTCTATCGGGTTGTTCGTGGCAGCGCAGAAAGTAGGGGCAAGCGCAGAGCTACATCTCTGGGAGTCGGGCGGCCATGGCTATGGCATGCGCCCTCAGAAGGGCAAGCCTATCACCACAGACTGGCCTGTGCAGTGTGAAAAATGGCTTATGCAGCGCTGAAGTAAATTTCGCCGAGCACGGATACCCGTGCTCGGCAGCAACACATCATACTTCTAGCCTGCTTCTTTGCCCGCTGTAACAAAGGCGGCAATGCAAAGAACGAAAACTAGCGCGCTGGCGCCAAGCAACGCACCACCGGGCCAGAGTTTGAGCCCCTTGGACATGGTGGAGAGTGGGCGCCCTGCTGCGATAATCGCGGCAGCAATGCCAAGCCCCAGCCCCAGCTTGACTTTTCCAGGAAGCATGGTGGCTCCGACCACCGCTATGATGGCACATACCAGGCCGCCGATCAGCGACATCACGGAGCCCTTTTCCTGGAAGCCAAGAAAGCCGCCAACTGCCAGAAACGCCGCGTAGGCGAAGAGAACCAGTTTCACCGTAGAGAGCATAGCTTCAGTGTATCGCAGGACTGTCCCCCTCTTTCGTCGAACTGAGGCCCATGATTTCACTGGGCGTTTCTACCTACTCGTACTGGCACTTCAAGGGGGACCCAACCCCGATTGAAGACTGCATGGATCATGCGGCCAGCATCGGTGTTACCGGCATGGAGCTACTGCACCGGCAGATGGCGTCGGAAGACAAAGGCTATGTGCAGAAGCTCAAGCGGCGCGCGTTTCTAAACGGTCAGAGCCTGATTTGTCTCTCGATTCATCAGGACTTCGTCCACCCAGATGCCGAGATACGCCAGCAGCATATCGACCACACGATTCGCTGTATCGAGTTGGCCTATGATCTGGGGATTCCCTGTATCCGGCTGAACTCCGGTCGCTGGAAGACAATTGCCAGCTTCGACGATTTAATGGACGCGCGCGGGAACGAGCCCCCCCTGCCGGGTTACACCGACGACGACGCGTTCGCGTGGTGCATCGAGTCCGTCGAGAAATGCCTTCCCGCAGCCGAGAAGTGCGGTGTGACCATGGCTTTAGAGAACCACTGGGGGCTCACTCGCACACCCGAAGGCGTGCTTCGGGTGATTGAAGGGGTGAACTCCGAGTGGCTTGTGGGCCTTATGGATACCGGCAACTTCCGCGAAGATCTCTACGAGAACTTAGAGAAGATGGCGAAGTATGTGCGCTTTGTACAGGCGAAGATGTACTTCGGCGGCGGCGAGTGGTACACCCAGGAAATCGACTACAAGCGTGTGGCAGAGATGCTCAAAGCTGTGAACTACTCCGGGTGGATTTCTTTAGAGATGGAAGGCAAGGAAGACCCGCATACTGCCGTGCCTAAATCCATGGAGATTCTGCGCGCCGCATTCGCCGGGTAACTCAGTTTTCAGGGCGCGGGCTTCGGTGAGCATACGATACGTAGGCTTCTCCGACCTCGCGCCAGGAAAGAAACTGCACGCTATCACGGAGCCTCTGTGGGTCCCAGGTCTGACCGAGGGCTTTATCCAGCGCCGCCGCCAGGGCTTCGGGATTCTCTGAGGGTACCAGCTCTCCGCAACCCTCTTTGATCAAGCTCGGGAATGCCGCCGACATTCGTTGCGACTACAGGGCGCCCCGATGCCAGGGCTTCCAGCACCACATTGGGGCAGCCTTCGGTTGCGACTGGGCAGGCAGAAGACATCGCAAGCGCGAATCCAGAGCGGCACTCTGTCATGCGGCTGACGCGGGATAAACCGAACTCTATCCCCCAGCTCCTGCGCACTGGTCTTTACAGTCTCTTCTAGCTCGCCGCCTCCCACAATTAGCAGGTCAGCATCGGTGCGCAGCTTAACCAGATGCTTCATGGAGTCCACCAGTACATCTGTGCCCTTCACAGGCAGGATATTGCCCACATAGACAATCAGCTTGCGGTCCGCAGGCAGGTCAAGCAGTTTCCGCGCTTCCTGCTTATCCCCGATAGAGAAGACGGCTCCGTTTACTCCGTTATACTGAAGCTGTACCCGGTCTGGCTCTATCCCCATTTCCAGAACCTTCTGCTGCAGGGCCGCACTGACCGCAATCACTCGCCCGGATCGCTTCAGCGCCCAGGTAATCTTTTCGCGCAGCTCGGGGCGGGTCTGCCAGATCGTTGATATCGCTCCCCATAAGGCGAGTGACGACCGGGCAGTTGAAATCTTGCGCCAGCCGTGCAGCAGCATAGCCATCCGGATAAGCCCAGGCCACTAAGATGGCATCAAAAGGGAACTCACGGCGTAGCTGCGCTACTGGGCCGCGCAGAGATTGGTAGAGCAAGTCACCATTGAACTTCACTCCACCACGGGGTAGGCCCCAGAGCGCCGGGTACCGGGCATCCAGTCCGGCTACTTTCTGCCGGGGCACCTGCACTAGTGTGCCGGGTTGCTTCAGTCGGGTCCACCAGGGCCGGGGCGAGATTACCGAGACCTCACAGAACTCTGAGAGCGCCTCAAAAATCTGCTTATTGAACGTTCCGCGGGTCGGCTCCTGTGCCGAGGGAAAGATATTGCTGATCGCCAGGACCTTGATGCGCCGAGCAGCTTCTCGTACAGGTCATCGTACTCCTGGGTCATGGTCTCAAACGAGAAGTCGGTCTCTACTCGGTGCTTCGCTGCCTTGCCGAATTTCTCCCGCAGGCTGGCATCTGTCGCAATGGTTCGCATCGCTTCTGTGAGTGCGGGCTCATCCTTGGGCTCTAGAAGAATGCCATGCGCACCATCGGTTACCAGCTCGGGCACGCCCCCCACGCGGGTCGCCACTATCGGAAGCCCGTGGCTCATAGCCTCTAACACAGACATCGGCAGCCCTTCGGTCAAAGAAGGGGCAGCACAAAGAAATCCGAAGCGGCAAGCAGTTCCTCAATATCCGAGCGAAACCCTAAAAAACGAATCTCATCTGGCCCTAGCCCCAGCGCGGCGGCCTGCTGCTCCCGGTCGGCCCGCTTCGCACCATCGCCGGCCAGCAACACGGTTAACGGTACCCCTTCGTCCTTCAGATTCTTGATGGCATTGACCAGGTTCTCGTGGCCCTTCAGGTCATCCACACGCGCAACGATGATACCGACAATCCGATCCTGCAGAATCCCTAGTTCGGCGCGCAGCTCCTGCCGGTTGCGCTTTGGTTGAGAGAACGCGACTCCGTTATAGATTGTGTGAATCCGCTCGCCCAGCGCTTCTTTAATCTCTGGATTCATCACGGCATTGGAGACCATGACTATGGCATCCGCCTTCTTCCACTCTGGAATGCTGGGCATCTTGTTTAGCCCCAGCCCCTGACCATGATTGGTGATGACAATCGGCGCCTGGCAGAACTTCTTGCCGAACACGCTATATTGGAGCGCGGTTTTGTTCTGAGCGTGAATGATATCCGGGCGCTGAGTCAGGAACAGCTTCATAGCTGTCGCCAGTCGCGCCAACTTGGACATTCCTCCCAGATTGATGGTTGGAATACCTAGCTCACAGACTTCGGCTTCCAGTGGTCCACCCTTCATAGCAAGAATTGGAAACCTGGTGCCCCCGCTGCTTCTGAGCATCTGCCAGGCGGACTAAGAAGCGCTCCATGCCCCCGATATTGAGGCTGATCACGATATGGATAATCCGCAGGCTTTTCTTCATGACTCGCCACCACGTCTGGGGCAAGTCCTTTTATGGGGCAGAACTTGCGCCCTCGCTCTATCACTACATCCTCGCCGATTTCCCAGCGGACGGTAATCTCAGGCCCCAGCGTTTTCGTGATGGTGTCTTTGAGCAGCGCTTCGCTCTGTGCGCTCAGTGGCTGCATCAGTCGGGCTTTGACTTCTACGGTATCCAGGGCGGTCTACACTATCTGATAGAGATGAATCTCTGGGAAGTCTTTCAGGAAGTGTGGGAAGAACGCGCCGGAGACGATTTTACCGGAGGGAGTACGAATCACATCCAATACGCGGCCATCGACTACGTTTAAGAGCGGTAGCCCACGCCCGCAGGAGCACAGTCCCTCTTTGAACGACCCGGTATCGCCCACTTTGTAGCGCAGGAACGGCATACCGTAGTTGTGCAGGTCGGTGAGCACAATCTGGCCGGGTTCGCCGGGAGCGCAGGGCGTGCCATCCGGACGCACTATCTCCACGTAGATATTGTCAGAGGTAATGTGCAAGCCATTGTGCTGATCGCACTCGGCGGCGATCATCATGACCTCGCGGCAACCATAACGGTTGAAGACCTTACAGCCGAAGACCTGCTCTATCTTTTCGCGCTGATAGTCATGAGCGCCTCTGCACTGGAGATAACGCCATGGGGCGGGGTGAGTTTGAGCCCCTGCTTCTCGACTAAGAGCGCGAACTCATAGAGCGCATTCGCATAGCCGATGACCACAGCGGGGCACTGCGCGTTGTACTGCCGCACAATGCCGGGAATCTTCTGGGGGAAAGGTCGAAGCTACTCACCATGATGCGGCAGCGAAAGGCGTTGTGTAGCTCTTTCTTTTTGAATCAGCCTGGATTCGGGTAGGACTGCCGCACCCAGATATGAAACTCCGGCGCACCGTTTCGCCAGCCCGCCCAGGCATCACCGCGCATGGCAATCGCGTTCCGCTTTTCGTAGGAGTTTCGGTCGTAGTAAAACTTGGAAGGCTCGCCGGTAGAGCCACCAGTGGCGCTCTTAATCAGCGTCTCCGGGGCGTAGAGTTTAGACTTGAGCTGATCTTGATTCTCCCGAATGACTTTCTTGTCTAGGAACGGGAGTCTGGCATAGTCGGCTGGAGTCTGGATATCTGAAGGTCGAAGCTCCAGCGAGTCGAACACGGCGCGATAATACGGCACAGTCTCATAAACATGGGCCAGCAGTGCTGTTAGCTTCTGCCACTGAAGTTTCTGAATCTCTTCCGGGCTCAGCCACTGGTTCTTTTCTGCCTCATGCCAGTAGGGGAATGTCTTCCGACCCCGCAAGCGGGTTTCGTCGAGAGGGAAGCAGCCCCCACCGATGACGTTTTCGTGCAGCTTATCAAGCGCGCTTTTCATTGCTACAGGTAGTAGACCTTACCCAGGTCCGCGTGCTTCCGAGTCACGTTTCGCGTATCCACCACCAGGTTGGCCTCACGAACCACCTGCTCGTAGTCAAAGTCTCTGTGGTGGGTGAGAATCAGTACACAGTCACTCTCAGAGAGCGTGCGTGAGTTTAGCTCCTGGTGTACCAGTGTGGTTTTATCGAGCTGAACCTCGGGTACATCAGGGGTCGCTGTAAGAGACACAGGCGCCTCGCTCCTGGAGCATGTGAATCACTTCCAGGCCAGGGCTCTCGCGGTAATCTCCCACGTTCGGCTTGTAGGCCACGCCCAGCACCAGCACCTTGCTACCGCGCACAGACTTGGTGTCATCATTCAAAGCACGATTGACAATGTCAATCACATGATGCGGCATGGAGCTGTTTATCTCGGTAGCCAGACTGATGAACTTGGGCTCGTAGCCGCTCAGGCGGGCTTTCCAAGAGAGATAGTGTGGGTCCAGCGGGATGCAGTGTCCACCGATACCTGGGCCGGGATAATGCGCCATGAAGCCGAACGGCTTGGTGGCCGCCGCATCGATTACTTCCCAGACATTGATGCCCAGTTTGTCGCAGATAAGCGCCATCTCATTCGCCAGCCCAATATTCACGCTTCTAAACGTGTTCTCTAAAAGCTTGGAAGCCTCGGCAATTCGCGGGTTGGAAACGCTCACTACGTTGTCAATAAACTGCTGATAGAACTGCGTAGCAACCTCGGTACAGGCGGGAGTCACGCCGCCGACCACCTTGGTGATGGTCCGAATGCTGAACTTGGTATTGCCCGGATCGATGCGCTCGGGGGAGAACGCCAGGTAGAAGTCCTTCCCGATTTCCAGGCCACTCTCGGCAAGTTTGGGCAACAGAACTTCTTCGGTAGTACCGGGGTAGGTGGTGCTCTCCAGTACGATAAGCTGACCAGAGTGCAGGTGCGCAGAAACTGTATTAGTAGCACTGATAATGGCGCGCAGATCCGGATCTTTGGACTTGCGAAGCGGTGTGGGAACGCAGATAACGACCACATCGCACTCGGCAATCGCCTCGGGGTCGCAAGTAGGCTTGAAGGTTCCGGCACTGACAAAGCCCTGAAGTTCCTCATTGGTAACATCAGAAATATAGGAGTTACCCGAAGCCAGGTCTTCGATGCGGGCTTGCGAGGTATCAAACCCATAGACCGTGAAGCCAACCTCCGACATAGCCAGTGCCATGGGCAGGCCCACATAGCCCAGGCCGACCACGCAGATGCGGGCGGTACGTGCTTCTAAAAGTTCTTTCAAGCCAGTCACTTGGTTGGTTGCCTTTCCGCGGCTAAAAACGCCTCTACTGTATACTTCAGCCCTTCATCGAAAAGGACTTTCGGCTGATATCCAAGCACTTCTTGTGCCTGAGCGATATCTGCGCGTGAATGCTGTACATCTCCGGCGCGCGTGGGCTTGTACTCCGGCGCAAACGGAACGCCCATAAGTGCGCTTATCTTGGCTCCCAACTCGTTGACCGTGAATTGCTGCCCACACGCCACGTTCATGACTCGCCCACCCGCATCGGGAGCGGAGGCGGCCAGAATATTGGCGTGTACGACATTGTCCACGTAGGTGAAGTCTCTGGACTGCTCGCCATCGCCAAAGATAGTAATGGGCCGATTTTCTAAAAGCGCCTTCATGAAGCGCGGAATCACGGCGGCGTAGGCCGATTCGGGATCTTGCCGTGGCCCGAATACATTGAAGTACCGAATAGCCACGGCTTCGAGCCCGTAGGTCTGGAAGAATGCCCGACAGTATTCCTCGCCAGCCATCTTGGTCACGGCGTAGGGGGAGCGAGGGTTTAAGCGCATGCCCTCGTGTTTGGGTAAGGTCGGCGTGTCTCCGTAGACCGACGATGACGATGAGAAAACCAATCGGCGCACGCCAGCTTCGCGCGCGGCCATGAGCATGTTCAGGGTGCCGATGACATTTACGGCATTGCTAGTCGCGGGATCGTCTATGGAGCGTGGTACGGAACCAAGCGCTCCGAGATGAAAGACCGCGTCTACTCCACGGCAGGCCAGCTGACAATCAGCCAGCTCCCGCAAGTCCCCTTCTACGAACTCGATATCTTTCCAGATCGAGGCGAGGTTGTGACGATGCCCTGTGGCGAGATTGTCCAGTACGCGGACATGGGTGCCCTGAGCCAGGAGAGCGCGGGTGAGATGTGACCCGATAAACCCTGCTCCACCCGTAACTAATACACTGTTCATAAAGGTAGGATGCCTCTCAAAAAGTGCTATTGAACCCTACTCTGTGCAGCGGCCTCTATTACGCTTTCTTGCAAATCGGTAAAGACACCTGCGGAAATTTTCCAGGGTGTCCGACATTTAGCCTGTTAAAACTTACCAGAGGAAGAATTCGTGTCTCTTAAGCAACTACCCATCGATGCCATCCTTCTAGCAGATAACAATCCTCGCAAAACTTTTGTGCAGGAGTCGCTGGAGGAGCTGGCTGTTTCCATTCAAGAGCGCGGCGTCCTGGTTCCCGTCATTGTGCGTCCCACTCCCGACGGGCGCTATGAACTGATTGCCGGAGAGCGCCGTGTGCGCGCCAGCCGGATAGCGGGTGCTGTCGAAATTCCTGCCATCGTTCGTGACGTCAGCGACGATGAGGCGGCCATAGATGCGCTCTTAGAGAATGTCCAGCGGGAGGACATGAACCCTATCGACAAGGCTCGTGGGGTGAAAGAGCTTCTGGCACGCCTATCACTAGCTCAAGTAACGCGCTCGCTGGGTATCTCGGAGACCACCGTGCGCCGCCTGCTGGAGCTTTTGGACCTTCCACCTCTGCTTCAGCGCGAGCTGATTCCTCGCCCCGGGGAAGATTCCGTCATCAGTGAAGGCCATGCACGCATTCTTCTGGGCTTCAACAACGACCCGGAGACCCAGCAGCAGCTTTTAGAGAAAATCAAAAACGAAAAGCTGGGCGTGGGCGCGGCGGAGAACGTGGCAAAGGCCATAAAGGAATTTCCGGACCGCAAGGAAATCTTCCTGACTGCTGCCGGGCAGGCTTCTGCCGAGATGACTCGCTCTCTGCGTGAGAGTTCAGGAACTACGCCGGCGAAGGCTCGCCGCTCGCAGACAGCTGCCGAGCACCTGAAAGTTATCGACAAGCTCGGGCAGGGTTTTCTAGATGCGCTGGACCCGGAGATTATTCCCTATCTCTCCAGCGAAGAAATGAACCGCCTACTGGCTCTGATGACTCGGCTGTGTCGTAGCTCTGAGGTTTTCACGCATAAGCTACGTCAGGCGCTGGAAAAAGAGGAGTTCGGGTTCCGCGAGATCTACACCCACTGCCCGCTCTGTGGCCGTGTAGAGCTAATCGGCGCCAATAAGTGCTCCGCGTGCTGGACGATTCTACGGCGCTGTTCCGACTGTGGTCACTTCGATGCGGCCAGTGGGCGCTGTGCCAGCCAGCGACTTCCGATTTCGGAGACCGAGGCCAACGCACCGACCGAGACAAGTCGCTCGTTCAAATGCGAAGAGTACCGCCCACGCTACCAACCAAAAGGTGCTCCACTGCCTATCGCCGATGCCGGGGGGCGGCGCATCTAATCTCCCATGGCTGTTGAACCGCCAGAGACAGGCTCCCCGTGGTCCGGGCTAACGCTGAGTTCCCTGCTGGACGATAGCGGGCAGCTGAATGCTGTCGAACTATTCGCACGCAGTGCGTTGCCCGACGCTCCTCTACCTGCGGAGCGGGTGATCGACCGGCTGGCGCGCGTGCCCGGCGGGTCTCAGTTCAGCCGTCAGGAGGCTCTGCGAGAGCTGTTGGAGGGTAGCGATAGTCCGGATGCGGTTCTCGGGGCTACCATTGCCGATGCTGCCCGCAAACTCGCTACTCTCAACAACTCTATAGAAGAAGTCATTGATAGTTGGGAGTCGGAGCGTTGGGAGACTCTACAGTGCATTCTGCAGCATGAGCGAGAGCTTCTTGCCCTGCGGGCGCACTTGAGAGCACTTCCCTCTCCCGATACGGATGCCGCCAAGCTCCGCAAGGCCGCTGGAATCGCGCAGGAAGAACTGGCGGGTTTGATAGGTATCTTAGACAGTTTCCGGCTAACGGCACGCCATGAGCAAGCCATGCTTGCTCAACAGGAAGGCAGCGACGGTCCGGCCTTCGCACAGGCAGATAGTGTCTTGCGCTTGCTTCAGGCGCAGCAAGAGCGTAAAAAAGCGGCGTGAAAACGCTTGTAGGCTTTGGCCTACTCAACAAAGACCTGGTGGCGGTAGCCCCTGGTATTCAGCGCGACCATAAATCGGAGGCCACTCACTACTTTGAGCAGGTCGGTGGCCCGGTCCCTGTAGCGCTTCAGTGTGCGGCTCGCTTAGGCGACATTCGCACTATTCACTTCGGGATCACAGGCGATGATACGGAGGGTGCTCAGCTTGCCCATTGGCTAGAGGAGTTTGGAGTTACCCCCCACCTTCAGAAGGCTACCAGTGTGGCTACCAGCAAATCCCTGGTGCTGCTAGACTCCACCGATGGTACACGCACTCTAGCGAACTACTCGGAGGCACTTCCTTCTTTCTCCTTCGACCTCGCTACCGATACCCTGATTAGAAGCGCCGATTTGCTCCATTTAGATGGGCGAGATCTGAATGGTTGCCTTCACGCTGCTCAGCTAGTCAAATCTGCTGGGGGTCGCGTAAGCTACGACCTCGGTACTATGCGCCCTGGTAGAGAAGCGCTCTTCCCTCTTTGTGATGTGATTCTCGCCAGCCGCAAGGGCGGCGCAGGCGCGTTCCCGGAAGTTGCTCACGACCCACTGGCTCGGGTGCAAGGTTTCCTGGATGCCGGAGCCAGTATCGCGGGAGTTACTCTAGCGGAACAGGGTGCGGCTCTCGGCTGGCGCGGCGACCGCCCCCTGTTGTACTGCCTGCCTTCCCTGTAGCTCGCGTCGTAGACACCTGCGGGGCGGGTGATACATTCCATGGCGCTTTCTGCTGGGCGCATCTAATGGGCTACTCCCCCCCAGATGCTGCCCGGTTCGCCATGGCTGGCCGTCGCCCTGCGTATCCAGAACTACGGTAACCGCATTGGGCTACCAACACTGCAATCTATCAATGGTTACGAATTGAAGTCGAGTGATTAAAAATCACTCGCTGAGGGCTTCGCCGAACGTCCTACCGGACGCATTTGGATTATGGCTTTAGTAGTACGGCTACGCCGTATTAACCCGGTACCAACTCATCCCATCCTACCCTCGACGAATACCAGAACCAATAAACTCCAATACTTTATGCGTCCGCGAGGACGTTCGGGGCGAAGCCCCCTCAACGAGTGATTTTTAATCACTCGGCAACTATCGAAACCGTTGCTCTTTCCAGGGGTCGCCGAGCATGTGGTAGCCGCCGCGCTCCCAGAAGCCAGGGGCGTCATCAGCGCGGAACTCGATGCCTTTTACCCACTTGGCGGACTTCCAGGCGTAAAGCTTGGGGATTATCAATCGTAGTGGTGCGCCGTGCTCCAGAGTTAGCGGGGCGCCATCGTGGGTATCGGCAAAGAGACAGTCTTCGTCTAAGAACCACTCTAAGGGCAGGTTCGTGCTCCAGGGAGCGCTACCACCATAGAAGGTTCGGGGCTCGTCCCAGGCCCAGATATGCACGAACTTCGCTGTCGGGTCCACGTTTGCTAGATCGAATACGGTTCGGGTGCTCACACCTTCCCATACGTTCCCCAGGCGGCTCCAGCGGGTCACACAGTGCATATCGGCGAAGACCTTCGTGCGCGGCAGTCCTTGGAACTCCTCCCAGGTAAGATGTACCTCTTCGTCTACTAGTCCGGTGAGAGATAAGGTCCAGTTAGCTACGAAATCGGGCTCTGGCTGCACACCCGCATCCAGCACCGGCCATTTCTTGGTGCGAGACTGATTGCTAGGAATTCGGTTCTCCCGCCGGGTATCTGGCGAGATAACCGCGCCTTCTGGGGCATCCTCAGGACCGGGTGGAGTGTCCCCTTGCAATTTGGGGTCAGGCTTTCCGAATAGCATGCTTAAAGTTTACCCGACCATGACAAAAGCCCACGCTGAGCGTGGGGCTTTTGTGTGGTTTACCGGGCCGATTACTTCGGAATCGGTTTGCCCATGCTCTTGTAGGCGCTCTCGATCATCTTGACATCTTCAAGCGCTAGCTTGTTGGTCTTGTCGATCTTCAGCGCGCTGCGCAGGGTCTGGAGCGCCATAGGATAGCGCTTGACCGGCGGAACGCTCTGATCGAGCATCTGGCCATGGCCCAGGTCGGCGAGCGCCTGGGCATAGCCCTTGGCGTTGGCCTTCGGATTGGCCTTGTACTTGGCGGCCCACTCAGCAGGCCTGGCCTTCAGCCCCGGGATGTTCACCTTGGGCTTGGGGGTCGGAGTCGGCTCCGGAGAGTCGGGGCGGGTTCCGGCTTATCGGCTGCGGTCCAGCTAGTGGGTTTCGTTTCCGGATACGGACCGACCTCAACACCCGCCTTCTTTGCCTCGGCGGCATCATCGAACTTGGCAAAGCTCAGGTTGTTCGCCTTGTAATACAGTCCGCGGTAGTTGCGCGGTCCACCATTGGGCTTGTTGTGGCAATAGGTGCAGCCGGGAACCTTCTCTTTGTCCTTGAACGGAGGGAAGGCGTTGGCCATACCAATGGCGCCAATCAGGGTAACCCCTGCCAGGGTGAGTCTGTTAGAAATCCGAGACACGAAATGACTCCTCTCAGTGAAACTAAGTCTCTTTTGACGGTTTCTCCCACCAGGAGTTTCATTCCTTCCCGGAAACCGGATATTCCTCTAAAAACTTTCGACAACAAGGATTGTGGGGAAATGCTTCAGGCCCTCTTGCGCCCAGTGCTGCCCCCCTGCAATGTCACCAGCATACTTCCGGTTGTTCACCAGGAATCGGTAGGCGCTTACGTAGGCCTCTTCTTCATCGGAGGTCAGGGACTCCTTATCACGGGCATTGCCCAGCGCTACCGCTCTCTCCAGCGGTGCCAGAGCTTCGTCGTAACGCTCTAAATTGCCAGTAAGCCCCAGCCCCACCAGCCCATGCTACAGGCGATCTCGATACTCTCCGGGTTCGCTTTTTCGCCCTTACGCAGAAACGTCAGGGCTTTCTCTGGCCCCACTTCTTTCTGGTCGGCCATAATCCAGGCGCCTTCGGTCCAGCCGCGCACGAACTTGGGGTTGGATACGGTCATGAGCTCGTAGAGCGGCAAAGACTCTTTGGGGTCCTTGTGCGAGTGCCCTTCCATAGCAGTGTAGGGCTTCACCTGCCGCTCGATATCGCCCAGCACCCCACGCCAGTCTACTTTTTTAGACGGGACGACCGTAGTCTCCGTGCCCGCGTGCTGTCGTACACCTTTCTCGACACCATCGACGCTGGTGACTACCTCGGCACCTTTTTTCTTCTCTTTCTCGGTCATGCCGCGCAGGTCTACGCCACTGTGGACGAACTTATCGACCTGCAGATAGAGAAAGTCGGACATGGAGCCCTGGAACTGCCCAAAGAGTGATGCCTGTGCTTTTTCTTCCAGCGCCTCGCTCTGTTCATGGGTCAGGCCCTGTGGGGCTTTCTCTACTACCGGGCGTGCCGCCTGAGAGAGCGGGTAGGCTCCTGCCAGAAGTAGAACGCAGCCGACGAGAGCCAGTAGCTGTTTCACAGAGCCTGCCTCTGGAACTTCAGAGTTCCCAGCGTAAGCCAGACCGCCACATGCATGGCACCGTAGATAAAGAGTTGAGCCATGGTTGTCGAGGGAATCGGTCCCCAGCCATAGCTGACTTTCGCCGAGAGGTCGAACAGGTTGAACTGTGGTAGCGCGAAGTAGGTGCCACGGAGTAGAAGCTGCCCGGTGTGCTGTGCTTCTCCTTGCATGAGCATGACCGCTGACGAGAACGTTTGCGAGACCATGGCGAGCAGCAGAGCGATAGTGACAGCCGCCTGAGGAGTTACAAAGACGGACAGGCCCATAGTAACTGCGCAGACCATGCCTAATACCGCCGCGCGAAGCGCCAGGTACTGCCAGAAGATACCCCCCACCCCCAGTCCGAACCACTTCATGGCTCCAAAGGCGATGAGGGCGAAGATCAAGAGACCAAGCAGAGAGAGCGCATAGGCACCTAAGAACTTGCCAAAGAGCAGGTCAAAGCGCGAGATGGGCCGAGAGAGCAGCGGGTAGACCGTGCGGCGGCTGACTTCCTCGGGAATCTGGCGGGCGGTGAAGATGACGGCCAGCACCACGAGAACAGGTTCACGACGGTAAGCGCGACGCTTTTAAGAAACGTTTCCAGGCCCTTTACTCCAAAGCGGCCCATCATGCCTGCGGCGCAGATCATGAGGACAGAGAGGATGGCGGCAACCCACAGGTCTTTGCGCCGAAGGGATTCCAGAATAGACGCGAATGCCAGCGCGCCCCAGATAGTCAGTTTTCGCAGAACCACGCCCTATGCTGCCTTTCGGAGCGCTGCCTGCTCCATGGTTGATACAAAATAGTCTTCCAGCGCACTACCGATACCGGAGCGAAGCCGATCGTCCATGACTCGTTCTTCTACTAGCCGCCCACTATAGAGTAGCCAGCACACGGTCGCAAAGCTGGGCCACTTCGTCTAGCTCATGCGACGAAAAGAAGATAGTCGTGCCGGTTTGTTTGACCTCGCCTAAAAGCTCGCGCAGATGGCGGCGGCCAATGGGATCTACACCGCTGGTCACTTCGTCTAAGACCAGTAGCTTCGGGGCTCCTAAGAGCGCTTGCGCAATACCCAGGCGCTGCTGCATGCCCTTAGAGAATGTCTTAAGCTGGCGTTTCTCGTTGCCTTCCAGCCCCACGCGCTTGAGCAGGTCTAGAGACTGCGCCTTAAGTGCTTTGCCAGGAATGCCCTGCAATGTGCCATAGAGCCAGAGGGTTTCCATGGGAGTCAGGAATGGGTAGTAGAGCGCAACTTCGGGGAGATAGCCGATATGCTCGCGTGCCTGTATAGTCCCTGCCTCGTGCCCGAACACACGTACCTGACCGGATGTAGCCTGCACAAAGCCCATAATCGCTTTGATAGTGGAGGACTTACCGGCACCGTTTGGCCCCAGGAACCCGATCACCTCGCCGGGCTTCACCGAGAAGCTGAGCTCATGCACTACGTTTTTTACGGGCTTGAAAGCGCTGGCTCGGTAGCCTACAGTGAGATTGTCTATCTGCAGAGCCGGAAGCGTATCCAGAATGCCTGTCATGCAGCTAATCTTCGGTACAAGCGCACGGGTTTTGCAGGTAGAATGACCGGTACAAGGAGTTTTTTCCATGCCTCTTTTTCGACAGAATCCTCCCGCCGTGCCACAGCCGGACCCGGCAGCGGCCCTGATCGGCAAGCGTGCGCCGGGCTTCACCCTGCCCGACCAGAACGATAAGCCAGTAAAACTGTCTGACCAGAAAGGCAAGTGGGTCGTGCTGGCGTTTTACCCCGCGGATATGACCACAGGGTGCACGTTCCAGAATCGCTCCTACACGGCGCACAAAGATGAGTTCGTGGGATTGAACGCGACCGTCTTCACCATCAGCGTGCAGGACACCGCCAGCAAGCGCGCGTTCTGCGACAAAGAGGGCCTGACCCACACACTGCTCTCCGATGTCGGAGCGAAGATAGCCAAAGAGTACGCCGTCCTCATGCCCACCCGCGCTATCGCGCGCCGCGTGACGTTCTATATCGATCCGGAAGGCCGCATCGCTCTGGTCGATGGGTCTATCAAGGTACAGAACGCTGCCGAGGACTCCCTGGCGCTGCTGGCCAAGCTAGGCGCGGGCCTGAAGAAGTAGTCCTTCTACCTCTCCCCTCCCTTTTCAAGGGAGGGGTAGTCGGCCATACCATTGGCGAATAGTAAAACAGCGGAAATACCGCTTGAGGAAGGGGAGCTCAGGGAGGTCGCGCGATACGCCGCTACCTGTGCCCGACAGGTCCTCCCTCTCTTCGAGGCCGCTCACCCACTGGACACCCGCCCCAGAGAGGCCATTGTCGAAGCCGAGGCGTTCGCCGCAGGGAAGCGACGGACAGCGACACTGCGTGCGGTGGCCTGGGCCGCGCTCGCTGCTGCACGAGAGCTTGATGATGGTCCAGACGCCCATGCGGCCTACGCTGCCAGTCACGCGGCAGGAGCTGCCTTTCTTCACCCCATAGCCTCTCCGCACCAGGTTAAACATATTCTTGGAGCAGCCGTGCATCAGACACTCGCCCAGGAAGACAGCGCCGGGAATCAACTTGAGTGGGCTGCCAGCCTGGCAAGCTCCACAGTCAGGGATGTCCTCAAGCGCTACCCAGCTCCACCACGCGGACGAGGACGTTTCAGCGAGCTTCTCTGTGCGCTGGATGCTCAATTGCGAGAGAGCCAGAGCTAGCTTCCCTGCACAATACCGCCTGAAATGGCACTTTTGAGTTTGTAAGAGGAAGTACATTATTACCGAAAGAGCAGCCGCTGTAGTCTCGCTTTTCGAACTCTCTGTACTCCGATGAAGAGAACCTATGTCTCCTATGAAAGACCAGACTATCGTCTGCTTCGCGAAAGATTGGAACGAAGACCCTACAAGCTGCAACCATGTTCTTGGTGGGCTTTCCGAGACCAATAAAGTCGTCTGGATTAACTCGATTGCATCTCGGGCTCCCAACCTCACCAGCGGGCGTGACCTCAAGAAAATCGCCAACCGGCTGAAATACCTCTTCAATAACACCAAGCAGGTAGGCGATCAAATGTGGCTGCTCACACCTGCTGTGTTGCCGTTCAATCATATTCCCGCTGTCATTAAGCTGAATAAGTTTCTGCTGACCACTCAGGTCAATACACTGCTCAAGAAAATCAGCGCCAAGAAGTTCCAGCTCTGGACCTTCTTCCCTCTACCACTGGACTACATAGACACCCTGAACGGCGAGCTGTTCGTTTATTACTGCACCGACAACTGGTCCAAGTTCAGTGCTATGAATAGCCAGACCGGGAATATGGTAGAGAACCTGGCAAAGCGCGCGGACCTGGTGTTTGCGACCTCGAACACGCTGGTAGAGAAGCTGAAAGGGTTCAACGAGGAGACCCATCTGGCGTCACACGGAGTTAGCTACGACCTATTCGCGACTGCCCTGGAAGACTCCACCCCGATTCCCGATGACATGAAGGACATCCCCGGTCCACGGCTGGGGTTCTATGGCCTGATTGAAGACTGGATGGACCAGAATCTGGTGAGCTACCTGGCTGAGCGTCACCCAGAATGGAGCATTGTGCTTATTGGCAAGAGCCTGGTAGATACGTCCAAACTGGAGAAGTACCCAAATATCCATTTTCTGGGTCGGAAGCCACATGACCAGCTGGCGGCCTACTGTAAGGGGTTCGATGTGGGCCTGATTCCTCATCAGGTCAATGAGCTGACACTGCATATGAATCCCATCAAGCTGCGGGAGTATCTGAGCGCGGGCCTGCCGATTGTCTCCACAGCGCTACCGGAGATGCGGAACTTCCCCGATAGCTGCGTGGTGGCGGAGAGCTACGAAGAGTTCGAAGCCGGGATAAAAAAGTTCCTCCAGGACACCCCGGAGGAACGAAGAAAAAGAAGTAAGACTATGGCTGAGGAGACCTGGGACCACAAAGTGGCTAGAATTGGCTCCACAATCGAAACGGTTCGCCGCAAGAAGCAGCTTACAAATTGACGTTGGTTTCGCGGAAGTTACGGCGCAGGGCATTGATGCCATGGCGCAGCAGCGAACGCACCGTGGCGGGTTGTACCTCTAAGCGAACCGCAATCTCTTCGAAGGGGAGATGCTCATAGTAGCGCCATAGGACCACCTGGCGCTGGCGTGTAGGGAGCTTAGAAATGGCTTCAGGAAGCAGGGAGCGGACCTGATTCAGCAGGAGCTGATCGTCCCAGTCTGAGGTCGGATCCATGGGCATGGAATCGTCGCAATTTTCCAGGCTGATTTCCCGACGCTCTCGTCGCCAATATTTACGCACAGTAGTATAGGTGGATGTATTCAACTGATGAACCAGATACGCTTTCAGCGGTACGCCGCGCTCGGGCTGGAAGGCATTGACTAACTCACAAAAGAGGCAGAAGATTTCCCCTTCTAAATCGTTGCGGCGCTCCGCCGTGTCTGCGTACTTTCGCAGGAGGCGTTGTACCAGGGGGCGGAACTGCTGGAACAATCTATCCCGCTCCGCATCGCTCAATTCATATCGGTGCTCGCTACTGAGGCTATGCTCACGGATACCAGTAGGGGCCTGTAGCACACCGGTTGTTAAAGTGGTTATTCCCATTGGCACCTCTTTTGCGCCGGGGTAGAAACTTGTGGCTGAAACGAGATCCAACATGCCTATTCTCCCTTGTCTCCATCTACTGATCTCCCCTTAAAAAAACTTTCTGCCCACTGCCGGGCTACTGTGCATTCACTTTGCAACAACCGTGCTAAAGTTGCGCATGGAATTATATCAACGAATGGTATTGTCTCAGTCATGAGACTTTCCACTCCGGTGTATCTCTTGACCTGACGAGGGAAATAATAGCCTATGTTCCCTCAAAGGTATTAAAAATAACACAATCTTTACCCGTAAAAATACTTATTTTTTGGGAGCTAATTTTTTCGAGTATTTCTACCGGGGAACACCAATAAAATGAATACGGCTCCATGCCGTCTTCTTGAAGATACATTCCGCCCCACATAGGTAAAAAATTCTCTTCGGTTCCAAAAAGAATTAACAATATAAACTATATTTTGAGAATGGTTCTTTTTACCACCTGATAGCAGTACGTGGAGATTTCAGAAAAGCGTATACTGTCTGCAGTGAGCATGCCTGATTATCGGCGGGTTATCTCTGGTCCGAACCGGGTCTACTGGTATTGCCTGGCTGGGCTGATGGGCTGGGCCGTGGCGCGCGATCTGGGCGTGGAGCACAACCGGCCCAAAGGTACGCCTTGGCCCCTTTCTGCTGGTTATGGCTCTGGAAGGAATCAACCTGCTGGCCCGGTTCACGATTCAGCGGCAACGAATCCGAACGGGGGAGAAACCACGTACCCGGCTCATGGGCTGGCTTTTTGTGGCAGCGGATTTCTTACTTATCGTTGCGGGAGTCCGGCTTACCAGGTGCTGTTCGGATTCTATCGTGTTTCCCTATTAACCTTAGCAATA
>JASGJG010000027.1:0-16051 GCA_049840835.1 Armatimonas sp. | reverse complement strand
TATTGCTAAGGTTAATAGGGAAACACGATAGAATCCGAACAGCCACCTAACCTGCTGCCAGCGCATCTCTACGAATCATGCGTTGTCTAGCTGGGACATCATCTCGTCGCGGGTACGGATTACGCATGCTCCCGCCTCTACTGATGCCGCCAGATTGTCCTTAATTCGGGACGCCAGGTCCTTGACTCGAGCAGAAAGCTCCGCCGAAGTCTCACGCAGGTTATCCAGAGACTCTTCAGCCTTATCACGTAGATCTCCACGCAGCTCGTTGCCAGCCTTCAGGCAAGAGCAGCCCCAGTGCTCCACCGAGCGCCAGCCCGATCACTGTTCCGGCCAGCAGTGCCTGCCAATCGTGTCCACCGTTTTCTTCTTCGTTCATAACTCCTCAGCTTCCCCCAGTGCTAGGGGTCCAGGGGGAAACAATGGTTCCGCCACCCAGAACATACCCATCATACTCCCCAGTGCCGTACATCACACAGGCCTGCCCCGGAGTTACCGCGCGCAATGGCTCGGTAAAGGTTACTCGCAGGGTATCGTCGGCCTGGCGAACGGCGCGTGCCGGTAGGGGAGACATGTTGTAGCGTATTTTAACAAGGCATTCTACCGCCTCGCCTACAGGCGGAGGCGCCAGCGATACCCAGGTAATATCCTCTACCCGGCAGCCCTGCGAATACAGCTCCTGATCGGTACCGATGATAACTGTGTTTGTCTTCGCATCCACATTCAGCACATAGAGCGGAGTCGGCGACCCGACATTGATACGCTTGCGCTGCCCTACGGTATAAAACGCGCTGCCATCATGCTCGCCACGAACCTTGCCACCAGAATCCACGAACTTGCCTACGGAGACTAACTCAGGGACTTCCTTGGCCAGGAAGTCCACATAACTGCCGCCCTGTACAAAGCAGATCTCCTGAGAGTCTGGCTTATTGGCCACGGAGAGCTTGTACTTGCGTGCAATCTCACGAGTGAGGTCCTTGCTGGCAATCTCCCCCAGAGGCATGGTCATGTGCGCTAGCTGGTGCTGCTGCGTAGCATAGAGCGCGTAGGTCTGGTCCTTATCGATGTTGCCCGCACGTACCAGAGCATGGCGCTGCAGTCGCTCATCGAAAAGGACTCGGGCGTAGTGCCCCGTGGCAAGCTTATCTGCCCCCAGAGCCTTGGTTTTCTCTAACAGGGCATCGAACTTGATGTAGCGGTTGCAGTTGATACAGGGGTTCGGAGTACGCCCCTGCCGATAATCCTCGATAAAGGGCTTTATAACGGCATCGGCGAACGGTTCCTGGTAGTTGAGCACGTAGAAGGGAATACCCAGTTTGGTGGCCACTCGGCGGGCATCTTCGACCGCACCGAGTGAGCAACATCCGGCCCCCTTGGTCTCTGAGGAGGCTTCCTGCCAGATCTGGAGGGTGACACCTAAAACACGATAGCCCTGCTCTACCAGCAGCGCCGCAGCAACCGACGAGTCTACCCCGCCGCTCATGGCTACCACTACTGTTTCCTGCTTGCTACTCACGTTTCATTGTAGCATGACAGGCCGGTTTCACTCAGTGACAGTCGGAGTGACGATACCAAGGAGCTTCCAGCCGGTCCCTTTATGAACCATCCAGACCTTGAGCTGATCTTCCCCATAGGTAGCAAGAACCTCAGTGTGACCGGAAGGACGAACCTGCGGTGCCTGAACGGAGACATCCGGCCAGGAAGCAAGTCGCTCCATGCGGCGATTTACCTGCGTCCCCGTGGTCGTAACCTGCCAGTGATGCCAGCGCTCCTGAGTTGTTTCGTCCTTCAGGGAATCGAAACCACTCTCCCGATAGTTCTGGACAATCTGACGTAGCGCTACCTCTAGCTCTTGCTGGGTGTGCGGGTTTTTCACCGGGCGAGCCGTGATCGCCGGAGTGTTCGGCGATACCGCGGCATCCCGATTTTTATTGAAAAGATGGGCTGCGCTTGCGGCCATAGCCAGGCAGCACAAAGGCAGCAGCGCAAGGGGTGATTTTTTTTGCATGTCGTGTCTCCTTTTCCATTTACTACACTATCTATGTCGCGTAAAAACGGAATTCGTTACAACAAACCCTGTTCTTTTTTCGAGTGTCAGCGCAGCACATAGGGTTGGGGTGGCACCACGATTCCGCTGAGTTTCCAGCCTTCGGTATCTTTGACAAACCAGGCCTTCAACCGCTCGTTTTCGTGAACCAGAACAACCTCTACCTGCCCGGAGGCACGCCGAAGTGGTGTCTCCAAAGAAAAATTGTCCCACCCTGCCAATTTACTAAGGCGTTCCTCGGTAATCGCTCGCACTACCGGGTCTTGCCATTCGTTCCAGGCTCGTTTATGTGTGGCTGCTTCACGTGCCTCCCCTTTCAGACCCCGGTAGCGTAGTAGCGCTTGCTTCAGCTCCGGTTTGAGAGAGGGGGCTTCTTGAGTCATGCTCTTAAGCGCCCGAGTGATCTCCGCATCGTTATTCTTTGGTGGTGGGGGCTCGGCGCTGTTCTCCACTCGAAGACTCAGCGCCGTTCCTAAAAGCAGGACGATTGGCACCAACGAAACCACGAGATTTTTTTGCATCACATATCCCCGATAAGTTCCTATGCGAAGAGTCGCAAAAAACATCGGGAACGTTTATTTTTAAATTCAGGCGGCTTTAGGAAGGGGCTGCAGCTCCTCGTCTAACTCCATGGGTGCGATTGCTATGGGTGCTCCGCCGAGACCGAGCACGTCTTCCAGTAAAGCTACTGCGCGCTCTATCTGGATACGCTCAACTTCCCAGTGGGATGCGGTATTTGTAGCAACAGGAGTGGGCTCGGTAGCAGTGGCGACAGGAGCAGGGCGAGAGCGGGCAAACCGCACCTGCTGATGCAGCTCCGCATTTTTATCTTTCAGGAGTCGTACTTGCCCGATAATCTGTGCGGCAGTAAAGGTGCCAAACTCGCGGGATAGTGCATCGCGCTCCAGAACCAGGGGGCTCAGCTCGCGCTCTGCTTCGGCCAATCTGTCACGCGTTTTACGTACTAGATTCACAATCGCTATCGGGTCGTAGGTACCCAGCTCAACCTCTAAACGCCTTCGGGCTTCTTCCATGGCCTCAACCCGGTTAGCCAGCCGGTCTCGTTCGGCTAAGAGAGCGATTACATCGGCGGAGGCAGGTGCGTCTTCCGCCCCTGTTTCTTCCGTGGACTCTTGTTCCTGGTCAGGCAGGATAGCCTGGGGCGCACTCTGTCCAACCAGAAACGCTTCCATGGCCAGGCGGCGGGCAGCGGGCACGTGCGGCTCCACCAGGCGAATGAGAGTCCCCAGCAGATCGCGCTCTACCTCTAGCGAGGCGTCTGGATTGTTGCGACGCTGGCGCTGCTCCTGGCGCGCAACAATAAGGCGATCCTTACTTTGCAGATAGGCATAAGTGGTCACGGAAGCGTGATCCCGATTACCTTCATCGTCTGCGTCTTGAATCAGATGCAGCAGGCGATCCCGAATGTCGCGAATCCTGGTACGCTGCTCGGTTACCTGCTCGGCAGTGGCCTCTTTCCACTTACGCAGGCGCGCATCCCAGGACTCTTCTAAGGCGTAGTTGTAGAGAGCGGCTTCTAACGAAGACATGAACCTAAGCCTCTACCCCTTCCTGCTTGCGTAGCAGTGCCCAGTTGGTACGGCTCTTGGCATGCCGAAACAGGTGTACTGTCAAATCCCTCTCTACTAGCAATACGACATCTAACTTTCCCACAACGGCCCCTGCTACAAAGCGTGCCGCCGCGTCTGGATCGGGCAGAATCGCACCGAAAAGCACCTGGTCCAGTGCCTCATTCTTATCTATGCTTAGAAGTGTCGCTCCCTGCTGGTTCAGCGCCACAATACCACCATCGTCATCGAGCTGTGCAATTCCGAAAGCGGCTAGGTCTAGCTGGTCATCATCCAACCCTGGCAGGCTAGCCAGAAACTCTCGGGGAGCGAATCGTGTTGGCGGGGTCCCTCGTTTTGGTTTTGCGACTCGCGATTTAGCCGTGCTTTTGGGCTTCAAATCCAGCACTGCTGCAGGCTCCGGCGCCGGCAAATCGACTTCCAGCGGAGTGACAGGGGCAAACGTAATAACTTCCACCGCCGCTTCGGCTTCTACCGCTTCCAGAGTCTCCTCGGGCTTAGCGTGTAGCTCTTCTTCGAGTGTAGTTACGATGGTGAGTTCTGGCGTACCAGGCTCTTCGGCTTTCCCTTTATTGCGCCCAAACTTGAGCTTGCCTAATAGCTTTCGTGGGGAGGGCAGGCGAGGCGCAGGGGCTTCCGTAACTACGGAGACCAGTTCAGGCACCACTTCCGGCTCTATTGGCGTCAGAGGCTCTTCCTCTAAAACAGGTACTGGTACCGACTCCGGCGGTGTCAGCGGCTTGTGCTCCTGTGATTTGGTGCGCTCCACCTCTAACGCCACACGTGCCGCAGCGAGGGCGGTGCGCTCTTCTTCTAGAGTCGCTAACAACACCCCGCGCTCGGCACGCACAGACTCCAGTTCCTCAGAGAGTGTTTGTGCTCTCCGACGAACCTCGATAACCTCCTGAACAACCCGCTCTAACCTTGCTGTGATGGCAGCTTCCAACAGGCGCCTTCCTCCTGAAATACTGGGTGAATTCTCGGCGAAAGCGGGTTGAATCCTTATCCTATTATATTACTCAGGCTTGGGCTGCGGCGGCCATTCGGCCTCACCCAGAGCCCATGCTTCTACCCAGGGCCACTTTCCATAACCCCAGTAGGGAGAGAGGTGCCCAGCCCCTGTCAGGCAGTGGCAGGGAATATCTAGCCGCTTCGCATAGGTCTCCATCTGCTCCCAGGTCGCATAGTCATCATCGTTACCGCCAACAATAAAGGTTTCACGGGCAGCGCGCTTTACGGCCTCACTATCCAGTGGCGGCGCAAAAAATCGGTCGACAGTAGCTGGCGCGCTCCACGGCGGAACTCCTGGGAGTACATAGGGCGGAGCCACCAATAGCACCCGATCTGCGAGCTGCTTCGTAGCGCGGCTAGCTACATGGAGATAGGTAATCGCTCCCAGGCTATGGGTCAGAACCGTCAGGCTGCCGGGATCAGAAACCTCTGCCAGAGCCGCCTCTTGCGCGGCAATCCATGCCGCAGGCTCCGGACTACCGGGGTCGGGCATCTTGGGATAGCGAACATCGATTCCCTGGGCGCTGAAGGCGGTGTAAAGCTGCTCTTGCCAGGCCTCTGGCTTGTTTCCGCCCCAGCCGTGAAAGAGTAGAATAGTTTTGCTCATTGTCCTCAGTTTCCACAGCTATGATAAAACTCCCTGTCAGTCGCTATGGAAATCTTCAAGGAGTTTACGTTCGAGGCCGCACACAAGCTTCCTCATGTTCCCGATGGGCATAAGTGCGCCCGGTTGCATGGGCATAGCTTTCGGGTAGCCATCTATGTCTCCGGCGACGTTGACCAGCATACTGGCTGGATTATGGATTTCGCCGATATTAAAACGGCATTCTCCCCTATTTATGCCGAGCTAGACCACTACTATCTGAATGATATCGAGGGCTTGGAGAATCCCACCAGCGAGAACCTTGCCCGCTGGATCTGGGACCGACTCAAACCTGCCCTGCCTGCACTCTCCAAACTGCTCGTTCACGAAACGTGTACGTCTGGTTGTGTCTACTGCGGCGAGTAACTACGCTGGATTGGGTGTGAGGAGCTTTTTGAACTCCAGCTCGTCGCGGCCTTCGAGCAGTACAATCGTGATTTTCTCGAAGTCATCCTCGTACTTCTTTGCAGCATCCCAGTAGAGTTTCACGGCATCTACCGCAGATATTCCTCGAAGCGGAGCATAGGCAAGGCCCACAGTTTTCGCGTTGTCCTTGCGAGCCAGCAGTAGTGCCGCTTGAAGCCCCTTCTTCACCCGATTACCATCTACACGCATATCCTCTGGAGTAAACACAGCCGCATGCAGGAGCTTATTGGTATTCAGGCTGCCCGCCCCGGTAAAGAGAACTTTGTCTTGATTAATGGATCCGACAGTGGCAATCTCTTTCTCTAGCAGCTTCCCCCCGGCGGCAAGTAGCATACCTGAGGGACCGCCGAGCGAGCGCAGATGGGTCGATGTGGGCACAATCAGAACATCTGTGTGGGGCAGGCGATATGCGCTGGCCACCGTTACTGCCAGTTTGCCCTGCGAGACAATTTCTTCCACTCGGGCCTGCTTTTGAGCCATGACGATGCAGTACGCGGTACACAGGCTCATCATGATCACATTGATAAGCAGTGCTACAGGCTGTGGCTTCTGCCCCAGCAAGAACAGCATGCCCAGCAGCGCTACGCCTCCGATAGCGGCTCCTGCCCTAACAATAGCATTACCGCTCAGTTTGCCTTTGCGGACGCCCTGCGCATAGACGGCAAAGAGAGTGGTGATGATAAGGACATAGATCCAGAGCGGCCAGCTAATAGTCATACGTTTTCTTTTCCTGCTTCACTTACGAGCTGAGCCAGACGCCCCTGCACATTGCGCTCCCGGTCTCTATAACGCAGCAGTGTACCGACATTTCGATGCCGTGAGAAGTCCATGACCTCTTCCAACCCGATACCCGCCTGCGCGGCGGCTTTACAGGCTTCGGTAATCGCCGTATGGCGCAATCCGTGTGGTGTAGCGCGAGTGCCAGCGTCTTCTGCACAGGCGCGCACCATGCGGTACAGACTGGTGGCACTCAGGCGCTGGTCAGCGCCTTTCTTCGCTCGATCATAGTTCACGAACAATGGGCCGGGGTGTTCGCCGCGCTCAGAGACCCAGGCTCCCAGGGCTTCACAGGCAGCAGGCGGCAGAGTCAGCGGAGATTTCTCTAAGCGCCCTTTACCCTTTACCCAGACAGTCTGGCGCTCTAGCTCCAAATCCGCTAGATCCAGCGCTACAACTTCGGCGCGGCGCAAACCCAGATCATAGAGCAAGTGTAGTAGGGCAGCTTCCCGCACCGTGGCGCCCTGCAGCATGGAGCGAATAGCATCTACCCCCGGCCCACGGGTATCCCGATAGGCTTCGGAAGGCAGATTGGGTACAGCCAGCGCCCACTCGATGACTCCTACTAATCGAGCAAGTTTGGTCAGCGAGCGCAGTGCAGCCAGTCGCCGATTTATAGTTGCGGGAGACAGCCCTTTCTCCCGCAGCCAGGCCCGGTATGCCAGCCCCAGCCTGTTCGCAGGCCCTTGGCCCCTGGAGAGCAGCCAGGCACAGGCCGTAGCAGCATCCGGGGCGGCAGCAAATCGGGCGAAGTCTTCTAAGTCTTGCCGGTAAGCCCGCGCTGTTTTCTCACCGCGGCCCTCCAGAAAGGAGGCGATAAGGGCAGTGTCTTTGGAATTACCTCTCCCCCCGGCTTCGCCGACCCCCTCCCCTGAAGAGGGAGGGGGTGAGGGCCTTGCATATGGAAAGCCTTCTGGAAGCCCCTCGCCTTTAGGAGAGGGGTTGGGGAGAGGTAAACTCACACCCCACGGGCCTTTCTAACAGCCGCAGCGACGGAATCTACGGTTTCATCTACCAGAGGCTGGGTCTCGGCCTCGGCCATAACCCGGATCATTTTTTCGGTGCCGGAGGGTCGGACCAGCAGGCGCCCTCGACCATTCAGAGTAGCCTGGGCAACAGAGATAGCAGCGGTGATTTCTGGGTCGGATTCCCAGTTAGTCTTGTCGGTTACATAGACATTAACTAGCTTCTGAGGGAACGTCGCCATGGCATCGTACCACTGGGCAAGTGTCTTGCCGGACTCCAGGCAGATACGGAGCATCTGGAGCAGAGTGAGTAGACCATCCCCTGCCGGAGAGATCTGGGGGAAGAGAATATGCCCGCTCTGCTCGCCGCCTAAGGCGGCGCTGGTCTTGTCAAGAAGTTCAGTGACATAGCGGTCACCTACGGCAGCACGCTCCAGGGTAATGCCAGCCTCCTTCAGAGCCTTCTCTAACCCTAAATTACTCATGACGGTGCCGACGACAGTGTTATTGGTCAGAGTGCCGCGCTCTTTGAGCCAGAGGCCACCTGCACAAAGCATACGGTCACCATCGAAGAGGCGCCCCTGAGAATCGGAGAGCATAGCTCGGTCAGCATCGCCATCAAAGCTCACACCTAAATCGGCGCCATGCTCGCCTACGGCTTTAAGCATGCCCGTCGGGTGGGTAGAGCCGACTCCCTCGTTGATATTCAAACCGTCCGGCTCGCAAGCAATCGGAGTCACTTTCGCACCCAGGCGAGTTAGAAACAGCGGAGCCAGCTTTGCGGCGGCACCGTTCGCACCATCGACAACAATGGTCAGGCCATCTAAACGAGTGCCACCCAGAGTGGCTTCTAAGAAGTCAGAATAGGTATCCAGTGCGTCGACAACATCGGTTTTCCGGCCCACACCAGCGCCAGAGGGACGTGAATTTGTAATCCAGCTTTCCATGGCGGCTTCAATGGCTAGCTCAGTACTGTCCGAGAGTTTCTTACCATCTGGCCCGAAGAACTTGATGCCGTTGTCGGCCATGGGGTTGTGACTGGCGGAGATAACGACTCCTGCGGCGGCCCCGCGCTGGCGGGTGAGAACACTGACGCCAGGGGTGGGAATGACTCCCAGGCTGGCAATATCGGCTCCCTGACTGAGCACCCCAGCAGTAAAGGCGGCTTCGAGCAAGTCACCGGAGCGGCGAGGATCACGCCCGACGACGATTTCCTTATGAGTGCCAAAGACATGGGCGGCGGCGGCTCCTAGAGCCAGCGCGGTTTCGATAGTTAGATCGGTGTTGGCGACGCCACGGACGCCATCAGTACCAAAGTGTTTTCGCATAACAGATGAGATCTACTGTCCCCCGGTGCCGGGGGTGGGGCTATTGGTTGGTTTTGGGGTAGGAGCGGGAGTTGGTGTCATGACACGCGTACCCGAGACAGCGGGAAGCGCCCGGACTTCCAGGGTGATGTTTACGGCATTCTGCCCAGCCAGCTTTGTACCATCGGGTGCGGTCAGGGCAATGCGGCGGGTAGTCGTGGCCTTGAGCCCTTCCACGCTCACCGGAATATCCAGTGCGGAGAGCGGCTCTAGGATAGCCTGATCGCCGATTACCGAAGCGCTGTTAGGGCTGAACCGATAGCCCACTACCCGATACCCCGGCGCGGGCGTGCCTGTAAGAACGGCGGAGAGTACCAGGGCTTTAGACGATGGAGTTTTCTGCAGGAGAAGCTGCACGCGCACGCGCTCTGGCTCTATGGTAATGCCCTCTACACGCTGGTCCCGGTTATCCTGTGCTACGACATCTACCGTGCGCTCTATAGCGCCGGGCTCGTCGGCGTTGTCCAGAGAGGCGATAACTCGTGCGACTTTCTCCACGGCATCCGCACGCCCGGTTATCTTTATCTTCTTGGGTATCACCACGGGTGGTTTAAACTTGAAGCCTGCCGGTGGCGCGTCTTCATAGAGCACCTCCACAGGCATCATTTTCTCTTTCGGCGCCTCGAACTCTACCCGAATCTCTTTGGGACCAGTTATCTGTAGCCGCCCCCGCACGGAGTCCGGCACGTTGTACGTCATTGGTAGCTTGTTCACGCCCGGTTGCGCCCCACGTGCATCTACCGTGGCCTTTACAGGCTGTTCCCGGAACGCATCTATCAGCGACGATGGTCCCATGACAGTGACACTCTCACCCTTCGGTGGGCGGGTGAGCACTAGAGAGTCCGGGATATTGGCGACTTCGGGCTGGAGAAAGACCTCTACCGGAGCAAGCCCGGTCTGCTGGGCACTGGCAATCAGATAGAGCAGCGCCGCCGCCCCGAACGCCAAAAGCTTGTACCCAAAGTTACGCCGCAGCCAGTTCACGGCAGCTTTTCCTCAGGCCGACGGCGGAACGGCAATCGAACAGTAGACTTATTCGCCCCAGGTCCTTTGCCGAATCCTTCTAGGAGCCGCTCCCGTAACTCCTCTGGCTTGAACCCGCGCTTCTTGAGCTTTCCTCCTATAGCCAGGGAGATGGTGCCGGTCTCTTCGGAAACAACAACGACAAGGGCGTCAGTAGTCTCCGTAACACCCATAGCAGCCCGGTGACGCATGTGCACATTGGTGGCGATATTCGCCTCAGTGCTCAATGGAAGCGTGCAGCCGGCTGCTACAATGCGACCGTCATGCAGAATCACCGCGCCATCGTGCAGGGTAGTTCCGTTATAGAAAAGGGTAGTGAGAAGCTCACTAGTCACTACGGCATCCAACTTCGTACCCGTAGCGATCACGTCATCCATTCCCGTCTCACGCGCCAGTACAATCAGAGCGCCAGTCTTGCGGGCTGAGAGGAGCGTAGTCGCGGTAATCACCGCCTCCACCATCTCCACAACGTTCTCCTGCTTGGGTCGCACTAGCGAACCGCCCCAGAAATCTAAATGTCCCCAGCGTTCTAATAGCTCGCGTAGCTCGGGGTAGAGCAATATCACCACGGCTACAGGACCAAGAGGCGTGACCTGCCGCAGCAGCCAGTGGAGAGTAATCAGGCCCAGGCGCTCAGAGGCCCAGAGCATGAGGAAAAACACCCCAATACCGATTAGAATTTGCCAGGCACGCCGCCCACGCGCCAGCATGAGCAGCTTATAGAGCAGGTACGCAACCACCAGAATATCCACCAGCCCCAGCAGTCCCTGGCGAAGGTCGAGATTCTTAAAGATAGGTAGCAGCGTTGGCACGGGGAAACCCCGCTATTTTATCGCGTCTCCGCAATCCATGCGGCAGCAGCGCGAGCGTGATAGGTAAGAATAAAGTCCGCACCCGCCCGGCGCAGGCTAGTAAGCGCTTCCAGGACCGCCCGACGCTCATCGAGCCAGCCATTCTGTGCGGCAGCTTTCAGCATGGCATACTCCCCACTCACACAATAAGCCCCTAGCGGCACATCACAGGACTCTCGGACATCCCGCAGGATATCAAGGTAAGGCAGGCCGGGCTTGACCATGAGCATGTCCGCGCCTTCGTCTAAATCCAGCGCAATCTCGCGTAGGGCTTCGCGGCGATTGGAAGGGTCCATCTGGTAACCGCGCCTGTCGCCGAACTGCGGTGTAGACCCGGCGGCATCGCGAAACGGTCCATAGAACGCGCTGGCGTACTTCACGGCATAGCTCAGAATCGGAGTTTGGGTGAACCCAGCGCTATCTAAAGCTCCCCGAATCGCACCCACACGCCCATCCATCATGTCCGAAGGGGCTACTATGTCCGCGCCAGCGGCAGCATGGCTCACAGCTGTCTTCGCCAGCAGCTCTAGCGTGGGGTCGTTCAGCACTTCGCCACACTTTATCAGCCCGCAGTGTCCGTGGTCGGTGTACTCACACAGGCACACATCGGTCATGATCAGTAGCTCCGGCAGCCGCTCTTTTACAGCGCGTACTGCTTGCTGCACGATACCGTTTTCTATCCAGGCGCCACTGCCCTCAGCATCCTTGCTCTCGGGAATACCGAAGAGAATGATTCCGCCGATATTGTCTTTTAAAGCCCCCTCACACTCTTTCACAATCTCATCCACCGAGAGATTGAACACTCCAGGCATAGAAGAGATTTCTTTGCGCACTCCGGTGCCAGGACAGGCAAAGAGCGGCAGAATCAAATCCGAGGCAGAGAGTGTTGTCTCACGGACCAGGCGGCGCAGGGACTCGGAGCGGCGCAGACGGCGGGGGCGAATCAAGTTCATAGTGACCTAAGAGATTGTATCTCGCCTGCTTACTCATGGTTTGTTTTCCGGTGGAGTTATGGAGGAACGCAGGTTGAACAGAAAGTTCGCATCTGTGGAGCGGAACCGGGCCGTATAGCCCCACTCCCCTCCACCCTGCACGACTTTTACTATAAAGTGATTCCAGCCACGCTGTAGCGGGAGAGCCGAAGCGACAATGGCATCGGGAGTAACCGGATGGACGTTGCGATCCTCACTCACCAGCTTGCCGTTCAGCCAGACCTGGCAGCCGTCGTCAGACCCCATCAGCAGGTCCAATTTGGGCATGTTCGGCTCCACCAGCAGGTTATCTAGCGCACGTGGGCTCCACACATAGAAACTCAAATAGGCGGCGGCGTTATCGGTAGCTCCGGTAAGCCCCGCTGCTCGGAGGTTGAACACGCCGTTTTTACTCGCACTTACCGGCTTCCAGGTCTTGCCCCCCGTAACGGTTCCCGGCACAGGAGCGAGTTTGCCCGTGATGCCGATGTGGTCGGTGGTGTACAGGCTCTCTACAGGTCCTTCGAACGTGCCTAGCACAAGCGCCTGATTCAGCCGCCCCACGAAATCTATGGCCGCGTTGGAATCTGTTTTTCGCTCCCCAAAACGAACTCCGCCCCGCGCCAGCATGCCAGTCACGGTTTCCAGTAATTCCGTGGATGCGTTTCCCAGGTCGATACTTGATACCAGATAGCGCCCCGTGCCCTCTTTCACTTCGACTAGCACATCTCCCGCAGGCTTGGTCTCGCGCTCACTTCGCAGAGTTGCTGCTGTCTTAATCGGCTCAGCGACATTGTTCCAGCGGCTCCAATCCGTGGGGCTTGCGGCTAGAATCACACGCCCACCGGTGGTGAGCGGGCCAGTCAGACCATGCCGAACAATCGGGCCGCTGCCAGATTCGGTGAAGTAGAAATCACTGTTGTCCAGCCCCGCCGTGAGCATATCGGGTGAGGTAATCAGCAGTGATGATGCCACCCTGTTGGTCAGAGCAATGGGTCTGGGTAAAAGCAGGTTGAGCGTATCCAGCGTTTCCGGACGCGGCCCTATAACCAGGCAGGTAGCTCCCTGCCGCACACGCTCGCTGAGTTGCGCTTTGAGAGCAGCGGAGTCACGCGCAGGCGCAGCGCCATCGATAACAATAAACGTCGCCGTGGGCAGTTTCTCCGGACCGACAACGGTGGCTCCAAACGCTTTCAGTGTGTTTGCCAGTACCGATTGCTCACTGCTCAGTAAGACAATCTCATTGATTGAGGGCGTAGTCGCAACAGGTATCCTAGTCCCAGGAGTGAGCTTATCCCAGGGGCTGGCAACCGGACCGCCCGATGCATACGCCGCTTTGATGGCATCGGCAAGCGGCCATGTGCGGTACAGAGGCAGGCGCGGGTCATAACCTGGATTGAGTGTGGAGGCATACGGCCCCAGTCGCTCCGGTTGCACTCCAGGAACCCCTTCTCGATAGTTGGGGAAAAAGACACCATCACTCAGGGTGTAGGGGCGACTGGTATCCGGCAGGCCGAACTCCAGCGGTTGCAAGCCATACCAGACCAGATTGAAGACGCTAACATAGGAGGCGTTCACTGCCCGCTGCTCTTTGAGTAACTGATAGGCTTCCCGCGCGATGGCTTCCATGCGGCCCTGCTGGGATTCATAGGCCCGCGGCCCGCCGAACGGCGCGGCTTGCTTGGGGGTGGCGTAGTAGGCTCCACCGGTTTCGCCCTGCCCGAACGGTTTATTCTCCCGCACGATGCTCTTCGATGAGGCGTAGTGGCTAATTGACGTCGGCATGATACCGCTGGCATCGTTGTCACCGTCGGTGGAGACCCACGGGCGCGTGGGGTCCAGAGTTCGCGCCGTACTCAACCAGGTCTGCCAGCCTTGCTTCAGGCGGTCCATGAGGGCCGGGTGCTTACCATCCACATACCATGCCAGCTCGTTGCTCACGCTCCAGCCAAGCACCGATGCATGGTTGCGGTCGCGCAACACTAGGCGACGCACGTGGTCGTCTGCACGGGTCCAGAACTCCGGGTTATCGTAGGCGTGCCCGGCATCGCTGCCCCAGATAGCGGTCTCGTCTAACACGCAGACCCCCATCTCATCCGCCATGTCTAGATAAAAAGCAGGATAGGGCTGCGCATGTAGCCGCACGGCGTTCCCATTCGCATCCTTCAGCGCCCGATACCAGGCCCAGGCATAGCGGCGGGTCATCTGCGGAATGCCCAGAAAATGCCAGGAATCCCCACGCAGTTCGATAGGCTTGCCATTGAGCTGATATCGGTTTCCGACAGTCGTGAACTCGCGCCAGCCGAACCGGGTGTACTTTCGATCCACAATCTGCGTGCCCTGCCGCACAGACACGACCATGCCATAGAGGTTCGGGGCTTCGGGGCTCCACAGGCGCAGCTTTCCTGTTACTGGCTGGCGTAGCGTAACCTGTACGCTCTGACCGGCAGGAACGGTTACTGTCTGCGGGGCAAGACTCAAAACTGGCTTACCCAGTGCCCACTTCGGCTCGGGCGCTTCCAGCACACTCTTGCCTGCCCGGTTCACCCAGGGGCTTACCTCACCGTCTACAGTAATCGTCTGAGGAGTCCGGCCATCGTTGCGCAGCGTTACGGTATCGGCCAGTACGCCTCTGGATACTTGCGCGGCGATCTGGTCGTCTTCTACATGCACAGGCGCAACGGCATCCAGAAACACATCCTGCCAGATACCGACTATCTCCTGGCCCCACATCGAACCACCAGGATAAGGGCGGCTGCCCACCACGCCCCGCTTATTGAACAGCGAGGCACGGCGCACGCCGACCCGAATTTCGTTTGGTTGCCCGACACGAATGTAATTCGTTATGTCGTACTGTGCAGGCAGGAATAGATCGAAGTTCTCCCCCACCTTCTGCCCGTTTACATACACTTCTGCATTTCCGGCAATCGCGTCGAAACGCAGTAACAGGCGTCGCCCTGCCCACGTTTTGGGAACCGTTACGGTGCGCTGTAGCCAGCCCATCTGTGCTCTGTTCCAGCTTTCGGGATAGCTAGGATAGCAGCGAAAGTCACCGCCCGGCCCCTGATTGAAAGCATTCCCATTCCACGGTGAGGGAATCTTGATAGGTGTCTTATCCCACCCTGAAGCTGTCGGTGCGGTCAGGCTCGGCGCGTTTCCACTATTGGGCCTGTAGCTCTCAGGAACGGCCACGGGCTGAAATTGCCAGCTCCCATTCAAGCAAATCTCCGACCGATAGGGCAACTCTGGTGCTTTGACATTCCCTTCACTCGGCGCAAAGGAACGTGTAAACGTTATGTGGGCAGGAGGGGGTGGAGCCGAAGGCAGCAGACCAAAGAAGGGCATGGTGACGGTATCCTGAGCAGTCAAGGTTATTGGCATTACCCCATCGATGGGACAATAAATAACCCTATAGTAATAATCATTAATACCATAGGGTTAAATAGACAGCAAGAGAATACTCCTATGGTATGGTGCCTGTGTTGAACGAGAAGCGCTGGGTTACGATTGCCTCCTCTCTTAAGAATGCTATTCTTGCCGGGGAGCTTCCCGCAGGAGCGCGTATTGCCTCCGAAGTGGAGATGGCAAACCAGTGGAATGTGAGCCCGATGACGGTTCACCGAGCGCTTACCGAGTTGCAGCGAGATGGCTGGGTGGTACGCCGCCGCCGCGCCGGAACAGTCGTTGCGGACCGCTCGGCTCAGCCAGTCATAAAAATTGCGCTAGTCTGTACGAACTACACAGACCTGCCACAAGCCGCCTACTTCAATGGTATTGAGGAAGGCTTGAGTGCTGATCAGTACTTATTGCCGCTGAGTACCGGCAACAACCCACAGGAAGAAGCCCGTTGTCTGAAGCGAGCGCTTGCTGAGTGCGCCGCGATTATTTGCTACCCGACCGGTGCGCCGGAAAATACCCCGCTATTACAACAGGCGGCTGCAACTCTGCCGCTCCTGTTCATCGACTGCACGATAGAGGGCGTGGATGCCGACGCTGTGATGACCGATAACGCTGGCTCTATGCAGTTGGGCCTTCGGCATCTACAGCAGCTCGGCCACACGCGCATCGGATATTTCATGCAGCACCCCCAACCAGTTTCCTCAGCGCGTGACCGCCTCGCTGGTTACCTCGCGTTCCAGAAAGATGAGTTGGGCCAAGCAGACCCACAGCGCCTTGTGCGTTCCTTTTCCGTGGACCTCTCCTGGAGCGACTACTACCATGCAGTCGAAGCCGCGCTGATAGAGCTTCTAAAGCAGCCCGAGCCTATTACCGCCCTGGCCTGCCAGCAGGACACCCAGATGATTCTGGTGCAGGAAGCCTGTGTGCGCCTGGGCATCGCCCTGCCGGACGACTTAGCTGTTCTCAGCTTCAGCAACTCCGC
>JASGJG010000026.1:0-80456 GCA_049840835.1 Armatimonas sp. | reverse complement strand
ACATCACAAGGCTGTCGAAGAGATTCGTCCCGCGCGGCACATCACTGAGAGCCTGAACGGCTGCCAGAGACGAATGCTCGAAAGGCCGCACTGCCAGATGCTGTGCACGCAACGCTTTCAGATAGCTCAGCAAATTGATCTCTGGGGCTGCTGAAACGCGAACGGGAAGCGTGTTGATTAGCGGTCCGATGATGGTGTCTGCGCCTAGGACCGAGCCATGTCGACAGGCACGTACGGCACCAAAAACGATATCGTCCTCGCCGCTGTACCGTGCCAGCAGAGCTCCCCAGGCACCCTGAACAAGAGTATTCAACGTAAAATCATGCGCGGCGGCGAACTCGGACAACTCCTGTGCCGTTTCTGGCGAGAGCGTGACTTCCTCTGCACAATGGCCCTGTGCTGCCGCAGGAACATCACCAAGCCGCTCAACGGTTAAGGGAGTTGGGGCTCGGAAGCCTTTTAGTAGAGAGCACCAAAACCCCTCATCACTAGAGGTATCACGCTTTTCCTGCCAGGCAACTAACTCCGAGAATGGAGTAGGTGGAGCATTCAGTTCTTGGCCGGAGTAGAGAGCATGAAGCTCTCTCAACAAGATCGGGTAGCAGCGTCCATCCAGAATCGCATGGTGAAAGCTCCACACAAAGGTGCTGTCATTCAGCACGGTGACGCGAAGTAGCGGTGCTTCGGAGAGGTTGAAGCCACGCTGCCTATCCGCCCGGAGAAACTCGTTTAACGGGAGAGCGCTAGACTCCAAAAACAGTGTGGGATTCTGCAGAGCTTCCTGGATTGGTGTATCGAGTTTCTCCCATCGAAAGCGAGTACGCAGCATGGGGTGGCGCGCAATCAAGGACTGCCATGCGGCCTGAAATCGTGGGAAGCTTAGCGGTTCCCTGGTCTGCACCACAAGCTGTTCGATATCAACACCGCTCTGTGGGGCAAAGAGCGTATTGAAAAGCATTCCCTGCTGTAGAGGTGTCATTGAGGTGGCAGACATATGCTTATATTGGTTTGCAGCAACTATGCCAGTATCTTTCCGTGTACCAACTATTTTTCCGAGTTTTGCAAGCCTGTCACATAGGGAAATCTATAAGCGTTTACATATACAGAAAGGAGCCAACACGATGTTTAACCCTCGCGTGATGCTCACGGTCGCTCTGCTGACCGCAACCACCCTACCCGCACTGGCGCAGTCCCGCCGCCAGGATGACAAGAATGCCATGGCCGCGCTCGGAGTAGGTCTGGGTATCGCCGCGCTCAACGAGGCGCGAAAAGGTAACTCCAGCACCGCTCTTATTTTGGGAGCCGGTGCCGCCCTTGCAGGAAAGAAGTACGAAGATCAGCGGAAAGCCCAGCGATGGGAGGATGACCGCTATCGCTACGATCGAAACGACCGCTGGGATCGTGACCGCTTCGATAATCGACGTGATGGTCGCTTGGACCGTGACGATAGGTGGGACCGCGATCGATTCGATAACCGGCGCAACGACCGCAATGACAGGTGGGATCGGGATCGCTTCGACAATCGAAACAGCCGCTGGAACGATGACTGCCGGGATGACCGGGGACGGCGCGATAACCGTGGCCGCCGCTGACCTGTCTGGACCGGGCGGGGGTTACACCACCCGCCCGTGCCAGAACGCGATTCGCTTTCGCTTCCAGGTGTAGACACAGAAAACCTCCCGGCCATCCGCAATGATGGCCGGGTAGGAAAACTCCGCTTTTTCCTCGGTTTCGATATCGATAAACTCTGGCCAGGTAGCGCCATTGTCTCGGGAAATCGAGAGCCGCAGGGGAGTACGCGCCCCCCAATCTTCGCTGACCGGATTGTGTGATAGAACCAGCGTTCCATCATTGAGCTGCGCTACATCTACACCGCTGTTGTTGTTCGGTAAGCCGGAATCGTAGAGCGGCGACCAGGTAAGCCCGCCATCTGTGGAGTCCGTGCGGGGCAGAAAGCCGCAGGAAGACCGAATCAGCGAGTGCACTTGCCCTGGGGCAGACTCCCAGAGTGTGGGCTGTATATCCCCATGCTTCTCGCCCAGTGCGGTTCTATCTAGATCTGGCGTACGTACCCACGTATAGCCGTTATCTTCGCAGCGGTCAAAGAACCCCTCCCAGGTACCTTGTTCAGTAGAAGCTCCAGCTAGCCAGGCACCATCCGAAAGCAGAATCGGCTTGTTCTTTACCGGCCCACGCCCGCCCAGAGTATCGCCGGGCACCAGCTCACGCGCCTCTGACCAGGTGATGCCACCATCGTCGGACACCATGGTAAAGGTCTGCCAGGTAGGGACATCGACCCCGATTTTGAACCAGAGGTGTAGCTTGCCATCTGGTGCCGTGAACAGCACTGGATTCCAGTGGGCTACTGGCGCAATCTTAGCAACTTGCACCGGTACGCTCCATCCGTCCGTCGCCTGACGACTTAGCCAGATACCGACATCCGGGTTTTTCTCGTGCAGTCCGCCAAACCACGCGCACACACGCCCCCAGGGACCAGCAGCAACGGTGGAGGCATGACACTCGGGAAAGGGTGCTTCCGTATAGATAAAGCCCCGCGAAATAAGCTCTAACAAGGTTACTTTGCCCGTGTCAGGGTCGATTGCCCTATAGTGAGCGTATCGCCGTCTAGTTTGTAGGTCTCGTTTATCTTGACGTCGGTAGACATACCGACCTTCTTTGCCATCTCAGCTGCCGGTCCGGTCAGAGGAAACTGAAGCTGGATCTTATCGCCATCCAGTTTGTAGGTACCGGTGAAACTGGTCTTACCAGCGATAGAAGTCGCCGTACCGCTGGCCTGCCCAGAGGGTCCTAGATTCAGCTCCGTGTTCGAGGCAACAGAGCCCATCTGGAGCGATCCTGTCCATTTGCCTTCTACGCTCGGCTTCGAGCAGCCCATGAGCAGCCCAACTAGAGCTGCCCCAACAAAGAATACGGATTTGTTCATGCTAGAAAATTTCTACAATTTCCCCTGTTTTCCTGCTACCCAAATACACCGTTAGTACTCTGATACCAGGGAGGGGAATCAATGGAGTTGCTCTTAAGGATACTCGGTGGGATATTTCTCGGAATTCTGGTTTTGATAGCCCTGTTAGTCGTTGCGTTTCGTTTTGTTTTGCCACTGTTCCTAAAGCGATTCGCCACAAAACTCACCGACGGTTTCGAGGAGATGGCAAGCGCTCTAACTCTCCAAAACCAACCCACCACCATTGAACTAATTCGACTTATTTCCCCAGTCTGGAACGACGCTGGAAAGATGGAGCGAGAAAGCCGGGCGCTGGAGAGCGCTGGCTTTGTACCTGCAGGAGCGTTTCAGTTAGAGCCGCAGAGCCTCGGTGTGCGCCTGAATGCCTTTGCTCATGAGACCGATGGCATCTACGGCGTTGTCTACGAGCACGAGCAAGCGGGTATCTGGACAGACCTTGTGGTTCACTTTATCGACGGTCAGCGCTTGACCGTTACGAATGCACCACTGGGGGAGGGTATGGAGTCTCCACCATGGGGAGGAAAGATTTCTGACAAGTCTGCTGATACTGCTGCCCTGATTCAGAAAATGCAAGCAGAGCTGCAAGAGCGCCCAAGACAGCCCGTTTTCGCGACGGAGTTTTCACAAAGTTTTACGGATGCCTATGCGAGAGACATGGCCTGGCGCCAGGGTCGTGGCGGGGTAACTAATTCCGAACTTGAGTCCATGGCAACAGAGCTGGAATGGACCGAGGAGGAGCGTGAGTTCGCGCAGGCCGCCCATAGACTGAATGAAGCCGCGGATACCCATGAGGCCATTATCAACTCGTTTTTGGAGCATGGGAGTTTGAGTGCTGCGGAGTGGGAAGAGGTTCGCGAGCAGGTAATGGTGTTCCGAGAAGACGACGACCCGGAGATTGTCGCGGAGTGGGTTGCCGACGATGGCCTGGCCCCGTTTGACGATGCCATGGCCTATATAGAGGCACATGGCATTCGTGAAACGGTCCGCCGCTACAATCAGAATATGCACTATCTGGGCAGTGTTACCACTCCCGTGCTCGCCGACCTCTGGGTTTACCCGGAAGACTGAGCCTTCAGAGTAATCACCATCGAACGTTCACTTAGCGGGATGGTGTAGCCACCGCGCTCCAATAACCCTGTGCCCTGCAGCGCCGCCATACCCTCTACTCGCAACCGTGCTGCAGGAGTACTGGCGGTCCTCGGTGCCAGGGTCAGGCTAACAGTCTGGTTGCCTGTGTGGTACTCCACTTTCTCAAACTTCCCTGCATCCAAAACTAAGTAGAGCTTTCGAGGGGCGAGGAAGACCCGCTGACGATAGGAGTCCTGTGGGGTTACCGTGACCACTTTGCCTCTGACTTGAATGGCACCACCAAACGCCTGCCAGCCCAGTGCGGGGTCATTGATCACATAGCAGCCGACTCCGAGAGCGTGCCCCAGCATGTTCGGGCCGTAGTCTCCAGAATAGGCATCCCAGCGAAGCGTATCGGGGAAGGAATGAAACGCCACTGATGGGAATCCATCCTGATGGATGTTGGATAGCGGCCCCATCATGCCACCGTGCCCGATTCGGAGTAAATAGGTATCGGTCGGGTTGTCTCGGAACTCGGTGAGTACCGGCAGCGCATTCAGCGAGCTGCCGTAGTGGTGTAGCTGCCGCTCGATTCGAGATAGTTTTCCACCATACAAGAAATCCCAGTAGCGGCGCGCGCAGCCGTTGTAGCCCCAATGCGGCACCGTGGGCATGTATCCCACAATCGAGTTCAGGGAGACCTGGGCTTTGGGGTGGTCACCAAAGTAACGGCACCAGGCATAGACCTCTTCTTGCCCGGTAGAGTCCCACGCCATCTCACTGCCGAACGGGAATGCCTCACCACGCCAGCGATCTGTACGCTCTTTCATGAGCGCTTCAACGATGGCTGTCTGCTGAGTCCAGCCCTCCCGCTTCAGGTCGCTCAGTAGCTCCTGGAAGATAGTCCCTTCCATCAGCCCCAGCTCTACCCAGCCGACTCTACGCTGACCACGCTCATTGCGGCTAAACAAAAACCGAGTGGTTTCAAATGCCTGGGTCAGATACCAATCCCAGGAGTGATTCTTCACCAGACCGACATGGTTGCGTGCTAACCGATAGAGCGCCCAGTACGCGGCGACCACATGGGGATAGTTGTAACCGCGCCCGATATCTTCGGAAACCTGCTTGTTCCAGCTGGTCCACGAGCGCCAGTCCAGGTCTTTTCGGTAGGGGAAGTCCGGAAGCACCTTAGGGTCGTAGTAGAACAAAGACTTACGCACCCCGTATTTGTTTGGCCCGGAATCGTACTGTAGTCCACCCCAGAGCACACCATCCACAAACCTCTCGAACTGGCTTACATGGCTGGCTTCGGGGTGGAGCAGTAGCTGCATGGCAGCAATCAGCCAGGAAGAACCACCTTCATCGCCCAGGCCGCAGATCCAGGCGCGACTGTCTTGATCGACCTGCCTATCCGCATCCCGGTCATAGCTGATTACAGAGGGGCTACGCTTGAAAGGGTCATCGGGCCGCTCGAACCACATCTTGGAAAAGAGAAAGTTACCCAGCGTTCCGACCGTCTCTTCCGCAGATTTCGTAACATAGTAGTGCACGGTCTGGCTTCGACCGTTTTTGTACGCTACGTTCAGCCGCGCTCGCCCCCAGCCTTTAGGAGTGATGGTATAGCTCCTGGTGCCAGAGGGAGTGGTCTTACCCGGCATTACAGTAAGCGCCTCTGCCGGTTCCACTGTAACCGAGGCCACCTGCCAGGGGGAATCCAGGACCAGTCGTGCTTCCGAACCAGCAGGCACAATATAGCCAGGTACGCCAACAGCTACAGGTAATCCAGCTTTCCGAATCTCTGCTTCCAGTCCGCGAATCGAACTTGACAGTACGAACCGCAGGCCGTAAGTTCGTGTCTCACCCGGCGCGAATGTCGCACTGGTTGGCAAGTTCCAGGGCTGCGCATTCTTCCAGGAACCCTCGGCAAGCGCCTTTGTGTGCACCAGCCACTCAAAGACCCCCTCGAAGGTCTGATTTGGCCATATCGGTTCACGGAGAGGGCTGTAGCCCTCAAAGGGAGTGGCGCCATCAGGAATAACAGCAAGCGCAGGGCCTAGCCCGGTGAGTCGGGTAACCCGCAGATACCCCGCATCTCGCCCTACATAGGGATCGAAGAAGACGCATTTGGCATGCGCCTCTTCCAAATTCCGATCCGAGATAATGTTGTTGAAGACAACGGGCAGCCCGAGAGCACCTATTTCCACAGGCGTAGTAGTTGTATTTTTTAGAGTGAAGCGCAACACTAGCTGCCCCCGCTCAAAGAGCCAGGCACGTGTGATTTTGATAGGAAATCCGGTTGGGAGCGTATCCGTCAGGTCACTCTGTGCCAGCACTGCTCCAGTGCCTGTCTGAACGGAAACAGGGATACGTTTGGCCGCTGTATCAGCAGAGATCCACTCGGAGGCGCCTGCGGTCCGAACTTTTAGTGTGATGTCCCCTAAATGGTGGAATCCGTTGCCCTGCCGTTTTGAGAGGCGGTCCGCGGGTAGGAAATCAAATGTGGAATCTGCACGCGGAGCAAGCCCATACAACACACCGGAATCCGCAGCGATATTTAGCAGCCAGTGCGGCGTTTCCCGCCAGAGGTACTTATCATTCGCTCCTGGAGTTGATTGCGCATGCGCCTCTAAACTCCCGGCCAGCAGCATCGCCAGCGTATCTCTGCGTCTCAGTTTCACAAAGCCTATATTCAACACCAATGGAGACAAGCCCTTGCGTAACCAGATGCCACCACATACGTTTCATAATGAATGTTAGACATTGCTTGTGTGCTGCTTCTAATACTTACGCTCTCCGCAGTGTCCGGTGCTATTGGAGCACTACTGGGACGAACCCGTTTTGCTCCCTGGCTTCTTGGACTTGGCATTCTCTGGGCGTTTTTCTATGCTCTGTTTCTCTATGACCGCCTATTCCTTGTTCGATTTCTGCCGCATCCAGTACCGGCTCTGGTAGCCGGAAGTTGCCTGCTGCTACCAACGACGGTAGGGCTAGCTGCACTGGCTGCCCCACGATTAAAAGGAACTTCTCACCGGCGAGCGACCTTGCTCACACCGCTAATACTGGGAGGAGCCTGGCACGCACTAAGTCCGTTTTTGGGTTCTCCGCCCGCAACAGATAGTGCAGCGGCTGGAGAGGATGAGGTGGTACGCCAGACCAGCGATTCCTCTTGCTCAGCAGCCAGTGCCGCAACCATTCTTAATTATGCGAGAATTGATGCCACAGAAAGTGAGCTAGCCAACCTGTGCCTGACTCGAATTTCGGGTACCCCGATGCTTGGGGTTTACCGAGGGCTTCGACAGAAAACCGCAGGCACTCCGTGGACAGTCTCGGTACTCTCTCATGCAAACCTGAGTGAGCTACGCCGGAGTTGCCAGTATGGCCCGGTTCTACTTTCCGTGGGCCTGGATCGCTGGCAACGAGGCTACGATCCGCGCTATGTGACTGAGTGGGGGTGGACACCAGGAAAGCGCCACGCGGTAGTTCTCTTTGGCTTCCTGCCAGACGGCAAACTTGATATCGGTGATCCGTCTATTGGTAGGGAGAAATGGGAGGAGAAAGCCCTGACAGTTCTGTGGAACGGCGAGGGCATCCAGTTACGGCTTCGTGGCCAATAAGGCGGCCTGTGCCCGCTTGACCGCTTCAACGACTTCTTTCGAGGGATCAGAGAGCGCTGTTTTCAACGCCTCATGAACGGATGGAGAGCGCGGCTGGAAGGATAGCGCGAAGGCGGCGCTGGCACGAACGCTACTCTCGGTGTCGCTCTGGAGGGCTTTGAGCAACTGCTTCTCTGCTTCCGCGCCCGGAATTAGCCGAAGAGCTAACAGGGCAGCACTACGACGGTTCGGGTTGGTGTGGCTCAGCGAGGATGTAAGCTGAGGCAACGTGTCTGGTGCTCCAGCATTGCCAAGAGCGGCCAGGGCAAGTAGCACGCCGGGTTCATTGGCATCGTTTTTCAGGCGGGCGATTAGCTCGCCAAGCAGTGCCTTGCTACGTACTGGCTCCGCACGGCTCAAGGTATTTACCAGAGTCCCCAGTAGAAGGCTAGCTTGAGCGCCGCAGTTATCCGAGCGGTGTGAGAGTGTCAGCAGAAACGCCTCAGTTTCTTTCGTGGGGTGCGCTACCATTCCAAGTGCGGGCAGGGCCATCTCTACAAACCCAGATTCACTTGCCCGCGCCTTTATGGCTGTGGCCAGACAAAGCTGTGCCTGCGGAGTACCGATTTCTCGAATCGCATCCAGCACAACCCGCATCCCGGCGCTGTCCGGATTGGTTCGGGTCAGGTAAGCATCAAACCGGCTGGCGCTCTCCGGTTGCAGCGCCATAAGAGCTCGAACTTTGAGATAGAGCGAGTTGCTGTCTTTCGCCCGAGCATTGGTGGATAGGCTTTCTAAAGCAGCTAGCAAGGAATCCGGGGTTTCCGCTCCCAGAGTTGCCGAGTAGCGCTGGCGCTGTTGCTGCTCAGGGTCTGGCCCGGCGCTAAGAGGCTCAGCCTTACCAACGGTAGGGAGAGTCGCCTGACCCAATTTTGTGCTCCGGCTAGTCTGGCGGACACTGCCCGACAGGGTGGAGACGGAGACCTCGCGGTTAGCCAATAGCGTCCGCAGGGTTCGAGTTCCAGAGATGGTGTCCACGCCCCCTGCAGAGTCAAACGCTACCGTTTGTACGCCTTCCGGGCGGTGCTCTGTCATAGTCTCTGGCGCGGTTATGTAGCGCATCACCTGTTTTTCCCACTTACCATCCGGTTTGGAACGATAAGCGACTTCGCATGTCCCAGCGAGATCGGTTTCTTTAGTCTGGCGCTTGGGAGATGCCTGGGAGAATGTAAGAAGAGCGCGTAATGTCTGGCGGGTCCCCTCAGGAGACTCGGGGGAGAACGCAACCGTGGCGATAGTGCCCTCTGCCGATTTCTGGAGAACGAAGGGAGTCTGCAGGCTATCCTGGAGAACTTTTGACTCGGTTACTTTCTCTTCGTCGCCCTGCCAGAGATTCACCTGTGGTCTCTCCAGCTGACCGATAGTTTTCTGGTTGCCCGCATCTGTGAGGCGGAGGGTGCCCTTCAGGCGGAATCGAATCCGCTGCGCGGTAGCCCCCAGGGAGAGTTTTGAGTCTCCCGTGAGGTCTACCGCGTAGGTACGCTCCACAGGTGCGAGGCTGCGGGCTGCCAGGGGAGCCAGGAGGCCGGCCAACGCCAGCCCCCCGAACCCGATAAGCGCTCTTCGCTTCATCAAACTATCCTGCCACTTGCCCGATAACCGTCTCTTTCGACTGGTTGATCAGGAAGCTAGACGTTTTGAATCCGGTGAAGTCGAACAACTCGGCATCGTACCGGTGTGCGTCTACAATAGTTACACCAAACACGGAGACTTCAGGAGTCTTCACGAAAACGCCCATCTCACCCGAGAGAAGCTCCAGATCGTTATGCCAGTGGGCTCCCTCGAAGAGCAGGACATCTTTGTTACGGACTCCCAGCCCGACATTGGCTCCGAGTTTCATATCGAGCTTTGCGAAGGTCAGATTGGCATAGGCGCCGACTTTGGCGATATCGATACCGAAAGCGCCGATACCTACCGCCCCCTCCGCGTAACCATCAACATCCACAAACGGGTTGACTTCGCCATTCAGGCTGGAGCCAGCCAGGTTGTAGTTCGCTCGCAGGCCCGCATTACCCCGAACACCAAACTCGGCGCTGACGCTGATCGGGCCAAAGACCGGAATAGATGCCTGACCGCCGAACTCCACGGATCGTTGTTTATTGATCGTGCCTCTGCGTTGCGTTCCCGTGAGGGTCCTATTGTCGTTCAGGAGCTGCTGTCCAGCCACGAAAAGACTGGCGTGCATCTTAACCGTATCGGTTTTCTTGTTGGTGTCATAGCCGCCTTCGGCACGAGCCAGTTCGAACGTTTTCTTCAGCAGTGTGCCATTCGCTGTGCCATGAGCCGTGAGATGGAACTCGCTATCAATGTCCTGGATTCCCTGCGCATTCGTCGGGCTGAGGTTGCTGACCTTGCCATTGATGTTCAGATCGGCATTGAGCTTCAGGTTAGCCACACTGATGCCCAACTGCTTACTGAAGGTCTTGGTAATGTTGACGGTTCGTTCGGTAGGCACCAGTACAGTGCCAATTTTTTTGGGGAGGATCTTTGTATTGATCGCAATCGGAGTCAGCTTGTCCTGAAGGCCACGAGTAGCAGTCAGCGCTCCGGGTGTTCCTTCTGTCAGAAGTTGCTGGCGCTGCAGCTGCATTTGTCCTAGCTCCGGCGCGGCGGCGCTTCGAACCTTGAACGTGGTGCCAGGATCCTTCAGGCTGAATCCTACACCATTGAGGCTTGTTTCAAAGCTATCGCGCCACTTCTTGTAGTCGCCATACTTGATCTTCCGACCGCCATCTAAAGTTACGTCATCACTATCCGCCGGAACACGACCGAGCTTGGCCTTGACATCGAGCGGCGCAAAGGCAGCTTTCGTAGAACGAATCGGCTTTATCTCGCCAGAAGTCAGCTCGGTCTTGGCCAATTTTACGCGTAGCGCGTCTGCGCCAAGCGCCTTTGGTGGGCGGGAGATACGAGGGGCATCCTGAAGTGCGACCGGCATTCCAGGAATCAGCAGGGATGCACACAGCATCATTGGGATTGGCATTTTACACTCTCCAGTGGTTTCTCGTGCGGATTAGCACTTGAGAGTGTTTTATACCGGATTTTAGCCCCAAAATAGTAACTAAAGTCAGGTGGGCAACCCTAACTTTTGGCAGGTATTACAGGGCCAAAAAATGGGGATAGAGTACGTACTCTACCCCCATTTTTGCGGTTAGCTGGCAGGTGCTAGAAGTTCAGCGTGACGTTCTCACGGATACGCTTGATAGCTTCCTCCACACGCTCGCCGGCCTTATCGCCATTGATGGTCAGGCTCATACGCACATAGCCATCACCATACTCACCGTAGCCAACACCAGGAATGACAAGCACACCAGCTTTTTCGAGAAGTTCCTTGGCGAACTCCATGGACTTGTAGCCCTTGGGAACCGGAATCCAGACAAAGAAACCTGCTTTGGGGTAGGGGAGATTCCAGCCCAGGGAGTTCAGGCCGTCGATCAGCTTCTTACGGCGCAGGTCATAGAGCGCGAAGGTCTCAGCGTTGGAGGCGTTTAAGAGCGCCCAGCCACCCGCTCGGGAGATAGCGGCAAACTGCTTGGAGTCGATATTGCTCTTGAGCTTGTTCAGAGTGGCAATAGCATCTGGATTGCCTGCCGCGAACCCAATGCGCCACCCGGTCATGTTGAAGGTCTTGGAGAGCGAGTGGGTTTCAATCGCTACATCTTTTGCACCAGGGGTCTGCAGAATCGATGGTGGCTTGTACCCATCGTAGCCGACCTCGGCATAGGCGCAGTCGTTGCAGATAAGAATGTCGTACTCTTTCGCAAACGCAACGGCCTCGGCAAAGAACTCGGGCGGGGCAATGGCACCCGTGGGGTTGTGCGGATAGTTCAAAAAGAGCAGCTTGGCTTCTTTGGCCACATCCGTCGGGATTTCGTCCAGCTTCGGTACGAATCCGTTCTCAGCCAGCAGCGGCAGCTGGTAAGGAGTGCCGCCTGCCAGAAGGGTCTGTACCTTAGGCACCGTGTAGTTCGGGTCGGGAACCAGCGCGATATCGCCCGGATTGATGTACGCCCAGCACAGGTGCGCCAGTCCTTCTTTGGAACCGATCAGGAGCACCATTTCGGATTTGGGGTCGACCTCAACACCGTAGCGGCTTTTGAACCACTGTGCGGCGGAGTTCAGGAGCCCTGGATCACCTGCATCGGACTCATCGTAGCAGTGCGTGCTCGGGTCCTGGGCATACTCATAGAGTTTGTCGATGATGGGTTGGGGGGTCGGCTGGTCCGGGTCACCGATACCGAAGTCGATCAAGTCTTTCCCTTCGGCACGCGCCTTCGCCTTGAGCTTGGCGATTTCGGAAAAGAGATAGGGGGGAATGAGTTCTAAGCGAGATGCTCTCTGAGGCATATCAAACCTTTCGTGATTCGTCGGCGGTAAACTGCCGGATTGTCTGTCCGGGATGGAGCGGAACGCACATAGTCGTCCTCCTTTCGCCAAGGGTCAGTTTATCAGACCATGGTAAAATCTCCGCCGGAGGACCCTATGATTCGCAAAATAGTTGCACTTACGTGTTTTGCAGGTATTGCGTTGGTTTCCGGTTGCGGTGGTGGCGGTGAGGACACAGAGACGAACACGGATACGGGCACTCGTGTTCAAGTTCGGGTGCGCTGGCCTGAACTTGGCCGGACAATTCACGCTTCGCCTTATGCGAACAGTGTGCGCATTACGCTGACGAATGCGCGCCTGGTGACTACGGACTCCCAGGGACAATTCCTGGGTAAAGATATCGTTTACCTGATCAATCGACCTTCGGATAGCGCCTCGGAACAGGCGTATACAATTCCTGACCTTGCCAAGCCAGGAAAGCTGTTTACCTACATTGAGACCTTTTCCGAGGCAAATCAGCAGGGACGCCAGCTTCAATCAACTGAGGCATCTGTTTATCCGGATGAGTCTGGCTTTCTCCCCGACTTGGATTTGAGAGCAGGATTCGGCGCGGTAAGAACTGCCCAAATTGACATTGCAGGTTCAGCAGTGCCAGCGACAACTGTAACAGAGATCAAGGTTGGGCAGGATATATACATAACCCCTCGATTAAACTGGAACTCGGCACAGGGACTCACGGCGTACTATCGAGACTTCAAGTGGACCATTTCCTATCCTGAAGCGGAGAACTCAGGATTTGCCAGAATCATTCCACAAAATGATCCTCAACCTCAACACATCTTTGTAGCAGACCGATCAGGTTTGGTAAACCTGAGTATGTCTATTGACGGCGTGCAGGCAAATACTCTTCAGTTCCGCGCAGTTCCCTAGAATCTAAATAAGACCTTCCTCTATAATACAGAGGAAGGTCTTATTGCTTCTTAGCGAGCTCTTTCAGAGAGAATCGAGCCAGGGTAATTGTCTCGTAAGGACTCTTTTCTCCTCTTTCGTAAAGGCAAGCCACCGTGTTTTTTCGGAGTATTGCCAGGTCTGAATAGGCACTGGGGCCTGAATGGAGAGTTAGCTTGCGAGTCCAGGTCTTGCCATCATCAGAGCTGGCCTGCACGGTTACGTTCTTACGGCCATTCGTGCTAGAGGCGTTGGAGAACAGAATCGTACTTCTATCGGCTCGACGAATGCTTCCCTGGCAGATGGGATCTATGAGGACTGGTTCAACTCGCTGGTCCTCCCAGGTCAGGCCGCCATCTTTGCTGATAGCTATCTGCCTGGATTTCTGAGTGGGATCGTAGCTACGCATATTCAGCAACAGGCTCTTATCTTGTCGCTCTACTACCTGGCATTCGTTCACCAGGTCTTTTGGAGTTCCGCCTCCTAGCTTCCAGGTGACTCCATGGTCATCGCTGTAGATGATATGCGAGTAGTAGCGCTTTGTACCCGCTTCGATATGATCACAGGGAATGACCAGTCGCCCCGCGCTGGTCTGAATCCCTGCACCTGGCCCCGTGGCGTACCAGGTCCAACCGGGTCGTTTCACGTCCGTGGTAATCTCTCGTGGAGCGCCCCAGGTAACGCCGTTATCTGTAGACGAAGTTACAAACACGCGGCGGGTGTCTTTGCTGGTCCGTACTATGATTCGCGCCTCGGTGTCATCGCCACGATTCCAGGTGAGCAGAAGCCAAACGGTCCCTGTGCGCTGGTCCACCACAGGAGCGGGATTGCCACAGGTGTTCCCCTCGCTGGACCACACGACTTGCTGCTCGCTCCAGGTAGTGCCATTGTCTAGTGAGCGGCGCAGGAGAACATCTATCTGCCCGCTGTCGCTGGAGCTAGCACGGCGGCCTTCACAGAAGGCCAGCACTACGCCGGTTTTCATGACAGCGAGCGCTGGAATTCGGTAGGTTTTGTAACCTCCCTGACCACTGGTCCAGAGAACATCCTGCGTCATGCCGCAGATATTGTACGACGGATAAGCCTCTTTCAAGGGCGCTGTGTCTCTATTTACTGATCACCAGCGCACCAGGACTGGTTAGCCCCGAAGAGATAATTGTACTCACGGTTCCATCGGGTGCGATCTTGGAAACGCTATTGGTGCCAACATTGCTAACATAGAGATTGTTGTCCGCATCAAATGCCGCGCCACTGGGCGCACTCAGGCCGTTAACAAAAAAGGACAGAGCGCCACTCTGGGAGACTTTGTAAATAGCGTTGCCAGAACTACTGACCACATAGAGCGTATCAGCACTATCGAAAGCAAGCCCGGTAACCCCTGTAACCCCACTTACAAAAGGCGTAGATGTGCCATCTGCCGCTATCTTGAGAATCTGGCTGGTGCCTGACTCGGCCACATAGAGCACGCCACTCTGATCAAAGGCAAGTAGCGTAGGGGAGCTCAATTCTGTTGTGAAAACCTGGCGGGAACCATCTGGCGATACCTTCAGGATTTCCCCATCATCTCGGCTGGTGACAAAGAGATTCCCGGAGCTATCTACGGCTTCTCCTGCAGGACCATTAACATCGGAAACCAGGATAGTTACAGTACCATTCCGGTCTACTTTTTGGACAGATTTATCGTTCTTGCTTCCTACATAGAGATTGCCACTGCTGTCAAAGGCCAGTGATATCGGGCTCGATATGCCGGATATCGGCGTGCCCGCTTCTCCAGCGAGTGTGGTAATCGCGACCGAATTCACACCGTAATTTGCGATGTAGAGTCGATTCCCTTCCGGTAATGTCACAGGTGATGTGCTGCTTCCAGAACATCCATAAAGCAATCCCGCGAGGATAACGCTGAAGACTATGGCGGCTTTTCTCAATGTGATCTCCTTATTCCAATACATATAGAGCCTCTGACTTATTGGGGCCGCTTGGGTAGAGCCATAGTGATCTGAGGACGAGACGTGGACTTATACTCAGCAGGAATAGTGAACTCGCTGGCATCCAGAGCGGCACAATCTTCCAGTGATTGCACGCGTACTGTCAGTGCCGGCGGGGCAGAGTCTTGCCCTGGCATGGCGCTCCCTGTCACGGTGAAGGACATAGGGGCTTTCTTGGTCTTCTGGAGCTCACTATTTAGCGATTGTAGAAATGGGCTGGGGCTTGTGAGCTGCTCCTGAAGTCCGAAGAGCAAGAAATCGGTCAATAGAGCGGTTTCCTCTGGAGTGGCCAGACTGGTCAATAGCGCTTCGCCTGAAAAGGTCATGCGCGGCATCTGAGGCCTTTGTCCACCTCCCGGAGTACCACCTCCACCTGGGAAGCCTCCGCCACCCCCAGGAAAACCTCCACCGCCACCACGCCTGCCAGGAAACCCGCCGCCTCCACCTGGAAATCCACCTCCGCCGCCGCGACTACCCGGGAAACCGCCACCTCCGCCACCGGACATTCCCTGCGGCTTCATGGATAGCTCCCCACTGATTGCCTGACGAGTGGTCTCTTTACCCGCCACTGCCTCACCAGCAGAGGTCTCTCCGAGATGCGTTTTCGCCACCAGGCTCATTCGCATGGGCTGATCCGATGTACCGGCCTGCGGCATAACCATAGCGTCTTTCAGCTTGGCACTCCAGTAGAGTTTTTCTGCCGGTATCAACACAGTAACCCGGCCCTTTTCTCGATCCAGAAGAACGATGCGACCATCGGGTAAGACAGCCCGGCACTTTTTCCCGCTCACCACAGCGGAAACAACCTGCTTGGTGTCTCCTATGCTAAAGTCAGCAACGACTTTCGTGTCGGCAACCGACTCCTGGGGGAGTGCCAGGAGAATGGTGCTTAAGGCCAGAAAAACGAGATCCTTCATACGATGATTCCCTTTCCATTCCACGAGGCAATGATGTCTCACAATGTTGAAAACATTGTGAAAATCGTTTTCATTAGTTTCTAATGAGTCGGCGCATCGCTGAATAAAAAGCGCCCCGCCGACAGTTCGACGGGGCGCTCACTTACCTGTAGCCGGGTAGTTTAGTAGCGGTAGGTATCCGGCTTGTAGGGACCTTCCTGAGCGACGCCAATGTAGGCGGCCTGCTCCGGGGTTAGCTCGGTTAGCATGGCGCCCAGTTTGGAGAGCTGAAGGCGGGCGACCTTTTCATCCAGGTGCTTCGGAAGCACGTAGACCTGACCTACTTCGTACTGGTCGGGGTGCTGCCAGATCTCGATCTGCGCCAGGGTCTGGTTGGCGAAGCTAGACGACATGACATAGCTGGGGTGACCGGTGCCGCAGCCCAGGTTTACCAGGCGGCCCTTGGCCAGCAGGATAATGCGCTTGCCATCGGGCCAGATCACATGGTCTACCTGCGGCTTGATCTCATCCCAGCCAAGGTCAGCCAGGTCAGCCACGTCGATTTCGTTGTCGAAGTGCCCGATGTTGCAGACAATGGCCTGGTCTTTCATCTGGTCCATGTGCTTGCGAGTGATAACCGACTTGTTGCCCGTGGTGGTCACGAAGATATCGGCCTTATCGGCAGCATAATCCATGGTCACCACACGGAAGCCTTCCATCGCGGCCTGTAGCGCGTTGATGGGATCGATCTCGGTTACCCAGACCTGAGCGCTCAGCGCACGCAGGGCCTGCGCGGAACCCTTGCCCACATCACCGTAGCCGCAGACCAGAGCGACCTTACCGGCGATCATCACATCGGTGGCGCGCTTGATACCGTCCACCAGGGACTCACGGCAGCCATAGAGGTTGTCGAACTTGCGCTTGGTCACCGAATCATTCACATTGATAGCGCGAAGCTTCAAGTCACCCTTGCGGCTCATCTCGATCAGGCGGTGAACACCTGTGGTGGTCTCTTCGGTAACACCCTTCACTTCGGCCAGGCGGGTGGAGTACCAGGTGGGATCGGTGGCCAGCTTCTTCTTGATGCTGGCGTAGAGGATCGTCTCTTCTTCGGAGCCGGGGTTGTCCAGCACGGAGATATCGGTCTCTGCCCGGGTGCCCAGATGTAGCAAGGGTAGCATCGCCGCCATCGTCCAGGATCATGTTGGTGTAGCCACCATCCGACCACTCGAAGATGCGGTGGGTATAGTCCCAGTAATCTTCCAGGCTCTCGCCCTTCACGGCGAAGACCGGGGTTCCGCCATAGGCGATAGCGGCGGCGGCATGGTCCTGGGTAGAGAAGATGTTGCAGCTGGCCCAGCGGACTTCCGCGCCGAGAGCAATGAGGGTCTCGATCAGCACGGCGGTCTGGATGGTCATGTGCAGGGAGCCGGTGATACGGGCACCCTTCAGCGGCTGGCTGGCGGCGTACTCGGCGCGGATCGCCATGAGGCCGGGCATCTCGGTCTCGGCAATAGCGATTTCTTTGCGGCCCCAGTCGGCCAGCGAAAGGTCGGCTACGACAAAGTCAGTAGCCAGGGTTTTGGTGTCGGTTGCGGTTTGCGTTTCAGACATGGTGTTTCCCAAAAGACAAAGAAAAAGCCCACCCCTCTGATTCAGAGTGGGGTGAGCGCGGTTCGTTAGCTGAGCCTGACCTCAGGACTTACATCCCCGGTTGCAGCACTCCTCAGCGTGTCTGAATTATATCATGCGCCGATAGCTCACCATTCGTTAGGGTTATCGCCGCGCAGCCAAAGATACGTAATGAGCTGCCCCGTGTGATAGTACTCATGTTGCGCGATTCCCCGTAGCACCTCGCTCAGTGGGCATTCTGGTAAACCAAGCGCTTCCCCCCAGTGATTGGGGTTAGCAATAGGCCGCTCTAATTCTTCCTCTGAGAGAGAATCCATGTAGGCGTATGTCTGTGACTGAAGCGCGGACAGAGTTGCTCGAATATCTGCCACGGTCGCTGTCGCAATATCGAACGAATCCGGGTCATCGTCGGGCCAGACTCCTGTTTGCACCCAGACTGGTGTCTCTTTGTTCTTGTTCGCGATTTCCAGCAAGAGGTCAGCAATCGTCGGCATATCTTCGCGGGGAGTCCAGGAAAGGTCCGAGTCTTGCAACCTGTTGAGAACCGCTTCCAGGTTCTTTCTTGCGTAGGCGAATCGCGCCTTCAGGAATGTCTTTACTTTTGCCAAATGTTATCGTTCCTTCTTTGTCATCAGCGTCAAGCCGAACAGCACCGGTACTGCCAGAACAGGGTAGCCGAATAGGGGCCAGATCGCCTGCGCCCAGTCGCCTTAATAGCTAGGAATATCCCTGCAGCGAGCCCCGCAAGGAAAATAATAGGAATGCTGACAAGCATTACAAATCCGCCGCGCATCGGTCCTTCCAGGCGGCCATACCAACCCTGTGGGTCAGATTCTTTATTAAGTTGCTCCAGGAAAACCGGAAGCATAAGCAGGAGACCAAGGACAATGGCTCCGCCAAGCCCTAGACAGAAACCTCCCAATCCTTGCCAGAACATGCTGCATTATACCTGGTTGACGCAGTTAGTATCCATGATACAATAACTCGATATGAATGAAGAACAACGAATCAAGCGCAGTAAGTTCCTGGCTCTGATACTGCGCCACCAGCCCGAAAGCGTCGGGCTGACTCTAGAGAAAGAGGGCTGGGCGCCAGTAGCTACTGTCCTCCAGGCCTGCGCGAAGAAGGGCCGTGGTATGAGCCGTGCCGAGCTAGAAGCGCTGGTAGCCGCCGATGAGAAGGGGAGATACTCCTTTGATGAGACCGGCACCAAGATTCGCGCGAATCAGGGGCACTCCACGGGCGAAGTCGAGCTGACTTTCACCCAGGCAGAACCACCCGCCGTGCTCTACCACGGAACGCGTGGACCGATTCCTGGACAGCATCTTTGAAAAAGGACTGATTCCGGACAGTCGGCACCATGTGCACCTGAGCGCCGACCAGGAAACTGCCATGAAGGTTGGGCAGCGCCGGGGAAAGCCAGTTCTTTTAGAAATCGATGCGGCTGGGATAATTGCCGATGGCGGCGAGTTCTTTATTTCGGATAACGGGGTATGGTTAGCAGCCCAGATTCCACCGCGCTTTCTACGGCGTCCTGTTTAAATTTTCTTCTATACTGGTACGACTCAGTAAGAATTAATGAAGGGATAGTAACGGCTCAGGGTGAAGCCTGAGCCATGCCCAAACTGGTCTGGGAAATATCCTCTCGAAAGACAGTGCCCCGAATAGTGCGAAGTGGCGCTATGAAACTGGCGGACATGGCTGGGGCAACAATGAGCTTCAGTTTTACACTGACCGACGTGAGAATGCCCGCATAGAGAAGAAGCGCCTGATTATCGAGGCGCGCAAAGAAGACTATCAGGGCAAGGGGTTTACGTCTGCCCGCCTCGCAAGTAAACAGGCATGGCGCTACGGACGCTTTGAGGTCGTAGCAAAACTGCCCGCAGGCCGAGGAACCTGGCCCGCTATCTGGATGCTTCCGGAACCAATGGGGCGCTGGCCGCTATGTGGTGAGCTAGACATCATGGAGCACGTCGGTTACGATCCGGGGCGAATCCATCACACCATCCATTGCGAAGCGTTCAATCACGCGAAAGGCACCCAGAAGGGGAAAGACCATCTGGTGCCAGACTTCGATAAAGCCTTTCATACCTACGCTATGGACTGGCGTGAGAGCCGTATTGCATTCCTGGTAGATGGAAAAGAGCAGTTTGTGTTTGAGAAAATTCCTGGAGCGACAGAGGCAGAGTGGCCTTTTGATAAGCCCTTTGCCTTCCGATTAAATCTTGCAGTTGGGGGAAACTGGGGTGGCGCAAAGGGAGTGGATGAGGCTATCTGGCCCTGCCGAATGGAAATTCGCTCGGTGAAAGTTTACGTATGAGTTTGAAGTTAACGTTTTATGGCGACGATTTCAGCGGTTCCACAGACTGCTTAGAAGCACTCACACTGGCCGGGTTAAAGACACGTTTGTATATGAAGCCCCCGGCATCGGTTCCTGATGACCTGGATGCCGTGGGAATCGCCGGTACTGGTCGGACCATGAATCCAACTGAGATGCGGCGGGTCCTGCCCTCTATCTTTCAGTCGCTCAAGGCATTGGGCGCGCCACGCAACCACTATAAAGTCTGCTCCACGTTTGACTCGTCGCCCTCTATGGGATCTATCGGGTGCGTGATTGATCTTGGTATACGCGCCTTCGCGCCTCAAACAGTTCCGGTGATTGTTGGGGTTCCCATGCTGGGGCGCTATGTTGCGTTTGGAAACCTGTTCGCGCGAATCCGCGCCGATGAGCCGCAGAGTATCTATCGCCTGGACCGCCATCCCACTATGAGCCGCCATCCTGCGACTCCGATGCACGAATCCGACTTGCGACTTCTGCTTCGTGAGCAGGGGCTTGAGGCCAGTATAGGAACTATCAACGCGCCAATGCTGGATGGGCGACTGGGTAGTTACTCGGTACAGAATGCGGGCGAGGTAGTTATCTTCGACACGCTCACCGAAGCGCACCTGAAGACCATTGGCGAGCACCTGCTCTCGGAGGATTATCCCTTTATTGTGGGCTCCAGTGGCGTAGAGTACGCGTTCGGGCTGGCTTCCGGTAAGCCGCCTGTCGAGCTTCCCTCTGCTCCACCCGTTGACCGCGTCATTGTCGCCAGTGGCAGCGCATCGCCGGTAACCCATAAGCAGCTATCCTGGGCCGAGAAACAGGGTTGGCGCTTTGCTCAGCTCGGTTCGCCACGTCCCAACATAGATGGCTTCTACACCGCACGTGGTCCCGATTCCATTCTCCCCGGCAGGGGAGGAGAGGGACTGGGTATTATGATGGGCGAGGCACTTGCGGACCTTCTGCGCCAGAACCCCTCTGTCACTCGCTTCATTGTCTGTGGTGGTGATACCAGCGGCTTTGTAGCCAAGACCCTTGGAATCGAAGCCCTGGAGTTCGTGGCGCAAACTGCCCCTGGTTCGCCCCTATGCCGCATCATTGGCGGCGAGTTCGATGGTCGTGAGGTCGTCTTCAAAGGCGGCCAGGTCGGCACAGAAGACTTCTTCGGGCGCGTGAAGCAGGGAGCATAGAGGCACGTATGCCTGGGCAGCCGAATATCCTGCTGATAACCAGCGACCAGCACCATTTCTCCTGCCTGGGCAGTGTTAACAAAAACCTGAAAACCCCGGCATTGGATCGTCTGGCGCAGGAAGGTACCCGGTTTGAGCGCGCCTATTGTAACAGCCCCGTTTGTTCACCATCTCGCTCGACCCTGATTACCGGGCAGTACCCGAGCTGGCATGGATGCTGGACCATTGGTACCAAGCTGGCGGAAGATATTCCGACTGTAGGGAATGTCTTCCGGGAGAACGGCTACTTCACGGCGCTACTTGGTAAGGCGCACTTTCAGCCACTGCGCTCCGAAGGAGATCAGACCAGCCTGGAGACACCAGAAAAGTTCCACGATCTGGATTTCTGGAAGGATTTCACCGGCCCCTGGTATGGCTTCGAATGGATACAGATAAACCGTAATCACGGTGATGAAGCCTGGGCAGGCCAGCACTACGGCCTCTGGTTAGAAGAAAAGGGTTGCGCCGACTGGGAAGAGTACTTCCGTGGTGGCGGCACTCCGAAAGACAAACACAAGCCGAGACGCGGCTCCTGGGACCTGCCGGAAGAGCTACACTACTCAGTTTTTGTAGCTGACAAGACCATAGAGGCGATAGAGAAAGCTGAGCACGAGGACAAGCCGTTCTTTGCGTGGGCTAGCTTTGCCGACCCACACCCACCGTATGTGGTCCCCGAGCCCTGGGCGTCGATGTACCCACCAGACACGATAGTGCCTGGCACTCTTACGCCAGGAGAGCATGACCATAACCCACCACACTTTGCGGAAACTCAAAAAGCCAACCCTGATTTTTCGCGCTGGCAGGAGAGCGGCTATGGCAGTCATGGGTTTCATAGTCACTTGGTGCCGGAAGACCAACAGAGGAAAGATCTGGCGGTCTATTATGGCATGATCAGCCTCATGGACCGAGAGATCGGGCGTATCTTAGAGGAGCTAGATGGTCGCGGTCTTGCGGAAAACACCATTGTCGTTTTCTCTACGGACCATGGGCATTTTCTCGGGCAGCACGGCCTCTGGTACAAGGGCGCGTTCCATTATGAAGACCTGCTTCGAGTGCCGTTTCTTGTCCGTTGGCCAGGTCATGTACCAGCGGGACAGGTTTCCTCTGCCCTGCAAGCGCTTATCGACCTGCCAGAGACGTTTTTAGACGCCTGCGGCATTCCCATTCCAGGGCAGATGCAGGGTGTTAGCCAGCTACCCGCATGGACCGGGGAAACAGAATCCACTCGAGACTGGGTAATCACCGAGTTTCGCCATCAGCCCACAAAGCTGCACCTCCGAACCTTTATCACGGAGCGATATAAGCTAACGTTCTACCGTGGGAAAGACTACGGCGAGCTATTCGACTTGCAAGAGGACCCAGGGGAACTGCGGAACCGGTTTACGGATCCAGAATATGCTACAGTAAAAGCCCGGCTTATGGAGGAGTGGCTCCAGGCGGAGATTGCCCGAGAGCCAACACGCTTCCCACGTATAGCTGGTGCGTGAAGTAAATCAGGTACAACAGAGGCGCTATGAGAAGATTCGGAGTGGTCATGAAGCCGGGCGTAGTCGAAGAAGCGCCAGGCGTGCATATCGGGCGGACGATTGGTTCGGATCGGCTTATCTTGCTGGACCCGTTTCTACTCCTGGACCATATGCAAGTTGGCGATGCTGCCGCCTCATCCATCGGGTTTCCGCGCCATCCGCACCGTGGTATCGAGACATTGACCTGGATGGTCGCCGGACGTGTGCACCACAAAGACTCTCAGGGCAGTGATGACAGTGTGGGGGCGGGTGAGGCGCAGTGGATGACCGCCGGTAAGGGCATCTTCCACTCAGAAATGCTGGAGCAAACCGCAGAGGGCTGTGAAGGCCTGCAGCTCTGGTTCAATCTCCCGGCGACCCAGAAGTTTATTCCCGCTGGCTATCAGGCGGCACGTAAAAACGATATCCCTATGGTAACGAGTGATGGCGCAACGGTCTCCTTGGTCGCTGGAACCTACCAGGATACGACCGGCCCGCTGGATAGAATCGCGGTGCAGCCTACTGTGCTAGGTGTGACTCTTTCTCAGGGAGCTTCGGTCACTCTGCCAGCACCTCCTGGGCAGAACGCTTTTGCCTATGTCCATCATGGCAGCGTGACAGATGCACAGGGCAAAACAGTAGATGCCGCGCAACTGGCGATTTTCACCGATGGCGAGAATGCCACAATAACTACAACCAGCCCGGAGGGAGCCGCGCTCCTATTCTGTGCGGCGAAGCCATTGAATGAGCCTGTTTTCCTGTACCGGTCACTGGTACTGAGCAACGTAGACCAGATGGCGCAGGCGCTAGACGACCTGGAGAACGATACCTTCGCCTAGTATCGCTTGCGCTTGACGCCTGTAATGCCTGTTGGTAGACTGTTTGTACCAAATTTCACAAAGTGAAGCACAGCAGGCAGTATGGCATACAAGGGATTTCGAGAGTTCTTAGAGGAGCTGGAAAAGCGCGGGGAGCTGAAGCGCATCTCTCAGCGGATTAGTCCGGAGCTGGAGATAACCGAAATCGCTGACCGCGTGGTCAAGAGTGGGGGACCCGCTTTGCTCTTCGAGAACGTAATGGGTTCGCCTTATCCCGTTGCTATCAATGCTTTTGCGACTCGAAAGCGCATGAGCCTGGCACTCAGCGTGGAGGATTTAGACGAGCACGCTCAGCGAATCGAGGCTCTGACCAAGCTCCCGGGTAACATGCCAGGTAGTCTCTTAGGAAAAGCCCTGCTGCTTCCTGGTCTTGCTCAGATAGGGCAGAGTGCCGCCCCGAAAGTCATTGCCCGAAGCGCACCCTGCCAGGAAGTGGTGAAGCTGGGCGCAGACGCTAAATTCTCCGAGCTGCCCATACTGAAGTGCTGGCCACTGGATGGGGGACGATTCATCACACTTCCCCTGGTTTTCACAGCAGACCCGGAGACCGGCAAACGCAATGTGGGCATGTATCGGGTGCAGATCTACGATGACCAGACGGCGGGTATGCACTGGCAGCGCCATAAAGTCGGCTCGCGGCACTATGCCCAGAGCGAGGCGCTGGGTAAAGACATTCCCGTTGCCATCGTACTCGGTGGCGACCCCGCGATTACCTACTCTGCCACGGCGCCACTCCCAGATGAAATCGACGAGCTGGCCTTTGCCGGGTTCCTGCGTCAGAAATCTATCAATCTAGTGCCGTGTAAAACGCAGCCGATAGATGTACCCGCCGATGCAGAGTTCGTAATCGAAGGCTATGTGCCAGCCGGAGAGCGGCGTACCGAAGGCCCGTTCGGAGACCATACGGGTTTCTATACCCTGGAAGATGAGTACCCGGTTTTCAAGGTAACAGCAATAACTCACCGGGCAAACCCGGTCTATCCGGCCACCATTGTGGGTCGCCCCCCCATGGAAGATGGCTGGCTGGGTAAGGCCACCGAACGCCTCTTTCTGCCGCTGGTTCGACTCTTTGTGCCAGAAGTTCTGGACTATAACCTGCCTGTAGAAGGCGTTTTTCACAATCTCTGTATTGTCAAAATCAAGAAGCGCTATCCGGGGCATGCTCAGAAAGTCATGCATGCGCTCTGGGGCCTGGGCCAGATGATGTTTACCAAGATAATTCTGGTGGTAGATGACTGGGTGGATGTACAGAACCTTCAGGAAGTGCTCTGGGTGGTCGCCAATAACATCGACCCGGAGCGAGATACCAGCTTTGTAAAAGGGCCTATCGATGTACTGGACCATGCCAGCCGCGCTATGGGCTATGGTTCCAAAATGGGAATCGATGCCACCAAAAAACTCCCTGAGGAAGGCTTCAACAGACCCTGGCCACCCGTAATTGAAATGGATGCTGCTGTTAAGGCAAAGATAGACGCGCTCTGGGCCAACCTGGGACTTTAGCCGGGTGCCCGAAAGCGTCGGGTAAACTGTTGTTAGAACATGGCAAGAAAGAAGAACGGCACCGTCGCGGGAGCATGGCTGGTCGAAGAGGCAGTCTGGGGCGAGAGTCAGCGAGTCCGGTTGATAACCGGCGGTCCCGGTCTTATAGAACAGAGCGAACAGATTCGCTCTATCCACATGGTTGGCTTTGTGGGCCAGGAGGTTCTGGTGGTACAAAGCCGAGATGGTAGCTGGACCTTTCCCGGTGGGCGCCTGGAGGGTGGTGAGAGCCTGGAAGATGCGCTCTCTCGTGAAATCTGGGAAGAGGCAGGCGCTCGAATCGCACCGGGCGGCTGGAGGCGGGTGGCTGCGACCCGAATTGACTTCTTAAACCGAGTGCCAGGGCGTGTCTATCGCGTTCACCCAACCTACCTGCTCTGGGTCGCTGGCGCCGTTATCGAGCTAGCGGAGGAACCCGACCCGGATCCGGTGGGAGGAGTGGTCGCTCGTGCGGTGCTCCCGGTAGACGAGGCACATGCCCTCTTGCCTCCTCTGGAAAGACGTGTGCTAGACGAGGTTCTATCTCAGTGAAACTCGTTGTGGCTGTTACCGGAGCGAGCGGGGCACCCTATGCGATTCGCTTCCTGGAGCAAGCCTCTCCGCATTGTGAAGAGATTTTCCTGACCCTATCCTCAAATGCCGATGCGGTGCTCAAAACCGAGTGTGATCGCACCTGGGACAGCGTTATCAGTAGCACTTCCAATATTCGCTTGCTTTCCCGGAAAGACTACTTCACCCCACCTGCTTCGGGTAGCTTCCGGCACAATGGCATGGTTATCGTGCCGTGCTCTATGGGGACCGCCGGGCGCATTGCCAGCGGTACCAGCGATGATTTGACCACCCGTGCCGCAGACGTCTGCCTGAAAGAAGGCCGCAAGCTGATTCTGGTTCCACGTGAGATGCCCTGGAACCTGATTCACCTGCGCAACCTGACCACCCTTGCCGAAGCGGGCGCCACCATACTGCCCGCCAGCCCCGCGTTCTATCATCAGCCGAAAACTATTGATGACCTTGTGGATACCGTGGTCGCTCGGATTCTACAGAATCTAGGTATCGACCACCAGCTCCAACCTCAGTGGCAGGTTACGCCAGATGAATAAACTGAAGATTATCTTAGAGATGATCAAGTTCGAACACACGCTGTTCGCACTGCCATTCGCACTTACCTCCATGGTGCTCGCGGCTCATGGCTTTCCAGGGTGGGGGATTCTGTTCTGGATTCTGGTTGCCATGGTAGGCGCACGCTCTGCTGCCATGGCTTTCAATCGCCTTGTAGACCGGGAGTTCGATGCCAAAAACCCGCGAACGGCTATGCGTGCTCTGCCCGCCGGGTTGCTTACCCCAAAGTTCGTCGTCTGGTTCATCATCGCCTCATCCGCATTGTTAGTGCTGGCCGCCTGGCGCCTGAACCCACTCGCCCTAATGCTTTCCCCGCTGGCGCTGTTACTGGTCTTCTTCTACTCACTCACCAAGCGCTTCACCGCCTGGAGCCATGCCTGGCTGGGTCTGGCGCTGGCGGTAGCTCCCGTCGGAGCCTGGGTAGCCGTTCGAGGTCAGTTATTCGAGGCACCACCGCTACTGCTTGGCGCCTCTGTCGTCTGCTGGCTTATCGGCTTCGATACCATCTATGCCCTGCAAGATGTCGAGTTCGACCGAAACGCTGGCCTGAACTCGCTGCCCGTAAAGTTCGGCCCTCAGCGCGCCCTGACTATTGGGCGCATCGCTCACGCCATCATGGTGTTGCTACTGGTTGGTGTGGGGTTCACCGCCAAACTCGGTTTTATCTGGTACGGCGCTGTAGTGCTCTGTGGCGTACTCATCGCTGTCGAACACGCCATTATCAAGCCGGACGATCTGAAGCGCCTGAACATCGCCTTCTTCAAGATCAATGTGGCCGTGGGGTTGCTTCTCCTGGCGGGCTCCATACTCGATGTCTTGATTTTTCGAGTTTAGTGTAAGTGTATTCATCTACTAAATAGGATTTCGTGATGTAGTCTCTATCTTTGTAGTGCATGTGGCAAGATTTGCAATCGGCAATCTGCTTCCAACCTGGCTCTGTCAGTTTCAGAGATTTCGGGTCACCGGTAAAATACTCCCAATCTCCGGTATCTGGAGCAAAGCCTTTTTCGCATTTTCGCATCACAGTAAGCACGGCAGCTGCTTTCAAAATAGGCTTGTAGCTAGTCCTATCAATGCCGCCAACCGGGAATTTCTCTTTAACCACTATCGAGCCTTCCGGGAAAGGCTTGCCATCTAAAGTCATAGAGGGCTTGCCGATATCGTTCACATAAACATGCACCATAAATCCACGATGAGGAAAGAACTTGAATGCGGGTGGCTCTAACTTTGTGCGACGATAAAAATCCTGGTCTGCAGGCACCATATAACACCGTGCAGCAATGACATCACTAATCTGGAATGGCTCTTTGGTGGCGCGATGCCATTTGCGAAAGCCGGTCAGGTCAGGCGGCCCAGACGAAGTAGGCACAGACGCTCTGCCAGATGCCGGGAGCGAAGTCGCAAGTTGTGTAGCACAACTCGCTCCCAGCAGGCATAGTGGAATTAGGGCAAGCACCGCTGCCTTCATGGGAAATACGGCTAGCCTTTGGATTCCTCGACAGTTATGTCCAAATAATAAAACACAGACTTATTCTTCATAGTCACTGGCTTTCCCAGTATGACTTGCTCATGAATCTTTGGATCTGTGTCGGTAGTAAAACCGGTGACTCGTGTTTTTTGTCCGGGAATAACCTGCCGAACAACCTCGGTAGAAAGAGTAGGATTTCCCACCTTTTGCATTTTTATACTAACACTAACAAGCTCTGAATTTACACTTTTGGGAGTAGCTTCGAGTATCCAACCCTCTGTTCCATCCTGAGATAGCTGGCTAATCTTTCCTTTGAGATTATCTATAGTGGATATCACCGGAGATTGGATAATCGCATCCTTCTTGCCTTTTTCCACCTTTACAATCTGTAGTTTTATAGTAAAGCTTTTAGGTAATACATCAAGATTCTTTATCTCATTGATAGCCGTTGAGATATCGCCCTTTTCTCCACTGATAAGTAGGGAGTTGTTTTTCTCGTCGATATCCAGCTTGATCTTATCTTTTAAAGCGGAGTTACCCGCACTCCACTTTGAAATGAGTTCATTGGGAGTAGAGTATCTTATATGATACACCGCGCCGGGATCGGGCTGAGCACTTGCATTCGTAAGCAAACATAGTAGGGCGAGAAGGGTTAGGTTGGCTTTCATCTTCGATACCGCTTTCCGATTCCAGGTAAGTAGGGGGAACTATCCGGTCAAAATTGTACCCCACACTTAAGATAGACTTCCCCTGTAAAGCCTTCAATTTTTTAACGGAGGTTGCGCAAGATATGTCTTTGTAATGAAATCCTGTTTACTATAGTTGGCATGGCAGTCCTGGCAGGTCTTGAGAGCCTTGCCAGCCACCTTCTTAAGCCGAAGCGTTTGGGGATCGCCCGTGAAATACTCCCAGTCGCCATTCTTGGAATCGTAACCAGCCTCACGCTTGCGCATAACCGTTAGTAGAACCGCACGAGGTGAGGATTTATCCGAGTTCGGTGCCTCGTACTTCTCTTTTACAACTACCGAACCCTCAGGGAATTTCGGGCCATCTAGCTTCATGGAATCCTGCCTAGCTGCGTTCACAAAGACGTGAACATCGTAGTTCAAATGCGGATTTGTAAAAACAAGTTTCGAGCCCTTGCTTGCTCCAATGGGCACTGGCGCTGCGCACATGGCGGAAATCAGTCGAACTTGCCGATAGGGAGCTTCAGTGGCTCGGTGCCATTTTCGAAATCCAGCGAGCTGGGGTGGGGGAGGCGCACTGAGCGCCAGGGCGGCGCAGGCAAGCAATGCCAGCGGCGAGAGGGTCAGGAGCGCAGGTTTCATACCGACTTGGACCCGCATGCGGTACAGTTTGTTCGATGGCTTTAGAGAGAGTAATTGCGGCGCTGAAAAAATCCAGCGGAATGGCGGGCAGTGAGTCCGTGCGAATCGTCTGTGTAGGGGATTCAGTGACTGCTGGCTGGCTGGAACATGGAGTGCTTGACCAGGACGCGGCCTACCCGGCGCTATTCCGAAAACGCCTGGCAAACCTGTTTCCCTTTGCCATGATAAATGTCGTCAACGCTGGATTAGGTGGTGAGAATGTGAGTGGCACAGCGGGGAGATTGGAGCGCGATGTTCTTGCCTATAAACCGCACTTAGTAACTCTCTGTCTGGGGCTAAATGATATGCGCCAGGGCACGGACGCACTGCCAGAGTTCGAGAGCGGCCTGACAGCGCTTGTGGAGCAAATCCAACAGACAGATGCCGATGTGGTACTGTTCACGCCGAACACACGAGCAGATGCGCTACAGGAAGATGGCACGGCTACCGAATATGTGAGAAGCATTCGCAGCATTGCCAGAAAGACCGGTGCAGGTCTGGCGGATGTACAGGCAATCTACTTGGGGGCGATTCGAATGGGCGCGGCGCCAGCCGACTTGCTCAGCAATCGAGTCAGTCATCCTACTCGTGAAGGCCATACCATCTTCGCGAACGCACTGATGGCGTTTTTTCAGCCTTGACGATAAACTATAAGGTCAAAGGAGATACAGGAAACCCATAATGGACTCAAAGAAGCAGACCTATTTACTCGTTGGTATGGTAGCGGCTACGGTAGCCGCAGCAGCAACTACCTACTACTTTCTGGCCCGTGGTCGCCGCATGACAGTGAAGGCAGAATCCGTGCAGGAGCTGCTGGATCGCTGCCACGATCAGGTTCGCTCTATCGAATCACGACTGGGCGAGCTTACCGCCGCCTGAGCCACTAACAAATCCGTAACTCCAGGCTCCTTTTTCGAGAATCTACAACGTCCGATAATCTCTGTTATGTCAATATTGACGATGGGGAGCAGCGAACCTGGGTGCCGATATAGGCTGCCAGGCGGTCGGCCAGAGCAAGCTCGTCTCGCTCTTCGTAACTTTGCTCCAGCATCAGTTCCTGCCCATCGCCATAGATGATGCTGACCGAGTATGTGTGGCGTCCATCCGGGTCCATAGATTCCGAAACCTCGACAAACTCCACTCGCTCGAAGCGCGTTACAATGCTGCCTTCGCGCCGCACGCTTCGGTCTTTCTTGAGCAGCTCCAGGATAAACGAGGGTTTGTGCAGTTTGCTCAAATACCACGGAATCACCACGAGCATTACGACTGTAGAAAATGCCCAGAGAAAGCCCACGTTGTTTCCCTTAGGAGCCAGGACATCCTGTCCGCTGCTGCGCCCGGAGAAAACGGAAATAGCGCCCAGAGCAAACAAGCAAACAATAGTTATACCAATAAACAAAACAGCTTTCATGGTCACATCGGACCCTGCCTCAGAACGCAAAACTAGCCTGTCTTCGTCTTCTCTAACAGTCATAGTTGCCCCACTCCTACCTGATCCCGCTGCGCTAGAGTGGAGATCGCTTCAGCAAAGGCAGTACCAGCGATCTCCAAACAGATTAAGCAGGCTCTCTGCAGTCGCCTGGTAGCGAAATGCCCCCCGGCCATTGTCTCCCTGGGTATGATGGCGAGGGCACCAATCGCAGCGCGTTGCGTCTCTTTGCCCCGGCGTGTGCTCCCCTCAAGAATCTCAGCATTCAGAAGCTGCTCCAGCGTGGGAGCTAATCGAGCCTGTGTAGCTAGAGCATCGCCGGTCAGAGCGAAGGGTGCGCGTACCTCGGCGGAGTGGTCCATTATCGTCAATAGCCGAATGGCCTCCGAGGCGCCTCTATAAGCACTCCGAAGGTACGCAGATACCTGAAAAAGCTGATTTATCTGGGATTCGGAATTGGAACCGAACTCCACCGTGGCCAGGCGCAGGCGCACACTGGAATCGAAGGCATCGGCTTGGTCTACCACCCCCGGTGGTGGCGAGCCAACCAGCCATGTCTCTACGCCTGCTGCCAGCTCTCCCGCCTTTTCCACTGTTGCGGCGACGCCTTGATAGTACGGCCCGAAGGCGGGTGCTTTCGTTTCCACGGCGCTTCCTATCATATCAATGTTCCAGTAGTCCCACCACCGAATCCGGGGGGCCAAATCCAGCCAGAGAGCCATCGCTGAGAACGGCTACGGCGTCTGCTCCCCCTATCATAATCGGGTCGTGAGTGACTATGACCACACTCCCCTGTCCCCGCCACTGCGAGAGCGCCTCTATAACATTTCGCCCGTTTGTACGATCTAGTGCCGCGGTTGGCTCGTCGGCAAAAAGCACCTCAGGATCGTTCATGAGTGCACGGACTATCGCCACACGCTGCCGCTCACCTCCTGATAGCTGAGCCGGGTAGCGATTCTCTTTACCCTTTAGGCCCAGAAGTTCCAGGCGTTCCATGGCTTTATCCTGAGCGGCCCGATCTGGCTTCGGGGCAGCAATAAGTACATTCTCCAGCGCAGAAAGATAATTCAACAAAAACGGCTGCTGGAACACGAATCCGAATTGCTGTCGACGTAGAGAAAGCACCTCAGGCTCTGGCAGTTTGCCGAAATCATGGCTACCGAAGCGGGCTACTCCCCCACTCACACGTTTCAGTCCCGAGAGTAGATACAGCAGGCTGGACTTACCCGAGCCGCTCGGCCCCATAATTCCGTAAACGCGTCCGGGAGTAAACGTAAGCGAGACATCCCGAACTGCGTAGGTTGTCCTTTCCCCATCTTGATACGCCAACGAGGCGCTTTCTAAGACCAGTTCGTTCATCGGCGCTCGACTATGCTCACGGGGTCGAGGCGCAGCAGACGTACAGCGATAGTTATTACCGAGAAGAAAGTAATGGCAATCGGAATGGGAATCGTGCGGCGCATGGCAAACCAGTCCAACGGATTGATAAACAGTCCGCGCGCTCGAAACACACTGTCTTTCAAATAGCTCAGGAGTAGAAACGATAGCACAGCACCGAGCACCCACCCGAGTACGGTTAAAAGTACAGTCTCCGAGAGAATCCGCCGAATCAGGCGCCAGCGTCCATAGCCAAGTGCTGCCAGCACCCCAAACTCAGGAATCCGCTGGGTGAAGTAAATATTCGCCAGCATGCCGCTCATAAGAGCGATCACGAAGATAACGGTAAAGACCACGACCTCCAGAATCAAGTACATGGTAGACAGACTGTCTTCTACCTCTGCAATGAGATTCTGCCGTGAGAGTACATTGACCTTGCTGGGGTCCAACTTGCCAGCTGCCTTGTTTTTCAGCGGCATCATTGCCGTGTTCATCGCATCCAGGTCCTGCGGAGTCTTGCCTGTATAAAGCAGACACCGTGGCGTGGCTAAGAACGTGGCATCACAGAAGGATTTATCACAAAACGCAATCCATACGGGGCCTTTCAGAATGCCTACCAGACGTACAGGTACGGGCGAACCAGCGATCCCCCCTTCGTCCGTCGGGCCTGCGACAATATCCCCTACCTTTAGCCCCTTGTTTTCCGCTATCGGCTCGGAAAGTACGCACTCCGGCATCCCTTCCGCGGGCCAGCGTCCCTGTAACAGCTTGCTGTGCATGCGGTCGGAGAGGTAGTCTCGGTCATCTTCCGTTACCCCCAACACGACAAACGGAAGTCGCCCGATCACGGTTTTAATATTAATAAAAAAAATACTCCCCTCTATCGCTCGGTCGATTCGCGGATCGGCTTTTACAATCGCTCGCTGGTCATCGGGTACCACCAATGTGGTGCGCTGAGGCACCACATAGGTGAAGAACTCGGTGTAACGATAAATAGTCCGAACGGTCAATCCGATGGAGTTCGCAATAGTCGCAACGGCGCAGATAAGAAAAACCGATAGCACAATAACGCCCCCCATCGGTAGCACCTTCGATGGGTTGCGAGCGAAATAGGTTAGAGCAGAAAGCGGATGGCGCATTCGTGAAAAATAGTACAATCTATTTCTCGAAGATGCCACTCATTTAGCTCAGGTATCCGAGCCTCGCAGCAATAGCATCGCTAAAATCCCGACCCACCATACTTGCAGCAATAGCCCGGAGCAAATCAGTAATACCTTGGCCATTCTGCTCTGTCGGGTGAATCCAAAGACAATCATTCCAATTCCCAACAACACTGTGCAGAGAACAAAGAATGAGGCGGTCATGAGCGGGTACCAATCTCATACACCCAGAGAGTACCAACATCACGCAGGTAGAGTCTGCCATCGGCTACTACCGGATACGCCCAGGCCTTCTCCATGGGGCCACGAAGTCGCTCCGGGCGGTTAGATGGCGTAAAACGTCCTCGCTCGGTGTATCCCTTTGGATTTGCGTCTACCAGGGCAACTTCCCCGTTCTCTCCATGGAGGAAGAGCAGGCCGTTGGCCAGGCACAAAGAGGCAGCTCCCACGCACGGATTGCTCCAGGCTGTCTTGCCAGATGCCAGCTCCACGCAGACTAATTCTCGCTGATTCGTGCCGTAGAGATAGCCCTCGCTCAGCACAGTGCCTCCTAGAGCGCAGGGAGCGTTGCGTTGTACCCATACCTGCGTTGCACCAGCAGCCGTTAACCGGACAGTGCCTCCTCTGTTTCCAGCAGCGCTATACACCAGACCCTTCTCTACAATCGGAGTCTGCGCGTTCATGCCGTAGCTCAGGTCAATCGTGCCGTTGAAGCGCCAGAGCACGTTGCCTGTCTTTGCGTCTACTCCCACAAGCCCTTTGGGCAAGAACTGAACGTACTGCCGTACGCCCTCTAGCTCGGTCACAACAGCAGAGGAATAGGCGGCAGATCGCTCACCATCGGCTGCCTTGCACTTCCAGATCACCTCGCCCATAGTCTTGTTGAGCGCCACTATGGTGGCATCCGGTCCGCCCGGCGTGACAATGAGCTTGTCGCCATCTATCAAGGGTGACTCTGCGTACGCCCAAGCGCCTGGCACACCACCGAAGTCTTTCCGCAGGCTTTTCTTCCAGCGCGATTTCCCGGTAGGCGCGTCTATACAGAGCAAGTCGCCAGCGGAACTGAGCGCGTAGATAGACTTACCATCTACTGTGGGAGTCGAGCGAGCCCCCGGAAAGTTGGGCTGCTGGTCCGGATTGCCAACCGCTCCAAGTCGTACTTTCCACAGAGGACGGCCAGAACGCGCATCAATTGCCTGAAGAAACTCATCGGCAGCGCCCTCGTTCCCTATGACATACAAACGATCCCCAACGACGCTGGGCGAGCCATACCCATACCCTGCCATCTTGCTCTGCCAGACGAGCTTCGGGCCACTGGTGGGCCAGCTCTTCAGAAGGTTTTTCTCCTCCGCCACACCGTCTCGCTTTGGACCGCGCCACTGGGGATAATCACTCATATCTCGTCGTCTTTCCGAACCTGTCCGTGCCACGCCTCTGCCTGGTCCAGCACATCTTCTACATCCGCCAGCGTATTCACCTTAGGTGTTGCAATGGCACCGCGCAGATGGGTAGCCCCCGGAATCCCCTTAAAATAGTGTGGCAGTAAGCCACGGAGCTCACGGACTCCGATGGTCTCCCCTTGCTGCATGACCTGCAACCTAGCATGCTCTCGCGCCACGGCGAATCGCTCCGAAACTGTAGGACCGGGACCATAGGTACCCGTTGCCAGAAACTCCCCCACCTGGCGCAAGAGCCAGGGATTTCCCATAGCGGCCCGGCCAATCATCACGCCATCACAGCCAGTCTCTTCCAACATCCGCTTTGCGTCTTCGGGGGTCTCGATATCGCCATTCCCTGTCACCGGGATAGTATCCCCCACAGCTTCTTTCACCTGGCGAATAATGCCCCAGTCAGCGATTCCAGAAAAGCCCTGACTGGCGAAGCGAGCGTGTACAGCAATATGCTTCGCGCCGATCTCCGCAGCAGCCACCGCAAAGCGTACTGCTGTAATCTCAGGGTAGGTGAACCCGGCGCGTACCTTCACGGTCACAGGGACCTGTGGTACTGCTTGCACCACAGCCCGCACCACAGCCTCTGCCTGACAGAGATCCTTCAGCAGCGCGGCCCCGGCTCCGGTCTTAGCGACCTTGGGCACCCAGCAGCCCATATTAATATCCACACCGTCCGCACCCGCATTCACAACAATCCGGGCGGCCTCAGCCATCACATCCGGCTCGGCTCCAAAGAGCTGACAGAAGCTGGGCGACTCCTCGGCGCTCCAATCAAACATGCCGAAGGTTTTCTCGTTTTTGTAGTGAATGGCCATCGAGCTAATAAGCTCGGTGACTACCAGCCCCACTTGCCCGTGCCGCTTGCAGATAACTCGGAACGGATGCGCGGTGATTCCGGCCATAGGTGCCAGAACCACATTGTTGGCAAGTGTAATATCTCCGATTCGCATAGGATTTCCTTGAAATTTTATCGTGCCTGCGCAATCCTCCCCAGGAACCAGCGTATACTCCACCACGGAGGTCCTTCAATGGCGTTTCAGGTACTTTCCGAATCCGACATCGAGCAGTTCATCCATCACGGCTATGTGCAGGTGAAAGAAGCCTTTCCACGCGAAATAGCACTGGAAGCGCAGAGCTTTCTCTGGGACCGGCTTATCGAAGCCTATCTGGAGTATGGCATGGTGAAAGATGCACCGGAAACCTGGGCTGCTGCCCTAGAAAAGGACGCCAATGCCGCCTTCCCGACGATCCACCTGCGTACTTTCTACAACGAGCCAGAGTTCAAGCGCTGTGAGACACAGCGACTGGCAGGCGCTATCGAAGACCTTATCGGTATAGGGCGCTGGGCGCTAAAGCACGAGCCGCACAACTGGGGCTGGTGGCCTATCAACTTTGCTGTAGGCACAGCCCAACCCTGGGAAGTTCCTACTGCCGGATGGCATTGGGATGGTATGAACCGTAAGCATAAAGTCACCAGCCCGGAACAGGGATTACTCGTACTCCCCTGCTTTTCCGATGTCGCATCTAAAGGCGGCGGCACGCTGCTCGCGAGAGGGTCTCATCAGGTCGTCGCCCGTTACCTATCTCGCTTTCCAGATGGTCAAGACAGCAGCCTGGCTATCAAAGAGTGCGCCGTCGAACACCCCTGGCTAGCCGAACTGACAGGTGCTAAAGACTCTGTTAGCAACCGCCAGAAATTCCTGGAGACGCCGTTTATCGACGAAGACGGCACCGAACTTCAGGTAGTGGAGACAATAGCTCGGGCAGGCGATGTCCTTCTAGGGCACCCATTTCTGTTCCATGCCGCCTCTCAGAATCACTCCGGTATGCCACGCTTCATGTGCAACCGCGCCGCGCCGCTTACTGCCCCTATGGAGCTGAATCGCCCGAATGACGATTACTCCGTGCTGGAGCTCAGTATCCGACATGCTCTGAAAATAGATAGCTAGTTTTTGCCTGTTTTGGTAGCGCTATTTTTGAAGATACGAATAAAGTGGTCTGGCATAGTGATAGGCAGTTTGGGCTCACCCGGAAAGACATCTCGCTGGGGCATGTGACATCGAATACAGCCCTGCTTGGCGTTCACCGGGCAGACAGGCTTGGTCTTCACGGAACCATCATGGCAGGCTATGCAAGTACGCTCATACTTGGGAATGTCTAAGCTGGCATTCTCATGTGGGTCATGACAGGTAACACAGCTGAGCTTCCCCTGGCTCTTGATAAAGCACTTACTCAAACTGAGGCCATGGGGCTGGAATCGGTTCGTGCTATCTTTGCCAGAAGGCCCCATAGTGAGCGCTCCTTCTGTGGTGCGGTGGCAGCGTCCACAGAGCTCATTCATTTCCGTCCCATCTAGCTTTTTCAGGTCTTGCATCTTGGCTCCCTGAATATGGGCGCTTCCATAACCGTGGCAGCTCTCACACCCCACTCCAAAGAATTTACGGTCAGGAATCAAGGGCTGGTCTGGGCTGGTGACCGCATGGCACGACAGGCACTTACGCGTGACAGCCTGGTCGTGATGCTGGCCTATGAGTGTTGGGTCAGAATCTTCCTGTCCTGGTGTGATAAACCAGGCTTTCTCACGCAAAAAGTAGCTTCGGCTTATCTCTGTGGTAGCACCACCATCCTCAATTAAGTAGGTCATGGCCGTTTTCCCGGAGCCAAGCGCCAACACTAGCGGAACCTGCTCCAGCGTGCCATCCACAGGATTTTTTACCTCGACCGCAAGCTTATCGCCCTCACGCCGCAGCATCATGCCGTAGCGCATCTCACTCTCCGGCGGAGCAAGTTTCTTCAGGGCACTCAGTGTAGCTGGATAGAGAGTTATGGAATGATTCGTGGATTTATGCTTCTCTGCAATATCCGCGTGGCAGGGCGCACAAGCCTCACTGCCTACCGGTTCTAGTTTCTTCTCCGTCGGCGTGACAACGGCCTTCTTTGGCTGAGGCACACAGGAAAGGAGTACTACCGCCAGAACGGGTAACATGGCCCCCAATATCGTTCGACTGCACAGTCGCATTATGGGTCAGTATACAGTAGAGCCCGTTATTTCCTGGGCCTTATGAAGTGGTCGGCCATAGAAATCGGTAGTTTGGAGCCGCTAGGAAACACGCTCCGAGTAGGCATGTGACATCGAATACAATCCTGCTTGGCGTTCACCGGGCAGACCGGCTTGGTCTTCTCCGAGCCATCATGGCAAGCTATACAGGTGCGCTCATACCTGGGAATGTCTTTACTGGCATTCTCATGTGGGTCATGGCAAGTAACGCAAGTTAGCTTTCCCTGGCTCTTGATAAAGCACTTGGAAAGTGTCATAGCATAAGGCTGGAACCGGTTCGTGCTGTCCACGGCTATCTTGCCCATAGCCTGCACATCTTCTGCCGTACGGTGGCAGCGGCCGCAAAGCTCGTTCATTTCCTTCCCATCTAGCTTCTTGAGGTCCTGCATCTTCGCCCCTTGCAGATGAGCACTGCCCGGACCGTGGCAGCTCTCACACCCAACTCCGAAGAATTTACGCTCAGGAATCATAGGTTGCTCGGGACTGGTTACGGCATGACAAGATAGGCATTTACGGGTGACGCCTTCATCATGTGGTACGCCAATTAGCTTGGGGTTTAATGTCTCCTGCCCCGGTGTAGTATGCCAGACCTTCTGGTGCGGGAAATAGCTTCGGCTTATCTCGGCAGTGGTACCAGTGTCCTCAATCAAGAAGGTCAGCCCGGTCTTCCCGGAGCCAAGCGCCAGAGTCAAGGGAAGCCGATCCAGTTTGCCATCTATAGGATTTCTAACTTCGACGGCAAGTTCATCGCCTTGCCGACGCAGCACAAGACCTGGGCGCATCTCGCCCTCCGGGGGCGCCAATTCCTTGAGCGCTGTGAGCGTAGCCGGGTAGAGGGTAAGGGCGTGATTGGTGCCTTTATGCTTTGCGGCAATGTCTGCATGACAGGGCGTACAGGCTTCGCTGCCGACTGGCTCAGGCTTCTTCTCGGAGAGATTGACTGCTGCCTTACCACCCCAGGGGTTCCCCTTATCCTCAGGAGACGACGAGGTCTCTTTTACCTGAGGCGTGCAGGAGAGCAGCACGATGGCGAGTATCGGTAGTGCTGCTCCCGCAAGTGTCCTACCTAGCGACGTGGCTCAACTCCCATAAGGTTTTTCACAAAGAAGTCTTGCATCCTGCGTCGGGCGTAGGGAATACCGACAACTCCATGCCCAACATTTGGCGCTACCAGAAGTTCGAAATCTTTATCGGCGCGGATAAGGGCATCTACCATCTGAAAGGTGGTAGAGGGATCAACATTGGTATCTTCCTGGCCGACCATAAGGAAGAGCTTGCCTGTCAGCTTAGGAGCCAGAACCACGCAGGATTGCTCCGCATAGTGTTTGTCTAGCGGCCAGCCCATCCACTGCTCGTTCCACCAGACTTTATCCATGCGGTTGTCCAGACAGCCACTGTCCGCTACACCCGCTTTGTAGAAATCGCCGTGGAGCAACAGGCCATGCAGGGCATTCTGCCCTCCGGCGCTGGTGCCGTAGATACCGACCCGGTTCAAGTCTAGTTCGTGGTACTTAGCTCCAGCCGCCTTGAGCCAGGCGATTCGGTCGGGGAATCCGGCGTCTGCAATATTCTTCCAGCAGACATCGTGGAAGGCTTTGGAGCGCCAGTTGGTACCCATGCCGTCTATCTGCACCACGATAAATCCTAGCTCGGCCATCTCCTGAGAGCCATGAACCTCGGAGAACGCCTTGGGCACATGCTGCCCATGCGGTCCGGCATAGATGTTTTCGATAACCGGGTAGGTCTTCGAGCGATCGAAGTTCGTGGGGCGGAAAATCAGCCCGTAGATATCTGTCTTGCCATCGCGTCCTTTGGCGACAAATCGCTCCGGCGCTTTCCCTCCTGCCGCCTGCCAGGCGGTCCAGTCGGCAGTTTCCAGGGTGAGCACTTTCTTGCCATCACTCGTGCGCCGTAGCTCGTGAATCGGAGCGGCATCCACCCGTGAATAGGTGTCTACGAAGTACTGTCCATCGGGCGAGAACCGGGCGATATGCGTACCGTCACCGTCGGTCAGTGGCGTCAGTTTGCCGGTATCTAGAGAGACTTTCGCATAGTGAATATGGTACGGATCCTGGCCAGGAATCAGCCCATTGACACGCAGAATCGCCTCTTTCCGGTCTTCGTCTACCTTCTCTATTCCGCGGACAACCCACTCCCCTTTAGTTAGCTGGCGCTTGACCTGGCCAGTGCCCAAGTCATAGATGTAGAGATGGTTCCAACCATCCCGCTCGCTCATCCAAAGCGCTTCCCGGCGAGAGTAAAAAGGGGCTGAAAGAAGACCTTATTGGTCCAGTCGATAAAGGTCTTGGCCCTCTCCTCTATCAGTACCCGTGAGGCACCTGTCTTCGGCGTCACCTCAATGATTCGATAGAGCTGATGCCCCCGCTCGTTGTAGCGCAGATAGAACCGCGAGGAATCCGGAGTCCACTCCGCGTCATCAAGGTTAAACGGGTTCGGAGTGACTGACTCCAATGCTGGTAGCAGCACCTCAGCTTTGGTGCCTACTTCAAAGACATGGGGATGGGAGATTGCCAGCTTATCCCCCGGCTTGTCATAGGGCACCAGCCGCCATTTTGGCTGCACTTGATCTCGGGGAGCAGAGCTAACAATCGGAATCTTCCGACCATCCCCAGGAATCGTGCGGCTAATCGTAAAGTAGTGCGAGTCTGGCGACCAGCGTACTGGGCCTTCGTAGTAGTCTTCTGGCACGCCATCTTTTGTGAGTGGCACTGGGTCGCCGCCAGCGGTAGCCAGAAGCACGGCATTGCTGCCTTCAAAACGTACCCGCCACTTTCCATCCGGGCTCAGGGTTGGATCGCCACCTCTGCGGCGCGCTTGGCGTTCCGGTGTCGTTCCCGCTATCTGCCCTCGCAGCACATCCTGCTCGGCCACAAAACCTACCAACGGGGATTCATCTTCTCTGGTGACCAGCCAGACATGCCCGGCATAGGTCCCCGAAGACCACTCTTTACCTGGCTGAATCTTGGCGTACTCCCGGCGCCCACCCTCGGTATCTAGCCAGAATACGCGAACCGGGAAACTGGCTTTGTTTTCTAGGACAATCTGGGTCGCTTCCCCACCACTGATAGAGCGCGGTAGCTCGCCGGGATTCCGTGGGTTGAGAGTAGTAGCAGCGCCTGGCAGCTCCTTTTGCAGTGTCTTTCGGCCCTGCTTGGGATCCACAACAGCGAATTGGTTTCCGACTCGATACCAGAGCTTACCGTCTGCCTGCCAGCGTGGTGTGAGGGTCAGACCGCTTACCTTGCCTCGGAGCTTTTCTCTCAGACGCGCCGCGCGCTCGTAGTCAGCTTTAGTCCCTTGTGCTAACACCGGGCCGATACATAATAGAAGCGCCATGAGCGGCGCAACAGAAATAGTTCGATGCACCCCCACCCCTTCGTCGGTTCCACATCACTCTCCTGCCTTTTTATGCAATTCTTTTGTAAATGAACTGTGGTACTGTTTGAAGAGAATGGACTAAAGCAAAATGAACAACCGCAGGTTACGCTTTCTACTTATACTTGTTATCTTGGGAATATGCCTATGCGTGATTGCAACTCGCCTTACTAATAAACTTAAAAGTAATTTCGAACTTCAGGACGATTCTCCGGCAGAGTTAAAAAGAGTAAAGCCGACAATCGATTATTCTCCTTTCAAAGTACGATGGCGAATAGTCGTTGCAAAGGGTGTACTGCACGGAAATCAGCCACAAAAGCTGAACAGCCCAGATCTAGACTGTACCGATAAATCGTTTCTCACTGAACTAGCGCATCGATACCCAAAGATACAATTCAGTAGTCCAAATAGTGGTGAAGATTCCTTAGATGAGTATGGATCCTGGTTTTCTCTGAGTGGATACCAGTTCTTTCATCCGGAATTAGATGCACTTGAAGTCAGTATTTCCCCTGGAATCCTTTTTGCTTCGAAAGCAAACCCAACGGAGGGCTTCTTTGTGGCAGACATGGAGCCGAAGCTTTACCATTGCCGGTTCGAGAGTTTGCCAGGTATACGACAGGTTGCTGATCCGCCTCTTTTTGAAGCTACACTAAGCCAGCAGAAAAGTGGAAAAACTTTCCTGAAACTGAATCAAACGATTTTAGTACGCAGCGAGTCCTACCACTTTGAGCAAGGCAGCAAAAAGCTACAGCCTGTTGGCACCCATATGCTTTTCTGCCGGGTTGTTAAACCAGGAGCTCCTTAATGACCTCGCCAGAGACATCCGTTAAGCGGAAATCCCGTCCCTGGTAGCGATAGGTCAATTTCTCATGGTCCAGGCCCAGGCAGTGAAGAATGGTCGCCTGCAGGTCGTGCACATGCACTTTGTTCTCCACCACATGGAAACCCATCTCATCAGTTACTCCATGGCTGATTCCTGGCTTGATGCCCCCGCCAGCCAGCCACATGGTATAGGCCGACGGATGATGGTCTCTGCCCTGACTTCGGCCAAGCGCAGGATTGGTCTCTACCATTGGAGTGCGCCCGAACTCGCCACCCCAGACAACCAGGGTGGAGTCTAACAGGCCGCGCTGCTTTAGATCGGTCACCAATGCGGCACTGGCTTTATCGGTCTCCGCTGTCTTGCCCTTGGTGACTCCGACTACATCGGAGTGCGCATCCCAGCCTTCATGGTAGATAGTCACGAAGCGAACGCCGCGCTCTACCAATCGGCGTGCCAGCAAGCAGGCTCGCGCAAAGCTGGCTTTGTTCGGATCCGCCCCATAAAGCTCCAGAGTCTCTTTCGACTCTGTCTTCAGGTCCATGAGATCGGGGGCGCTGGTCTGGAGCCGAAACGCCATCTCATAGCTCGCCATACGGGCCTGAATCTGTGGGTCACCATCGCGGGTCAGCGCCTGCTGGTTCAATTTACTCAGCGCATCTAGAGTCTCGCGCTGTGCCTGGGTGTCTATGCCATGAGGCGACGCAACATCTAGAATCGGGTCCCCAGAGTTACGGAGGCGTACACCCGCGTAGGTCGTAGGTAAGAATCCGCTGGACCAGTTCGCGGCTCCACCGGAGATCCCCGCGCCGGTACTCATAACCACAAAGGCGGGCAGGTCTTTACTCTCGCTGCCCAGCCCATACACCACCCAGCTCCCCATAGAGGGTCGCCCTGGCAGTCCTGAGCCCGTGTTCATGAAAATCTGTGCGGGAGCATGGTTGAACTGGTCAGTCACTATAGACTTCACCAGGCAGATGTCATCGGTAATCTTGGCTAAGTGCGGCAGGGCGTCGGAAAGCTCCGCGCCGCTCTGGCCGTATTTCTTAAAGGCAAACTGTGGTCCTAACACTGCCGCATCGGGCCGAATGAACGCGTAGCGCTGCCCTTTGACAATCGATGGTGGAATAGGCTTCCCGGCATACTTGGCCAGCATGGGCTTGTTGTCGAACAGGTCTAGCTGAGATGGTGCGCCAGCCATAAAGAGCTGAATCACAGCCTTGGCTTTACCCTGGGGCTTGGGAGCAGCCTGCGCCAACCCTTCGGTCAGGAGCCCGGCCAGCGCCAGCTTTCCGATACCGACACCACACTCCTCGAAAAAGTGCCGCCGAGTTCGTCTTAAGTTCCGTTCGTTCATCGCTTCGTCACCACTTCATCCAGGTTCAGTAAGGTCCGTGCAGTCAACATCCAGGCTGCGGCTTCGTTATCCGGGCTTCCGACTAAAGCGGCCGCCTCTAGCTCGCCCTTCGCCAGTCTCCCCCGTTGCGCTGCCAGAAATCCAGTCAATACCGTTCGCTCGGCACCCGTTGGTGGGCGGGTCAGAATTCGCTGAAAAAGCCCAGCAATTCGCGTATCCTCTGTACCCGGCAGAGCGGCATATTGCTTCCCCAGTGCGCGGGCTGTATCTAAAAACACCTCATCGTTCAGTAGGGCGAGTGCCTGCAATGGGGTGTTGCTCATCTCCCGGCGTGGGCAGGTCGCCTCGCCACTCGGGGCATCAAAGGTAGACGTAAGCGCATACGGCGCGGTCCGCTTGGCGAACGTGTAGAGACTGCGCCGGAACCTATCCTCCCCAGTAGAGACTCGCCACTCCAGCGGACCGTAAGCGCCCTCAGTGGTCACGCCGGGTGGCTGTGGCGGAAACACGGGCGGTCCTCCGCGCTTGGAGGATAGCAGGCCGCTGGCCAGCAGCGCGCTGTCTCGCACGGTCTCGGCGGGCAGGCGAACCCGTGGACCACGCGCCAGAAATACATTCTCCGGATCTTTCTGCAGGAGCGCTGGAGTGGTACGACTGCTCTGCCGATAGGTTTGCGACAGCACGATGCGCCGATGCAGCTTTTTCATGCTCCAGTGATCGTCGTGCATGAAGGTCGTCGCCAGGTAGTCTAAAAGTTCCGGGTGGCTCGGCGGGGCGCCCTGATACCCGAAGTCTTCCAATGTCTTTACAATCCCTCGCCCGAAGAACGATGCCCAAGCCCGATTCACTGTCACGCGCGCCGTCAGTGGGTTATCGTCGCTAACCAGCCAGCGCGCGAAATCCAGGCGGCTCTGCCCACCTGCTGGCGGCAGGAATCCCGGCGTCCCCGGAGTCACACGCTCCTCCGTCTGGAGAAACTCTCCACGGTGGTGCACAAACGTCTCTCGGCGCAGCCCTGTGGGCCATTCTCGAAATGCCAATGTGGTTGGGGCGGGTACTGATCTCCGAAGCGATTCGATAGCCATGCGCTCGGAAGCTAGCTCAGGTGCCACCTTCAGGAACTCCCGCTTCAGGGTGGCTTCATCGCCAGCAGCCAGCGCCGTTTCTACAGCGGCAGGCATCGCTGCCCCAGCCTTCGGGTCCGTGGTCACAGAAACTTTGAAGTGACCCAGAGGTGCGGCATAGTACTGCTCAAAGATAAGCGAGACCGTAAGTTTCTTACCTGCTTGCGGCTTTTCTAATACGAAGACAGCCGCATTCGGCTTCCCCTGAGCCCCATTGATCGACCAGCCAGTTTGCGGATTATCATCTAGCGTGGTGGTGGCGTTTCCTATGGTGGCAGTAGCGCTTTTGGGAGCCTTGCCATCGATTCGGACAGTGCTCAGGAAAAAGTCGCCGGGTGCTCCCTCATAGACCACGCGTCCCGGTCCGCCACCAGGCAGTCTCGGGTCTGGCAACGCATCGATTCGAACGGCTGTTACTCCGGCAGGCAGGTTATCCAGGCTCAAGGTATAGACATCACGCTTGGTGAAGTCACCCGCCGAGAATAGTGAGCCATCTGGCTGAGGCAGTAGTTTCGGCACTCCCCCATCTGCCTTCACGGGCATCACTGACTGCCAGCGCACCGATTTAGTCTGCTGTTCTGCCTTCCAGCGAGCAAACGCGGCAGCCAGCAGGTCTTTTCTACTGGGAGCTGTCTCCGGTTTCGCATCGCTCCCCAGCGCCAGCCGAAACCGCCCCAGAGTGTGCTGTCCGCCATAGTCGAACCGTAGGGTCACCTGATAGCTCTGCGCGGTGACCGGTTTATCAAACGTAAATGTGGCCGTGCGGTCTACATTCCAGACCTGATCGGGGATATGAATCGCCCAGCCGGTGCGTGGATTACCATCGAGCGCGGCCTGTGCCGAGAACCCTTCCTGAGTGGCATCCTGCTCTCCGCGGATCAGTTTGACTGACTTACCATCGGCGGCGACCTCTATTTCCGTAAGCACGAAGTTGCCGTGTGGCGTTCGCCCCGGCCCCTTCCCACCTAAGGCAGCATCCGTAAGAGCTTCTAAGCGCAGAGCGGTTATGGGTTCGCTCCCGCCAGGTAGCGTGACTGTGTAGGTATCGGTATCGGGAACGGCGCCGCTCACAAAGACCGACGAATCCGGGCGAACCGTCAGTGTAGCGCCGCTCTTCGCCGTAGCTTGCGAACCAGGCGTTAGTACAGTCCAGCGACGAGTAGTGGGTAACGGCCAGGCGTCTTCCAGTGCTGCCTCACGACGGTTGGCTTCAGCTTCAGCCGCCACACGCCGCTTACGAGCCGCATCATCTATCACTTCTATCGTCGGCTCTTCAGTATTGTCGATAAACGCCATGAACCGGAAGTAGTCTTTATGCAGAATCGGATCGTATTTATGGGTATGGCACTGTGCACAACCCATCGTCAGCCCCAGCCAGGTAGTCCCCGTGGTAGCGACTCGGTCCACCTGGGATAGGTACCGATATTCCAGCGGATCGATACCTCCTTCTTCATTGAGCATGGTATTCCGGTGAAATCCTGTGGCCACTCGGTCTTCTTGCGTGGCATTGGGCAGTAAGTCACCGGCAATCTGCTTTACGGTGAACAGGTCAAACGGCATATCGGCGTTCAATGCGTTCACTACCCAGTCACGCCAGGGCCAGATACTGCGGGGGCGGTCTTTCTCGTAACCGTTCGTATCGGCATAGCGGGCAAGATCCAGCCAGGGGCGCGCCCAGCGTTCCCCATAGGCAGGAGAGGCCTGCAGCTCATCTACCAGGCGCTCATAGGCGTCCGGGCGCGTATCGTGCACAAAGGCTTCGGCACGCTCCGCAGTTGGCGGCAATCCCACCAGATCAAGCGACACTCGGCGTATCAGCGTATAGCGGTCGGCGGCTGGCGAGAAATTCAGCCCCTCTTTCTTCAGCCGCGCACCAATGAAACCGTCTATACTGCCAACTCTTGCTACCGGCTTTACAAAGGCCCAGTGCTTTTCGTATTTCGCACCGGCTTTTATCCACCGGCGGATAGTCTCTCGCTCGGTATCCTTAAGCGGCTTCAGGGCGTTTGCTGGCGGCATTACCATTGGACTGCTCGTCGGTAGTGCAATGCGCTCCAGAACCTTCTTTAGCTTCGCCTCACCAGGTGAGATATCCAGCCTCAGGCCCGCCTGGCGCTGTGCCTCATCGGGGCCGTGGCATTTCAGGCAGTGGCTGGCAATAATTGGGCGGACTTCCCGGTTGAAATCAGGCGGTGGTAGCTGGGGCATTACCGGGCCTCCTGCTTCGTGCTGCTCTTCTTGACATAGTCCTTCGGAATATCGAAATAGCTATCGGGAAGCTCACGGGTTGAGAGCGCTGCAATCTCAGAGGTCAATATCGCCTGCATTTTCTCCGAAGTAGTCGTCACCAATCGGAAACGCAAGGGATGCCCACGCATGCCATTATTCTGCGCCGTGTAGTCGAATCCGCCACCCACAATGGACGGCAGCGGTACTCTATCTAGATCCTCGGCACACCAGAACTCCCCTGCGACAGAGATATCCCCCATGGAGGAGTTTAGAAGATAAAGCCGTGTAGAGTGCCCCGCCACACTTGTGCGGCGCTCCGTTGGCTTTACCGAGATGGGGCCAGTCGTCGGCTTTTCCGGCGCAGGGTCCCAGCTTTCCTGAGAGTAGGTCTTCGTGGCTCGGTTAATTATAGTGCGCTGCCTGGTATCGCCATCTAAAATTACCGTAAGTGTGGCATTGATGTCATACCGGGTCTTTTGGTCCTTATGGTAGACCCGCATGGTCTGCGGTGGCATCTGGCGCTCACCCACCTGCATTCGAGCACACTGTACGGCGGAAAAGTCTGCAGAGGCAAGGGAAGTTAACCCGGAAACGACAGCCATTGTCAGGCGAAGACGCATGAGGAAATTATATCCCGAGAGGGCCGGGTAAAATAGAGGCATGCTGAAGCAGTCTGAGCTGAGCGCCGAGGAGCAGGCGGAAGCGTTTCGCCGTGCCGATGACCTTTTCCGTGCCGAGAGTGAGCAAGCGCGTAATGCGAAGGCCGCCGCCGATGCCGCTCAGGAGATGGGTATCCCCCAGGAATACTTAGACCGTGCCGCTGCCCAGATTCATGCCGAGAAGGTAGAGCGCATCAAGAGCCAGCGCAACCGACGTAACGTGACCATTGCTGTCGGCGCCGCAGCTGTAGCCGTTGCTCTGGGCGCCTCTCTTCTAATCCGTCCGCAAACAGTCCCCGGACCTGTAGCTGCCGTTGCCGCCCAGCAGCTTGCATCGCCAACGGTAGACCTGACTCATGAAGATCAGGCCACTACGGTCTTCCGAAACGTTTCCTCGGAATCCAAAACGGATACGAACAGCTACAGCTTGAAGCTCAACGGATTCCACGACAGCAGTAGCTATCAGGCGAACCATGGCTTTTCCATAGATGGCTCCCTGGATGCCTATAAGCAGGTGTCGTTCTTTATCAAAGGAGACGGGATAGCCAATACACGAGTGGATCTTCGGGCGGGAAATACTCGCTGGAACTCGCGCCAGATTTCCCTGACGCCTCAGGGTGAGCGCGTGGCAATTCGCTTCGACCAGCTACAGCAGCAAACCAAACAGGGTAATCAGTGGGTAGGTTCTGGTAGCGGTAATCCCCAAGGGGCTCAGAGCCTTGTCTTCAAGTTCGGCGCCGAGATAAACCCGCCCGATACAAAAGGCACTGTCACTATCTCGGATGTCCGCTTCGAGTGACCCCGGATATCTTCGGTCTCTCCCCGGTCTATGAAAATTCGCAGGGAGAGCGCGGTAGTGATCCTCGCAGGCTGACTCGAGCCAATACGATTGATGAGGCTGCACTCGCCGGGTACTTGCTGTTCTCCCATGTCCCTACCCCGAAGACCATTTACACCGATGTAAAGCGGGTTATGCCCCCAGTACCGGTGTCTTTTTCGGCTTCGGATAACGGTGGCACAGACGTGCTGACTCTTCTACGACGAGCTGTTCAGAAGCGCCTACCTAAAGAAAATTCCCCGGTTGGCGTCTATCTTTCGGGTGGGTTGGACTCCTCGCTCATCGCCGCGCTTCTGGTAGAAGCTGGTGTAAAAGTCATCGGATTCACTCTTGACTTCGGCGTACCCAAAGATGGGGAGCTTGCCTTTGCGGAGCAGGTAGCAAGCCACCTTAAGATTCCACTACGGCGTGTACTCTGTGGCCCTAAGGAGGTTGCGCGGGCGTGGGAACCAACCATGTCAGCGCTACCGCAGCCCTATGGGGATGCCGTGACAGTACCACTCTATCTGCTTGGCCTGGTAGCCCGGCAAGAAGTAAGTATCGTCTTCAATGGGGAGGGCGGCGACCAGCTCTTTGGTGGCTGGGTGAACAAGCCACTGGTAGCCGCCATTGCTTACGGGGAGCAGAATCTTTATACCTCTTACCGGACCACCTATCACCGCTTTGATGGAAGGCTGAGCTCGCTCTGGCCGACTCATCCCCCGCTGTCCGTAGAAGACTGGCTCGCGGTTGGATTGGAGGTCACGCCAGAAGCGCCATTGATCCATCGACTGCGGGCAGCCAATATCGCGCTAAAGGGTGCGCAGAATATCGCGCCTCGCTGCGTAGCACTGGGCTCGTGCCATGGGCTGCGTATCGAGGCGCCGTTTTTCGATGAGGCTCTCACTGAGTACACGTTTCAGCTTCCGCCGGAAGCCTTTCTCTCGGGCGCCTGTGAGAAAGCCATTCTGAAAGAAGCCGGGCGTAGTCTGCTGCCAGATGAGATTCTCTATCGGGAGAAGCGTGGTATGGGCGTTCCCAGCGCGGACTGGTGCCTGCCGCGCTTCGGACCGGTCGGGCGACGTGTGCGCTCCTTGCTCGGCTCGCGTCGAATCAAGCGCGAGCGGCGATTCGATCCTGCGTTCATCAAAGGACTGCTTGCAGGCTATGATCCGACTCCAGCCGGGTTCCGTCGTCGCCGCGTGGGAGAAAAACTCTGGACTCTGGCCACCTGGGAGCTATGGCGCGATGTGCATGCCCTATGAGCGGATTTGCAGGAGTATTCGTGTATATCAGCCAATACCAGAGGCGACATGTTGTCCTGTGGGAGGGATAGCGGATGAAGTGTATCCATTGCGAGACAAATAGCAATCTGAAAGACAGAGCGGATGGCCGGTGCCCGAAGTGCGGGCATGCCTTCGCTTTCGAGCCGACCACGGACTCGCTGAAGATGACCGATGGCCTGTTTAACGGGGCTATTCAGACTGTCAGCGCGAAGGGCGAGCTTTTCTATACTGACCGACAGCTTTTCTGGGAGATAAACCGATTCTTAGAAAAAAAGAAGCTCCCCGGTTGTACACTCGGAAAGAAAAAGACGCCCGAGAGCGCCGTGAAGCCGCCGCAGATGTCCTGGAGTGATTTTCAGTCGACGCACCTGCCTCGCTGGGTTGCGGTTCATGGTCGCCCCGAAAAGTTGGTCAATGCCACTCCGGCGGCTACCGCCGCTCCGGTACCTGCCGAACTTCAGAGCTATAGCTTCGACCGTGCATTGATTGTAGAAAGCGCCGCTCTAGCAGCCATGCTCGTGGCGAACCGCTTCCACTTTGAAAACAACTGCGCCATTCTCTCCCTGGACCGCAAGTACCCCGCAGCCACCACGTTCGAAACGGTACTGGCTATGCTCCAGCGCAACCCGAACCTGGCGGTATTTACCATTCATGATTGTGCCGCTCCCAGCTTGAACATGGCGCAGACCCTGCGTGGGCCAGACTGGTTCCCGGACCTTTCGGTGCGGATCTTTGATTTAGGACTCCGCCCTGGCCAGCTTCCTAAGAATGGTCAGCTCGGGTTCCCCGGTGTTGCTCCTCTACCCCTGCCACCAGCCGCAGAGGCTTTGAGCGAATCTGAGCGCACCTGGCTCAGTGCAGGCAATCAGGTGGAGCTGTCTGTGCTGCGCCCCGGAAAGCTGATGAAATCGGTCTACATGGGCTTCTCTCAGGCCAGTCAGTACGCCACCGGCGATGCCTGGGTGGATTCGGGCTACGGCTTCGTTTATATCGGAGACCCCTACCCTATCTGGGGCGGCGGCGTGGAGACCTCTGGCATGGACTCTGGCGGCTACGATAGCTTCGGGTAACTCTCTATGGCCCTGGAACCCTATCTTGATATTCTGCCCACCCTTGGCGAGCGGGCCTTTGTGCATGCCTCCGCGCAGGTCATCGGGGATGTGGTGCTGGGCGACGATGTCTCTATCTGGTGCGGGGCGGCTCTGCGCGGCGATGTGCACTCTATCCGAATCGGCGAGGGTACTAATATCCAGGACCTCTCAGTCTGCCATGTGACCCACCGGTCGGTCGCCCACCCGGATGGCTTTCCGCTAATAGTGGGTAAGTTCGTGACGGTGGGACACGCTGCTATTCTGCACGCGTGCACCATTGGCGATGAGTGCCTGGTGGGTATGGGCTCGTTGGTTTTGGATGGGGCTGTGTTGGAGCCACAGGTGCTACTTGGGGCGGGCAGCCTGGTGCCGCCAGGGAAACGCCTGGAGAGCGGCTTTCTCTATTTGGGTAGACCGGCTCAAAAGATACGCCAGCTCACCGCAGATGAGCTGGCGCACTTCCGCTACTCGGCGGACAACTATATTCGGCTCAAAGACCAGTATCGGCTATGAGTTACAGGGGTTACCGAGCGCCCCATCGAGCTGAATCGCCCAGGCATTCTGATAGTCGTTGTAGGTCAGCAGCTTGGCATGCCCATCACCGAATAGAGTGATGTAGCGCCGCCCAGACCGATCGAAGCTGGAGAAGGTCGAGCCGTGCCAGCTACCATTTCCATCAAAGAGGATGTTGACTTTCTCTGAGCCGACCTCGTTGCCGTTGAAATCTCGCCCGGTAATCGTATCCGGCCCACGGTGCCGGAAACTGACTTCGGTGCGCCAGAGGTAGCTGGCGCCGTATTGCTCGTACATGGTCGGGCGTGCTGACATCGGGCAGGGCCCACCGCAGTTCTCGTTGTTATCTAAGTAATCGAATCCGATATCCCCAGCACACTTCCAGACCTCAAAGCTCTTGATGTAGGGGTCTAGCGCACCGGCCTGGCGCAACGACGCAGAGGCTATCTTCGCCCGGAGTGTGGGGTGAATAAACGGAATCTGATTGATAACCACATCGCAGCCGGGGTAGGCTCCCCAGATAGCGGGCACCCATTGATCGGATGCATCTTTGGCATAGGGATAGAGGCCGTCGTAGTCCTGGGCGTACATCTGGGTCGCCAGCCCGATTTGCTTCAGGTTGGAAAGGCAGGCGGTCTGCCGCGCTTTGGCTCGTGCCTGTGCGAACACTGGGAAAAGAATCGCAGCCAGAAGAGCGATGATGGCAATGACAACTAAAAGTTCAATGAGCGTGAAGGCCGCTGCGCGGCTGGAGGCTGCACAGGCCTTGTAACCACGAATGGTTTTCATAGTTCTTGGTACGTTTCTGAAGCCGGATAGGTTTCCAGCGTTCTGAGCTTTCCTTCGGCAGCCCATAGTGCGTTCTTCAGATCCGGGCACTTCTCTATCGCTGTTTTCCAATTCCATGTTACTAACGTTTCCAGCTGCACTTCCGTTACGCTGGTAAAACAGATTGCGTCTGATTCCCGGCAAGTCGGCAGGTCAGCCTCATTCACTAGTTGATCGAAGGCGGCGATCACTACCTGACCCGGTCGCAGCAATCGGAGTTCATTCGGTGTCGGCGCTCCAATTTTGAGCACAATCTGGCACCGGGCAAAGACTTCCTCGGCGCTGGTGACTATCTGCGCCCCAGCCTCTCTATAGAGCAAATCTCGCCCGGCTCCGGTCTCTACCAGTACTCTGGCACGGGTGCGCTCCATAAGTTGCAACACAGTATCGGGAGATAGTCTTGCTGCTCCCTCTTCTCGTAGCACTCCAACCCGCACGGCGCATTGTACGATACACTGCTCCGTTATGGCTATCTCCGCTTCTTCCACACGACGCGCGGCACGTGAGACGGCACTGCGTGTGCTCTACATGGTCGAGGTGGGCAAGACACCCCTTGATGAAGCGCTGGATGAGACCATTGCGGCGAATGAGCTGGACGATGCTGGCAATGACTATGTGCACAAGCTGGTAGGCGCGACATTGAAGCATCAGGCGGCGCTGGATAGGATCCTCAAGCAGCACGCCACGGGCTTTCCGCCTGAGCGCCAGCAGGTAGTTGACCGCGCCATTTTGCGCCTTTCTATTGCCGAATTGACTGATGAGTCCTCGGAAACTCCGGCAGGTGTGGTAGCCAATGAAGCCGTGGAACTGGCGAAGAAGTATTCCACCCCGGAAGCCGCCAAGTTTATCAATGGTGTCCTTGGCGCGGTAATCCGCGAGCGCGAAACCCACGACACTCCCGAGTCGCCTGACGTTTAAGTTCCGGGCCGAAGGGGTAAACTCGGCCAATGGAACGAAAAGGCTTTCTAACAGCACTGGCGATCACACTGGCCGGAGCCACAATGGCTCAGGCGCCTGACCTCAACAAACTGCGCGCAGAGATTCAGCTCAAAAAGTACCGCTACACCGTGGGTGACACGGGGCTGCTCAGCAAAGACATGAAGCAGCTCACCGGCGACCTTCTTCCTGCCAACATTGCGCAAATCGCCCGTGCCCAGGAGCCGATAGCAAAGCGTATCCTGGATATCGACAAAGATGCCCGCGAAGCAGCCGTTCGGCGCAATCCCTCTCTTCGCGGCAAGATCTATGAGTTCAATATCATCGCTAACCCCGGTATGAAGCGCTGGGACTGGCGAACGCAGGGCAAAGTAAGCCCGATTCGTAACCAGAACCCCGCCGGTACCTGCTGGGCGTTCTCCGTGGTCGGCGCACTGGAATCCGCTCTGCGGGTGCGCAACGGTACCACGATAGACGGCTCCGAGCAGTACGTGGTCTCTTACAGCGGCGCTGGCAACACCGGTGGCGGCGACCGCACCAAGGCGAACGACTTTCTGCAGTCCAGGGGAACCACTTCGGAGGCGGTCACTCCCTACAATGCCACCAACAGCACCCCTACCCCGGCCAGTACGGCTACGCCCTACGAGCTGCTTACCTGGGGACTGGTGGATGCCAACAATGCCCTGCCCTCGGTAGCCGCTATCAAGGCTGCACTTTGTGAGCACGGCCCGCTGGAGATCGGCATTTACGCCGATAGCAACTTGAAGAGCTACAATGGCGGCGTCTTCGACCATGTCGATTCCGGTAATAGCGCCTCGAACCATGCCATTCTGCTGGTGGGTTGGGACGATGACAAAGGCGCCTGGATTGTAAAGAATTCCTGGGGCACCGGCTGGGGCGAGACCTGTGGATATGGCTCGGAGAAGGGCTATGGCTATATCAAGTACGGCACGCATAATGTGTGCTGGCGTGCCATGTGGGTCAAAGCAAAATCAGTGCTGTACACCATCAACCCGGACCTGCTGAAAGCCATTCTGTCCAACCCTGGTGTCATCAAGCTCAACCCGCCGAAGCTCATTCCTAATTAAGCGGTAAGACACAGAAGGCAATGGACGGGGTACAATTTCCCCGTCCATGTCTGAACCTATTCTCCTTGACGGTACCGCGACTTCGAAGACGATTCGCCAGGAAGTGAAAGCGCGTGTAGAAGCGCTGAAAAACGAGCGCGGCATCCATGTCGGGTTAGCCGCTGTGCTGGCCGGGGATGACCCTGCCAGTGTCACCTACGTTGGTATGAAGCGCCGCATGTGCGAGCGTGTGGGTATCCGCTCCGTAGAGCGTGTCTTTGACTCGTCGGCCACTCAGGAAGAAGTGCTGGCTACCATTCGTGAGCTAAACGCCGACCCTGGTGTCCACGGCATTCTGGTGCAGCACCCCATGCCCAAGAACCTCGATGAAGACGAGATTCTGGCTACTGTTGATCCCCACAAAGACGTCGATGGTATCGGACGCGCTAGCCTTGGTGACCTGGTACTCGGCCACCCCAGCTTTGTGAGCTGTACCCCGGCGGGTATGGTAACCCTGCTGGATCGCTACAACCTGCCTATAGCGGGTAAGCACGCCGTGGTCATCGGGCGCTCGGTAATTCTTGGCAAACCGCTCGCTCTGCTGCTCCTGAACCGCAATGCCACGGTCACCATCTGCCACAGCAAGACGGAGAACCTACAAGAGGAAGTACGCCGCGCCGATATTGTCTGCGCCTGTGTAGGGCGCCCAGAGATGGTAAAGGGTGACTGGCTCAAACCCGGCGCCGTGGTCTTAGATGCGGGCTACAACCGCGTAGAAGGTCGCACCAAGGATGTGGGCGACTGCGACTTTGAAAAGCTGCTCGAAAGTCGCCAGCGCCATTACTCCGGTCCCCGGTGGCGTCGGTCCCATGACCATCGCTACCCTTCTGGAAAACACTGTTAAAGCAGCGGAACTCTACGCCTGAGCTATGTCGTTCACCCAAGATGCCTGGTTTGATGCCTGGACCTCCGAGCGCATCAGGCAAGTAAACCAGGCGCTAGATGAAGCCTGTGGCGCGCCTGTAGCGCGACTCTCCGAGTCCATGCGCTACTCGTTGCTTGCTGGAGGAAAGCGAGTCCGACCGCTACTCTGTATCGCGGCCTGCGAAGCCGTTGGCGGAACCACGGATCAGGCGATGCCGGGCGCCGTAGCGCTGGAGATGGTCCATACGTTCTCTCTCATCCATGACGATCTACCCGCCATGGATGATGATGATCTGCGGCGAGGCTCCCCTACCAATCACAAGAAGTTCGATGAAGCCACAGCAATCCTCGCTGGAGATGCGCTTCAGGCCCTGGCGTTTCGAGTGTTACTGCGTAGCGGTTCCCCTTATGCAGCAGAGGCCACCGAGTCTCTGGCAGACGCTTGCCTGCGCATGTGTGCCGGTCAAGCGGCGGACCTAGCGGCTGAAGGGAGCGAGTTGGACCTGGAGGAGTTACGCCTTCTTCATCATCAAAAGACAGGTGCACTTCTAGCGGCGAGCGTTCATATCGGCGCGCTCCTCGGCGGCGAAAAATCAGTTGACTACAGGCTCCAGGCGCTGGATATGTATTCCAGAGACATCGGCCTTGCTTTCCAAATAGTTGATGACATCTTAGATGTCACCGAATCCAGCGAGACCCTGGGCAAGCCCGCCAACTCCGACCTCAAGCACGATAAAGCCACCTATCCAAAACTGGTAGGGTTAGACGAGAGCCGACGCCTGGCACGAGAAGCCCTATCGGAAGCCCTGGAAGCCCTACAGCACTTCGATGAGCGCGCGGAGCCGCTACGCGAGCTGGCCCGCCGCATTGTGGAGCGCAACGCGTAGATACCGTTATGGAAGACGAAGACAACCCGGCCTGGTTCGCCACAGTCTATGAAGCCGCCAAACAGATTCCCGCAGGCAAGGTAGCCAGCTATGGCCAGGTCGGCGATATGGCGGGAGTCACCGCCCGCATGTCTGGCCGTGCGCTCTCCTTCGTACCGGATGGTGTTCCCTGGTGGCGCGTAGTTGGCTCGGATGGCACCTTTCGTATCAGCAGGCGCGATCCAGCTCTGGCAAAACGTCAGCGCGAGAAACTGGAAGCCGAAGGCGTGAAAGTCTCCGATTCCTTGCGCGTGGAGAGCCGCTTCTTCATCGACGACTAAATATAAATACAAGCCCGAGCGATTGGAAATCACTCGCCGAGGGCTTCGCCGAACGTCCTGCCGGACGCAATCTGAATAGGTTTAAGTAGTTGCGGCTCTGCCCCATACTAGAGCATGGCGCGGATATACCCGGCCAATGCCATACCAAGCGCCAGAACCAATCCCCCCATACACTGTGCGTCCGCGAGGACATTCGGGGCAATAGCCCCCTTAGCTAGTGACTTCCAGTCACTCGAGTATCACACGAACAAGAAGTTCGCGCGCTCGATGTTCTGGCGCACCGCTTCCAAAAACGCCGCCGCTTCGCCCTCTGTGGCCGCCCGCGCATCGTGCACCAAGGTCAGGTAGATCGCACCGTCGGCAACGGCACCAATCGTCAAGTGGCCTACCTGAGGCTGGCGTAGAATCGGTGTCTGCATCAGAATTCCAGTGCCAGATAGGTCAGTCACGGTGAAGCTGGCTTGTTCTATTGGCAGAGCGCTTTCTAATGTGCGGGCTAACTGTAGCACACTCACGCGGTCAGCGTCGGCAACCAGGCGCTCGCCCACAGCAAGCCGAATACTCTCCCCCAGGTTAAGGGCCGGGTGGGTGCGCAGGCCCGCCGCAACAGCGGCCAGCAGAAACGGGAGTGGACCACAGCCTGCTTTTTCGGAGAGCCGCAGCACTTCGCTGAGCGAAACGCGGGTCATGGTAGACACATGCGGTGCAGTGCGCCAGGAGGCGACATGGTGCCGCGCGACTGCCGCAGTATCCGCCACTATCTCCGATTGGTTCGCCACAGGCGCTTCGGAGGCGCCAGCGAGAATCACTAGCGGCTCCCCCGCTTCCACGGCATCGCCCGGCAGTACCGCCCACTTATAGATCACGCCATGGCGGTCGGAGGCAATTGGCTCCTCTTCCCCATCGAAGCGCAGAGTCAGCAACGTCTCTCCCGGCGCGACATACTCCCCCAGAACCTTGTTATGCCGGGCAACGATGCCAACATTCGGATGCGGACCGAGTAGGAGAGTATGTTTCATCGGCCTATCCTACCGTGCCGGGAACAAAACGTATTTACTTTGCGGTACAAAGCACTATGCGAATCTGGTTGGTAACGGTATTTGGTCTGGCGCTCGCCAGCGCGCTGCTCACACGCCTGGGAGATATGTACTGGTCTCCCGGTATCTGGCCGCGCTTCGGCGTAGGCATGACTCTCAGTAAAATCATTACCTCCCTGATAGCCACTGGCCCTGTAGCTGTACTACTAGGCCTATGGGCAATGCGCCTGACGCCGCTCAAAGAGCGTGGAGTGCCTGCTTGTTGGTGCGCTCTGCTTTTCCGGGATTTTCGCCGCGATTCAGCTAGGCGAAGCTTAGAGAATCCGGAGTGCACTGGGGTGGCAAAGTACCGCCTGTGCCAGCCCTACCTATGTACCTGCCCTATATTGCTACTCTAGGCGGCTTTCTGTTTGTAGAGTTCAGTCGAATCCGAAGTCACCGTCTCGCCCGCCAAATCGCCGCCAGTGGCGCTCACAGTGGGGTTGGAAGTCACAGTCCTCACAGTGAGAGTTGAATACAGGTAGCACCGCGGTCCAGTCGGTTCGCAGGAGCTTCTCCCCTGTCTCCTGGCACTCGGCTAACAGCTCCTCGCGCTCGTCGGGAGTTTGCTCATGGGAGGCCGCTGCACCTGTGCGTAGCGCGACCAGGGTAGCGAAGACACGCCTATCGGGAAAGAGGTGGTGCAGCAGCGCCTGGTAGATGCTCATGGCCAGCGAGTGCTGCACATGCTCCGGCTCCACACGGTCGCGCCCAGATTTATAGTCCACAATCTCCAACGCACCATCATGGTGCTCATCGATACGATCCACTCGCCCAGAGAGCACAATTTCCGTGGATAGATCCTGGCGCAGAGTCTTCTCAGTGAAGAGTGTCTTGGCGGCAGGCAGGGCATCAGGAGGGGCTTCCTGGGCCGCTTGCTGCGCTGCCGCATGCAGGCTTTCCAGGATCCGCACGGCCTCTAGCTTATAGGCCTCTTCCTGCTCTGTGCTCTTGTATCCCTGAGATTGCCACTTGGTATCCAGGGCTGCCTGTTAGCTCTTCTACTGGCACGGCGGTAGCGCCGCCTTTGGCCTGAAGCTCCTCTAAAACATTGTGCAGAGATGCCCCGAAAGAAAACCCCGCGCGGGGTCTGCGGTAGATTCGCCCCAGCTTGTCTATGTACTCCAGGCGGTACTTTGCCGGGCAGCTATAGTAGGTTCTCAGCTTGGTGGGCGATAACGTAAACTTACGTGGCACAGGATATAATACCGGTGATGTTCTCCCGCTGCCTCGTGCTCTGTTCTTTTGTTGCTCTTCTCTCCGGCTGCCAGTTTTTCAAGCCGAAGCCCGCGCCTACTCCTGTGCCCACGCCCGCCCCGAAAATGCCTCCCAAGATTGACTACGCCAAGGTCCAGCCGAACGAGCTAGGGCGTATTCCGATAGTGATGTATCACTCTGTGGGCGGCAAAGAAGGCAAGGATACCAAACTCAATCGCACCGTCGCCTCGTTCAATCGGGACCTTGCCCTACTCTATAAGTACAACTACGTGCCGGTGAACATGGTCGATGTTCTTCAGAACAAGATCGATATACCCGCAGGCAAGCGTCCTGTAGTGCTGACCTTCGATGACGCTCGCGAATCTCAGTTCAAGCTGATCGATCAGCAAGCCAGCATGAAGGTAGATCCGAACTGTGCCGTGGGCCTGATAGAAGCGTTCTGCAAGACCCACACGGACTGGCAGCCACGCGCCACGTTCTATGTTCTTCCGAAGTCTCGCCTGAAGATGGACATCTTCGACCAGAGTGGTCTCGGGCCGCAAAAGATGAAGTACCTGATAGACAAGGGCTTCGAGATCGGTAATCACTCCATTACCCACAATAGTTTCGCAGGCTATACCGCGCAGAAGATAGAGGCAGAGGTCGGCGGTGCCCAGAAGCTGATCAGTGAAGCCGCCCCCGGCGTGAAAGTGACCTCGCTAGCGTTGCCTTATGGAGCCTTCCCACGCAATAAAACGCTGTGGCCGAGTTTGATCAAGGGCTCGAATTATAACTATCTGGCCGCACTGGATGCCGCCTGGCAACCGAGCCCCTCCCCGGCGGCGAAAGATTTCAATCCCCTGCGCGTACAGCGCATCACCCCGGAGGATATTCTAAATGGGCTTGCGAACTGGGTGCTACGCATGGAGAAATCCAGCCCGTTCCCGCCCTATGTCTCTGATGGCGACCCTGGCACTCTCTCGTTCCCCGCTTCGGAAAAGTCTAAACTGGACCCCGCCAAAGCCAAAGCAGCAGGACTATTGATAAACGCCTATGGCGCGGGTAGCGGCGGATCGAAACCTATCGTAGACGGTTGACACCGCGCAGGAAACCTACTCTACCGACACGAAAGAAGCGGTATGTTTCCGCTTCTTCTTACCCCCGCGCTGGTGGCACCGGCTGCGGATAACTTCAAGAACTTCGATGACGCGTTCACCCAACTCTCAGCGAAGAAGCTAGCCGACGATCTGACTGGCCCCACAGCCGCCTACTTCGGCGCCGACAACCTGAAAAAGGGCGCGAACTATCGAAACGACGACCTCAAGTTTCTCTTTGCGATAGAGACCCAGCCCGGAGAGCCTGACCCCACTGTAGCGAGCGACGATGGCTCCTGGAGTGCGAAACTTCAGCGCGTGGGTAAGTCCAATATCTGGGTACTGGCTACCACACTCCCCGAAACAGCAGGCTTCCGCTGGAGCTACCGGGTCGGTGAGAGCCGTCGTGGTGGCGGTGAGCTGGAGGCGTATACCTACCCTGCTGAGACCAAAGAGCAGCCCGGTGTACCGGAAGGTGTGCTGACCGAGTGGGAGCCATTCAAGAGCAAGGTCTATGAGGGCACCACGCGCAAAGTATGGGTCTATGTGCCTGCTCGAATACGACCCCGCCAAACCCGCCTGTGTGCTCTTAGCGCAAGATGGTCAGTGGACTCGTGGTTTCTGGCCTGCGGTGCTAGACAACTTGATTGCGAAAAAAGACATACCGATAACCATTGGTATCTTCATTACTCCAGGGACTATCAAGAGCGACCTGGACAACCGCTCCATAGAGTACGACACCCTCTCTAACAAGTACGTTACCATGCTGGCCGATGAGATTCTGCCGCTGGTTGGGGCGAAATACAATCTCCGTCAGGATGCGAAGGGCCGTATGATCTTCGGGCTATCATCCAGCGGGATTTCGTCATTTACGGCGGCGTGGGAGCGGCCAGATGTGTTTCATAAAGTTCTGAGTTGGATTGGTAGCTACACGAACCTGCAGGGTGGTCCGACCGGAGTGGCAGGTGGCAACACCTACCCTGCTATCATTCGAGATAAGCGTGGCTGGGACCAGAAAGGCGAGCCGAAGCCAATTCGTGTGTTCCTACAAGATGGCTGGAACGATTTAGACAATAAAGCCGGAAACTGGCCACTCTCCAACCAGCAAATGGCGAAAGCCCTGGAGTTCGGCAAGTACGACTACAAGTTCGTGATGGGCAACGGTTTCCACTCCGACAAGCACGGGCGTGCCATCTTGCCCGATGCTATGCGCTGGCTCTGGCGCGACGAACCAAAGTAATACCTCGCCCGCCGCGTAGCGGCACTTTCATAGCCCCTCTCCTTTAGGAGAGGGGTTGGGGAGAGGTAGAGAGGTCCCAAATCTACATAAATCAAACAGGTTTAAGTCGTGCTGGAACGGGGAACAGTAGTCACCAGGAGGAGAGTCCCCCATGCCCAGGTCCCGCATTTCCCGTCGTCGCCTACTCCAGAGTTCGGGTTCTTCCCTGGTAGCGCTTGGCGCAGTCGAAGCCAATGCCCAGGTCAATGTCATTAAGCCGGGGACAATCAAACCTGTTGATCAGGTCCAGATAGATAAGACCAAAATCCAGGTCAACCCGAACATTGCGGAGCTATTAAAGAAACGCCCTTACTCTCTTATCCGTGCCGATGACATGCTCGTGCTGGAGCTCTCACTCACTAACTTGAGTGTTACTGGCTCGCGGCGTGTGCTCCAATTGACCAACTCGGCGCAGGCAGGGTTCCTGGCCGTGCACTTCCCTCCGCAGCATGTGGGTGAAGAGGCCTTTCCCGAGCCACCCGGCACCGTGCCCGCCGTGGCACAGGCGCGCCTGGCAGGACCATCGCGCCTGGTATTTCGGGTGCCTGCGGGGCATGCGCCGATTCCTTTTACTATAGAATCGGTTCTGGAAGCGATCTCCAAACTGGAACTGGCGGTTTCCGATACGGCCAGAGATGCAGAATATCCCTTGATTGGGCTTCTGGTTGACCCCAAGATTCTGTTCAAATCTGGGAAGCTACTTCAAGGTGCGAATGGCAAGCTGGTGGTGCCATCGGTGCTGCGGTCTCGTGACCTCACCAAGCTCTCGGGGATCGATCTCCAAAAGCAAATCGTAAAAATTCCTCCGATACTCACGATTCCGATTAAGCGTAATGCGCCTTACGAGCCGGAAGCCGATGAGACTGCACTGGAGATTCCCTACCGCCTGATCCTCTCTCCGAACCGAAATGCAGGCTTTACGCACGCACTGGCTCCGGTGACCCGTGGTGGACGAACCGAGCTATGGCATACGCGCATGGGAGTCCGCCGTGATGCGGATGGTCAGGTGGTTGTCGACGAAGACCCGCCCTCTCCCAACCAGAAAACCGTCCGCGCCATCTGGTCGCCAGACTACAAGCCACAGGCTCCTCCCACGCCCGGCGATTACTCCCCCATTCGTATGTCGCTGAATGCTCGGCATCGGCATGAGCTGGTGGCACTGACCTCGGACTTCACCAAGGCGGGGGCGGGTAGCCGCTTTGTAGATGTGGACCGGCTAATGCTCACCGCCCTGGGTGGCTGGCTGGACTCCCTGTATGGGGCGAATCCCCCTGCCGGGTTCAACTTAGAGGCATGGCGGCATCGGGCGGCACAGGGGCGTGATTTCTATGTGCGGGTAGTAGAGAAAGGCTTCCTGCTGCCCTTCGGGCACCGGGTCTCGCTGGTTACGATTACCGAGCGTAAGTTCGTAGCGGGCGTCGGCGGTGGCATTGTCGCAGGATTGTTGCAGCGGCAGTTCCTGATTGTGCGTGAGCCGGAGCGTAACTTCCGAGACAGAAACTCGTCTGTTGGGCGCCGCTTCCCATTTACACGAGTGCGCATTACGACCAAAGAGACTCCCCCACTCGATTCGGTCGGCGGTGCACCATTGGGTACTCTCGGGACACAGGGCTTCTGGCCACGTGTGGGTGGTCGTGACTTCCTCTTCCACTGCGTCGCTGAAGACGTGAACGGGGAAACCAGCGAGTTCGCCATGCCCATGGCGTTCGTGTATGGCACGGTCACCGAGGCAGATGCCACCCGCAACCAGGCTATAGCGGGCTATGCCGCAGCGGGTACTCGTCGTAACGCTCCGCTGGGCGGCCAGAAAGTCTTCTTTGCAGAGTCGGTCAACACAGACGATACAGCGCTTCAGGCGGTCACTCTGACCTTTACCGTGGAGCCCGCTACATCAAGTCCACGCTTTGTGCCCACTCTGCTCTCCGCTCAGGTGAACCACCCGGCGGTGCAGGAGCTTACCGGCTCGGTACTTCCGCTGAGTGTGACCTACGACCCCGTGTATGCCACGAGCGGCTTTACCACGGCAGCGGGTAGCGCCAATGTAGGTGAGGTATTCTTGAAGGTCACTCCGGCGGACCTGAACTACTCCGGGGCAGTCACTGGTATTGTCAAACCCAGCCTGAGTGTCTCGGGGCTCTCGCGGCGACTGGGGCCGGTCAGCGGCGCCAAGATTCAGAAAGGCAACTTCGACCCGAACGAATACTTTGGCGCGGCGCTCAACTCCAAGATTCTTGGCGATGTAAAACTCAAGGACATTCTGGGACCGACTGCGCTCCAGTCTGCCTACGCTGAAGTCGAAGAAGACGGGATTCTAACCCGGCGCTATCTCTGCGCGGTAGATGATGCTGCTAACCGGGACATTGCCATTCCCCGATTACTGAAGAAGCCAGATAAAGATGGCGTTGGCTCCGGCATGACCATCTTTGACTGGGAGACGACTAACCTTCAGAACATCGGGACGTTCTTCACCAAGCGAGATGGCTGCAAGCTGACCCTGAAAGCGCAGATGCGGCTCTCATCGGTCGCTGGTACAGATGCCGTCGCGTTCAAGGTCACCAGTAAGCTGGTCAAGTTCCAGCTGGACTTCTTCAGCGCGATCATCATCAAGATAGATAAGATTCAGATGGCCGTGGATACTGAGAAAGGTATCCAGGACTTCGACTTTGGTCTGGCGGATGGCGACGATGCGATTCGCTTTGGCGGCCCGCTCAGCTTTGTCAATGACCTTCGCAATACCCTCTTTGGCGGAAGCTCACGCCCGTCGGGTGGTTCCGGTGGCGGAGGGGGTGGAGGCGGGGGCGGTGGCGCTTCCAGCGGTGGAGGCGGGATGGGCGATATCTTCAAGCCCGTCATCGAGCCATCGTTCAGCCCGCTCGGTATCAAGGCGGGTATCAAGATCAATATCCCTGAGATAACCGCCGGGGTATTCCGAATCAGCCAGCTCCAGATCGGCGCCGTGGCGACGATTGCATTTATCGAAGGTCCGTGGCGCCTGCGGTGTAACCTTTCAGAGCGAGATAAGCCGTGTTTATTGGCCTACCTCATCTTCACGGGCGGCATCTTCTTTGCCATCACGCTGGCAGCGACCTGGCCGGAATCGGGGCCGAGCCTTGCTGTCGAGAAGATCGAGGCGGCGCTGGAGTTCGGCGCGAGCTACGCCATCAACCTCGGGGTAGCCAGTGGCGGTGTGTACGCCATGGTGGGCATCTACTTCGAGTGGGACGGCGCCACACAGATAGCCACTCTTACGGGCTATGTCCGTGTGGGAGGCAGCCTGAAGTTCCTGGGCATCGTCACCATCTCCCTGGAGCTTTACCTGGCCCTGACCTACACATCGGATGGCACCTGCTCCGGCGAGGCGACGATTACGGTAAAAATCGAGATTCTGTTCTTCTCCATCTCGGTCTCGGCCACGGCACGTAAGGAGTTCTCCAGTGCGGGTACTTCGGGCAGCGCTCTGGAAGACTTCGACGATGACCCGATGTTCTCCCCACGGCGGCGCTCCCTGGTCTGTGGTCCGCTGCCGACCAAGCCACCCAAGATTGCCGACCACATCACTCAGGGTGACTGGGGAACCTACTGCGACGCGTTCGGAGGCGCATAAACCATGGCTACGCAAAAGATTATCCTCACCGCCGTTCCGCAGGGTGTCCAGGGAACGAATCTGCGTCTCTTCGTCCACATATCGCCTCAGCTTACGGGCGCACCGACTCTAGCGGGTTTCCCTGAGTGGCTGCACTGGCCCGAGGTTCTTGCCAGCGGCAAAGTCAAGATTACCATCAGCGGGATTGCCCCCGTAACTGTGACTCCCAAGGTAGACTCGGCAGCTCTCGCTTCCTGGAAAGCGCTGTTCAAGCCTACTGTCAAAGTAGATGGCTATGTGTTCCCCAACTACACCAGCCGCTTTATCCACTCCTACCCGGTAGCGAGTGTGATGGGGCACATGAAAAACCTCTATCAGACAGTTGGCCTCGCTGCTCCAGAGACGCCTCCCACAGCCGAGCAGATGATCCAGGGAATCGGCTTGCTGATTCCGCCCCGTGTGGCCCCGCCGAAGCTCAGCCGAGTGCTTCAGGGCATGAAGATGCCGAGCAATCCCCGCGAGGCAATCAAGAGCATCCAGCAGTTCGGGCGAGAGCAAAAGACCATTCCTCCGGTTGTTTCTGGACTGACTGCCACGCAGCAGATTCAGTTGGATTTCTATCGTAGCCGACTGTTCCACATGGCGATTCCTGCCACCACGGTTCCGGATAAGCAGACCGGCCAGCCGGTGGCCAAGCTGACTCCCCTACCAGAGAAGAAGTTCGCGGACTCGGTAGACTTCCATAAGCTGGTCGCGCTGGCAGGAGACCACCCGTTGCTCTTGTTCAAGCTTGGGCTAGCGTTCGAGGTCCTGATACCCAAATCTGGCACCATTACGGCGGGTGGCAGCATTATGGTGGAGTGGGCAGGACCGGCTATACCGACAGCCACTACTTTCATTTCTCCCAAGACCATGCTGGTTGGCGATAACTTTATCGCACAGCCACGAGCCGGTGGAGATGTTATCAATGGCTTCCTGAACTTAGGAGAGCGCCATCAGCTGATCTCCCTGGATGTGGACTCAGCAGCGCTCAAGCTGGCTCAGTTCTCGGAAGGGCTAGGCGTCGGCGAGCGCTCGCGCACGCTCGGAGGTTCTGAGCCACAGGCAGCACCGCTGGCAGCTTTACGCTCGGGAGGAATCTCTCTGGTGCGAACCGGACGCTCGGTCAAATTATCCGGTGACCTGGCGCGCTCTGCTTCCATGAACACAGCAGCCGGTGGCGGTGCGCCCGCTCCTATCTACGCGGATGACCTCATGCGCGGCTGGCGAATCGATGTGCGGTCCATGAAGGCCGATGGCACGCCTGCCACCAAGTGGCAGTCACTCAATCAGCGCAACGGTAGCTATACGCTGGCTGGCGGTCCCGGTTTCCAGGGGCAGGACGAGGGCTGGGTCGAAATGGCGGTGACCGAGCAGTCGGGCAATCCGGGAGACATCTACCTGCATGAGTCCCTGGCCCGCTGGAACGGCTGGAGTCTGAGTGTAGAGCGCCCCGGTAAACCGATTCCTGACCGCGCAGAAGACGGCGGCGCTCCCTTCGGAGTCGATAGCCGATTCGCTCCGGTGCAGGGTTCGTTGCCCATGCTCCGATTCGGCAAGACCTACCAGCTTCGTGCCCGTGGCGCTGATTTGACAGGCGGAGGAGTCTCGCTCGGTAGCGATGAGCAGAAATTCGCCTCACGCCCACTCACCTACTACCGCTATGAGCCGGTCCCGGCTCCGTTTCTGGTGTTGCGCACTCCTGGCGGCGAGGGTGAGACCCCGGAGGTCCTGGTAGTTCGCAGCTTCAACGATGCCCCGAGCAAAGATACCGTAGCCACAACTCAGGCAGCGGAGAGGCATACAGCGCCTCCTCGTGCTTCGGCAGAGCTCTGTGAGACCCACGGCGTTATGGACGACACAGCGGGTAAACCTCGGAAAGACCTCTATCCGCTGATCGTAGAGCGAAACGAGCCAAAGGCGGATCTGGAAGACCGACCAGGTCGTGTTGTCGCTGAGGCGGACTGGGTTCTCCCCTATCTGCCGGACCCACTGGCGCAGGGGATCGCTATTCATGGTTTACCGCTGGCCGCGCCCGGCGCCCGCGAATCCATGACCCTGGACTATGGCGATGCCCGAAGCTGGCCCCGACCCAGACCGATTCGCCTGCGTCTGATAGAGGGCACCCGTGGCTACAATTACAATGCGTCAACGAGAGTTCTGGAGATACGTCTGCCGAAGGGAGACAAGGTCAACCTCAGGCTATCTACCTCTCTGACAAAAGACTCCCTGGAGCTGCTTCAGGTCTGGCAGTGGCTCGCTGAGCGTGTCAAAGGGAACCCACAGCTATCCAGCCAGCTCTCCGCGCTGATGGTGCGAGCTATGACAGGCCACCTCTGGATGCTGACTCCGCTAAAAGAAGTGACTATTGTGCATGGTGTTCAGCAGCCTCTCAAGGCGCCAGAGGTCACCGCGATTCGTGCCACCCGCCCCATTAACTCGCCCGCGCAGGCTCGATTCGAGGGTCTGGTATCTATTCACGGTAAGAGCACGGGCGTGGTGGACTTCACGGCGGACTGGGAAGAGCGCCGCGATGAGCCCGGCGATCCCGCGAACGACCCGGTGACAGAGCGAGCCAAGCAGAACGCCGCTAGCTTCCGGCTGGATCTGCGCTTCCCTGGCGATGAAGTCCCTGAGGTAGCGGATGCCCCGATTGTAGACAATGATAATCGCCCCACAGCGCTCTATCAGCCATCGCAGAATCGAATCGCGTTCATGCTTACGGCGTCTCCGGCACTTCGCCCCTTGATAGGCAACTTCCCGAAGATGTCTTTTGCGGACACTCGATATCGGCGTATTAATCTCACCGGGCGGGCGTCTACTCGCTTTGCGGACTACATGTTCGACCGCGATGACCAGCCCAGTAAAGTGCTGACACGCACCGCGGCTCCGACCGTAGTGGACATCCCCAACGGTGCCCGCCCGCTGGCGCCGCAGGTGCTTTATGCCGTGCCGACTTTCGGTTGGACCCGAAGCGCAACGCAGAGTGTGCGGCGCGGTGGTGGTCTCCGTATTTATATGGATCGCCCCTGGTTCTCGTCGGGCGATGGTGAGATGCTGGCTGTGGTGCTGGCCAGTCCCGCTCCGGCTTACCCTGATCCCCGGCAGAACTTCGTTACCCTCATGGGGCGAGACCCAATCTGGCCAGGTACTGCGGTCGTCAATCACCCGTCGGCAGCCAGCTTCCCGAAGGCGCTCAACTTCGCGTCTCTGTCCAACGGGGCTAACGGTCCGGGTGTGATGCCCTACAATCAGTGCCCCACTACCGGCCTTTCTCTGGAAGAGCGGAGCGATATCTCGGTCACGGTCGCTCCTCATGCTGTGAGCTACGATCCGGACCGACGGCTCTGGTATTGCGATATCGAGATCGAAACCGGGCGGGCGTACTTCCCGTTCATCCGGCTCGCGCTTGCACGCTACCAGCCACGCTCCATGAACGACTGCCATCTCTCACGAGTGGTTCTCGCCGATGTGATGCCGCTGGTTCCAGATCGTACTCTGGGCCTGGTACGTGGTGCCGCCGCGCTGTCGGTCACCCTGTCTGGCCCGGCACCAATGGGGCCGCTGGTCGGGCGTGGCGTGGGAGATCAGTTCTCTATCGCCAATATCAATCAGGCGGAGTTGCTCAAGGTCGCAACACTGGGGACGCCGGGAGTTCCGCTGAACCTGGTGGAGATTCAGCTTGAAGACGCGGCGGAAGGCGATACTGACATGGAATGGCGGGCTGTAGGTAACACCGTTCGGCTGAACTCTCAGGGAACAATGGGCGGCAACGCTACATGGACAGGTTCTGTGCCTCTGCCAGCAGCGACAGCAGGGCGCACCCGCCGTCGATTAGTCGTACGCGAATACGAAGGATTCCGACCGGATACCGGCGGTGGCGGCACGGCAAGCCTGAGGTTGTGTTATATTGAGACCGTCAACCTCTAACTATGATTAGAATAACGCACTACGAACCACAAGACCTGACCCGGCCCATATTGGAGCGGCTACAGCCGCTCCGGGAGGCTATTCACGCGGAAAAGTCGCCGGATGACCCACCGCCGACCGTGGAAAACCTGGAGCGTCAGCTCGCCTCGATTCCATCCCACGTTCACCCGGAAACCTGGATTGCTAGCCTGCCGGATGGCACCATTGTCGGTGCAGCGACCCTGGTGACGTTCGATACTGAAGGCCAGAAACACCTTGCCGATGGGCGGGTAGAAGTTCTGCCATCCTATCGGCGCAAGGGTTTGGGGCGGCGGCTGTACTCGCTTCTAGGGGCACGCTCCCGTGACCGGGGACGTAACACTCTGATTGGGGTGAGCTATGGGCGTATGCCCTCGGGTGGCGCCTTCATGACCGCTATCGGGGCTCACCCGGGTCTTACCGAACGGGAATCGATTCTGGTGCTTGCTGGCGTTGACAAAGACCAGCTTCAGACGTGGGAGGCCCAGATCGATGGCTTCACTCCTGTGTGGTGGGATGACCGCTGCCCGGAGGAGCATATCGACGAATACGCGCGAGTGACAGCAATCTTCAACGATGTGCCTAGCGGTGATATCAATATCGGTGACCACCGGCGCACTCCCGAACTATTGCGTGCCGAAGAAGAAGCCCGAATAGGCAGCGGACACACTCGTTGGACGCTGGCCGTGCGCGATGATGCTACAGGGCATCTGATTGCACTCACGGAGATTTTCTTCAGCACTCATCGCCCCGGCATTGTGCAGCAGGGAATTACCGGCGTAGAGAAATCGGCGCGCGGCAAGGGATTGGGGCGCTACATAAAAGCAGTTATGCTCCAGAAGCTCCTGAGCGAGCGCCCGGACATCCGTGAAGTACGCACTGAAAACGCCACGCAAAACGATGCCATGCGTCATATAAACGATGCGCTGGGCTTCCGCCTGAAAGACGAAGCCGTTATCTGGCAGCTCGATCTGTGACCTTCGAGGAACTGGCCTCTCAAGAATGGTTACTTACCAACGGTATCGGCGGCTTCGCCTCCGGTACCGTGGCAGGCTGTGCCACGCGCCGCTACCACAGCCTGCTCACTGTGGCTCTCACTCCCCCATCAGGCCACCGCATGGCACTGCTAGGCGGCGTAGACGATACGGTTATTCTAGAGAACGGTGAGGTGTACCCGCTCTCGACGCATGTCCATCAAGATGGTACCGTCTATCCCCAGGGCTATAGCTACCTTACCAGCTACTCTCAGGGCCGCTGGGAGTTTACCCTACCGGGCCTGTTCGCACCTGTTATCCGCACACTTCAGTTCTATCCCGGCAAGAACGCTATTCGATTGGAATGGCATGGGCTTCCCAAAGGTGCTACGTTACGTCTTGCCCCATTGGTCTGCTGGAAAGACTATCACCAGCAGATGGCTCCGTGGGCAGGTTTCCCCTACCGAAGCGAACTCATTGAGCATGGCTGGTTGGTTCAAGCCACGCCAGATGCACCAGAGCTAAAACTCTATACTCCCTATGACACCTGGGAGCCTGCGGGCTGGTGGAACGAGCATCTGTGGCAGGCGCGCGAAGCCGAACGTGGGTTTCCGGCCACTGAGAGCCTCTACTGCCCCGCTACAGTCACTCTGGATGGCAATCGCCGCGCTGTCCCCTATCTTGTAGCCAGCATCGAGCCGGAACGACCAACAAAGCGCCCTGTGGTGCCACCTCAGGATGCAGCAAAGACCTTTATCGTTGGCGACGATACCACTCGGAAAACGATTCTGGCAGGCTACCCCTGGTTTACCGATTGGGGCAGAGATACTTTTATTTCTCTGCCTGGTCTCTGTTTGACCACAGGGCAGGAGAAAACCGCCCAAGAGATCGTGCGTGACTTCGCACCTTGGGTCCGCAACGGTCGGATTCCCAACCGCTTTCCCGATGGCAACGATACCCCAGCTTACAATAATGTAGACGGCACCCTCTGGTTCATTCACTGCATAGGGCTCTGCCGTCTGGCCAAAGAATTTTCTGGTCTTCTACAAACAATCATAGAGGCGCATCGAACTAACACCGTGGGAGATAGAATCTACGCAGACTCAGATGACCTGCTCCGCTGTGGCGATTCCCATACGAATTTAACCTGGATGGACGCCAAGGTAGATGGAGTCGCAATCACGCCGCGCTACGACCGCCCGGTAGAAGTCCAGGCCCTCTGGATAAATGCGCTGAAAGTCGCTGGAGAAACCGAGCGAGCTGCCGCCGCCCAGACTGCCTTTCTGGAGAAGTTCGTCCGCCCGGATGGACAGGGGCTCTACGATTGCCTGCTCCCAGATGGTACACCAGACGCCTCGATTCGTCCGAATCAGGTCATTGCTGCTGCATTGCTGGACCTGCCTGAGGAAGTAAACCAGGTCGTGCTACAGGTTGCCACCGAGCATCTGCTAACCCCATACGGCTTGCGAACACTCTCCCCCACTGATTCCCGCTTCTGCCCCCGATATGAGGGCGACTCCCACCAGCGGGACAGCAGCTATCACCAGGGAACGGTCTGGCCCTGGCTTATCGGGAGCTTTTGCGACCTTTATAAAAAAGTCCACGGACCTGATGCCAACGTCGCGCCGTTTCTTGCCGAGCTGAAACGACACTATGCAGAAGACTACGGGCTCGAAGGCATCGCGGAGATATTCGATGGCGCCGCCCCCCACCGCCCTAACGGCTGCCCCTGGCAAGCCTGGAGTCTGGCAGAGTTTCTGCGCCACCAATAGAGAGCTAATCTCTATGGCCGCGAGAGTGTGTATGCCCCAAGCCACGCATCTTGTGGGAGTGGGCATGGCAAACCGCGACAGCCAGAGCGTCTGCGGCATCATCGGGCTTGGGGATTTCTTTTAAGCCCAGCAAGCGCACCACCATCGCCTGAATCTGCGCTTTGTCGGCTCCTCCATAGCCCGTCACGCTGGTCTTCACCTGCATAGGCGTGTACTCGAACCAGGGTAGCGCTCTCTCCGCCACTGTCACCTGTATCACCCCGATAGCACGCCCAACCACCAGACCGTTCGTCACGTTTCGGTCGAAAAAGAGCCGCTCCATAGAGATCGCATCTGGATTGTATTGATCCAGAAGCGTTACTACATCTGTCCGGATAGAGAGCAAGCGCTCACTCATAGGAGTTTCCGGGCGAGTCAATAAAACGCCATAGTCTATAGGAGTTAGCTTGCCCCCTTCATAGCGCACCACTCCGAATCCGGTCGTGGCTGTACCAGGGTCGAATCCCAGAACGATCACGAGGTATTGTAACGGATGAACCCTTTCCTGGCGAGATTCGCCCGTTAGCCCTTTACAATATTTACCGTGATGCTTTCCGTGCTTATGGCGGGGCTTGTGCCAAAAAATGCGCTGCCCTTTACTTGTATCGTTCCATTGAGTGGCGGTTGCTTGGTACAGGTGAAACTTACCGCTATTGTCGCTTTCTTTCCCGGTTGAATCGTGACAGAACTGGGAGTCACCGCCAGACCATCCGGGACTGTAATGTCGAAGTCGACATCCCCAACATCGTCGTTTGTGATATCAAACGTACCTATGGATTGAGGGCAGGGGGAACCTCCAATCGTATGAGTGTCCAGAATGCTGGTTGTCGATAGCTCAAAAAACACGGGGTCGCCATCACCACCACCACACCCCCCTAGAATAGCCGCTATGCCGAGAGCGGAGAGCGCTATCCCTCCGAGGAACTTGCTTCTCGCGAATACTGCCTTATTCGTTTTCGTTTCCATGGCGCATTTTACTTACTATTTCATAAATATGTCTAAATCCAATCATAAATTTTTTCAGGGAATTATTGACATTTGATTTTCGTGAGGCTCCCTAGTGAAGGAAGCGGCCTTTACCTGGTCTAACCCACAAGGAGAGCAAGTTCATGCCGTTTTTTCGCAAGCCAGAACCAACGTTGGTAGCTGAGTTTCAAGATGCTTCTATTCGAGTTGCATTACAGGCGATCTTTGATAGTGCAAATGCACAGTACTCCATCGCTCCTGAAATTTCTGGGATCGTTACTATACGCCGCACCCAGCTTCCCCTCAGAAAACTGCTTGCTGCCGTTCTTTCTCAGGCTCCGGGAACCACGGAAATAGTGGAGGAAAAAGGCGTTACAGTCGTTCGCACGGTGAATGGGAAACCCGTCAATCTGAGCCAGCTACAGCAACAGCTCAGCCTGGTAGAAAGCAACGCTCGCGAAAAATTGAAGAAGCTTACCCCTGGCACTGTCCTCTATCGTATGAGCGGTTATGTGAAGGCGAACCAGGAGCTTCAGGCTATTCTGGAGATAGGCTCACCGCCACAATCCGAAATGCTGCTTGTTAAGGTAGGAGCAAAAGTAAACTCAGGTGTTCCTGCAGGCGGAGAGCTTTCCGTGGTGCGAATCACCGAGCAGAGCATCTGGCTCCTATCGGAAGGTGGGCAACCCACAAAAGTACCACTGGCCAGCTTTCGGTTCTATCAACCCTGAGGGGCGAGAACCCGAACGAGCTCGCGGGTTAGTGCCGCTCCGTCTATAGCGACTACCACGTAGGCATTGGGGGAGGCCGACTTGGTTCCAAGAAAGTAAGCCTTCCCTTCTCGCTGCCGACCTGGACCGGAATCGTGCGAAACAGTCGCAGCCAGGGCAGCGGGTCGGGCCGGCGAGCAAGCAGAAACGCAGGCAGCGCGGAGAGTAGCACTACCCCTCTGGTCAAGTCCATCACATCACAGCGCCAGAGACAGATGTCTCTGGGGAGCCAGATAACCGCCTCCCCGCTGGCCAGAAGCTGAGAAAACGCTTCTGGCTCCCTGAGGCGTGGCTCGGTGTCCTGGAAATACTCCTGGTGGCGCTCCGCCAGACGTGGGTCTGTGGGCAGAAAATCCCCCGCCTGTCCCCCTACCAGAAAAACCCGCGCGACTTTCTCCCGAAACCGTGCACGGTCCTCTGTGAGCACTTGAGAGACCGCCCCGTAGCTTTCAACCACCACCAGATTCACAGATACACTGGCATGCTCTAGTAAATCCTGTAGTGAAGCCGTATCTGTCGCTATCCCTAGAAGCTGATGGTCCTCCGAAGCTTCTAGATAGCGAATATCGAGTGCATCCTCCGGGCGATATTCGCCCGGAGCCGTAACATAGATTACCGGTGCCGCGCTCAACGGGCTTTGGCTGCCATAGTTTCCGAAGCCACGCCAGCCTTATCGATAGCTCGAATAGCCACCGCATCGGCGCCATGCGGCGCGTTCTGTGACAGTCTGCTACCCGGCACCACAACCAGATTCCAGTTCTCACCCACACGGAACTGCAGCGCCCAGAAGCGTGGTGCCCCCGTAGGAGGGAGCTTCCAGGAAGCAACACCATCTGCCAGCTTCGGCTCAAGAGCTGGATCGGGTCCCTGTGTGGAAAGCCAGGGCGAGGCGGGAGTGAGTGCATACGAGTCGTAGACAGTTGCTCTCAACCGTCCCACCAGACTCTGCCCCTGGTCACTTACGCTGCCACTCATCAGAGACTTCATGGAGAAGTGGATCACGCCACCCGCTCCGGCAAATCCACGGGTCGTCCTTATCTGGTACTCAATTTCCGTCATGGGCCAGGGATCACCCACTCCCTTGCTTGTAAACAGCCCCGGCCAGAGATGTCGGCGCTGCGGGTTGTTCTGGGTCCACCAGCTCAGCAGCACCGGGAAGCTCTGCGGCGTCTGCTGAATGCGCCAGTAGAGCTGTGGTGCCATGTAGTCACACCAACCTTCGGTAAGCCACTTCAACGGATCGGCATAGAGCTGAGAGTACTGATCCATGCCTTTAATCTGGCTCGGATACCCCGGTCGATAGATACCAAACGGGCTGATGCCTAGCTTCACCCAGGGCTTGGCCTGTTTCATCTCTCGGTAGAGTGTCTGCACAAAGCGGTTCACGTTGTCCCGGCGCCAGTCATCTCGTGCCAGCGTCCCTCCTGAAGCTTGATACTTCTTCCACGAAGGCTCATCGGGGAAATCCAGATCGTTTCCCGACGAATCGGATTCAGCATAGGGATAGAAATAGTCGTCCATGTGAAGCCCATCGATGTCGTAGCGCTTCACAATGTCCATGGCGACATCGAGAGAATGCCGGGCTGCTTCGGGCTCGCCTGGATCTAGCCAGTAGGATTTCCCATAGCGCTTCGCCAGATCGGGGCGAGTCTGAGTAATATGGTCCGGGCTGAAACCGACACTGGCTCCCGCCGGGCGTGCTCGATACGGGTTGATCCAGGCATGCAGCTCCATACCACGCTTGTGCGACTCCTCTACGGCGAACGCCAGCGGGTCCCATAGCGGGTTGGGCGCCTGCCCCATCTTTCCGGTGAGAAATGGGCTCCAGGGCTCTTTCTTAGAGGCATAGAGCGCATCCGCCATGGGGCGCACCTGAAGCACAATCGCATTGAGGTTCGCGTTGCGCGCCCGGTCTATAATCGCCAGTAGTTCTTTCTTTTGCTCAGCTACCGGAAGCCCCTTACGACTCGGCCAGTCGATATTGTCTACGGTTGCCACCCACACACCACGAAATTCTCTTGGTAATGCGGGTGGGGTCTGAGCTTGAGCGAGTGTCGATACAGCGAGTGCGGCAGCCATAGCGGCCCCCAATCGGAAATGCATACCTCGTTATACCCGGTGCCAGCAGTACAAAATTCCCGGTTATACTGTTGCAGCTATAGGAGTTAAGTTATGAGCAAGTCCGTATTGGTACGCTTCAGCGCTCCCGCCATGTCGGCAGATCGCCTTTTAAACGCCCTGAGTAAGCAGACACATATCTCTCTAATTTGTGCCCCAGAAGTGCGAGAGGACGTCCTGCTGCTTCACGTGAACAATATCCCTCTGGAAAAGGTGATGAGCCGCATCGCCGAAGCGGCTGGCGCAAGGTGGCAGAAGATCGGCAATGGCTGGCGACTGGAGCGCCCGGTTAGCCTGGCCATGGCACAGCATGAACGTGATATTCAGACCCGAGCAGCAATTATTGCCCCCAACCTGAGAGAGATACTGTCGCCTCTGCAGAAGCCCTGGAATGAAGCTGTGCTACGCAAGGCTGCTTCCCAATGGAAACAGATCACCTCTACGGGTCACATGTACCCGGAAGCGGAACACCTCGATCCCATCTACCGGGCTTTTCTGCGCTGCCTGTCGGATATCTCCCCAGAAGCGATTGCCCGCATTCCTGTAGGAAGTCGAGTTGTCTTTGCTACAGCGCCTACACCTATGCAGCAGCCATTAGGTAAGGGTGCGCTACTCGCCATGGATCTTCTGAACAAGGAGCAGCTCGTCTTCGGGGCTACCCTTCGTCAGGTGGGCATAAATGGGATGCCCATAGACGTACCAGTGATGCTTTGGGATTACCTGGAACCGTATCGAATCACCCCTACACGCGCCCTGCTCATCCTGGAACGTGAAGACCACACAGTCTTTAGGGGAAAGCTAATCCTACTGGGAAAAAAGGGCGAGGAGGCGGTGGAGTACAATATTATCCAGATTGGCGCTCTATCCTTCACCCCGGCAAGAAAGATAAAGCCATCCACAAAATTGAGCCCCAAAATTGTGTATTCTGCGCAAACGCGTGTACTCTCTAATATTCACTTCACGCTCGACGATCGCCGGAAGCCATCTGCGCAGGCATTGCGCCTGTTATCGATGCCAGAGCAGTATGACCCCCTGAGTGCCATAGTCTCCGATAGTTATCTGACACTCGCTAGAGTCAAAAAACGGAACCTGATTGCGGCACTACCTGATTTCCTGGTCGAACGCTTTGATGAAATCAAAGATCAAAAGACCGTGGATGACGTCATAAACGGGCCTAAATACTATCCAGCACCCATGCGGATTGTGGACCGGGATGGATGGCTTGTCGTTATGCCACCCTATCCTTATGAGGCACGGCAGGAGCGAATCAACCGTGCCATGCTAGGAAAGATTGTTCGCCGCATAGTACAGCACGGCAGATGCTCCATAGAGGATATGACTGAGTACCGCACCAGCTCTAACATACTGCCATTTAATGAAGCCGGAGAGCAGTATCTATGGGCAGTATCTCCAGCCGATCAACTGCCACAAACAAGCGGCAGTGTGGGCCTTACAGCACTCTATGGTTCTCTGACAACAAGTCAAAAGAAAGCCCTTCTGGCTGGAAAGCCACTTCTCTATGGGCGCCTGACTCCTCGCCAGCGCTACTTTGCCGAGCAGGCAGTCTTTGGGGTGAAGTACAGCTTTTCCCCCAGCAACAATCCGGCGGGCGAGAAAAAGCAACCGCTGCCCCCTCTCCCTGAAGAACCTACTGAAGGTTATCCGCAGGGCCTCCCTGCAGACGGTGAACTAAATGTTTCTCGCAAACGTGAGAAGTATTTTCTCTTTTGTGCTCCGGATAAAGCGAAGAAAGAGCAGATTTACTGGCGAATGGAAGAACACGGAACCGTGGGGTTCGGTGGGCAGCCTCCGAGTCTTCCTCCTGGCGGTATCGCGTCATTTCGATACGATATCCGTTACCGCGAAACCCTCACTGTAGAGGTGGATATTACTCCCTGGAGGCGAATGAGTGCAACTTACACTGAAGGGCTCTCTCCTCGAACCGCTCCCCCGGTGCCATTCGCTCAGCTTCCTCCAGATGTTCAAAAACTCGTCGAGAAGGACTTGGCTTTTATCCAACGAATAGCTATTCCCCCGGTAGAATAGCCGCATGGTTCGCGCTGCTGTGATTCCAGCTCCTCATGCCCCCATCGAAGTCCGCGAGTTTCCAGAGCCTGTACTGGAACCGGGCGGGGTCATTTTAGAAACTATCTATTCCGAAGTCTGCGGCACTGATGTCCATCTGTGGCATGGCCGACTATCTGGCGTTCCCTATCCGTTAATTCCAGGCCATGTCAGCGTTGGGCGAGTTCTGGAAACCGGCGGACCTGCTACCGATATCGAAGGCAAGCCAATCTCAACAGGCCAGATAGTCACGTTTCTCGATGTTCATGAGACCTGCCACTCCTGCTGGTACTGCCTGGTCGCGAAAGCCTCTACTCGTTGCCCCAGTCGCCGAGTGTACGGCATTACCTATGGCGCAGAAGATGGGTTGCTCGGTGGTTGGGCCGAGAAAATCTATCTGAAGCCTGGTGTCAAGATAATCCCACTACCTGATTCCGTCCCGCCAGAGCGCCTTATTGCCGCTGGCTGCGGACTACCTACGGCGCTACATGCCATTGACCGCGCTGAGATTCGCCTGGGAGATACAGTAGCTATTCAAGGTAGCGGCCCGGTAGGACTCAATGCCACTATTCTCACGCGCCTTTCCGGAGCTGGGCTGATCATAGTTCTCGGTGACCCCGAGCTACGCCTTCAGATGGCTCAATCCCTTGGCGCCGACCAAATTATCTCTGTAAGCGCCACCTCTCCTGTAGAGCGCATTGCTCAAGTAAAGTCGCTCACGGGTGGCCGAGGCACAGATATTACGATTGAAGCCACAGGAGTACCCGCCGCCGTTACCGAAGGCATGCAGATGACTCGCGATGGAGGGCGCTTCGTGGTTGTTGGGCAGTACACCGATGTCGGCGATACGCCGTTCAACCCGCACAATGATCTGAATAGAAAACATCTCGATATCCGAGGGTGCTGGGGCTCAGACTACTCTCACTTCCACCGAAGCGTCGGCTTACTGGCAAGGTTCGGTGGTTCGGTTGGCTGGGAGCAGATGATTACAGGTTATTTCGATCTGACAGAAATGAATGAAGCCTTGACTTCAGTTGCTAATGGTCATGTAATTAAAGCCGTAGTAAAACCAAAACAGGCCCTCGTTTGAGGGCCTGTGACATTCTTTGGTTGTTCGTTTTTAGAAGCCGGGATTAGAAGACAGCTGAACTTGCTGTGCGTAACTACCACCACCGCCTACGGGAGTAGCGATGAGTTGATAGTTTCCCGCTGGTGCACTTGGGTTAGTACTCAGTGTCGCCGTTGTTGACCCTGATGATGCTGTTACTGTCTGGTTAACCAGTCCAGGTGGGTTACTAACGACATTCACATTCACTCCGCCCTGATTTACACTAATGGTAGCTTGTAAGTTTTGCCCTGCTTGAACGACATTAGCTGTTGCAAAACCAATGACATGCTGTTCTTCTGCCCATGCAGCAGCAGCTAACAGGATGGTGGTAATCCCCGTAACGAGGATGTTTCTGCGGGATATACGCAGTTTCATTGTTCGACTTCCCTCTCAAGCCGAGACTTTTATGTGTCTCACGCAAGAAGGATAGTCGGGTTACCTGGTACAAATTAGAGGGTTAAAATCTGCATCCGTATTAATTCCAGGTCTTTTTCGGAAAAAACAGGTATTTCTTTCAGCCTCATTTCTGAGATACAGGTATTAATTTCAGATTGTATCTGTGTTACAAAAGATGGCTCATCTGTAATGCTTTTAGAAATTGACCATCCACATAAAAGTAAAACATCTCCATTAATGTGCGAATAATTCTTATTGCGTTTTACTAATAGTCCCGCTAACATTGCAGAATTTGCTAGACGCAGAGTATCTTGCCCATTCTCTAGAATCTTCATTATGTCTTTGATAACATGCATTGCCTTATCATTTCCTAAAACATAGAGAACTTCGGCATAATCATATAGGAATTTTGCAGTGATTGGCTCGCTTGGAAACTCAACAGTAACGATCTCACAAGCTTGTTTAATCAGATCATGGGCCTCATTCCATTTATTGATTATTCTAAGCCGATAGGCCATGTTCTGTAATGACTGAGCATATGCCCTTCGTTCATTCAGCTTATAAAATCCCTGCAGAGCGACTTCATAATACATTGTACTTTCATCAAATCGTCCTTGACGATCACAACAAATTGCCAGGTTATTCGCACAACGAGCTATTTCACGAACATAATCACCGGATTGCCAAAAAGGAAAAACATACTTTAGATTTATCTCGGCCTTTGGATAGAAACCTGCAGCAGTCTGTAATCTTCCCAGAGCGTCAATAGCCTCAATTTCTAATAGCTGTGGGAGATCCCCTACTTCATGAATTCGATTGAGCACGCGCTCAGCCAGACTCATACCTTCGTGAGGATTTGAATTAACCACAAAGAAATGGGCGAAAGTGGAAAATACCTCAGCGGCAAAGCCTACGTGCGAGTCAGCTTTCAGATTCCGATGAATGACAGAGAGGATATCTCCAGCAGCTTGCTTGAGACGCGGTAGCCATATAATACGTTCAAGCCCTCTGAGCCCTATATTGCCCTCGGCAGCCAATTGGGCAAAATACCCCTCATATTGCATCAGTAAAGTTGGGAATTCAGGAGAAACTTCAAGGTCTTCACGAACAAATTCCCGCACCGCTGGAGACAATCGATAAATCGGGTCATCTAGCTTGTCTTTACGGACTAATGTAATTAATCCGGCATCATCTAACTCTGTCAGCCGAATCTTACTCTAGTATCACCAGTGACTGCCTTTGAATCTTCAATACCGAAAGCCCCTTCAAAGATACTCAAGCGCTGTAAAAAGGCCCGAGTAGCCGTGGAGAGTGGCTCCAGTGCCCAGTCGATAGCTCCCCGTGGAGAACCTGCACTTGTCTTGATATCGTGCAGGCTCGGCAGGATCTCTCCCTGCTTGTTGATGCGCGTAGCTAGAAGCTCAATCGAGAGAGGAAGCCCACCGCTCTGCCGCAGAAGGGCAACCACGGATTCGGCCCTGCTCGCACTTAGCGTATCGCTGCCTGCGGCCTTGAGCGACTTACTCAGCATCTCAAGCCCAGGATAGCGTGTCTCAAGATCCTCCAGAGAGAGAGTAGCAAGGTCTCCTTCGGTAGGAAGAGGCAGCCCTTCTACCGGGAACACTTCCTCTTCCGGAAGACCTATACGGCACCGACTTGTGGAGATGAGAATAAGCTCCGGGCAGCGATAGACCAGGTATCCCAGTGTCTGTACGACTTCTCCATCGGTAGAGTTACGAACGGCATCTTCCGGCGTTATCAATGAGTAGAACTCGCTGATCCTGAAGGGTACGACAGATGGTTCCCAGTGGGTCACGTCCGTCTTGAAGGACATCTCCCATTTGCAGGCAAATCCCCTTCCGAAGGACCTCTAATAGCCCACCACGAGAGGAGACGCCGCTTAAGGAAATGCTGGACTGTGGCCAATACTGCAGATCACCCGGCAGAGAGGAAAGCAGCTCCATGGCCAGCCGAGTTTTCCCTGCGCCGCCGAGACCGACCAGAGTAATGACTCGTTCACCACCAGCCAGCCTCTCACGAAGTTCACTAAGCTCCGCAGTTCGACCATAAAACGGAGTCTCTAAGGCTTGTGGTTCCGCCTTTGTAGAGGCACCTGCAAAGAGGCGCTCCTCTCGTATCTGCAGGCACAGAGCCGGGTCGGCTGCCATGAAACGAACTGTGGCATCTCGATAAAGGCCACAAAGCTGTTCTCGCCAGTCGTCTAGCCAGGCACCAGAGATGCCGGGCGCCATACCTTTCCCGATAGCCACAGCAGCCTCGGTTAACAGTGCAGCAATATGCGACCGCTCTAGCCCAGCCCAGTCGGATTCCAGCGCAGATCCACCAGATCGAAGACATCGGCAGTCAGAAAAATAACTGGGTCGC
>JASGJG010000025.1:0-6845 GCA_049840835.1 Armatimonas sp. | reverse complement strand
AGCTGGCGGCCAGCTCTATCTCGGCACAAACTCCAGATGGTCTGCCTCGCCCGGTGGCAGGTGCCTATACCCATGTGTACCGCATGTTGCATCCTGCGGGGCAGTCCTATGCCGTGCGGCTCTTTCTCAAACCACGACCAGATCTCGCAGTGCGTTTGAGCGCGCTTCTTGCCCGCCTAGCCTCACTCTCTGCACCACCAGCCTGGTTTGTAGCACCCCAATGGCAGGATGAGGGGATTTTTGCTGCTGGCAGCTGGCGACCATTGATTCGCATGCCCTGGGTTGAAGGGATTGACCTGGGCGAAGCGATTGAAAAAAATCTAGGCAACCCGGCGCAACTGCGTGCCATGGCCGACTCCTGGAGAACTCTGGTCGGGCACTTGGAAGCCTGTGGTGTGGTGCATGGCGATCTGCAACGAGGCAATGTCTTAGTTGAGGATGGGACTGGATTTCTACGACTCATTGATTACGATGGTGTCTGGGTACCTGGAGTAGCGCCAGGGGATGAGGCGGGGCATCCGGCCTTTCAGCATCCGGGGCGCGCTAATGCTCCGCTCGGTCCTGGTGGAGATCGTTTCTCTGCACTGGTGATCTATACCGCTCTAAGAGTACTCGTGGTAGCGCCTGAACTCTGGTATCGCCTGGATAATGGAGACAACTTGCTCTTCCGCCCCGAAGACCTGCGATTGCCGGAGACCGGGCGGGCTTTTACACTGTTAAAAACTATGCTGCGCAGCTTTCCGGAAGAAAAAGCGCTGGTAGAGACATTGGCGCAAGCCAGCCGTAAACCGCTTGGCCTTGTGCCAGCAGTGAGCCGGTTATAGCGGTAAAATAAAGATGCCCCATGGCCGATATTGCCAACGTTAACCTGTTATTTCTACGCCGACTTCGTGGAATCTCACCGCTATCGCGCTACGCCGTCCAGCCAGACGGCTCGTTGCTGGTTGCTGTGCCAGATGAAATGGAAGCGCGTACCAGCCATATTGCACGAATCGACTCGGTGGGACGTAGCCGTGTATTGGACACGTTCAATGTAGAAACGCTGCGGAAGATCGAGATCGGAGCGCAGGCCGAGCGTTTTTTAGGGACCACGGAAGACGATCTCTATCTGTTCAAAGAGAGCCGGAAGTCACGCTTCCTGCCGGACCGACGTGTGAGCTATACGGATGTCGCGCTAGCCGAAGATGGTAGCCGGTTCGTGTGTGCATTCTGTGATCTGATGCAGTCGGTAAGTACCCTGGCTCTCGGTGAGTCGGGCGGGCGCTTACTCTGGCATAAGGACCTCAACTTCGAAGTACGCCGCGTAGCTCTCAGCCGCTCGGGGGAGTATCTGGCGGTTGCTGGTACTAGCGGCGAAGTCGTCGTGTTGGATTCCACTCGCCGGACAGTGCTCACTCATCGACAGGAAAGTGCTATAGAGGCGCTGGCGACTCTGGGACCGGAGCGTACAGCCTTTGCCTGCCGAGGAGATGACGACAACACTGGTGGCGTAGGCTGCATTGGGCCAGATGGTGGGCTTTTATGGTTCACGGAGCTTCTCGGTCAGCCTATAGAGCTCGCTATGTCCGCGACCGGCGGAGTCGTAGCGCTTTTAGCTACGGATACTACGGCGGGCCGATTGGTCTTTCTCTCCGAAGACGGTCTCCCCGTTTGGGATATCGACTACGATGAAGCGCGCCCGACAGGGCTCTCACTTTCCCCAGATGGTACTCAGGTCGCCGTTACTCTACGTGATGGTACGCTGGCACTCTATGAGTTGCAGCTTTCGGCTCGCCTGAGCCTGCTTTCCAATGAGATCGCATTGGCAGAGGCAACACGCACTGTCGAGTCCGGGAACCTGGGTGCGGCACTGAGGCAGCTTAGAGAGCGATTAGCTGATGCACCGGGAGATATCGAGTGCGCCGATCTCTTTGCGCAAACGCTGACCGAGTTCACCACGCGAATGCACCATGAGGCGCAGGCAGCGGAAGCCGTAGGAGACTGGTCTGCAGCGGATGAGGCACTGGAACACGCACAGTCCGAGGCGCCTTACAACGCTGCGCTTGCCACTGAGAGAGCGGCTCTGCACACACGCTGGTATACCGATGCCCTGGCCCGAGGACGTACTGCTCTTTCCCACGGGGATGCTCCGGCGGCGGAAGCCCTGTTCTTAGAGGCGATAACTGCAGATCCCGTGCAACGAGGGGCGCGAGAAGCTCTGGCCGAGGCGCGGATAAACGCCGCTAAGGCCGCAATAGAGCGAGGCAGACAGCTTTTGGCAGTTGGGGAGCCTTCCGCTGCCCTGGTAGCTTTTTTGGAAGCTCGGCACCGTGGTGCCACGGATACTGAATCCGCTGAACTACTCCGTACCGCTCGTATAGCGGAAGCGCTGATGCTGGGTAACCGCCTGTACTCGGATCGGCAGTACGCTGCTGCATTGTTCCAATTTAAAAAAGTGCTTCGGTTGGATCCGCGCAATCAGGAAGCCGTCCAAAAAGTGGGCTATGCGCAGAACTTCCTCTCGGATAGCCAGCTTTCCGAGCGCTTTACTCGATTGGAGTAACCATGGCGCTCCGGGCAGTCGTGGATGGGCTTTTAGACATTCTCTACCCGCCACGCTGCCTCATTTGTGAAGCCTGGGACTCACCTAGCATCTGCTCCGCCTGCGAGCAGGGCTTTCTCCCGATTCCAGTGCCCTTCTGTCAGATTTGTGGCCACCCGGATGACCCTGCTGGTGCACCTTGCCGAGTGTGTGCTGCTGCGCACGCTGCCTGGGGTGGGTGGGCACTAACTCAGATTCGGGCTGCGGCTGTGTACATGGGGCCAGTTCGTCACGGAATTCATCGGCTGAAGTACGACCGAGTAGCGGCGCTGGCGGAACCGCTGGGCGCTCTACTGGCGAATCGCATGGTGGCCGATGGGCTGCTGACCGAAAGTCCAGATGTTATAGTTCCCGTTCCTCTGGCACGTGCTCGTGCACTCAAGCGTGGTTTCAATCAGGCAGAGCTGCTTGCCGTTCCTCTTGCCGATGCGCTAAACGTGCCTTTGCTCCCAAAAGCCGTTCGCCGTGAGAAGGTGGCTGAGGCGCAGGTACGTCTGTCGCCAGACCTGCGCCGCCGTTCGGTACAAGCAGGGGCCTTTCCTGTGCCTGATCCTACTATATTCGCGGGGAAGCAAGTGCTGCTGGTCGATGATGTATTTACAACGGGGGCAACGCTAAACGCCCTTGCTCAGTGCCTGCTGGCGAGTGGAGCGACACGCGTGTCTGCGTGTGCTCTTGCCGCTGGTGGTTAGAACCGAGCGAAGGCGAAGTAGAAGACGATGTAGAGAACGATGATAGCGCGCAGGAGCCAGACCGTGAGCGTCTTGCGGCGGCGGGCGAGCATGGGGGCTAGAATGAGTGCGGGAAGCCAGGAGGCGCACTTGGCGACTACGAAAACCGCAGGGTGGATACGGAAGGTCCAGGCTAGCAGGCCGTTTGCCTCGGAAGCGTGACCAAAAACAACCCACCACAGGGTTGTAATCATGTCTAGTGTGCAGAGTAGCCCTAAGATCAGCGCTTCGGCCTCACCGGCCCGACGTGCCTGTAGGCGCCCTCCAAATTGCAGACTGCCAAGCTTGCGGCGCTCCGTAGTCACCGCGGGGGCTGTCTCTTCCGCCATGCAGATTCCCTCTATCTAGCTCTAAAGTTTTAGTTCTGGCTGGCTGTTTAAGGTCAGCTCCCGGTAGCCTGTACGATCTACCGCCAGAGTTCCGGTCCAGTAGCTCTCCGCGCACACCCAGACTCGGCCCGGCTGACCGGGCTGAAGGCCCAGTTTATTCAGCGGTACCGTGGTTATGGCTACCATACGATTGCCCACTCGGGTCGGCTGAAGCTTGACCTCCATAAAGGACGATGGATCCAAGTCAGGCTTGTCCGAACGACCCCGCAAGCGTGCTATGTAGCGCATTCTCGGTGATGCGTCGCCACGGAGAGTCACTTGCAACTTCAGTGCCGAATCTGCCTGTCGTACCGAAACGCCGGTAATGTCTGCAGCGGGATTTGTGAACCGTACCAGGTTGTCCGAGGCGGGATCACGCAGGGAGGTGCTGTCTTCGGGAATCGTGCCCACAATCTCATTGCGCCGCACGAACGAGGTTAAGAACCGGTCGCAAAGAGCTAGCTGTGAGGGATAGCAGTTGAGGGCTTTTTCTTTGCGGTCTCTGGCTTCTGGAGTAAGTGGGGTTGCACTCCAGAGAGTGTCCAGGGTTGCCATTTTTACCGGCGGCACCAAATCATCGTCCGGGTGTAGGCCCTGTGGGAGCGGCCAGTCTCCCCGATGGACCAGATAGTACCGCAAAGGAGCGGAGCTATGAGAGCGCCGAATCGCCGCACGTGCGAAGGCAGGTGCCGCCGCATGATCCGGGTGATCATCCGAAGGATGCGTGACATAGACCTCCGTTGGCTGTACACGGGTAATCAGGCGAGCCAACTCGTGAGTCAAGGCCTGCCCCGAGTAGATGACATTGGGGGTCTGGCAGCGTGAGTAGGGCGAGTGAGTCTGACCCGTATAGGGCGAGCGGAACGGAGTACTATCACTCCAATTCGTCTGCCACATGGGGGTCAAGCCACGGTCTGGGAATCCCAGGAACACGACATCTTCTTCGGGCACGCCCAATGTTTTAGCCGCTGCCAAGGCTTCCTTCTGTCGCTGCTCAGCAAAGCGCACAAAATCTTTCGGTTCCAATACCGGTTTTTCTAGCGCTCGCGATGCCGCGACACGGAATCCATCTCCATTGGTCAGGAAGGCGATAGTGACATGCGCTCCGCTCTTACGCGCCTCGGCAATGGTGCCACCCAATCCTAAAGTCTCATCATCGCAGTGGGGGGAGATAACCAGTAAGCGCTTCTGCGCGCCTTCTGGAGCAGGCAGGAACGGCATGCGATCAACCGACATGGCCGCTGCCTGTCGATGGATATTAAAATAGAATCCACCACAAATCAGCCCGGCGAGAATGGGAGGAATAGTGAGAAGAACAGCGGCAGCACGCTTCCAACGAGGGCGATTGACTAACTTTAAACGTCGTCGCAACAGCGCGCCATCCTCCAGCCTGAAAGAATAGAAAGCAAACGGAGTGAGTGGGATTCGAACCCACGAGACGGGTTTAAACCGCCTACACGATTTCCAGTCGTGCTCCTTCGACCAACTCGGACATCACTCCTGGCCAGCACCACATTCTAACCGAGACTTAGTCTTTCGTCAAGTCTGGTATGATAGTCGCGATGACGCCGACGCTACAGATTTTTGACAATGAAGAAACTCTGGCGCAGGCAGCAACGGAGCGGTTCATAACACTGGCTAGAGAGGCCGTGGCGCTTCGCAGCCGCTTCCGGTTCGCGCTCGCTGGTGGCTCTACGCCTGAACGACTGTACTCGCTTCTGGCTACTCCAGAGAATATTCCCCGCGTTCCCTGGCCCCGCGCCTTCGTCTTTTTAGGCGATGAACGTATGGTTCCTGAGGACAGCCCGGATAGCAATCTCGGCATGGCACGCCGTACTTTCCTTTCGAAAGTACCGGTTCCTGAGCGCCAGATCTACCCTGTGCCGACCGATGTGGGTAGTCCCGAAGCTGCCGCCAAGGCATACAACAAACTGCTCGTCCACGAGCTAGGCTCTACTCCTGTGTTCGATCTGGTGCTGCTTGGCTTCGGCAGTGATGGGCATACCGCCTCACTCTTTCCCGGTAGCCCGGCGCTTGGGATTACCGATACCTGGGTTACCTCATCCCTACCAGGTGAGCTTCCTCCTCCTGTACCACGAGTAACTCTGACTTTTCCCGCCATCAATGCTGCGCGGCAGGTTATGGTGCTGGTTACGGGCGAGAAGAAGCGCAAGATGCTTGGCACCTGGCTCGCCGATGAAGGCAGCCTTTCTACTCTGCCTGCCTGTGGGCTAGCACCACAGAATGGCGGCTTAACTGTCTATGCCGATATGAGCGCCGCCGGGGAGCGCCGGCAGGGCTGAGATGCCAGCGCGGCGTGGTGGCAGTTTTGATCCGGTGGGAGATGTTCTGGGGCGCCAGCTTGGCAGCCTGAACATTGCACGCAAGATTAAAGAGCACACTGCGCCGCTAGTCTGGGCCGAAGTCGTAGGGGAGCAAATTGCCGGAGCCACTCAGGTTCTTGGGGTAGAGGGTGGAGTACTTAGAGTCTCCACCAAGTCCGCTGTATGGGCGCACGAACTGACCTACTATAAGAAAGATCTCCTGCGCCGACTGAACCGCCGGCTAGAAACTTCAGAGAGTGAGCCCATTATCATGGATATCCACTTTCAGAACCGTGGAGTCCGTACGGATAGTGGCGAGCCGGAGCCAGAAAAAGGCCCCTCTATAGAAACTCTAGAGAGTGTAGAACTCTCTCCCGCGGAGCTGCGCGCTATTGAAGAGGGGATTGCTGGAGTCCGCGATGAACGTTTGCGTGCTCGCCTGAGAATCACTCGTCTGCGTGATGCTCGGCTGAAAACCTGGCGGCTAGACAATGGCTGGGTTCCCTGCCTGCGCTGTGAGGAGCTCCTGCCTCCATTGCCAGATGGTGAGGCGACCTCCTGTGCTCGCTGCCGTATGCTAGGCGGCTAAACTATGCACCTGCGCCCACTCTTTACCGCGCTGGTGCTACTAATCCTAGCAACCCTGATTGAGCCACATCTCAGGCTACCCTCAGTTGTCTTGGTTTTTGTAACGCTGTTTTGTGCACTCCTGGGCATCTTTACCCTACGCCGAATACCTCTTGTTGGTGTATGTGTACTTGCGCTTGCTGTATTTGCCATTGGCCTGTTGAGGTGCTGTTCGGATTCTATCGTGTTTCCCTATTAACCTTAGCAATACGTC